>JAEUTA010000017.1 GCA_016788205.1 Flavobacteriales bacterium | reverse complement strand
TTCTGGCGCCATGAACTATGGCGTACACGCATCGGCCACAGGATCCGGTGCTACGAATTGGGCGGGGTATTTCACAGGTTCTGTTTACAGTCCATATGGTACCTGGCAACCGTCGGATGAGAATTTGAAAAGCGACATCGCCGAATTGGAGCCACAGGTATCGGCAGAATTGCTGAACGCCTTGCGCGTGCATAGCTACCGGTACAATACGGAATCGTATCCTCAAATGGCATTGCCAGAGGGGCAGCAGGTTGGTCTGTTGGCACAAGAACTGGAAGAAGTGTTGCCCGGTGCTGTGCGCGCTGCAGTAGAGCCCGCGGTTCAGAATGAGGATGGACAGGTCATTCATGAGGCGGTTGAATTCAAAGCGGTGAACTATGGTGTCCTGATCCCCTATCTGGTGGCGGCCTATCAACATGAGCAAAGCAGGTCTGAGCAACTTGAAGAACGGTTGTCCCTGCTAGAAGAGCGATTGAATGCATGTTGTACGATCGCCAACCCCGACCGCGCCATTCCGCAACCCGCAGGCACCAACAGCACGCCCGCTAGCGAGCTGCGCGGTGGCGCGGAGAAACTGCACATCCAGCCCAACCCCTTCAACGAGAGCACTACGGTGTACTACACGTTGGAGCGCGGTGGCCGTGCACAGCTGATGGCCAACAGCGCCGATGGCAAAGAACTGCGCGTGCTGCACGAGGCCAGCTTGGAGCAAGGCAGCTACCAGTACGAGTGGAACACCACGGACTTGGCTGCTGGCATGTACTACGTGACGCTGCTGGTGGATGGCCGACCGGTGGTGAAGAAAGCCGTGAAGGTGGACCGCTAGCCTTTCATGCGCCTAGGCCCCAACGCAAAGGACCCCGGCACCTCGCCGGGGTCCTTTGCGTTGCAGCGCAGGTGCTGCGCTAGGGGTGTGCGAAGACCATGTCGCTCTTGAAGGTGGGGGGCGTGCCGCGCACCATGCGCACGGCTTCCACGGTGGTGGTGTACTGGCGCTCGTGCAGGTGTTGCAGCGCGGCGGTGTTCTCGGCCGGCACGATCAGGTGCTCCTGCGTGGGGAACACCCAGCGTTGCAGCTCCAGGCCCACATCGGGCGCATCGGCCACGATGAGGGCATCGCGCAGCAGGGGGATGGCGAAGCCGCGCACGCGGCCG
Source organism: Flavobacteriales bacterium (assembly GCA_016788205.1). Classification (GTDB taxonomy): domain Bacteria; phylum Bacteroidota; class Bacteroidia; order Flavobacteriales_F; family PHOS-HE28; genus PHOS-HE28. The sequence goes on along the minus strand of JAEUTA010000017.1, from coordinate 155,334 downwards.
CCGTCCACGTAGGCACTGGCGATGTAGGTGTGCTCCTGCAGCCAGGTGCGGCGGTCCTCGCCGGTGGCGCGGCGGTCCAGGTGGGCCATGGCCATGAAGTGGGTGGGTTCGGCCAGCAGCACCTCGTCGCGCGTGGCTTGGTAGAAGCGGCCGCCGGTGCAGCGCAGCAGCTCCTGCTGGGGCACGAAACCGTGGCGTTGCAGCCAGGGCACGGCGGCGGGCGGTGCGTTGGCCACCACGGGGCAGCCCAGGGCGTCCACCTGGGCCAGCAGGGCGCGCAGCAGGGCGGTGCCCAGGCCGCGGCGGCGCTCATCGGGGTGTACGTACAGGAGGTCCAGCAGGGCGGTATCGCCGTGCAGCACCAGGCCGGCGGCGCCCATGGGCTCTTCGAAGTCCTCCACGTGCAGGGCGTGGGCGTAGGGGGTGTGGGCGTGCCACATGGCGCGGCCCCACTCCAGGTCCGGCAGCCACGGCATACCGTGTACGGCGGCGGGGGTAAGGGGGTGCAGCGTCATGGCGGTGCGGTTTACGGTGCGGGGCGCGCGGTTGTTCGGGGGGGCGGCGGCGCGCTAACGGTCGCTGGCGTGGGGGGCCATCACGCGGCCCAGCAGCTCGCTGCCGCCGATGGCGGAACCGCCGGGCCCTTCGGGGCCGTGCAGCGCGTCCACCACCAAGGTGCCCAGCGGCGTGTGGTGCAGCAGCACGGCGCCGGCGAACTGCCAGCGGGCTGCGCGGTGGGGGGAGGCGATGAAAGGGATGTACAGGGCGTCCGTATGCCAGGCGGCGGTGCAGCGGGCGAAGGCCAGGGCGGGGTGCGCGGGGCACTGGGCGCGCAGCAGGGGCACGAAGGGCGTGGGGTGGAAGGGTTCGCCGGTGGTGTCCGTGCTGCGGCGGAACCGGGCGAGGTGGTCGTGTGGGTAGGCGTGGTGGGTGTGCATGGGCGCAGGGTGCTGGTGCCAACGCCCCGTCCCCGGCGTCCTGGCGGACCCGGGGCGGAGCATGGAAGCGGTAGGCTCAAGCGGCCTTCTGGGCGGCCACTTCGCTCATGGGGCTGATGCCGCTGGAGGCGATGGCCTGCACGCGGAAGTAGTACTCCACGCCGGTCTCCAGGTCGTTGAGCTGGTGCGTGGTGCGGGTGGTGGTGGCGATGCGGGTGAACTCACCATCCTTGGTCACCTTCATCTCCAGGTAGTACAGCACGGCACCGCGCACCTTCTTCCACCGGGTCTTCAACATCCCGGCGGTGGCGCTGCGGGTCACGCGCAGTTCGGCCGGCGCCTGGGGCGCTGGCATGGGCGCGCGCTCCTTCACCACATCGAAGGCCGCGCTCTGGATCAGCTTCTTGTCGCCCTCGCTGATGCCTTGCACGTACCCGGCGAAATCCTTCAGCACGCTGCGCAGGTCGGCCTCGGCCGCCTGCTTGTTGGTGCTGGCCACCTTGCCGCCGGTGAACAACATGGCCTGGTTGGCCTCGTCCAGCGCGTCGCACGCCGAGGCCAGCACGGGCAGCATGGGTTGCAACGTGGGGTACCCGACGTTCCCCAGGATGCTGTTGTGAACGGTGCGACCCTTCTCTACGAGGCCCGTGGAGCTCAGCTCGGCGGTACCCAACTTTACGGTGAACTTTTCCATCCTTTCTGTTTTTAGTGCCGGAACATCCCGGCGCCCTGTTGTACCGATGGTCCTGCGCTGGCGTTGCTCATGCACGACCATGGATCCGTATCCGGGTAAAGCCGGAGAAAGCACCCTGCAGCCCGCGCTGTACAAGGGAAAAGATCGTGGGCATACGACCTGTCGCCAGGCTGCGTTCCGGGCCGATCCACGGCACTGCGCGCACCGCCCACCGCATCCCGCGCCGGTATCACCCGGTGCAGGGAGCAGGGCGAAGCTGCCCGTTGCGGACGACGCCCCCACGGACCTTGATGGAGGTGCACCAGAACGTGGCCAAGCCCGCACGGACCGTAGTTAGGTCCGCCAGACCCTGGTTAAGATCTGCCAGACCTTAGCTAGGATCCGCTAGACCCTAGCTAGGATTTGCCAGACCCTGGTTAGGATTTGCCAGACCTTAGTTAGGATTTGCCAGACCTTAACTAGGATTCGCCAGACCTTAACTAGGATTTGCCAGACCCTGGTTAGGATTCGCCAGACCTTAGCTAGGATTTGCCAGACCCTAGCTAGGATTTGCCAGACCCTAGCTAGGATTCGCCAGACCTTAGCTAGGATTTGCGAGACCCTAGCTAGGATTCGCCAGACCCTAGCTAGGATTTGCCAGACCCTAGCTAGGATTTGCCAGACCCTAGCTAGGATTCGCTAGACCTTAGTTAGGATTTGCCAGACCCTGGTTAGGATTTGCCAGACCTTAGCTAGGATTTGTCAGACCCTAGCTAGGATTTGCCAGACCCTGGTTAGGATTCGCTAGACCTTAACTAGGATTTGCTAGACCCTAGCTAGGATTTGCCAGACCTTAACTAGGATTTGCTAGACCCTGGCTAGGATTTGCCAGACCTTAGTTAGGGTTCGCCAGACCTTAGCTACGATCCGCCAGACCTTGGTCAGGATCCGCTACATCCGGGCCAGGTTTCCATCCGCCCCAGCCGAGGCCTTCTCCACCCGTGTCCCGGACTTCCCAGCTCCGCGCTGCGCTTCGCCTGCCCCTGACCCTACCGGGCCGACCGTGCACCACGCACCGTCCTCCGTTGACCACCGCCCCGCCTTGCCCGCGCGCCGTGCAGCGCCGCCCCGCGTGCGGCCACCCGCACTACCACGTCCCCTTGCCGAAACCCAGGGCCCGGCCCTTCTGCACCAGGGCCGTCTTGTTGGTCACGCCCAGCTTCCTGAACAAGGCCGCGCTGTGGGTGCTGATGGTGGCCAGGCTCACGTAGAGGCGTTCGGCCACCACCTTCCATTGGGGGTGGTCCGGGGCGCAAACGGCATCCAGCACCTTGCGCTCCATGCGGCTGAGGCTGGCGATGAGCGTTTCGTGTTCGGATGCCAGGGCCTCGCCCGCGGCCAGGATGGGCAGCAGGTCCGGCGGTTGGTACAGGCCGTGGGCATGCACCTCGTCCAAGGCCTGCTCCAGGAGCACGGGGCTGGCGGTGCGGCTGCATACGAGGCCACAGGCCCCGGCGCGCACCAGGCGCAGCACGCACGCCGCGGTGCGCTCGCCCACGATGGCCAGCACGCGGGTCCGCGGCCAATGCGCCTTCATCCAGGCGATGGTGGCCGCACCGTCCGCCGCACCCGCCCCTGCCGCGGTGCCCACCACCGCCACCTCCGGCGCCGGCAGCGCCGCCGCCGCCTGCGCGAAGGCATCGCCGTGCCCCGTGGCCAGCACCACCCGGAAACGCCCCCGCTGCACCACCACGCGCTCCAGCAAGCCGAGCACCAGCGCTTCCTCCTCCACGATGACGGTGGTGATGGGGCGGTCTTCGGCCATGGTGCTGGTCCAGGGCGCCGGCACCCGACCCTGGTGGACCAGGACCGGTGCGTGGCGCGGGCGGTGATGGTTGCTGTGTGCGGTCCCCTCGTATAGCGGGACCCCGTCCGCAACACCGCGGACGGCTGCACACTTGCTGCGCATCGTGGAAGAGAACGATGTCCAGAAAGCGCCCCGTGTGCACCGCTACGAAGGACGGGCGAATACGCGGACTTCCCACACCGTAGTTTACACGGGTACACACCGTAGTTTACACGGGTAGGGGAAAAGTGGGGGGTATATTGGGCGCCCTCTCGCACAGATGACCCCGCCTTTAACACCTGAACAACAAGCCCGCGAACACATCGACCAGATGCTGGTCGCCAGCGGCTGGGCGGTACAGGACAAGAAGGCGTACAATCCTTCCGTGTCGTTGGGCGTTGCGGTCCGCGAGTACGACACCGATACCGGCCCCGCCGATTACATCCTCTTCGTAGACCGCGTTCCGGTTGGTGTGGTGGAAGCGAAGCCCGCACACGAAGGCGAGCGCATCACCGTACACGAGGACCAAACCGAAGGCTACGCCAAGGCCAAACTCCGCTGGACTATGGGTCAAAGCGCACTCGCCTTCTGCTATGTAAGCACCGGCGAGAAGACCATGCATTGGGACCAGCGCGACCCCAAGCCGCGCGCCCGTGAAGTCTTCACTTTCCACAAGCCGGAGACGCTGCAAGAGCTGCTGAAGACCGAACCGCTGCGTTCGCGTCTCACCCAATTCGAACTGCTGAACCCCGAGCACCTGCGCGATTGCCAGGTCAACGCCATCACCAACCTCGAGAAGAGCTTTTCCCTGAACAAGCCCCGCGCGTTGGTGCAGATGGCCACCGGTAGCGGTAAGACCTTCACCGCCATCACCAGCATCTACCGCCTGCTGAAGCCGCCCGTGCGCATGCGGCGTATCCTCTTCCTGGTGGATACCAAGAACCTGGGCGAGCAGGCCGAGCAGGAGTTCCAGAGCTACACGCCCAACGACGACCGCCGCAAGTTCACCGAGCTGTACACCGTGCAGCGTCTCAGCAGCAGCTTCATCGATGCCGGCGCGCAGGTGTGCATCAGCACCATCCAGCGCATGTACTCCATCCTGCAAGGCGAGCCGCTGGATGCGAGCGCGGAGGAACAGACCGGGGCAGACGTGGAGCGCGTGCTGGGTAAGAAGGCCCCGCCACCGCTCCGGTACAATGCCCAGTATCCGCCGGAGTTCTTCGACCTCATCATCATCGACGAGTGCCACCGCAGCATCTACAACCTGTGGCGGCAGGTGCTGGAGTACTTCGATGCCTACCTCGTAGGCCTCACCGCCACGCCGGACAGCCGCACCTACGCCTTCTTCAACGAGAACGTGGTGAGCGAGTACACGCACGAGCAGGCCGTGGCCGATGGCGTGAACGTGGGCTACGACGAGTACCTGATCGAAACGCGCATCACGCAGAAAGGCGCGGAGATCAAGGCCCAACAGCAGGTGGACAAGCGCGACCGCCTTACGCGCAAGCGCCGCTGGGAACAGGCCGATGAGGACATCACCTACACCGGCACGCAACTGGACCGCGACGTGGTGAACCCGAGCCAGATCCGAACCATCATCAAAGCCTTCAAGCGCGCGGTTGAAACGGAGATCTTCCCGCACCGCGCGGAAGTGCCCAAGACGCTCATCTTCGCCAAGACCGACAGCCACGCGGACGACATCATCCAGATCGTGCGCGAGGAGTACGGCGAGGGCAACGACTTCTGCAAGAAGATCACCTACAGCACCGAGGAGGATCCCAAGGGCCTGCTGGCGCGCTTCCGCAACGATTACAATCCGCGCATCGCCGTTACCGTGGACATGATCGCCACCGGCACCGACGTGAAGCCGCTGGAGTGCCTGCTCTTCATGCGCGACGTGAAGAGCCGCAACTACTTCGAACAGATGAAGGGCCGCGGCACCCGCACCCTCGATGCCGACAGCCTGAAGAAGGTGAGCCCCAGCGCCACCACCAACAAAACGCACTTCGTGCTGGTGGATGCCGTGGGCGTTACCAAGAGCTGCAAGACCGACAGCCGTCCGCTTGAGCGCAAGCCCGGCGTGGCACTGAAGGACCTGATGATGCAAGTGGTGATGGGCCAGCGCGATGCCGATACGCTCACCAGCCTCGCCAACCGCCTCACGCGGATGGAGAAGCAGATCAGCCCGAAGGAGAAGGAGGAGTTCGCCACGCGCGCCGGTGGCCGCAGCATCCAGAAGGTGGTGAGCGAACTGCTGAACGCCTATGATCCGGATGTCGCGGCGGCAGCACCCACCGTTGACCTGCCGAAAGCGGCCACGGCCGTGTTCGACGATGGCGCCTTCCGCGAATACGTGGACAACGTGCGCAAGAAGTACGAGCAGACCATCGACGTGGTGAACCTGGACGAGGTGACCTACGCCGGTGCCAGCGCGCAGGCGAAGGAGAAGGCCGATGCGGTGGTAAAGACCTTCCGGCAATTCCTGGCCGCGAAGCGCGACGAGCTCACCGCCCTGCGCATCTACTATAGCCAGCCCTACCGGCGGAAGGACGTGACCTTCCAGATGGTGCAAGAGGTGGCGGAAGCCTTGCAACAGCCGCCCTTCAACCTCACGCACGAGCGCGTGTGGGCCGCCTACGAACGCTCACTGGAACTGAAACTGAACGGCAGTGTGCAACGCCTGCTCACCGACCTCGTGAGCCTGCTGCGTTTCGAGTTGGGCATGGACAGCGAATTGCGGCCCTATGCCGAAACGGTGAAGAAGAACTTCCAGGAGTGGGTGTTCCGCAAGCAGGCGGGCCACATCAAGTTCACCGAGGCGCAGATGGAATGGCTGCGGCTGCTGCGCGACTTCATCGCCGAGAGCGTACACCTGGACCGCGACGACCTGGAGCTGGGCACCATGGGCCAGCAGGGCGGACTGGCGCGCATGCATCAGCTATTCGGGGAAGGCATGGACGGGATCATTGATGAGTTGAACGAAGCGCTGGCGGCGTGATGGCGAAGAAGGGCGACAGCACCAGCACGACCCTTGAGGCTCATTCACAGGCCAAGGTGGAATTGTTCGGGACGTACCTCGCGACCTATCTGAATATCCTTCAAAGGGCAAAGCATATCAACCACCTGAAGTTCTTCGACCTCTGTGCTGGAGAAGGTGTGTACGCGGATGGCGGAAAAGGGAGCCCAGTGGTAATAATGGAGAAGATCAAGGACCATTACTTCACCAATAAGAAACAGTGTTTGCCGATAGAGGTCTTCTTGAATGACCCCGGCATGTCTAAGGTTGAACCAGGAAGGAAGAAGATCGATCGGGTGAAGGAAGCAGTTGACAAGCTCTTCAGACCAAACAGTGTCACCGCGCATTTCACATCGCAGAACTACACTGAGATCCTTGAGCACGCGAAGGCACACGTGAGCGGCCTGAAGTCAAACGGTCGCGCCATTGTCTTTATCGACCCATGGGGATATAAAGACATCAAGCCTGAAGACCTGACTCAATTGATGCAGAACGGCCGAACAGAGGTGTTGTTGTTCATGCCGACGGCTGACATGCACCGTTTTGCGGACAAGTCGCTGAATGATGAAGACTTCCCCGGTGGTAGGCCGTTACGAAAGTTACTGCAAGCCTTATTCGGGTCGGCTTCACCTGATAGCTCTACATCGTTGGTCTTCGCTGAATCGTTGCTCAAGCAGTTCCGACAGCTAGCAGGGATCAAGTTTGCAGACAAGTTCACGCTGGAGCGGGGTACCAACCGATTCTTCTGTCTCTACTTCTTCACCAGCAATATCCTTGGCTTGGAGAAGATGATCGAGGCCAAGTGGAAGATGGATGAACAACAAGGGAGAGGGTTCAAGTTGAAGTCCAGTGCACCTGGCCTGTTCGACAGCTTCCAGTTCACCACGGATTACCCGGAGGTCTTGGAGGCGGAACTCAGGAATCGAGGGGGTATGACAAACCAAGACCTGAAGTCGTTCGGCCTTTTGAGCGGGTTTCTCCCCAAGCACACGCGAGAGTTGTTGAAACAGTGGAAAGACAAGGGTATACTTCAGGTTGAGCCTCTTGACGGACTTCCTGTCAACGACTTCTACATCCCAAGCAAGGACCGTCGAGTGTCCATCAAACTCAAATAGCCATGGCACAGAGCAGCATCGAATGGACCGAGATGACCTGGAACCCCACCACGGGTTGCAACAAGCTGAGCGCGGGCTGCAAGTTCTGCTACGCCGAAGTGATGAGCCGCCGCCTACAGGCCATGGGCGTGGAGAAGTACAAGGACAACTTCAAGCTGCGCATCCACGAGAAGGAACTAGAACTGCCCTACACCTGGAAGAAGCCCAAGGTGGTGTTCGTGAACAGCATGAGCGACATGTTCCACAAGGACGTGCCGGTGGACTTCATCCGCAAGGTGTTCCGCGTGATGAAGGAGAACCCGCAGCATGTGTTCCAGGTGCTCACCAAGCGGGCCGACCTGCTGCGCTACTACGATAGCGAGGGCTGGCTGGAGTGGACGCACAACATCTGGATGGGTGTGAGCGTGGAGGACAGCCGCGTTATGAAGCGCATCGACCTGTTGCGGGCCACCAAGGCGCGCGTGAAATTCCTCAGCTGCGAACCGCTCATAGGCCCATTGCCCAACATGGACCTGCGCGGCATTGACTGGGTTATCGTGGGCGGCGAAAGCGGCCGCAAACCCCGGCCCATGAAGCCCGAATGGGTGCTGGACATCAAGGAGCAATGCCAGCGCAACGATGTGGCCTTCTTCTTCAAGCAATGGGGCGGCACCAACAAGAAGGCGGCCGGCCGCGAACTCGACGGGCAGACCTACGACGAGATGCCGAGCATTGAGCAATTGGTTTGAATGTGAGCAGAGCGATGGAAGCCGTGATGAAGAGCAAACAGGTAGAACCGGTTGTTCCGGTCATTGATGCGGCGGTGTTACCGAAGGGTTGGGAGTTGACGACCATTGATGCCGTATGCGGTAAGGTCGAAAAGACCGATCCAACGCAGCGACCCAGCGAGGAGTTCAAGTACATCGACATCGGGGGCATCGACAATCAGGCGTTGCGCATCGTTGACACTAAGGCCTATCTCGGCAAAGACGCTCCTTCACGGGCGCGACAGGTGGTGAAGGCGCATGACGTTGTTGTGTCTACGGTGCGGACCTACCTGAAGAACATCGCTCTTGTTCCGGAAGAACTGGATGGGGAGGTGTGCTCAACGGGCTTCTGTGTACTTCGCGGTGGCAACGAATGGATGGGCAAGTACCTCTACTACTTCATCCAGTCGGATGCGGTGCTGAAGGAGATTGGTAAGCAGCAGCGAGGCACGAGTTACCCGGCGGTGCGCGACTCTGATATCAAAGCTCAGTTCATCCCTCTCGCCCCCCTTCCCGAACAGCGGCGGATCGTGTCGGCGATCGAAACGCAACTGGGGCGGCTGGATGCCGCGGTGGCGCGGCTGCACGCGGCCAAGGCCAAGTTGAAGCGGTACAAGCAGGCGGTGTTGAAGGCGGCGTTCAGTGGCGATATGACTGAGGCATGGAGGGCGAAGGCCAAGGTCACGCCGGTGGACAAGATGCTTGCCCGCATCGAGACGCCGCCGAGACCATCGCGATACAAGTCACGCTCGATGGATGTTGTCGACGGCGACTATGCACTGGCGATCGGCGCTCCTGAAAGACAGGGACCTACTGGCTGGAAGTGGTTGCCGCTCGTCGATATTGCCCGGCTCGAGTCGGGGCATACACCGAGCAAGCGGCATCCGGAATACTGGGATGGGGATGTACCTTGGATTGAACTGCGTGATGCAAGAGATCGGCATGGCGCTACGATCCACACGACGACCTATCACACGAACCAACTTGGCTTGGACAATTCCGCTGCGCGGCTTCTACCCGCTGGCACCGTTTGCTTGAGCCGAACCGCTTCCGTGGGCTATGTGGTGAAGATGGGAGTGCCCATGTGCACCAGCCAGGACTTCGTGAACTGGGTTTGCACAGAAGCCATTGACCCTGACTGGCTCAAACTACTCTTCGTCGCAGAGCATGATGCGATCTGGCGCTTTGGGAAAGGCACGACGCACACCACTGTCTACTTCCCTGAGGTGGTCTCTTTTCATGTCCTGCTTCCGCCTATTGAAGAACAACGCGAGATCGTTCGACTTGTCGCGGATGCCTTGACAACCACTGAGGAGATCGAAGCAACCCTCGACGCGCAGCTGTTGAAGAGCACGCGGTTGCGGCAGGCGGTGTTGAAGCGGGCGTTCGAGGGGAGGTTGGTGTCATCAAACGGTTCCTGATGCCTGCTCCACCACGTTGGCTAGGGAACATCAGAGGTGCGCTACTCGAGGAGGTGGTGCTTCATCTCCTGCAACGCGTGGGATACAGAACCGTGAAGCCGGGAGAAGAGGGAACAAGGAATTCAGGTGCTGGCCTGCTCTTGCTTGGACGTGGCACCGAACACCAGATAGATGCCCTTGCTGCATATGACCACGGCCCGGCATTCGTGTATCCGATACGTGTGCTCGTTGAGGCGAAGTGCTATTTCCCTCCGACCAAAGTCGAGCTACCAATCGTCCGGAACTCCGTCGGCGTGCTGAAGGATGTTTCGGAGAACTATGTCAGCCACGCTGTTGGGGCACCTGCGATGAGCCGGTTCAACTACGTATCGGCCATCTTCTCGAACACCGGATTCACCACCCGGACCCAACACTATGCGATCGCCCATCAGGTTTTCCTGATCCAGTACCACCGGAAGTCGCTATTGAGCAAGTCGATCAAGGGTTTGCTCGACCTGGCGGCCGGGCACTTCCATTTCGACCCCACCCAACCGCTCCCTGAGGGTTCAATCAATCGGGTGCGGATGGTATTCAGGGGATTGCTCAGTCGTGATCTTGCGCTGATCGGAGATGTGCCGGTGCTTACCGAGGCAGGGTTCAGGCACCTTGAACAGAACGTGATAGGACAACTCCAACAGATCAGAGGATCCTACTACGGATCACTCCAAGGGATCTGGCCTGTCCATTTGCTCTCCAGCACGGAGATCCCTCAGGAAGCGTTCGCGGATCGCGATACACTGCGTTGCAGGATCAGTCAACGGAACGATGGTCAGTGGTTCTTTGCACCAAGCCAGAATACCACAGTCCCTCATTTTGAACTAGAGTTCGACCTCCCAACCGAGATCGGGAGGATGGTTGCCGCGGTTGAGAATGATCCACTTCGACTGGCGCAGGTAAAGGCCGAGCAATTCTCCTTCATAGATCTTACTGGGATCGTTGGTGGAGTGAGAAGGCAGGTCCGCTTGAAGCTCGACAGGGATTGGCTGAACGAATACTTGAGGAGTAAAGGGTTCGAGAACGGACTTGACACCGAACCACCGCGCCCGGAATGACATGCCCTACTCGCCTCACACTACCAGTGTTAGTGATTCCGTGAGATGATCGACTGGAAGACACTAACCATCACCGCTTGCGGCATCGCGATCGGGTGGGTGTTCTCACAACTGTCGTCGTGGTGGAACAATCGCGGCCAGCGGCAGCGGACCAAGCGCCGGATGCTGTTCTATCTGTTGGAATTGGAGTACCTCATCGCGCGAATGGATCTGCAGCGAGAGGTCGACTACATGATCAGTTCCATTCGCGCCAAGGCGGGGGAGGCGTTCACTCCAGAGGAGGAGCAAAAGGTCCGTGCGCAAGTTCGCCCCATGCTTGTTCGAATGGCTGTCGAGTGGACCCTGCCAGAACTCGACGAGCTAGAGAAGGGCTATCACGGTGCTGTTGAGGAGCTATCCTATGTCGCCCCCTTTGTTGCCTATCGCTTAAAAGGCCGAACAGGACTGCTCAAACGACTGGAACTCGCGCGTGGGCTCATTGCCAAGGTGCCAACGCTCGACCCGGCGGTAACCGCTGAGCACCAACAGGCTTTTGCAGACTTCTTCGAGGATCTTAATCCCAAGGCGACCATTGAGGATCTTAAGGCGATCCGCTCAGAACTCGTCTCGCTCAGTTGGCGGATCGGTCCGGTTGCAGTCTGGAAGGCGAAACGCCGTGTACGACGCTCATCATCCCTCACCGCTGATGACACGAAGGACATGGAAGAGTACTTGGAACAACTTATCGAGTTTATGACACAGCGGTTCCCCAATGGCTAACGCAATGGTGGAATGAAAGAGAAAGATCTTCAAAAGTGGATCGCCTCAATGATCGAGGATGGGACGCTCGATGAGCACATTCGGGGTCGCGAGGTGATTCGTGCTCAAGATGATGCAGAGGGCTTCATTAGCACGTTCCCGATCGACTCTCGCCTTCGGAAACGCCTATTGGAGAGTGCGACTGTGGTGCTGGAAGCCCTCCCGGGTCTGACTATTGTACAAGAGGAGCGAAACATCTCGCTCGATCCTACCCAGCGGTTGATCCCGGACATTGTAACGGCGAACGTTGAGTCAGGTCATATCGTTCTCTTTGAGTTGAAGAAGGGTACGCAGACTGGTCGAGAGGCCGTAACCGAGCTTCTGGCCTACGACCATGAACTCCGGAATGCACTGCCGTTTCTGTGCAATGAACATGCGCTGCTAGTGGTCATTGCCACGGAGTTTTCGACACTGCTTGATCATGCCGTTGCGAATGCAGTGTTATGGCAGGAGCGTTCGGTACTCTGCTTGAAGACGAATGATATAGACAAGCCAACGCACCTCGAGATCCATTTACCGGGTGCTTGGTGGGCTATGGGGCAAAAGGGGCTTCGCGATGATGCTTTCCTGTCCACGACACTAAGCGTAGATCGCCTTAAGGAGAACTGCGAGTACGACGAAGAGCAGATCCACATGCTCTATCATGAAGCTGCCGAATTGATCAGTCTTCGTGGCACGCGTAATGGAAGTCACGGTTTCGTTCTGCTGTTGAAGGAGACGTGGGGCTTCGCGGAGAGTGGTTGGGTTCTATGCATCGGGTACTTGAATCCCTTCGCCTTGTTGCGCCAAGCACGCGAGCGGGATATGGTCAAAGATGGATCGCACCGCTTGCTGGATTTTCTTGCTGCGGACGATAACGACATGTTCCTAGAAGACCAGATGGTGCCGATCACAGGGGCAATACGTGATGCGAAGCGGCTCTTGGCACGAATAGGTACGCCGACTGTGGAAGGCACAGCTACTTGGTCCAGTGTCCGGGCGGAATGGAGGGCCCGCGGTATCCTTGAGAGGGTAGAACAATGGGGCTTGCTTGGTGACTACGCGGTCGACCTTTGGCTCAATGATGCGTTCCGCAAGGTGTACTTCCCATCCATTGATGCCAAATCGCTTCCATGGAACACCCCGACTGTTGGAATGCTCATTCTCGATCAAATAGTTGAGCACAGATCCTTTAAGGGAGGTGTCTTGAGTATTGAAGCCGTCGCTGGTATGGCCTTGAAGCTCGGCTTTCACTATGCCATAGCAGCGAACATCGCCGGACGTGAATCGAAGGTTCCTTCTGATAGTGCCCTACTTCAGTGGTCAGAGTTTGATGTTCTGCCCGACTTCCTTGAGTTCGTTCAAGTGCTGGATGCAACTCTGCGTAAGTCATTGCCTCCGATCGTGCTTATCGGCGGTGACCCTGGAAAAGCAGCAAGAGCAAAGCAGTGGGCAAGCGAGATGATCAAGTGGATGAGCGAGAAACTGCTCGCAGAGAATGAAACGCACCGATTCTACTTCGGTATGGGAGTGGAAGCGGTATACGTACTTGACACTCATCTAACGGAGTCGACCAGCGATGAAAAGGCGCTCGAAAGGATGCGTGAACTTCTGGTGAATAGACTGCGGCAGGTTCTTAGTGGAGCCTTGCCGTTGATCGACCGCGCCTATGTCTCTGACTCTGATAAGCAGGCCATTCTGCGGCTGTTCGAGTCGGCCTTTGACCGCCCGATAGATCTCGTCAAACCAGATTCAATACCCGAGTTAGTTGCGGCAATCCCAGACACCAAACTGATACAGGGTTACCGGACTGTCATTCCGCGGATCTTGGATCTGTTTGTACCACTAGTCCAACTGGATCTTGATCCTCCACTAGTAAAGGACGTGGATTGGGATTGGTTGCGCGATCAGATTTTGGCTGCATATGCTCGCGGTGTCAAGTACCCCGTTCTCTCTGTGGATGGTACTGGAGAGTATGGTATAGGTCAAGCGAATCCTGATGAGACACCTTGGGCTCCTCAGATCGATGATCCTAATGAGCATGTACTGGTCCATCATTTCTTCCCGGGGACTGGTGATGTGTTGATTCGCATGTCGTGGTCGGAAATTCGGCAGAACGGCATCCAATACCCAGGTGTTGATTCTTCTACGACGTAATCGCGTTCTAAGCGCAAGAGCACAGGACCTCCAGCAAACTGACGAACGTGGCCTAATGCAAACCCAAAAATACTCCATCCAACAACCGCTCATCGAAAGCCTGCTCTCGTGGGTGAAGGAGGGCGAGATCGCCATACCGGAGATCCAGCGGCCGTGGGGGTGTCACGAAGGGCCTGGCTCCGGCGGCATCGGTCCGCCTAGCGGCGGCCCGCCCCTTCGGGCGCACGGGTCTCGCTCGGCCATACTTCGTTGCACCTCGGTCGGAGACTTCGTCCAGTATCCTCTCCTCGGTGCGCCTCGTCTGGCCGAACGATACCCATGCGTGCCATCCGTTCCAGACCCTTCGTAACACCCCGGTATGGGACAAGAGCAAGGTGCGCGACCTGATGGACAGCATCTACCGGGGCTATCCGGTGGGCTACATCATTACGTGGAAGAACCCGGACATCCGCCTGAAGGATGGTACGCTGGGGAGGAGGTGACAGGAAATAGCGAGATCAACTCTCATCCCAAGCATCAAGCAATAGCCATTCGTCCGGGTCGCACTTCGCAAGTGCCTCATGATCCAGGGTCGTCTTGCCCGGCCATCGCGAGAAGTCGATCACCTCGTTCGCTGCTGCAAGCCATGCATTGCGGGCTTCCGGTGGGTCAGCCTTCAATAGCGGTAGCAGTGCGCTCGCCAGTATCCGGTAGCGGCAAGGGTATCCGGAAGCTTCAAGCATTTCTGCGCGGCCCTGTTCCAACAGCGGCTGCAACCAGTTCAACCCGGTGGCCGGGGCTTGCCATTTTGCGAGTGCTTCTTCTTCCTTGCCCGCGCGGTAAATTGTAATGTGCCATCCCATCATGGGCATCAACATACGGATCGGACTACATTCACTACATATTCCCGCGCAGCCTGCTGAAGAAGCACGGCATGGGCCGCAGCCAGTACAACCGCTTGAGCAACCTTACGTTCATGGACCAGCCGGGCAACATCAAGATCGGCGACCGCACACCCGCAGCCTACTTCACCGCCGTGGCGGAGAAAGTCGACAAGGGCAAGGATGGCGTAAGCGGCCTGCGCAATGCGGCCGACCTGAAGAAGAGCCTGCGGGAGAACTGTATCCCCGATGGCATCTTCGGCTACGATGTGAAGGACTACGACGATTTCCTGGAGGAGCGGAAGGTGCTGATGGCGAAGAAGATCAGGGGGTATTATGAGGGGTTGTGAAAATTACATTCACCGACCATGCATACAGCCATGAAGACCGCTTTCACTGTCGTCCTTCTGTTATGGAGCACGTTGCTCCTCAGCCAAACGAACGGGAAGGTCCTGATACTTTCCAACGTGGCCGGCCAGGTTCTGGTAGACGGTCAGGCGATTGGTGACGCGGAACCCAACAAACCCTTGATCCATGAGGTCTCTGTTGGGGATCACCTTGTTCAACTTGCTTGGAGCAACAATGGCAAGGCCGAGGTGAAGAATGAGATGGTAGCTGTGGAGGCCGGGAAACAGAAGGCCGTGAGCTTCACGGTGGAGGCTTCCGCAGCCATGGCATTGGGTGCATCCGCAGTTGCGCCGGAACGGATCCTTGTAGCTGACCAGAACGTGCTCGTTTCGGGCATCTTGGTCAACTCCATCAACGGGGTGGTGAAGCCCTCTGAGTTCATGTACGGTTTTGAGGCCGGTGATGAGGTGGTCCTGGACATCACCATGAGCAACCTGAAGGGAACGAACAGCCTGAAGGTGACCACCTATCCAGGAGGAGTCGTCCTTTTCAGCAACCTGGCATTTTCAGCTCTGACGGATCAGCGCTTCAAGATCCAAGAGCGCGGGATCCTGAAGTTCTCGCTGACCACAAACCATATGATCGACCGGAACGCCTACGTGAAAGTGTGGCGCATTCCAGCGAGCCCGGCAACAGCGGTGTTCAACACCAATGTGGTGCGCAAGAAGATCAACACCACCCATCAGGTGGCCGAGAAGCAGGAGTTCTTCGTGAACAGCGGTTCGAACGCCACGTTCTCGGGTGGCAAATCACGCGTATCGCTGCCGGTCTCCCTTCCGCCCAATACCATCGAGTGGTACTATCGTTTCTCAGCATCGCGCGAGATGGCGGATATTGAGCGTGTGCAACAGACCACCGGCCTCTTCGCCGAGTTAGGCAGCATGCTGTTCAGTGGTGGCTCATCGGCGCTCTTGGGCCAGGGTGCTCAAGGCTTGTTGAGCAGCCTGAGCCAACCACCGGGTGCGAATGTCTGCGATATCATCCTGCTGGACCATGACAACATGGCCCTGTTCGAAGCGAAGGCTGAATACAAGTACATCCCGGCAGCCACTCGCCAGAACTTCAAGAGCGGGAATGTCCGAGTCGACTGTTGCCCGACTGGCCAGTGGTACTTGGGTATCCGTAATCCGGACAGTATGCATGGCATCCACGTCTTCATGGATATGGTGGCGATCACGCAAGTGGAGGATTGGGTAATGGAAGGAGGAAATTGACCGAACAGGAATGACAAGCACCGCCATCGTCAACAAAGTCTGGAACTTCTGCCACACCCTGCGCGATGATGGCGTGGGCTACGGCGACTACCTGGAGCAGCTCACCTACCTGCTGTTCCTGAAGATGGCCGATGAGTACAGCAAGCCGCCTTACAAGCGCGACACCAAGGTGCCCAAGGGCTTCAATTGGCAGAGCTTGCGCGGCAAGAGCGGCGCTGAGTTGGAGAGCCACTACGTGAAGCTGCTGGACGAGCTGGGCAAGAAGACCGGCATGCTGGGGGACATCTTCGTGAAGGCTCAGAACAAGATCAGCGACCCGGCCAAGCTCCACAAGCTCATCAACCTCATCGACAGCGAGGATTGGGTGGTGCTCGGCGCCGATGTGAAAGGCGACATCTACGAGGGCCTTTTGCAGAAGAACGCCGAGGACACCAAGAGCGGTGCCGGGCAATACTTCACACCGCGTGCGCTCATCCAAGCCATGGTGGAGTGTGTGCGTCCGCTACCCGAGAAGACCATCGCCGACCCAGCTTGTGGCACCGGTGGTTTCTTCCTCGCGGCCTATGACTACCTCAACAAGGAGCACAAGCTGAACAAGGACCAGCTGAAGCACCTGAAGTACGAGACCTTCCACGGATGGGAGATCGTGACCAGCACCGCGCGCCTGTGCCTGATGAACCTCTTCCTGCACAACGTGGGCGACATGGACCACGAGGCGGACATCACGCGAGACGACAGCTTACGCACAACACCGAGCCAGAAGTTCGACTACGTGCTCACCAATCCGCCCTTCGGCAAGAAGAGCAGCACCACGGTGACCAACGAAGCCGGCGAGGAGAAGCGCGAAGCGCTCACCTACAACCGCCAGGACTTCTGGGCCACCACGAGCAACAAGCAGCTCAACTTCGTGCAGCACATCTGCAGCATCCTGAAACCCGGCGGCACCGCCGCCGTGGTGCTGCCGGACAATGTGCTCTTCGAAGGCGGCGCAGGTGAGACCGTGCGCAAACAGCTGTTGAAGACAACGGAACTGCACACCATCCTACGCCTACCCACGGGCCTCTTCTATGCGCAAGGCGTAAAGGCGAACGTGCTCTTCTTCGAGAACAAGCCCGGCGCCAAGACCCCATGGACCAAGGACGTGTGGATCTACGACTACCGCACCAACATCAAGCACACGCTGAAGACCGACCCGCTCCAGTTCGAGGACCTGGAGGACTTCATCAAATGCTACAACCCCGTCGACCGCCACAAGCGCAAGGCGACATGGAGCGACAAGTCACCGGATGGCCGCTGGCGCAAGTACACCTATGACGAGATCATGGCCCGCGACAAGGCCAGTCTCGACATCTTCTGGCTGAAGGATGAGAGCCTGGAGGACAGCGCGAATTTGCCGGAGCCGGGAGTGCTGGCGGCTTCCATCGTGGAGGATCTTGAGGCGGCTTTGGAGCAGTTCAAGTTGATAGCTTCGGACCTGAAGAAGTAGAACAATTCTCTCAAATGGCAACTCAGTTCCTGACGAGCAACCAGCTGAACCACGAGATCGAACAATTGTTCGAGACCGCCGGGACACAGCTCATCCTCATTTCACCGTACATCAGTCTCCACGAGCGCTACGCCTCGGTGTTGAAAGCCAAGATCCAGAACGACAAATTGGCGATCACCATCGTCTTTGGCAAGAATGAAAAGGACCCAAGTCGGAGCATGAAACGTGCGGACATCGAGTTCTTCATGCAGTTCCCGAACGTGGAAGTGAAGTATGAGCCCCGGCTACACGCGAAGTACTATGCGAACGAGGAGACGGCGATCATTACATCGATGAACCTCTATCGCTATTCACAAGACCACAACATCGAGGCGGGTATAAAGCTCGAGGCCGTTTCGCTGGAAGGTGGTTTGGCGAACAGGATCATCGGTCGGACGGATGTCGAGACCGTGGCGTGGGAGTTTTTCGAACGCGTGATCAAGCAAGCAACACCTATCTACAAGAAGGAACCGCGCTACGAAAGCGCTCTTCTCGGTATTACCAAGCGATACGTGAAGTCCGAGGTTGTCGAGGATAGGGTAGCGGAATACTTCACCGACGAACGGTCGTTCAGTAAAGGGGCGGTACCACAACAGCCCAGCAAGCAAACAGAGCGACCTGTAGAAGCCCTTGCTCCAACTCCGACACCTGCAATAAGCGCCACCCCTAAGCCGATATCGGGCTATTGCATCCGTACCGGAGCAGCCATTCCCTTCAATGTGAAGAAACCCTTCACCGAAGCAGCCTTCACAAGCTGGAGTCGCTACAAGGAAGAGAACTACAAGGAGAAGTTCTGCCACTTCTCGGGAGAGCCATCGAACGGGGAGACCAGTTTTGCGAAACCGATCATGTGGAAGAACTGGTCCAAGGCCAAGGCGACTTTCGATCTTTGATCTGAAACGGTTCAGTCCCGGAGTATGCGCACTTCCGTAGTACCCTCCGTGCGCGCTGCTTCGGAAGTGAATGAACCCTGCAGCCGGGTAGGGTCGTTCGGGTCGATCCGCAACGTGAAGGTTCCTCCGAACTCACGACTGCCTTTCATGCGATAGTCGATCAGGACCTGATCATCCGTCACCTCCCCTTTGGTGAACCACAGAGGGTAATGGTTGCGCGCGGTCTTACCGTTGTAAAGCGTTTGCTCACCGCGACCCTCAAGTACACCTTCTGTCTGCACCACTTTGATGCGGAACTCGTGCGTATCGTCCATGTAACGGCGATAGCTTGTGCGAGTGACGTGGTTGGTAAGGACCCATGTCCCGGTCAAGTCGCGTTCGCCCGCACTTGGCGAAACCAGGAACCGGTAAATTCCTCCAATGACCGCTATGGTAATGAGAACAAGGAGTATCGGACCTAGGAAAGTGGACCTACGTCGTCTGGTCATGGGAGAGCATGATCGCGAATATCGTTGATGTCGGATGATCAACGCACGATTTGGCCGACAAGCGTCGCTTGCCCCCTCACACCTCCCGCACCCCCGCCCCCTCGGCCCCTTTCTTCACCGCGCTGACGCCCTTCTCGCGCGCGGACTCGGTGGTGTACACCTCGCCTGCCGATGACCTGTCCGTTGGTGGCTTTCAGGTTGAAGGAGAAGCCGCCCTTGGTCTGCTTCCGCTCATAGCGGGTATCGGTGGGGGCGTTGCGCTTCACGCTGGCGATGCCTTTCGGTACACGATGACGGCACCGTGCAGAGTTCACGCGGGCGCCAGATGCTGAACCGCGACCACTGCACCGTGTCGGAGGACGGCTTCACGTACCAGTGCAAGTAGCCGCTGTCGGCGTGTACGTCCTATTTCCGCCCGTTCGTCGGGAAGCCTCCCGGGTGTCGTAGCTTCGACCATGGCTACGCTCGAACCGACCCTTGAAGTGCACCGGGTGTACACCATCACCCAACGTGCCGATGGCCAGTGGCAGGGCGGGCGGGACCGCAGCGCGGTGGCTTACGTACTGGCGCCGGACCAGGCCGAGGTGGAGGAGCTGATGGAGCAGATGGCCGCGGGCATCGGCGGGTGCGAAGTGCGCACGGTGGACCAGCAGGGCACCGTGGTGCGCGTGCAGCGTTTCGGCGAGGCGGTGCCCAACTGCGGCCAAGCCAGCCCCCGTACAGGACTGGCTTGACCCACAGCGGTGCTGCCCGAAGGCATCAGCGCTTGCCGAGGCCGATGGCGAGGTAGGCCTGCAGCGTGGAGTTCTTGGACGTGCCCAGCACATCGCTGCTGAAGGCGTTGTCGGCGATCTCGCCGAGGCCGTGCTCGTAACGCACACCGATCTGGCCCATGCCGATGTTGATGGCCGCACCGCCCACCAGCCCGTAGTCGAAGTCGTTGAAACGGCTGTCGCCGGGGTCCGTGCTGCCGCTGCCGAGGTCGCCGCTGGTCTTGGTCTCGGAGAGCACCATCAGCGCGGCGTAGGCGCCACCGTGCAATTCCAGCACTTCGCCCAGGGGGATCACCACCACGGCGGGCACGGTGATGTAGTCGAACTTGTAGGTGAGCTCCTGGTCCACCACGCCGAAGGACTTCTTCACGGTGGTGCCCTTCTGGTCGTAGAGCGCCTCGATCTGGAAGCCGAGCGAACCGGGTTCCACGAAACGGCCGAACACACCGGCGTGGAAGCCGAAGCGGGCGCGTTCATCGTTCACCTCCTTCACCCACAGGTTGCTCCAGTTCACGCCGCCCTTCACGCCGAAGGCGCTGCCGAACGCGGCGCCGGAGGAGCCGCCATCGCTGTCGGTGGTGCTCGTGGTGCTGGTGGTGGTCGTGGTGGTGTTGTCCTGCGCGTGCAGCGGGGCGTGCAACAGGGCGATGGCGCAGAGCGCGAGCACCGGAAGGGTGCGGGAGGGGAGGGTGTGTTCCATTTCGATGGTTTTTGCAACAGCCCTTGTCCACCGCCGTGCCGAACGGCCTGCGAAGCGGAAGGTGGTGCGTGCGCGGGAACGGAGCGTGGAGGCCGTTCCCCGCCGGTGGGCCGCGGATGCCCGCCTGGGCCGCAGCGGGCGGTGCAGGCCCGCGTGTTCCGTGCCGCGCTCAGGCGGGTGCGCAAGGTGCGTTGGCGCCCATGCAGGGCGGCGGGGGCGCCGCTACCGGCGGTACGTTCACGCGCCGTTCACAGGCCCAGCTTGCGCACGGCGGCCAGGGACCGTTGCGCATCGGTGTGCAGGATGAAGATACCGCCCGCGTTCTCCCACGCCTCGGCGTAGCGCTCCTGGTCGTCCACCAGCACATCGTCCGGCGAGCAGTAGGTGTACTTGTTGCGGGCCAGCGTGGTGATCACCTCCACGCCGGGGAAGTGGCGCTGCACCCAGGCGCGTTTCTGCGGCTCGGCCCATTTCCCGATGGGCAGGCCGGTGAGGATGATGGGGTCCAGGTGCCGCACGCCGTCCATCAATTCGTGGGCATCGGGCAGCAGGTCCAGCGTGCCGTAGAAGTCCGGCGCGGTGGCCAGCTTCTTCCAGAAGGGTCCCTGGCCGTGCTTCGCCTGGAACGCTTTCGCGGGCATGCGCAGCAGCTTTTCAGCGCCGCCTTCGAAGTCGGCGAGCACGCCGTCCAGGTCCAGGAAGAGTTGAGGCATGCGCTGAAGATAAGCCGCAGGGCCCACCACCGGCAGGGGCGATGGGCAGCGCAGGCGACCGTTGGATGGGGCATCCCTAGTTGTAGGGATTGCGCCGGGTCGCATAACGCCCTAAGTTTGGCTGTTGCAAGCGGGTGATGCCCACCGGCTTGCACCCGTTCCAACCGCCCCACCAGTCACCACCGGAACCGATGGCTTCGTACCCTTTCCCCCACGGGCTCGGCGGCATGCACGCGAGCCCATGCACCCGGCATTAGCACGCTCCGGCTCCGCCGGCCCCGGGTCCGGGGCGAGAACCGGTATTTCTACCGGTGCGCGGCACATGCCCCCGGCGCCAACTTGCGCCGTGGATCCCAACGGTCACCGGCGGGCTGCTGCGAGGCGTGTACGACGCACGGTCGCATCCCTGTCCTCCACCTGCTCGCACCACGCCCGCCACGCCGGTGGCCTTACCAACACGTTCACACCAACCCTCCACTCTCCCGCACCATGTTCCTTACCCCTGCCAAGGGACGCCTCAGCGCGCTGCTGTTCGCGTTCATAGCCCTGGTCCTGCACGTCAACGCCCAGACGAACTGCGCCTTCAACAGCGTGCTCGCGCAGGGCTACACCGTCTCCATCCGATCGGTGGTGGAGAACCCCAACGGCTCGCACACCATCGTGCTGCAGGTGTTGAACAACGGGTGCTCCGGCTGCAAGAAGTTGAACAACTTCACGGTACAGGCGGCGGCGGGCACCTACTCCAACGTGAGCGTGCAGCTGGTCTCGGGGGCTTTCACCTATGCCAACCTCAGCCTGGGCCCCAACCTGTCCGGCACCTCCTACACGGGGTTCCGCATCAACAACACCAACGGCATGGGCAATGGGCAGGCGGCGGCCTTCACCATCACCTACACGTTGTCGGGGCCGCTGCAGGACCAGCGGACCGATATCAAGGCGGGCACGCAGAACATGGTGCTGACCAGCTATTTCACGGCCGCGAACTTCCAGGCGGTGAAGGATTGCCTGGCGCCACCGGCCAATGTCATCTTCCCCTACTTCAACCCCAGCACCAACAAATCGTACGACATCATCGGCGTGGAGCTCACCTCGCTCTACAACATCCACCAGAGCACGGGCACCTACATCTCCGATGACATCTTCCAGATCCTGGGCAGCAGTGTGCGCATCGCCATCCGCACCAGACCGGGGCAGCATGCCGCCGCGGTAAGCCTGCTGGCCACGCCCACCTATGGGCTGGTGCAGGAGCTGGACGATCCGGTGAACAACCTGGTGAACGGCACGTACCCCATCAATAAGCTGTTGCTGCTGAACCAGCTGCCGGACCTGCTCGTGAGCGCGCGGCCCATCTACGCAGCGCTGAGCAATGCGGGCCTCATCACCAGCCAGGGCGATACGGCCTTGCGTTCGTTCCGCGCGCGGGAGGTGTTCGGTGTGGACGGCACGGGCATCAAGGTGGGCGTGATCAGCGACAGCTACAACACCAAGCTGGGCGACCCCGCAGCGGACGATGTGCTGCGCGGCGACCTGCCGGGCCTGACCAATGCGGCGCACCCGGCGCCGGTGCAGGTGCTGCAGGAGTATCCGTACGGCACACGCACCGATGAGGGCCGGGCCATGCTGCAGATCGTACACGATGTGGCACCCGGTGCCGAGCTGGCGTTCCACACGGGCTTCACCGGCGCGTTGGACATGGCCAAAGGCATCCGCGACCTGCAACTGGCCGGGTGCGATGTGATCGTGGACGACGTGTCGTACATCTCCGAGCCCTGCTTCCGCGATGGTGTCATCGCGCAGGCGGTGGATGCGGTGAAGGCCTTGGGCGTTTCCTACTTCTCGGCCGCGGGCAACTTCGGCACGCGTTCGTTGCAAAGCACCTTCGCACCGGTGGCAGCACCTGCGGGACTGGTGGGGCAGGCGCACAACTTCCGCAGCGGCTATGGCACGGGTACCGACATCCTCCAGGGCATCACCCTGTACGAGGGCGAATACACCATGGTGCTGCAGTGGGATGACGGTACACCCGGCACCACCACCAGCTCGGACTTCGACATCTACCTGGCCAACACCAACGGCAACACGCTGTTCGGCTTCAACCGCATGAACGTGGGCGGCGACCCGCTGGAGGTGCTGCCCTTCGTGGTCACGGCGGACTCCGTGCAGTCCAACATCGTCATCGTGCGCGAGAGCGGCACGGCGGCGGCCACGCTGAAGTACATCGTGTACCGCGGCGCGCTCAGCATCAACGAATACGGCGGGCTCACCAGCGGCACCATCACCGGCCAGGCCAATGCGGCCGGTGCCATCGCGGTGGGCGCGGTGCTCTATACCAACACGCCCGAGTACGGCGGCGTGCCCGGCGCGGCCTCGTTCTCTTCGCGCGGTGGCACCCGGGTGAACGGCGTGGACCGCAACAAGCCGGACCTGTGCGCACCCAACGGCGTGAACACCTCGGTGGACCTGGGCGGTGTGAACTACGATGGCGATGCCTTCCCCAACTTCTTCGGCACCAGCGCCGCCGCGCCGCACGCAGCGGGGGTGGCCGCCTTGGTGCAGCATGGGCGCAACAAATACTACGGCAACACCCTCTCGCCGGACCTGTTGAAAGGCCTGTTGCAGAACACGGCCACGGACATGGGTGCACCCGGCTACGACGCAGCGTCCGGTGCGGGCCTGCTCCTGGCGGATTCCGCCTTGATGGGCCTGGCCAATCCCACGCCGTACATCACCAGCATCGCCTACGACACCACGTTGACACCCGGCGTGGACACCCTGCTGCTCACGGTCTACGGGGAGTACCTCAGCGACCAGTCCACCGTGTGGTTGGACGGGGCACCCCTCACCAGTGGGGTGGTCATCCAGGGTGACACCGCCATCATCACGCTGGTTCAACCCTTCACGGGGCTCTACCCGGAGATCCAGGTGTACAACCCACCGATGGCGGGCACCAACGGCACGGACGGCGGCCTCAGCAACCCGCTCTACTTCACCACCAAGGAAACGGTGCTGGTGCGGGTGGGCGATGCCACCAAGAAGTACGGCGAGGCCCTGCCGGCCTTCACCGCGCAGTACACGGTGGAGAGCGTGAGCGGCAGCACACCCTTGGCGTCCGCCGGGCTTACGCCGGCCGAGGTGCAACGCATCCAGTCCATCGGCCTCACCACCATCGCCACCTCGCTGAGCAACGTGGGCCTGTGGGCCATCGGCGCCGATGCCAACGACCCGCTGAACCCGAACAGCACCGTGGCGGCCACCGCTGCGCTGGACCGCTCGCTGCTGGAGCGGTACGACTTCGTCTTCGACGATGGCCTGCTCACCATCGACCCGGTGGGGCTGCACATCACCCCGCGCGACACCAGCGTGGTGTACAACGTGCCGCTCACCTACCTGGGCCTGAACTATGCATTGAGCAATGGCGCCACCATCACCACCACGGACCGCACCACCATCACAACGGGTGTGCGCAGCGCGCACGGCACCGCCTTGGTGAACGGCCAGGTGGGCCTCGTGCGCGGCACGGCGCTGGTGAACGGTGCCGGTGAGCAACTGCTGACCGAAGCCGTATTGAACAACTACAGCGCCACCACCTCGCAGCGCATCAGCACCACGCGGGGCACGGCCCTGGTGAACGGCGAGCTCATCGACCCGGCCGAACTGTACCAGGCCACGGCCTTCGCCAACGCGGTATCGCGTCTGGTGCGCGGCACGGCCCTGGTGAACGGCTATCCCCTGGTGCGCGGCACCGCATTGGTCAACACCATCGACGAGCAGGGCAACGTGACCAGCACCAGTGCCTTGGTGAACGCGAACAGCCTGGTGAACACCACGGGCGGGGTCAACTCCACCACCATCACGCTCAACAGCAACACGCAAACGCTCGCCATCCTGGGTGATGAGGACATCGCCATCCTCACCGGTGCGGCCACCGGGCAGGTGGAGATGCGCTCCGTGAACCTGGTAACGGGCAACACGGTGGGCACGCACCTGATCGTGCCCGGCACCTTCCTCTCCAACAACTTCAACGTCACGTACGGCTTGGGCCACATCACGGTGACGCCCGCTCCGGCGCAGTTCACCATCGCCACCAACACGTTGTCCACGGTGTACGATGGTGCGCCGAAGGCGGTGGGCGTAACGGTGGTACCTGCCGGTGTGCCGTACACGGTGACCTACAACGGCAGCACCACGCCACCGGTGAACGCGGGCACGTACGCGGTAGCGGTAACGGTGAACGACCCCAACTACATGGGCACGGCGAGCGCCACGTTGGTGGTGCAGAAAGCGAACCCACAGCTCGCGCTCGGTGCGTTGACCCAGACGTACAGCGGCACCGCACGCACGGTGACAGCGACCACCGTGCCCGCAGGTCTGGCCACCACCATCACCTACAACGGCAGCACGACGGCACCGGTGAACGCCGGTACCTACGCCGTGGTGGCCACGGTGAACACCGCCAACCACGCCGGAACGGCCAGCGGCACGCTGGTGGTGCAGAAGGCACCGGCCACGGCCACCACCGGGGTGTACGTGATCAACAAAGGCGCTCCACTGCCGGCGTTCACCGCCACCTATAGCGGGTTCCTCAACGGGCAGACCGCGTCGGTGGTGACCTCCGTGTCGTTCACCTTCAGCCCCAACTACACGGGCCAGGCCGGTGTGTACCAGATCATCGTGAACGCCACGGCGGCCAACTACACCTTCACCTCGGTGAACGGCACGCTGTACGTGAACCCGTCGGGTCCCGGCACCAAGCAGGTGAAGCCGAGCTTCATCTGCTACCAGGTGCAGAACCCGCCGGTGAACGGTTACACGCACGTGGCCTGGTTCAACTACGACAACCCGAACCCCACGGCGGTATACCTCCCGGTGGGACCGGCGAACTCCTTCTCGGGCTCGGCGCGCGACGCGTCGTTGCAACCCACGCTGTTCCAGCCGGGCCTCAGCGCCCCCATCGCCATCCCGTACATGGGCGGGGCGCTCACCTGGCAGATCACCAGCAACAAGAACAACGGCACCACCGGTTCCATCCCGGCGAACAACTCCAACGTGGTATGCACCAGCCCCGGCGTGAAGAGCCGCGCGGTGGATGAGGAGCCGGTGAGCGTTCCGGCGGACGTGCGCATCTACCCCAACCCCTCGACGGGCAAGGTCTTCGTGGAATTCGCGGAGAACGGTGGCGCCGGTGCACGGGTGGAAGTGTTCAACGCGTTGGGCGCCCGCTGCCCCGTGCAGGTGGAGCCCGGCTCGGGTGAGCACCTCGTACTGGACCTTTCCGCGCAGGGTACCGGTCTGTTCATCATCCGCATCACCCGGGAGAGCGGCACGGAAACGCGCCAGGTGATCATCGAGTGACCTGTACTGCACGAAGAGCCGCCTGCCCCCAAGGGCAGGCGGCTCTTTTGCGTAGGCGGCCTATCTTGGCCCGTATGCGCATTCTCCCTTGCGTGCTCGTGCTGTTCATCGGTGTGCTCTCCGCCCGTGGCCAGAACGGACCCATTGATAGTTTGAATGCGGTGCTGCGTTCCACCATCCCCGATTCCACGCGCGTGTCAACGCTGGTGGAACTGAGCAGCCAGCTCTCGCGCACCTCGCCGAAAGGCGCCCAGCGCTTCGCCGTGGACGCCAAGGAGCTGGCCGAACGCATCGGCTACAAGAGCGGTCTGGCGCGCGCCTACAAGGCCATCGGCATGTGCTACTACTTCCAGAACAACTGGGTGGACGCACTGCTCAACTGGAAGCTCGCGCTGGAGACCTTCAAGTCCATCAACGACCTCAACGGGGAGTCCAACATGTTGAACAACCTGGGTGCGGTGTACTTCAACGAAGGGGATGACAAGGCCGCGCTGGACTACTACCTGGAATCGCTGCGCGTGGCGGAAGCCAGCAAGGACTCGCTGCGCACGGTGACGGCGCTGGTGAACATCGGCACGGTGTACCTGAACAAGGATGCCAGCACGCGCCTGGCCTTCACCTACTACAAACGTGCACTGCCCTTGAGCAAAGCGGTGGGCAACTACGACGCGTACGGCACCTGTGCGGTCAACCTGGGCGAGCTCTTCCTGCGATCGGAGAGCAAGACGGATTCGGCCGGGTATTACGACCCGGACTCGGCGCTGTTCTACTTCGAGGCGGCGTTGGAAGCCGCACGCAGCTCCGCCACGGGCAACGTGCCGTTCGCGCTGAAGAGCATCGGTCGCGTCTACAGCATCCGCAAGGACTTCAACCGCGCCATCCAGTACCAGACCGAAGCGTACCGCATCGCTCTCGCCAACGATGCGCCGCTGGAGATGGCGCAGTCGCTGCTGAGCCTGGCCGACACCTACGAGAGCAAGGGCGACAACGAGCAGGCCATCGCCAAGTACGAGGAGGCCAAGGCCATCGCGGTGGACATCGGTGCGCTCTACGAGATGAAGTCGGCCTACGACGGTCTGGCCTTGAGCTACGCCCGCAGCGCCGACTACAAGCAGGCCTACACGTACCTCAACCTCTCGTCGGACATCAAGGACACGCTGTACAACGCGGAGATGGACAAGAAGCTGCAGGCGCAGACCTTGAGCTACGAGATCGAGAAAAAGGAAGGCCGGATCTCGTTGTTGGAAAAGGACCAGGAACTGCGCAGCGTGGAGTTGAAACGGCAGAAGGCCATCCGCAACGGCACCATCGTGGTGGGCATTCTCTTCCTGGTGATGGCCGGTGGCATCTACAACCGGTACCGCTACACCAAGCGCACGAACAGGATCATCTCCCAGGAGAAGGAACGCAGCGAGCAACTGCTGTTGAACATCCTGCCCAAGGAAGTGGCCGAAGAGCTCAAGGCCAAGGGCGAGGCCGAAGCGAAGCTCATCAACCAGGTCACGGTGCTCTTCACGGACTTCAAGGGTTTCACGGCCATGAGCGAACTGGTGAGCCCGCAGCAACTGGTGCGGGACCTGCACGAGTGCTTCAGCTATTTCGACCGGATCTGCGGGCAGTACGGGCTGGAGAAGATCAAGACCATCGGCGATGCGTACATGGCCGTGGGCGGCCTGCCGGTGGAGAACGCCACCCATGCCAGCGATACCATCAAGGTGGCGTTGGCCATGCGCGACTTCATCGCCGAGGGCAAGGCGCGCAAGATCGCGGCGGGGCTGCCCTTCTTCGAGATCCGCATCGGCATCCACACCGGACCGGTGGTGGCGGGCATCGTGGGCGTAAAGAAGTTCCAGTACGACATCTGGGGCGATACGGTGAACACCGCGAGCCGCATGGAATCGTCCGGCGCTGTCGGGCACGTGAACATCAGCGAGGCCACCTATGCGCTGGTGGCCAACGACCCCGAGCTCACCTTCACCCCCCGCGGCAAAGTGCAGGCGAAGGGGAAGGGGGAACTGGAGATGTTCTTCGTGGAGCCGAGCGCGGAAGGTGCGAAGGGCTAACGCGCCGTCGTGGCACACGGCGCGCGCACGCAGGCATGGTCTATGGAGTATGTGATCGTATACGGATCAACAACACACCATCATGCTACGTCCACTGTCCACCCTCGCCATCGTCGCACTGCTCTTCACCGCCTGCAGCGATGAACCCAAGCCGAACGTGCCCGCAGAGCCGCCCCCCGCGCAGCCTTCGCCGGCCGCCACCCCGGAAAAGCCCGGCACCTCCATCGAACTGGGCGAGGGTGGTGTGAAGGTGGAGAGCAAGGACATCGAGGTGAACGTGGGCACGGATACGGCCCGTGTGGTCGTGCCGAACAAAGGCAAGTAGTGTGGCGTGAACGGGGCAGCACGAGGAGCTGATTCCACAGGTGTGTGCGCTATACGCCCCACACCGATAGGTGCGTCCTCAGTGCCCCGTACGCGTGAAAGCCGCGCCCGACGTGTGCTCCAGGCCGCAGCAACGCCCGTGCTCCGCCGCGTGGCCGGAAAATTGTCCGATGCACGAACGAACAACACAAGGAACCATGAAACACGTGATCATCATCGGAACACTGGCGTTGCTGAGCGCGACGGGTGTTCAAGCACAGGAGCAGACCAAACCGGACGTGACGGATCAGGCCTGGGTGGCGCTCAACACGGAGAAGCTTAACCTGCAGTTGGGCTTGGACGACGCGCAGCAGGCCAAGGTGGAGGACATCGCCGAGGTGTACGTGAAGAAGCACGAGGCGCTGCAGGACCAAACGCCGAAGCTGAGCGAGAAAGAGATGAGCGACCGCACCGCCGTGTTGATGAAGGAGCGCGACCGGGACATGAAGGCGGTGCTGACCGCCGAGCAGTACACGAAGTGGGAAGCGATGCGCCAGAAGGGCACGAGCGACCTCACTGAGAAGAAGAAGGAGGAACTGAAGCACTGACACGCGGACTGACCCGCATGGGCGACCCCACGTAGACCTGCTTTCACGATAGCGATGGCCCCAGGGATGGGGCTTTCGCCTTTTCGGACGTGGCCGTTGCGGTCACAGGTCCAGGTCCACCCATACGGCGCCGTGGTCGCTGGCGGCGGTGGCGGGGCTTTTCACATCGGGGAAGGGTGGCGTCCCGGTGATCCCGTCCACCCCGTGTATGCCGCGCCGTTCCACGCCCGCCCGTTGGAAGGCCTTCTTCAGCGGTGTGCTCAGCAGGAGGTAGTCGATCTGGTTGAGCTGGCTGCGGTACTTGTAGGTCCAGCGTTGGGCGGCATCGGCACCGAACTGCAGGGCGAGCGCATCGTGCAGGTCGCGCACCTTCAGCAGCGGGGCCAGCGGGTCGCTGTCGGGCGTATCGTTGAGGTCGCCGGCCACCACCACCAGGTCCTTCTTCAGGTCGAACCGTTCCTTCACGATGGCGGCCACGCGTGCGGCCTGTCGCTTGCGTTTCCCATCGCTGGCGGCATCGTTGTTCATCTTGCTCTTGAAGTGGTTGCACAGCAGGTGCAGCACCTGCTTGTCGGGCAGCAGGATCTCCACGTGCAGGCAGTCGCGGCTGAAGAGGGGTTTGCCGGTGGTGTCCTTCTCGAAGAGGTGGGTGCGAATGGCACCGATGGGATGTTTGCTCAGCACGCCCACATCGATGCCGCGCTCGTCGTTGCCATCGATGAGCATGCTCGCCGCGAAGCGTTGCACACCCGTGAGCAGCTCGGTGTTGAAGGCATCGAGGATGGGCCGGTTCTCCGCCTCCACCACGCAGCACACATCGGCCTTCACGGCCTTGATGACGGCGGCGGTGCTCTTGCGTGCGCCCTCTTTCACCTTCTCCTGGGTGAAGATGATCTCCCCGTCCCAATCCTTGCGTCCACTGGCGCCCACCTTCACCGCGCCCATGCCGGTGAAGAGCTTGCCACGGTCCACGCGCACGGTGGCATAACCGCGCAGCTCTTTCAACAACGCCACGATCCTCTTCTTGCGCGTGTCGGTGTAGTTGTCCTCCTTCAGCACACCTTGCAGTTCATCCACCAGCTTCAGCAACCTGGTGGTGGTGGCGCGGTCCGGTTCGTTGAGGATCTTGGCGCGGCGGAAGAGGTTCTCCACATTGAACGAGGCGATGCGTACGGTGGCCATGGTGGTGGGTGTTGGTGCCACGAACGTACGCGCGGCACCGGGGCGGGTGTGAACGTTCTTTTCACAGGGTGTAGGCGGGCTTTTCGGCACGGGGCCGGCGGAGTTCCGGCAGGTAGTGCATGTGCACGACCGGTCGCGCCCAGAGGGTTGGTCGTGTGCAGAGTCCCTCCATTCCGTTCCAGTACCGAACTTTCGGGCGCGATGCTTGCAAGGCATCCTTCTAAACCGAACGACCGATGATCCGCTCCCTGCTCTTATCCGTGGCTTTCGCCGCCACCGCCAGCGCTTATGCCCAGGACCCCTTGAGCCAGCTGGCCGGAGGCGTCAGCCAGCAATGGACCGTGGTGGGCTATACCCCCTCGGCCGGTCCGTGCAAGGCGGGTGATGCCATCTACACCTTCCAGGCGAAACCCGCGCAGGTGGTGGTGAAGCAGTGCGAAGGCGGTACGTGGAAGACCAGCACCGAAGCCATTACCACGTGGAGCGCGGGCGGCAAGACCGGCGTTACGTTCGGCGGCGCGAAGTATGAAGTGAAGACCCTGCCCAGCAGCGCGCCGGCGTGCAAAGGCAGCGCCAACTGCGTGCGCCTGCTCACCATGCCCGATGGCAAAACGGACGCCACGCGCACCATCTACCTGACGCATTGATGGAGCCGGAAGCGCCGAAGAGACGCGGGTGGGACCTGAGCAAGGCGGTGGCACCGCTGCTCACCGTGCTGGGCATCTCCGTAGGCGCCTGGCAGTTCAGCAGCCAGATGAGCCACGAGAGCACCTTGGAATTCACCCGCAGCCTGTACAACAAGAAGCTGCAGGCGTACGAAGAGGTAGGCAAGGCCGTGGGCGATCTGCTGGCCGTGCCGCACGACGAGCAGCTCTGGAT
Source organism: Flavobacteriales bacterium (assembly GCA_016788205.1). Classification (GTDB taxonomy): domain Bacteria; phylum Bacteroidota; class Bacteroidia; order Flavobacteriales_F; family PHOS-HE28; genus PHOS-HE28. The sequence continues at coordinate 123,593 of JAEUTA010000017.1, read as the reverse complement.
CAGTGCAACGGACACGCTGGCCTTCGATAGCTGCCTGGAGCGGTTCCGCACGTGCTACTGGAGCGTGCTGCCCCTGGTGGAGGACAGTGTGGTGGTCACGTCCATGATCACCTTCAAGGACATGGCGCGCTTCTACCGTCGTGGCGAGAACGACTACCACGACCTGGCGCGCGAGGGCATGAGCCTGATGAACGCCTGCAACCGTTCGTTGGAACAGCACTGGCAAAAGAAGAAGCAAGGGGAGGAGTGAGCGCTGCGTGCGTCCCTCAGCCGACCACCGTGAACCGCTCGCACACGCGGGTGCCGGCGGGCCATGTACGCTCTTCCACCTGCACCGCGCCGTTGGTATCCACGAGCACGACGGTACTGCATCGGGTGCCGTAGCCCGGTGTGTCTATGAAGACGGACGAGACCGCGCGTTCCATGTCCAGTGGCAGTCCGGTGCTGGGCAGCTGGTCATCCGCCGCGCGCGCATCATCGCGCAACAGGGCGAAGAGTTCCTCCACGAGGTGCGCTGCGGGGCTTTCGAGCGCGTTGCGCAAGGCCGCCTTCGCACGTTCCACCTTGGGCCATGGTGTGTTGAGCACCGCGTTGCTGAGGCCGTGCACACCGGGCAGCAGCGGCACGTCCGTACCGTCCACGTTGGTGTGGTAGCGCAACGCCTGCACCGGGCCATGGAGCAGGTTGAAGCCTTCGTACGCCTGGGTCGCGTGCAGGTCCAGTGGTCCGTTCAGCGCATCGCGCACGAGCAGGCCGCGCGATGGGCCGGTGCGTGGTGGGTGGTGCAGGTCGCGGTGGTTGGTCAGGGCGGCGAACCGGCCGCTGCGGGCGATGCCCATCCACGTGCCACCGGCCCGCAGGTCGCGCCCGGCGAGGATGTGGGGTGCGGCAGGCCACCAGTGCGCGGGTGCGGTGGGCCGCTCGAAGAACTCGTCGCGGTTGGCGGCGAGCACCAACGGATACTGCGGATGCTCCTGGTAGGCGAGCGCGATGAGGCACATGGGGTGAAGGTATCACCGCACTCCGTTCAAGTCCACAGCTTCACGAACGCGCCGTCGGCATCGTACATCGCTGCTTGTCTTACCGGGTCGAAGCGTCGGCCCACGCGGGGGTCGTGACCGACACCGGCCACGTATTGCCAGTTGCCCCAGTTGCTGCACGGGTCGTAGTCCAGGAGCATGCGTTCGAACCAGCTTGCGCCCATGCGCCAATCGAGTCCGAGGTCGTGTACGAGGTAGCTCGCCACGTTCTGGCGGCCGCGGTTGCTCATCCAACCCGTGTGCAGCAGCTCGCGCAGGTTGGCATCGATGAAGGGTTGCCCTGTGCGTCCCTCGCACCACGCGGCGAAGCGTCGTGCATCGGTGGTGGCGGTGATGGACTTGCCGGTAAGGCCGTTACGCAGGAAGATGCGTCGGCCATGCTGCGCAGCGCTGAACTGGAAGAAGTCGCGCCAGAGCAGTTCGAAGATGAGCCAGTAGGTGCTCTCGTTGGCACCGTGCTGCTGTTCATAGTGCTTCACCGCGTGGTACACCTCGCGTGCGCTCACGGCACCGGTGGCCAGCCAGGGGCTCAGCTTGCTGCTGTAGTCCGCGCCGAGCAGTCCGTTGCGCGTCTCCTTGTATCGCCCCAGGTGCTCCGCTTCGCCGAAGTAGTGGGCCATCCGTTCCTGGGCGGCGCTGCTTCCGCCGGTGAAGCGCAACACCGCACGCGGGTCCGAAGGAGCGGGCGTGTATAGGGCGCTGTCGTCGCTGCGCGCGGCATCCACCCAGTCCTGCGGAGTGGGGATATGCGCAGGTTCGGGGATCGCGTGGCGCACGGTGAAGTCTTTTTCCACGGTCTTGCGGAACGCAGTGAACACGTGCGGGAGTCGCTCCAGGGAAAAGGGCAGGTCGTCCGCGTGCAAGAGGGTGTTCGCCTCGTTCAACCGGAGGTCGACCACCGCGGCCACCGCCTGTTGTTGCTGCTGTTCTTCCCACGCGAAAAGGCGCTGCGCGTGCACGGTGCGCGTTCCCCAGCGGCTGGCCAGTTCCTGCAAGATGGAGGCCGGGTCGCCACGGCGCACGAGCAGCGCGCTGCCCGTTGCACGCAGCCGAGCATCCAGGTCCACATGGCCTTCGTGACAGAACTGCGCTCGGCGATCGCCGAGCCTGGAGAACCCGTAGGGCGACGCAGCCGCTTGTCGCGGCTCCATGATCAGGACGGGCAGCACCTCCTGGCTTGTTGCCAGCGCGGCGGCGAGCGCGGCGTTGTCGGCCAGGCGTTGATCGTTGCGGAACCAGAGGATGGAACGTTTCATAGTGCGTCCAGCTGAGCGAGCAATGCATCGCCTTTGTCCAGCAGCGCCTGTCGCGTGGCGGCGGGCATCTTATCCCAGGTGCGATAGGCCATGCCCATGCGCACGAGCATACCGGGGCGTGCATCATCGCTCAGCAGGCGTTCGCGGTCGCGTGCGAGGAAGTGCCAGTACAAGGCGTTGAACGGGCATGCCTTCGGTCCGGTGCGGTCCTTCACGTCGTAGTAGCAGGTGCCGCAGTGGTGGCTCATCTTGTTGATGTAGGCGCCACTGCTCACGTACGGCTTGGTGCCCACGAGGCCACCGTCCGCGAACTGGCTCATGCCACGGGTGTTGGTGATCTCCACCCATTCGATGGCGTCGATGTAGATGCCCAGGTACCAGCGGTCCACTTCATCCGGATGCACACCGGCGAGGAGCGCGAAGTTGCCGGTGACCATGAGCCGTTGGATGTGGTGCGCGTAGCTGTTGGTGAGGCTGCCGTTGATCGCATCGCGCAGGCATGCCATACGGGTGCGGCCGGTCCAGTACCAGGCCGGCAACGCACGTTGGTTCGCCAGGAAGTTGCGTTGTGCGAACGTGGGCATCTGCGCCCAGTAGACGCCGCGCATGTACTCGCGCCAACCGATGATCTGGCGCACGAACCCTTCCACCTGCGCCAGCGTGATGTGCTGCGGGTGGCGCTGATGGGCCGTTACCGCCGCTTCGCAGACCTCCAGCGGGGAGAGCAGCTTCACGTTCATGCTGAAGCTGAGGCGGGCGTGGTACATGGCCCAGTGCTGCGGGCTCATGGCATCCTGATACGTGCCGAAACGGAACAGGAGATGGTCGCAGAAGTGTTGCAGGAGCAGCAGGCTCTCTTCGCGGTCCAGCGGCCACGGGAAGTGCGCGGCATCCACGGCGCCGATGGTGTGGACACCGGCCGTACGCACCATCACCTCCACGGTGCGCAGGTCGTGGTCGAAGAACAGTGGCGGCGGCACGTGGCCTTTCGGTGGTCGCTGGCGGTTGTCGTGGTCGAAGTTCCATTGACCGCCTTGGGGCTGATCGCCGTGCATGAGCAGGCCGGTGCGTTCGCGCATCACCCGGTAGAAGCGCTCCATCAGGTACTGCTTCTTGCCCTTGAAGAGGGTGCCGAGCTCTTCGCGCGTGGTGAGGAAGTGCTCCGTATCGGCAACGTGGGTCTTGACGCCGCAGTGCGCGGCGAAGGCCTTCAATTGCGCATCGAGCCGCCACTCATCGGGCAACTGATAGCCGAACTCTTCGGCACCCGTGGCAGCGAGGATGCTGGCCAGGTTCGCTGGCATGTCGTGTTGGTTGGCGGGGTCGTCCAAGGTGAGGTAGCGCACGCGATGGCCCTGGTGGCGCAAGTGCTCCGCGAAGCGCCGCATGGCACCGAAGAAGCCGAGCACCTTCTGGATGTGGTGCCAGGCGTAGTCCGTTTCCTGGCGCACCTCCATCAGCACGTACAACACATCGGGCCGTACCTGTCGCCACCATCCGTGCGCGTGGTTCAGCTGGTCACCGAGGACCAGTCGCACTACGCGGGCTTGCTCTTGTCGCTCCGGCATCGGTCGCTGCAGTACTTCACGTCGTTCCACACCTTCTCCCATTTCTTGCGCCACTGGAAGGGACGGCCGCAGGTGGCGCACACCTTCTCGGGCCGGTCGCTCGGTCTGCGGTGTCGCGGCATGTCACAACGTGCTCAGTCCACCGTCCACGGCCAGCACCTGCCCGGTGATCCAGCGTGCCTCGTCGCTGAGCAGGAAGGTGGCCATGGCAGCGACCTCGGCCGCTTCGCCCACGCGCTTCAGTGGATGCCGGTCGGCACCCGCGGCTTCGCGTTCGGGCGTGCTCAGCAGCTTCTCGGCAAGGGGTGTGCGTGTGAGGCTGGGGGCGATGCAGTTGACGCGGACGTGCGGTGCCAGTTCGGCAGCGAGGGAGCGGGTGAGGCCTTCCACCGCTCCCTTCGCCGCGGCCACGGTGGTGTGGAAGGCCATGCCGCGTGCGACGGCCACGGTGCTGAAGAGGACGATGCCACTACCGGGCACTTTCTTCAGCCGTTCGGCACAGGCCTGCACCGCGAGGAAGGCGCCCACGGCGTTAAGCTCGAAGGCCGTGCGCAGGTCATCGGCCCGGGTGGAGCGCAGGGGCTTGAGGTCGATACTGCCCGGACAGTAGACCAGGCCGCCCAATTCGGCAGGCAGTTGTTCCTGCGGCAGTGGGCCGGTGCTGGCGTCGTAGGTGATGTGCGGAACACCGAAGGACGTTGCGCGACGGCCAGCGGTGATGAAGGGGATACCCTGGGCTTGCGAACGATGCGCGATGGCCTGTCCGATGCCGCTGGAGGCACCGATGAGGAGGAGGGGAGCGGTCACGTGGTGTAACAGTCCGTTCGCCGCGGTTGTTCGGGCGCACGCCGCACTGTTGATAAGGAAGCGTGTGGGGCGTTGTGCTCCCGGGTGCCGCGCGAGGATCTTCGGGGCGTATCGCCCATGCCCACCATCCACACCGTTTACGTGGTCGAACTGGCCCGCAAGGTCTACACGGAGGACCGCCGCTTCCGCGAGGCCAACCCGCAGTACAACGGGGTGCTGGAGTGCCTGTACGTGGGGCAGACGAGCAAGGACCCGAAAGAGCGGTTGCAGCAGCACAAGACGGGTGCCCGCAGCGCCAAGGGGCACAAGCTGAGCAGTGACATCGTGCGCAAGTACGGCCGTTACCTGCGGCCCAGCCTGTACCAGCACATCGGTCCGCTCTCCCGGGCCGAAGCGTTGGAAGTGGAGCGTGGGTTGGCGCTGGAACTGCGGCGCAAGGGGTATGCGGTATGGACGAATTGAGGGGTCCGGTGAGCGGTGGCGATGACCGCGCGCCCGCTCGTGCGTTCCACCCCGCTCGTGGTGTTCATAACTGGCGGTGGCGGACAAGGAAGGGCAGAAGGCGTCCGGGTAGTTTCGCCCTCGTACCGCACGAGGGTGTGGTCTGTTCGCATGTGGTCCGTTGAATTCTCTGTGATGGTGGGCGCGCTGGTCGTGCTGCTCTTCTTCCACGTGGTGATGTTCGCCCGGCTGGCGTTCCGCAAACCCGAGGTGCAGCCGGACCGTGACCTGCCGGTGAGCGTGGTGATCTGCGCCCGCAGTGAGGCGCGTCGCCTGGAGCGGTTGATCCCGCTGTTGATGGAGCAGGACCACAAGGAGTTCGAGGTGGTGGTGGTGAACGACCGCAGCGAGGACGATACCTGGGAGGTGCTGCAGTGGATGAAGCCGCACCAGCCACGCCTGCGTCCGGTGAACATCCAGGCGGACGAGAAGTTCAACTACGGCAAGAAGCTCGCGTTGGGAGTCGGGGTTCGCGCCGCGAAGTACCCGCACGTGCTGCTCACCGATGCGGACTGCCTGCCGGCCGGCAACGACTGGCTCAGCACCATGGCCGCGGGTTTCGCCAAGGGGAAACAGATCGTGATCGGCCACAGCCCCTACGCCTACCAGCCGGGCGTGGCCAACGTGCTGGAGCGTTATGACGGTACCATGAAGGCGATGCAGTACATGGCCTTCGCGCAGGCGGGTTTCCCTTACATGGGCGTGGGGCGCAACCTGGGCTACACCGGCGAGCTGTTCTTCAATGCCAAGGGCGCGAAGAAGCACAACCACTTGATGAGCGGCGATGACGACCTCTTCATCAACGAAGTGGCGCGCGCGAAGAACACCGGCGTGGTGGCCGATCCGCGTTCGTTCGTGACCACGCAGCCCACGCGCGACCTGGGCACGTGGCTGCGCCGCAAGCGCCGCCACTACACCACGGCGGCGCACTACCGCCTGGGCCACCAGGTATTGCTGATGTTGCTGCCCCTGGCGCGCACGGCGTTCTGGCTGCTGGTGCTGTGGTTCATGCTGCGCATGCAGTGGCGCGAGGCGCTCATCGGCCTGGCGGTGGAGCTGTGCGTGTTGTTGCCGATCACCGTGCTCGCCATGCGCCGCCTCCATGCCGGTGCATTGGTGTGGCTCGCCATACCCCTAGAATGGCTGTTCCTACTTTTGGATCCCCTGCTGTACACCAGCACGATCCTCGTCAAGCCCAAACGATGGAAGTGAACGAGAACCTCAGCGAGAAGGCACGTTACGACTACATCCTCGTACAACGTGCCGTGCAGAAAGGCGATCAGAAGGCCTACGCCGAACTGATGAGCCGTTACCGCGACTCCATCTATTTCATGTTGTTGAAGATGATCAACAACAAGGACGATGCGGAGGATCTTACCATCGAAGCCTTCGGCAAGGCCTTCCACCGGTTGAAGCAGTACACGCCGAACTACGCGTTCAGCACTTGGCTGTTCAAGATCGCTTCGAACAATTGCATCGACTGGATCCGCAAACAAAAGAAGAAGACCTTCAGCATCGACAACCCCATCGGCACGGATGATGGCGATGAGATGACGATCGAACTGAAAGGCACGGGCCTGGACCCTGCGGAGATCGCCATCAAGGAGCAGAAGAACCTGATCATGCGCGAGGTGGTGGACAAGCTGAAACCCCGCTACCGCACGCTGGTGGAGCTGCGCTACTACAAGGAGTACAGCTACGAGGAGATCGCGGATGAACTGGACCTGCCCTTGGGCACGGTGAAAGCACAGCTCTTCCGCGCCCGCGAGTTCCTGCTGAACCTGATGGAGAACCATAAGGACCATATCTAGATCACATGTGACCATGTGGACATGTGCCCATGTGGTCATGGAATGCGCGAGCGTCACGTTCGGTGTGCGGTCGATCCTCATGGAAAGTAGGCTTACCCCATCCACCAAGGAGGTATTCATGGTCACATGCCCACATGTCCACATGTCCACATGAATTCCCCCGGCCTCGATCTTCTCCTTCGTTATTTCCCCTCGCTCACCGCGCAGCAGCGCACGCACTTCGAGCAGTTGGGCACCCTCTATCCGGAATGGAACGAGCGCATCAACCTGATCTCGCGCAAGGACATGGAGAACCTCTATGAGCGGCACATCCTGCACGCGTTGGGTATCGCCAAGGTCGTTACGTTCCAAGCAGGCACGCGCATCATCGATGTGGGCACGGGTGGGGGATTCCCGCTGGTACCATTGGCCGTCCTGTTCCCCGACTGCTCCTTCCATGGTATCGATGGCATCGGCAAGAAGATCACCGCGGTGAAGGGTGTGGTGGAAGGCCTGGGCTTGACCAACTGCACGGCGGAACAGGTCCGTAGCACCGACCATACGGAGCGCTACGACGTGATCGTGAGCCGCGCGGTGACCACGCTGCCGGAGTTCATCCGTGATACGAAACACCTGGTGCCGATCCGGCAAGGCATGATGTACTACCTCAAAGGCGGCGAGCTCGCGGATGAGATCCTACCGGTGCGTCAGGCCGTGAAGGTGCACGAGCTGAAGGAGTTCTTCAGCGAAGAGTTCTTCGCGACAAAGAAGGTGGTGGAGGTGCGGTTGTAGTCTCTCCCGATTCCGGTCCGGCTGGAAGGCGTGCCCAAGAGGGCCCCTAGCGCTGTACGATGATGGGGAGCGTTAGTGCGCGGCCGTTGTGCTGCACGCGTATGAGGTAGGCTCCCTGCGGTATGCTTGACAGATCCAGCGTTGCACGTTCGGAGAACGCAGCGATGGACCACGTGCGGATCGCTCGGCCGGGTCCATCGAGCAGTATGATGGATGTAGCGGCAGGCGGCAGCAGGATGTTCAACTCATCACGTGCGGGTTGGGGCCAGATACGCGCTTGGTCCATGCCCGGTTCAGGGTCCATTGAGGTGATCAGTGCGGCATCCACGCCGAGCAAGTAAGTCTCGGATGTGGCTGTATTCGACCATCCGGTGATGAACAGGCGCTCTCCGTCGGTGGCGATCCCGTTCATGCTGGCCCCATACGTGTAACGATCAAGAACGTCACCCGTGGGGTCGAAACCGACCAACTTTCCCGATACGGCAAGGTTCTCCATGTCCTGAACGGTGAAGCTGGTCCAGGCCCGTCCGGCGTGGTCCACCACCAACCCTGTCAATTCGCCCATTGCGCCTACGTTGGTGGTGGTAGTGTAGACCTCGCTGCCGAGCAGGTCGGTCTTGATCACCGTGATGTTCCCGGCGAAGTCGGCACTGGCTTGGAACAAGTGTTCATCACGCACGACGAGGTACTGCGCAGCACCGGCCATCTGTATCGATGGAAGAACGGTGCCATCGCTCATCTGCAAACGCTTCATTTCACCTGACTCGGTGAGGATCCAGGCGATGCCATCGCTCAGGGCAATGGCACTTATCTCAGAAAGGATTCGGTGCATCCATTGGATCCATCCGCCGGGATCCACGCCGATCACGCGCCCATGTGCTTGGATCAATGCACCTCCATCGCCGATGGCGACGGCAAAAGGCACGGGGCCGGGCTGTGGCAGATCAGTGGTCATCGACCATCGATCTCCGGACAAAGGACCGCCGGTGATGTAGGGTGCCCAGATACCGCCCTGATCGTAGGCGTGTGCGGCTATCACGATGCCATCATGTACCTGGGGGGCAAAGGTGGCGTGCCTGTTGTAGGGCGGATCGTAGAGGTGTTGGAATTGGGCTTTGCCGAGCAGGACGGGTGACTGCGGCGTGATCTCGTTGCCTTCTGCATCGAAACTGAAAAGCAATTCGTTCCGGGGAGAAAGCAGGAGCTCCTCATCGCTGATGGTGCAATGGATCAGTCCGGTCACGGCATCAACGGTAACGTGGTTGTCCTTGCCGGTGGGTGCGATCAAGGGGAGTCCATCCTGCCCGAAAGGCCAGGTATGGACCCACGCAGGTTCAAGCGGTGCTTGTGCCACCATCGTTCGCGCGACATACAGTGCGGTCGCAAGACCCATGGTGCGAGCGCATATCAGGATGGGCATGTTCATGGCTGGGGTATGGCGTTGATGAGGTAGGAGGAAGGGTCGCCGGTCATCAGTTGGCCGGTCCAGCTAAGCCGACCGTTGGAGAAGTCGATATCGGCAACGGTAGCCCCGAACGTGTAGGTACCTTCCAGCGTTCCATCTGCCAGTACCTTGATCAAGTTACCCGCGGTGGGGCCATTGCCACCGATCCATGTTCGCCCCTGCGCATCCACGGCAATGGCATTGACCGTGATCCCCGGAGCGGTACCGCTCCAAACCGATGCACCGGTTGCATCATGTTTTCCGTAGTGGACCGTTCCTCCGCTTTCCGCAGCCCAATAGAGTTCATTCCCCGCCGTGATCAAGACCCCTTGTCCGGCGTCACCGCTGTACAGCGTAGTGCTGGATGTATGAGCCCCGGTGGAGGTCTGCAACCAATGCAGATAGGGGAATGCCGCCACAGCCAGGGAATCACCTGCCGCCGCAAGCGCATGTACGGCTCCGAAACCGACCAACGGTAGCGCAACATCCCAGAGCAGTGCATCATTCATGTCGAAAGCGATCACACGTCCATCGGCCTGTTCGGGACTCACCTCGTGCCACGCACACAAGTAGCGCGTCTCCGCGGTGACCAGCAATCCGTTCACACCATCGGAGAGGAACTCACCGTTGATCGACCCATCGGGCCGCCATGTACTATCCGGGCTTTGTGCACAGAACAGGATGTCCTGCGCCTGTGACCCTCCGAGGTTCTGCACACGGGAGATCCCCCATATGGAGTCGTTGCGAACATGGAAATCGATATGATGGTCCAAGCTGGCGTTGCATCCGATGGACGGAGCTTCAGGAGCGTAGCCCGTAAGGGCCATGCCGTTGGCATCATAGCGTCGGATCACTCCATCGGACTGTGTCCAGAGCCCTAGCGCATCCTCCATCAACCAGTACGTGATGCCTTGGTCGACGCAGATGCGAAGGGGTTCGTTCGTCTCGCTGCCGGTCGCCAGCAGGACGGACCATTGCACGTTGACGGGTGGTGCTTGAGCCGCGAGTTCGCCCGCGGAGATGCACAGCATGGATAGCGTGGCGGTGATCGCTTTGGACATGATGGAGCATGTTGCTATCACTAAGACGAAAGCGCAGGTGCGGGTTGCCGTGGCTGGGAGTGACCGGGCGAAAGGCCTGGATCATCCTACGCCAACTGCAACCGGCTCAACGAATGGTACAACCCGTTCACATCCGCGATCAACTCATCGTGTGTGCCGCTCTCCAGCACGCGGCCTTTGTCCAGCACGAGTATCCGGTCGGCATCGCGCACGGTGCTCAGGCGGTGGGCGATCACGATGCTCGTTCGGCCTTTCATCAGTTGGTCCAGCGCGTCCTGCACGAGGCGTTCGCTCTCGCTGTCCAGTGCGCTGGTGGCTTCATCGAGGATGAGTATGGCGGGATCCTTCAGTACGGCCCGCGCGATGGCGATGCGTTGCCGCTGACCTCCGCTCAGTTGAATGCCTCGCTCGCCCACGACGGTCTCGTAGCCCTGGGGAAAGGTGGTGATGAAATCGTGCGCATTGGCCTTGCGCGCTGCGGCTTCGATGGCTTCGTGGGAAGCGGTGGGTTCGCCGTAGGCGATGTTCTCGCGGATCGTTCCACCGAAGAGCAACACTTCCTGCGGCACGATGGCCATGCGGTCGCGTAAGGCGGTGAGGTCGTATTCGCGTGCATCCTTGCCATCGATGGTGACGCGACCGTTCACGGGGTCGTAGAAGCGCAGTGCCAGGGCCGCTACGGTGCTTTTGCCAGCGCCACTGGGGCCAACGAGCGCTACCCGTTCACCGGGCCGAACACTGAAGTCCACATGCTGTAACACGGGGATGTCCGCGCGCGTGGCGTAGTGGAACGAGACCTGTTCGAAACGAACGGCGCCTTGGAGGGTCAATGGCACTTTCTTCTCTTGGAGCGATACCGGTTCGGCTTTTTCCTCCTGGATATCCATCAGCCGTTCACTGGCACCGATGGCCTTCAGCATGCGGTTGATCACTTCGGGCAATCCGCCGATGCTGGCACCGATGAAGATGGAGTACATGATGAAGGTGACGAGCTCTCCGGTGGTGATCTCGTTGGTGGCCATCAAGCGCACGCCGCGCCAGATCACGAGCACGATGGCGCCGAACATGCACAGGATGATGAATGACACGAACGCGCCCTGCCAGCGGCCGCTCTTGAGCGCGAGCAGCCGGATGTCATTCACCACTTTGCCGTAGCGCAAGGCTTCCCAGCGCTCATTGGCGAAAGCCTTCACGTTCTGTATGCCTTGCAGGGTCTCATCCACGATCACGCTGGTCTCGGCCACCTTGTCCTGTACCTGTTTGCTCAGTTTGGTGACGAACCTTCCGAAGAACACCGCTACGATGGCCACCACGGGAATGACGCTGAGCATGGTGAGCGTGAGGTCCCAGCTCACCGTGGCGAGCAGTACCACACCGGCGGCCACGGTAAGGACCTGGCGCACGAGTTCGGCGAGGTTGCTGGTCAGCGCCTCCTGCACCATGCTCACGTCGGCACTGATGCGGCTGTTCAATTCACCCACACGGTTCTTGGCGAAGAAGATCATCGGCAGCCGCAGCAGGTGCTCATAGGTGTCCGTGCGCAGGCTGTTCAACATGTCGGTGGTCACCCGGTTGAAGATCACGATACGGAAGTAGCCGAACACCGCCTGGCCTAGGAATACCGCGAAGAGCGTAAGGGCCACCCGGTCGATGTCCGCCAGGAGCTGCTGTTGTGCGTTGGCATCACCCTTGGCCGCATCCACCAATTGCCCAAGTAGACCTGGGAACAGCAGGGCGAGGCCGGTGGTGATCAACAGCAGCAGAAACCCCACCAGCATGGAAAGCCGGTGTGGCCGCAAGTAGCGGAAGATGCGCACCGCTTTGCGGAACGTGGCTTTATCGAGTTTCGGTCGCGGTGCGTCCGCGAAGGCTTTGGAAGAGGGACGGCCGGCCATGGTTCACACGGTGTTCGCGCAGCTGCGTGTGGACACCAGTACGGTGCAAAGATGCGGAGCCGAGTTCTGCTACGGGCAGAAGTTCTCGATGGAGGCGTAGGTGACGCCGAACACGCGCGGATCGAACTGGTCGCCGGTGATGGGAGTACCCTGGAACGAGAGGCAGTCGGCCCCGCTGTAGTCCATGATATCGAGGTAGCTGTGCGCAACAAGGAGCTGGCCACTGGTCGAAGTGGCTTGTAGATGGACACGGTAGCGGCCGAGGTCCGTACTATCGATACCGGACCAGACCGGATGGAGGTCATCCGAACCGAACGCCATGGAACCGTTCATGCGGAATACATCCGTTCGCAGGTCGGTGCAATGCCGGCTGATCACGTGGAAAACCTCGTTGATACCGTCTCTGTTGGGCGTCACCAGGTTGGGCGCCATGATGAAGGCGGTGTCCACCTGCACGGCCGCATGGGATGTCCAGGGAACGGCAGTGCTGGAAGGTGATGGGATGTCCTCGTCCTGGCAGCTCGTCAGCAGCAGCGCAGCGAGCATGGTGGCAGAAGAGCGATTCATCCTGATCGGCGCGCGGGCCACGAACTACCTATCCATGTATCGCCTTCATCTTATCGGCGATGTGGTCGAAGAGGTTCTTCAGGGGCTTCTCCACCATCATCTTGATGAAGGGGTTGATATCGCCGTTGAAGACCTGCCACGCCTCCGTGTTGCCTCCCTTGTCGTTCAAGTGGACATCCAGCGTGAAGGGGAACGGGCTGCGCTCCGTGGCCTTCAGGCGTACATGGTGGGGCGCTGCACCGCCATCGAGCTGCAGCCCGATGGTGGCCGCCCCCTGCACCTTGAAGGAACACGAAATGCCGTCGCTCTTCCATTCGCTGATGCGGTCCTGCGGCAACAGCTGCTGGAAGTTGTTCATGTCCTGGAGGAAGTCGTACAGCTCCTGTGCGCTCTTCGCGATCTCCACGTGTTTGCTCTCGATGGTCGTCATGATCTCTTTGCTATCGGAACCGGTCAATGTACGTTGAGGTACGAGAGGGGATCCATACGCTGCTAACGTGCTTATGCTTTCACAGTATCCCACCCGGCCGGGTCCTTCCTCCATTCGTTCAGCGAGACCACGTCCTTCTCCGTGATATAGTCGCTGCGCAAAGCCTGGTCCAACAGTATGCTGTAGTTCGTGAGGGAGTGCAGTTTCACCTTGGCCTCTGCGAATGCGTCGCGCGCCTGGTCGAACCCATAGGTGAAGATGGAGACCATCCCTTTCACATCCAGGCCTTCTTCACGCAGGGCCTGCACCGCGTTCAGGCTGCTGCCTCCGGTGCTCACGAGGTCCTCCACGACCACAACGCTACGGCCCACGGTGAGGTCGCCCTCCACCTGGTTCTTCAAGCCATGCTCCTTGTTGCCACTGCGCACATAGATGAACGGCAATCCCAGGTCATGCGCCACCAACGCGCCGTGAGCGATGCCGCCAGTGGCCACACCAGCGATCATGTCCGGCCGTCCGAACTCGCTGTTAACGATGTGCACGAACTGCTGGCGGATGTAGGTGCGCACAGTGGGGTACGAGAGCGTCTTGCGGTTGTCGCAATAGATGGGGCTCTTCCAGCCGCTGGCCCAGTTGAACGGTTTCTTGGGACTAAGTTTGACGGCCTTGATCTGGAGCAGGAACTCCGCTACTTTAAGCGCTGGATCGAGTTGAGAGGACATGCCACGAAAGTACGATGTTTACATAGCAGGGTGCCCGTTGGGTTTCGTTGACGGTGCTGTCCCTGATGGTGACAGGCCCGTCATGAGCGTGCATTCGAAGCAGGAACTGCGTGCCCTTGTTGAACGAATGAACAGCGGCCTGGCGGAGGGTGGTGCGGATGTGATCGGTGACGGATTCGACGCTTGGCAGGCTTTCCAGGATGATAACGTGTTCGTGCTTGCGGCTGGTGGGCTGGTGCGGGATGAGGTTGGTCGGTTGCTCGCCATCAAGCGGCTCGGGAAGTGGGACCTGCCCAAAGGGAAGGTGGAGAAAGGCGAGGGCGTGGATACGGGAGCCGTCCGCGAGGTGCAGGAGGAATGCGGCTTGCGCGCGGTGGTACTGATCAAGCCGGTCATAAGCACTTGGCATACCTACGAGCGCAAAGGGAAGCAGCACCTCAAACGCACGGAGTGGTTCCTGATGCGCGCCTCATCCGAAGAGGAGTTGACCGCTCAATCCGAAGAGGACATCGAAGAGGTTCGCTGGTTGGATGAAGCAGGTGTGCGCATGATGGAAGCGGATACCTATCCATCGCTTATCCCGGTGCTCAAGGCTTGGCGATCGCTGTAGACCAGAAGGGAGACAAGGCGCTGTTCAGCCTTCCTGCATGGCGTGCGCAAGATCGGACGTTCCACCACCGAGGGAGCATTCCATGTCCACGTGCGTTGGTGGGTTCAGTCATCCCACACCTTCAGCTGCTGGCCCTTCTCCGCTTCGGTCTTCGCCTTGAAGAAGAGTTCTGCAAGCCCTTTGCTGGGTAGGGGCGCAGGTGCACGTGCCACCGTGGAGTCGTTCAGCAGGTAGAACGCCGGTAGGCTCTTCAAGCGCATATCATCGCGCAACTCCTGTTCCGCCACGGCATGCAGCCAGAGGACCTGTTCAGAAGAAGGAACGCCCTTGCGCCCGGCGTTGAATTCGTTCAAGGTGCCATCAAGGCTCACGATGATCACCGCTACCACGCCCTTGTATTCTTCAGCGAGTTTGACCAACGTGTTGATCTCGGGCGCGCAATACGTGCACCAGCCAGCCGTGAAGGCTACACAGACCGGTCCGCTCAGGTGGGTGTTCAGGTCCACGATCCGTCCACGTGCGTCCTCCACCCGCAAGTGAGGCAACGTACTTCCGACGCGCATCACGGTAAGGTCCCACAACATGTTGGCGGCGATGTTCCTGTGCTCGGCGAACTCCGAGCGCGCGGTCACGTCCGCGAGTATGCGTTCGGTATCGCGGAAAGGCACGAGCTTCTTCGCGTGGTCCAGATACAACTGGTCGATCATCACCAGTTCGGCCAGGCGGTCATCGCTGCGGAGGAAGTCATTGGCTTGGAACAACCGGCGTAGGGACCTTGCATCACCCTGTGCGGCTGCGGTCAGTAGGGAGTCGTTCTTGTAGCGCGCGAGCTGCTCCAGACCATCGGCGAAAAGGTTGCGCGTGAAGCGCACGTATTCCGGGTCGTCGTACAGCACGTTCTTCCCTTCCATGAACTGTTCGAACAGATCGCGCTCATGCACGCGCGGTCCTAAGTACAAACCAGCGATCCCATAGTCCAGGTAATGCGCGAACCAGGGGTCGTGCACTTCCTTGTAGAAGGCGTGGAGCTTGGTGGCGAAGGAGTCCAGCTTGGCTTTTGAAAGTGTCGGTGTGATGAACAAGGTCGCCGGGCGTACTGTGGAGTCCGGTTTGGCGGTGCCTTGTTTGCGCTGGATGTCCAGGGCCTGCATGCCAGCGGCTTGGTCCGTGGCCAGGTCTTCCGCAACGAACGCATCGATGCGCTCGTTCAGGTCGGTGGTGAGCGCGTTCACGTCCAGCGCATCGATGTCCTTGAACTCGAGCCCCATCTTCGTGGTGCCGTTCAAACTGCGCGCGGTACCGAGGTCGTACGTTGAAACGTGCAACGCGCTGCCGGGACGTACATAGAGGTCCGCGAAGCGCTCTCCGATACGCAGCTGCATCTTAACGGTCCCTTGTGCATCGCCTTCCAAGATCACCTGTCCCGTATTGTCCAGTAGGCCACGTGTGACCAGTGTCGTTCGTAGCGTGAACAGGTCCGAGTAGCGATAGAGCGAGACCACATCGGCCCCGAGACCGCGTGCGGTGACGTGGATGGTGAACGGAGCGCCGTGTACGATGGCGCAGGAGATACAGGCAAGGATCAGCAGCACATGTCTCATCGCGTGAAGCGGGAGAGGTCCATGGGCACCAACGCCGAAACATCGGCCTTATTGGCGAGCAGTTCGCGCACGATGGTGCTGCTGATGTGCGCGTGCTCCGAGGCTGCAGGAAGGAAGATGGTCTCCACGCCGGCGAGTTGTCGGTTCATCAGCGCGATGCTGCGCTCGTAGCCGTGATCGGTGCTGTTGCGCAGACCGCGGACGATGAAGCCCGCGCCCACGCGCTTGCAAAGGTCAACGGTAAGTCCTTCGAAGGCCACGGCCTCCACCTGCGGATGCTCCTTGAACACGTCGCGGATCCACGCAAGGCGCTGCTCCTGTTCGAACATGGTCTTTTTGCTGTTGTTCACGCCCATGCCGATGATGATGCGATCGAACAAGAGAAGAGCGCGGTGCACGATGCTTACGTGGCCTACGGTGATGGGGTCGAACGTGCCGGGGAAAACAGCGATCGGTCGTGACATGGCCTCGGTCATTGGAGTACTAAGGTCCGAAGAAACTGAAGTGGATCAGTCCGTACTTGCGGGTGCGCTGGTAGCCCGGTTCGCCGCTCAGGTCGAGTTTCTCGTGGTGCTCAAGGATAAGCACGCCTTCCTCACCGAGGAGTCCGGCGGCACGTACAAGCCGGGGTATGCGTTCGATGTTCTCCAAGTGGAAGGGCGGGTCGGCGAACACCAGGTCATAAGCACCACGATGGCTGCCCAGGAACGTGAACACATCACCCTTCACCATGCGCCAGTTGTTCTCGTTGAGTTCGCGTGCTGTCCGTTGCATGAAGGCGTAGAGGTCGCGGTCCTGGTCCACGGAGATCACTTCCAATGCACCGCGCGAAAGGAACTCGAGGGAGATGTTGCCTGTGCCAGCGAACAGGTCGAGCACACGGATACCCTCGAGCGCGACACTGTGCTGCAACACATTGAACAGCCCCTCCTTGGCGAAATCGGTGGTGGGCCGCGCTTCCATTTCGTGGGGTGGATGCAGCCTTCGGTTGCGGTACTTGCCGCCTACGATACGCATGGGAATTGGTCGAAGGCCGCCAGCCAAAGATCGGCCGGTATGTCCTGGTGGCGATCATCGCTCCAGGTCACCACGACGGCCGTGGCATGATCCTGGAAATAACGGTGCAGCAATGCGCGCTCTTCGGCGGTGAGGTGCGTACCGCCTGTCCTGATCATCAGTTCTTCGGGTCCCAGTTGGCAACGTTCGGCTGCCAGCAGACAGAAGTACAGCAGGTCTTCAGCACTGCGGGTGGGGTACGAACTGCTCAATAGTACCTGCTGACCATGTGCCAGGGCGATATCAGAACGGTCCTTACCGCGGTGCAACAAAAGCGTTGGCTTCGTGATCGATCGGCTCTGCGCACCACGTAACAGCACGGCTTGCAAGGGAAGGCTGCGCGCATTGGGGAAGCGTTCGAGCACGGCTCGCGCATGGCTATCGTCATGCACATAGAGGCAGCTTGCGCCCAAGGTCGTCACTGGTTCATCGCGCACGAGCTGATGGCCGAGAGGGCCATGTACAAGGGAAAGGTGGTCCGCCGCCGCTGCGGGCTCCAAAGCACCGTCCGGCACCAAGGTGCTCCATTCCGGTAGCGATACATAGGTCACGGTACGCGGGAATTCGGGCAGTTCCATGCTGCGCAGGGCATCAGCATCAACTCCCCATGCCATGGCTGCTGGCCGTAGCGTTCGCAGGTCATGCGCCACCCATGCCGAAACACCCTGGCCGATCAGGATGCTCAAGTGATGGCCTCGTTCCAGGGCGTTGTCGTATCCGCTGATGGTGTGTTGGCCGCTCTGCATGTTAGGCATTAAGAGGTACAGCGGAAGCCGATCCCCGGTAAGCGGACGGTGATGTTCGGAAGTTCTGATAGGCGAGGGCCAAGGCCAAAGCCGCGAAAACGATCCCCAACACGAAGCCGGCTCTCCGCCCGATGATCCCCGTCTGTAACAACAGCGCTACGAGTCCGGCGAGCACCGCCAGTGCTGCTGCGAGCATCATGAAAAGGCCTTGTCCTTCCAGGTATCCGATCACGAGCAAGGAGCCTCCGAACAAGAGCAGGAAGACGGCAAGCAGATAATTCAGGATCTTCTTCATGGTACCGGCCCGGCGCTCAAAAGTAGGGTTCAGCAACGTAGCTAAATTCAACCCGGCGCAGCTACCCGCAATGGTCCGGCGCAACCTCATCGCACCTACCGTCCATCAACTCGGCGATCGTCTGTTGCAAGCGCTGGGCCACGAGCCCACTGCCGGGCAGTCGCGCGCTGTGCAGGCCCTGCAGCGTTTGCTCGGTACTACCAAAGAGCGCACCGCGCTGATCTTGAAGGGCTATGCAGGCACGGGTAAGACAACGCTGGTCGGTGCGCTGGTGAAGGTGCTGCATGCCGAGGGGCGACCAGTGGTGTTGTTGGCGCCGACCGGCCGGGCGGCCAAGGTGTTGTCGGCGTATGCAGGCCAGCCCGCTTCCACCATACACAGGCGCATCTATCGTGCAGTAGGCGAGGACGAGGGCTATGGAGGCATGAGCGTGGCACGGCATAAGGATGCAGGGGCTCTATTCATCGTAGATGAGGCCTCCATGATCGGGCGCGGCAATGTGGGCGAAGGGACATTCGGGTCCAGGGATCTCATGCAAGACCTTTTCGAGCACATCTTTTCTTCCCCGGGAACACGAGTGCTCTTGATCGGGGATCCGGCGCAGTTGCCTCCTGTGGGTAGCGATCACAGTCCAGCGCTCGACCCCAAGGAACTGGAGGCGTTCGGTGTGCTCGCAGGTTCCATAGAGCTGACCGATGTGGTGCGACAGACGGCAGGCTCCGGCATATTGACCAACGCGACGGAGCTGAGGCGCATCCTTGCGGAGGAGCATCCCATGCCTCACTTCCAGCAAGGTTTTGCCGATGTGATCCGAACGGATGGCTTTGACCTGCAGGATGCCTTGGAAACGGCCTATGGTCAGGATGGCGATGACGAAGTGTGCCTCATCTGTCGTAGCAACAAGCGTGCGTACCAATACAGCCAGCAAGTGCGTACCCGCATTCACGGGTATGAGGAAGAACTCTGTTCTGGGGATCGCTTGATGGTGGTGAAGAACGACTACTTCTGGGCCGGTCACAACGGCAAAAAGGAACTGATCGCCAACGGAGAGCCTCTAGTGGTGCGGCGCGTCCATCGGCTTGAGGAGATGCACGGTTTGCGCTTTGCGGATATCACCGCAGCGTGGTGGAACGGAGTGGAGGAACGGGAGTTGGAATTGAAGGTGATGCTGGATGTGCTGGCCATCGAATCTCCTGCATTACCTGGGGCTCGATTACGCCTGCTGCGCGATACGCTTCTAAATGATTATCCGGAGTCTACGAAAGTGGCGCGCTCGAAAAGATTGAGGGAGGATCCGTATGCCCAGGCGCTTCAGGTCAAATACGCCTATGCGGTCACAGCGCACAAAGCCCAGGGTGGGCAGTGGAATACGGTGTTCGTGGATCAGGGCTACGTCACGGAGGAAATGGTGGATCACGAGTATGTGCGCTGGTTGTACACGGCGATCACCCGTGCTGGCAGGCGGCTGTACCTCTTGAACTTCCACGCCCGATTCTGGGGCGAAGAGCACGATCGGTCAACCTAGTGCGAACAGTTTTACACCGGTGTGCGGCAGGGGAGTTGCCAGGCTGATGATCCCTGTCGGATCCACCGCCCAAGTGGTCACGTGGTACTCAGGTGCTGCCATGGCGATGAAAGTTTCGTGCGCGATCATCATGCGGTTCTCGGTCTGGTCGACGCGCAGCACCCTTAGATCGTCCATGATCCCTACGCCACTGGCTTTCAGTACGGCCTCCTTGCGGGTCCAGAACTCCAGGAAGCGCCGTTTGCCGTCATAAGCCGCTTCAATGGAAGCCTGTTCCTCTTTGGTGAAGTAATGCGCTCCAACGCTGACATGGTCCACGGTGCGGTGCATTGTCTCCACGTCCAGGCCCACGGCGGTGTGCCGGGCGAAGGCCACCGCGATCGCATCCTTCGTATCGCTAAGATTGAAGTGCAGCGGATGACCGGTGAGGTACGGTTTCCCGTGAGTTCCTCGCTCGAAGGTGATGGAATGCGCGTCGCGTCCCAAATACGCTCCGAGCATCTCGCGCAGGAACCCATGGCCGAGCAGAAAACGTTCCTTGTCCGCGTCGAATTTGAACCGATGCAGGCGGGCGCGCTCGCCGCTGTCCAAAAGTTCGAGGTACCGATCGGTACTGCGTCTCAAGGATGACAGTGTGGCGAAATGGATGCGGACTTCATCACCCATCCGCGACTCGCTATCCGAAGATGCGTTCGCATGCAACGGGCCGGTGCAATGCACCGTCAGCGATCGGCTTGGCATGGACTAGACCACTTGCTTCGTGGAGGTGCCCTTTTCGCGGCCCATCACTTCGGCCATCACTTCGGCCAACTGCTGCACCAAAGGTTCTTTGATCATCGTGTAGTGATCTCCCACACACGTCCTTCGGATCAGTTCCCCCTGCACCAGGTCGTTCCAGCCCATGTCGGGTGTCGCAGGGGAATCAATGGCCTTGATGATGGCGACATCGCCTTTATAGGTGCCTGGGTCATAGTTGGCGATGGCGCGATCGTAGGTGTCGATGATGGCGAAATTCCTCAATCGAGCGGGTAGCCGCTCTTGGAAAAGACGCACCAACGATATCACCGAGCGCATGATCACGTTCTTCACGGGCTCGTGCAATTTGCGCTCCTTGCTCATCACCTCCACGAAAGGCTTGGGGGCGTACGTGTCCAGGAGAAGTACCATGTTCACCTTGTCCCCTCGTTGCTCCAATTGGCGCGCCATTTCGAAGGCCACCAACCCGCCGAAGGAGTATCCGCAAAGCTGGTATGGTCCCTCCGGTAATCCCCGCTTCAATTCATCGATGTAATAGGATGCGATGGATCCTACCGAGCGATACTTCAACGGCATGCCATCCTCACCCTGGTGGGTGATGCCGTAGAACGGCTGCTCCTGACCTAGGTATTTCGGAAGGAAAGCGTTGGCTTCATCACCGTGTATGCAGATGAGCGGCACGCGCTGGCCTTTGGTCTGAAGTGGTAGCAGGTGATCATCCCCGAGCGTGACCACCGGCGTCTCGATCAATCGGGCCATTTGGGCCACGGTAGGCGCCACGAAAAGCTGTTTGAATTCGATGGTGGTGCCAAAACGTTGTTCAACCTGTGCGAGCAACTGGATACCCGTCAGGGAATGCCCACCCATATCGAAGAAGTTGTCATGCACACCGATGTCTTCTGCACCAAGTGCCTTGTTCCAAATGGCACACAGTTCCTGTTCCACAGCATTGCGGGGGGCCACGTGCCGCGCGCGCATGGTGGGCCTGGGTGGTAAGGGAGCAGGTAGCGCTTTACGGTCGACCTTGCCGTTGGGTCCGAGCGGGAATTCCGGTAACACGACGAACGCGGTGGGTACCATATGCTGCGGCAGTCTTTCCGCCAGATGGTTCTTCGCCGCATGGATGAACGATTCTCTTTCCAGGCTGCCCGCTGTTGACATGTCAGTGGGCGACAAATAGGCTACCAGTTGTTTTTCACCGGCCACTTCATCACGAGCCATCACCACACGGTCCTTCAATCCGGGCATGTCATTCAGCGCGTTCTCGATCTCGCCCAGTTCCACACGGAAGCCACGCACCTTCACCTGCAGGTCCGTACGACCGATGAATTCGATGAGACCATCGGGTGTCCATCGCACCACATCACCGGTCTTGTACAATTTTCCGCCGCGGCTGAACGGGTCATCCACGAAGCGTTCGGCGGTCAGGTCCGGGCGTTTCCAATAGCCTAGGGCTATACCGTCGCCACCCGTATACAGTTCGCCTTTCTGGCCAATGGCCACCGGTTTCATATGATCATCCAGCACATGCACCGTGGTATGATTGATCGGTCTGCCAATGGGCACACTGCCCTTGATGGACCGCTCGTCGATGACGTGGCAGCATGTGAAGGTGGTGTTCTCCGTGGGGCCATATCCGTTGATCAGCACATTGGGGCCGAGCACCTTCAAGGCTCTCTTCACGTGCGGGACGCTCAACACGTCACCACCGGTGAGGATGTGACGCAAGCCGCGCAAACGGTCCAGTTGTTCGTCCACCAATACATTGAAGAGACCGGCGGTGAACCAGACCGATGTGACGCCTTTTTCGCGGATCGTATCGGTGATCTCGAGCAGCGTGGGCTTCAGTTGTGGTTGCAATACCAATCGCCCGCCGTTCAACAATGCCCCCCAGATCTCCAGCGTGCTGGCATCGAAACTGGTGTTGCTGAGTTGCAGGAAGGTCAGGTCAGGGCCGAAGGGAAGGAAGTTCTGTGCCTTCACCAACCTGACGATCGCGCGCTGCGACACCACCACACCTTTCGGCGTACCGGTGCTACCGCTCGTGTACATGATGTACGCCGGGCTTTCAGGGCCGCCTTGGGCAGGCACGTTCGCCGAAGGTGCCGGGCGTTGTTCGTCGAGCACGATGGAACGCGCATCGTTCTTCGGTAATGTCGCTTTCAGTGAAGACTCGGTGATCAGCACGTTCACGCGCGTATCGTCGAACATGAACTGTAGGCGATCGGCGGGATATGAGGGGTCGAATGGCACGAAAGCCGCACCGCAGCGCATGATGGCGAGCATGGCCGCGACCATGTCGAAGCTGCGCTCCATGCAAAGACCGACCGGTTCGCCGGGCTTCACGCCCATACCCATGAGCTGTGCGGCAAGCGCCTGCACGCGTTCGTCCAGTTGTGCATAGGAGATGCGCTGGTCGATGAACTCCACCGCCGTACGCTCGCCGAAACGGATCACGGTCTCATCCCACAGGCGGGAAATGCTCTTGTCGCGTGGGTAATCCGGTGAATTGCCGAGCCATGTTTCCGGAGGGAGCTGTCGATCGCCGGTCAGTTCGCTTTCACCGATGATCTCCGCGATGCTGGCCTGTGGGTTGGTGGAAACACGCTTTGCGATGCGCGCCAGTTCATCCATCCAGCCACGGATTGTGCGCTCATCGAAGAGGTCGGTATTGTATCCCCACTCCAGGGTGAGTTTGCTCTCGTTCCCCGTGGCATTGAGGAATAGTTCGAAGTTCTCGAACGCTCGCGGGTTGCTGATGAAGCGATGCGCGAGACCATCGAAGGCCACGCCATCGTCCATGTTCATGTCGATGTTGAACACGACAGGACACAGCGGGATGCGACCCGGTTGGCGCGGAACGTTCAGCGTGCGCAGTAGTGTGCCGAAGGTGTACTTCTGGTTCTCGAACGCATCCAGCACAGCAGTACGGCGTTCGCGCAGGTGATCGATGAACGGCCGTTCCTCATCAACACGGCTGCGCAGGGCGAGCAGGTTCACGCAATGCCCAACGAGATGTTTCATGTCCAGGTCGCTTTGGCCGGCTGCGGGCAGGCCAACAACGATGTCACTGTCGCCCGTGAGGCGGTGCAGCAACACTTCGAACACCGTTAGCAGCGTGGTCACGAAACTGGCACCACTGCGAGTAGCCGTTTCCTTCAGGGCCATCACCAACTCGGGTGGAAGATCCAGGTCCAGGCGCTTTCCGCTGTACGTTTTCTGCTTGGGACGAGGACGGTCCGTGGGCAGGTCCAAACGTGGAACACTTCCCTTGAAGAGGTTCAGCCAGTAATTCTCGATCGAGGCTTGCTCGGGGCTGCGTGCTATATCGAAGGTGGCCAGTGCGTATTCGGAGAACGGCACAGCATCAGGGATCGCCGGATCGCCGCCGTTCTTCGCTGCGTTGTAGAGCGCGCTGATCTCGGCCATCATGATGCCCAGGCTCCATCCGTCGCAGACCACGTGGTGACCGGTCAGGCGCAGGTGATGAAGTTCAGGGCTGAGCTTGATCAACGCAGCGCGGAACAAGGGGCCATTCTTCAGGTTGAAAGCACCGTTCATATCCTGCTGCGCGATGCGAGCAAGCTGCTCATCTCGCTTGCGAGCATCAAGTGCCGACAGGTCGTGGAAAGGAAGGTCGATGATCAAATTCTCCGCAACGACCATGCGCGTGCCGCTCGGACTGATCGTACTGCGCAACGAAACGTGGCGATCCACCAGCTGTGCCAGGGCTTTCTCCAGGGAAGCCCGGTCCAGCGTGCCGTTCAGTTCCAGTGAAACACTCTCGTTGTAGGCGCAGGAGGCATCGTGCCCCATTTCCGAAGCGGTCAGCACTTCGCGCTGCGCCTCGGTCGTCGGGATCACTTGATCGATCGCCGTTCCGCTGAACGGATCATGCTCTACCGGTACGAAACGTGTCTCTGGTATGAACTTCTCCATCGCTAGACCTTAGTTCTCTTCTTGTTCCACCATGATGTACTTTCCTGCACGCTGAGGGTCCGGAACGAACCATGCAGGCTCGCCCTTTGCCGTCCGTCCGATACGGGCCCCAGGCACGGGAGGTTCCATTGCGCTGATCACTCGTTCGCTCAATTTACGTGTTTGCGTACCAAGAACGTTGTTCACAACTGAAATGGGATAGGTGCGCTCCGGCATGAAGCCGCTTTCACGCAACTCCTTGCAGGTCTTCTCCACCGCTGCGATGATGAACTCGATATCCTCCTCGGTATGTGCCGTAGTGATGAAGTGCGGGAAGTCCAACACGTGTACACCGTGGTAGCGCATCAGCATGAAGAAGAGCTCGGTATAGTTGACGCTCTCGTCGTACTTCGTCTTGAACGCGCTACCGAAGTTGACCCAGCGGTAGGGGAGCTGGTAGGTGTCAAAGAGGCCGTTCACACGCGCGACCATGTCCTCGGTCATCGTGTTGAGCCGTTCCTGCAACGCAGGCCCTTGCTCTTTCATGAAGACCAATGAAGCCTTCATCGCCGCCATCGTGAGCGGGTGACGCACGAAGGTTCCTGCGAAGTAGGTCACACCAGCCGGAGGAACGCTGTCGTCACCGAATTGCCATTGACCGCCGTCCAACGCGTCCATCCATTCGCTCTTACCGATCATGGCTCCAACGGGCATACCGCCACCGATCACTTTGCCGTAGGTGCCGATGTCCGCTGTGATGCCAAAGAGACCTTGCGTTCCGTTCTGGTGCGTGCGGAAACCGGTGATCACCTCATCGAAGATCAGGGCGGTGCCGTTCTCTTGCGTGATACGGCGCACTTCACGCAGGAAATCCACGGGACGGAATTCCATGCGACGACTTTGCACCGGCTCCACCAATACGGCCGCTGCTTCGTGGCAACGTTGCTTGATGATCTCAAGACTTTCCGGTGTACCGTAATCGAGCACGAGCATGTTCTCCACCGCCTGCGGCATAATGCCGGGCGCGCCGGGATAGCTCTTCTTGCTCTTGCTGCCACGGATGATCACTTCATCGTTGATGCCGTGGTAGCTGCCGCTGAAGGAAATGATCAGGCTGCGACCGGTCACCGTGCGGGCCATGCGCATCGCGCCGAGCACCGCTTCGGAACCCGTGTTGCAGACCGCAGCGCGTTCTGCGCCTGTCAGTTCGCACAACAGTTTCGATACTTCCGCTGCGAGCGGATGCATCGGTCCGATCTCCACGCTGGTGTCGATCTGCTTGTGGCAGGCTTCCTTGATGAAGTCGGGCATGTAGCCGAACATCGAGGAACCGAAACCGCTGAGGATGTCGACGTACTCGTTGCCGTCGATGTCCCATAGGTGGCAACCGGTGCTCTTGTCCACCACCACTTGGTAGATGAGCTCCTTCGTTTGCGGTTTGAAGCCGGTGACCACACGCGGGTCGGCCATCGGCTTGCGGTTCTCTTGGGTAAAGGCTTTGCTCTTTGCCGTCTTCGCGACGTAACGCCTCACGAAGGCGTCGAACCACGCGCGCTGTTGCGGCGTCATGTCGTCCACCTTCTCCTTGCTGATGCGGGCCTGCGCACCGAAGACCTTCTTGAGTTCGGGGGCATCCTCCAACGCGTTGACAGCAGGTTGGGCGCTGTTCGCTGCGGGTTGTGCGCCACCAGCGACGGGAATGGCACCACCCACCGAATAGCCTTTGGCCAGCAAGTAGTCGGCAAGCTTGTCGAGGTTGGGTACCTCCTCGTTCAATTGGCGGAAGGAGATCTTCACGCCGAATTTCTTCGAGAGCGAAGTCGCTACTTGGGTAAGGAAGAGCGAGTCGAGACCCATTTCCAGGAAGGTCTCCTCCGCGCTTGCCTCAGCGAGTTCAAGACCGGAGCTTTCTTCAAGGAGGCTCTTGATCTGTTGGATGAGTGCTTCCTTCGGTGTGAGGTTCGCATCACCACTGTTCGGCACAGGTGCTTCGATCGAGGTGCTCGCAATGGCGTGACCGCCTGCGACGACCATCGACACGGGATCCACCCAGTGACGAACGCGCTCGAACGCGTAGGTCGGGAGTGAAATGCGGTGGCGTTGCTCGCGCTCGTAGAACTTGTTCCAATCGAGGAGCACTCCGCTTTGCCATAGCCCACCCACGGCTTTCAACAGCTGTGTGAGTTCGTTGCCGTTGCCTGCGGAATCAGCGAGCGAGGAGACGGCTGCTTGCTTCTTCGCATCGCTGCTTTGCTGGCGTGCGAGCGTCGTCGCGGTCGTGCGCGGACCGACTTCCAGCATCACACGATCCGCATCGCTCCAGGCGAACTTCACGGCTTGCGCGAAACGCACGGTTGCGCGCAAGTGATCGCTCCAGTATTTCGAAGAAGTGGCTTCTTCGTCCTTCAACCACTCCGCCGTCACCGTGCTCACGATCGGAATACGCGGCGCGTTCAACTTCACGCTTTCGACCACCTTCTTGTAGGGCGCGACGATGGCGTCCATCATTGGGCTGTGGAAGGCATGACTGGTCACGAGCAACTTGCAAGTGATGCCGTCCTTCTCCAGTTCAGCTTGGAACTTGGCGATGGCTTCATGAGGACCGCTGGCCACGCACAATTGCGGGCCGTTGTTCGCTGCGATGCTGCAATCTGCTGGCAGTTTCTTGGCTACGTCTTCTTCTGCTGCACGAACGCTGAGCATGCTGCCACCCGGCAGTTCTTGCATCATCCGGCCGCGGTTGGCGACGAGCTTGATCGCATCTTCCAAGGAGAACACGCCAGCGAGACAGGCCGCGGCGAACTCGCCGATGCTGTGTCCCATCATCGCGTCCGGTGTGATGCCCCAGTGCATCCACAGCTTCGCGAGGCTGTAGTGCATGGTGAACAAGGAAGCCTGCGTGTAAACAGTCTGCTTAAGTTGCTCAGCAGCCTTTTCTTCTTCACCGGCTTTCGGGAAGATGATGGCCTTAAGGTCAATGCCGAGTTCCTTGCTGAACAGCGTGCAGCACTGATCGAAGTGTTGTGCGAAGACCGGTTCGCTGGCATGCAGGTCGCGGCCCATGTTCACGTACTGCGAACCCTGGCCGGGGAACATGAAGACCACACCGGGCGCGGCTTCGTGCAGTTCGCGTGTGCCGATCAGGTTGGTGTCCTTGTTGGCGATCGCTTCGATCACTTCGCTGTGACTTCCACCGACGATCAAGCGACGATGCTTGAAGTGACGACGACCGATCTGCAGTGTGAAAGCTGCATCAGCGAGAGAGGCGTTCGGATGTGCTTCGAGCCAGGCGCGGAGGTTCTCCGTCATGGCATCGAGCGAGGTCTTGCTCTTGGCGCTGAGCAGAAGCAGTTGCTTGTTGCGCGATGCGCCCGACGCGGCCATCACAGGCGGCTCCGCGAGGATCACGTGGGCGTTCGTTCCACCAACGCCGAACGAGGACACACCTGCGATACGTGGTGTGCCGGTACGAGGCCAGGCGATGTTGTCCTGCGCTACCCGGAACGGTGAATTCGCGAAATCAATCGAGGGATTCGGTTTCTCGAAGCCGATGGTGGCTGGGATGTTCTCCTCTTTCAGCGCGAGCGCGGTCTTGATCACAC
The DNA here is from genome assembly GCA_016788205.1 of Flavobacteriales bacterium. Lineage (GTDB taxonomy): Bacteria > Bacteroidota > Bacteroidia > Flavobacteriales_F > PHOS-HE28 > PHOS-HE28. The sequence goes on along the minus strand of JAEUTA010000017.1, from coordinate 95,611 downwards.
CTGCGGCTCCCGCAGCAGCGGTCAAGTGGCCGATGTTCGACTTGATCGAGCCTATGCCGCAATGCTGCCCGTTCTTCTGGCCACCGAAAGCGAGTGTTAACGCCTCTACTTCGATCGGATCACCGAGCGGAGTGGCGGTACCGTGCGCTTCGACGTAGGTGATCTGATCCGGCGTGACGCCTGCATCGGCCTGCGCCATGGCGATCACTTCAGCTTGTCCGCGCACGCTGGGTGCGGTGAAACTGGCCTTGTCGCTGCCGTCGTTGTTGAGCGCAGCGCCTTTGATCGTCGCGTAGATGTGATCGTTATCGCGGATGGCGTCGTCCAAACGCTTCAGTACGATGATGCCGACACCATCGCTGAAGCTCGTGCCTTTGCCCTGTGCATCGAAGGTGCGCGTGCTGCCATCGGGGCTGTACATGCCGCCTTCGTTGTACACGATGCCGCTGTTGATGGGCGCTGTGATCGCGATTCCACCGGCCAGGGCCATGTCGCATTCGTCATCGCGCAACGCCTTGAACGCTTGAGCGATCGCGACGAGCGACGTGCTGCACGCGGTGTGGATGCTCAGCGCTGGACCGCGCAGATCGAACTCGAACGCGAGACGTGTGGCGATGTAGTCTTTCTCGTTGGCCGTCATCACCGCGAAGTCGCCGACCTGTTCGATCAGCTCGGGATGGCCGATGACGTTGCGCGTGAAGTAGGTGTTGTTGCCCATGCCGGCATACACGCCGATAAGGCCAGCGAACTGGGCAGGATCGTAGGCGGCATCTTCCAGCGCTCCCCATGCGGTTTCGAGGAACACGCGTTGCTGCGGATCCATCAACGCAGCCACGCGCGGGTTCACGCCGAAGAAGCCCGCATCGAACTTGTCGGCATCGGTGATCACACCGCGCGCTTTCACATAATCACTGTCGTTGCGCAGTTCAGCAGGAACGCTGGGGTCGATCTCGTCAGCGGTCCAGGTGCTGATGCTGTTCTTTTTGGCGAGCAGGTTCTTCCAAAGCTCTTCCACGTTAGCCGCGCCCGGGAAACGACCGCTCATACCGATGATGGCGATGTCGCCCTTCTTGGATCCGCCGTTTGTTGCCTTGCGTGCCTTGGCCATTTCGGAGGGGGCGATCGCACTGGCATCACCTTCCAAGAATGCTGCGCATGCCTTGATCGTCGGGTGCTGATAGAGCTTCACGATCGGCAGCTTCAGGCCGTGGCCTTCGAGCTGTGCGACGCACTGGATGCTCAGCAGCGAGTTGCCGCCGAGGTCGAAGAAGTTGTCGTCGATGCCCACACGGTCGATGCCGAGAAGTTCGGCCCACACGTTCGCGAGTGTTTTCTGCACACCAGTCTGCGGTGCTGAGAAGGCGACATCGAGTTCCGGGCGTTTCACATCCGGTGCGGGCAGTGCCTTTCGATCGATTTTGCCACTGGGCGTGCGCGGTAATTCCTTCACCGCCACGAAGGCGGAAGGCACCATGTAGTCGGGCAGGAGGGAAGCGAGGTGCTTGCGCAGATCGTTCACGCTCACCTCGTGCTTCGCGACGTAGTAGCCGATGAGGCGCTTCAGGCCTGGGCGGTCCTCGCGCACGTTGGCAACAGCTTGTTCAACGGAAGCGTGCTTCTCCAACGCGACTTCCACTTCGCCGAGTTCGATGCGATAGCCGCGCACTTTCACCTGGCCATCGATGCGGCCTTTGTAGTCGATCTCACCATTGGGCAATTCCGCCGCACGGTCGCCGGTCTTGTACAGTCTTCCGCCAGCTTCGAACGGGTCCGCGAGGAATCGCTCGGCTGTCAAATCATCGCGACCGATGTAACCGGCGGCAACGCAAGCACCACCGAGGTAGAGCTCGCCTTCTTCGCCCTTCTTCACTGGCTTCATATGCTCATCGAGCACGATCAACTTCACGTTATCGATGGCCTTGCCGATGTTGGGCAGCGCTGGCCAGCTCGAAGGATCGCCCTTCAATTCCAGCTCGCTCACCACGTGGCCTTCGGTGGGTCCATACTGGTTGCAGAAGCGGCAACCGGGCAGCTGCTTGAAGAGGTTCGCGACAGCGGGAGTGATCTTCAGTTGCTCGCCGCTGGTGAAGACCTCCTTCAAGGTGGATGGGACCTCACCTGTGCGTTCCACGGCTTCGGCCAGGTATTGCAGCGCCACGAAAGGCACGATGATGCGGTTGATCTTCTGCGCGATGATCTTGCGCAGGAGTTGCGTGCTGTTCAGCCGGTCTTCGTCTGTGATCAAGACGAGGGTGCCGCCCTGCGCGAACGTGGTGAAGATCTCCTGGAAGCTGACGTCGAAGCTGATGGGTGCGAACTGCAGGGTGCGATCGCCTTCATTCAACACCGATGTGCGCAACTGCCACTGGATCAAGTTCACCAGCGGTGCATGGTGCATGGCCACGCCTTTCGGCCTGCCAGTGCTTCCGCTCGTGAACAGGACGTAGGCCAGGTTCTCCGGCTTCGCTGGGCATTCCCCTTCGAAGCGAGGACCGTTCTCCAGGTCGATGTCATCAATGAGCAGGACCTTGGCCTTGGAGCCTTTGAAGAGGTGCTGGTGCGCCCGGTCGGTGATCACTACCGGTGGTTGGGCGTCCTCGAGCATCAAAGCGATGCGGTCGGCGGGATAGGCGGGGTCGATGGGGAAATATGCCGCCCCGACTCTTAATGTCCCGAGAACACTGATGACCAACTCGGCGGACCGATCAAGGCAAAGCCCCACCGTGCGGTCCGTACCAGCCTCATTCGCGCGCAACACAGCTGCCAGTCGCAGCGACGAATCGTTCAATTGACCGTAAGAGAAGGCTCGCACTCCGTCAAACAGCGCGATCCGCCCCGACTGTGCGTGAAGACTTCGGTTAAAGAAGGCGAGAACGGAAGAGATGAGAGGTTGGGTCATTGTCGCACTACAAGGTCAGCACATCCTTCGATCATTTTACGAATGATAAAGGTCTGCTTTGGATGCTGGTGATTTTCAATGAAAGAGAGACACGATCTGAAGGATGATCTATAACGGTCTACCTTCCGAAAAGGTTGCCGCTCTTTACATTCGGGGCTTGGTGGTATAGAACAAGGGGTGATTCGCCGACAAATTTCATTGTTTTGTCGAAGGGGGAGGCTGTGCCTTTATCCACAATGATGATGGCGTTTGTTAATACAACGACGGTATCCAACTGTGCCCAAAGCCGGAGTTGCATGCTTCCCGGCTCGGTGGGAACAGTACCTCGTGCGACTGGCGTGGTAGAGCGGTATGGGCTAATTTCGCAGCCTCCGATGGTAGAGTGGTTGGATATTCGACATGAAGGCCTGGTTTGCAGTGGGTTAAAGTCTGATTTTGGGAATGCTGCGTGCATTTCTCCTTGTCAGATCCAACAAAGTGGTGGAGTGCAACGCCTGTATTCGATTGAAGTCGACCATCTGTCTGAATTTCAGCTTGATACGCCTACTAAAGCGATCTCTGTACCAAGTGTGTCCGGTATCGAGTTCGTGCGTTCACGGCTCGCGCTGGATCACCTTTCCGAAGGAGTGAGCCGGACCGAGGTCGGTTGGGCGCTGCACGCTGCTCCACGAACAGGGACCTGGTCATGATGCGGTGGTTCTCCTCCCTGTTATGGCTTTTGGCAGCAACGTTGCTCCATGGCCAGACGGTGAGTGAGCGCGCCGCGGTAAGGCTTACTGTTACGGTGCAGTCGACCACGCCGAGCATCACGTTGGCATGGCCCGCGATGGGCAGCACTACCTCGTTCACGGTCTATCGCAAGTTGAAGAGCTCAACTTCGTGGGGTAGTGCGATAGCGAGCCCGGCCTCCTCGGCCACGTCATGGACCGATAACTCGATCACGGTCGGGGTCAACTACGAATACAAGGTCGTGCGTGTCTCTGCGGGCTCCACGGGGACCGGATACGTGAGCACCGGTATCAACGTGCCTGTTGTAGACTATCGTGGCAAGATCATCGTGTTGGTGGACAATACACTATCCTCTCAATTGGCTGTCGAGATAAGCCAGTTGATCTACGACCTGCGCGCTGATGGCTGGGCTGTACTACGGTCGGATGTTTCGCGAACGGCCTCGGCATCGAGCATAAAGAGCACGATACTGGCGCACTATAACAGTGATCCGGCCAATGTGAAAGCGCTTTATCTCGTGGGGCATGTTCCTGTCCCATATTCTGGGAACGTTTATCCGGATGGTCATGATGATGCCCGAGGATCACGGCCTACCGATGGCTATTACGGAGACATGGACGGTTCGTGGACGGACAACAGCGTGAATGTCACCGTCTCCAGTTATCAGCGCACTTGGAACGTTCCGGGTGATGGTAAGTTCGATCAGAGCGACTTCCCTTCTCCGATCGAACTACAGGTAGGTAGGGTGGATCTGTACGATATGCCCGCCTTTGGCACCACCGAGGTGCAATTGCTTCGGAATTACCTGGTAAAGTCGCATAACTATAAGGTGAAGCAATGGTCCCCTACGGTGCGCGGGATCGTGATTGATAACCTTCAGTGGGTGGGCAGTCCCATCGCCGGAAGTGGTCTTCGCACCGCACCGCTCACCGGCAATCCGAACCTGTTCGTTAACCCGGCTTTGGGCACCTTCGGTAGTTATGTGAACAACCAGAGTTACCTGTGGACGGCGCACTATGGAGGTGGTCTACAGGCGGTGACCGATGGGGTGGTGACCTACAATGGCACGGATGGCGGCACCACAACCGAACAACTGGCCGGTTCCGTTACCATGGGAGGGGTCTTCAACATGGCGTTGGGTAGCTTTTTCCTGGACTTCGACAGCAAGAACAATTTCCTGCGCGCGATCATAGCCCGGGGCCAAGGTCTCACGAATTGTTGGGCCGGCATACCAGCGTGGTACTATCACCACATGGGTATGGGTGATAACATCGGCTATAGCGTGCGCGAGACGATGAACAACACTGGTTTGTACATGCCGCTCACAGAGGGCTGGCAGTCAAGCATAGGCCGCACGCATCTCAATCTCATGGGCGACCCTTCGTTGCGAATGAAGATGATCGCACCACCTACCGCTCTGGTGGTGACCAACGCGAGCGGTCATCCGGCGTTCTCTTGGGTGGGTTCACCCGAAACCGTTCTGGGTTACCACCTCTACCAGTTCGATGCACTTACCGGTGCCATCACGCGCATCACTACGACACCCGTTACAGGAACGAACTATACCGCCACAGCGGTGCCCTATGTCGCAGGGCGTGAGTTCATGGTCCGGGCGGTGCAGTTGGAAACGAACTTCAGCGGCAGTTTCAACAATTTGTCCCTGGGTGCGATCGCCACTGCTCCGGGTACTGCCGCTCCGGATTGTTTGGGTGTGATCGGAGGACCCGCGGTGATCGGTGCCGGGTGCAACGACAACAACGCATGCACTACGAACGACATTTACAATACCAGTTGTCAGTGCGCTGGTACTCTGTCGCCGGATACGGACGGCGACGGGGTTTGCAATGCGCAGGATAGCTGTCCGTTCCTCGTTGGACAGGTAGGCTCCGCATGTGACGATGGGAATGCCTGTACCACGAATGACCAGATCAACAGCGGTTGTCAATGCGTAGGAACGGCAACTGTGGATACGGATGGTGATGGCATCTGCAACGGTCAGGATAATTGTCCTTTCGTTGCGGGGCAGGTGGGGTCGGCATGCAATGATGGCAACCCCTGCACGACCGGGGATGTGTTGAATGCTGGTTGTCAATGCGCAGGGATTCCCAGTGCCGATACGGATGGGGATGGGGTTTGTAATGGTCAGGACAGTTGTCCGTTCGTGGCTGGGCAGGTTGGTTCTTCTTGTAATGATGGTAACCCCTGCACGACCAACGATGTTCTGAACGCCACTTGTCAGTGTGTGGGAACGCCTACTCCCGATACGGATGGTGATGGTGTGTGCAATGCCCAGGACAGCTGCCCTTTCGTTGTGGGACAGGTGGGCTCAGCGTGCAATGATGGCAACGCCTGTACCACCGGCGATGTCCTGAACAGCAGTTGCCAGTGCACGGGAACTCCCGGTCCTGATGCGGATGGCGACGGCATATGCAATGCACAGGATGATTGTCCTTTCGTCTTTGGTCAGGTGGGTTCTTCATGCAACGATGGCAACGCCTGCACGACGAATGACGTGTTGAATTCGAGTTGCCAATGCGTGGGAACAGCTTCGCCGGATACCGATGGTGATGGTGTTTGCAACGCACAGGACAATTGCCCGTGGGTACCGGGTCAAGTAGGTTCTGCCTGCAATGACGGTGATTCCTGCACGATGAACGACCAACTGGGTGATGATTGCCTCTGTGGCGGAACGCCTGCTCCTGATGCTGATGCCGATGGCATATGCAATGCCGTTGATGAATGTCCATTTGTCGCTGGGGAGATCGGCTCGCCGTGTACCGATGGTGATCCGTGTACGACGAACGATACGCTCAACGCGGGTTGTCAGTGCACAGGCGTCATATCCCCCGATACGGATGGTGACGGTGTGTGCGATGCCCAGGATGACTGTCCGTTCGTTCTCGGTGAGGTCGGCTCACCCTGTAATGATGGCGATGCATGTACGGTGAACGATGTGCTGAACACGAACTGCCAATGCTCGGGCACGGTCGTTCCCGATACGGATGGGGACGGCTTGTGCAACGTCTTGGATGACTGTCCTCTCGTTCCTGGTCAGATAGGCTCGCCGTGCAATGATGGTGATGAATGCACAACGAGCGACTTCCTTAACGCGAATTGCCAGTGTGCGGGTGCGCCTGTTCCGGATGGGGATGGAGATGGTGTATGTGATATTTTGGATGATTGCCCTGGTGTTCCCGGTCAAGTAGGATCGAACTGCATAGACGGTGACCCATGCACCATCAACGACACTGTCAATGCGAATTGTGAATGCGTTGGTATCTACAGCGGTGACCCGGATGACGATGGTGTTTGCAGCGCATTGGATAACTGTCCCGATTCGCCGGGCCAGATCGGCTCATCGTGCAACGACGGTAACGTATGCACCATCAACGATGTCCTGAACTCGAACTGCCAATGCGTGGGCACGTTGGTCAATGATACTGATGGTGATGGTGTGTGCGATGAACAGGACGACTGCCCGCTCGTGCCAGGAGAGTTCGGGTCTCCATGCAACGATGGGGATCCCTGCACGCTGAACGATATATTGGGTATTGACTGCTCCTGTCTTGGGACCCCCAGCGGTGATACGGATGCTGATGGGGTGTGCAATGCGCTGGACGATTGCCCGACCGTTCCCGGCGTCGTCGGCTCCCCTTGTGATGATGGTGATGACGATACCATAGACGACCTCATCACATCAGCATGCATCTGTGAAGGAACGCCAGCCCACCTGGATTGCCTGGGTGTTCCCAACGGGCCTGCGCTGCCAGGAACACCTTGTGATGATGGAGACCCGGAGACGATGTGGGATGAATGGAATGACGACTGCGATTGCGTAGGTACGGTGGTCGTGTTCGATTGTTTGGGCATCGCTAACGGTAGTGCGCTACCGGGAACGCCATGTAACGACAACAATAGCGGTACCATCGATGACACATGGACCGTTGATTGCACATGTGTTGGCACTCCCGCCGTGTTCGATTGCCTTGGTGTGGCGAACGGTTCAGCGTTGCCAGGTACGCCGTGTAACGATGGGCAGCCTTCGACCATACAGGATACGTGGACCAAGAACTGTGAATGCGTTGGGGTTCCTGTCGTGGTGGACTGCTTGGGACAACCCAACGGACCCGCGTTGCCAGGTACTCCCTGTGACGATGGGGATCCTGGTACCGGGAATGACCGCTGGAACGGGGCTTGTGAATGCGTCGGCCAGGTGATCGATTGTTCTGGCGTCATCGGGGGATTCGCATTACCGGGAAGCCCTTGCGACGATGGTTATGCGATGAGCATCAACGACACATGGGATAGCGACTGTGAGTGTACAGGTATGTTCGGGTTGGTCGACTGCACAGGCGAGTTCGGCGGTGCGGCCTTTTTCGATGGCTGTGGTATCTGCGTTGGAGGCACGACGGGCCTTCTACCGAACGCGGATACGGACCAGGATGGGCTGGTGGTATGCGAGGATAACTGTGAAGCGGCCTTCAACCCCTCCCAGGCCGACTTCGATGCGGACGGTATCGGGGATGCCTGTGACAATTGCGTCTGGGTCTATAATCCGGAACAACCGGATATCGATGGTAACGGCATCGGCGACGCTTGTGATATGCTGACCGGCCTGATGGAGTATTCAGATGTGAACGTATTCGGGTTATACCCGAATCCGAATGGCGGCCTGGCGATCGTCAACTGCACGGTGCGGGAGGCGCGCAGCCTCAGGTTCTACAGCGTTCTTGGTTCGCTCGTGCTCGCAACACCCATGCAGCAACGTGTCGATCTGGAAGGTTTGGCGACCGGAGTTTACACCGTTCTCGTGTTGGATGCCCAAGGGCGTCCGCTCGCTCAGTCGCGGTTGATCCGCCAATAGAAAGCGTCGACTTTCCTGGGGAAGGAGGAGGCGCTTGTAGCGTTCACGTTGCAAGAACGCTGAGCACCCTGAATAGGTCGGTGTCCAGCGGTTTGCGTTCGCCAATGGCTTCTGCGAACGGGGTGAGAACGATCCTGCCGTTTCGAACGCCAGCCATGCTATCACTATTACCCGCCATCAACGCATCCACAGCAGCGACACCCAGGCGACTGGCCAGTATCCGATCCTGAACCGAAGGAGATCCCCCGCGCTGGATGTGTCCGATCACCGTTACCCTGATATCCGCATTTGGGAGCCGGGCTTTCACCTTCTTGGAGACTGTGAAAGCTCCACCCTCCTCTTCGCCCTCGGCAACGATGACGATGCTTGATGACTTCATTCCGTCCGACCCACCGATCGACCGCACCAGATCATCGATGTTCTCCGGTCGCTCAGGTACCAGAACGAATTCCGCTCCAGCGGCTACCGCACAAGCCAGGGCGATATAACCGGTGTCTCTCCCCATCACTTCCACGAAAAAGATGCGGTCATGCGAAGAGGCGGTATCCCTGATACGGTCGATGGCTTCTACAGCCGTGTTCACGGCGGTATCGTAGCCGATGGTATGGTCCGTTCCGGCCAGATCATCGTCTATCGTACCAGGGAGCCCTATCACGGGCACGCCATGTTCTTCAAAGAAAAGATGGGCTCCTGTGAACGTACCATCGCCACCGATGGCCACCAGGCCATCCATCCCATGCTTGACCATGGTGGCATAAGCTTGTCGCCGTCCTTCCACGGTTCGGAATGCGTCACTGCGTGCTGAGCGCAACAGGGTACCACCACGCTGTATGATGTTGCTCACATCACGTGGTCCGAGCGGGCGTATGTCACCCTTCACGAGACCATCGTATCCACCAATGATGCCACTGACCTGAAGGCCGCACAGACATCCTTGACGCACCACCGCTCGAATCGCCGCGTTCATCCCGGGGCTGTCGCCGCCCGACGTGAAAACGCCAATATGCCGGATCACCGGCAGCTTCATCATCGTGCGATCACGCTACCCAAGCGCATCATGCTACCCGAGCCTGTCTCCAAGAGGTAGCAATGGTACATGCCCGCGGCCAGTCCATTGCGGTCGATACGCACGAGTGAGGCGGGTAGGTTGGGGTGACGGGCGAGTTCACGGCCTGCTGCATCCATGACGATGATCGTCGATCCAGGTCGTTGTGCACGGAGGTCGACGTTGAATCCATCTTCGAAAGTGGTGGGGAAAGGAGCTGGTATGGACACATCGTTCAAAGTCGCGATCCCCACGGTGGAACCTGCGGTGGAATACACGTCCAATGCGCAAACGATGAAGAGATCACTTCCACTGGCATGGAATTCTTCCTGGGCGAAGGTGTTCTGCGGCGAAAGGCCCGTGTTGAACGCTTCCCAAGTGACGCCACCATCGAGAGAGCGGTAGCAACCGGTGCTGCCCGATCTTGTGATCGCGTAGAACTTGGAATCGTAGGAGATGAGTTCGGATCCTGCTACTGGGGTGGCTACAGGATAGTTCGTGCTGTTGGTCCACGAAGTGCCGCCGTTGGTGGAATATTTGGCGCCGAAGGTCGTGAGGGCCACAAGACGCGCGGGCGTCGCTTCCACGGCATAGACCGCATAGTTCACATCAGCCACCTGGGTCCAGGATTGACCAAGGTCGGTGCTCTTCATCAATGAAGTGCTCGTTGAGGCGTAAAGGGTACCACCGGCTTCGGCCATGTTATAGATGGTCATGTTCGTTTGCAGCCCATTGAAAGCCTGCAGCCAGGACGTTCCATTGTCCACCGTGCGGAACACACCACCGCTGCTCTGTGCCACGGTTCCGGAGAATACCACGAAGGTCACCCCGTTGAAGGTATAGATCTTGTTCACGTAGATCGTTGCGCTCGAGGTTGCCGGGATCCCGCTTTGTGCGAGTACCCAGCTCGCGCCGTTATCCGTTGAGCGGTAGATGCCTGATTCGGTTCCGCAGAACAGCGTGGTGGCATTGTGCCCTACGGATTGGACTTTCACTTGAGCGCCGGAGACCGGAAGTCCAGTGTTCGCAAGGGTCCAGCTCGCTCCGCCATTGGTGCTCTTCTGGATGCCCGTATTGTACGTGGCAAGGAAGAGTGCGCCGTTATGGGTGGTCATGCTCCGGTGGCTGGCATTACCAACGGCGAGAGGCGTCCAATTGGCGAAGGAGAACGCGCTCAGTAGGAGCGATACCGAGAACAAGGCGTAGCGACGAAAAGTCATGGGCGGCGTATTTCGCGCAAAAGTAGGGTAGCTGTGCTACACCTACATGAGCGGATCGTCCAATAGGATCGACCTGTGCTGTCGGTGAGAGGTCAATGGCGCAATGCACGGGTATATTTGCCTTCATGTTGCCGGTATGTTGGGATCGACGCTTGGGAGCCTTGCTCATGCTCGCGTGTTTCCTGGTGTTCATCACCCCGCGCACGGCGCTCCACGATTGTCCTGATCATCATGTTACAGAGCACGCGACAGGACCCACGGTCACGTCGGCATGTGCATTATGTGGTACACCTGTGCAATCATACGTGGTGGAGCTGGTTCTCCACGTACCCGATGTTGTAGTTCGATCCATGGCATGGGTCGTCGAGCAAGGATCGATCAGTGGCACCCAGCCCTCATCGGCCCATCAGGATCGAGGTCCTCCGAGCTTGGCTTAGGGTCGTACTCCCTTTTGTAGCAGCCCGGTGTTGCTACGGTCGCGCCGCTGTATATCAATGTCCTGAAGGTCTGATCGTGTTCATTCCCCGTCCTCGTTCCGTACTGGCGTTCTTCTTGTCGTTCGGGTCCTTTCTCGTTTCTGCACAGAGCTGTTCTTTCACGCTGAAAGGGACCGTCATCGATGAGCATGATAGGACACCTCTGCCCTTCGCTGAGGTGTTCCTGCTTGAGGTGGCCAAGGGTGCTGTAGCGGACGAACAAGGCCGCTACACGGTGGCTGGATTGTGTGCAGGCCCCTACACGATGCGTATAACCCACCTTGGTTGCGAGCCTGTTGTGCGCCAGGTTGATGTGCGTTCAGACCTGGAACTGGATGTTCGTCTGGAGCATCACGCTCACGAACTTCAGGAATTCGAAGTGGCGCGGAACCGACCCGATGAGAACGTGGGTCAAGCCAGTGACGCCATCGATAAAGAAGCGATTGAGCGGGCCGCAGGCCTCACCTTGGGTGAGATGCTGGCAACCTTTCCCGGGGTCACTGTGCTTGCCAGTGGGCCTACCATAGCCAAGCCGGTCATCCATGGGCTCAGCGGAAGTCGCATACTCGTCTTGAATCAAGGTATCCGGCAAGAGGACCAACAATGGGGATCGGAACATGCGCCGAGCCTTGATCCCCTCACAAGCGAGCGCATTACCGTGGTAAAGGGCGCTGCGGCCGTTCAATACGGTAGCGATGCCTTGGGCGGTGTGGTGATCACTGAGCCCGTGGAACTACCACGCGATACGGGGATGCAAGGGGAGGTCCGCGCGCAAGGTGTGCTCAACGGCAGGGGCGGTGGCGGACATGGCATGCTTCAAGGAGGAGTGAAAGGACTGAAGGGTTCGGGTTGGCGTGTTCAAGGAAGTGGCCGCTATTTGGGGGATAGTCGCTCATCCCGATATGTGCTTAGTAACACCGGTGTACGCGAGCTAGGTGCTTCAGCCGCGTTGGGTTACCGCGATCATCGTTGGATCGCAACGGCGTATTACAGCTACTTCGCTCGCGAGCTCGGCATACTTCGTACTTCTCATATCGGCAACCTTACCGATCTGAACGCTGCCATAGCCAGTAGCGAGCCTTGGTACGTCAGCGATCCCACCTACGGCATCGCATCGCCCCGCCAAGAGGTGCAACACCATATGGCCAAAGCGGAGGTGGGTTACGCGGTGAGCGATCGCGGTCGAGTACAGGTCACATACGGTTACCAGGCTGATGACAGACAGGAGTACGATATACGGCGCGGCGGGCGCAGTAACATACCGGCGCTGGACCTGTTCTTGATCACCCACACAGGCGAAGCGGTTTGGAAACACTGGCTCGGTCAGCGGTTACACGGGAAAGCAGGGGTGAATGGCTTGCATCAGGAGAATTTTAATCGGCCGGGTACCGGAGTGAGCCCGCTCATCCCCAATTATCGGAAGCAGAGCGCAGGGGTTTTCGTGCTGGAGCACCTGCCGCTGAGCGAGCAGTGGGAATTGGAGTTCGGCGCACGTTGGGAGTCAACGCTCCTACACGTGGCCAAATACGACCTCTCTGGCATACTGATCAACCCCGAACACACGTTCAGGAACCACGCATTCAGCATGGGCGCGAACTGGGCCTTGAACGACAGTCTTCGCATACGCTTCAATATCAATAGTGCTTACCGGCCTCCGCATGTGAGCGAACTGTACAGCGAAGGACTTCATCACGGTGCGGCCGCCATAGAAACAGGTGATGAGCACCTGGGGAGCGAAGGCTCTTGGAAGGCCGTTCTCGAACTGGAGGGCTCATCTGGTGAAGGGCGCTCAACATTCCAGGTAACAACGTATGCCGATCGCATCCACGATTTCATCTACCTGCTACCGGTAGGGCAACAGCTCACGGTACGCGGAGCCTTCCCGGTTTTCCAGTACACCGCCACGAACGCATGGCTCCTTGGGCTTGATGCCCGTTTCGGCCAGCGCATCGCCAGGGATTGGGTGTGGGAGTTGCGCGCCAGTACCGTTCGGGCACGTGATATCGAGAAGGATGAATGGTTGTTCCAGATGCCTTCGGATCGCTTGGAGAACATGGTGCTCTTCGAGTTCCCTAGCCAAGGTCGGTGGAGCGCAATGGAGGCAGGTCTTACCAGCACCTTGGTGTTCCAGCAGCGAAGGATCCCCGCCGGGGTGGATTTCGCCAGCCCACCAGCCACTTATCATTTGGTCGGATGTCAGGTTTCTGCCGCTCGAACATCGGGGCGGCGACAATGGCGGGTCGGCTTGCGAGGCGCCAACCTTTTCAACACGGCATACCGCGATTATCTGGACCGCTTCAGGTACTATGCCGATGCACGAGGGATCGACCTCACCATCTGGGTGAGCTGTACTTTCGGAGCACCGCGGACGGAATGAAAACCTTCAGCAGCATGCGAACGATATTGGGATCCATCCCGCAACTGACCGTGCTGGCGAGCATGATCGCCCTTGGTGCGTGCAAGAAGCAGAACGAAGATGTACTCCAGCCATCCGGCCCAGCGGTGAATGAGGAAGAGGTGGTCACAACGGTCGAACTCACGTTCACGGATCAGGAGACACCCTCGCAGGTGTTCCAGATGCGTGTCAATTTCGACGATGTCGGCGACCCGGAAGCCATGGTAGACACACTGCCGGCACAGCGCGCCTTCGACGTGGTCGTGCGCCTGCTGAACGAGAGCGTTACGCCGGCGGTTGACCTGACCGGTGAGGTGCGTGCGGAAGGAACGGAACATCAACTCTTCTTCGAGGTGATGAATGGGAACTTGAGCACGTCATATGCCGATGCCGATTCCAATGGCAGGCCCATCGGGTTGGTCAATACCGCCATAACCGGTGCGGCGAGCAGCGGAGGTGAGCTACGGGTGGTGCTGCGGCACCAGCCGGATAAGGCAGCCGATGGAGTTGCGGCTGGTCAGGTCTTGAACGCTGGCGGTGAAACGGATGTTGACCTCATTTTTCCGTTGACCATAGAGTAGCGTTACATTCCCTGTGATGTGCATTCCATGCATCGGACATCTCCTGTTCGATCATGCTGAAAGCAGTTCTTCTTTGTGCGATCCTGGTCCCGCTCTGGTGCGTGCAGCGATCCGGGCCGAGCGCCCAGAATGTCGTGTACAGCGGGCACGCCGATGCGGTCGGTACACCTTCTCTGAAAGCGCTCGTGGATAGTGCAGGCCTGGATCCATCCACGTTCAAGTTCCATGTGGACAAATCGGACCGGCGTTTCACGGTCCGATCGGGGTCGCGCGTGTTGAGGACGTTCCCCTGTGTTCTAGGAGAGGTTCCCGTGGGAGACAAGTTCCGGCAAGGTGATCGCAAGACACCGGAAGGGACGTTCACTTTCCGTAGCAAGCGGATACACGCGAAATGGCACAAGTTCATCTGGGTTGACTATCCGAATGCCGAGAGTTGGCGACGCTTCAGGGAAAGACAGCGCTCCGGTGAGGTCGCCTCGACGGCGGATATCGGAGGCGAGATCGGTATCCATGGAGTGCCTGATGGCATGGACCACTGGATCGACATGGGGCAGGATTGGACATGGGGATGCATCGCACTGAAGAACAAGGACGTCGACGAGATCTATCCTTACATCACACCGGCTCGCACGACCATCACGATCGTTCCGTGATCACGGCTCCAGTTCTTCCGGGCACAGCTCGTTGTGACCCGTAAGTGCATCCGGCCTGCGCGGCATTCGCACTCCACCGATCTCCTGTAGCACGAGTTCAAGTGTCGTGCGCACCCGAGCCTGCACCAAGTGGCCGCCGGTTACCTGGCCATCACGGTCAGCCACGGTCAGGTGCAGATGCATCCCATGTTTCGAAAGTGTCCCAGACAGTCCGCAGATCTCCAGGTCGCCGCTCACGACCGTGCCTTCGGAACGACCTCCGAAACGGATCGTGGCGTTATCGACACTTCCCACAGCGCTAATGATCGCGGCGGCCTCGAACCCTTGGTCAGAGCAAAAGCGTTCCAGGGTGGAGCGCACTTCTTCCGCAGGAAGCAAACGAAGCACGTAACATCTGTAAGGTCTGCCCGCAGCTACGATCATGAATCGAACTGATTCGGGAACTGTTGCTTCAATGTGGTTTGCCGTCGCGGACTTTATCCTCCTGCTCGCCCTTGAACGAGGCAAGCTTCTCGGCCAGCTTCGTATCCGACACCGCAAGGATCTGCACGGCCAGAAGTCCTGCATTACGGGCCCCGTTCACCGCCACGGTCGCTACAGGCACGCCGGCTGGCATCTGAACTATGGAAAGCAGTGAGTCCCAACCATCGATCGAGTTGCGGGACTTGATGGGTACGCCGATCACCGGTAGTATGGTGAGCGATGCTACCATCCCGGGAAGGTGGGCTGCACCGCCCGCACCGGCGATGATGACCTTCACGCCGCGGTCAGCTGCACCTTTGGCGAAGGCGAACATCCGATCCGGTGTGCGGTGTGCGCTGACAACGGTGAGTTCGTAGGGAACTCCGAATTCCGTCATCGTGTCCACGGCTTCGCGCATCGTTTCCAGATCGCTGCGGCTGCCCATGATGATGCTTACCATATCGGAACGGTTCAGATATTAAGGTTCGATCGAATGCCTACTCCGTACAGGGGTGATGGAACAATGGGCCTTTACCGCAGTGATGGCCCGGTCCAAGGACTGATGGTCTGGAGCCGTAACTGTCACGTGGCCCATCTTGCGTCCGGTGCGGGTCGCCTTCTTGCCATACAAATGGATGAAGGTTCCGGGCATGGAAAGGATCTCGTTCACCCCGCTCATTTCGGGTTCTCCTTCTCCTTCGGCTCCGACCAGGTTGATCATGGCCGCAGGGCTCTTTAACGACGCATCACCGAGCGGCCAGCCCATGTACAGTCGTAGCAGCTGGTCGAATTGTGAGCTGGCACAGGCTTCTATGGTATGATGACCACTATTATGCGCACGTGGCGCAGTCTCGTTCACCAGCAAGTCGCCCGACTTCGTGAGGAAAAGCTCCACAGCATAAAGCCCCGGGGCGTTGAAGGCCTTTGCCACACGTTCCGCAAGGCCCTGCGCCTGTGCAGCGGTTCTTTCGGGGATACGAGCAGGAGCGCGGAGGTGATCGACGAGATTGTACCGTGGATCGAAGACCATTTCCACGGGATCGTACACGACCTGTCGGCCATCATCATCGCGTACAACCAGGACCGCAAGCTCCAACGCGATGTCCACCCGCTGTTCAAGCACACATGGGCCGTTGAAAGCCTTGCTGATGTCCTCAGTGTCCGTGATCGGCATCACTCCCTTGCCATCGTACCCACCGGTACGCGCTTTCAGGAAAGCCGGCAACAGGATGCTGTGTGCTCTGATCTCCGCAGGTGATGCGATCAACGCGAAAGGTGCCGTAGGTATTCCGTGTTCCTCGTAGAAGGTCTTCTGTGCGCCTTTATCCTGAATGATAGCGAGCACGTCAGGGTCGGGTATCACACGTTTCCCTTGAGCCTTGAGGGAACGAAGAGCGTCAATGGAAACATGTTCGATCTCAATGCCAACGATATCCGCTAAGGCTGCGTGTTCCAGCACGGTCGCATCATGAGTAACGCGACCGACCTTGAAATCATGGGCGATATGTGCACATGGTGCTTCTGGATCAGGGTCCAGACTGGTCACACGAACAGGATAACGTAAGGCGTTCTCGATGAACATGCGGCCCAGTTGGCCACCACCCAGTAGGGCGATCGTGCGCTCAGCTGCCATCCGGCCAAAGATAGCGGACTACTTCGGGTGGCTCAGCCCCGTCGGTGATGACGTCTGGATGCCTTGAATTGCAGCACACGATAACCGATCGTGAACTGGACGGACCGATGTTTCGGGAATACGGCGTTGTCATTCACATACGCTGGCGTCATGGAACTGTACGCACGTAAGCTCAGATCCAGACCATTGTCCAGGTCCAGACCGGCGCCCCCAACGAAGCCCATATCCAGAGCGTTGAAGTGTTCGGTGACGTCCATGGTCGCGTCTTCACGTTGCTCTTGAGCTGCAAGCACCTTTCCGAATTGGTAACCCAAGCAGAAGTTGACCTGATTGTTGACATACTTCTTGAGCACGACAGGCATCTGGAAATAGATCGACCGTACCGTGGAGCGATCACCATCAGGCTCGGTGAAGTTGGCTCCGAGCGCGGTCACCAGTGCCTCGGGTTGTATCTCCCAAAGGGATGCAAAGCCCCACGGTACATAGATACCAGCGGTGGCACCGGGTATGGGGGTGGCTCTGAGATGGAGGGCTTTGACAGTGCTGACAAGAGCACCGCCTTTGATACCGATACCAGCCGACTGTGCGTGGGAGACCACACCGAAGACCAGGCTCGATAGCAGCGCGAGGGTTCGAAGGCGCATGTGTGTATCTGCTTGGTTCACGCGACTGATACGCCCAGGCTCATCAGCGGTTTCAGTAGAATATGCCGTATTCGACAGGTCGGCTCGGCAACATCGACGAACGTCAAAAGAAAAGGGACCAAAGCCAATGCTTCGGTCCCTTCCATACGAGGAACGACGTTCTAGTTCCCGAGCACTTCCAGACGTTGACTGAAAGTACGCCCATCCTGCGTGATACGCACCATGTACGTGCCGGCCGCAACGTCGGAGACATCAAGAAGAGCGCGCTGTCCAGAGTTCTGCTGTGCTTGGATCAAGCGGCCTTGAGCATCCAGCAGCTGGATCTGCGCAACGCCAGATGACGGCAATTCCACGGTGACCAGGGATGATGCAGGGTTCGGATATAATTGGATCGAAGACTGTTCGTTCGTTGCGATGCCTGTGCCGAACTCGATCACGATCCGATAATCCTCCGTCTCACCGAAGTTGTAGGGATAGCAAGGGTCGATGGGGTCCGGCGTGTTCTCATCCACGTAAACACCGCGTACGCGCATACGGGTAATGCCCACGGTCGCATTGTCGGGTACGGTGAAGACGATGTCGTTTGATTCACCTCCGGCGGCGGTCACGAATTCGCCAAGTTTCTCACCCGTCTCGAACGTGTCATCCTGGTCGTAGTCGATCCAGGCGGCATAGGCGTCAGGGGCATACGTGCCAGCTTGGATGGTAAGGGTGTATTCCGAATCGCGCAACAAAGAAGCGCTTTCCGTACCGCTGTAATCCGTGTAAGAGGGTCCCGCTACGTTCCCGCTGTTCAGATTGCTGATGGTGGAGAGTTCCACGCCATTGATGAAATCCCCATCACCTGTTCCAGCAAGGGAACTGGGCGTGCAATAGTCACTTGGAGCTGCCAGGATCGTGATCCCATAATCCTCGGTCTCGCCGTACGCGTAAGAATAGCATGGGTCCACAGTGGTAGGTTCACCGGTATTGAAGAACACCCCGCGAACACGCATTGCAGTGTTCCCCAGTGCGGCGTTCGTGGGAACGGTGAAAAGGAATCCACCGACCTCTCCCGCAGCAGTGGTGGCGTACTCGCCCAGTTTTTCAGCTGCTTCGAACACGTCGTCCTGATCATAATCGATCCATACAGCATAATTATCCGCTTCATAGGAACCTCCTTCCAAGATAACGGTGTACACCCCGTTGCGCACGAGGCTCGTGGAGAAGGTACTACTGAAGTCGGTGTATGTAGGTGCGGCGGTTCCGCCGGAAGCGGTGTTGTCGATGGTATTGAGGACAACGGAGTTGATGTAGTCACCATCAGCGGTCCCGTTGGCTGACGTTGGTATGCACGCAGTGCTCGATCCACTGTTCTGGATGGCGATGCCGTAGTCTTCCGTTTCACCGAAGCCGTAGGAGTAGCAGGCGTCCACCGGGGTAGGCTCACCGGTATTGAAATAGACGTTGCGCACACGCAATACCGTATTCCCTAACGATGCACCGGCAGGCACGGTGAAGGTGATCGTTACGGTCTGGTTGGCCGTGGTGATGGCGGTCTCTCCGAGCTTTTCACCAGCCTCGAAGGTCTCATCCTGATCATAGTCTATCCATGCCGCTACGTGGTCATTGTTGAATGTTCCTCCTTGAACCGTAAGTGTGTACTGCGTGCCGCGCGTGAGGTTGGTGGAGAAGCTGCCACTGAGATCCGTGTAAGCGGGCTGGCCTACACCACCGGAGTTGTTATTGTTGATCGTTCCCACCGCCACACGATTGATGTAGTCGCCGTCGCTCGTTCCTCCTGCGGACGTAGGTATGCATAGGCCTGTGACGGGTCCGGAACACGCGGCATTGGTAAGGAGACCGTCGCGGGTATTCGATAATACGTTCAACATGTACGCTGCCTGCTGATCGGTGAACATCACGGTGCAGTTGCTGTAGTCCATGAAGTTCTCGTACTGGGTAAGCACCCCGCACTTCATCAGGCTGGTATTGGAGCAGGAGAACGTAGGGCTGTTGGAGGTGGGGGTGTCCGTGAAGCCATCGGAGTTCACGCAAGCACCGTCTTCGTCGAAGGTGTGCATCAGGCCGAAGTAGTGACCGATCTCGTGCGTCGCGGTGCGCGCACCGATCTGCGTTCCGTAGTCGTAATCGATAACGAGCCCATCGATATCGCTGCCCACCACACCGCCAACGGGCAGATAGGCATAACCGACCGTGATCTCATTTCCAGCGGCACCACTGGTGATATCGCAGATCCATATGTTGAGGTAGCGTTCAGTGTCCCAGGGCGCATGGCCGAGCGGTGCGGACTTCATGGCGTCCGTTTGCGTATCTGGATCGAACCACGTGTCGCTGGTCTGTGTGCGTGTGATTCCGGTCGTCGCTGCTCCGTTGGGGTCGATCTGGGCCAGGCAGAATTGAAATCCGACGTTGCCTACGCTGTTCGTGAACTGCGAGCGAACGGATCCGATGTCCGAATTCGTGGCCGAGTAATCCTGGTTCAGCTCGGCGATCAGTGCGTTGATGGTCGAAGTCGCAATGTTCTCCGCTGTGTTATTGTAGACCACGTGGACAACGACCGGGATGGTATAGGTACCACCACGTGCCACACTAGCTACTGCGGGTAGCGCATGCAGCACATCCGGCGCTAGTCCTTGCAGTTCGAGATATCGTTCGGTGAACGTATGTGCTCCGCAGGTCCGGTGATCATGCACCTGAGCGGATGCGACGAGCGCCAACAGCAGCGCAGAAGGAAGGAGTAGAGTTCGCAACATACGCGCGAAAATACCGGGGTGTCGGCGAGCAATGTCCTTTTGCTGGCACCGAATTATCAACGGCGCAACTCCAGATCGATCAGGAAATGGTCAGCATAGCGTGCCGTCCAGCGAAGGTGGGCGAACCGTTGGTCCCACCGGGCAAGTCGTTCCAACGTGTCCGACCTATGGCCGAATCGCTGTTCAAGATGAGTAGGTGGCACGAACAAGCCGATAGGCCTGATATTGACCGCCTTGAAGCGAGCTGCGAAAGCCTCGTGGACCTTTCGCGGGGAGTGGTACCAAGTGATGGCTCCCGTTCCGCTAAGGCTGGCCCACACGGGATCATGTCTTCCGCGGCGGAAGGCATGGTTCCAATCTCCCCGGAAGAAGTGGTAGATCGTTTCGGCCGCACAACGATCAGGCATGAGTACGGCGATCAAACGGCCCCCTGGCTTGAGCGTATTCGCGATCGGGTCGGCCAAGGCTGCCAGATGCTCGGCGTCAATACAGTTGAATCCTCCGAAATTGCTCAATACCAGGTCCACCGCTGGTGTGGTCAGATCAGGTAGGTCTTCGAAGCCCAAGCGAAGGTGGCTGATCTTGTTCTCCACACCGAACTGTCGCGCTTTCTCACGGGCCACCCTGAGCATTTCCTCGCTGATGTCCGTGGCCAGCACACGGTGACCGTTGCGAGCGAGATGTACTGCATCCGTTCCGGTGCCACAATTCAACTCCAGCACGTTCATGCCGGGCATCTGCAACATACGATCCAGGTACCCCCACACCATGCGGCGTTGCACCATGCCGATGCGGCTGAAGGTGAACTCGCGGTCGTAGGCTGAAGGATCCGGTTGAAGGGGCGAGGCCATGAGCAGGACTTGCCGGGAGAAAGCTGTAGCGAAAGTAAGGCGACCTTAGGCCGAGAGTTCCGTGATGGCCTTGCTGGGGTCCTGCGCACCGAACACGCTGTTGCCAGCCACCAGCACATCGGCACCGGTATGCACGAGCTGTTGAACGTTGCCTGTGCCAACACCGCCGTCGATCTCGATCAACGCTTTTGATCCGGTCTTTTTCTGCAGTTCCACCAACGCTTCGATCTTCTGGTAGGTACGCGCGATGAACTGCTGCCCACCGAAGCCGGGGTTCACGCTCATCAAACAAACCAGGTCGATGTCTGCGAGCACATCTTCCAGTGCGTTCACGGACGTATGCGGATTGATCGCCACGCCAGCCTTCATGCCCGCTGCCTTGATGGCTTGAACGGTGCGGTGCAGATGTGTGCTTGCCTCCAAGTGAACGGTGAGTACATCGGCTCCGGCATCGCGGAACGCATTCACATAATTCTCCGGCTTCACGATCATCAGGTGAACATCGAACACCTTCTTCGTGAGCGGACGGATCGCCTTGATCACCGGCAGTCCGAAGCTGATATTGGGTACGAACACCCCATCCATCACGTCCAAATGCAGCCAGGGCGCAGCGCTCTCATCCACCAACTGTACGGCGCTTTTCAGGTCGGTGAAGTCGGCCGAAAGGAGGGAGGGGGCGATGATGTGTGGCATTTCGATCGCGAAGGTAGCCTAGGTACGGAACGCCGCCGCCGATGCGCTCCGTTCCATTGGATCGGGTCGCACCGGCGGGGATAACCAACACGTTATGTTCAGCCCAGGTACGCTTTCAATACAGCGCTACGGCTTGTGTGTTTCATCCGGCGAATGGCCTTCTCCTTGATCTGGCGTACACGTTCGCGCGTCAGGTCGAATTTCTGGCCGATCTCTTCCAGGGTGTGCGGCTGGTTGCCGTTCAGTCCGAAGTACAGGCGGATCACATCGCTTTCGCGCCCGGCCAATGCGTTCAGGGAGCGTTCGATCTCCGAGCGCAGGCTGTCCGTCATCAACGTTTCCAACGGACTCGGCGTGTCGTCGTTGCGCATCACGTCCATCATGGTGCCGCTGTCGTCGCCTTCGCGGAGCGGCGCATCCATGCTCAGGTGGCGACCGGTGTTGTTCAAGCTGGTCTTCACCTCTTCGAGGGTCATCTCCAGCACTTCGGCCAGTTCCGCTGCGGTGGGCGGACGTTCATGCTCCTGTTCAAGCTTCGCGAACGCTTTGTTGATCTTATTGATCGATCCGATCTTGTTCAACGGCAGGCGTACGATGCGCGCTTGTTCCGCCAGGCTCTGGAGGATCTGCTGACGGATCCACCACACGGCGTAGCTGATGAATTTGAAACCGCGTGTCTCATCGAAACGGCCGGCGGCTTTGATCAAGCCGAGGTTGCCCTCGCTGATCAGATCAGGGAGGCTGAGGCCCTGCCCTTGATACTGCTTGGCAACGGACACCACGAAACGCAGGTTGGCTTTGGCCAGCTGCTCCAACGCCAGGGTGTCCCCGGATTTGATGCGACGTGCCAACTCCACCTCTTCCTGGGCGGTGATCAACTTCACTTTCCCGATCTCCTGTAGGTACTTGTCCAGGGATGGAGTATCCCTGTTCGTCACCTGTTTGGTGATCTTCAACTGCCTCATCCTAGCCATATGTGCGCCTTGTGTGTTGCGAAGAGTGGGGGGTTGAACGCACTGCGCAGCCGTTTGGTTACCGGCCGAGCACGCGGACCACTGCACATACGAGGCGCAGGACGGGTTCGGATCTTCCGTCGTGAGGATGCTCCTGAACGAAAGAAGCCGCCCCTTTCGGAGCGGCTTCTCACTGATTCGCTTGATACTTAGTTCGAGCTCGGTCCACCATCACCACCGAAGTCGCGGCGTGGGCGGTCATCATCCCGACGGGGACGATCGTCGCGGCGCGGACGGTCGTCACGACGTGGGCGATCATCGCGACGGGGACGGTCGCCGTCCATCGCAGGTTCGCGCTCAACGTAGCCTTCGGGTTTCGGCAACAACACACGACGGCTGAGCTTCAGCTTGCCGCTACGTGGGTCTTTGCCGGTCACTTGGAACTCGATCACATCGCCTTCCTTCAGCACTTCCTCCACGCGCTCGATGCGGCGCCATTCCAGTTCGCTCACGTGCAGCAGGCCATCCACACCGGGCATCACTTCAACGAACGCTCCGTAGGGCATGATCGTTTTCACTTTGCCTTTGTAGGTGGCGCCCACTTCCGCTTGCGGCGGGTTGGCGATCGCGTTCACACGGGCGAGGGCTGCATCGATGCTGGCCTTGTTCTCGCTCATGATCTCCACGTGACCCATGCCGTCGATCTCGTCGATGCTGATGTGCGCACCGGTCTCTGCCTGGATCTCCTGGATCACACGGCCACCGGGTCCGATAACGGCACCGATGCTCTCTTTCGGGATGGTGATGGTGATGATGCGCGGTGCGTGGTCCTTGTAATCGGCACGTGGCGTATCGATCGTCTTCAGCATTTCGCCGAGGATGTGCAGGCGACCTTGGCGCGCTTGCTCCAGGGCTTGTGCCAGTACTTCGTAGGGCAGGCCATCTACCTTCATGTCCATCTGCGTGGCGGTGATGCCCTTGCTGGTACCGCAGATCTTGAAGTCCATGTCGCCCAGGAAATCCTCGTCACCGAGGATGTCGCTGAGGATCGCGTGGCGTTTGCCATCGCTGATCATCCCCATGGCGATACCGCTCACCGGTGCGCTGATCTTGATACCAGCATCCATCAGTGCGAGCGTTCCGCTGCACACGGTGGCCATCGAGCTGGAACCGTTGCTCTCGAGGATGTCGCAGTTCAGGCGGATGGTGTACGGGTTGGTCTCGATGCCGGGTACTACGGGCTTCAACGCGCGCAGGGCCAGGTTACCGTGACCCACTTCGCGACGGCCGGGGCCGCGGATCGGTTTCACTTCACCGGTGCTGAAGCTGGGGAAGTTGTAGTGGAGCATGAACCGCTCGCTGCCCTTCTTGGTGGCGAGGTCGATCGTCTGCTCGTCCATGCTGCTGCCCAAGGTCACCATGTTGATGGCCTGGGTCTCACCACGGGTGAAGATGGCGCTGCCGTGGCTTCCGGGGAGCACATCGATCTCGCTCCAGATGGGGCGGATCTGATCGGTCTTACGACCGTCGAGGCGCTTGCCATGATCGAGGCATACGTTGCGTACAGCCTTCTTCTGCGTCTTCTTGAAGTAGCGCGCAAGCATGGCCTTGTCGGTCTTCTCTTCGTCGGCCAGGGTCGCCATGCAGGCTTCCTTGATGGCGCCGAAGGCTGCACCGCGCTCTTCCTTGCTGCTCGCGTTCATGGCCAGATCGTAGTACTTCTGGTAGCAGAAGTCCATGATCTTGTCGCCGATCGCGGTGACGTTGTTCTCGTGGTTGTAGGTGCGTTTCACCTGGCTCTTGGGAACCATGGCGCTCAGCTCCTCCATGGCCACACACTGCTTCTGGATGGCTTCGTGGGCGATCTTGATCGCTTCGATCATGTCCGCCTCCTGCACCTCCTTCATCTCACCCTCCACCATGAGGATGTCGCTCTTGGTACCGGCCACGATCAGGTCGAGGTCCGATCCTTCGGTCTCCGCGAACAGCGGGTTGAGCAGGTACTTGCCACCCACGCGGGCGATGCGTACTTCGCTCACGGGGCCTGCGAAGGGGATATCGCTCACGGCCAACGCAGCCGAAGCGGCGAGGCAGGCGATGGCGTCGGATTGGTTCTTCTTGTCGGCGCTCATCAGCGTCACCACCACTTGGGTGTCGCCGTGGAAGTCGTCCGGGAAGAGTGGGCGCAGTGCGCGGTCGATCAGGCGGCTGGTGAGCACTTCGTGATCGCTGGGGCGCGCTTCGCGTTTGAAGAAGCCACCGGGGAAACGGCCGGCAGCGCTGAATTTCTCGCGGTATTCCACCTGCAAGGGCAGGAAGTCGATGCCCTCGCGGGCTTCTTTGGTGGCTACTACCGTGGCGAGCAGGATGGTGTCGCCCAGACGTACCGTAACGGCACCGTCCGCTTGTTTGGCCAACACCCCGGTCTCGATGGTGATGATCTTGCCATCGCCCATGTCGATGGTCTTCTGGATTCCTTGTGGTCTCATGTTCTTTTCTTCTTTACCTCTTTACATCTCCCCGGGTCATCATTCCGGCCAGCGATCCGGGATCTCGCGTGCCTTGGCGGCCCATATGGCCTTTATGAAGAAGGGGTGACCGTTCTCACGATCACCCCCGTTCGTTCAAGTCGTCGTTGTCGCTTCCGCAGTCGTCGCGGTGCGCATGATCACTTACGCAAGCCGAGCTTGCCGATGATCGCGCGGTAGCGTTCGATGTCGTACATCTTCAGGTAGTTCAGCATTTGCTTGCGCTTGCCTACCATCGTCATCAACGCCTTCTCGGTACCGTGGTCCTTTTTGTTGGACTTCAGGTGGCCCGTGAGGTGATTGATGCGCTCGGTGAAGAGTGCGATCTGGCTTTCGGCCCCGCCGGTGTTCTTCTCGGAACCTCCGTGCTGCTTGAAAATGGCCTGCTTGGCCTCGTTCGTCAGGTACATGGTCTTACGTAACAGGGCGCGAAGATAGGGTTTTCCCCGATCCGGCCACATACCCCACGTTCACGGATCCGTTTCCGCCCGGCCTAGACTGGAAGAACTGCTTAACTCCTGAGCATCAAGAAGGTACGCGCCAGGAAGCTCTTCAGCTCCTTGCGGTGTACGATCTTGTCCAGGAAGCCGTGCTCCAACACGAATTCACTGGTCTGGAAGCCTTCAGGCAGGTCACGGCCGATGGTCTCGCGCACCACGCGGGGCCCGGCGAAGGCCACCAAAGCTTTGGGTTCGGCAATGTTGAGGTCACCCAGCATGGCGAAGCTCGCGGTAACGCCCCCGGTGGTTGGATCGGTGACCACGCTGATGTAGGGCAACCTCTTCTTGGCGAGCTGGGCCAGCTTGGCGCTGGACTTGGCCATCTGCATCAGGCTGAAACCGGCTTCCATCATACGGGCGCCTCCGCTCTTGCTGATGATGATCAACGGGCACTTGCGCTTCATGGCCTGGTCCGCCGCCATGGCGATTTTCTCGCCCATCACGCTGCCCATACTTCCGCCGATGAAGCGGAAATCCATGCAGGCGATCACCACGTAGTTCTTGTCCAGCTTGCCTTCGGCCACGCGCATGGCGTCGTTCAGGCCGGTGTCCTTGCGGGTTTTGGTCAGGCGGTCCGTGTACTTCTTGGTATCCTCGAACTGCAGGGGGTCGCCGGCGATCAGGTCCGCGCCCACCTCGGTGAACTTGTGGTCATCGAAGAGGATCGCGAAGTATTCCTCGCTGCCGATCTTCTCGTGGTGCTCGCACTTCACGCAGACCCAGAGGTTGTTCTCGTGGTCTTCGGAGGTCATGATCTCGGAGCACTCCGGGCACTTGTACCAGAGGCCTTCGGGCGTCTCCTTCTTGTCCTCCGTACTGGTGGTGATGCCTTCCTTGACGCGTGTGAACCAACCCATGTCTGAACGTTCGGGATAACGAAGGTGGTGAATTGTGGTGGCAAGTTTACAAGCAACGAGCGGCAAGTGGGCTCGCCGCTTGCCGCTCGTGAACTTGTCGCTTGATCTTAGGCGACCGTGATCTTCTTGTCCAGATAAACGTCCTGGATGGCGTTCAGCAAGGCGATGCCCTCGTTCACCGGACGTTGGAAGGCCTTGCGACCGCTGATGAGGCCCTGGCCACCGGCGCGTTTGTTGATCACCGCTGTGCGCACGGCTTCGGCCATGTCGCTGGCACCGCTGCTGGCACCACCGCTGTTGATCAGGCCGATGCGGCCCATGTAGCAGTTCGCCACTTGATAACGGCAGAGGTCGATCGGGTGATCAGTGGTGAGCTCGCTGTAGACCTTCGCGTGCGTCTTGCCGTATCCTTTGATCGCGTTGTAACCGCCGTTGCTCTCGGGGAGCTTCTGCTTGATGATGTCCGCTTGGATCGTCACGCCAAGGTGGTTGGCCTGGCCCGTGAGGTCAGTGGAGGTGTGGTAATCCTTGCCATCCACTTTGAAGCCGTTGTTGCGGATGTAACACCACAGGATGGTGGCCATGCCCAGCTCATGCGCATGTTGGAACGCATCGGCGATCTCCGTGATCTGGCGCGTGCTCTCGTCGCTTCCGAAGTAGATGGTCGCACCCACGGCCACGGCGCCCATGTCCCACGCATCCTTGACGTTGCCGAAGAGCACCTGGTCGAACTTGTTCGGCAGGGTCATCAATTCGTTGTGGTTGATCTTCACGATGAAAGGGATCTTGTGGGCGTATTTACGCGCCACGCTTCCCAGCACACCGTACGTGCTGGCCACCGCGTTGCATCCGCCTTCGAGGGCGAGCTTCACGATGTTCTCACCGTCGAAATAGATCGGGTTGGGGGCGAAGCTGGCTGCGCCGCTGTGCTCGATGCCCTGGTCCACCGGCAGGATGCTCATGTAGCCCGTGTTCGCGAGGCGGCCGTTCCCGTACAGCGCTTGGATGCTGCGCATCACTTGCGGTGTACGGTTGCTGTGCGCGAAGCTGCGATCAACGAAATCCGGGCCGGGCAGGTGGATCATCGACTTATCGATGGTCTTGCACTGGTGTTCGAGCAGGCTGGCTGCGTCGTTGCCGAGGAGTTCGTCGAGCTTGCCGGTCTTCAGGGTCTGCATGGGTGTTTCGCGTTAAGCGGCCGCAAAGGTAAGGATGGGTTGAAAGGGATGGCAACCGCCTGACTTCGTACGTCGTGAGCGTGTAAGTGGATACGGTCGCCGGTGGAATGAGCAGGACTAGAACGGATATCCGATCCCGAGGTTGAAGTTGAACTGTGTTCGATAGTTCACCGGAACACCGAGTGCGGCTTGTTCCGTTTCATACTGATCCTTCGATTGGAAGAGCCAGCGTTCGCCCACGGGTAGGGACGGGTCTTTGGTCTGCATACCCAGGTCGAAACGGACGATGAAGAACTCGAAATTCAAACGGGCCCCTACGCCTGTGCCTACGGCGAGTTCGCTGATGAAGTCCTCCAATTCGAATTCCGCACCCGGTCTACGGGGGTCCTTGCGCCGATTCCAGATGTTGCCCACATCAGTGAAAAGGGCTCCTTCGAGATAGCCGATCAGTTTGAAGCGGTATTCGAAGTTCGCTTCGATGCGGATCTCGCCGATGCGGTCATAGGCCAGAAGTGGCGCAGAGTAGGAGCCGGGGCCCAACGAACGTGCACGCCATGCACGCATTCCGTTGGCACCTCCACCGAAGAAGCTCGATTCGAAGGGGAGCACTTCCAGGTTCTTCAGCGGAATGCCGATGCCTGCTGCTACCCGGAAGGCCAGGCTACTACGGTCGTGGATGGTGCGGTTGATGCGGAAGTCATGATCCATTTTCACATACTCCGAGTACCGTACCCCGAACAACGTGCGATAGTCGCGACCGGTCAGCGTATCGGTCAGCTGTACGGCGTTCTTTTGGAAGACGTCTTGAACACCGCGCACCACAGTGCCCGCCAGCTCGCCGGTGCTGCGCAGGTAGTACACGTTGCGCTTGAATTTCACCCCTTGTGTGTTCCACGTGAATGTCGCGCGAGGGATGTTCACGATCAGGTGGCTCGTGTAGCTGTTGGTGAAGACCGGGTCGTTCGTGCGTATCAGGAAGTCTTGGAATTCCGGGCTCTTCGATGGGATCTTGATGACGTTGAGGTCGGCCAGGTAAAGGCCCCACACTTTGGTGGCGGTCTCGTTCCATTCGAATCCAACGCCCCCTTTCACCAAGGTCCTTGTGAAGTCGGGCCTACGTTGATAGTTGAAGAGCGTGTTGATCAACATCCGGGAACCGCTCGATTTGCTGAACAGCCCGGTGAAGGGGCGCGGGAAGCCCATGGTGACCTCGGGACCTATGCTGATGGTGTTGAAGAACGTGTTCTTGTTAAGGACCTGGCCGACTTGCCCTTCATTATCGTTCCGGGTGAAACTCTGCTGTGCCTCAAGGCCGAGGTTCATCTGCGCTTGGATGAAGCCGAGCGATCTGAACACGTTGCGGTGCCGATATCCGACGCTCACCGTGGTACCGAAGAAACCACCGCGGTTGGTGGCATATACCTCGGAGGTCATGGTCTGCGGCTTTCCCGGGAGCAAGCCGATACGCGCATTGGCGAGCCCCGGCCTTCCGATACCGATGGTATCGTAGCTTACTTCCACACGATCGAAAACGCGCAGGCCGGAAAGCCGGCGATAGGTCTTGTCGCCATGGCTTTGCTGGAAGCGGCTTTCGGGTTGGAGGAAAATGGAGCTTACCAGCGCTCGTGGATGGTACATCAGCGGTCCCCGGTGGATGATCCGGTATCCCGCATGCTCAGTGGTATCCACGGCGCCTAGCGATGCAGGGCCGCCGGAAACGATGGTGACATCCCGTATCGTGTAGATGGTCCCTTCGGGCGTCCCCTTCAGCCCACGGCCACTCTTCGCGTAAGGCCTTTCCATTCGCAATACGATATCCACTTGATGGTCACCAACGGCCGTATCCGCCTTGAACAGGATCAGGTCTCGTACGAAGAACAGGTAACCGGTCTCCTTGAGGTTCTCCGTTATGCGCGTACGTTCGGCATCGAGGACATCGGCATCGTATCGATCGCCGGACTTCAGGAGGCTTTGGCCCCAGCTGGCTTGAACGTGGTGCAGGATGGTGGAGTCATCCACCGTGAACCGGATGTTCCGCAGGCGATACAGCGGACCGGGTATCACCTTGTACTCGACCTCGACCTTGGGTTGCTTGTAAGCACGGCCACGTCGTTCGCTGAAGAGGCGCCGGTGCGCATGGTGGGTGGTGTCGGTCACCGTGGCATTGAACCACCCTTCCTTGTGCAGGTACATGCGGATCTGTTCCGTTGAGCGCCGTGTAAGGCTCGTGTCCAATACCACAGGTGGTTCACCGGTACGTTCGCGCGTGCTGCGATCACATGCTCTTTCGCGCCGACCTTCTTTCAGGCGTTCCACATTGCGTTGTACGCACAGGCTGTCCTTCCGCACACGCTCGCGGTGCAACGCTTCCTGGTCGCTGAGGTTGTAGATGCCGAGATAGATCGGAACACCGAGGATCCGCTTATTCGGCTTTTGCTTGATGATCGAAGCCACTTCGGTCGGGTCCGCGCTGGGTTCGGCAAGCACTACACGGTTCCGCTTCAACAAGTATTGTCCATCGGCGATCCGCTTGGTGGGGTCGCAGCCGCAGAGCAGCAGGAGCACCAGTGCGGAGAGGATATGGCGTTGGCTGAGCCGCAAGCAGAACGGATGGCTGCCTATTTTGCGGGCGTGCCGCCGCATCGGCAGCGCCAAATATACCCCCGGCCTGTGAGCACCAAAGCCTTGTTGAAGCATGCCAGGTCGCTTCAGCAAAAGAAGTTCCGCGATGAGAGCGGCGAATTCCTCGTGCAGGGCGCGAAAGTGGTAGGAGAGCTCCTGACCAGTGGGTGGGGAGTGAGCGCACTACTGGCCACGGAAGCCATGGCTGCCAGGCCGGAGTTCAGCCATGCAGAGGTGGTATCTCCGCACGAGTTGGACCGGGTCGGCACGTTGGAGAGTGGAAATGAACTGATCGCCGTGGTGCGTAAGCCCGTCCGAGGTCCGCTTTCAGACCTCCGGGACGATGAACTCGTCATCGCTCTGGACGGCATCACCGATCCGGGCAATCTGGGTACAGTACTGCGCATCGCGGATTGGTTCGGGTTCGAGCGGGTCTGGTGCAGTGTAGGAAGTGTCGATGCCTACAATCCCAAGTGCGTGCAGGCGAGCATGGGGGCCATCTTCAGGGTGCAAGTTCAACAGGTTGATCTACCCGTCGTTCTCGCCCGCCAACAGGAGTGCGGAGCCGTTCTCTACATGGCGAGCATGGAAGGCAGTTCGGTATTCGCTGAGCGACTGGCATGTAAAGCCGTACTGGTCATGGGTAGCGAATCACATGGCATCTCCACGGAAGTGCGTGCCTTGCAAGGGAGGTCGATCAGCATCCCTGGAAAGGGCGGTTCGGAATCGCTCAACGTGGCGATGGCCACTTCGGCCTTGTGCATGGAGTTCGCCCGTCAGCGCATGCGGTAACGCAGCGCGATCGCATCCGCCACGCGCTGGCCGTCCATGGCAGCGCTGACGATGCCACCGGCGTATCCAGCGCCTTCGCCACACGGATAGAGACCGCCTACATCCACGTGTTCCAACGAGTCGCGGTCACGCGGGATCCGCACAGGTGAGCTGGTCCGTGATTCCACCGCCACCACCACTGCTTCGTTGGTACGGTATCCACGGATCTTCTTGCCGAACGCAGCCATGCCTTCGCGCAGACGGAGACTCACCTCGGGAGGCAGCAGTTCATCCAAGCGGAACGGAACGATGCCGGGCGGGTAGCTACATTCTGGCAAGTCATTGGAGTTGCGCCCCTGGATGAAATCCTCCATGCGCTGTGCCGGGGCCGTCTGTCGTTGGCCTCCCGCTTTCCAGGCGGCATGTTCGATATCACGTTGATAGTGCATACTGGCCAATTCGGCTTCTTCGGGCACGGCATGCAGGGCGAGTTCTTTCGGTGAAAGGCCAACGACCATGCCTGAGTTCGCGAACGGATTGTTGCGTTTGCTGGGGCTCCAGCCGTTGGTCACGATCTCGTCGTTCGCTGTGGCACAGGGCGCGATGATCCCGCCCGGACACATGCAGAATGAATAGACACCGAGCCCGTTCACCTGTTGCACCAAGCTGTAGCTCGCCGGTGGTAGATAGGGGTCGCGCACCTTGCAGTGGTACATGGCGGCATCGATGATGGCTTGCGGATGTTCGATGCGCACCCCCAGGGCGAAGTCCTTGCGTCCGATACGGATGCGCTTCGCGTGCAACAAACGGAAGATGTCCCGTGCGGAATGGCCCGTTGCCAGTACCACCGCATCAGCTTCGAATTCACGGTCATCCGCGGTTCGCACACCACGGATGCGGCCACCTTCGACCAGAAGATCCATGACCCTGCTGTTGAAGTGCACTTCACCACCCGCCGCGATGATCGCTTCGCGCATGGCGGTGATGATATGCGGAAGCTTGTTGGTCCCGATATGCGGATGCGCATCGACCAGGATGTCCTCCGATGCACCGAACTCCACAAGGGTGCGTAATACGGCTTCCACGTCACCGCGTTTGTGGCTTCGCGTGTAGAGCTTGCCGTCGCTGTAGGTTCCCGCACCGCCCTCGCCGAAGCAGTAGTTGCTGTCCCCTCCGACGATGTGTTGTTTGTTGATCGCAGCGAGGTCGCGCCGGCGCGCACGTACGTCTTTCCCTCGTTCCAGCAGCACAGGTCTCAAGCCTTGCTCGATGCAGCGCAATGCACTGAACAGGCCGGCCGGTCCACAACCCACGATGATGACCGGTCGCTCCCGGTGCACATCCGGCCGGGGTACCGATGGCGGTACTTCTCCTGCTACCTCATCCAGCACCTGCACACGCATGCGGATGAGCGGCAGTTTGCTGCGTGCATCGATGGAGCGCTTCAGGATCGTTGAGCTTCGAACCCGATCCAACGGCATTCCAGCAGCTTCGGCGGCGGCTTCCCGCACCAGAACGGGGTCCGCAGCGTCGCGGGGGGACAACGCGATGTCCACCACCCGTTCCATGCCTATCCTTCGAAGGTGAATGTGAGCACCCAGGTCTTGGAACGCAGGCTCTCTATGGGTGTGCTGAACCGGGTGCCGTCATCCACCAGCAGGTTCGGTATCCCGAACGATGCTTTCAATTCGATGCCGAACTTGAAGTAGGTGAGGAACATGTCCATACCACCCCCGATCTCGGCAGCGTAATCGTTCCGGGCCAGCTTCACCACCACTTCGTCATCCAGCGAATTGTTCACGTCCTTCTGGCTGGCCATGTCGATGCAGTATTTGCCGCCGCCGATCAGATACACGGCGAAGTTGTTGATCCGTGCACTCCGGTACTTCATCAGCAACGGGAACTCGAGGTAGGTGCTCTCCACGGGTTTCAGGAAGAACTTGGACGTTCCATCCGGCTCTCGGAATTCGTACTGCAGGATGCGTTCCTGGAAGGACAGCGTGGGCAGGAAACGGAAGCTCAGGTACGGGTTCAAGTTCAGCGAGGCAACGATGCCCAGATTGAACCCTGGTTGTTTCTGGTGTTGCAGTACGAGCAGCGAGTCACGGAAGGGCGAACGCGGGTCCAGCTTCATCTGGAAGTCGCTCGTGTTGTAGCTCAGCAGGAAGCCGAAGTGCAGGCGATGAAGGTCGAAGTTCGGCAGGTTCTCCACCTTGATCCCCTTCTGTGCTCGCGCAACGTGCGTTGTGCACGCGATGAAGCCAATGACGGAAAGAAGGGAGAGCAGTCGAGTACGCATCGAGTCTGGGAACGAAAGTAGCGACGGATCGTTGTGTGCTTCGGGCGGCGATCCTACTTCCGGGTCGTGTACAACGTTGCGATACCCCCGGTCAGCGAACGTGCTTCGCCCCCTTTACCACCGGCCGCAGTGAGCAATGCCAGGAATCGGCTTCCTTGCGGAAAGGCATCCACGCTCTTGGGCAGGTATGTGTAGGCTGCGGCATCCTTGCTCACCGTGCGGCCGATCAGCGGCATCACACGGTGGAAATAGAAACGGAACAACTGCTTCATCGGCGTGCGCTGCGGCTTGGAGAATTCCAGGATGAAGAGCCGTCCGCCGGGCTTCAACACACGCACCATCTCGCGCAGGCCCTTGGATAGATCCTCGAAGTTGCGCACCCCGAACGCTACCGTCACTGCATCGAAAGTGGCATCGGCGAAGGGGAGGGCCGTAGAGTCCGCTTGTTGTAGTGTGATGCGTGTGGAAAGGCCACGCTCATCGACCTTTGTGCGCCCGTGCTTCAACATTCCTTCAGAGATGTCGATGCCCGTGACGCGCTGTGCCTTGGAGGCGGCCATGATGGCGAGATCGGCCGTTCCGGTGGCCACGTCCAGCAGATGTTCGACCGGCTTTTCGCCCACCATGCGTATCACTTTCCTGCGCCAGCCTTGATCGATACCGAGGGAGAAGAGCCTGTTCAACAGGTCGTATTTCGGACTGATGGCATCGAACATCTGCTCCACCTGCTCGCGCTTGGAGCCATCGGATGAGTAAGGGGTTACGGTCATTGCAGCAGGTTGAGGCGTAGCACTTCGTTGCGGAAGCGCTCCAGGTTGATGGGGGCCACCCCGACCTCTTCGCAGACGAGACCGCCGGCGAGATTGGCCAACGAGGCGATGTACGGGAGTGGTAGACCCTGTGAGAGTGCGAGCGTGGCGACGGCGATAACGGTATCACCAGCACCGCTCACATCAACGATCTTCCTGCGATGAGCCGGCAGGTGATGCTCCTGGGCGCCTTGATGCGCATACACACCATGCTCGCTCAGGGTGACCATGGTCGCGGCGTTCCCGAGTTTCCGCTCCAGTGTATGGACGGCTGCTCGCACGGAAGCGAGGTCTGCCGCCTGGACATCCACTTTCAAACCCTCTCGCAATTCCTTCAAGTTCGGTTTGAAAAGCGACACGCCACGATAGGAGAGGAAATTCTTCAGCTTGGGATCCACCGCAACGGGGATGGTGGCTTTCTGCGCAACGGCGATGATGGCCTCGATGTTACTTTCGGTGAGCACCCCCTTGTTGTAATCCTCCAGGACGATGGCTGCGGGTCGCCGGTGCTCGATCGCTTCGGATACGCGCTTCAGCAAGGCCTGCTGATCAGCTGCGGAAAGATCCTCGGTCTCTTCCTCATCCACACGGACCACGTGCTGGTGACCGCTGATCACACGGGTCTTCACCGTGGTACGCCGCGTGGAGGAGCGCACCAGGCCAACGCTGTCGAGCGCCGAATCCAGGAGGCACTGCGCGAGATCGTCGCCCGCCTTGTCCTTGCCGATGATGCTCACCACGATCGGCACGGCACCGAGCGCACGCAGATTCAGGGCGACGTTCGCCGCCCCACCGAGGCGCGCGCTCCGTTCGGTGACGTGCACGATAGGTACCGGAGCCTCGGGCGAGATGCGATCAACGCGTCCCCACAGGTAGGCGTCCAACATCACATCACCCACGACGAGCACCGTGGTTTCCTGTGCTTTCCGAAGGAACGTATCGATCGTGGTGCTCATGCGCCTTTCAACTGGGCAACGCCTTTGGCCACACGTGCCATGGCCTCGCTCAATTTGTCGTCGCTGGTGGCATAGCTGATGCGCAGTGTGCCTTCAGCGCCGAATGATCGGCCTTCTACCAGGCTTACACCCACGGTATCCAGCAGGTAGAGGCTCAGGTCCACAGAGCCCTTGATGATCTTCCCGTCGATGCAGGATCGCACGTCGGGTAACAGATAGAAAGCGCCTTGTGGCACGTTGCAGCGCCATCCGGGTATCTTCCGTAGTTCCCGCAGTACGAGGTCACGACGACGAAGGAAATCGGTTCGCATGGCGCCGAGTTGTGCCGGATCCGCCTCCATGCAGGCTTTCGCCACCCGTTGGGCGATGCTGTTGGTGCCGCTGGTGAACTGCCCTTGCACTTTCGTGGCGGCCTGTGCGATCCAGAGGGGTGCGCCGATGAAGCCCAAACGCCAGCCCGTGAGCGCGAATGCTTTGCTCAATCCGTTCACGGTGATCGTACGTTCGGCCATACCGGGCAGTGCCGCGAAACTGCGATGTGCGCCATCGAACACGATGTGCTCGTAGATCTCATCAGCCACCACGTACAGGTTCGGGTGGCGACGGACCACTTCGGCCAATGCTTCCAGCTCTTCACCGCTCAGAACGGACCCACTGGGGTTGCAGGGGGAACTGAACATGATCAACCGCGTTCGTTCGTTGATCGCTGCAGCGATGCGGTCGATCGGGGCTTTCCAGTCCTCCTCCAATGTGGAATGCACGATGACAGGAGTTCCACCCGCCAGCCGCACTTGCTCTGAATAGCTCACCCAGAACGGTGCTGGGATCACCACTTCATCGCCGGGCCCAACGAGACTCATCACCACGTTCATCAGCGCCTGTTTAGCGCCGGTGCTCACCACGATCTGGTCGGCTGTGTAGTGCAACCCGTTGTCGCGTTCGAACTTGTCGGCGATGGCCTGACGTACGTCCAGGTATCCGTTCACGGGTGGATACTTGTGCCAGGGGCCACGCAACGCCTCGTGGGCGGCGTCCAACGCGAAGGCTGGTGGTTCGTGATCGGGCTCGCCCAGGCTGAGGTCGATGATATCGCGGCCTTGGGCACGTAATTCGCGGCTTCGGCGAGCCATGAGCAGGGTGGCCGGTTCGGCGATCGCGGCAACGGTCGGGGAAACGTGCATGTGCAGTGTACTTCGAGGGACCATGCGCCGTTGTTATTCAACGGCTGTCCCGAAAGCGGCAAAACTACACAAGCCACCGGGGGCGGTTGGCCGGGAGCGCCTCGCTATTCCGATATTCGTCCACTGCTTTATCAACCATGAACGACCCGTTCGTACAGATCCTGGTGGCCGTGCTGCCTTCCATCGTGGTATTCCTGACCGCCTTCTACCTGATCAAGCAGATGGTGGGCGCACAGGCTGCGGCGCGCATCGCGGAAGTGCGTAAGGACGACCACAAGCATACACTTCCATTACGGCTCCAAGCCTACGAACGGCTGGCTTTGTTCGCGGAACGGATCTCGCCAGGTGCGTTGGTGTTGCGGGTACACAAGGGTAGCATGAGCTCCCGGATGTTCCACGCCGAGCTCGTCGCCACGATAAGGGAAGAGTTCGAGCACAATGTGACGCAACAGATCTACGTGAGCGACAAAGCCTGGAGCAAGGTGAAACAGGCCAAGGAGGAGACCATCCGACTGATCAACGTGAGCTACGAGCAGACCGGCGATACGCCATCCGGTACGGAGCTGAGCAGGCATGTCTTCGAGAACGTGTCGCGGCTTTCGCACACGCCTTCGCAGGAGTGCTTGGTCGTGATAAAGGAGGACGTCAGACGCCTTTTCTGAGCAATTCCAGCACGGCGCTGGCGGCCTCGAACGGGCCACGGGAGCCGTTGCGTACGTCTGTTTCCAGTTGGGCGAGTGCCTGGGTGATGGCTGGTGCGCTCAGCAAGCTTTCCAGAAGCCCTTCACGTATCGCGTTATGCATCCAACGCACGTTCTGGTCCTGGCGCCGACGCTCGAAATAGCCTGTGGCCAGGTCGTTCTGATGGAGCGCGATCACATGCTTCCAAAGTTCCTGAACGCCCGTACCGGTCAGCGCATCGGTCAGCAACACGTCGGGAAGTCTTCCACTATCTCTGGGCGCAAGAAAGGCGATGGAGTTCTTCAACCCATTGCGCGTGCCGATGTGTTCAGCGGAGGTGGGTCCATCCGCTTTGGTCAGTACCACTACATCCGCGCTTTCCATGATCCCGCGTTTGATACCCTGTAGCTCATCGCCGGCACCGGGTATCATCAAGACGAGGTTCAAGTCGGCCATGTCATCCACTTCCAATTCACTTTGCCCGACACCGACCGTTTCGATCATGATCAGGTCGAAGCCCACAGCGGCACAGAGCATGGCCGTTTCGCGTGTCCGGCGTGCCACGCCTCCCAGGTGGCCCCCGCTCGCCGTAGGGCGGATGAACGCGTGCTCGGACCTGGAGAGCAGCTCCATGCGTGTCTTGTCGCCGAGGATGCTGCCGTTCGAACGAGCGCTGCTGGGGTCCGTGGCGAGTACAGCCACCCGCCTACCATCCTTGATCGCGGCACGTCCCAAAGCGTCTATCAAGGTGCTTTTCCCTACACCCGGGATACCGGTGATCCCGAGCCGTAGCGCATGATCAGCGTAGGGGAGTGCCATGCGCATCAACTCATCCGCCAGCCGCCTGTCCGCGACGCGTGAGCTTTCGAGCAGCGTGATAGCGCGAGCGAGGGCTACGCGGTCACCAGCGCGCGCTGCCTCGAAAAGTTGAGCGGCATCCGCAGGGCGTTCCATTACAGCCTAATAGCCCTTGCGGTAGTTATCCACCCAGGAACTGTCACCTACGTCCCGTAGAAGGCGGAACGCGTCCTCGCCACGGGCGATATCGTTCAGGTGTAACATGCCGTAATCGGTAAGCAGCAGGAGTTGGCGTGCGGACGGAGCCTCACGTTTCTCAGCCCAACCCTTGCCCGGATGTTGTCCTTCTACCAACCGGAACGGATACTCCCAGAACCTGATCTTCCATAGATCGTCGAACACCGGGCAATCGAGCAGGTATTTACCCGTGGTATCCGCTCCTTCGGGAAGACACAACTTCACGTCGTACTTGCGGAAGAGGTTCTCACTGGTCGGATTGGCAGGACTCGGTACGATACCTTGGGCTTGAAGCACGAATTGCTCCCGCGTTATAGGGTCCGCCTGGATCACCTTTCCCTCATACACCTTTACGATGAACAGGGTGTAAAGCTGATTGTTGAGGCCGGTGTTCAAGCTTACCCCGAACATCCGCACGGCAAGTGGCGCAGGGCTCAGACCGTGGCCAGTGGGCTGAAGACCGAAAGCGAGTGCCGCGAGTATGATCCTGAGGGGAAAGCGCATCAGTACTTCTGAAGCGCTAAGATACCGAAGTACCCAGGCTCAGTGCTTCAGGAAATGCGCGGACCTGTTCATGAGGCCGCGCGAGTCGTTGATCAGCAGTGTATAGCTACCCACGGCCAGCCGCTCTAGCGGGATGTCAATGAGCATGTTCCCTTTCGTGCCTTGGTAGAGGTCTTGCTCTACCAGACGCCCCTGTGCGTCCAGCACACGCCATATCACGGCGTCTTCCTCGGGCATTTCAAACGATGCCCAGAGTATGTTCCCGGCCGGGTTCGGGAAGACCACCATGTCCGATGTTCCTTTCCGGTAGATGGCATAATCAGCAGGGCTTTCTTGCGCTGAGCCATCCATGTCCATCTGCCGTACACGGTAGTAGTTCAGCCCTTCGGCCGGATGCTCGTCCAGGTACGAATAGGATGAAAGTTGCGTACTGTTACCCACGGCTTGCACCGTGCCGATGGGCACGTAGTTCTCGGCATCGGCCGATCGCTCAACGACGTAATGGCTCGCATTCGTTTCCGATGCGGTGGACCACGTTACGTCCACGACATCTCCACTTAGCTCGGCTTGCAGTTCAATGAAATCCACGGGAAGCAGCGAACAGTCCAACGCAGCTCCGTTGGTGAGTTGCCATGACAGGCTGAACGCAAGACCGCTTTGCGAATAATTGCTGATGTATAAAAGGTAACGTTCGCCGGCCACCGCGTTCAGTGCAGCCACCCACTTATCCCCGGTGTCATCCTCCGTCGTGTCGGCAGAGCTCGTTCGCATACCGGTATCCCCGGTCGTGCCTGAATAGGAGCAGCGTTTGGGACGTTTGTAGGGTGGACAGAAGATCCCACTCTCGGGCCCCCACACGGCGAAATCATAATCGTTGGTGGATGTGGATGGGGATATGGTGAGCCCGATCGTGCCGCTCGCAGAAGGCGAGAACTTGTACCATGTTCCCTGCCTTTCCGCTGAAGCCAAGCACCCGAAGGTGCCGTAGCGCAGATCCACGTCGAACCCGGTTCCGGAGGGGTTGTCGTTGAAGGTTTGTCCGTTACAGATGCTCATGCTGCCCTCGCAATCTTCTTTGGGCGCATCTGGAGGAACGCAATCGATGGTCTCCAACAACGAAATGCCCGAAGCGGGCGAGGGCCCTTGCGTGAGTACGCCATCGCCACCTGGCACCTGCCGGATCTGATACCTGTTCTGCGCTTGGTTCGCCCCGGAGTTAACGTAGCTGACCATGAACATGTCCCCATTGTTCACACCGATCAGCCTGCACTCATAGAAATCAGAAGCGGCCACGGTAGTGCTCACCACTGGCGAACTGTTCACCTGTGTTTGCACCTCGCTCGTGCCCCAGCCGTTCTCCCCGGAATCCCACAATTCCAAGAAGTACACGCAAGAGCCCGAAGGCATGGTAGGGCTCCAAACGCACAGGTTGAATGTGCCTTCAGCGCTCCCCGAACCCCAGTAGCGCAGGTAGTATGTGGCGCCCGGGACGAGATCTGCGAAACGCAGAAAGGGCATCGTACCCATCCCCTCGTCCGCGCTGCATTGGATCAATGTGAGGTTGCTTGCGGTACAGGATGTACTGGAATAAAGGGCCATGGACCCGTCCGTGAGGGTGCCGGATGTGCTCTCGATGATGGCGATGCCGGAACTGGGTGCAGTGAAGCGATACCAAACGTCGTGTGAGGCAGCGTTGAGCGAGCCGCAGCCGGCCAACGCCGCCGCACTGCTGTAGGTCGCGCCCATGTTGGTACGGCTGGCCATACTGCAACTGGAACCCACGGTCAAAGCGATGGCCCCGCAAGGCTCATCGTTGGCGGGCGGTTCCACCGCACATAGGTTGAATTGGCCGAACGCGGTGTTGCCATTGGCCCAGACACGCACGTAATAAGATACTCCTGAGGTAAGGCCTGTTGCGACCAACTCGGGCATGTTGCTCGAGACGCTGTTATCGTTACACGAGAGTTCCGTCATCGTAGCGCCGCATGCGGATGCCGAATAGAGCGCCATGGCCGCGTTCGTAAGTGAACTACCGGTCACCGTGCTGGTGGAGATCACAACGGTCCCGGAAGCCGGAGCCACCACGCGGAACCAGACGTCATTGCCCAGGTAGTTGCCACAGGTGGGGGTACTTACCCCTGTGGTATTGGTGGAGCCGGAGGTCGTGCTGGTCGTGTTCGTGCAACTTGAACCGACGGTCAAGGTCGTTGCCGTGCAGGGATTGTCATTCGCGGGCGCGGCCGGTGTGGTCACGCAGATGTTGAACTGGCCGAACGAATTGTTCCCGTACTCCCAAAAACGGATGTAGTAGGTCACTCCCGATGTAAGTCCTGAAAGGCTGAGAGCGGGCATGTAACTGGTGGGCGTGTCATCGTTGCAGCCCACCTCTGTGAACGTGCTGCCGCAAGCGGACGCGCTATAAACGGCCATACCCCCGTCGGTAAGCGAACTTCCTGAGACCGTGCTGGAAGTGATGGTCACCTGACCTGATGCCGGAGCAGTGAACCTGAACCAAACGTCGCCGCCTGCATAATTGCTGCACGACGGAGCACCAACGCCACTGGTAGCCGTGGCTCCGGCATTGGTGCCGGTACTGTTCGTGCAACTGGTGCCGACCGTGAGCGGAGTGGCTGAACAACGGTCATCGTTCAACGAACAGGTGATCCAAAGCGGGGCGCAGGTACCGTTCGTATTGCAGTTACTCCTGTCCACAAGTACCCGTACCTGGCCGGTATACGTCGCCGTCCATTGCACGGCCGAGCGGGTCGTAGTGCAGGCATCGTCGTTGAAGGTGAGGCTTGATGCAGCGCCGCCGTTGTAAAGCGTGATCATGGTGTTCCATGATGCATCGCAGGTACTGAAGGTGTAGATATTGCCACTGGTCACGTTCACCAGCGCGTACTGACCGCCTTGCACGCACCCCCCGGACGCACTACCCGGGCAAGCCAGCGCGATGGCGCTCCCTGTTACACTGTTATCGTTCGGGCATTGAGCCAGCACATCACCCATGCACAATGACATGGCGAGAACGGCTGCTGTTAGCAGCTTGTGGAAGAGCGGGGTCTCAGGCATGCACTAGTCGATCGATCCCGGCTGGAGGGAGGTTCCGGCAGGTGCTGTGAGTTGTTCGTATTCCTCTGGATGAGCCGCGATCCAGGCGGCCTTGTAGGCATCGTAGCGCTGGTTGTCCAGTTGCGCATCACCGGTATCAATGAAGCGGGGCATGTCCTGCATCCGCCGTTCAGGCGCTTCGGCCACCGAGGGCTGCTGCGTCACCCCGACCTCTTCGAAGTTCAGGATGGTCATTTGAAGGTCGTGCAACAGCGTTTCGGCACTGAACCGGTCCCAACGCAGTGCGGATTTCCATTCCACCAGCCCGGCAAGGCGGTCTACGTGTACTTCTGAGAGCGCA
Organism: Flavobacteriales bacterium; assembly: GCA_016788205.1. Taxonomy (GTDB): domain Bacteria; phylum Bacteroidota; class Bacteroidia; order Flavobacteriales_F; family PHOS-HE28; genus PHOS-HE28. Next base: position 53,424 of record JAEUTA010000017.1, on the reverse strand, counting down.
TCTGACTGGAATAACAGGGAAGTGATCCGTTTCTCCTGCAGCGTGGTGCTCATACCGTTCACCGCCATGCGGTAATGATGCACTTGCTGCCCATGGCACGCAAGCACGCTGATGCCGGTAATGCACAACATGGAGACCCGCTGTAGCATACGGAGGGCAGACTGCATCATGGCACGAAACTATCGGCCTGTTGTTCCGGCCACCGCTCAACCCTTGATGTAGTCTCAACAGGTCGAGGTGAACATCCCTGCCTTGGAGGAGGCACTGAATGCGGAAGCGGCCACCCTTTTGGGATGGCCGCTTCCGTTAAGAGCGATGGAGCACTACTGCTTCACGAACCGGGTACGCGCGAAGGGTTCGCCTTTCTCGGTGAGCAACTGAACAGTGTAGCTGCCAGCTTCCAGTCTCTCCGTGGGGAGTTCAAAGCGGATGACACCATTGCCAGTGCGGAAGATCGACACGATCCGTCCACTGCCGTCCAGCACACGCACCTGCAACACGCCGTCATAGGCTGCGCTAAGCAGGACTTCTGCCCGGTCACGGGTGGGGTTGGGTACCACCAGCACGGATGCGGCATCGGGTTGGAACAGGGCGCTCACGATGTTCGTGGCACGCGTTTCTCCATCGGTATCCACCGCTTGCACGCGATAGTAGTTCAGGCCGCGAACAGGATGCTGGTCCGGGAACATGTATTCCGTGCGGACATCGGAATCGCCGATCGCGCCGAGCGTGCCGATGGGTTCGAAGTGCATGCCGTCCTCGGAACGCTCGATCACGAAATGCGAGGTGCCATGCTCGAAATTGGTGCTCCACGTGAGGTCCACGGTGCTGGTGCGCTGGTGCGCCTTCAACTCGATCATGTCCGCAGGCAGCAGCACACAATCGATCATGGTCGTCGGCGAAACGTTCCAAGCCACCGAATACGATTGTCCCGCTAGGTGATGGTCATCCACGAACAGTAGATACGTGCGGGGTAGACCCACAGCCGTTACCTGCAGACCAGGTACCCAGCCGTCCAAGTTATCCGTCTCGTTCACGGTGGTATAACTGCTACCGCCGAACGTTGCGGCACCCATTCCCGTTGCGGCGGTGGGGTTATTATTCGTTCCACCGGAGTTCACCGTGTTCAGACGTGAAGCATAGGAGCAACGGATAGGCGCGGCGGTCGGCATGCAGTTCGCACCCACTGGATTGGGTCCACCGGTGTTCGTGGCGGCCCAGATCGCCCAGTCGATATCCGCTGGTATGGAAGGCGTGATGGTCATGCCCAGGTTACCAGCTGCGGTCACGGTAAAGGCATACCAGGAACCCTGGCGCTCACCACCGGTAAGACATCCCATGTTCACCCCTTGGATGTCCGGTCCACAGCCGTTGCCATAAGCCGTACTCGTGAACGATGCGTTGGAGCAGAGCGAGAAAGCGCCACCGCAATCGCTTTGCAGCGTTGTCTGGCCTCCACCGGCAACGATGCACAACTGGAAGTTCCCGCGCGCACCGTTGTAGCCGAACACACGCAGCCAGTAAGTCTCACCGGGTGTCAACGGGTTACACATGCGGTCGATGGCGGGCATCAATCCCTGTCCATCATCATCATCGCATTCCATCAGCGTGAAGGGGCCAGCGCAGGCTGCCGCGGAGTAGAGGGCCATGGCCGCGTCGGACAAGGTGCCAGCACGGGTATCGATGAACACGCGCCCGCTCGGCGGTGCCACGAAGCGGAACCACACGTCGCCGCCGGCATAGTTGCCACAACCTGGGGGCGGTGGCCCGGAGGTATTCGTGGTGTTCGTGTTGGAGTACGTGAGGGGGATGCAGCTGGAGTTGGCGTTCACCAAGGTGGCCCCCGACGGGGTGCAGGGGTTATCGTTACCTACCTGCGGCATACAGGTCGTACGTGCGCGGAATCCGGGATACACGACCGAGGCATCCGTGACGAAATGGAAGGTGAGACAACCACTGGGCTGGTTCAACGGTGGGGCTACCGCAGGCCGCGCCACACTGGAGGTGAACGGCCCGGGGAGATTGAAACCCCAGTAAGCGCCGGCTCCGAAGGGGGCTGGCCCGTTACCTGGCCCGTTACCGCTGGCGAACATCGGTGCCGTGGTGCTGGACCCGTCGAATACGTACACCTTATCCCACGTGTTCTCCAAGGCGAACTGTGTGAAGGTCACCTGCATGATCTGGCCCACTCCTGGGCAGAACGTCTGCGTGGATGTTACGTTGTTGGCGTAGTTGCCGGTGGAGCCGGTGAGTGTTTCGTAGAAGATGCGGTTACAGTCGCCGACCGGAGGCGGGTCCGGTGGGGGCGGAGGACCGCAGGTGATGGTCGCCTGCCAATTACCGTTGATGATACCATCGGAATAAAGGCGCAAGGTCAAGCACCCGTTCGGGTTGGTGGTCGCGTTCACCACGGAGGTGAAGGGACCGATGATACCGTTGCCCCAATGGCCACCGTTGGGCGGAGGCGGTGGGTTGTACGGGCCGCTCCAGGTGAGCTGCGCACCATTGCCGCTGTTGAACAAGGTGGCGGGGTTCGGAGCGATCGATGGATTGGCCTGTTCGGTGTCGAAGATGTAAAGACCATCGAAGTTGTCCTCCACATCGAAGCTGCTGAAGGTGATGGTTACCACACTGTCAGCGATGCCGTTCCCATTGTACGGGCAGTAAACAGCCGACCAAGGAAGAATGCCGGTGCTTGCCACCCCGAGGTTACCACCGTACTGGGCAGCAGGACCACCGGGATCGTAAACGATGGAGCCACAAACTCCCAATGGCGGCGGCGGCGGCGGGCCGGGCGGTGCGCAGGAGACTTTGAAGGCGAACCCGGGTGCCACGACACTGCCATCCGAAGTGAAGACCACCATCAAACAACCCGTGGGGTTCGCCACGGATACCGTTCCCGAAATGGTCCCGGGGCCGTTGGTGCCGGTGTAGGTTCCGATCAGGTTCGCGGGAAGTGGCGCTCCAGAGGCCTGGTTATAGATGCGCATGAAATCCCAGCCCGCCTCGATGTTGAACTGCGAGAAGGTCAAGGTCACCACATCACCGACTTTGGCAGCGCAATACACCTGGTTGGTGTTCTCGTTGTTCACGTAGTTCGCTGCCGGGCCGCCGCTATCGTAGATGGTACCCTGGCAGAGCAAGGGATCGGTGCGGCGGGCGCAGATGGAGAAGATCCCCTGCGCGGTGTTCTGCCTCCAGACCCGCACGTACAAGCGCTCTCCGGGTGTGATGGTGGGTACGTTCAACGTAAGCGCGGGCATCGCCGCGTTCCCTTGCAACGAGCCACTTGGCGAACAGCCACCAGCACCGCCCACCTGCACCAACTTCGTTTCGGTGGGGCAGCCAAGCGCACTGGTATCGCGGTACACGGCGAGGGCGAAATCCAGTGCCGTAAGGTCATCCGTATCGATGCTGATGCCGTAGGGGGCGATCAGGTCAGCCGGTACATCGATGGTGAACCACACATCGCCATTGGTGGCACCACCGCATGTAGGCGTTTGCGCCAGGCTGGAGCCGGGAAGGAACGTGGTCGGCGCGTTCGGCGTATTCGTCGCGTTCTCGTTGGTAGCGGGTACCAGCACACAATCACCGTTCACATCCAGGGCGATGGCGCCGCACGGATCGTCGTTGGGTGGCGGTGTGTTGGGCGTTACGCAGATCTTGAAGGTGCCGTAGTAGCGGTACTGTGTGTTCGGGCGGTTCCATACGCGCACGTAAATGGTCTCACCTGGCGTGAGCGCGACCCCTGCGATGCTGCTGTTCACACGCGGCATCAGGTTGGTGGCGCTCTGGTTATCGTTGCAACTGGCCGCGATGAAATCCATGGAGCCTACATAGCCCGGTGGATCGCAAAGCACCGCACCGGCGGAGGGGCGGTACCAAGCCATCGCCATATCCGTCAGCGTTCCGGCTTCGGTGGTCACGGTCATGTCACCGGTGGCTGGCACCACGATGCGGAACCATACGTCCTGCACTACGTTGGTCACGGCCGGGAACACCGGGTTACCGCAGCTGGGTGCATTGATCGTGAGGCCTGCGGGCATGGGCTGTGCATTCTCGGTGTTGTATTCCACCGGTAGGCAAGGGTCCACCGCGTTCAGCAGAATGGCACCGCAAGGCTCGTCGTTGGGCGGCGGCTGCGCATTGTAAGCACAGATCGTGAAGGCTCCGTTCTCGTTGTTGTTACGTTCCCAAACACGGATGTAGACCGTCTGGCCGGGCGTAAGGCCGTACGTGGCGGGATTCACGATCATGCCGGGATCGGTAGCAGGCCCCGTAAGGCCATCGATGGCGCAAACCCCGGTAGCTGTTCCGGTAAGCCAGGTGTATGGTCCGGCGCCGCAGTTGGGCGCTGTGTAAAGCGCGATACCCGTTGCGCAAACACCGGATTCCGTGACGTTGATGCCGATGAAGCCCGTTGCGGGCACGGTTACGGAATACCACACATCACCACCGGTGTAGTTCACGGTACCACAACCGCTCACCGGGTTCAGCGGAGCCACGTCCAGGCTGTTCACCGTGGTGTTGGTGGCACCTACCGTGGTGCCCGGTACCTGGGTAAGGCAGTTGGTGCCGGTAAGTGGAATGGCCACAGCGCCGCAGGGGTCGTCGTTGGCAGGTGCGGGCACAGCACCTAAACACTGAATCTGGACTGGCCAAACCGCAGCGTGCGGTAAAATGGTGCATTGGGTTGCTCCGTTACCATCATAAACGGACATACGGTAGGTTGCCGTTCCTGCGATCGGTGCGTTGAAGATCACGGAAGAAGGACCATCACCGAATCCACATCCGTCATCGTCGCAAACGCTTGGATAGACAGGATATGGAGCAATGTTCGAACGGATGTAAATGATAGTATTCACACCCGCACCTATCCCGCAGATACTTATTCTATAACTATTTCCTCCAATCGCGGTAAATGTTCGGTGAGTAACGTTGGCTCCCATAGTTCCCGCTATGCTCCCCCCAGGACATACGGCTGTCGCGCCCGGAATTGGCCCGACGACAATCGCAGTACCAACTAGAGGAATGACCGTACACTCCGGGCACACGGTACAGTCCGCGTTCTGTGGGCTTTGCGCCAAGGCCATGCTACCGGGTACGAGCAGCAAGAGCACGATAAGCGTTCGAAGCAACGTAGAAGTCATGGCATGCGCCGGATTTGCGTGGGTTTTGGTTTATCCAAGGCTTTCCGATGAGGGCATCGGGAGTACAAGGCACGCCTCCTTGGCGAAGCATGCGTACACCCTGGTCGGAGGTGTCGGGATGGTCGATCCCGTGCATGCGACTCCTCGGAGAGGAAAAGTCATCGCTGCGAAAGATACAGGTAGATCACGTCGGTCCGGAACCCAACTCAGGTGATCCGTGGAGAGTAAAGCGCTGTGGCCGCACTTGAACCCCGCGTCAAGGTTGGATTTCCACTGCGTGATAGAGTGGTGTTCTACCGGCGCGAGCGCAGTGGCCACCGAGGGCGTTCGAAGCGGGAGAGGGGGTGCGTAAAGCATGTAAGGGGCGCCACGGAGCCCTATCTATGGTTGGAACGTTAAGAACGGAAAGAGGTTGCCTGTATGTTGACCGAAAGTTCCCGCGACGGCACGTTGGGCAAGCTGCGAAGGGGTACGTGCACACCTTGATCTGGTTGCTCCCTGTTGAAAAGATTTTCTTTTTGGGCTTGATCTTCCGATCCTCCTACATTAGGCCCACTCCGAATACTTAACCTAACCGAAACCTCCAACTGGATCGACGATACTCCTCCACCCCGGGGCTGCCATGTGCGGCCCAGCCGCGCTGAGCGCGCAGCCCTAGGACCCCGTCCTTAATTCCGTGCCAGGCGTTGACAACGCCTTACCTGCGTCCGGTGGTGCGCCATAGCCGCCAATATCCCTTTCCTTTCTTTACCAAAACCAGAGAAGATGAGTAATTGTAACACAAGCCCTTCGCGAACGCGGCGAATACCGCGTTGGCGTAAGGCATTGCTCTTGCTCACGGGTTTGGCGTTAAGCTGTACAAGCTTATTCGCCCAGCCTGTGGCTTCGTATGTGTTCTCAAGTTCGACGGGTACATATACCCCTATCACGGGCGGTACGCAGATCCTTGCGCCGAACACGGATACGGGTAACTCGCCCGCGACGAACATCGGTTTCTCGTTCCTGTTCAATGGGACTAGTTTCACGCAGTTCGTGGCTAACTCCAACGGGAATATCCGTTTAGGGAGTTCCAACCCTACCTCGGGTACCACACCGATCTCCACGACGTCCAACACCAACGCCATCGCATTCGCTGCGCGTGACGGAGGTTCGGGCAGTGGTGTGTTCACCGTGTTGGAGGGTACAGCCCCCAACCGCGTGTGCGTGATCGAGTACCCCTTGTACTGGGTGAACTGGAGCGCGGCTACCAATGCCGTCTCCGTTCAGATCCGCCTGTACGAGACCACCAACGTGGTCGAGGTGAAATACTCTGGTGCCGTAGCAGCTAATGCTTACACGGTGCAAGTGGGTATGCGCGGCGGCACGGGTACAACGGAATTCAACAACCGTACGACCACGACCAGCTGGGCCGCAACCACTGCGGGCACGGCTGCCGGTAACACGGTGACCTGGTCCGCAACGGTTCTGCCTCCGAGCGGCCTTACCTACACCTGGACGCCTCCGGCGATCACGGATGTAGCGGCTTCCACGGTGTCGGGCTCCGTTGCTGGTTGCCCTACCGCCTCTGATGCCATGGTGGCCCGGGTGAACAACTCTGGTACCCTGCCCATCGATCTTTCCGTACAGCCTGTATCGGTCTCTGTGGCCGTAACAGGTGCTGCTACCACCACCTTGACGGGTTCTGTGAACACCGGCACGCTGGCCGTGGGCGGTTTCGTTCTGGTTCCCCTCACACCTTCATTGGACCGTTCCGCTGCAGGTACATACACCTATGCATCAACGGTGACGATGACGGGCGATTTCTCCGCAACGAACAACACGGCGAACAGCACGTCTTCAACGACTGCATTGTATGCGGTTCCACAGACTGCGAACTTCACGGGCTTCAGCGGAACCAACCTGGCCGCCACGCATCCGGGTTTCGATGAGTTCACCGGCACCCTCCCAACAACGGCGGGTTCTGCGTGGACGAGTCGCACAGCAACGTTCGCATCGAACACGACCGCCGTCATCAACCTGTACCTTGCTACACGGAACGAGTGGATCGTGATGCCGAAAGTGACTCTAGGCGCGAACGACCGCCTGACCTTCAAGGCAGCTATCACCGAATTCTTCGCTGCCGGTCCTGATGCGAGTGGTGGCATGGCCGCCAGCGATGACCGCGTAGTCGTTCGTATTTCCACGAACTGCGGTGTATCCTTCACGGACCTGCTCACCATAAACGCTGCCAACCTTCAGGGCATCACCAGTGCGCTGACAGAAGTGGTCGTACCACTGAGCTCTTACGCAGGGCAGACCGTTGTGCTAGCGATCTACGCAGCGGACGGACCTGTTGACGACGCCGCAGATTACGATTTCCATATCGACGATCTGAGCGTTGCTCCGACGCCGCAGTGCTTCCTGCCAACTGTAGGAACACCGGCACCGGCCCTCAACGGCTTCAGCATGACCTACACGTTGCCCGTTAACAGCAGCCTCGCCCAATACGAAGTGCGTACGAGCGGAGCAGCTGGCAGCGGTGCCACGGGTCTTGCCACGAGCGGTACCACCAGCGGTGGAACGCTGACGGTGAATACCCTCAGCGCGAACACCACGTATACCATCTACCTGCGCAGCGATTGTGCAGCTGAAGGTTTCAGCGCATGGACCTCGGGTAGCTCTGTTTACACCGGATACTGCGTGCCGAACACCGCAACGCTGGATCCCGGTGGCATCACCAACGTGACGTTCAGCAACGTGAACAACTCCACCGGCCCCAACAACGAGACCGGCGGTTATGCGGATTACACTTCGAGCATCGGTTACGTAGCCGCAGGCCAAGTGGTCCCTGTTTCCATCACGTATGAGACCGGCTTCGTTTACGGAACCACGATCTGGGTCGATTGGGACAATGATGTGGTCTTCGAAAGCGGCGAACAGATGTTCACCGGCCTCACTTCGTCCAATGCGATCCCCAGCGTACAGAGCGCGAGCATCACGGTGCCTCCTGGACAAGCGGCAGGCAACTACCGGATGCGCATCTACGGTGCGGACTTCAACGCCCCCACCAACCCTTGCCTTTCGGAGAGCTACATCGCCGTTGAAGATTACACCATCGCTGTGTGCGCTACGGCCACGGCGACGATCCAGGTGAACGACAACTGCGCGGGCAACACGTTCACGTTGGAGTTCACCGCCTCGAGCTTATCGAGCGGGACCGTTTCATACACGGTGAACGGCGGAGCTGTGCAAACGGCTCCTCTGACCGGTGTTGGAACATCGATCGGGCCTTTCGCGGACATCGATGTTGTTGACGTAACGGTGAACAATGGTTTCTGCAGCACGCACATCGGCAATTACCACAGTGCTTGTCCGATCGATCTGGATTGCGGTGCACCCGCGATCGTACTGGAGCATTGCTACACCAACAACGATACCCGCACCTGGACTTTCACGAACCCCGACCCGCTGGGTACGGTGGCGTTCAAGTTCCTGAGCGGAAGCATGGAGAGCAACGACAACGTTCGCTTCTGGAACGGTGCTCCGGGCAGCACGCCGGCCACCCCGGCGAGCCTTACGGGATCGCTCACCTCCGGTGGTGTGATCACGAGCTCTGGTAACACGTTCTCCGTCAGCATCCTTTCCGATGGTTCCAACAGCTGCGCTGATGGAGGCTCGGGCCTCACGGCGGGTTGGGAATTCCAGGTCCGCTGCGGTGGATGCGTGGAGCCTACCGGCTATGTGTCCATCGACGAGAACGAAGTGGGTCAGCCAACGGTGAACTGCACCGCTGATCCGGCTACGTTCAGTGTGTTCCTCTTCGTGGAGGACTTCGGCATCGATGCCACCACCGCACTGCCCGCCACCACGGTCGGCTACAATATCTACGTGAACAACGTACTGGATGAGACGGTGACCGGTCTGGATGCGAACGACTTCCTGGATTGGTTGAACATCGGATCGTACCCCTTGGGCACGCTGATCGATGTGCAACTGTTGCATGGTGGACAATCGCAGTGCAACGTGCAGATCGCGGATAACATCACCGTGGGCTACAGCGCTTGCCCACCTGCGAACGACGCTTGCGCCAACGCGACCACGCTCAACGTAGAGCTGACCGCGAACTGCCCAGCGAACGCGGTGACCGGTACCACCTTGGGTGCCGATCAGAGTGGCGCACAGCCCACCTGTGCAACGGGTGCGGTACAGGACGTTTGGTACACCGTGAACACCACGGGCTTCCAAATGCCTGTCATCACCGTGACCGATGGCTCCGCTACGGTCGTTGGTGGTGAGATCTATACGGATTGCCTGACGCCTTACGGCGCTTGCGTAGCCGATATGACCGCCCTGCCCGTGAACTGGAACCTGCCTCCCGGCATTTACTACCTGCGTTTGTTCACTACGGTGGCTGGTGCTGGTAACTTCACGGTGTGCATGTCCTCCGCCGGTGCAGCCCTGCCCGGTGACTATTGCGGCAATGCCATCAACCTGGGTGCGCAGACCAGCCCTGTGAGCGGTAGCACGGCGACCGCCGGCTTGAACGCTGACTACTCGCTGATCTGCGGTAGCACGAGCGCTAACGTGGCTGCGGACATGGTGTACTACATCGATGTTCCTGCCGGTGCTCAATTGAACATTGCACATGCCAGCGCTGATTATGATTCCCAAGTGATGATGAGCTATGGCGCGACCTGCCCTGGCGATATCGTGATCACATGCTGGGACGATGCGGACGATCAGACCGCGACATGGACCAACACCACGGGTTCCACCCAGCGTGTATGGTGGGTGCAGGATGGTTACAGCGCCGGTGAAGGTTCCTTCACGTTGACCTACCAGATCATCCCTGCTTGCGCGGGTACACCGAACCCTGGTAACACGCTGAGCAGTGCCGGTAGTTCCGTGTGCTCGGGCCGCAGCTTCACGCTGAGCCTGCAGAACACGATCAGCGGTGCTGGTGTAAGCTACCAGTGGGAATCGTCCACCGATGGAGGTGGCATATGGGCCCCTGTGGGTACCAACGCTGCCACGTTCACGACGAGCATCACCGTGCCGACCATGTTCCGTGCCCAAGTGACTTGCACCGCGAGCGCTTCCACGGGAACGAGCACGCCGATCTCCCTGACATTGGCTCCGTTGGCGAACTGCCCCTGCCTGCCTGTCACCACGTACGGCTGTGCTGATGGTGACGTTATCGCACGTGTAACGCTGAACACCTTGGATAACAACTCCGGCACCGGTTGCCCGAGCGATCCTGTTCCGGGTAACACCAGCGTTGCCGGTGGCGAGGGTCCTGGTTATTCCGATTACACGGGCAACCTGTCCCTGACGACCACGTTGAACGCAGGTACCTCCTACAGCTGCACGGTTTACGCCGGTGAGTGGAGCGAAGGTTATGCGGCTTGGATCGACTACAACGATGACGGCCAGTTCGACAACTTGACCGAGCGTATCGGTTACTCGAACGGAACGGTAGCCGGTAGCGGTGTGGAGAACGTTCTTGGCTCTAGCGCCACGTTCCCGATCGTACTGGGTTGCTCCCCTCCCGTTGGTCAGCATCGCCTGCGCGTGCGTGCCATGTTCGCAACGAACGGTATCGACGTTACCGCTTGCGGTGACAACTCCTTCGGTGAAGTGGAAGACTACCTCGTAACGGTGGCACCTCCTCCTCCTTGTCCTAGCGCTTCTGGTCTGGTGGCCTCGAATACCACCGCCAGCACCGTGGACCTGGATTGGGCGGTCGGTTGCACCGAGACGGCGTGGGTGATCGAATACGGCGTTCAAGGCTTCACGCTCGGTACCGGTACTACCGTACCTGTGAGCGGAACTCCGGAGACGACCCTTACCGATCTCTTCGCAGGAACGGCTTACAGCGCTTATGTGCGTGCTGATTGCGGCGTGTCAGGAACGAGCTCGGCCTTCGGTCCGATCAACTTCCGCACTTCGCCTGCGAACGATGAGTGCTTGAGCGCGACGGTATTGACCGTGAACAGCGGCCTTACCTGCACCGTGCAAACGGCTGGTTCCATCCAGAGCGCAACGGCTTCTGTCGATGCGGTCACACCTTGCTTCGGCACGGCTGATGATGATGTGTGGTACCAGTTCGTGGCCACGAGCACATCACACACGATCTCGCTGAACAACGTAACGGGAAGCACCACCGACCTGTACCATGCTGTTTACAGCGGTACATGCGGTTCCTTGGTGAACCTGCTCTGCAGCGATCCGAACAGCAGTCTGGTCAACGGTCTGACCGTGGGCGATACGTACTACGTGCGTGTCTACACCTGGACCTCCACCGTAGGACAGACCTCAGCGTTCAGCATCTGCATCGGTACGCCGCCTCCGGCACCTATCAACGACGCATGCACGAACGCTACCGTGTTGACGGTGAACCCGAACTACCTCTGCGGCACGGTTACCGCTGGTACGGTCGCTTACGCAACGCCTTCGGGTAATGCGTTGGGCTCCTGCTTCGGTGGCCCAGATGATGACGTGTGGTACCGCTTCACGGCTACGCATGCGACGCATCGTGTTTCCCTCCTGAACGTCGCTGGTAGCGTAACGGACATGTACATGAAGATCTATCGCGGAGCTGATTGCAGCTCTTTGGTGGACCTCGCGTGCAGCGATCCGAACTCCATCGACCTTACGGGTCTGACGGTGGGCGAGATGATCTACGTGCGTGTCTACACGTACACGACCGCTGCCCCGCAGACGACCACGTTCAGCATCTGCATCGGAGCTCCGCCTCCTCCTCCTGCCAACGACAACTGTGCTGGCGCCGCAAGCCTGGTGGTGAACACCGGTCTGACCTGCGCTGTGCAGACAGCTGGAACGTTGCAGAGCGCGACGGACAGCGGTGTGCCTGTGGCTCCTTGCGCCGGTGGCGTAGAGGATGACGTATGGTACAGCTTCGTGGCCGGTTCCACGCAGCAGATCATCACGCTGAGCAGTGTCACTCCGGCTACCACCATGCGTATGCAACTCTTCAGCGGCGCCTGTGGTGCACTGACGAGCGTTGCCTGCGGTACGGTGGATAGTTACACCACCCCGAACACGTTGGTGGTGGGTGATACGTACTATGTGCGTGTTTACAGCAACGGAACGACCGCTGTATCCACCAACTTCAACATCTGCGTGACCACGCCTCCTGTCGGTCCTCCTGCGAACGACAACTGCGCAGGTGCTGTTAGCCTGACAGTGAACGCTGGCCAGGTTTGCACCAGCCAGACCTTCGGGTCCGTCTTCGGTGCAACGGCATCGGGACAGGCGGTTACGCCATGCGCCGGTACTGCGGATGACGACGTTTGGTTCTCCTTCGTCGCCACTGGTCCTACGCACACGGTCGCTTTGAACAGCGTTGCTGGTAGCGTTACTTCAATGAACTTCAACGTCTTCAGTGGCGCTTGCGGTACGTTGACGAACATCGGTTGCGGTACAACGAGCACGGCGGTTTCCGGTCTTGTGGCTGGTAACACGTACTATGTGCGTGTGTACACCAACACGGCAACTGTGGGCCAGAACACGACGTTCAACGTTTGTGTTACCTCGCCGCCCGCGAACGACCTCTGCGCGAACGCTATCCTGGTTGATTGCAACTCCGTTGTGACCGGCTCCACGGTGGGCGCCACGAACACGGGTCGTCCAACGGGTACATGCACCGACGCAGCGATCAACGATCCTTACGTTGACAATGCGGCTCCTGGTGTTTGGTACAGGGTGATCGGTTGGGGCGGCCAGATGAAGGCCAGCCTCTGCGGATCGACGTTCGACTCACAAGTGGGTGTGTTCAGTGGTTCTTGCGGTACGTTCACCTGCGTAGCGGGTAACGATGACGCAGGTGCTGCTTGCCCCTCTTCGGGAACGCGTAGCGTGGCCACCTGGAACTCCGTTGCAGGTACCACTTACTACATCTACGTAACGGCTTGGGGTGCGACCACCACTGGTGACTTCACGCTGACCACCACTTGCGGTGCCACCTCTGGTGCTTGCACGGGTAATGGTCTGACGCTGGAGTTCCAGAATGCTGCCAACCCGAACGAGATCACGTGGGAAGTCGTCAATGAATCTGGAACGGCAACTGTGCTGAACGGCACGGACGCTTTCCCTGCCAACTCCATCGGAACCCAAGGCTTGTGCCTGCCCGACGGTTGCTACCGCCTCCGCATCCTGGATAGCGGTGGAGACGGAATGGTTGGAGGTACGACCTGGCCTATCGGTGGTTACACCCTCCGTACGCAAGGAAGCAACCTCAAGATCATCGACAACCAGTACAACTTCAATGGCGTGTTCAATGGCAGCCTGAGCGCCATCGCCAATGGAGGTACTTTCTGTGTGCCGGTGGGTACCGATCGTCCGATCTACACCAGCTGCGACAAGCTCGACTGGGTGAATGACCGGTTCATCGTTGCCACGGAGAACACGACCGTTTCCGGTCAATATGGCGTTACGAACGCTACGAGCGGTTACGAATTCTGGTTCTTCGACCCGAATGGTAGCTACAGCTTCCGTCGTTTCCGCAGCCACGCCACGAGCGATGGAACGGGAACAGGCGCGCTGCGTGCCTGCCACTTCCGCGTGAATGCGTGGGTGAACTCGGTGACCACACCGCACCTGCCTGCGAGCGTGCTGTTGAACGTGCGTGTACGCGGTCGCGTAGCGAACGTGAACCTGCCGTTCGGTCCTGCCTGCTTGTTCAAGATCGACCCAGTGCGCGCCGCTTGCCCATTGGTGAAGCTTCAGGACAACCCAGGAAGTGGTATCGATCTGAGCTGCGGCGTTAGCAAGGTGTTCGGTGGTGCCAACAGCACAGCGAACAAGTTGGTGGCCACTCCGCCCCAGCCGGTTCCAACCGTTGCCAGCGCGAACGTGCGCTATCAGTTCCGTTTCCGTATCCCTGGTGAGTATCCTGCTGCAGGTAGCTGCATCGTGCGCCCGATCCAAACGAGCCCGACGATCTACCTGAACTGGACCACTGGTGACAGGCTGAAGTGCAACACGCAGTACGACGTTGATGTACGCGTGAGCCTTGATGGTGGTGCGACGTGGTGCGTGGCAGGAACTGCTCCCACCTGCGCTGCTCCGCAGACCATCGTTACCTGGGGTAAGGTGTGCAAGGTGAACGTCACCACCAGTACGTTCTGTCCTGCAAGTGCCAACGGTGGTGCTAGCAGCATGAACGCTGAGGGTAATGGCGAATTCACCATGTACCCGAACCCGAACCGCGGCGACCAGCTCTTCTTGAGCCTGACCAAAGTGGAGGGTGATGTGAACACCGTGAGCATGGACGTCTTCGATATGACCGGAAAGCGCGTGATGGCTCGTACCATCGCTGTGCAGGATGGTTTCTTGCAGACTGCTGTCGACCTGAACGGCGACCTTGCTGGTGGTATGTACATGGTCAATATCACTGCTGGTGATAAGACCTACACGGAGCGCCTGGTGATCCAGCCTTGATAGGCTGAGTAGCCGAGCTCACCGCTCAATTGCGAAAGCCCCTTCCCATTCGGGAAGGGGCTTTTTGCTTGCGATTTATGGATCCCGTCCGGTCATTCAAGGAGGTCGAACCTGCATCAGCCGCGTATGGGAACGGATCGACATCGCTGCCTATGTCGAGTCGAACTGAATGGACGCTTTCCGGGTTGGAATACGTAGGTAGGGATGGATCTTGATGGCGCCCTGTGGCCCCCAGGGGGTAGTTCGCACAGCGGTGACCGAGCATGTTGGACGCAGGGGCGGTATATTGTCGTGACCGGCTATCCGGTGATCGACGCCGCGGTTACCGCGCAAGCGAATTCGAGAATGCTCAACGGCTTTTGAAGGAGTGAAATAGGTTGGGGAAGCGTTGTGGATGAACATGCCGTCAAAGCCTGTTGAGCCCTTGCATTTCAGCAAGCGCAGCATGCGGTAGACGATCACTATGCTCCTGGCATGAGGTGCATACCTGCAAGTTCCACTGCTCCGGGGCTTGACCCGCAGCATATACTGTCCCGAACGGGCTGTTCCGATGAACGGAGCGTTCGAGCTGCGTTGTGTCCATAAGGCACCGGCCATGTCGTACCAGCGACTGCGAGCGACTTGCGACGAACCATCTGTCATCAGGGCATGTTCATGCCTAGGCGCACATCGGTACATCCTATCAGCGTACCACATCATGATCCTCCCTGCGCGATCTGAATGGACTCCGCGAATGCATTCATCCGATGATCCTGTGCATTCCTGGTTGCCGCGTATGGGTTCGCGTGGTAGAACGCTTGCCGAATACCCTAGGAGGTATGATCGATCGCGGATGGGAGCGGGTTAGTACGATGGCAAACTGACCAGGAACGCCCGCCCAACACCGGCAGGATCTGACCATGAATCGGTGATCACCACAAGGCTCAATGCGGTCCCAGTTGAGGTGCTCGGATATGTTTCGACACCGGACGACACGATCATCATCAAGCTGGATCGTGCTTGGCCGGAAGTTCGTCTACCCCAGTTGGACGAACTGGGTCAGGTCCTCCTCAATTCGTGTGGATCCATGAGCAACGTTCCGTCGCCTTTGAGACTGAGAGGCCGCGCGAATGCTACGGGAGTGCCTGCAGGAGTCGTGGCAGGCTGCTCCTGGATGTTCGGATAGGGCAAAACCGTAAGGACCGGATCATCAAATCGGTGCAATAACTGAAGGAAGTTCTTGATGTCATTCCTTTATGAACGCAGTGAAAGCCACAATGGAGTGATCACCGCTTCGTCCGACCAATCGGTAGGGTCCACGAGCAAGGTCCGAGACGTCGACGGTGACCGTCGCCGGAACCTTCAGGTCCATGTTCAGGGTGCGTACCGTACGACCGGCAGCGTCCAGGATCAGGATCTCCGATATCGATCCGAAGAGTTGATCCGAAGAGATGGACAACATGCTGCTGACCGGGTTCGGAGAAACCACCAAACCATGGCCCATGCTCATCATGTGCGCGTTGACGATCGGCGACAAAGTGGTGTTCCCGTCCACATCGACCATTACGATACGGTAATAGTTATCGCCTTGGAAAGGGTTCTCGTCCTTAAAGGAGTAGTGGATCGTACTCGAGGAAAGTCCGGCTGCCGTTGTAGTGCCGATAGGTTCAAAGTACATTCCGTCTTTCGATCGTTCCACGATGAAGTGGTCGGTGGCTGACTCGACTGCGGTTCGCCAAGTGACCAGGATATGGTCCTCGCGGGCTTCGGCTTCAACACCTATCATCTCGATAGGTAATAATGTGCAATCCAACGATGCTCCGCCCGAAAGCTGCCAGGAGAGATTGAAGGCCTGCCCATTGGATGAGAAGTTGTCCACGTACAATACGTAGATCTGACCTGCCGTCACGTTCAACAGGCTCACCCACCGGTCGCCACCGGCATCTTCAGAAGCATCCACTGCTCCGTTGCCAAGCCCTGTATTGCCTGTGGGTGCCGCATACGAACATCTTACAGGAGCGCTAGCCGGTGGGCACGTCACGGTGGACATCGGGCCCCACACGGCAAAGTCATAATCCGTGGCCACTACGGGAGCGATGGTGAAGCCAACGGAGCCCGTCGAGCTTGGCGAGAAGTAATACCAAGTGCCTTGACGTTCTCCAGAAGATAGGCAGCCGCGATTGGCGCTGTTGAGGTCCACGACATTGCCGGTGTTGCTGCTGCTGTTGTTGAAGGCCTGTCCGCTACATATGGTAAACCCTCCGTTGCAGTCCTGCGGTGCAGCTGGAGGAGGTACGCAATCCACCAACTGGCCGAATGAGGCGCCTGGCGCGGGTGTTGATCCGGAGTTGAAGTAGTTGCCGCCCCCCATCAGCCCGAGCGAATAGCTGTTCTCTCCTTGGAAGGGCCCCGAGTTATTGTAGCTGAGCTCGATGAAGTCGTTGATCATCATACCGAGAAGTACCTGCGTGTTCGAACCACCTACGGTGTAGTAGGTCCATGCACCTCCATTAATCCGAACACCGACATTCGAACTTCCCCAACCATCACCGAAGCTGTCGAAGAGGTTAAGCACGTAAACACAATCTCCTGAAGGTGGGGGAGGCGGGGTGCGCACGCAGATGGAGAATGTGCCGTTGTTGTCGTTCCCGTATTCCCAGAAGCGGATGTACACGGTAGTGCCTGGAGCTAGTCCATTCGCGGTGATGGAAGGCATCAGCCCCGTTCCACTGTCATCGTCGCATAACTCCTGGACGAAGGGTCCCGAACAACTTGGTGCGGTGTAAAGGGCCATGCCTCCATCAGTGACCACCCCGGGAGCCGTCTCGATGATGATGCTCCCGTTAGCAGGTACCACCGCCCTGAACCAGACATCATTCCCATTATAGTTAGCGCAGGTAGGCGCTGGTGGGCCGGTAGTGGCCAGTGCGTTCACCGTAGTCGATGTCGTGTTCACGCACGTCGTATTCACCGGTAGTAAAGTGGCACCGCACGGATTGTCGTTAGCAGGTGGGGTAGGTGGCATCGTAGCACAGATGCTGAAAGTCCCGTTATTATCGCCACCGCGTTCCCAGAATCTTACATACACCGTTGACCCGGGTATGAGACCACCTGCGGTTATCTGCGGCATAAGGCCGTTCGGGCTATCATCGTCGTCGCAGTCCACGAGGGTGAACGTGCCGTTGCATGCGGTAGCCGTATAAAGCGCCATACCACCATCGGTTATGACGCCGGTATTGGAGTTCACCAGCAAGTTGCCCGATGCCGGGACCACAATGCTGAACCACACATCACTACCCGCATAGTTGGCACAGGGCGGGGGGGGTACGGCCAAAGTACTGGTCGAGTTCGCTGTGGTGCTCGTGCTGAACGTGCAGCTTGCGTTCACCGTCAGCGGAGTGGCACCGCACGGATTGTCATTCGCAGGCGGCGGAGGCGGAGCACCGCACGTGATGGAGGCGACCCAGCCGGCGGCGACACTTGATCCATCC
Source organism: Flavobacteriales bacterium (assembly GCA_016788205.1). Taxonomy (GTDB): domain Bacteria; phylum Bacteroidota; class Bacteroidia; order Flavobacteriales_F; family PHOS-HE28; genus PHOS-HE28. Next base: position 35,363 of record JAEUTA010000017.1, on the reverse strand, counting down.
GATGTGAACCTCAAGGTGATGCATCCCCCCACATCATTGGAAGTGATGGCCGGTGGAAGGGTCGTGCCCGAGTACGTGCCGATCACCGGCGCACCGATGGACGGGCCATTATGGATATACACGAAATCGTATCCTGCTTCGGTCGCGAACGCAGAGAAATTGATGGAGACCACCTGCCCTGCCACTGCCGGGCAATAGGTGGCGATGAACGTGGTGTTGTTCGCGTAGTTGCCAGCGCCTCCCGGGTCGGTAACGGTAGTGCCGCATGCCGGTGGAGGCGGAGGAGGGGAGTAGGCGCAAATGGTGAATGTGCCGTTATTATCGCCGCCGTATTCCCAGAAACGGATGTAGACGGTGCTTCCTGGCGCAAGCCCGGTGCGTATGATCGATGGCATCAAGCCGTTGGCGCTGTCATCGTCGTCACATTCTATCAGGGTGAAAGTGCCCGAACACGAGGTTGCGGAATACAGGGCCATTCCACCGTCGGTCACCACCCCTACGTTGGTGTCGAAGAAGAGTTGACCATTGGCAGGTACCACCGCGGTGAACCAGACATCAGCACCGTTGTACGATGCGCAGCCGGGAGCCGGAACACCGGGCGTAGCAGATGCGGCCGCGGTAGTCCGGCTGGAGAACGAACAACTTGTTCCCACGGTGAGGGGGATCGCCCCGCAAGGGTCATCATTCGCCGGTTGGGCAAGGACATCGGTGAATGGCAGCAGGAGAAGCGCGAGTATCCACCATTGCATGTGAGGATACCGCTTGGTCCGCGCTGATGAATTCCGTTCCATCCTGGTCATGATGCAAGCTTTTAAGATGGCTTCACAGACGAGGAGAGCATCTGTCAGAGTAAGAGCTATGAAGAGCGGTCAAGGTGAGGAGCGTTCGCGAAGGAGTGCACAAGCCATCGTGTATACAGGGTTGACCCGGGAGACCGAGGAAGCGAAGGCCTTTGGAAGAAGGAATGTCTCGCTCATCCATGGCTCTCTCATTGTTGCACGATGATCACTTGACGAATTGATCCGTTCACGTCTATCGTGCTTTCGGTCGTGCGGGGTCCATCATACTCCCGAGGATCATTACCATCCAAGGAGATATGAGGATGTGAGGCTACACGATGGCAACCTGCCAAGCCTGCGTGCTGGAAAGCAGTCTCGATGGTTTGATCCGTGCATGGGGCGATACTGAGCCTTAATTTCACCATAGGACCCGAAATACTGATCTGCGCGGTAGGGTCCAGTTCAGTAATGGTGGCTCGAAGACTCTTGGATAGAGGCTCCACATCGGTCTGACAGCGTACCGTCGATACCGTGGAGAGAGTCTGCCCGCACAGGACAAAAGGTGTGAAGAGAAGGATGGTCAGAAGGTAGCGTACCAGCATGTCGAATGGTTCGTTGAGTACCTCGTTCCTCGGCGTTCAGAAGTGAGCGTGCCCTTTAAGGCGAGTCTTTACTAATTGTTACCAATATATGAATCCTTTATTCGACGAAGGGGGTGCTCGTCCAGATGACCATGAACCGCTCGGTGTTCATGTCCATTATGATGGACGGAATGGAAAGGGCAGGGTTGTCCGACCAGCTGTAGGGTCATTCCTTGACCACGCGGCATGAAGCAAGCCGCTGACCGTCCGGATCGAGGAGGCTGAGGACATAACACCCTGCGCTAAGACCGAGCAGCGGGATGCGGACCGTGCTGGAGGATCCCTCTGGTCCAAATCGATGGGTCCTGAGGTCTCTGCCACTAGCGTCGAACAGGTGCAACGTATGGGCTGAGCCCGGTTCAAAGGAGCTCAAGTCGACGAACACCATGTCCCCAGCCGGATTCGGGTATGGTCTGATCACGTCGTCGCTGTCCATCCAAAGAACGGACACGACCCGAGTTCTTTCTTCCGACCCGCTGTCGCTTATACTCGTCAAGCGGTAATAGTTGAGTCCGGGAACAGGGTCGACGTGGTCGAAACGATAATCGGTCGTAGCAGCTACCCCTGAAGTCGCCATGATGGTTCCAATGGATTTGAAGGTCGTTCCATCGACCGAATGCTCCACGATGAAATGGGAGACAGGGGCTTCATGTTGAGCGGTCCATTCCACTGCGACCGAAGAATGCTCCATACGCGCGTTGAGGTCGATAACCGAGATCGGCAGCAGGGTACAGTCTAGTTGGCCTGGTGCGGCAAGGCCCCAGGAAAGACTGAAGGCCTGTCCATTCGCATTGAAGTTGTCGACGTACAACATGTAGATCCGCCCGATTTGGGCAGCACCTATCGTGAGGGGGGCCAAGAAGCCATTGCCAGTGGAACCTTCCGAGTTATCGGTGTTAGGACTTTGCAGTCCGGTCGCCCACGGGCCGCCGCTGGGAGGCAGCGCGTAGGAGCACCTGATCGGTGCTGCGGGAGGAGGGCATGTCACGGCCGTCAGCGGACCCCATACGGCGAAATCGAAGTCCACGTCATCCGGCTGCCCGAGCGCGTTCATCGGTACGATATTGAACGAGATATCGCCCGTGGACTGTGGGGAGAAGAAATACCACGTGCCTTGTTGTTCCAATGAGCCTAGGCAACCCATGTTCGTGGTATTGAGATCCGCGGAACAACCAGTGAAGTCAGAAGCGTTATTGATGCTGCCACTGCTGCACAACGTGAAGCCGCCGCTGCAATCCTGCTGTGGCGTGGTGAATACGTCCGACCCTTCCACGCACACTCCGAAGGTTCCCGTGGTCGATCCCTGTCCCCATACGCGCAGGTAATACACGGCGCCGGGCGTCAGGTTCGTACAACGTCTGTCGATCAGTGACGTAAGGCCTGGTCCACTGTCATCATCACACTGCACACGTACCAGCGAACCGCATGCCCCGCTGTAGAGTTGCATGACCAGGTCGCCCAGGCTGAAAGCTTGTGTGCGGATGACCACGGCCCCACTTCCAGGAGCGGTGAAGCGGAACCAAACGTCGCGGGCGGTGCCCGTGAAGCTGCATGAAGGGCTCGGAGTGGTGCTCGAGTTCGTTGCGCCTACGTTGGAAAAGGTCTGCGAAAAACAGGTGGGGAATACGAAGAGGTCGATCGCCCCGGAACACTCGTTGTTGGAGACCGCGGGCGCTGGCGAATAACACGAAATGGACAACGGAGCGCACCCCCCGGAGTGCGCGCACGTATTGAAGATGCTCACGTACCGATCCACCAGCACGCGCAACTGCCCCGTGTAAGTCGCCGTCCACACTACGATGGATTGCGTCTGGCAGGCATCATCGCTGTAGCCGATGCTCCCGCCTCCGGAATTGTTGTAGAGCGTGATCCGGGTGTCGTACGTGGCATTGCAGGTGCCGAACTCATAGATGTTGCCAAGGGTGACGTTCACCAATGCGTACTGACCGCCGTTGACACACGGCACGATGATGGACCCCGGACACGGAGGAGTAATGGCACCACCTGCAATGACCGTATTGTTATTGGTGCATTGAGAGAGAACCGCGGGCACCGACCCCAACACGGCGAGCAAGGCAAAGGCTAGCTTTCGGTATCCCTGTGCGTTCATCGTCCTGTTGTTGTTTCGAGCGGGTCCCTTAACATGCTCGCATAGCGTGCGGGGTAGTTCGCTATCCAGTGCAGCTTCCACGTCGTATAGCGTTCGTCATCGGCCGCATCATCACCCGTTACGAGCAGGACCGGGAAGGGTGCATCACCCTCCATGGTCATCGTACCATCAGAAGAGAGGATGGTAACACCGATGGCACGCGGCGACCGTTTGTCCTCTGCGTTGAGGATCTCGTTCAGGTGAATAGCGGTCGGACATTCGCAGCGTACCACCCAGCCTTCATGCAGCGTGAGGTTCGCACACGCTGTGCGTTCTTCCACGAAAGCCAGCAGCTCTTTCGTTGAGGAGGTCGTGGGCTTTTCGAACTGGATGAGAACGAGCGGTCTTTCTTGGCCTTGAGCCGCGTTCGAAAGTGCGCCCAAGCCCGCCACGATGGCGAATCCAGCCAGCCTGCACCATCTCGAACAACATCCTACCGCCCTATGCATTTCTCATTCGACGAATCCCTTTGTAGGGCCGTTGGATGAGCAAATTATAAAGACGAGTTGTTCGTTGTCAACCCCTTGTTCGAAGTCTTGACTTCGAACGTGCCGCCTTTATGGCCGGCGACCTGGATAAACCTCCAAAGCTTTCGCCAAAACGGCCACTGCTCGTTGTAATAGCTTCTTTTCCAGTACATAAGCTAGTCGAACTTGCCTTTTCCCGCTGGCCGGTTCCGCATAAAAGCCCGTTGCCGGCGCCATCATCACCGTATGGCCATCCAGTTCGAACGCTTCCAACAGCCACTGGCAGAAGTGGTCGCTGTCGTCAATAGGCAATTCTGCGACGCAGTAGAAGGCACCCTTCGGCTTGGGACAGGTAACTCCCGGTATCCCGTTGAGACCGTCCACGAGGATATCGCGCCGCTCCACGTATTCGTCCACTACGGCTGTGAAGTAGGATGCCGGGGTGCGTAGTGCAGCTTCCGAGGCGATCTGTCCGAAGGTGGGTGGGCTCAATCGCGCTTGAGCGAATTTGAGGGCGGCGGCGTAAAGGTCTTCGTTGCGTGTGATGAACGCTCCAACGCGTGCGCCGCACATGCTGTAACGTTTGCTCACACTGTCGATCAGTACGACATGCTGTTCCACACCCTCAAGGGTCATGGCGCTCACATGGTGGGCACCGTCGTAGCAGAACTCGCGGTACACTTCGTCGGCGAAAAGGAACAGGTCGTGGCGTTGTACGATATCACGTAAGGTCTCCAGTTCTGCCCTACTGTAGAGATAGCCGGTAGGGTTGCCCGGATTGCAGATGAGGATCCCCTTCGTGCGCTTGGTGATCAGGGCTTCGAACGCTTCGATGGGAGGCAGGGCGAACCCTTGCTGTATGGTGCTGCGAACAGGGACCACCGTTACCCCTGCCGCCATGGCGAAGCTGTTGTAGTTCGCGTAGAAGGGTTCGGGGATGATCACTTCGTCGCCCGGCTCGAAGCAAGCCATCATGCCGAAGAGCAGAGCCTCACTTCCCCCGTTCGTCACGATGATCTCATCGGCGGTGACCTTGATCCCATGCTCAGCGTAGTAGGTAGCCAGGCCCTTCCGGTAGCTCTCGTAGCCTGCCGAATGGCTGTATTCGATCACCGTACGGTCCAACGAGCGTATCGCGTTCAGCGCCACTTCCGGGGAGGCGATGTCGGGTTGACCGATGTTGAGGTGGATCACCTTGACGCCCCGTTGTTTGGCGGCCTCGGCGAAGGGAACGAGTTTGCGGATCGGCGACGGGGGCATGTTGAGCCCTTTCGTGGAGATGGCAGGCATGGTCGTAGAGTGGGTGGCGAAGATCGGCATACCGGAGTTGTGGAATGCAAAAAGCCCCTTCCGTGTTCGGAAGGGGCTTTTGTCGGCCGTGATACTTCGGACTATCCTTTCTCCACCGGAGCCATCGGGCTGGCCTCTTTCACGGGGGATGTCGGGGTTTCCGGTGTGCCTTTCACCTCGCCTTTGATGCGGACCACTTTCTCTGGAGCGTTGGTGGCGTTGCTGGTGATGGTGACGCTTCGGTTGATGCCACCCAGGCGTTTCGTGTCGTACTTCACCGCGATGGTAGTCTTCTGACCAGGGTTGATGGGCGCGGTGTCGCACTTGGGCACCGTACAGCCGCAGGATCCTTTGCAGTTGGTGATGATCAGCGGCTGATCGCCGGTATTGGTCACCACGAATTCACAGGTTCCATTAGCGCCTTGATCGATGATGCCATAGTCATGCACGTCCTTGTCGATGCTGATCTGCGGGCCGCTGCCGCTGACCGGCTTGGCACCTTCTTGGGCGCTGACGCCGAGCATCAAGGCCACAGCGGAGAGGGAAAGGAGGAACTTCTTCATGTTCGTTTCGGATGGATCGTGTTCTAAGGGCCGCTATGGACTACTTCTTCTCTACAGGAGCGCCTTGTGCGGGCTCTTTCTCAGGGCTGGTGGGCGTGGTTGGGGCCGATTCCACGAAACCTTTGATCTGGATCACCTTGCTGGGCGCGTTAGTGGCATTGCTGGTGATGGTGACGCTCTTGGCGATGGATCCGGGACGATTGGAGTCATACTTCACCTTGATCACGCTCTTCGCACCGGGTTTGATGGGAGCCGTATCACATTGTGGTACGGTACAGCCGCAGCTACCCTGGCACTGGGAGATGATCAGCGGCTGATCACCGGTGTTGGTCACGGTGAACTCGCATTCGCCGTTGCCGCCCTGTTTGATATTGCCGTAGTCGTGAACTTCTTTATCCAAGCTGAGCATGGGACCGGTGCCACCAACAGGTTTCATACCGGGCTGGGCCATGGCGCCCAGCGTGAAGAGGCTGAGGCCGAGCGTGAAGAGGAACTGTTTCATGGGTTGAGGAGTGTCGTTTTTGGCTTTCGTACGTCGAAGGTAGAAGGGTGGTATACCGTGCTTGTAGACCTTAACAGGAGTTTAACAGCGGAGGTTCAGCGCGCTATCGGTGCGTGTCGGGATGCGCTATCAGGAAGCACCGTGCCTACGATCCGCAGTGTGACGACCGGCGTGTTGAGGGCGTTGCTTCTCAAGGTGGCGCTTTTGTTGATCCGCCCGGCCCGATGTGTATCGTACTTCAAGCCAACGGAGGCGGTGTCGCCGGGCAACACAGGTTCCCTGTCGAAATAAGGGACAAGGCACCCACAGCTACTTTGGAAGGCCTCGATGACCAATGGTGCATCGCCCGTATTGATGAAGCGGAAGGAGCACCGTCCGGCCGAACCGTAGGTTATGGCCCCGTAGTCATGCACCATCGGGTCGATGAAGCCGATCCTGGGGCCACGCTCCGTCATTTCATGGCCGGTACGTTGCCTGGAAGCATGCGTGCCCATCAGGAAGGTCAGTGCCAGCGTTATGGTCGCGATCGGTGCGTTCATGATGCAAGGTTCGCTTACTGGGGAACGGGCGGCGCGGATCTAACAGAACGTTGACAAGCTGAATGCGCGCCCACCGTCGTGGAGGGAACGGTAACTTCGCGGCCCGCCGGAATATGGGTATCCGAACCCATCGGCAGAACAGCATGGCATCAGCAGAGATCCCGAAACGTTTCGAGCCCGCGCAGAGCGAGGACAAGTGGTACAAGCACTGGATGGAGAAGGGCTACTTCCGCAGTGTACCCGACGAGCGCGAGCCGTACACCGTGGTGATCCCTCCGCCGAACGTGACGGGTGTGCTGCACATGGGGCACATGCTGAACAACACGATCCAGGATGTGCTGGTTCGCCGTGCGCGCATGCAGGGCAAGAACGCGTGCTGGGTGCCGGGTACGGACCATGCCTCCATCGCCACCGAGGCGAAGGTCGTTCGGCTGTTGCAGGAGCAAGGCATCAAGAAAAGCGCGATCGGTCGGGAAGAATTCCTGAAGCATGCCTTCGCGTGGAAGGAGAAGTACGGCGGTGTGATCCTGGAGCAGTTGAAGAAGCTCGGTGCTAGCTGCGATTGGGACCGCACGCGCTTCACCATGGAGCCGGACCTGAGCGATGCGGTGCTCGATGTGTTCATCGACCTGCACAAGAAGGGCTTGGTCTACCGTGGCCTTCGCATGGTGAACTGGGACCCCCTGGCGTTGACGGCCGTCAGCGACGAAGAAGTGATCCATAAGGAGGTCAGCTCGAAGTTGTACCACATCCGCTATGCTGTTGAAGGAGCGAAGGATGAATGGGTCACCATCGCTACGACACGTCCGGAAACGATCCTCGGCGATACGGCCGTTGCGGTACATCCAGAGGATGAGCGCTATGCTCACCTGAAAGGCAAGCGCGTGCTGGTGCCGTTGATCGGCCGGAGCATCCCGGTGATCTTCGATGAATACGTGGAGCGCGAGTTCGGTACCGGTGCGTTGAAGGTGACACCCGCGCACGACACGAACGACTACGAGCTCGGCAAGAAGCACAACCTCGAGACCATCGACATCCTGGAGGCCAACGCCACGTTGAGCCCCGCCGCCCAACTGTACGTGGGCGAGGATCGCTTCGTGGTGCGCAAGAAGATCGCGAAGCAGTTGGAGGCCGAGGGCTCCCTGGTGAAGACCGAGGACATCCAGAATAAGGTGGGCACCAGCGAACGCACCGATGCGGTGATCGAACCGCGCCTTTCGTTGCAGTGGTTCCTGAAGATGAGCGAACTCGCCAAACCCGCCTTGGAGGTGGTGATGGACGGTCGTGTGAAACTGCATCCGCAGAAGTTCCAGAACACCTACAAGTACTGGATGGAGAACGTGCGCGACTGGTGCATCAGCCGCCAGTTGTGGTGGGGACAGCAGATCCCGGCGTGGTACAACGATGCCGGTGATGCCGCCGTCTGCCGGACCGAAGCCGAGGCCATCGCGCAGTTCAAGGCTGCTGGACAGAGCACCACGGGCATCAAGCAGGACGAGGATGTCGTGGACACCTGGTTCAGCAGCTGGTTGTGGCCCATCAGCGTGTTCGACGGGTTCAAGGATCCGGATAACGCCGACATCAAATACTACTACCCCACGAACGACCTGGTGACCGCACCGGAGATCCTCTTCTTCTGGGTGGCGCGCATGATCATGGCGGGCATGGAGTACAAGCAGGAGGTGCCGTTCAAGAACGTGTACCTCACCGGCATCGTGCGCGACAAGCTTGGCCGCAAGATGAGCAAGAGCCTGGGCAACAGCCCGGACCCGCTGGACCTTATCGCCAAGTTCGGTGCCGATGGCGTGCGCGTGGGCATGCTGCTCACCTCACCTGCGGGCAACGATCTGCCGTACGACGATTCGTTGTGCGAGCAGGGTCGCAACTTCGGCAACAAGATCTGGAACGCGTTCCGCCTCGTGAAAGGCTGGGAGGTCGCTGACAAACCACAATCTGAGAGCTCCGCAGCCGCTGTCGCTTGGATGCGTTCACGCATGGTGCGTGGCACCACCGAGATCGATGGGCTCTTCGATCAGTTCCGCATCAGCGAGGCGTTGATGGCGACCTACAAGCTGGTCTGGGACGATCTGTGCAGCTGGTATCTCGAGAGCATCAAGCCAGCCTTCGTTGATGGCGTTGGTGAACCCATCGACCGCGCGACCTACGAAGCCACACTGGACCTGTTCCAGGATGTGCTGAAGTTGTTGCATCCCTTCATGCCCTTCCTCAGCGAAGAAGTGTGGCATCTGCTGCGCGAACGTGCCGATGACGTGATCGTGGCACAATGGCCGAAGGGTGCAGCGGGCGATGCGAAGCTGGAAGCCGAGATGCAACATGCCTTCGACCTGGTGACCGCCGCGCGCAACGTGCGGAATGAGCGTGGCCTTTCGCCGAAGGAAGCGTTGGATGTGCAGGTGAAAGGGGCGGCACCCATGCGTGACGCTGTTTCCACCCTGGCCCTGAAGCTCGCCAACCTGAAAGCGATCAGCGCAGTGGAGAAAGCCGGTGAGGGTGCGATCACATTCCTCGTGGGCACAACGGAGTACGCCGTTGACCTGGGAGGCAAGGTGGATCCCGCAGCCGAGGCGAAGAAGGCCGAGGAAGAGATCAAGTACCTCCGCGGTTTCCTTTCCAGCGTGGACAAGAAGCTGAGCAACGAGCGTTTCGTTTCCGGCGCACCCGCTCAGGTGTTGGAGAACGAGCGCAAGAAGAAGGCGGACGCTGAAGCCAAGATCAAGTCGCTGGAGGAACGGCTGGCCGTGCTGAAGTAGGCCTGTTTATGCAAACATCGGCCTCCTGGCATCCTGCTAAGTGATGAAGGTCCATGTTGTAGCCTTCTTGCTGATAGCCTTATCGAGCATAGGTCTTTTTGCGCAGCAGCAGCAGGGCTTGCGAGCGATATCAGCACGCGTGGTCGATCGCACGAATGGGGAACCGTTGATGTTCGCGACCGTACGATCTGAGGACAATGGTCAGGGTACCATGACCGATGAGAACGGGCTCTTCAGCATGGAGATATCCGGCGTGTCGCAAGTTGGACGAAGCCATTTGCTGATCAGCTATCTCGGCTACCAAACGACACGCTTCCGAGTGCCTCGAAGAGCCTCCGCTCGGGTGTACACAATCAGGCTAAGCCCCACCAACTTCGAGCTTGCAGACCCGCCGGTGATTCGGTCTGGCAAAGGCGGATCGCCGCCCGTCAACGAAGAGCGAGCACATTGACCCATCGACATTTGAACGAACGCAAAAAGTAAGCCGACGCCCAGGTATGGATCAAGTCGCTGGAGGAACGGCTGGCCGTGCTGAAGTAAGGGTTACCGCTTCACGAAACGGGCGCTTCCTTGCCCTGTCTTTACCACGTAGGTGCCGGGCTCAAGCCCATGCACGTCGATCTCCAGGTTGTTCAAGCGCTGGGTGATCGGCACGCTCACCGCTCGTCCGTCGATGGCAAAGACCTGCGCTGAGTAAGGGCCGCTGAGCGGTAGGCTCACGTAGAGAACGTCATTCGCCGGGTTGGGCTTCACATGCAGGGTGTGGGATGATGCGGGTTCCACCCCCGTACTGAAGTCCACGACATGCGTCACCGTATTGGTGATGATCGGAGGGTTGAAGTCGAAGTGGATGGCCGCCGTATTCTCGAGGACATCACCCACTTCGATATCGACTTTCGGTTGGATGCGGTACCGGACGAAACCCTGGCTTCCGAGCAGGTCCGTTGCACTATCCGGAAGGTCGATGTGGTTGAACGTGAGAACGAGTTCGCGGCCTTCGCCGAACGATGGTGCAAAGGCATGCGAGGCGCTCAGAAGCTGCAGTGATCCGATGTCCATGTCCGCGTCCAGTTCATCGCGAAGCAGCACGGTGAAGGCCGTATCCGTGCCCGTGTTCTGGAAGCGGATGGTGTAGGTGATGGATCCGTCCTCGTCCAGGAAATACTGCGAATCACTGGACCGGCTGCTGGTAGTTCCCGACTTGTCATTCGGGTCGTAACTGCCGGTAACGATACGTGACGATGTGCAGGTGTTGTTGGTCAGCATGTCCTCGGGACCATCGTTCATGACCGTTGCGGTCGCTTCCAGCGATGTGCCCAGCAGCAGTGGGTCCGCTAGCAGGCTGAACAAGGGATGCACATAGCGCAGCCCGTATCCGTTGATCGCCGGGAGTTCCCATTCAAGATGACCGGGTGATTGAACGGACGGCATGATGTCGGCGCTGATGAATTGCAGTTCGGTATCGTAGGTGTAGGTAATGGTAAGTGGCCCGCTGGGATAGATGGAGCGGTTCTCAACGCGCACGGTGCTGGCTACCTCGAACCCTGGCCGTGCGGCTCCCAGGAAGCAATCGGTCTCCAGGTCGAAGGCGATCGTACTGGTATCCGCGAAGCCGATGAAAGCACTCTGGTTCCCGGCGTCGAGCGTGAACGGCACTGGTGCAGCTGGTGGGCACACTTGTCCCAGATCAGGGCTGTTCTGCTGGATGGTGTAGTTGCCGTAGTCCAACGCTTGGTTGAACTGTCCATTTCCGTCGGTGATCGCGTACTGCGGCCCGGGCAATATGGTGTTCACGCGGAACGGGAGTCGTGTCTCGCCGCTTTCGAGCAGGCAATCCTGGTCCAGATCGTACCACACCACGCCCTGCACATGACCGCAGTCCGGACCCATGTCGGTAATGGTGAACGGAAGGTTGAATACCGCCGGGTCACAATGCGCCGTGAACGAACCCTGGGCCGTGTATGCTCCGGGAGCAAGACCTTCGATCGTCTGGTAGTAGGGGCTCATCACAGAGCCGGCCGCGCCACCTGGTTGCATGACCACGGCCCCCAGTTCATCCAATACGCGCAGGTCGATCGGGTAATTGTTCAGTGGTGTGTTCTCCAGCCAGATGGCCAATTCCACCGAACCATCCGCGCCGCCATTGCAACCGGGCGTGGTACCGATGACCTGGCCGCTCAAGTAGGGTTGCGAGCCGATCGGCAAAGAGATATCCTGCGTGCATCCAGCGGCATCGGTCACGTTGAACGTGAACTCGAAACTGCACAGGTCGGTGAGGTGGGCCATAGACCCATCGTAGTATGCGGGTTCAGGCGTTATCGCGTACGGCGATGTGCCTGTCAACAGGAGCGTATCCAACAAGATCTCACCTTCGCAGGGCGTGCAGGCCGCGATCACATCCTGCACAGCCAGATGGAACGTAGTGAAGGCATTGGAGACATCCGAGTCGAAAGCGGTCGTTCCTGAAGCATCGGTCACCGTGCAGGAATAGATCCCCGGTGCGTTGAACGAGATGGTCTGGGTGGTCTCCCCGGTATTCCATAGGTAGGTGTAGGGAGGGGTGCCACCGGAAGCCGTGGCATGCGCCGTAACGGTGAAGGTGCTCCCGCAGGGGATGGGCTCGGCCGTAACGCTCACGCTCAGCGCGAACGACCTGGTCACCCAAAGCAGGCACGCAACGGTCAACGTTTTTCGTGCTACGTCCATGGCCTAGCGTTTTTCGAACCGCTTCGTGAACTGTTGACCGTTCTGTAGAACAGCGCGAAGGAAATAGCTGCCTTCGGCAAGGGAGCGGATAGGGATCCGGCCATCGGTTGTCCGGGATACGGGAACTCGCCTACCATCCATGCTGAACACTTCCACGGATCGCACCGCAGAAGCGCTCACCAGTCTCAATTCATCCGTGGCCGGAACAGGGAAGAGGTGCAATGCTCCCGCGTCCCCTTCGGAAGTGCTCGTGCTGATCTCCACAACGTGCGTTGCTGTGTTGGTGATGATCGGCGGATTGAAGTCGAAGTAGATGGCTGCGGTGTTCTCCAGTGCATCGCCCACGGTGATCCCCGCGCGAGGCTTCAGGCGAAAATGCACGGCACCTTGGCTTCCGGCGAAGTCGCTGGTGCTATCGGGAAGGTCGATGTCGTTGAAGGTGAAAATGAGTTCCCTACCTACGCCGAACGAGGGTGTGAAGTCGTGCGTTGCGCCAAGGATCTGCAACGATGTGATGTCGAGGTCGCTTTCGATGGTATCGCGGATCACGACCGTTTCCGCAGCTGCGGTGCCGGTGTTCTGGAAACGCACGGTATAGTCGATCCACTCGTCAAGGTCCACGAAATACAGGTTGTCGGCCAAGCCGGTGCTTGTCCTGCCGGTCTTGTCGTTGGGGTCATAACTACCGGTGACCACCACGGTCGCCGAGGCTGAGTTGTTCCCCGTGTTCTCTTCGGTGATGCCGTTGGTAGCCGTGGCCGTATAGTCCAACGAGATGCCGAGCAAGGCGATATCCGCAGGCACCATGGCCGTGAACGTATGCACGCTGCTGGAATAGGGTGGTATGGTGGGGAAGGTCCACTGTCCGTTGGCCGGGTTCGGCGATTGCAGGATACCGGGGAAGGAGAGTGTCAACGTCACCGCCCCGCTCGGATAGGCCGATGTGTTGGTGAGTACCACGTAGGTCGACGTGGCGAACCCCGGCCGCGCGTTGGAGGTCCATACACTAACGGCGAGGTCGTGCGGCACCGAACTGCTATCCGCCAGGTTCAGCGTTACCGGCGCATAGTTGATCACGAAGGGTGCGGGGCTGGTCGTTGGGCAAAGCTGGATGAGCGAGGGTTCCGTGTGTTGCACCGCATAGATACCGTTCACGAGGTCGATGTGGTAGTCGCCGTTGGCATCGGTAATGGTGTATTGCGCTCCAGGAAGCACCTGGAGGATGGAATAAGGCACGCCCACTTCACCAGCATCCGGTGTGCAATCCTGATCGACATCGATGAAGACGCGGCCGCTCAGCGAACCGCAATCGGTGCCAAGGTCGGGGATCACGAAACCGATCTGGTCGTAAGGGTTCCCCTCGCAGCTCCAGGCCATGTAAGTGCCTTGCGGATCCCAATTGCGGAAGAAACGGTAGGCCCCCGGTGCGAGGCCCGTAAGAGAGGCTTCATTCGACGGGAAGATGTCGCCCATCACGTAGTTGTTCAGCGCATCCAATACCCAACATTGTGGCGCGAGCCCCAACGTCCCGTCGTTCACATTGCCGATCGTGGCCGTGCCGCCGGTGCCGGATGTGCAAGATCCTTGGACCTCGTATACGATCATGTTGGGGCCCCCGACGGTCTGCGGCGCAACGATGGGTTCCTGCAAGGTGCCGCTGCACCCGTTGGCATCCGTGACCTGTATGCTCACCGTGCTGCCAGGCGGCGTGAAAGGGAAAACGAAATAGGGGTCGCCTTGCGGATCCACGCCATCAGGTGGTGGGTCATAGCTGTACGGTGGGGTTCCGTTGATCCCCCATTCGATCACCTGTACCTCACCACCCTGTGCACCGATGCAACTGTAGTGGCCGTCCTGCGCGCTCATGGCCCCCCCGTCGAGTGGCGCGTCATAGACGTACCAGTCGTCGCTGACGACCTCGTTGTTCGCATCGGTCACTGTCACCGTGTATTGCCCAGCGGCCAGGCCGTTCAGATCCTCCGTGGTGGCGCCGTTGCTCCATTGGAACGCATAAGGCGGTGTGCCGCCCAGCACATAGATGTCGATGGCACCTGTGGGGTTCCCGCACGATGCGTTCTGTACGAACCCGGCGTAGACCTGAATGGCGGAGGCGGAAAGGCCCGAGAGGACCAGAAGGGTGGAAAGGACCGTACGGAGGAAGCGCATGGCGAGTGGAACTTATGTTCGAACATAAGACGGAATGCGCGAAGAGGGTTGTGGTGTCGCGTTCCAGGACTGCAGCTTCCTCCTTCGGTCCGTTGAGATGGAGCTGCGGATCCGGCCTACCTTCGCTGCATCGCCCGCGACCTTACATATGCCGCCATCGATATCGGGTCGAACGCTGTTCGCCTGCTCGTGGGCGAGGTGATCGAACGCGATGACCATCCGATCATCAAGAAGCAGACGCTCGTGCGTGTACCCATCCGCTTGGGCGAGGACGTGTTCGATTTCGGCTCTATCGGGGCGGCCAAGAGGGATTACCTGATCAAGAGCTTGAAGGCGTTCCGGCTGCTCACCGAGGTGTACAACGTGCCTTACGTGCGCTGCTGCGCCACCAGTGCCATGCGCGAAGCCACCAACAGTGCGGAGATCATCGCGCGGGTGGAGATGGAGAGCGGCGTACACATCGAAGTGATCAACGGCAAGCTGGAAGCCGATCTGATCGTGAGCACATTCTGGACCCAGGACCTGCTGAAGGACCGCAGCTACCTCTACATCGATGTGGGCGGTGGAAGCACCGAACTTACCTGGCTGGAGAAAGGGCGCCGTGTGAAAGGGGCCAGCTTCAAGATCGGGACGGTGCGGACATTGAAAGGCAAGGTGCTGCCCGAGAGCTGGGTGGAGATGAAGGCGTTCCTGGAGGATCTACGGATGCAACACGGATCGCTCATGGCGATCGGTACGGGTGGCAACATCAACCGCATCTTCAAGGAGAACGGCAATGCCTTCGGTGAGCCGCTGTCGCGTGGCGATATCAAAGAGCAACGCGACCGTATCGCGAACTATTCGTTCGAAGACCGTGTGAAAGTGCTGCGCCTGCGTCCTGACCGTGCCGACGTGATCATCCCAGCGGCGGACATCTTCCTGCAGGTCATGGAGCATGCAGGCATCGAAGAGGTGTTCGTACCCAAGGTGGGTCTGGCGGATGGGATCATCTACGACCTGTACATGAAGCAGTATGGGAATGTGCGCTATCCGAAAGTGGAGCCTGTCGTAGCGTGATCAGCCCGCGTTGCGGAACTCGCCGGGTGTGATGCCCTCCATCTTCTTGAAGAGCCGTGCGAAGTAGTTCGGATCGCTGAAGCCGCTTGCATAACACACTTCCTTGATGGGCACATCACGTTGGCCCAGCAACTGCTTGGCGTAGTTGATGCGTTCGTGCAGCACGAGCTGGTTGGGCCCCATGCCGAACTGATCGGTGAAGGCGCGGTAGAAGGCACTGCGGCTCATGCCAGCGAGTTCGCACAACCGTTGCACGGCGATGGGTTCGGTCAGGTTGCGGCGGATGTGCTCCACCACGGCTTTGAAGCGCAGGTTCCAAGGTGCGTCGGCACCATTGTTGAACACATCGGCGCGGTTCTGCAGGCGGATCAAGGCCAGTACGATCTCCTTCAACAGAAGATCGCCCAGGATATCCTTCAACGGATCCGTGCCGCTCAACACGCGCACCATACGATCGCTCAAGCGCGCCAGCTCGTCGTCGTTCTGCAGGAAAGGCCTGTTCGGATCTATGCTCCACGCCTGGCCATCGGGCATCGGCCGTTGCTCGTTCAGGTAATCGAGCTGCTTGGTGAAGTGCGATTGCTCGATCACCAGCGCCGTGCATTGCGTGGGTCGCCAGGGGGAAGCATCGGGGAAGTCGATGTCCATGCTGCCGTTGTGCGGGACCAGCATGGTCTGGCCCGGTACGTAGTCCAGCGCAGCGTTCTCCCCCACATCGTGCAGCACTTTCTTGCCGCGCAACATGCTGGTGATGGTGAACCCACCGAACGTGAGATGTACGCCATTCGTTGCCTTGCGCGTCTCGTACACGTTCAGCTCACACCGCTCCAAGGAATAGGCACGGCGATGCTCGATGGCCGTGGTCACCTTGTCCTCAGGGGTGAGGTCTACCGGATCCAGGTGAGCAGGGGTGGCCATTGGGAGCGATCACAAGGTACTTCGGAATGAAGGGGATGTGACCGGTGCACGGCCCTTGGGACGGATGTGCTAGTGCGTGGGACGGCTGTGAAGGTCATCGGCTCGCTTACACGGCCACCTTGGCGTCCTAAACCCAATGAACATGGCAACAGCGACAGCATCGAAGTCCGCCACCTTCCCCGGTACGGACATCCGGTTCAAGGAGCGGTATGAGAACTACATCGGCGGCACATGGGTGAAGCCGGTAGGTGGGGAATACTTCGACAACATCAGCCCGATCACCGGCCAGGTCTTCACCCAGGCGGCGCGCAGCAAGAAGGAGGATGTGGATCTGGCCATCGAAGCGGCGCACAAGGCCTTTGGCAAATGGAGCCGTAGCACGCCCACCGAGCGCAGCAACATCCTCAACCGCATCGCGCAGGTGATCGAGGATAACAAGGAATACCTCGCCACCATCGAGACCATCGACAACGGCAAGCCGATCCGCGAAACGATGAACGCGGACCTTCCCTTGGTGATCGACCACTTCCGCTACTTCGCCGGTGTCATCCGTGCGGAGGAAGGATCCATCAGCGAGCACGATCCCGATACGGTGAGCATCGTGCTGCATGAACCCATCGGTGTGGTGGGCCAGATCATCCCATGGAACTTCCCGCTGCTCATGGCCACGTGGAAGATCGCACCGGCATTGGCGGCAGGTTGTTGTGTGGTGGTGAAGCCCGCCGAACAAACGCCCACGAGCATCATGGCGCTGATGGAGCTCATCGGCCATCTCCTTCCCGAAGGCGTGCTGAACATCGTCACGGGTTTCGGACCGGAAGCGGGCAAGCCGTTGGCGCAATCACCGCGTGTGGCCAAAGTGGCCTTCACCGGCGAGACCACCACCGGTCGCCTGATCATGCAGTACGCCAGTGAGAACCTCAATCCGGTGACGATGGAGCTCGGCGGCAAATCGCCGAACATCTTCTTCCCGTCGGTGATGGACGCTGACGATGCCTTCCTGGACAAGGCCATCGAAGGTGCGGTGATGTTCTGTTTGAACCAAGGCGAGATCTGTACCTGTCCGTCGCGCCTGCTGGTACACGAGAGCATCTATGACAGGTTCATGGAACGCGTGATCGCGCGCGTGAAAGCCGTGAAGCTCGGCAGCCCATTGGACAGCACGACGATGCTCGGCGCGCAGGCCAGCAACGACCAGTACGAGAAGATCCTCAGCTACATGGACATCGGCAAGCAGGAAGGTGCCGAGGTGCTCACCGGCGGCACCGCTGCGAAGTTGGACGGCGATCTATCCAAGGGCTACTACATACAGCCCACGGTGTTCAAGGGTCACAACAAGATGCGCATCTTCCAAGAGGAGATCTTCGGACCTGTGCTGGCCGTGACCACCTTCAAGACCACCGAGGAAGCCATCGCCATCGCGAACGATTCCGCTTACGGGCTGGGCGCAGGTGTGTGGACGCGTGATGCGCACGAACTGTACCAGGTGCCGCGTGCCATCCAAGCGGGTCGCGTGTGGGTGAACAACTACCACGCGTATCCGGCGCACGCACCGTTCGGCGGCTACAAGAAGAGCGGCTTCGGGCGCGAGAACCACAAGATGATGCTGGGCCACTACCGGCAGACGAAGAACATGCTGGTGAACTACAGCAAGAACAAGCTCGGTTTCTTCTAGGCCATCATGCTCGAATCCATCACGTTCATCGACCCTTCCGATCGCATCATGACAGAAATAGGAACTACGGTACCGCGCATCACGGCGACGTTCGCAGCGTTGGAGCTCCTGGATGTGATCCGCAAGGCGCACGGTCCGTTGGTCTTCCACCAGAGCGGTGGTTGTTGTGATGGTTCGCAGCCCATGTGTTTCCCGAAGGATGAGTTCCGCATGGGCAGCCAGGATGTGCGGTTGGGCGTGGTGGATGGTGTGGAGTTCTGGATGCACGCCGAGCAGTTCGCGTACTGGAAGCACTGCCAGCTCACCTTGGATGTGGTGGATGGTCGCGGCTCCAGTTTCAGTCTGGAGATCCCGTACGGTAAACGGTTCCACATCCGTTCCAGGCTCTTCGAAGAAGTTGAAGTGTCGCGGTTGGAGCCCGTGCTCATGGGTGGTTGAACGCTCTCCTCTCCCGACCAGTAGCAAGCCCCGGCATGTGTCGGGGCTTGTTCGTTGCATGGCACAGGTGATCGCGTGGGCGCGGCCGCGAGCGTTAGCTGCGGAGTGCCGCTGTGCCGTTGAAGATCGCTGGTAGCCTTTCGTGCTACTTTTCAGCCATGGAGCTGAAGGAGGAGGACATCCGGTTGATCTTCGGGCTGAAGTTGCGGCGCGCGCGACAGGCGCAGGACCTTTCGCTGGCGCAGCTCGGTCAGCTGACCGGTCTCTCCGTGTCCTACCTGAACGAGATCGAGAAGGGCCGTAAGTATCCGAAGGCCGAGAAGATCGCAGCACTGGCCAAAGCGCTGGGCACCACCTTCGACACGTTGGTGAGCCTGAAGCTGGACAAGCACCTGGCTCCGGTCGGTGAGCTGCTTGAAAGCGGGTTCCTGAAGGAAGTGCCCCTTGACCTTTTCGGTATCGACCGCGGCAAGCTCGTGGAACTCATCGCCAATGCGCCGGCAAAGGTCACAGCGTTCATCAGCACGCTGGCACGCATCGCCGCCAACTACAACCTGTCGCAGGAGCATTTCTACTTCGCCGCATTGCGTTCCTATCAAGAGCTGCACGAGAACTACTTCCCGGATCTCGAAGCTGAAGTGGTGCGGTTCCGCGCGCTCCACGGGGTGGCCGATCTGGAGGGATTGGAGAGCGTCCGTTTACGCGCACTTCTCGTGGATCGGTTCGGCTATACCGTGGAGGAGACCGGATTGGATGCATATCCCGAGTTGTCGCACATCCGCAGCGTCTTCATCCCCGAAAGGAAGAAGCTGTTGATCAACGCGCACCTCGCGGAGAACCAGAAGGCGTTCCTCTTTGCGAAGGAGCTGGGTTATGCGTTCCTGGGCCTTACCGGCCAGCGCGCGTTGATGACACCCTGGCCACGCGCCACCAGTTTCGATCACGTGCTGAACAACAGCAAGGCGAGCTATTTCGGGGGAGCCCTGTTGCTCCCGCCCGTACAACTGGTCGACGGCCTGCGTTCGTTCTTCGCGAGGAGCAGCTTCGAGGGTGGCGCGCTACTCGATCTGCTGGCACGCCACAACTCATCCCCGGAGATGTTCATGGTGCGCCTGACGAACCTCGCACCGCAGCACTTCGGGATCACGAGCTTGTTCTTTCAACGCTTCGACCATGACCGCGCACGTGGCACGGTGGAGCCGATGAAGGAGCTTTTCCTGGACCGCGCTCAACAGCCCCTGGCCATCGAAATGCTCAACGACGGTGTTGGCGCATGGTTGAAGGAAGGCCTATTCCAGCGCATCGATGACCTGCGTACGAAGAAGAAGTACACAGGACCTATCTGCGAAGCGCATCGGTTCGCGCACAGCGACGGGCGCACATTCCTGGTGATCGCCATCGGCCGCCAGATGGGCCGCGAACCGGGCCGCAGCCTGGCGGTGTGTATCGGGATGGAGGTGAACAACGCCAACGGGAAGGTGGTGGGTTTCCTTCGTGATAAGGCGGTGAAAAGCACGGCGCTCGCATTACGCACGGTGGTCGCCGAACGCGATGAGCGCTTCGAGCGGATCAACGCGGCGATGGAACGGTTGATGAAGGAGCAGGAATAGACAAGCCGCCTTTAGTTGCGGTACTCTCTAGTGACTCATTTATCAAGCTGGTATTATCCCCGCCTGAATGTCGCCAGCAATACTGGCTCCTTCAAAGTCTGCGACCCGTATGTATCCGAAGTATCCGCTCTCATAGCGTAGATGCATATGAGCACGTAACAAGCCTTCCCTAGGACCATTTTCGGAGTACGTAGCGTAAACGAGTTTGGTCTGGCTATCGGTGACAACGACTACAACGGCTCCAGTTTTGTGAGGATCAACGAGCATCGCAAGATGTTCCATTCGGAATAGTGCAAAGCGATACACCCTCCCGGACTTTCCAGTGATGGTTATTTCTTCCTCCATAGAGGCAAAGCTATCCCCTTCCACATTCCCGTGGTCCGCGAATGTCTGGGACGAATATGATCTGTTGTATGACATGCCGCTGAAGTTGTTGCTCAGCCTGCTGCCTACTTCAGGAAGTCAAGGATCACACCCGCCCCGCCTTGATCTCATCCACAACGGTAGGATCCAGCAGGGTGGAGGTGTCCCCCAAACTTCCCAGCTCGTTCTCCGCCACCTTCCGCAGGATCCGTCGCATGATCTTGCCGCTGCGTGTCTTGGGCAGGCCGCTCACGAACTGGATCTTGTCCGGTTTGGCGATGGGACCGATCACCTTCGTCACCGTGGCGAGGATCTCGGCGCGGGCCTTGTCGGCATCGTCGATCCGCTTGTCGGTGATCACGTAGGCGTAGATGACCTGGCCTTTGATGTCGTGCGGATAGCCCACCACGGCGCTCTCCACCACCCATTCACTTTCGTTGATCGCGTTCTCGATCTCGGCCGTTCCGAAGCGGTGACCGCTCACGTTGATCACATCGTCCACGCGACCGATGATGCGGTAGCGGCCTTCAGCATCGCGGCGTGCGCCATCGCCGGTGAAGTAGTAGCCCTTGTAGCTGCTGAAGTAGGTCTGTCGGCATCGCTCGTGATCGCCGTAGGTGGTGCGGATGATGCTCGGCCACGGGAACTTGATCGCGAGCAGGCCTTCCACGTCGTTCTCGGCGATCTCCTTGCCGTCGGGTGTGAGCAGCACAGGTTGCACGCCGGGCAACGGCCATGCAGCGTAGCTTGGTTTCTCGTCCGTAACACCGGCGAGCGAAGAGATCAGGATGCCGCCGGTCTCGGTTTGCCACCACGTATCCACGATGGGGCAGCGGTTGTGCCCGATGTGTTCCTTATACCAATGCCAGGCTTCTTCGTTGATCGGTTCACCTACGCTACCGATCACTTTCAAGGAAGACAGTGCATAGGGCTTCACGAAATCGAGCCCTTGCGCCATCAGCGAGCGGATCGCGGTAGGCGCGGTGTAGAAGATGGAGACCTTATGCTTGTCGATCACCTGCCAGAAACGTCCTGCATCGGGGTAGGTGGGAATGCCCTCGAACATCAACGAGGTGGCGCCTGCGAGCAAGGGTCCGTAGATGATGTAGCTGTGGCCTGTGACCCAACCCACGTCGGCGGTACACCAGTACACGTCGTTCTCCTCGTACTGGAACACGTTGCGGAAAGTATAGTCCGCATACACCATGTAGCCGCCGCACGTGTGCACCACACCTTTGGGTTTCCCGGTGCTGCCGCTGGTGTAGAGGATGAAGAGCACATTCTCGCTGTCCATCGGTTCGGCCGGGCAGTCGGCATCGACATGCTTCAGTTCATCGTGCAGCCATACATCGCGGCCGTCGCTCATGGCCACGGCATCACCGGTACGCTTGGTCACGATCACCTTCTTCACGCCAGGACAACTCTTCAGGGCTTCATCCACGATGGCTTTCACAGGTCCCTTCTTCGCACCGCGCATCATGCCATCGCTGGTGAGGACGTACGCGGCATCAGCATCCTGCACACGATCAGCGATGCTCTGCGCACTGAAGCCCGCGAACACCACGGAATGGATCGCGCCGATGCGCGCGCAGGCCAGCACCGCTACAGCGAGTTCGGGGATCATCGGCATGTAGATGCACACGCGGTCGCCCTTCTTCACGCCGTTGCGTTTGAGCACGTTCGCGTAGCGGCACACGCGCTCATGCAGTTGGGTGTAGGTGATGTGTTGCGTGGCCTCGTTCGGGTCGTTGCCTTCCCAGAGGATCGCGGTCTTGTCGCCGCGCATAGCCAGGTGGCGGTCAAGGCAGTTCTCGGTGATGTTCAGCTGACCACCTACGAACCACTTCACATCGGGCGCATCGAAGTTCCAGTCGAGCACACGATCCCATTTCTTCTTCCAGGTGAACTCCTCGGCTTGCGCGGCCCAGAAGCCTTCGGGGTCTTGCACGCTTCGGGCGTAGGCCGCTTGGTAATCGGCGTTGGTGCGCAGGCGATGGAAGGCGGAAGTGTTGGTCACGGCGGTCATGTTCAGGACGTCTCGTTCAAAGATGCGGATCAAAGCTCATCGGAGCGACTCGGCAAGCGATCGTATTCGCCGCGTAGGGCGTAGTAGCCGAAGAGCACCAGGCCGATGGCGATGGGCAGGAACACACCGACGAAAACGCCCCATTGGATCCAGGTGTCGGTGCCGGGTTTGCGCGCGATCTCGCTGGATGCGGTGCTCACCAGGTACCAGATCGCGAGCGGCCCAAGCATCATGCAGACCAGTCCGAGTGTGCGTTTGATGAGTTGCATGGTCTAGTCGTTCACGTTGCGGTCGAGCTTCGCGGTCAGATACACGCCTCCGATCAAGCAACTCACACCGGCGATGATGATCGGGTACCAGAGCCCGACGAGCTTGTCGCCCACATGCATGGTCGTAAGCAGCGTGGCGATGAACGGCGTCAATCCACCGAACACCCCGTTGCCGATGTGGTAGGGGAGCGACATGGACGTGTAGCGGATGCGCGTGGGGAAGAGCTCCACGAGGAAGGCGGCGATCGGCCCGTAGACCATGGTGACGTAGAGGATCAGGATGAAGACGATGCCGACGAGTTTCCAGTAGGTCGAGGTGTCGACAACGGTTTTCGTGTTCTCCGGCGGCTGGACCACGCTCGTTGAATGAACATCGACCTGCTCCATGCGCGACTTGGATGCATCGGTGAGGTCCAGCATGGTGCCGAATAGCGGTCGGTACGTGAACACCGCCAGCACCATGCCCGCGATCATGATCCACTTGCGCCCGATACGATCGCTCCACGCGCCGAAGACCACGAAGAAGGGCGTGGCGAAGAGAATGGCCCAGATCAGGATGGTGCGCGACTGGTCGAAGTCGAGCTTGCAGGTGTTCTCCAAAAAGCTCTGCGCATAGAACTGTCCGGTGTACCACACCACACCCTGGCCCATGGTGGCACCGAACAGCGCGAGCAGCACCATCTTCAGGTTGCGCTTGTGGGCGAAGCTCTCCTTCAACGGGTTCGTGCTCGTCTTGCCTTCACTCTTCAGCTTCGCGAAGAGCGGGCTCTCGTGCATCTTCAACCGGATGTACACGCTGACGCCCACGAGCACGATGGACAGCAGGAAGGGAATGCGCCAGCCCCAATCGTTGAACTTGGCGATGGAAGCGGCAGGATCGCTATCGAGGCTGTGGCGTGTGAGCAGGATCACGCCGAGGGAAACGAATAGGCCGAGCGTGGCGGTGGTCTGGATCCACGAGGTGTAGAAGCCGCGACGTCCGGGTGGTGCGTGTTCGGCCACGTAGGTCGCAGCGCCACCGTATTCACCGCCGAGCGCGAGGCCTTGCAACAGACGGAGCACGAGCACGATGATCGGTGCCGCGAAACCGATGCTTTCGTAGCTCGGCACCAGGCCGATGCAGAACGTGCTGCCGCCCATGATGATGAGCGTGAGCAGGAAGGTGTACTTGCGGCCGACGAGATCCCCGATGCGTCCGAACACCAGCGCGCCGAAGGGCCGAACGATGAAGCCCGCCGCGAAGGTGGCCAGCACGCTCAGCAACGCGGCGGTGGGATCGCTCTTCGGGAAGAACTGCGTGGCGATGACCGTGGCCAGGCTGCCGAAGATGTAGAAGTCGTACCACTCGATCAGTGTGCCGAGCGATGATGCCCAGATCACGCTGCGGATGCCTTTCGACGATGATGCGGTGGTGGTTGCGGCCATGTACGGTGGTAAGATCGGTAACAAAGGCATTCGCCGGTCGCCTCCAGCTCCTTCAAGCCTTGATGAGCGGTCGTAGGCCGTTGCTGATGGCGGGGGAGTTCCAACGGGTTCAGCGTACTTCGCGGTGATGAAGCCGAAGGAGATCCGTGAACGGGCCGAGGAACGGGCCAGCTTCGGCTATTCGCGCCAGCACATCTTCGACGAGCTGGTGATGGAGCTTCCGGAGGAGAAGCCCGAGAAGATCGCCAAGGTGGTGCGTTACGTGCCTTCGCTGGCGGCGCGCGAGCATTTCAAGTCGTACCACCAGGCGCTGTTGGCGTGCATCATCGCGTTCGCCCTGCTCCAATTGCTGCGCCCGTTCGTAGCGGGTGAAGTGAAGATGGAGAGCAGCTGGCGTATGCTCCGCGTGTTGCCCTTCGCCACCATCTTCCTCGGCATCGCGGTGTACCGCTACCGTGGTGAAGGCTTGCAGTGGCTGGCCTTCATCAATGGCCTCACGTTGTTCGCGGTCCTCAACGACCTTTCCGAGTTGGCCAAGGGAAGCGTGGATCCGTGGGAGTTCGGTCGTCACCTGCTTTCCATATCGATCGCCGGCTTGGCATGGTTCCTCTCGGCACGGATGTATCCGGACTACACCAAGGAGAAGGATCCGTTGGGGATGCAGCCGCGCATCGTCTTCCCTCCGGAGCCGGGGATGTACCGGATGTAGCAGCGCCGATCCGGGTGGTCGGCATCCAGAGGTCAGGGGATGAGCATGCCCCAGTAGCCCAGCAGGAACACGTACGGAAGCAGAAGGAGCGCGCCGCCGACCATGCTCCAACGCGGCCCGTGTCTCCACGACCAGGCGAGCAGCGCCAGCAGCGCGATCAGCACCAGGGGCGACCATGCGACGAAGGGTTCCACGTCGCCCAGGCCGAAGTAGTACACGCCTTCCTTCATCAGCAGGGAACCGGTGATCAGCACCATCACCAAGCAGGTCAGGCCAAGCAACACGATGGGCATGAGGCGCCCGGCCGGCTTGCGCAACATGCACCGCACCGCGCGCACGAGGAACAGCACGGCGCATACCACCCCCACGAGCACGGCGAGGCCGAGCCATGCGACCAGCGCCCAGAAGAGCCAGCGTACATGGAAGGGGGTGATGTACCCGACCAGAGCATCATACTCCGGTCGCGCTCCGAAGAGCGGCGCCATCGCCACCGTGCGATCGCCTTTCGCCAGTTCATCCTTCAAGTTGAACGTGATTACCTCGCTGAAGTCGTGGTAGAAGTAGAGGTGCGCTTGCAGAAGCTGGGTATCGAACAACACGCTGAAGAGCGTTCCCTCGCCCAGCTTGGTGCGACAGGCTTTCATGCGTTCCAGCACGGCGGTGCCTTGTGCGATGGAGGTGGTGGTGCCGTCCGTGAGCAGGGCGCGCCCTGCTTGCAGACGCGGAATGGGAATGGCATCGGGGTCGGTACAGGAGCTCATGCGCCAGTTGCCCACGGCATACGTGTCCGCGTTGCCGAAGATCAGCGTATCGGCCTCTACGATCAGGTATTCACCGTTGCGGTCGGTGAGGAACAACATGGACTGCGTAAGCCAGCTGTTGTCCGTGGTGCGCAGGATGGCGGCCGCCTGGTGTACATCCGCACAGCTGCGCAACACCATCGGCATCAGCTCGTCGAACGGCACCTGCTTCTTTCCCGCGATCGCGGGAGCGCTCTTCGGCTGGATGGATAATCCATCCAAGACCAGTCCGGCTTCGTTCATGCCCAGCTGATCCACCATGCTCCGCAACGGATGCCCGTTGAAATGCCCGAAGTACACCACGCCGTAGCCACCGTCGTGTCCCTGCTCGAAACGCACCTGTGCGTTGATGCTCCACGCATCCTCGTTATTGCCCACGATGGTGCGCCCCTCGCGGGTGATCTTGAAAGCGGTGCAGGCGTTCGCGACCCCTGCGGTGCAGTAGGCCAGGACCAGCAGGAGGAAGGGCAGGAGGGTACGGCGCATGGTGGTGTGGAACAGAATGCTCGCCTCGCTGCGAAGTAACGCGTCCTAGCTTCGCACCATGGGAAAGCGCGTCATCATCACCGGTGCCACCGGCTATGTGGGTGAAGGGGTCTTGCTGGAGTGCCTCGCTGACCCCTCCATCGGAGAAGTGCTGGTGGTGGGCCGCAAGAGCTGCGGACGGACACACACGAAATTGAAGGAGCTTCTGGTACAGGACTTCTTCTCGCTCGGTGCGGTGGCCGAACGACTGCGTGGCTACGACGGCTGCTTCTACTGCGCCGGTGTCAGCTCCGTGGGGAAGAACGAAGCCGACTTCACGCGACTGACCTACGACACCACCATCGCGTTCGCGAAAGCCGTGCACGGTGCCTCGCCGCAAGCCACCTTCATCTACGTTTCTGGTGGAGGCACGGACAGCAGCGAAAAGGGCAAGCTCATGTGGGCGCGCGTGAAGGGCCGCACGGAGAACGACCTCGCCCGCATGGGGTTCGCGCGGCAGTTCAACTTCCGGCCCGGCATCATGACCCTTACGCCCGGCATGCGCAACCCCAAATGGTGGATGCGTGCACTGGTACCCATCTTCGCTGTGGTGATGCCCTGGGCCACGTGCAGCATGAAGCAGGTAGGCCAGGCCATGATCAATGCCGTGTTGCAGGGCTACGCGAAGAACGTCCTCGATGTGAAGGACATCAAAGCCTTGGCGACCGTCCCGGCCTAGTGGACAGCGGTAGAACGCTCTGCCAAGACGTTCCTATTTCTTGCCCGGAACAGCAGGTTCGATCACCTCGGCATCCGGGTATTTCTCCTTCCAGTAAGCGAACTTCTTCATGCTCTTGATCAGCACGATGGTGCGGTGGTCCAGGCGCACTTTGATGCAGTCCTCGTCGGCCTGTGCCGGGCGGTACATCACCTTTTCTTTGCGAGAGCTGCTCATCGGCCTTGGATGGAAATGAGTACGCGGGCCGCACGGGTGAGGAAGGACATCACGCGGCGCATCAGCGTTTCCAAGTAGCTGAACGGCTGGTGCACATCGAACGTGTCGCGCAGATGGCGATGTCCGATTTGCCCACGGTGAGCGACCCCTGCCTGAAGTGATATCGCGATAGCGGACGGACGAGGCGCTTTCATGTCGTTGTGCCCTAAGGCCCTGTTGTGTTCCTCCCGCAGAACGTGTTACCCCAGCGCCGGGTGGCACTGTGACACTTCGGGATCAACGATCGGAGGAACGCTGCTGCGCCGTACTTCGGCCGGGCTGCCATCGCCCGCAGGTCTTCGGAAGACCCGGCAAGTGAGACCGGGTATGCGTACAAGGTACGGTGGTATGTGAGCGAACAGGGCGTGACGCGGTAAATAATGACGAGGCCAACGTGTGTGGAACCCACGGGGGTGATCCGGGAAAGTGAGCTCCTGCTCACCGCCATTCGGTGGGCGGCGCACGAACTTCGCGCAGCTTGTCCAGATCCGGTGCGCCCGTTCGTCAAGACAAGTGAAAACCCATACGAACGAGCCTCGGCCCACAACACAACACAACCAACCATGAGCAAGTACATGTTCCTTTTCCGCGGTGGCGAACCAGGAGTCGATCCGATGAGCGACCCGGCCGGTTTCGGCGCCTACATGATGACCTGGAAGACCTGGATGGAGAACCTGGCCAAGTCCGGCAAGTACCTCGGCGGTGATCCGCTGGAAGCAACCGGAAGAACGGTGACCGGCAAAGCGATGAAGATGACCGACGGTCCTTTCGTGGAGGGCAAGGAGATCGTCGGTGGCTATGTGATCGTGGAGGCTGCTTCCATCGAAGATGCCGTGAAGATGAGCGAAGGCTGTCCCATTTACACCCACGATGGGGTGGTGGAGATCCGTCCCGTGCAGCATGTGGACTTTTGAGCGATAGCCAGCAAATAGGACCGTTGACCGACCGTCTTTTCCGCCACGAAGCGGGAAGGATGGTCGGTGCGCTCACGCGATTGTTCGGCACGCAGCACCTGGAGCTGGCCGAGGATGTGGTGCAAGAGACACTGCTGAAGGCCATGCGCGATTGGCCGTACCACGGTGTGCCTGACCAGCCCGCCGCCTGGTTGCATCGCGTGGCGAAGAACCAGGCCATTGACCAACTCCGCCGCAAGTCACGCGGGGTGGAACTCCTGAAGGAGAACGCTGCCCTGCTGCGCAGCGAATGGACCTTGAGCGGCACCGTATCCGAAGCGTTCGCCGAGGACCTGATCGCTGACGACCAGTTGCGCATGCTCTTCGCCTGTTGCCACCCGTCAATTCCACAAGAACAGCAACTCGCGCTCGCGTTGCGTACCCTCTGCGGCTTCAGCGTTCCGGAGATCGCGCGGGCGTTCGTCACCAACGAGGAGAGCATCAACAAGCGGCTGTACCGGGCACGCGAGGCGTTCCGTGCCTTGGGCCGTGTGGAGTTCCCGCCTGCAGCGGAAGTGCCGTTGCGCTTGAAGCCCGTGCTCGCCACGGTGTACCTGCTCTTCAACGAAGGCTACAACAGCACCGAGCACCAGGACCTGATCCGCGAAGACCTCATCGAGGAAGCCCTGCGCCTGGGCGACATGCTCGTGCGCCATCCGTTGACCGCTCGCTCGGAAGTGAAGGCCCTGCTGGCGCTCATGCTCTTCCACGCCGCGCGCAGCGAAGCGCGGTTGGATGCCGACGGTGCCATCATCCTGCTCGCCGACCAGGACCGCAGCTGCTGGGACCGACAGCTCATCGGTCTCGCCGAAGGCTACCTGCAGGAAGCGGTGAAAGGCGAAGAGGTGAGCACCTACCACATCGAAGCGGCCATCGCTGGTATCCATTGCCACGCACCCTCGTTCGAGGAGACGGATTGGATCACCATCATCCTGCTGTATGATCGACTTCTTGCATTGGTGCCGAACGCCATCGTGCGTTTCAACCGGGCCATTGCCATCGGTCGTGCGCACGGCGCTGCGGAAGGGTTGAAGGCATTGGATGCGGTGGAAGGCCTGAACACCTCGCACCTCTACCACGCAGCACGCGGCGATGCGTTGCGAGAACTTACGCGCTTGGAAGAAGCACGTTCGGCCTATAGCACGGGATTGCGACTGACGAAGTCGGCAGTGGAGGGTGCGTTGTTGCGGCGAAAGCTGGAGGAGCTGTCGAATACCCCGCAGCGATAGCACCTGTCACTACCTCCCATCAGCGCTCGGCGAATACACGTCGTGCTTCTGAAGGCGAACGAGACATGGGAGAGGTTCTCGAAGCCGATCTCGAAGTACGTATCGGTTGGTGGGTACTCCTGGCACAAGCGGCCGCAGCCGGTTGGCGTTACCGCTCAAGCACCACAGCCTGGGCTATCCGTTCACGTTCTCCACGCACTTCCACCCACACGAGGGAAAGGTCGTTCGGGATACCGCGGTCATCCAACAACAACGTCATCGGGGTGTTCGCGGAGATGGTGGCCTCGGAGAGGAGGAGGAGTTGCCGCCCCATCGCGTCCAGCACACGCACGCGTACGCGCTGGTCGGTATCGCTCGCGATGGTGAGCCAGGCCTGATCGGAAACGGGATTCGGCGAAACCTCCATCACCAGTTCGCTGCTGGCCGAAGTGTCTGGCGCCAGGTAACATGTCCCCAAGTGGCAGCCGTGCGCCAGGTGGGCCGGTACAGCGTTCTCGCTGATGCAGATGGTGTGCGCGTTCGCCGGGTTGCCGGGCGGCACGTGGCAGATGGCCACCTTGTTCAGGTTGTTCCCGCATCGCACATCCACCACGTTCACATAGACGGAATCCATAGCGGTGCACAGCGTGTCGTCGGTCAGGCTCACCTGATACCACGTGCTCAGCGTATCACAGACGTACAAGGAGGTGGCAGTGCTCCCATTACTCCACACCAATTGGGTAGGAGTGGCCCCGTCCACATCGGGCACCAAGGTGGTGCAAGCCAGCGGGTCGTAACCGTGGTACAGCGTCACGGTGTCGTTCGGTAGGTCGATGGAACACTGGGCCTGCGCTGTCTGGATCACCCAACAGAGCAAAAAGGCGAAGGGTAGGCGTGTCATCATGGGTGCGTCAAAATTACCGGCTAACCCTTCCGAGGTCAATTCCCGGGCCGCACCGTGGCAACTGCGTCCTACTGAACCACGACCACCACGCGGAAGCCCACCTCCGGCGAAGGACCACTGAACGCCATCACGCTCTCGTTCCGGATATCATGACCCGGGCTGCGCCAGCTGCCACCGGCGGCCTGCGTGCCATCGGCCAGCAGTTCGGCCACGTTGCCGTTCATGTTGTAGAGACCGAAGTTGTTGGGGAAGTAGGAGCGCACCGGCGCGGTGATGTCCGCGTTGTCGCCCACCGCACCAGCCACACCCATCACCTGCTTCGGATCGGCGATCACGTTCGGTTTGCCGGTCTCGGGGTCGCGTTGCACGTTCTCATCGCCCACCTGACAGTAGTTGGCCAGCACACAACCGCGCGAGTTGCGCAGGTAAGGGCCGCCCCAGGCATACACGGAATGGTCGAGACCTCCTTTCGCCGCGTACAACCACTCGTTGCGCTCCGGTAGGCGCACGGTGTAGCTCCTTTCTCCATCGGCCTCCTGGTCCATCTTCGCCTGCAACCAGGCGCAATAGGCCCGTGCACCTTCATGGCTCACGTTCACCACGGGGTAGTTGGCGTAGGCGGTGTGGGTGAAGTAGTGCTCCACGTACGGTTCGTTGTAGCTCCCCTTATCACGCCAACGCTCCACATCGGGGACGATCCGGGCCAGCAGGTCCATGTCGCCCCGTGCGCGCACATCAGCCACGAACGCGCCGTATTGCGCATTGCTCACCTCGGTGGTGCTGAAGAGGAAGCCCTTCACCTCCGCCACGCCAGCATGCGAGGTGAGCACTCCGGCAGGTACGCTCGCGAAGCCATCGCGGTAGGTCTTCGGCAGATCGCGTGTGCCGGACTTGTTGCCGGTGAAGGCGAGCGCGGGTAGCACGGCGAGCGGCACGAGCAGGCGGAAGGGGATGGCCATGATGCGTGGTTTGGTGTGGTGAAGCTAACGCCGACGGATGCGTTTTCGTGTGATCATCGACCCGGTCCCGGACGAACAGCATGTCATCAAGGCGGTGGTTGAGCTAGCGCACGCGGGCCTTGACGATGCCTTCACGATACAAGTTCAACGCCTCGTTCAGGATCACCTTGATCCGGTCGATCGGGATGTCTTTCTCCGGGTCTACGCGTAGGATCTTCATGCGTGCGCGACCGCCAGCCTCCAACTCGGGTTGGAGCAAGTGTTTCCCTTCTACGAAGAGCACGTACGGCGCGGCGGTCTTCTTGTCGATCCACAGATAGCAGAACATGGTCTTGCCATAATAGAAGCAGGGCATACCATATTTCACGGTCTCACTCACTTGCGGATCAGCCTGCAGGATGATCCGGCGCAAGGTCGACAGGCAGCTCCTGAGCGGCTCTTGCTGCGCAGCATAGAAGTGATCCACTTCACGGAGCATGGAGGTAAAGCTATCGGGTGGCAGCCTCCATCCCGTGTATGGGAGCGGCGTGGTTACAGCCGCCTCGTTGTTCGTTGGCCCCAATGCCGGAACGTGCCCGGGCTTTGGCCTGGGGCAAGGTCATGCGATCATCGAACGGAGCAAGCGCCGAGGGAACCCAGCGCACGATCTACAGTTTCAACCAGCGGATCGATCCTTTTCCCCCGCAGCGTACGAAGTAGGATCCGGAACGGAGACCTTCCGTATCCACCACCGCGATGTTCCCAGTGACATACTGCTGCAGAACGGTTCGACCGGTCACGTCGATCACCTCAATGAGATAGGGATCGGAGGGTCCTTGGATGAAGAAGTGATCCGTGCCCGGGTTGGGCCAAAGGGTGACCGGCGAGTCCGCAGGTTCGTTAATGGAAGTACCCGATCCAGGACCGAGCTTGAGGACATACGCATCGCCACTGGTGGTCGCTGTGAGGATGTGCTCCCCAATACCGGGATCGAAATCGACCGCGCCGGAAAAAGCACCCGTGAGGTGGGTCACGTCACCCTCCGCATTCACCTGCACCGAACGGGCTGTGTCGAAGCTGTAATCGCCGAACGAGGTGGCCCGGACCAACGCACCTGTCTCGTCGAACACCACCAGGTATATATCACCTTGGTGGACTGCGCTCAGTTCGTACACGCCCGAGCCGGGGTCGAAATCGATGGTGCCGGTGAACGTCCCGCAGGCATATACGTTGCCGTCCGCATCGCATGTCAGGCCGTAGCCGTTGTCGTAACTGGAACCAGCGTTGGCCGCCGGACCACCGAAGGCATGGGCCCAGCCGAAGGTTCCATCGGGATCCAGTTTGAGCACGTAGGTGTCCACCCCCATGATGGCATTACGTTCATGCACACCGGTGCCCGGGTCGAAATCCACGGTGGTGGAGAAGTGCCCGGTGCAGAACACATTGCCACTGCCATCCACGGCGATACCCAGGCCCCAATCCTCGCCGCTGCCACCGATGGCTTTGGCCCAGATGAGATCACCGGTGTTCGTTAGCTTGCTTATATGGATATCGCTGCTTCCCGCCGAGGTGGCAGGCAGCACGTCCGGGCCCGGATCCAGATCCGTGGTGTTCGAGAACATGCCGACCACATGGATGTTCCCAGCGCCATCCACGACCACCGATTGTCCATCATTGCCTGCGGTACGGCGCACCCAACCCGATGTGCCTGTGGGATCCACCTTGTAGATATAGCACCAGTTCCCATTGCCATCCACGGTGACCACATCGGAGCCGAAGAAGAAATCGGCCTCCCCGTTGGTGAAGCCAGTACAATACACGTTGCCATCGGCACCCACCGCCACCGCATGCCCACGGCCCGCGCCGCCCACACCCATGCGCTTGGCCCAGCCGAGCGAGCCATCGGTGTTCAGTTTCACCAGGAAGCCTGTTCCGTTGCTTGAGCCACCCAGCTCCACCACCCCGGGTCCGGGATCGAAATCGCAGGTGCCGCTGAACGCACCGGTCAAGTACACATCCCCCGATGCGGCCACAGCGATGCCGCGTCCCCATTCATGGGTGGTGCTGGGGCCACCGAGCTGGTAGGCCCACAACAGGTTGCCCTCAGGGTCCATCTTCGTGGCATACACGTCATTCGCACCGGCAGCAGTGAAGGACCATTCCGCCGGACCTGGATCGAAGTCCTGGGTGCCTTCGAAGGTGCCGATGGTATACACATTGCCCGCAGGGTCCACGGCGCTGCCGTAGCCCTCGGACTGCTGGGTACCGGTGATGGGAGCGACCCATTCCAAGCCTTGCCCGAAGGCGGTGAAGGAGGTTGAAAGAGCGAGTAGAGCAGCTAGAAGTGAAGGAGTTGTCATGGATGTGTGCTTCGTTCGAGGGAGGTGAACTTAATCACATCGAAGAGGAGTGGGTGATGTGAACAGGAAGGCTGGCCGGTGAAGCTTGCGTCCGATACCTTCGCGGCAAGCCGCGATCCGACCTCCGGCACCTGAGCATGTCCACCTTCGTCCAAGCCCCGCCCTACGTCCCCAAGCACAAGATCCGCGTCGTCACCGCCGCCAGTTTGTTCGATGGCCACGATGCCGCCATCAACATCATGCGGCGGATCATCCAGAGCACCGGCGCCGAGGTGATCCACCTGGGGCACGACCGCAGCGTGGAGGACGTGGTGAACACCGCGATCCAGGAGGATGCCCACGCGATCGCCATGACGAGCTACCAGGGCGGGCACAACGAGTACTTCAAGTACATGTTCGACCTCCTGAAGGAGAAGGGCGCAGGGCACATCAAGATCTTCGGTGGTGGAGGAGGGACGATCCTGCCCGAGGAGATCAAGGACCTGCACGCGTACGGCATCACGCGGCTCTACCATCCGGATGACGGTCGTGCGATGGGCCTGCAGGGCATGATCAACGACATGCTGGAGAAGGCCGACTTCGACCTGAGCGACAAAGTGAATGGTGAGGCGAAGAAGCTGAGCCCGAAGAATTGGCCGGCCATCGCCAAGTTGATCAGCACGGCGGAGAACCATCCTGACGTGTTCGCCAAGATCGCCGACGAGATCCACAAGAAGTCCGAAGCGAACAAGGCGCCGATCCTCGGCATCACCGGAACGGGCGGCGCAGGTAAATCATCGATGGTGGATGAGTTGATCCGCCGTTTCATTTTGGATCAGCCGACGAAGACGATCGGGGTTATTTCCGTGGACCCGAGCAAGCGCAAGACCGGTGGCGCGCTGCTGGGCGACAGCATCCGCATGAACAGCATCCGCGGCGAACGCGTGTACATGCGTTCGTTGGCCACGCGCCAGAGCAACCTCGCCCTGAGCAAGCATGTGAAGGAAGCGGTGAGCATATTGAAGGCCGCAGGCTTCGACCTCATCGTATTGGAGACGAGCGGAATCGGTCAGAGCGATACGGAGATCCTCGATCACAGCGACGTGTCGCTCTACATCATGACGCCGGAGTTCGGCGCGGCCACGCAGTTGGAGAAGATCGACATGCTCGACTTCGCCGACGTGGTGGCCATCAACAAGTTCGACAAGCGCGGCGCCCTCGATGCCCTGCGCGACGTGAAGAAGCAGTACAAGCGCAACCACAACCTGTGGGACGCCAACGACGATGACCTGCCCGTGGTGGGCACCATCGCCAGCCAGTTCAACGATCCCGGCACCAACACGCTCTACGCGCGCTTGATGGCCAAGATCGCCGAGTAGTCCGGCGTGGACTTCAAGTTCAGCTTCGCCGCGCATTACTTGATGAGCGAGAAGGTGTGGATCATCCCCCCCGCCAAGAGCCGCTACCTGAGCGAGATCAGCGAGAACAACCGCCGCTACGATGCCCACGTGCGCAAGCAGGCGGAGATCGCGGATAAGCTTTACGGGCTCTATTCAGCTGTCATCACCTTCGGAGGTCCGGATCTGTTGAATGCGCCGCTGGACTCTGGCTCCTGGCCACTGGCTGCTTCCGGCGAGACCGATTAGCAGCCAGCTGCCAGTAGCCAATAGCTTAAGGCCATCATCACCAAATTCGAGGAG
>JAEUTA010000018.1 GCA_016788205.1 Flavobacteriales bacterium | reverse complement strand
GGGGCCAAGCCAACTCTCACCTCCAGTAATGATCGGCCGAACTTCGGGAAAGCCTACAGTCTGCCAAAGGCGCGGACAGACCCGCTGCGGAGGTTGGGGGGAAACCTTGCGCGGGTCTAAAGATTGGAATCGGTACCCTGCGCGGGTTTAGGCGGCCAGACCGCTGCGGTAGATGGAAGCACACGGCGGAGAAAAACAGACCGGGCTGTTCTATGCCTTGGGCGCCTCCTCTAGCGCATTTTGAATACCAATCTGAATGATCGTCTTCAGATTGTCGTCTGCTCCCTTAATTGTCAGTCGATCGAAGAACTTGCGCTGACCTAACTCGACGTAAAGCCTACCAAAAATCTGCTTGGCGCAGAAAGTGGCCATAGAACGAATCGTCGAAAGGTCAACCGTCACCTCACCTTCATTCACCTCCTTCTTTATTCTCTCATACACAACCTCCCCAATGGACCTGCTGCTAAGTATTGGTCCATACTCCTCTAGACTAACCGTCCTCATGACCATTTGATTTGAATCGAATCCTGTCGTCCCTTCATGTCCTTCTCTATATCGGAAAGATTCACCGGGTTGGCTACTGGCAAAGAGAGGTACACGACAGTGCCTTGCCAGTAACCGCAAGTCCCCGCTTTAATCTTTCCATACTCGTTCTGGTAGTAGGAGCCTTCCGAGTACAAATGTAGCCTCCCTTTCGCATGAGAGACTATCTGATCGACTATCCAAAGTCCATAGCCCATATGATTGGTTAGTTCCTTCGATGTCACTCCTTTCTCCACAGCGGACATGAGCGTAGATACATCGTCCCGACGTTCCTTCCCCGCCCCGCGGAGGGTCGAAATGATACCTTTGCCATTATCCGCACAGGCAATTTCAACAGCCCCTTTTGTACCGTGAGCGACTATAACTGATTCAGTGTCGTCAACTGCGTGCTCCCAGAAATTTAGAAGTACCTCGCTCAGGCATTGAAAGACCATGGAAATCAATGCTGGTTGGTTCTTATAGTATGCCTCAATCTGTGGCAAGTAGTTCTTATTAAGCATCTCCGCAGTATATCGGTCGCTTTTCAATAGCGCTTGGGGAGCCATGATGAATGAATTCTGAATAGTTATTTTCAGGTCCCTCAATTCCCGGCGCGCTCTTTCAGGGTCTTCCACGCAGGCAGTGATAAGTTTGGTAAAGCCATACCTTTCCATACTTGCCGCAAACTCCGATTTGATTGAAATCATGGGGCGTGTAAAGCACTGTTGCTTGGAGCAGTATTCCATGATTTTATAGACGAGAAGTACCCCAATCATAGAGCACTCTTTCACTCGCGAAACATCTAACTCAAAGCCAGCCCGTCTCTTGCCCTTATATGAAAAGATTGGCGCACAATCATTGATGAACGAAATGATTGAATTCGCCTTGAAGGTCTTCGGTGCAACAACTTTATCAGTCATTGAAAAGGTGGCAGAAGTTCTCGAAAAGCTCGACTTCTAGCTTAACGTCCTTCTGCGTGTAGTCAGTCATTAGGGTCTTGAAATAATCGAGTATATCATCCGATGCCCGATGGAACTTCTTTGGAATATAGAGCCTTTTGCTATTCATGTAGTCCGCAATCTTCGTCACTTGAGCCAACATTTCATTGGGCTGTGTTCGGTCGAGTAGTCGAAGTTGACTAAGATTATTGAACAGTTCCTCCAATACAACTAGCCTTCTTTGCTCGACGAGAAGCTTTCTTTGATTGCTGTGATCCTTATTGGACAGCTTGATTTGAAGTAGGAATCGAACCAGTTCCAAGACGAGGTTAAGAACCATCAGGACGAGTATTGCTCCGAGCAAAAGCCTGTAATCCTGTCTCCAAGTCTCAAGCAGTGTTTTTAAGACGTCGCTATCAATCATTATAAATCAATTTTCCAGTCGGGCCAATGTATTTAAACCTTCGCAGGGTCTCCTGAGGAATAGTGACCCTGCCTCAGGTGTGCTCATCGGCTCTTGACCGTTGTTCCAGAGCGCCGCGCCGTCATTCTCCGCAACGTCTCCTTCTGCACACTGTCGCGGATGAACCCGCGCAACGAGAGGTCCTCATCCAGCGCATCCCAATTGATGCCCATACCTCCGCCGATCAGCCGCCACTTCTTCAGTTGGGCTTCGCTGGCCTTCTTCAACCGGTCGAAGTCGGAGAGGCGGGCTTGCAGCACATCGCCGCTGTTTAGTACGACGGCGAGCAGGTCCAGGTCTTTGTAGGGCAGCACGTCAGCGATGCGCAATCCTTCCTTCAGGATCATCGCTTCGATGGGGTCCAACCCGATGGGCTTAGCCGCCGAAGTAGCGGTTCCACGCTTGGAGGAGGGCGTTCTGGTGCTCATGGATCAGTTGTTCGATACGACGTTGCTCACGGGCCTTGAAGCCTGTCGAATATACGCGGGCTGGCTGGGGAAGCAGCCACCACTTCTCAGAACCATTGCCCTTCTCCACGTGGATGTGGGGCGGTTCATTGTTCTCCCGGCTGTAAAAGAAGAAGCGGAAACCCTCGATGTCTTGGATGGCTCGTGGGCTCATGTGAACTAGCGCTTCGGTTGCGTCTGTATCAGCTGCTCTTGCGTTGGAGGCGGTTCTTCAATTTCTTCATCCAACGGGAGTCGAGCTTGCATGATGGTCAACCGGAAAATTTTCGCCGTCTCATCAGCCGTCTCGAACTCGAATACGACCGCAGCTAGTTCATGGCCGTTATGGTCGGCTATTCGTCCAAGTACGCGCTGCTCATCGCCATAACTTCTGTGGGCCAGCAAGCAAGGCCTATGGCTCCTTCCTTTCAGTGCGTTGGCCAAGGAGTCGAGCTTGGGTTGGATGGCTGCGAGATAGTTTGCATCCTTGAAAAAGGTGCTGAACCCCTTTGCACTTCCATACGCCAAGCTTTCCATCATGATGTCAGCCGACCATAACTGGAGTCGGATGGCGCTGCTATCAGTCTGCGCGGATGTCTCGGTGCGCAGCAGTATTGACACTACAGCAAAGAGGATCGGTGCAAATCGCATGCGCAGAAGGATCTCTATTCCTCAACCATCCCCCGCACCTTCTCCACCACATCCTCCAAGCTCGGCTTGGAGAAATAATCCCCATCGCTGCCATACGCCGGGCGGTGGGCTTTCGCGGTGAGGGTGCTTGGTGCGGCATCCAGGAACCGGTAGCCGCCCTGCACTTCCAGGATCTGCTGCAGGATGTAGGCACTGGCGCCACCGGGTACGTCCTCGTCCACCACCAGCAGGCGGCTGGTCTTCTCCACGCTTTGCACGATGCGGTGCGTGCGGTCGAAGGGGAGGAGGGTACGCGCGTCGATCAGTTCCACGGAGATGCCCATAGAGCTAAGGGTGTCGCACGCACGGTCGCATAAATTGAAAGTGCTGCCGTAGCTCACGAGGGTGAGGTCGCTGCCTTCGCGCACCACTTCGGGGATGCCGATGGGCACTGTGAACTCACCCAGGTTGGCGGGCAGGCGCTCCTTGCTGCGGTAGCCGTTGAGGCATTCGATCACCAGCGCGGCATCGTCGCTTTGCAGCAGGGTGTTGTAGAAGCCTGCGGCCTGCTGCATGTTGCGGGGCACGCACACCAGCACGCCGCGCACGCTGTTCACGATCATGCCCATGGGGCTGCCGCTGTGCCACACCCCTTCCAAGCGGTGGCCGCGCGTGCGGATGATGAGCGGGCATTTCTGGCCGCCCTTGGTGCGCCACTGCACGGTGGCGAGGTCGTCGCTCATGCCCTGCAGGCAGTAGAGCAGATAATCCAGGTATTGGATCTCGGCCACGGGGCGCAGGCCGCGCAGGGCCATGCCCATGCCCTGGCCCAGGATGGTGGCTTCGCGGATGCCCACGTCGCTCACGCGCAGCTCGCCGAAGCGGGCCTGCATGCCTTCCATGCCCTGGTTCACGTCGCCGATCTTGCCGGTGTCCTCGCCGAAGGTGAGCAGCAGCGGCTCCTTCTCGAAGAGCGCGGCGAAGTTGTCGCGGATGATGAGGCGGCCGTCCACCTGCTCGTCGCTGGTGTACTGCACGGGCACTTCCGTTACGTTGAGGCTGCTCTTGGCGCTCTCGCTGTAGAGGTGGCTGCCGTAGCGGTCGGCGTTGAGCTCGAGTTGCTGGTCGATCCACGTCTGCAGTTCGCTGGTGTCGGCGTCACCGGCGGCCAGCACGGCCCTGCGCGCGGCGCTTACGACCTCCTTGCGTCCGGGGTCCATGGCGCTGCGGAGCTCGCGGGCGATGGCGGTGGCTTCGTCGCTGCCGAGGGCTTCGATGAGGCGGGCGGCGTCGTCCTGTTCTTCCTTGATGGGGGCGCAGAACGCGGCCCAGGCGGCTTTCTGCGCGGCGCGCACGTCGATCTTCGCCTGCTTCTCGATGGCTTCGAGGTCGGCGTTGCTGGCGATGGCCTCACCACCCGGACGGAAGTTGAGGATCCACTGGCGGAACTTCACCACGCAGTCGTACTCCTTGTACCAGTCCAGCAGGTCGTTGGTCTTGTAGCGCTCGTGGCTGCCGCTGGTGCTGTGGCCCTGCGGCTGCGTCACCTCTTCCACGTGGATCAGGCAGGGCACATGGTCCTCCCGGCACCGGGCGATGGCCTCTTCGTACACGCGGTTCAGCGCGGCGTAGTCCCAGGCCTTGGTCTTGTAGATGCGGATGCCGTTGGTGCCTTCTTCCTTCTGGAAGCCTTGCAGCAGGGTGCTGATGCTGCCCTTGGTGGTCTGGTAGTCCTTGCTCACGCTGATGCCCCAGCCGTCGTCCCACACGCTCATGGCGAGGGGCACTTGCAGCACACCGGCGGCGTTCATCGTTTCCCAGAAGTGGCCTTCGCTGGTGCTGGCATCGCCGATGGTGCCGAAGGCGACCTCGTTGCCCAGGTCGCTCAGGTGCGTGTGCCCGTGCAGGTCCTTGTTGCGGCGGAAGACCTTGCTGGCTTGCGCGAGGCCGAGGAGACGCGGCATCTGGCCAGCCGTGGGGCTGATGTCGGGAGAGGAGTTGTACTGCTGGGTGAGGTCCTTCCAGTTGCCGTAGCCGTCCAGGCTGCGCGTGGCGAAGTGGCCGTTCATCTGGCGGCCGGCGCTGGCGGGCTCGTGGGCCAGGTCGGCATGCGCGTAGAGCTGCGCGAACCACTGCTGCACGGTGAGCTCGCCGATGGCGAACATGAAGGTCATGTCCCGGTAGTAGCCGCTGCGCCAGTCGCCGTGGCGGAACTGCTTGGCCATGCATACCTGGGCCAGTTCCTTGCCATCGCCGAAGATGCCGAACTTGGCTTTGCCCGTGAGCACTTCCTTGCGGCCCAACAAACTGGCCTCGCGGCTTTCGAAGACGATGCGGTAGTCGCGCAGGATCTCTTCACGGACCTCGTCGAGGGTCATTCCGACTTCAGCGGGGGCTGGCTTGTTCAGGGGCATGGGGCACTTTCCGGTGAGCTTCAAAGGTAGCCATGTAGCCCTTTCGGGAGAATGAGCGGGTGGGAGGGTGGGCTGGGCGGGTTTTCACCGCAGAGGCGCCCCGGCTTTCGCCGGGGCAGGCTCCGGTACAGAGGAACGCAGAGGGCTTCTTTGAATTCAGATCGAGGCGGAGCAAGCTCCGGGAGAGGCGCAGAGGGTGGGGCAGGTGCGGCGCCTTTTCTTCCATTGCTCCATTTCTGCATTGATCCATTTCTCCATTGCTCCATTGTCCCCATGCTCCATTGCTCCATTTCTCCCTTTACATCCCCAGCAGCGCAATGTTGTCTATCCCCGTGGCTTCTTTCACCACCTGGTTCCAATGGAAGAGCGGCTCGCACACCGTGCCTTGGGCGGTCTCTTGCAAGAGGCGTTCGGTCATGCGGCGGAGGGCGGCGGTGTGTTCGGTGCGCAGGGCTTGGGCGCGGGCCAGGGTGATGCCGGGGGCGTTGAGGTCGGCTTCCAGCTTGCGGCGTTCCAGTTCGCAGAGGTCGAACCAGATGTTGTGGAAGCAGTCGGTCCAGGGCAGGCGTTCGGCGGGCACGATGGTGACGTACCCGTCCACCACGGTGAACGAGCGGTGGAGGAGTTGGCCGCCAACGGTGTCGAGGTCCAGGTAGAATTGCGCGGCGAGGTGGGTGCGCGAGGGGTCAAGGCCCGGCTGGCCTTCCGGGGTTTCGGCGCCGGTGAGTTCGCTCAGCCGTATCCGCGTCTCGGGTGACCAGATGGCGTAGGGCGGCTTGAAGAAGTTGCGGGCATTGTCGAGGTCGCTGTACCACTGGCCGCTGTTGAGGTCGTTCATCCGCAGGAACTCCATGGCGCGTTGCTGCTTCGCGGTGGGCAGCGGCGGGTGTACGCGTTGCCAGAAGGCGGTGTCCTCCGGCAGCCAGCCGATCTTGCGGTAGTCGGGGAGCTCTTCGAGGTAGGTGAAGAGCGGGAGCGTGAAGCCGGTGCCACGGTCGTAGGCGTGCATCAGCGCGTGGGTGGTGAAGCTTTCGTGCGTGCCGGGGCCGCTGTAGACCATGCGGTAGTCCAGCTGCATCACCTCGGGCATCGGCGCGGGGCCGCTGCTCCAGAGCTGCTTGTAGCGCAGGTCCACCGTGTCGATGCTGCCGTGTTCGAAGAGCGGTTTGAAGGGATGTTGCGGACAGTTGCGGCAACGCAGTTCCACGGCGCGCACGGCATCGCCGCCGGGTTCCAACCACAGTTCGGTGGTGAAGGCGTGCGGGTTGTTCG
The DNA here is from genome assembly GCA_016788205.1 of Flavobacteriales bacterium. GTDB lineage: Bacteria > Bacteroidota > Bacteroidia > Flavobacteriales_F > PHOS-HE28 > PHOS-HE28. The sequence continues at coordinate 34,420 of JAEUTA010000018.1, read as the reverse complement.
TGCGCGGGATGATGCGCAGGTGGTCCACACCGTCCTTGTCGGCGGCCGCGCTCACCTGTTCCACCACGAAACCGCGGCGCAGGTATTTCGTGCGTTCATGTTTCAAGGGTGAAGTCGGGAAGAGCGTTTGGTCGGCGGTGATGTCGATGAGGGCGAAGGCCTTGGTGGTGTTGTAGTTGATGAAGAAGCGTCCGTCGCGCGCGGCGATGCCGATGCGGCCGTTCTTCAGCTCCATGCCCAGCAGCTCGCCGCCCTTGGTCGCGGCGTTGTAGTACGCGTGGATCATCTCCACCGGCAGACCATCGCTGTAGGTCTCCACACCGAAAAAGAGTTTCGTCTGCACCAGCTCCGCCTTTCTGATCCACTTGTTCACGCGGATGATGCGGTCGTAGAGCGCATCGTCCGGACGGATCACGGCCTCGCCCAATTCCACCACGGCACGGGAAAGTCGGACGTCCTTGCCGCTGACCGCTTCTGCCGGAAGTGTGCGCGTGATGTAGCCGACGAAGGAGAAGCGCACGCTATCACCGGGTTCGGCGTTGATGCGGAACGCACCATCGTCGTTGGTGATGGTGCCTTGTGGGCTGCCCACGCGCGCCACGGTGCAATAGGGTAACGGTGTTCCGTCGGCGGCATCCACCACGCGCCCCGTGATGGAGGTCTGCGCCATCACCCCGCCGCCGAGCAGCAGTAGACCGAAGAGCATCGCCCGCATGGTCCAAAGGAACGACCACCACCGCGCTGTTCGCCTCCTTTGGTCGAAGCGTAGCCTTCGTTCCCCGATCCGGAGGATCTTTGCACCTGCACCCTACACATGCCGCTCCCGCCTTCCATCCGCCCGGCCACCGAAGCGGACCTTCCAGCGATCCTCGCGATCTACAACGAGGTGATCGCCAACAGCACGGCCGCCTACGTCTTCGCACCGCACACCCTGGAGATGCGCCAGGCGTGGTTCGATGACCTGATGGAAGCCGGATGGCCCGTTATCGTGAGCGAGGAGAACGGCGTAGTCACCGGTTTCGGCAACATCAGCAGCTTCCGCAGCAAGCCCGGTTATCGCTACACCGGCGAACACACCGTGCACGTGCATGTGGACCATCGGGGCAAGGGCATCGGTCGCGCCTTGCTGCACGCGCTGATCGCCGAAGCGCATCGGCTCGAGTTGCGCACCCTCGTCGGCGCCATCGATTCGGAGAACGCCATCAGTCTTCGCCTGCACGCGGAATGTGGATTCGTTGAGACCGCGCGCATGCCCCAGGTGGCGTGGAAGTTCGGCCGCTGGCTGGACCTGGTGATGATGCAGTTGCTCTTGCCCGGTCCGAAGACGCCCTTCGCACAATGACAGACCAACCCTCCCGCCTGAAGGTCTACCTGGCCTTCGCGGCGATCTACATCATCTGGGGCAGCACCTACTTCGGGATCCGCGAGGCGCTCACGGGTTTCCCGCCGTTCATGCTCGGTGGCCTGCGGTTCGCCGTGGCCAGTGCGCTCATGTTCGCCTGGTGCGGCGTGCAGCGGGTGCCTTTCGCCCCGGACAAGCACCTGTGGAAAGTGCTCGTGGCCGGTTTCCTCTTGCTCTTCGCGGGGAACGGTGCCGTGGTGTGGGCGCAGCAGACCATCCCCAGCAGCGTGGTGGCCATCACCATCGCCGTGGCACCGCTCGTGTTCACGTTGCTGGACAGACCGCAGTGGAAGGTCAACTTCCGCAGCCCGGCCACGCTCGGTGGCATCGTCGCGGGCATCATCGGGGTATGGCTGCTCTTCAGCGAACGCCTCAGCACGCAGCTGAGCGGTGCATCCATGTCGCCGGAACTGGGTGCCCTGCTCGTGCTGGGTATCGGCATCCTCGCGTGGCCCGCCGGTTCGCTCTTCAGCAAGTACAACCCGGTGCCCATGGCGAACACGGCCAACAGTGCGTGGCAGATGCTCACGGGTGCCACGTTCTTCCTGGTCGTAAGCGTAGCGCGTGGCGAGTGGGAAGGCTTCGACTGGTCGGCCGTACCGTTGCGCGCGTGGATCGCCGAAGCCTACCTGGTCGTCTTCGGTTCCATCATCGGCTTCAGCGCCTACGTGTGGCTGCTGCAAGTGCGGCCCGCAACGCAGGTGAGCACCTATGCCTACGTGAACCCCGTGGTGGCCGTGCTGCTCGGCACCTGGTTGGGCAAGGAAGCGCTCGGCCTGCACGAGATCATCGGACTGGTGGTGATCCTCGGTGGTGTGCTGCTGATCAACCTGGCGAAATACCGGAAGGGCTGATGGCTTGATGGCTGCTCACCCGGTCATCGCGGCCGCCGGTTGATGTAGGTTCGTAGGATGGCAGTGAACGACACACGCGGCAGCCTGCGCGAACGGCTCGGCAGGGTGATCCATGATAGTGATACGCCGGCGGGGAGGCGCTTCGACCTGTGGTTGATCTGGGTGATCCTGTTCAGCATCGGCCTCGTCATGCTGGAGAGCGTGCGTGCGGTGCAGCAGCAGTACGGCACGCTGCTCCTGGTGGTGGAATGGGCGGTGACCATCCTCTTCACCGTGGAATACGCACTGCGCCTCTGGACGGCGCGTGACCGGGTCCGTTGGGCGTTCAGTTTCTACGGGGTGGTGGATCTGCTCGCCATACTTCCCACGTACCTCAGCATCATCTGGCCGGGACTGCAAGCGTTGGCCGTGCTGCGCGCTGTGCGCCTCATGCGCATCTTCCGCATCCTGGGCCTGTTCAACTACGTGCGCGAGGCGCGGCTGCTGCTCCTTTCGCTCGCGGCCAGCAGGCACCGCATCATCGTCTTCATGCTGGCCGTGTTGGCGCTGGTCTCCGTCTTCGGCACCATCATGTACATCGTGGAGCCCAAGGAGGCCGGCTTCACCAGCATCCCCCGGAGCATCTACTGGGCCATCGTCACGCTCACCACGGTGGGGTATGGCGATATCGCCCCGGTCACCACCCTGGGCCAGATCATCGCCAGTGGCATCATGTTGCTGGGTTATGCCATCATCGCGATCCCCACCGGTATCGTCACCGTGGAGATGGCCCGTCAAACACGCAACCTGCAACTACGGGCTTGTCCCCACTGCGGCATGGCCGAACACCTGACCGATGCCAACTTCTGCCGCATCTGCGCCACGCGCCTGGACCAGCCGGTAGCGCCCGTCAGTTCTCCGCCCCGCTGAAAGCGAACCGGACGATGTTGGCCCCCATCTGCAAGGCCTTGGTGCGGTTGGCTTCGCTGTCGCCGTGCACGTCGGCATCCTCCCAGCCGTCGCCGAGGTCGCACTCGTAGTCGTAGAAGCACACGAGCCTTCCTTCCCAGAACAGGCCGAAGCCTTTCGGCGGCTTGTTGTCGTGCTCGTGCACCTTCGGCAGGCCTTGCGCGAAGTCGTATTTCTGGTGGTAGATGGCGTGCGCGAAGGGCAGTTCCAGGAACTCCAGTTCGGGGAACACGCGCTTCATCATCGGCCGGATGAACTGGTCCATGCCGTAGTTGTCGCTGATGTGCAGGAACCCACCCGCGATGAGGTAGCTGCGCAGGTTCTCGGCTTCCTGTTGCGAGAACACCACGTTACCGTGGCCGGTCATGTGCACCAACGGGTAGGTGAACAGGTCGGGGCTGCCCACTTCCACCACCGGCACTTCGGGATTGATGGTCATGCCCAATTGCGCATTGCAGTACTTCACCAGATTGGGCACGCTGGTGGGGTTGCCGTACCAGTCGCCGCCGCCGTTGTACTTCAGCACGGCGAGTTGGAAGGAACCCTGGGAGAATGCACATGTGCTCATGTGGACATGTGCCCATGTGGCCATGAAGAGCAATGCGAAGAGCCTGAACATGGGGCGAAGTTACCGTTGCGGGAAGGACCATGTGCTCATGCGGGCATGTGTCCCCGCCTCCGCGAGGAGGACACATGTGAACATGAATAGCAGCGTGATGGACGAGTACCGTGATGGGAATTACCGCTGTTGGGCGAGGCTTATCCAGGTGCAGACGGCCAGGGCGGCGGTCTCGGTGCGGAGGCGGGCTGCGCCGATGCTTACGGCGTGGAAGCCGGTGTTCCGGAATGTCGCGGCTTCTTCGGGGGTGAAGTCACCTTCGGGGCCGATGAGCACCACCGTGTCGATGCTGGGGGTATAGCGTTCCATCAACGAGCGGTGCTCGCCTTCGCACCATCCGAAAAGCCGCTGCGGTGCAAGGTCTTCTTGCAACAGGTGCTTCACGGTCGTCAGCTCATCGATCCTCGGGAGCCATGCGCGCTGGCTCTGTTTCATGGCGCTGATGGCCACGCGCTGCAGGCGGTCGATGCGGAGCTTGCCGCGCTCGGTGCGGTCGGTGATCAAGGGCGTGATGCGGTCCACGCCGATCTCCACGGCTTTCTCCACGAACCACTCGTAGCGGTCCATCTGTTTCGTGGGTGCCACGGCGAGATGGATGCGGGCGGAACGTTCCGCAGGCAGCACGACCCGTTCCAGGATGCGGACGGTGCAGCCCTTCTTGCTCGCGCTTTCGATCTCGCCGGCGGCCTTCGTTCCCGCACCATCGAGCAAGCCGATCCGCGTTCCCACCGCAAGGCGTAGCACAGCGGTCGCATGGTGGGCCTCTTCCTCCGGTAATTCAACGGAGGCCCCCAATAGGTCAGGGCAGTGGAACAGATGCATCGTCAGTTCGCGCGGTCGATGCGTGTGAGCGCGTAGAGGCCGCTTGCAAGGATAGGGAGATAGAGCGCTGCCGCGATGGCCGGGCTCGCCCCCAACAGAACAGGCCATTGCGCCGAGGTCCAGTCACCGTTGATGAGGCGGGGCCATATTTCGGTGAACATCGGATGGAGGACACCCGTAGGGAAGGAGTAGCCCACGGTCATCTTCGCGGCGAGCGCGCACCCGAACCCGAAGCCGCCCGTGGCGATGACCATCCGCCGGACCCAGGGCTTGTCGTCCAGCAGGTACAGGGTCTGGAACGCCAGTAACACGGCGGCGGCCATCAGGTAGCGCGGCCCATAGGTCCAACCGCCCCACCACGTGGCGTGCGTGAGGAACGCCGCGATGAACAACAGTGAGGGAAGGACGTAGGGGTTGATGAGCAGGTCCTTCAGTTGGAGCCTGCGGGGAAGTACGATGAGCGATACGAGCAGGAACGGCATGTAGAACAGCAGGCCTCGGTAGTCCGTGAAGAGCAGGTGCAGGAAGGCCTGCGGTTGCCACGTGCCGAACCCGTACTGCTGGTGCATGGCACTGTAGTTCACCGCATAGGCGTTGGGGAAGGTGAAGGCTTCGCCGGTCACGGCCAGGTTATGGAGGCATGCACCGAATACGCCCGGCACCAGACCGAGCGCCATGCCACCGATCTCGCGCCATCGCCTGCCCAGGGCCAGTTGGGCCATCCACACCAAGGGGAACAGCAGGAGCGCCGACTCGCACAGGAACGCCGCGCTCGACCAGAGGCCAGCTCGTGTGGCGTTGCGGTGTAGAACACTGCGCGCGGCCAACACCGTGAACAACGCGCCCGGCAGGTGGTTGTAGAAGCTCCCGCTGTACACGAAGAGGAAGGAGCCGAGCAGGGGCAAGGTCGCCATCAGCGCGGTGTTCATCGGTACAGGTCTTTGGCGTGAACGAAGCTGCCACCACGCCAGCGTGATGAGGAGCGCCAGCGGGATGCTGCCACAGATGAAGCCGCCGAGGCGCAGCAGTCCATCGTTCAGCGTCCCGTGTTCCCCCGTGGTGACCCGTCCGCACTTCACCAACAGCCCATGGAACGGCAGCACCAGGAAGGAGGGTAACGGCGCCTTGTCGGAGTAATAGCGCTCGTTCACCCGCGCCTTGTCACCGGTGACCTCGTGGATCGGGGTGATGTCCAGCGTGCCGCGATCGACGAGCGATGCCACGCTGGCCGCACGGGCCATGGTGTTGTCGTTGTGCCCGTGATCCAGGTGCCAGCTGCACAGGAACAGCACCACGAGGAAGAAGCTGATGACCTGTCCGCGGGATGGCATCCACTACTGCTTCTCGAAATGCAACTTGTAGAAGTGGAAGTCCGGGCTGTGCAGGTCGATCTTGAAGCCCGTTACGTTGTGGTCCGCATCGAACTCGAAGGTGATGTAGCCGGGTTCCAGGAAGGGGTCGGCGTGTTCCCATTCCCACGTGTCGTAGTGCCAGTGCACGAGCTTGCCGGTGAAGAGTTCCTTGGCCGGCTGGAAGGAGAGGACGGGTACGCCGCCATCGTCCACGATGGAGGCTGTGCCGTAGACCTTGTCGGTGAAGGTGCCCTGCAATCGGGTGGCAGCGGCCGTTGGGGTAGTGCCTTGCACGCGCGCGTTCACGCGCGCCGCTACACGTGCGGCCTCGCGTTCCTTGCGTTTCGCCAGACGCGGGAGCATGTTGGCCACCGGGTCCAGCTTGCCATCACCGAGGTAGGCGTTCAGGATCTTGTTCGTTACGGCGAAAACGGAGCTGCTCTCACCGTTGCCCAAGGCGATCACCGCCAGATCCTGCTCTGGCGCAACGGCATGGTTCAGCACGAAACCGGGCATGCCGCCGCTGTGCGTGATGATCTTGGTGCCATACTCGCTGCCTATGAACCATCCCAGGCCGGCGCCTTCATCGCCCATCGCCAGGTGCGAAGTGGTGATCATGCCGAACGTATTCGGCTCGATGAACACGTTGCCGTTGGCCTTGCCTTCATCGGCCCACATGGCATCCCACTTCGCCAGATCCGTCACCGTGCTGATCACGCCGCACGCACCATCGGCTCCCTGCAACGCTTGGTAGGGCATGCTTTTCTGCGGGGCCGATGGATCCTGGCCCTTGCGCACATGCGGCAGGGCGACGTCCGACATGCCGGCGAGATCGGCGGTCTCCACGCGACTGCGGTCCATGCCCAATGGTCGGAAGATGCGCGTGGTGATGAACTGGTCCCAGGTCATACCGCTGACGCGCTCCACGAGTTGTGCCGCAGCGATGAACATGAGGTTGCTGTAGCCGAACTCGTCGCGGAAGGGAAGGGTCATCGGTTCGTGCGCATGGCGTGCGAGGATCTCTTTCTGCGTGTAATTCGTCCCATACCACAACAGGTCACCGTCGAAGGTGATCCAGCCGCTGCGGTGGCACAGCAGGTCTTTCACCAGGAATTGGTCGGTGACATAGGGAAGAGGCGTGTTGAACTCCGGCATGTACTGGCGCACGGGGGCGTTCCAGTCCAACTTGCCGTCATCCACCAGTAAGCCCACGGCACATGCGGTGAACGCCTTGCTGATACTGGCGCAGTAGAAGAGGGAGTTCGCCGTGACCGGGTCCGATTTCGCGAGGTCGAGTTTGCCGTAGCCCTTGCTCCACACGAGTCGTCCGCCCTGCACGATGCCCACGGCCAGTCCGGGCTGGTCGAACTTCACCACCGCATCGGCGATGTAGGCATCGAGTTCCTTGAGGTCGGGGGCTTTTTGGGCGAAGGTGGAGGATGCGCATACGAGCCCGACGGTCAGTGCTGAAAGAGTACGGGTAACCATACCGCGAAGATGGAACTTCCGGCCCAGCTATCGTCCCATTTCACCTACTCCTCAGGCGGCCCCTCTTCTTCCAGATCCTTCTTCAGCCCCTTCAGCTGCGTGTCCATCGTTACGCCTTCGAGCACTTCAATGTCCAAGCCATCGCTCAAGCCGGTCTTGATGTAGGTCTTCTTCCAGCCTTCACCTTCCTTCACGTCCACGAAGGCACTATCGCCTTTCAGGTTGAAGGTCACGATGCCTTCAGGCACGACCATCGCACTGTCCTTGCGCTCGAGCACGATGTCCGCGTTGGCACTGTAGCCGGAACGCAGCGTCTGTCCCTCGTTCAATTTCACCGCTGCGCGGATCTCGAATTGGATGGCGCCTTGGTCCTCCACGCCTTTGGGGGCGATGTACTCGAGTTCCGCGTCCCACTTGGCACCGGCCACCGCCCCCACGGTGAGCACCACGGGCATGCCCAGCTTCACCTTGCCCACCTCGCTCTCGTCCACCTTGCCTTGGAAGATCAGATCGTCCATGTCGGCGATGCTGGCGATGGTGGTGCCTTCGGCGAAGTTGTTCCGCTCGGTCACGCTATTGCCTTCTTTCACGGGAACATCGAGGACCATGCCGTCGATGGTGGAGCGCACGATGGTATTGCCCGCGCTGGTGCGGCTGATCCCGTCGCGCACGACCTGCAACGCTTCCTGTGCGGCGTCGAGTTCCTGCTTCGCCGTGCGCAGCGCGATGTCGTAGCCCTGCATCTCACTGGCACTGATCACGCCTTTCCGGGCCAGCGGCTCGTTGCGGTCGAAGGTCATCTGGGCGTTCTGCACGTTGATCTCGGCGCTGCGCACGCGCTGCTCGCCCTGGCTCAAGGAGAGCATGTCCGGTACGATCTGGATCTTCGCGAGCGGGTCCCCCTTCTTCACCTGCTGGCCCGCTTCCACATAAAGCTCACGGATGATCCCACTGACCACGGGCTTGATCAGGATCTCCTTGCGTGGCACGATGCTGCCATTGGCCACGGTCTTCTTCACCAGTTCGTGCTTGCGCGGTTTCTCGATCTTGAACTCGTCGGGCACTTCGGCGCTCTTCTGGTAGAGGAACCAGAGGGTCCATAGGAAGAGCAGAAGACCCAGGCTGATGAAGAGGATGCGACGGAAACGTTTCATGGGAACGAGTGTGGTTCTTGTTGATCAGGTGCCGCTGCGAAGGGCTTCAACTGCGCGGATGGCCAAAGCGCGACGGGCAGGGACAAGGCCTGCGAACAGGCCGCAAACGACGAGCACGACGAGTGCGACCACGGCGACCGTGAGGTCCACTTCCGGCTGTGCGAAGAAGTCGCTGTCGATGCCCATGGCGCTGATGCCTTCCAACAGGAATACGCCGCTCACCAGACCGACGTAGCCGGCGATGAACGTGAGCGTCAGTGCTTCGAGCACGATCTGTGTGGTGATGGTGGCGGGCGTGGCCCCCAGACTGCGACGGATGCCGATCTCCTGGGTTCGCTCGCGAACGATGACCAGCATGATGTTGCTCACACCCACCACCCCGGAGATCAACGTAAGGATGCCCACGAACCAGCCCAGGCCCGTGATGGCGAGGAAGAGGTTGTTCGTCATGTCGAACATCTCCTCCACGTTGAAGCTGCCGAAGGCCATCTCATCCTCCGGGTCCACGCGGTGGCGTTCGGCCATCATCTTCTTGATGTCCTTTTCCAGATCGCCTGCTTTCACACCCGGCTTGGCGGTGATCGCGAACCAATGCACCTGGTTCATCGCATTGAACGCGTGCTGGAAGGTGCTGAAGGGCACGTAGATCGTGGCGTCCTGGTTCTCGTCCATCTCCGCCGTGGCCTTCGTCTTGTGCGTGCCCACCACTTTGAAGTACACGTTGTTGATGCGGATGAAGGTGCCGAGCGGATCTTCATCCGCGGTGTAAAGCACATCCACCACGCGTTGGCCGATCACGCACACCTTGCGCGCATCGAGCACATCCTTCTGGTTGATGAAACGCCCGCCCGTGATGCCCGTGCCCTGGATCCGCATGATGTCCGGCATGTCGCCGTTCACATTGAACGGGCCGGTCTTACCGTTGTACACCACGTTGTTGCTTCCGTTCCATCCACCGAGTTGCAGACGCGGCGCCAGGGCGTCCACACCAGGGATACGCTGGCGGATGGCCTCCACATCGCTGTTGTCGAAATCGAAGCTGCGACCACGCGGGAATCCGGCATAGGGGATGGACGTCATCTGCGTCCACATGAAACAACTGTTGCTGGCCCAGCCGCTGAAGGCACGGTTGACACCGTTCGCAAGTCCATTGCCGGCACCGAGCATGAGGATCAGCATGAAGATGCCCCAGCCCACACCGAACGCGGTGAGCGCGCTGCGCAGTTTGTTGCGGCTCAGCGTTTGCCAGATCTCGCTCCAACGGTCGCTATCGAACATGGTTATTCGTCGCGTAGTGCTTCAATGGGACGGATACGCGCTGCGCGCCGTGCAGGGATCAAGCCTGCCAGTGTTCCGGTGACGATCAGCAGCACCAAGGCTTGCACGGCGATGCTCATGCTCACCTCCGGATCGCGGAACATGGGACCGCCGGGCAGTAGCGTGGAGATGCTCTCCAACGTGCCGATGCCGAGCAACAAGCCTCCGTATCCGGCAAGCGCGGTGACCACCAGGGCTTCCAGCATCACTTGCGTGATCACATTGCCCGGTGTAGCCCCCAGCGCTTTGCGGATGCCGATCTCCTTCGTCCGATCCTTCACCACGATCAGCATGATGTTGCTCACACCCATGATCCCCGCGATGATGGTGCCGATGCCCATGATCCAGATGAAGGTGTTGATGGCCGTGAAAACACCGGTGAATTGCAGGTAATTCTCCAGACTGTTCTCCACCCAGATGGCGCGTGGGTCGTTCACATCGAACTGATGGCGGCTGGCGAGGATGGAACGCACACGTTGGGCCGCTCGCAACGAACCCTCCAACGTGCTCGAATGCAGTGTGAAACTGATCTGGTCCAATTTGCCGTTCGCACCGAAGACGCGTTGTGCCGTGCTGAGCGGGATGAAGACCTGGCTGCGATCGTTCTGCCTGCGACCGGACTCGAACTTGTACACGCCAACGACCTGGAAGGGGATGCCGTTCACCTGCACCCATTCCTGCAGGGGATCGGCCGTGCCGAAGAGCTTCTCGCGTGAGTCCGTTGCGATCACCAGCACCTTGCGCCCTTCGGCCATGTCCTGGTCGTTGATCCAACGGCCCAGTTGAATGGTCTGGTCCTGCAGATGGATGAACTCGGGCTCGATGCCGTGTATGCCGTAGTTGCCGTATTTCTCCTTGTAGTTCAACAGGCTTTCGCCGCGCCACAACCGGTATTTGCCGGTGCTCTTGTCCACATCAGCAAGGCCTTGCTTGATGGCGATGAGATCCTCGTTGGTCAGTTGCACTTCGCGGTTCGGCAACAAGCCCTTGTAAGGCAGGCTCGTGACACCACCCCAGATATGGATGGCATTGATGGCGTTGCCCTTGAAGCCATGTTCGAACCCGTTGCGCAAGCCACGCCCGGCACCGAGCAGGATGATGAGCATGAAGATCCCGGTGAACACGCTCACACCCGTGAGTATCGCCCGAAGCTTGTTCTTGGCGATGTTGTCGAACACCTCGCGCCACTGCTCGCTATCGAACATGCTTGTGGGGGTGATCGCCGAGGCCATCGGCCTTCACAGCGGCATTGGTGCTTTCGATCAGTCCGTCCTTCAGGCGTATGACGCGTTGGGTCTGCGCCGCAACGTCGTTCTCGTGCGTGACGATCACCACCGTGTGACCCAGGTCGCGGTTCACCTGTTTCAGCAGGGCCATCACTTCATCGCTGGTGGTGCTATCCAACGCACCGGTGGGTTCGTCAGCAAGGATGATCTTCGGATCAGCGGCCAATGCACGGGCGATGGCGACACGTTGTTTCTGACCACCGCTCAACTGGTTGGGCATGTGGTCGGCCCAATCGCGCAAGCCCACCTGCTCCAGCAGTTCCATGGCCTTCGCATTGCGCCGCGCCTTGTTCATGCCTTGGTAGTACAGCGGCAAGGCCACGTTCTCCACCGCGTTCTTGAAGGTGATCAGGTTGAAGCTCTGGAACACGAAGCCGATGTACTTGCTCCGCAACAGCGCGCTCTCCGTTTCCCCCTGGCCCTTGATGAGCATGCCGTCCAGGTGGTAGGAGCCGCTGTCGTAGTTGTCCAGGATGCCGATGATGTTGAGCAACGTGGATTTACCGCTGCCCGAGGATCCCATGATGCTCACCAGCTCGCCCTTGGCGATCTCCAGGTCGATGCCTTTAAGGACCTGGAGCGGGGTATTGCCCGTGATATAGGCTTTGCGGATCCCTTTCAGGTCGATCATGGTGGCGGTACTGACGGGGACGAATTTACCGGGTGCCCCTGCTTGGTCGGGAACGCTTACACGAACGGTGGGCCATCGGGTTGAATGGCCGGGCGTGCTCCGCGTAACGCCTAACTATCCCGCTTGAACACCAGATCCACCAGGTTACGATCCACGTGGATCTCCTCCAACCGTCCGTCACGGTATGCATAGACGTTCACCTTGTCATCCGGCAGCACCAACCGGTAGCGACCATCGCCGAGGTGGGTGAGCGGACAGTGTTTCAGGACGCTTTCCACGAAGATGCTGCGCTGGCCTACGGGTTCCTCGAAGTACATCCGCGCCGTGGTCCATTCCACACGGCCTTCATGCAGGAAGCGTTCATCGGGGTGAACGTAGCAGCTGGCTCCTTCACCCTTCGCCGCGTAGTGGCTGCTGTCCCGCATGTTGCCGTTCACCGTCATGTTGGAGTGGCACTTGGACAATTCTCCGTTGCGGTATTCCGTGGAAACGAGCGAGCTCACTTCCTGCTTCCACACGATATCGAACGCGGAGTACGAGGTCATCAGGTACTGCGTACGCTCTCCGTCCACCACGCGTTTGGCAAGTATGCTGCCCACGATGTCGTTGCCTTTCCAGATGTCGAAACGGCTCTGCTGGGCTTGAGCGGTCAGTGCCAGAAGCACGGCCAGAACAGCCCCGAAGCGGGCGGGAGAGAAACAGCGGGAGAAGCGCATGTGCAGAACTGTTCCGAAGGTAGGGAAGTGCGTTGTCATCGAAGTAGGCTCTACCTGAATGACAACGCACTGAGCTTGTACCCCTATCGATGGACCTCGCTTTCCGCCTCTTTCTTGATGTGTTCCAATACGCGACCGTGTATACGGTGCAGGATGGCATCACTCCAGTAGCGCCAATACCACGTGGGCCAGATATCGTGGGTATACCATGTCGTTCCCTCGAGCAGTGTGCTTCCGTCCGGTCCTTCGATCAACTTGAATTGCCCATTCCGGCTTCGGAAGAAGCCGTCCACGTGCGGTGCATCGATATGCTCGTAGATGGTGAGCTCGGTCAGAGGCGGGGGATCGTCGACCACGGTGAACGCCAAGAGGTGTGGCTCATCCCAAACCGTTATGGGTTCTACGAAGGGTCCCGTATTGAACCAGCAATACCTACAGGCTCCTACACCAGTGCCCTCGATACGCGCTTCCACCGGGTAGCTGATCCCAGCGTTGAAAAGGAGCTCATCGGGTTCTTCCATGCGCGAGAACGCCACGAGCTCATTCCAGACTGCCTGCGGAGATGCCTCCACCCGCATCGCAGTGATCACGGAGAACAGCGGCTTCGCCGTGGGGTGTGCGGCCTCGAAGCCCGATAGTGCCGGAGCCAGGAGTATGAATATCATCATGGCCGGTGCACCTCCCGGAGTGCGCTGTGCAAGGGCATGGCCCACCAGCGCACCGGCCAACGCGATAAAGTAGACGATCGGTGCGGCCATGACCAGGCACAGAAGCCCTTCCATCGCGAATAGGAAAATGGCAAGTAACGTGAGGCTTACGGTTAGTAGAGCGATGCCGATGCTCTGCGCAAGGCGTCGGGCATGATGGTGGTTGTAGAGGAATGCGCTCACCGCACCAAGGATGAAAGGAAGGCCGATGAAGAGCGCAAGTCCGTACTCGTCGAGCACACGAACATTCAACATTCCCAATGGAAGGACCAGCAGGATGGTGAGCAGGATCGAAGCCACTGCACTGCCCATGCGGCTCACGGGGATCAAACGGTCCAACCAGGCTGCACGCGGAACGTCCAAGGCACTCGTATGGCGTAGGCTCGGTACTACGGCCAACGCAGTGAAAATGAACAGACGCACCAATGGTAGGGTCGCGAGAAGGCCGATCCACGACTTCCATCCTGCATCCCGAGCTCGGCGCATGCTCATGTAAACAAGCATAACAGTGAAGCACATGTGAATGAGGACAGCAAGTACCAATGGCGGCCCCTCGGCCGCCAAAAGCCGGAACGGATCGAGGAATTGCCAGGCATTCGGAAAGAGGAACAACTCGCGCTTCACACCCATCACCGAGAGCCGTAGAAGCAGGTAGGTGATAGCGAGCGAACCAATGGTCAATAGAATGTAGCGCAGGCGTGTCATGGTTCTTCGGTGTGGAAGGTATCGGGAAGTACGATGCTGTCAAGTGTTCAGCGCGCGGGAGCAGCTACCACTGGCACCGTAGGAGGCGTCATGTTCTGCCTGCTTTTGCGGCGACCACGGAAGAAGAGGTACAGGTTGAGGAAGAGCATGCCGCCGAGGTAGAGCGCGAAACCGCCCAATTTGCTGGCCAGGGTCTCCACCACGTGTTGGTCGCTGTTGAAGACATCGCTGTGGTCGGCATCCACCTTGAGGATCAAGAGTGCATAGCCGACGTTCAAGAGGTAGAAGCCCACTTCGAACAGGCGGTTTGTGGCGAGGGCGATGTCCTCCTTCCCCTTGAAGATGTCCAGCATGAACACGCGCGCATTGCGGAAAAGCGTGCGTGCGACATAGAGCGTGAGGCCGAGCGCCAAGGGCAGGTAGAACAGGTAGGTCAGGACGATCTTGTTGGTCATGGCAGTGGATGTTAGGTTGTCGTCGAGGGTCGATGAGCATCGGTCGTTACACGATGCTTGATGCGGCTCCAGATCAGGAGTACCGCGATGTTGTTGTAGTGCAGCCCGGCGAGGCTGAAGAGGATGATGGCGATCCGCTGGCTGAGCATGCCCAGCATCTGCGGCCAGGTCTCGATGTGGGTCCACGCACTGGTGACCAGGGCCAGGTAACCGATGTTCACCGTGTAGCAGCCCACGAGCAGCACGTTGTTCACGGCGTCCACGAGTTCGGCGTCGTTGTCGAAGATCCGGAGCATCCACACCCGCCCGTTGCGATGGCATGTGCGCGCTACGCCCATGGCGATGAGCAGCATGCTGGGGAAGAAGATCGCGTAGCTGAGCAGGTTGAGGTTCATGGCTCAACGTTTCGTGGCGGTCACCAGCAGGTAGCGGAAGAGGTCGCGTTGCGTGCCGAGCAGGATCCCATTGAAGCAGCTTTTCAGGTGCGCACGTTCCAGCGGATCGAGGCGTGCACCGGTGAAACGCTCGCGCAGCCACGTCCAGGCCAGTAAGGGAAGGCCATGCAACGCGCTCGGCCCTACGCGCCAGCTCAGGTCATGCACCTGCACATCGGTGAAACCGGCGCGTTCAAGTGCGTTCAGGAAAGCGCGCTGACGGGGAAAGCAAGGAACCGCCCAACCCCGTTCGGTGGTCTCTACCATGCGCTTGCGCCAGCCTTTGGGCGCTTTCAGGATGAAGCCATCCGTCAGCGCGATGCGGCCGCCGGGCTTCAGGATGCGGGCGGCCTCGGCGAGTACAGTGCGTTTTCCGGGACCATCGTCGTAGCATAGGCTTTCGAGCGCGTACACGCCATCCATGCTTTCATCAGCCAGCCCGGTGCTGCGGAAGTCGCGCAGGTGCATGGTAACATCCACCGCCTCGCGATCGGCTTCGGCCTGACCTTCTTCCACCTGTTGTGGCACCACGGTAAATGCACTGACGCATGTGGTATAGGTGCCTGCGACCAGCCGCGCGGAACTTCCGTATCCGCAACCGAGATCAGCGAACCGTTGACCGGGCATGGGCTTCAACTCGCGCACCACCCGATGCACCAGGTTCTCCAGCATGGCTTTCCGGTCGCACATCCGTGTAGGCCAGGCCCAATAGCCGAAATGGAGGTGACCCTCGGGGCTCCAGACCTTGTACAGCGCTGCGCTCGCGTGGAAGTGGTCGATCACACCTGTGCTCGTCCTGCGATCGGTGTTCGCTAGTGGGAGGGTGAAGGCGGTGTTCATTTGTGCTGAAGTTTCAGAAAATAATGAAACATTGTGCTATGAAAGAAGCTTCACCGGAGCAGGGTGGAAGCGGCTTTCAGGAACCACTGCACATCGCTGCGGGTGCTGCGCTCCAGCACGGCATCGATGCGGCTAGTGAGGTCGTGGAGGTCGTGTGCCATTTGTTTGAAGGCTTTGGTCTCATTCGTTGTTCCGCTGGTCTGCTTCAACTCGCCGAGCAGGCGTACCATGGGCTCCAACTCTCGCTTCTTCCGCTCGCGGGTGATGTGCGTGGCGATCTTCCACACGTCCTTCTCCGCCTGAAAGAACTCGCGGCGCTCACCAGTACGCAACACGCGGTCCACCAGGTGCCAGTCTATGAGGGCGCGCAGGTTCATGTTCGCGTTGCCCCGGCTGATGTTCAACTGCTCCATCACATCCTCGGTGCTCAAGGGATCAGGGCTGATCAACAAGAGCGCGTGTACCTGTGCCATGCTGCGGTTGATGCCCCACTGGCTGCCGAACGCGCCCCAGGCTTGGATGAACTTGTCTTTGGCTTCGTGGAGTTCCATGGCATTCAACGTGATGGGACAAATGTATTCTTGATCATTGCGAACTTCCAAATAATACTGAAACATTGTTCCGTGGAGAGGCTCGGTCAACAGGTCGATGCAGTTCAGGCGCGTTGGCTTTTCAGGGCCACTTGCAGCACCGGTTCGAAACCGAGCACAAGGATGTCGTCCACTTGTTCATGTGAACCGCGCCAATCGTCCAGGATGCGTTCCAGGAGGAGTTGCTGCTCAGGCCAGGTCAAGGTGCTCATGCCGATGATCTCCCTGGTCAAACGGGCGCGAGAGAATTTACGGCCCTGTGCGCCACCGAACTGGTGCCAGAACCCATCCGTGAAGGCATAGAGCCGCGAGCCGGTCGGTAGGTCGAGCCGGCTGGTCCGTATCGTGTCGGGTCGCAGACGGTCGTGTTCCCGCAGAAGTGATTTACCCCCAGCGAGGATCGTGTGTTCAACACCGTTTACGACGATCAATCCCAGTCCGGTGCCTGCGAATAGATGTTCACCGTTCTCTTGGTCGATGCGGATCACCGCCAATTCCACACCATCCTGGTAGATGCCGGTGGAGCGTTGCAGCAGTTGTGGGATGCGCTTCACGACCTCCGCAACGATCGTTGCAGGGTCGGTATGTCCACGCAACAGTACCACCTCGTTCAAGAGGTTGTGTACGATCACGGTCAACAAGGCCCCCGGAACACCGTGGCCCGTGCAATCCATCACCGCGATAAGGTGATGTGCGCCGTGTTTGCCCTGCCAGAGAAGGTCGCCTCCCACGTGGTCCTTCGGGCGATAGAGCAGAAGTCCGTCAACGATGGATCCCGGCGAGTTCTTCAGATCGGGCAATAGCGCTGACTGGATGGTCCGGGCATACCGGAGACTGGCGTCCATTTCCATGTTCCGCCGTTCCAACCGCTCGTTGCTTTCGGCTAGCAAGGCCTTCATTTCGTGGTTGTGCTTGCGTACCCTCCCTTGGGTCTTCACGAAATGGAATGCAGTTGCAAGAAGGATGAAGCAGGGGCCCAACAGATTGATGGCGATGAGCGTCTTGAAAGCGGGTAGGTTGTTCAAGGCTTCTGGATCCCCGACATGTACCGTGGGGTCGAGTAAGCAGAACGCGGTTATGAGCACGATCTCCAGGCCGGACCAGATCGCGATCATGTAGTACCGCCGATAGGTGAGCGCTCCGCCCAACGCGGCGAAGGACCAGAACATCATCACTCCGCTGGTCATCATCCCGCCCAGCATCATTTGCATGACGAATGGTAGTATGATGCTGAACAGCATCTGGGTGATCGCCGGAAAGCCATGCGATCCCTGATCTTTCGTCAGGTGCAGGTTCAAGGCTGTAAGCAACAAATAGGCAAGGGGTACCAGGGACTGGATGTACAGCCCCAACACCAGTGCAATGCCGAACCAACACAACGCGCCAGCGGCCATGGCCTTGGACATGAGGCGGAACACCACACGACTGATGTGTGAGTTCTGCGCGCGCAGATCGAGTTGGTGGAAGCCCTGTGGCATGGTGTGCCGCCGTCCTTGCGGAGAGCGGATCGGCTCTTCTACGCGAGGCAGCCCACTTGGGTTCTCCATGGTCCATTTGGTCTTACGGGGTGGCGGTTCGGATGGTGGTGGGTGTTGTGAGGACCTTGTGGGGTGGCGAGGCGGAGCGTCCTTCAACTGTGGAAAACCACCGGCGCATGACCCAACATCGATCCACGACATCCACCTACTTTGTCGTTTCACGATCGCCATGGAATCCGTCAGTCTCGCACACCAGCCGTCCTTGTTGGGCGGCTCCCAGCCATCCGTGCTGGATCTGCTCGAACGTCACTTCGGTTACAAGTCCTTTCGTCCGCTTCAAGAGGAAGTGATCGAGCATGTGCTGGCAGGCAACGATGCCGTGGTGCTGATGCCGACCGGCGGCGGCAAGAGCCTCTGTTTCCAGGTCCCTGCTCTTGCGTTGGAAGGACTTACGGTAGTGATCTCTCCGCTGATCGCCTTGATGAAGGACCAGGTGCAGGCGTTGCAAGGGAACGGGATACCTGCGGCTTTCCTGAACAGTTCACTCCAGTTCAACGAAGAGCGTCTCATCCACCAGCAATTGCGACATGGCGCCGTGAAGTTGCTCTACGTTTCGCCTGAGCGACTGTTCCAGCAAGGCTTCATCGATCAGCTGGGTGACCTGAATGTCCGCCTCTTCGCCATAGACGAAGCGCATTGCATCAGCACATGGGGGCATTCCTTCCGTCCAGAGTACAAGGAATTGCGCGTGCTGAAACACCGGTTCCCGGATGTTCCGGTGATCGCCCTTACAGCCACTGCGGACCGTGCCGTACGCGGAGATATCGCGCACAGTCTGGCATTACACGAACCGAAGACCTTCATCAGCAGCTTCGATCGCCCCAACCTGTCGCTGGCGGTGTTGCCCGGACTGGATCGTTTCAAGGCCATCGAACGGATCGTCGGCAGGCACGCAGGGAAATGCGGCATCATCTATTGCAACAGCAGGGCAGGAGCAGAGAAGTTGGCCATCAAGTTGCAAGGCATCGGTGTGAAGGCGGCGTATTACCATGCCAAACTCGACCCCGAAGAACGCAGTCGTGTGCAGGATGATTTCATCCAAGGCAAGACCCATGTGATCTGCGCCACCATCGCCTTCGGTATGGGCATCGACAAGAGCGATGTGCGCTTCGTGATCCATTACAACCTGCCCGGTACGGTGGAAGGTTACTATCAGGAGATCGGCCGCGCTGGTCGCGATGGTACACCTGCGGAGACGATCCTCTTTTACAGCTATGCCGACGTACAGACGCACATGCACTTCGCCGAGGAGATCGATGATCGTCGCTACAAGGAAGTGGTGATCGCCAAGTTGGACCGAATGAAGGAGTACGCCGAAGCGCAGGTGTGCCGCCGTACGATCCTTCTGAGCTATTTCAGCGAAGAGACCAGCGCTCCCTGCGGGAACTGCGATGTCTGCAAGGACCCGCCGAAGTACTTCGATGGCACCGTGCTCGCACAGAAGGCCCTGAGCGCGGTGGTGCGTAGCAAAGAGCAACTTTCGTTGAGTCTCTTGGTGGATGTGTTGAAAGGCACCTATAGCCCGGAAGTGAAGGAGCGCCAGTTGCAGTTGATCAAGACCTTCGGTGCGGGTGGCGATACCAGTGCCTTTGCGTGGGTGCAGTTCATCCAACAATTCGTGCAATACGGTCTCTTGGAAGTGGACTATCGCGACCACCACCACCTGAAGCTTACCGCGGCTGGCCGTGCGGTATTGGATGGCCTGCGCGAGGTGCGCCTGGTCACACCGGAAACGATCAAGGAGCGGCAGGAGCGACCGAAGCAACGGCGTGATCTTCTCGTCGCGGAAACCTCGTCGTCATCGGCTGCATTGCTTGATGTACTGAAAGCGCTCCGTCGCACCATCGCAACCGAAATGAAGAAACCCGCCTATATCGTCTTCAGTGATGCCACGTTGTTGGACATGGCCGAGAAGAAGCCGAAGACCATCTACGAGTTCCGCTTAGTGAACGGGGTAGGGGACCACAAGGCATCTCAATTCGGGAAGGCGTTCTTGGAGGCCATCGCGGAGTTCGCAGCCCGCTAGTACCATGGCTGCGGATCTGGAGCGCTTCTATTCCGCACGACCGGACGGCGTTCGTAACTATCTCCAGGACTTGCGCGAGTTGATCCTCGCGCATGATCCGCACATCACCGAAGGATTGAAGTTTGGCATGCCGTTCTTTCTCTACCGGAAGAAGATGTTCTGTTACCTCTGGACACGGAAGGAGAGTGGGCAACCGTATTTCGGAGTGGTCGAGGGCCAACGCCTGTTCCATCCGGAGCTGATCCAGGAGGATCGCGCACGAATGAAGATCCTGCTTCTGGATCCGAAGAAGCCCATCCCCGTCCGCACGATCACTTCGATCCTTCAAGAGGCGATCACGATCTACACCAGCGGGCAGGTGAAGCTGAAGTGATCTTGTTCTGGAAAGGCCTTCAGCGCGGTGCCGAAACCGTCGACTGATCGCACCAGCGAATCGGTCCGGTTATTCGCTTGGTACGAAGCCCATCGTCCTGCACAGGGCCAACCCGTCGCCCGGCATCAACAGCGCTTCGGCGCGCAGCAGATCGTTCGGCTTGTGTATGCGGTAGCGCACGTAGCTCTCCGTCTGATCCTCGAAAACCAGCAGGTCCTTCATTTCGCCCCACGGCAATTGAATGGTGAGAGTTGCCCGCAAGAGCGTGGAGCTCGTTTGTCCGTTGCCCGTATCGTTGTGTTGTTGACGATCGCCCATCTTTTGGGCTTTCCAGCAATAGGGCTTGGGTGGTCTACTGAGGATATGGCCCGCGATGTTGTTCCATTCCGCCCATTCGATCGCCACCGTATCACCTACGCGGTAGGCGTTCGTGCTTTGGTCGATCCGTTGCTGCACAGTGATCAGGTCTCCTTCCATTCGGACCGTATCAGCGGACGCATCGAGCTTTTCACACGGTGCTTTGCGCAGGTCCCACACCCATGCATCGCCTTCCATGGTGAACCGCGTTTCGTCGTAGGGTACGTACCAGCTTTCCACAGCGTAAGTACCCGACGCGGGTAGTGACCTCGCTGGGTCGATCACGTGCTGGGCTATGGTCGCATCGGACATGAGCAAGCCCAGCATAAGTAGTGGTCCGTTGACGCTCATCGCGGATGTCGACCGGATCGGCCTTCGTGCGATCATCGGAAGATGAATCCCTGCGCACTCGTAGGATCATCGTGCTCGACGAGTTTGATGCAACTCCCACAGGACATCGGGAAGTTCAACGACCAATACAGGTCCGGGTGGTCATAGCTCTCCATGGCGTACATCGGATGCCCGTCTGCCGTTCCGAGTTGGTGGCGTATCCAGCGCCAGTTCGTGCCAGCAGCCGGGAGTTGTTCTGTGCCCAGGTCCATGGTCTCCAACCTCCATGCGCCGTCTCCGCCGCTGTAAATGGGCATCCACCAGTTCTCTGTTCCCTGGATGTGGATGCCGTAGGTCAACCGGCCATCGGGTGCATAATCGCCGATCATTTCTACGCGGCAGTTGTTGTCCTGCGCCAGGTCTTCCAGCGGATAGGTATTGCCCGTGCTTCCCCTGAACACTATTCCGTCGAAGTCATCGGTCTGTAGGTAACCCATCGTGGTGGCATCCTCCACCCAGGTGAATATGCCGGGAATCGGAACACCAATGATCTGCAAGGGTGGAGCGGAACTGGGTGCGGGTTGTGCTTCGTCTTCCTTTTTGCAGGAAGAGAGCATGGATAGGACGAGTAGAACGGATACGGTGCGGAACATGTGCGTTAGCGTTTGATGAAGCGTGCCGTGAAGCATCCGTCCGAGGTACGAATGTGAACGGTGTATGCCCCGGCCGCCAGTTTTTCAACGGAGATGGAAGAAGCCTGCGCGATCTCTGTGGTACTTATTCCAAGCGCGTTGATGAGTTCTACGGACAACGGTCGCGCACCCGCTGGTAGGTTGAAGCTGATGCGATCCTGTGCAGGGTTCGGATAGGCCGCAATGGTCACCAGCCTATCGACTTCGTTGATCGAAGCGCTTCCGGCTGCCACTCCGGTGCGCATGACGCGCGCAGCGTGCAGATCGCCGCTCCACGACCGCCAGAAGCTCACGACGCCACCATCGCCATCCGGCATTTCGATCCGCTCATCGTAGAATGGCCGGAAGTCGAACGTGCAGAACGTACCAAGCCCTGGCCAAGCCGGTGTGCCATCGGGGAGGACGCGCATGGCCACATAGCCGTCAACGTTCCCATCGGTCATGACGATCACTGCTCCTTCGTCCGAAGCCACCAGTCCGGGCGTGGTGTAGTTGGTGCTGATGTGCACAGCCGCCAAACCGTCCACCGTCCATTGTGGAGCGCCATCCGCGTTGAATTTCTGCAGGTAGACATCACCATTGGCAGCCGGCGGTCGGTTGTCCGCCCACGCGGCGAAGAGCGTCCCATCGCTCATCGCGAGTTTCGGCAGATCGTGGTAGCTGGTGTAGGTGCAAACTGGCATTGGCGTGGACGGATAGTTCAGCGCTCCGCTGGTATCCAAGCGGGTCATCACGATATTACCCGGCACATCGCGCCATGCGGTGATCTGCGCTCCCAGGCCGGTTCCCACCGTGTGGAACCCGTAGTTCAGTCCATCATTGTTCGCGCTCACCTGCACATTGTCCGACCAAAGGTCCGCTCCAAGGCCATTCACGCGCATGGCCATCAATGCGGCCCCGGTCCCGTTGCCGGTGCGCCACTGGACCATCACACCGTCTTCATCATCGTCATGCAATTCGAAGGGTCCGTAGTATGCGAGCTCGATATCATGCCCACCGGAGCCCCAAGGCAAACTGCCGTCGTTGTTGATCCGCGACACGTTCAACAAGTTGCTTCCGCCGAAGAAATTGTCGTACCAACCCACGTAAGCACCGCCTCCGGTGTTGATCGCGGTCACTTGATCGAACCCCAACATGGTGGTGCCGGCTTCGTCCAGCACTGTAGGTTGGGCCCACACGGGATCCCCGGCCGCATCGAACGCCATGGCATGGAGGGAGACCTTGAAGACGGATGGACCATGGATGTAATTGATCAGCACGTGGCCATTGTCCAACACTGCGGGCGCCAGTTCCTTGATGCTGGTGTCGGGCACGCTGATGAGCAATTTTCCGTTCGCAGTCCACAGTGCATTGCCATCCTCATCCAAATGCTGACCGTAGATCTCGCCGATCTCGATATTCGTGCGCTTGTCGATCCAGAATGCGTACCAACCGCCGCTACCGTCCGGCAGTGCACGCAAGGAAGTCTGATCGTTCGGGGCGATGCAAACCGCCAATGGCGCTGCTGGGTCCGAGCTCCACTGAGCGGTGGTCGAGCATGCCATCAGCAGGAGCCAGGGGAGGAGGAACGGTTTCATGGCGCTGGCTTTGGTGGCTCGAAGCAAAGACGGTTAGCGCTGGTCGCGGAGGAAGGCCGAGCGAGTGGTCACGATGTTGAGGGAACGGTCACCGAAGGAGGAACGGAGGGAAGGATGTGCTGCCACATTTCTGCGTGTCTCAACGCGCTGTAGCGGTGAACGAAAGTGGAACCGGTCTTACCGGTCACGTCGGTCCAGCATTTCAATTAGTCTTCGCTTTCGCCCCGGACGATCAACTGCGTGTTCGTATTGCCATTCAACAACACAGGTCGATGCGGTGGATGGATCAACGCGTGCATCGCGCACTTCATGTCTTTGATCCCTCAGCGCTGACCTCTCGTATGAGGAGCCATCACTTCGCGATCGTGTGTTCATGCCCGCGGGGTTGAGCAGGTACTGTACTGCCGGGTGGGGTTCGCGGTGCTGATGGTGGATCGGGCCTTTGCTTGCGATGGGAGTCTGCTGGTCGTCATTCGTCGGGCTTGCCCATGCAAGAAGGGAGAGCGCGAGCAGGGCAACACACAAGGCGATGTCCGCGAAGTGGTCCTTGATGCTCATGGCCGATCGTAGCGGTACCGCGAAGCAGTCCCGATCACGACCGGATGTAAAGCGCTTCCGAGAGAACGGCACCTCCCCTGAGGCAATGGTCCATGGTCAGGACCCAAGGGCCTTCATCACGTCCTCTCGTTTCCTGCGGCTGATCTCCACACGGATGCTGTTGGAAAGCACCACGTGGCCATCATCGAGGTGCGTGATCTTCGCCTTGTTCACCAACTGGCTGCGATGTACGCGCAGGAAACCCAGCGGAGTGAGCATGTCCTCATAATCCTTCAACGTGCGCGCCGAAATGAAGCGGCGGCCATCGGCGGTGTGCAACTCGGTGTAATTGTCATCCGCTGTGCAATGCGTGAGGTCCCTTGGCGCGATGAAGTAAGTGCGATCGCCTTGGGTGAGGGTGAGCTTCATGGCCTGCTCATCACCCTGTCCGAGGTTTTTCAAGAACTGCTGCTGCACGGTGCTACGATCCTCTTGCGGATGACGTTCCTTGAAACGCGTCAAGGCGTCGGCGAGTTCATCCGGCTGAACAGGCTTTAGCAGATAGTCCAATGCACTGAAGCGTATCGCTTGGATGGCGTATCGCTGGAAGCCTGTACAGAAGATCACCTCGAAGGGCCAGGCCTTCAACTGCCCGAGCAGGTCGAAGCCCGTGCCACCGGGCATTTCCACATCGAGGAAGAGCAGGTCGGGCTGCAATGCGCCAATGCGCTCAGTGGCTTGGGCGATGTTCTCCGCTTCACCTGACACCACTACCTCCGGATGCACGGCCAGCAGGTTCCGCAAGTATTCCCGGTTCGCCGGGTCATCGTCCACGATCAGGGCCTTGATCATCGTGCTTCCGTTGTGCACAAGATAGACGACCTGCACCACGCGTTCATTCCGGACGAGGGATCGCACGCTTTTCGTGATGGGTCCATGCCGAAGAGAAGAACTTGGCGCGGAAGTCGCACCTGTGATCCAGCCGACAGCGCTCCGTGCGAGGGAGCGGTTCAGCCAAGGTCCACCGTGACGCGCGTTCCGTTCGGTATGCCATCGACATCAGCCAGGTCCTCGATCCTGATCGCATCTTGTTCCCCCAGCCGACGGGAGAGCAGTTTCAGGCGTTCACTGGTCAACTGCATGCCGAGTGAGGCATGTGCTGCATTGCTCTCTTCCTTCAACCGTGCTGCACGTGTGCGGCCTATGCCGTTGTCGGTGATGGTGCAGATCACTGCGTCGTTCTTCAAACTGAATCGCACCTTGAGCGTGCGTTCGCCCTGCTTGTGCGCCAGGCCATGCCACACCGCGTTCTCCACGAAGGGCTGCGTGATCAAGGCCGGTAGTTCCGCCTCGTCATCCAACAGTTCGGGGTCCGCCGTCACTTCGTAGTGCAGTCCTTCCAGTCGCTGCGATTCCAGTTTGAGGTATTGGCATAGGAATTCCATTTCATCCCGTACGCGCACCGTGTCGCTCACGCTATGATCGAGAACCATGCGCAAGAGACGCGCAAAGCCCTGCAGGTAGGCCAGTGCCTCCACCTGTTTTCCGGCCTGTGTCATCTGCGCCGCACTGTTGAGGCAGTTGTATATGAAGTGCGGGTTCATCTGGCTGCGTAACAACTTCATCTCCAGCAACCCATTGACTTCGGTGATCTCGGCATTGCTGTTCGCCAAGCGTTGGT
This sequence comes from Flavobacteriales bacterium, assembly GCA_016788205.1. Taxonomy (GTDB): domain Bacteria; phylum Bacteroidota; class Bacteroidia; order Flavobacteriales_F; family PHOS-HE28; genus PHOS-HE28. Next base: position 8,989 of record JAEUTA010000018.1, on the reverse strand, counting down.
TCAATCCTTCAAGCACGCGAGCGTGTTCGCGTTTCTGACGATAGTGACGGAAGAACAGGATGGCCGCCACCAAGGCGAGAAGCCCCAATGCAAGGCTTCCGTACAACTGCACATCGCGACGTTTCAACCGTTCCTGTTGCTCGTTGTTCTCGGCACGAAGGATCGCATTGTCCTTCTCCTTGCGCTCGGTCTCGAAGGCCGTCCGCAAGCGTGCCAGTTCGCGTTGTGTATCGGCGCCTTGTAGGCTATCCTTCAGGAACACATAGCGTTCGAAGTGAAGCACGGCCGCGTCGCCATCGCCCTTCTTCGCGAAAAGTTGTGCGAAGGCAAGTTCGTAGTCGGTGCTCAGTTGCGGATCGCCGGAACCACTGCTCAATATCAGACCCTCTTTCAAGCTTGCTTCACCGCTCTTCAGATCACCGAGCGACACTTGCGTGGAACCGATGCGCTGCAGCACATAGGCCTTGTCCAGCACGCTGTGGATGCTGTCATATTGGGCCAGCGCCAGTCTATAGTGCGCAAGGGCGGTACGTGGACTTCGTTTCAAGTAAAGATCCCCAACGTTCTCTTCCGTGATGCCCCAACCCTGGTGGTCGCGCAACCCCCGGTAAAGCCCAGTGGCTTGCGCATAGGCGTGAAGCGCAGCAGTGGTATCGCCTTGTTGTTTATAGGTGTTGGCGAGTGCCACGGCGCAATTCGCCTCCTTGCCTTTGCGACCAAGGACCCGCTCGAACGCCATGGACCGTTGCAGGTGCGCCACGCTCTGCGCGTGGTCCTTGATCTTGCGATACGCAACGCCCAACGAATAGAACAGGATGGAAGAGGAGGCCGTGTCCTTCGCTGCTTCGCTCAGGCGCAAGGCTTGTTGGAAGAGTTCCACGCTGCCCACACTGTCGCCCCGCTTCTCCGTCAGCCAACCCAGGTTGCTCAACGTCACGGACGTGTGTTTCGGATCGCCGATCTTTTGGAAGATGCCCAGCGCGATGTTCAGCAGCGAATCGGCCCGTTCGAATTCACCTTGCTCGGCCGCCAGCCAGCCCAGGTTGTTGTGCGCATCGCCAAGCGCACGCGAGTTGCCGATCTTTTTCGCCAGTTGAAGTGCTTGCCCTCCGGTAAGACTTGCGCTGTCCGGGTCCGTCCGGATCAGGTTGAAGCAGATGCGGGCCAGCGCATCGGCTCTTAGGGTGTCGTTCTCTGCCGCTCGTAGCTCCTGGAGCAGGCCAGGCAGGAGCGAGGCATCCTGAGACCGCACTGGTGCCATCACGACCACCACCGATAAGAGCAACAGCGCGCGCATCGAAAACAGAAAAGACCACCCGAAGGTGACCTTTTCTTGCGGACCGGACGGGACTTCCCGCATCTCCGCGATGCTTCGTGCGGGATGAACTTCTCGTCCCGTCCGCTCAAATGGAAAAAGCCCCTCGGAAGGGGCTTTTCTGCGGACCGGACGGGACTCGAACCCGCGACCTCCGCCGTGACAGGGCGGCATTCTAACCAGCTGAACTACCGGTCCGTTCAGCCCCGCTTTTCAGCGGGGCGGGTGCAAATGTAAGGGTAGGGGACATTCCTGCAATACCCCGGCGAAAAAGAGTGGGTTTAGTTTGAAGAGTCCCCACCATAGTGCGCTGTCAAGCTCAGAGCAAGGAAGACTACAAGTAGAACGAGCGCAATGAGTAGTTGGAATAGGTATCGAACGTACAAGTCTTGTTCTGGCCGGGGCAAGCGTCGAGTGAAGACCTTCCAGATCAAGTCTGAGCCGGAATAGCGACCAGCGATCAGATTCAACCTCTGACGCGTTCGATACGTGAGGTAGCCAACGGATGCGATCCAAGCGAGAAGGAGAAAAGCAACGAACCAAGGCATCGTGCGGGCTGTGCTTTCTCAGTACAACTTGGCCCGTTTCGTGAGGAATTCCATCAGCACGGGTTCGAAGCCGGCATTGATATCGGCCTCCACCAGGTCGATGCGGTATTGACCGCATTTCAATTTCAGGCGGTGCCAGCGCTCGGCCATGGCGCTTTTGTAGGCGTCGCGCACTTCGGCGGGGTGGGCTTTCACCTGCTCGCCGGTCTCCACATCCACGAAGGTGTAGGGGCGGTCGGCAAGGTCCAGGTCCAGCTCGTGTTTGCGGTCCACGATGTGGAAGAGGATGATGTCGTGCTTGTTGAAGCGCAGGTGTTGCAAGGCATCGAACATCTCGGCCTCGCGGTCGGCGCTGTCCAGCATGTCGCTGAGGATCACCACCAGGCTGCGACGGTGGGCGCGTTGGGCGATGTCGTGCAATGCTTCCACCACGGAGGTCTTCTGGCCGCGTGCTGGAGCATCGGTGGCGAGCAGGCCTTCCAAGTGGTGCATCAGGTGGCGCAGGTGTACGGCGTTGCTGCGCGCTTCCTCTTTCACCAGCACATGATCACTGAACGTGGTGAGGCCCACGGCATCGCGCTGTTTGCGCAACAGTTGGATGAAAGCCGCAGCTGCATGCGTGGCGAATTGCACTTTGTTGAAGCCGCCCTTCGGCACTTCATCCGGGTAGTACATGGAACTCGACGCGTCCACGATCAGGTGGCAGCGCAGGTTCGTTTCCTCCTCGTACCGCTTCACGAAGAGTTTATCTGTGCGCGCGTAGAGCTTCCAGTCGATGTGGCGCGTGCTTTCCCCCGGATTGTAGAACCGGTGTTCCGCGAACTCTACGCTGAAACCATGGAACGGGCTCTTGTGCAGGCCCGCGAGGAAACCTTCCACCACCTGCTTGGAATGGAACTCCAACTGGCTGAGGACCTGGAGGGCTTTCTGCTCGATCGGCATGCTCGCGAAGTTCGGTAAAGAACGAAGCCCGGCAAGCACCGGGCTTCGACGTTTGGAATTGTTGTACGCTTACGCGAGCTGCCCGTCCAGTTTGCCAGCGAGTTGGCTCTTCGGCACGGCACCTACGCTGCGGTCCACCACTTCGCCGTTCTTCAGGAACAGGATCGTAGGGATGCTGCGGATGCCATACTTCATGGCCACCTGCGGGTTGTTGTCCACGTTCACTTTGCCGATCACGGCTTTGCCATCGTACTCCTTCGCGAGCTCTTCCACCACGGGACCTACCATGCGGCAAGGGCCGCACCATTCCGCCCAGAAGTCAACCATCACGGGTTTGTCGCTCTTCAGCGCGAGTTCTTCAAAATTGCTGTCGGTGAGTTCGAGTGCCATTGTTCTTGGTGGGCACGTTTGCAGTGCCTCGTTTGTTTACGTTCCGTTGGTCGTGCAAGTTGTGGAACCCTGACGATCGCCCCGAAGGACCTTCCCGATCAGTTTTCCACGCGTTACGCGCACAAAGGTACCGCCATTGGACAAGATCCTTGCCATGGAAAGTATCCTGACGGGCTGTCAGTTCAGCGTGTAGGATACATCGGCAAGCCCATCCAACGACCGGATCAGGTCTTCCGTGAGGCCTACGCTGAAGCCCTTGCTGGCGGCTTCCAGGGCCATGTTCTCCTGAGCGCTAACGAGTTGTACCGTCACCTTGCACTTGCCCGGGGAGGCCTTCAGTAGCTGTCCAAGTTCACGGCTCAACGCGTCGTCCACGCGGTCTGCATCCACCTTCAGGTTCAGCTTAGTGATGTACTTGTCGCGCGCATCGCCCAACAGATCGATGCTGTAGACCTTCAATTCCATCTGGCCTTCATCGCGACCCCAGGTGCGGGCGGCGGCTTTGCCTTTCACCAGCAGCAACGCACCCATCTGCAGGTACAGCTTGAACTTCATGTAGTCTTCGCTGAAGAACATGAACTCGTGCGTGCCGTTGTGGTCTTCCAACGAAAGGCTGCCGAAGGGTTTGCCGCTTTTCGCGATGCGGTGTTCGGCTTTGATGACGATCCCCGCGAACGTGAGGTCCCGCCCGGATAGCTTGTCCAGTTCCTTCAGGTCGGGTAGGCTTGTGTTGCAGAGGTACTTGATCTCCAACCGGTGATCATCCAAGGGGTGACCGCTCAGGTAGAAGCCGATCACTTCCTTCTCGTAGTGCAACTGCTCCAATGCGCTCCACGGATCGATCGCCGGTAGGGTGGGCTCGGGGATCCCGGCGGCATCATCGGCCTCGCCGAACATGTTCACCTGAGCACTGTCGGCGCCATCCTGACTTTGTTGGCCGTAACGCACCAACGTCTCGATGAACGTGGGCTTGCCTTCGCCAGCACTGTGGAAGAAATGTGCGCGATGCATCTTGGCGAAACCATCGAAGGCACCACCATAAGCAAGGCTTTCCAACGCTTTGCGGTTGGCGGCGCGCAGGTTCACGCGGCGCATCAGATCGTAGATGTCCTTGTACGCACCGTTGGCAGCACGTTCGGTAACGAGCCCTTCCACGGCGGCTTCGCCAACGCCTTTCACAGCGCCCAAGCCAAAACGGATCTGGCCTTGTTTGTTCACGCTGAACTGCAACTGGCTTTCGTTCACATCCGGACCGAGCACGGAGATGCCCATGCGCCGGCACTCTTCCATGAAGAAGGTGATCTTGTCGATCTGCCCGCCGGAATGCGTGAGCACGCTGGCCATGTACTCACTCGGATAGTTCGCCTTAAGCCACGCGGTCTGGTAGGCCACGAATGCGTAACACGTCGAGTGTGATTTGTTGAAGGCATACTGCGCGAACGCCTCCCAGTCGGTCCAAACCTTGTCGCACACCTTGGCATCGAAGCCGCGTTCCTTGGTGCCTTCCAGGAACTTGCCCTTCATCTTGTCCAGCGTGGCGCGGTCTTTCTTACCCATCGCCTTCCGCAGCACATCGGCATCACCTTTTGTGAAACCGGCGAGTTTCTGCGAGAGCAACATCACCTGCTCCTGGTACACGGTGACGCCGTAGGTCTCCTTCAGCAGGTCCTCCATTTCGGGGAGGTCGTACACGATCTTCTCCAGACCGTGTTTCCGTTTGATGAAGGTGGGGATGTATTCCAGCGGCCCCGGACGGTACAGGGCATTCATGGCGATGAGGTCGCCGAATTGGTCAGCCTTCAGTTCGCGCAGGTACTTCTGCATGCCCGCGCTTTCGAACTGGAACGTGCCGTTGGTCTCGGCGCGTTGGTAGAGCGCGTAGGTCTTCGGGTCGTCCAGCGGAATGCCGTCGATGTCGATCTGGATGCCGTGGTTCGCATCGATCATGCGCAATGCATCGCGGATGATCGTGAGCGTCTTCAGCCCCAGGAAGTCCATCTTGATCACACCGGCATCTTCCACCACTTTGCCATCGTACTGCGTGAGCAGCAACGTTGATTCCTTGCTGGTGCAGACGGGCAGGATCTCGGTGAGGTCCTTCGGTGCGATGATGATGCCCGCCGCGTGTACACCCGTTCCGCGCACGGAGCCTTCGAGCTTCTCGGCGGCGTTCAACACGTCGCTGGTGAGCTCGCCGCTTTCCAGGATCTCGCGCAGTTGTTTCACCAATGCGATCTCGTCGCTGCCGAGGTTCTCCTTGCTCTTCAGGCTGCCTTCGCCATCCAACGGCGCGCGTAACAGACGACCGAGTTCGATGCCCGGCCGCTCGGGGATAAGCTTCGCGAGTTTGTCGGCTTCCTGCAAGGGCAGGTCCATCACGCGGGCCACGTCGCGGATGCTGCTCTTCGCTGCCATGCTGCCGTAGGTGATGATCTGCGCCACCTGGTTCTTGCCGTACTTGTCCACCACGTAGTCGATCACCTTCTGGCGGCCTTCGTCGTCGAAGTCCGTATCGATATCGGGCATGCTCTTGCGGTCCGGGTTCAGGAACCGTTCGAAGAGCAGATCGTACTTGATCGGGTCGATGTTGGTGATGCCGATGCAATACGCCACAGCGCTGCCCGCCGCGCTACCACGGCCCGGACCGATCAACACGCCCATGTGGCGGCCTGCGTTGATGAAGTCCTGCGTGATGAGGAAGTAACCTGCGAACCCCATCGTCTTGATCACGAAGAGCTCGAAGTCCAACCGCTCCTTGATCTTCAACTCCAGCGAATCGATGCCCGACACCCCATCATTGATGTAGCGGCGGATAGCCCCTTGATACGTGAGGTGTTGGAGGTATTCGTCCTGGTTGGTGAAACCGTCGGGCAGCTGGTAGTTGGGCAGCAGGATGTCCTGCTTCAACTTCAAGGTCTGCACCTTGTCCACGATCAGGTTCGTGTTGTCGAGGGCTTCGGGCAGGTCGCTGAAGGTCGCGGCCATCTGCGCCTGCGTCTTGAAAAAGAACTGGTCGTTCGGGAAACCGAAACGTTTGTCTTTCGTCGACGTGTCCTCGTCCGTGGCGATGGGCGTGCTCTGCTTCTCGCCGGTGTTCACGCACAGCAGGATGTCGTGCGCGTTGCTGTCCTCCTGATCGGTGTAGTGGCTGTCGTTGCTGGCGATGATGGGCACGTTGTACTTGCGGCCCCATTGCACCAGCACGGCGTTCACCTTCTCCTGTTCGGGGATGCCGTGGCGCTGCAGCTCGATGTAGTAGTCCTCGCCGAAGAGGTCCAGCCACCACTTGAATTCGGCTTCCGCAGCGCTGAGGTCGCCATCGCCCGCGCGCATGATCGCCTGCGGCACGCTCGCACCCAGGCAGCACGTGGTGGCGATCAACCCTTCGTGGTGCTCCTCGATCAACTTCTTGTCGATGCGCGGGTACTTGCTGTAGAAGCCATCGATGTAGCCCAGCGAGCACAACTTGCTCAGGTTCTTGTAGCCCGTGGCGTCCTTCGCCAGCATCAGCTGGTGGAAGCGTTTGTCCTTCTCCTCGCGCGTGAACGTCTTCCGCGAGCGGTCGGCCACCACATAGAACTCGCAACCCACGATGGGTTTCACCTTCAAGCTGCCGTCCTCGTTCTTATGCTTGCCTGCCTCGGCCACGAACTTGAACGCACCGAACATGTTGCCGTGGTCGGTGATGGCGAGCGCAGGCTGGCCGTCCTTCACCGCCTTCTTGTAGAGCGAAGGGATGCTGGCGGCGCCGTCGAGGAGCGAGAACTGGGTGTGGACGTGGAGGTGAGAGAAGCTCATTGCAGGGATCGCGAAGGTACCTGCCGGGAGGGGTGGGGAGGGGATCAGTTATTCACAGTTGAAGCGAGCCCGCCCTCAAGCGTTCTTGCCGGAATGGTGAAGAACCTTGCACAAGAACGCCGAGCTGTCATCGCGGCCGAGATGTCCTGAAGGTAACGGCCGAGATGTCTCCCGTTGCGATGATATCTTTGGGGTCATGCGCACGAAGGAGAGCCGTCTGACCAAGAAGGGTGTGTTACGCACGCTGAAGGACATGCCCGAAACCTTCCAAACGGAGGAGCTGATCGAACGGCTCATCCTATTGAGCAAAGTGGAGGCTGGTAAGGCCGATGCGGTAGCTGGCCGAACGCTGACCATGGAGGAGATGCGCGAGCATATCCGTGCACGATGGTCGAAGTGATCTGGAGCGTTCAGGCCCGGACCGACTTGGATGCGATTGTGGACCATATCGCTCTGGATTCCCCATCGCGCGCCGAGAAGTTCCATTGGGATGCATTCGCAGCAAGCGGCATTCTGGAGAAACACCCCAAGTCCGGTCATCCGGTTCCTGAGGTAATGGATAATTCGGTGCGGGAGATACCCTTCGGAAATTACCGTGTGATCTACTGGCTGCGGAGTGAACGCGCTGTGGTGATACTCACCATTCGGCATGGCAAGCGGAAGTTGCCAAAGCGCCTTGTTACAGGACGCAAACGAACGAATTCGTGATCGGCAGGCGTTTCAGATCTCGGACTGGGATCGGTCGATGATCGCTGGGGGTATTGCCCCCTTCTTGTAGAGCGAAGGGATGCTGGCGGCGCCGTCGAGGAGCGAGAACTGGGTGTGGATCCCGCCTTCAGCGGGACAGGCTGTGGAGGTGGGAGAACTTCATGGCGGAAGGGCCACGAAGGTACCTGCGACGGAAGGAGGGAGGTTGATCAGTTTTCCACAGTCGTTCTCGATTCAGTTACTGGCGGATACGACCCAAGAAGCGATTGCGGAAGCAGTCGAATGATAATCCGGGAACTTCTGTTCTAGATTTTCCAATGACAACAGGGATAGGTTATCCAACTGCCATGCGGGAGAAACATCTTGGCTTTTGAGGCAGCCTTCCAGTGAGCCGGGCCAGATTGGCACAAGATCCTTCTCCGTTGCAGCTGCTTGCAGCTTGTCTCGGGCCTTCTTCGTGTGGTGCTTGATGTTGCCATCCGCCAAGAGGTCTTGGTCGGTAAGCGCGCACCAAGGTATTTTAAGGACTTTGGCCATCTCTGCGTAGTCAGGTATACTTCCAACACCACCTAAGTCCAGAATGCTCACTCCGAGTCCATCTATATCGACTCCAAGCTTCTTAAAGAACAGGAGCAAAGAATGCCGATCGTCTTTGCCCTCACACAGAATCACACGATTAGCAAATAGGAACTCATGACTTCCCCTTTCATCGAGCTTGTCTTGAAGCTTAGGCCCATTGGGGAGGCTGTCAGTCAGGAGATGCCCATGGTCGTTGCCGGATTTCTTACGCCACAATCTGGCTATTTGCTCAGGCTCACTGTAGTTGACAAACTCCGGATCATGAGTGCTGCACACTACCGGCCAACCGGATTTGGAAAGTGTTCCGAGAATGTTCCGCAGCTTACGACACAAATGGGGGTGGAGATAGGTTTCTGGCTCCTCGAAAAGAATGAAAGCGGGCTTTTGTTCAGACTGGGGGAGAGTTTGAAGAACTTCCAATGCAGCAATACGAACAAGGGCCTGCCAACCGCTGCCCATTGATTGCAGCGGTGTTAGTGCTGATCCATCTTCAGCCGCGAAGGAGACGGCCAGTTGTTGAGCTAACCAATCTTCAAAGGCCTGAACATCGGGACTAAGGCTGATCTGTGTTGCTCGACCCAAGTACTTGTGTAGGCTTTCCCGAAGTTCGGCCGATCATTACTGGAGGTGAGAGTTGGGGTGGGCCCCCGGGGGCCCACCCACCCGCGGGGCGCCCACGGGGACCATAAACCCCCACTGTCCCGGACTA
>JAEUTA010000016.1 GCA_016788205.1 Flavobacteriales bacterium | reverse complement strand
CGATCACGAATAACGATGTGTACAGCCTGTGCGGCACCTATGATGAAGAGGTCTATCCCCCCATGGAAGGAAGACCGAACTTCGCTCCAGTGGACATCATCCTCTATCCGCGATGAGGGCCCTGCTCCTGTTGACCCTGCTGCCCTTGTTCACAAGGGCCCAGCACTGTGCGTTCGACTTCTACTCCATCATCGTTGTGCGACCGCATGCCAACGGCGACACCAACGTGGTGGAAGGGCTGCGCGTGATGCTGCTCGATCAGGACAACCTGCCCGCCACCGCTACAGGTACCCCGTTCTACCTGTTCCAACAGAACACTGATCGCCCGCAGCAATGGCTACCTGCCACTGCGTGGCGTCAGAACGGGAAGCGCCAGTTCCCCTTCGCGCAGGACAATTACATCCTCGTTGTGCCCAACCACTTCCACATGGGGAATTACCGTGTGCTGGTGGTGGACGAGCGGCCCGGGAACAATGGACCGCGCTACCGGCAGCAACTGTTGCACCTTCATCCGTCCCAATGCTACTCCTTGTGCGGTCATTATCGGGATAAGGTGTACCAGAATTCTCCAGGCGAACCAGCCTTTCATCCCGTCACCATCACCCTCTTTCCGCGATGAGGACCTCCCTGCTCCTTCCTCTTCTTCTCTTGGCAATAACTGCCGCTTCACAGCCCGACTTCGATCGCAACTACTGCGGCTTCGCGCCGAACGACAGCATCGACATCACCCGCGACGGCATCCCCGACCTGGTGGTGCAGGGCTCCAGCAGCGGCACGGACGATGAGCCCAGCAGTTCGGGAACATGCCACCTGTACGTGATGAACCTGCCAGGCACCACCATCCTGAACACGCGCGATGCAAATGGCTACTGGCGCACCAAGGTCTGCGCCGAAGGGGAACGGATCCCCGCGATGCCCACGCGGCCCCAGGATGACATGCAGATCCCCAAGGAGAACTACACCGATGGTTCCGTGCAGGTGGCGTACTGGGGCTACGGGCACCAGTCCGCGTTGGTCACCGTTACGCCCGGCCTGGCCGCGCAGCGCTACGTCTTCCGAACGATGCACGAAGGCAAGTGGTGGCACGGTTCGTTCGCGATCGACCGCTCCAACAGCACGGGCCAGGTGAACATCCGCGTGGGCGTGCTGGTGCCGGCCGATCAAGCCTTCGTGGTGCGATGAGAAAACTGGCCTTGCTTCTAGCACTGCTGATGGCCTCACACGGGTTCAGCAAGGGCAGGGCCTTCGCGTACACGATGGAAGGCTTCGTGTACGACCAGGCCACCAAGGACGTTCTCCGCAACACCTCGCTGGTGATCGGCAAGCAGATGGTCACCACGGATGACCGCGGCTGGTATTCCTTGCGCATCAGCGGCATCACGTGTGATCGCGGTGACAGCCGGGCGGACATCGATCGTTGCAACGAAGCGCTGTACGGCGAACTTGTGATCAGGCGGCTCTTCAGTGACACGAGCGTCACCATCCGCACGAACTGGAAGCATCATGCCTGCCTCGATCGCATCGCCTTCACACCGCCGTGCTACATTTCACGAC
>JAEUTA010000005.1 GCA_016788205.1 Flavobacteriales bacterium | reverse complement strand
TTTATTGTCGCCTTGGGCGGCCGTTGTGTTGGTTGGGCCCCGGGGGCCCACCCCAACTCTCACCTCCAGTAATGATCGGCCGAACTTCGGGAAAGCCTACACCTTCACCTCCTGGATGTGGACGGCCGGGACCGACGACGGTGACACCTGTCCGGTGCTCTTTGCTGCGCTCATGCGCAGACATACGAAGGCCGAAAGCCGATCGGATCAGTGGACGCTTTGCGCGCTTTCCGTTCCGGTGTATGGGATCCTCAAGTGATCGACCACATTCGCGCCGCCCATGCCACGGAAGGCATACACCGCCTCCGAACCTCGCTACTCCTTCACCACACGCAACACCACCGGCGCATCGGCACCGCGCACGCGCAGGTGGTAAAGGCCCGCAGGCAGCGTGCTCATGTCCAACAGCAGCGGTGCAGCGGCGGGCACCGCGCCGCCGGTCATCAGTTGCCGACCGTGCAGGTCCAGCAGTTCGTAGCCCGTAAAGGGTGCGGCATGCGCCACGTGCAGCACATCGCGCACCGGCACCGGATAGGCCGAGAGTGCGGCCGGCGTAGGTTCATCCACCCCCAGGGAAATGCAATACGGGTCATTGGTGTCCAGCACGGTCACGGTGATGGTGGAGTCGAACGCGCAGCCGTGATCGTTGATGGCCGTGAAGGTGAAGGGGTGCTCACCGGGTGCCGAGGGCGTTACCTGTACGGTGTTGCAGCCGGGCTCGGTCATGCTGATGTCCGCGCCGCTCCAGAAGGTGGAATCGCAACCGGGGCCGTACGTGGGCATGAACGCAAGGGCATCGCCGCCGAGTTGGGGATCGAAATGGATCTCCCAGGAGCAGAGATAGCCGTTGTCTCCACCCCATAGATCAATTGCCCGGAACTGCCATGTACCGTTCAGGGGACAGCCGAGCAGGTCCTCCCAGTTCCCGACCGCTTCGTAATTACCCGGGATCAGTGCTGGCCCCGATGGTGTGCCTGCGAGCTGGGTATTGTTGCCCTCTTGGATGGAATTGTTCACCCACGTACCGTTCGTTGCTGACGGACTCCAGCAGTAGTGCCAGCACTCTGCCTGTACAGGCTCACCAGAAATGTTCAGATCATCCGCCGCGCCCAGATACGTACCACCACCACCCTGTTGGTGCAGCATGAACTCGGTTCCGTTCGGGCAGATGAGTTGGAGCACCAAGTCACCCATGAACGAGTGTTCCATATCCACACAGATGGACCCGAGATCGTCCGTAGCGTCCACGGTGCTACCCGGTTGGAATCCGCTTACGTCCATCTCGAAGGTGATGGGCAAGCCGACATCGTCCGGCAGGAATGCGCCATCCCCATAGTCCATGGCATTGCTGGTCCAGGGCACCGCATCCACCGTTGCGCTCAGCTCGAAGGGGGTTCCTACACAGGCCAGCGTGTCCGAAGTGGTCAGTTGGAGAACAGGGAGGGTGCTCACCTGCACGGTGAGGTCCACACTGTTCATGCTGGTGCAGCCGTTGTCGTCCACCACCGTCAGGCTCACCGCATAGCTGCCGGGCTCACCGAAAACGTGGTCCACGATGGGTCCGGTGCTCGTCTCTCCCGGACCGAAGTGCCACACGTAGCTAACGATGGACTGCGCTCCCACTGCGTAGCTCGCCGCACCATCGAAATGGAGCTCTTCGCCCGAGCATACCCGTGCTGGAGTGGCTTCGCTCATGAGGGCAACGGCCGTTGGCGCAGCGCAGGGCGTACTGCACATGAAGTCGGCCGCGAAGGTGCCCGTGCCGCTGGCATGGCTCACGAAGTGCAGCGTGATGCAGCCGCTGGTATTGAACTGGGTCACGCTCACCACCAGGTCCTGCAGGTCCGTACCGGCATAGGTGCCCAGCGTCGGCGCTTCGGTGTCCGGTCCATCGTAGATGGTCAGGTTGTCCCAACTATCCACGCTCCCGCTTTGGTCCAGTGCGAACGTGGTGAAGGTGAGCGCGATGTTGCCACCGGGTTGGTCGGGACATAAGGTGAAGACCAGGTCTTCGTTGTTGGCATAGCCCGAGCCACCCGGACCGCCGGAGTCATGGAGCACACCGAGACAGCCTTGCCCGACCCCGTTGGACATGGTGAGCTGCACCTGGGCCGTTGCGATGTGCTGTGCAAGAAGAAGGAAGCCCACGAATAAGGGACGCATCGGTTGCATGTGCTGGCGGTTCAGGTAGGTTGAATGTACACCGAAAGTCTTCTGTAGCTCGGTGCTACGGAATGCTCCACCCGGCAACCGGATACGCTGGGAACGTTCTGCTTCCCGGCCCAGGAACATCAATGTCCGTTGCATCCATACGGTGGTCTACCTGCACAGACGACAGAGCACAGCCTGTTCGCTGCCTGCGGAGTGCGTCCCCGAGATGTGCCGAGACCGCCTTCCGAGGCTTAGCGCCCCACCGTGCGCGCTTGGGCGTGCACCCCTTCGGCCACCAGGAGTTCATCCACGGTGAGCCCGGTGTAGGTGCGTTCAGCGCGGCCTTGGCCCGTGATGTCCTGTGTGTACCAGGTGCCCACCTTCACGCCGCGGTCATACTCCCCCACGCTCTCGATGCGACCGTTCGGGTGGTAGTAGATGAAGCGGCCATGCGGAATGGCCAAGGCGCTGTCCAGGTAAGTTCCTTCCATCCGTTGGATGCGCTGTGCGCTGCGGATACGGACATGATAGAGTCCATCGGCACCGGCTTCCACGATACGCAGTGAACGGTCAGCGGCTTTCTCGCTCACCGGTGTGCGCAGGTCGCCGCCCACGTGGTCCACGAGCACCAGCGTGTTGCCGCGCTCCACCACCACATCGCTGGTGTAGCTGTCTTGTGCGAACAAGGGAGTCGCCACTACCGCTGTGGCGAGCAGGATGGAGTGCAGGAGCCCGGTGTTCATGGTCGTAAGCGTTGTTGCAACTACACCTTACAGAAGTGTGCCACACGCCCTTCGCACCAGAATGCTTGATAGTCAAGCGTCTCCTGCATGCGATCACCAAAGCAGCCTTGCAGGGAACACCACGCTTTGTGGAATCGCCGCCCCGCGAACTCCGCAGCGCGCTGTGCTCCGTGTTGAACGATGCGCTATCACGGTACCAACTCTCGCATACGCCTGAACGGACGAAGGGCCGGGGTGCGACACCCCGGCCCTTGCCCACTTCCACCGTTATCCGTGGTCACGCAGCGCGCGCCGCACTGGTGCGCAATGCTTCAGCGATGATGACCAGGATGGTGCTCGTAGCACGCATATGTTCTTCCAACAATTTACGCAAGCCCTTTGGCAGTGCTTCATCACGGAGGAGTTCGGCGTACAATTCCATCGTCCGTTGTTCGCACGCCTTCATGCGTGCGAGAAAGAAGCCATCGTTGTCATCCGCAGGATCCACCGTGGGCATGCTATCAACTTCCTCGCTATGCAGCACATCGCACGGCAGGCCACCGGCGATGACCAGCGCGCGGTTCAGTTCCACCATGGGGTGGTTGCGTTTGGTGGCCAACTGGCGCAACAGGTGTTTGTTGAACGGATCCTTCATATGCTCCCAGCCCCGTGCATACGCATGCCGATTGGCCGAGAGCGTGACCATGAGGTCGTGAACGGAATTCTGCGCGGCGGGCATGGCGATCAGTTGTTGAGTTTGGCTTCCATGCACATGGTGGCGGTGGGCACCGCGCGCAGCCTATCAGCCGGGATACGCTGGCCGGTGATGCGGCAGATACCGTACGTACCATGCGCGACACGTGCCAATGCGTTCGACAGCTCCGTGCGGTACTTCCGTTGGCGGGCCATGAGGTAAGCTGCCTCTTCGCGTTCCAAGGTGGCCTGGCCATCCTCGGACACGTTCGTGGTGCGCGCGGTATCATCGGTGCCATTGCCGCGGTCCAGCAGCAGCACCTGCTCGAGGCTGGCGATGGACGCATCCGTTTCGGTCAGGCGCTCCATCAGCAATTGACGGAAGCCTTCAAGCTCGGCGGCGGCATAACGTTGAACCGGGGCGGTGTGGGGTGTGGCGGTGGCTGGGGTGTTCATGGGAAGAGGTGTTGCATCCATACTGGCCGATCGCATGCCACGGACCACGGAACGCATGGAAAGCCCGTTTCCGTAGGGGGTTGCAGAGCGAAAGCCGAATGGGCTACCGCGTTCCACACTGGGGGATCACTTCCCCGCAGGCGTGGAAGCAGCGCCGTCGTGTGCGAACAACTTGTGCCAGTTCCTCACCTGCATCTGCTCCCGGTACTCGCGGTGTTCATCATCGCCCAACACATAGCCGAAGGGCTGCATGGCCGGCACACGGTCGAACACCACCTTGAGTATGGCCGTGATGGGCAACGCCAGGAACATGCCCGGGATGCCCCAGAGCGAGCCGCCGAGCATAACGGCCACGAGGGAGACGAGCGCGTTCAGCTCCACGCGCGAACCAACGATGCGCGGCACGATGAGGTTGTTGTCGATGAACTGCACGCCCAGGTAGAGCCCCAGCACCCACATGGCCGCTTCCGCATCCTGTGTGGCCAGGGCTATGGCCATGGGCAACACCGTGGCGATCATCATCCCGATGTACGGCACCAGGTTGAGCAACGCACCCACCACCGCCAGCAGCAACGCGTATTTGACGCCGATGAGGGTGAGGCCGATCCAGTTGAGGCTGGCCACGATGCCTGCTTCGATGAGCAGGCCCAGCAGGTAGCTCTGCACCACCACCTTGGTCTGGTCCAGCACCTCCTTCACCGTACCACGGTCCTTGTCGCCGAATAAACGCATGAGGAAGGTGGTGAGCAGCCGCTTGTACAACAGCAGCAGGAAGGTGTACACCGGTAGCAGGAAGAAGAAGGCGAACAACGCCCCCACCGTGGTCAAGGTCTCGCCCACCAAACCGCTTCCGCCGGACATGCTATTTTCCTTCATCTGCGCCATGGCGTCCTTGATCTCGCGCCGCTTCAGGTTGAATTGCTCCTGCGCCCAGCCCTGCATGTCCCGGGAAATGGCATTGAGCTGCTCCTTCATCTTGGGCATGGCCTCGTTGAGGTGCGATGCCTGGGTGACGATGAAGTAGGCCAGCGCCGCCAGCAACGCCATACTGGTGAGCACGGCCAGCGTGATGGCCAGGATACGGGGCACGCGCCAGCGCATCAAGCGCGTGACCACGGGGTTGAGCAGCATGGCGAGCAATAGCGCGAAGAGCATGGGCACCAGGATGGGCCGTGCCACGTGCAGCCCATACACAAGGCCGATGAGCCCGAGGATGATGAGGCTGAACTTCTGGTACTGTGGCTGGATCACACGGCGCACGGAAGCAGGGTCCTGCGCGGGGGGCAGTAAGGTCATGGTGGTGGAGTGGATGTTGCGCACAGCTACGAAACACCTTGCCACACCACGTTCCCGCTTCCCGCGGGGGATCACTGAGGTAGCCGATGCGCTGTTCGCCACCCGCGCTCCACGATCCTGTGGAACGGGCTCCCCAGCACGGCGCCCCGCGCACCGATGTCAAGTATGGCCCATCACCTTCCGGAACGCTTGCCGCATGCGGTTTCCCGGGCAGGCAGCTCCCGTGGCGGGCACTTGGCACCATTTCAGCCCATGGAAGTAGCATATCCCATTCACTCATGAAGGCACGTTATGTCCTCGTCACGCTCAGCGCGGCTTGCTCGGCATGTGTCTTCGGGAACATGCTGAAGGCGGATGGTATCGTGCGCACCATTGGGATAGAGAAGTCGGCGGTTCGGCTCACGTTGGTCCCGGAGTTCAGTGAAGCATACGTGGTGGAACATGACGGCGGACGGTTCGACCTTGAACTACCCTACCATGCGCACTATGTGCTCCGCGCGGAGAGTCCGGGTTGCGCCACGAAGGAGGTGGTCTTTGATGCGAACCTCCCCATCAGCCGCAACGGCGAGGAACGCGACTTCCCGTTGGAGATCCTGATGGAGCGGATGGTGGAAGGCACATCCTACCACTACGCCGGTCCCGTGGGCTTGGTCTATTTCGATGAAGCGAAGGACGACTTCGTTTACACGACGGACCATGAACGTATCTACGAGCGAAGCAGTACGGTCGTAAGCATCCACCAGAGCGAAGGCCGTACCGATGATGGCGCCTGGGCCATGGGCACTGCTTCACCAGCTCCGGTCGGCGATCCACTCGCTGCACGACTGCCGAAGCTCGTGATCGGTAAGGCATCGCGTCCCGGCCCACGCCCAGCTGGTACCGGTGCGGTGCGTGTGGTGGGTGAGGGAGCGTACGTGCCACCAGCCCTCGCGACCGCGCCCATCGACCGTGAGCCCACAGCATCGTTGACCATAGCGTCCATCGAACCCGAGGTGCCTAACGTCATGCCCGCGATGGAGAAGCCCACCCCGCGGAACACCGCTGCGTTCCCCCTCCGTGAGCGACCCACGCCGGTGGCACATAACGCGTCGATAACGCCGTCGGCTGCCGATCCTGAAGAGCAGGAGCCATGGTTACGCGTTGGTTCCGCCAACGTCGACTGTGGTGATACGGAACAGGTGCAGGTAGCACGCTGCATGGTCACCATAGACCACCTGAACACCGGCACCGGCTGCGCCGAACTGCGCAAAGCGGAACATGCATGGGGGGGCGTATTCTATTTCCACGAAGGCCGCTCCATTACCGAACAGAATTACCGCCAGCTCCTCGGCACCCGCATCATTCACTGAACTTCAACACCATAATCATGCGCAAAGCACTTCCCACCATCCTGCTCGTCGTCGGTATCGTCATCATTGCATTGGGTTTCACCCGGAAGGATGAAGGACAGGCGGAGATCGACCTCGGCAAGACCGAGATCACCTTGGGCAAGCGGGACAGCGCCTTCTCGCCCTACTTCATCGCCGGAGGCCTATGCGCCGCAGCGGGACTGGTGCTGCTGGTGAGCGGTAAGAAAGGGTGAACGCAACGAAACTGGTCTTCGTTGGGCTGCACAAGTGCCAGCCGCCGCGCTTAGCGCTGTACCACCAGTAGGTGCCGTGCACCACGGGAACGCACCACGTAGGCCCCATCGGCCAGTGCAGCGACATCCACCACTGCCGCACCGTTGGCGGCCACTGCCGATAGACGCGACCGACCGTGCATGTCCAGCACTTCCACGGTGGCCGGGCCCACGCTCTGCGGTACACGAATGGTCACCTGGCTACTCGCCGGGTTGGGCATGATGTCGAGCGCAGCCCCATCATCCTCGCGATCCTGTACGGCCATGATGCCTGCACAGTCCGGTCCCGGCTCAGGATAGTAGCGCTGCCCACCGAAGCCGTAGCAATCGAGGGTGTAACCACACTCGAACGCGCTGGAGACCGGTTCAAAGAGCCCTTTGTCCGAACCCGCACCTTCCACCAGCACTTGCGACCAGTCGCCTTCCACAGTGAAGATGCGGCGCCATTCACCGTCCATCTGCGTACTGTCCAGTGCGGTCACCACCACCTGGTCATTCCAGTTGTTCACCGTGATGGGCAAGTGGTCGCCCACCTCCAGGTCGAAGTCGAACAACAGCGCATCGGCCTGTCCGTCGTAGGTGAAAAGGGCACGTCCTTCCTGCCGCAGCAGCCCGTGGAACTGCTCGGGATAACTGGAGGTCCCCATGCAGGAGCTGGGCGCCGGGGCGCCACCGTACCACGCATAGCTGACATGACCCGAGCGCAGCACCTGCTTGTACGTGATGCCATCCACGATGGAATCCGCACCGAGCGTGTATCTGTACGTGTCGGTGGTGATGCATGGCCCGCCACCCATGCCCGCCTGGTTGCACACGGCGGTAACGGTCCAGACGGGGTCGTTGTCCAGGTAGTGCGGTTGGGCGGTCAGCAGGGCGGGGAACAGCAACGTGGGGAGGAGTCGTGTTCGCATGGTGGTAGCTTTAGTCTGAAGACAAGATATGCCCGCCATGTGCTGCCCGGTGCCACAGCCCGTCTCTCCGGCTCACTGGGGCAACACCTTCACCTTGGGCAGTGCGGTGCGCAAGCGGGTAAGCGCTTCCGGCGACAACGGCACACCGGTAAGGTCCAGTACGCGCAAGGTGGCAGGTACATCCCCGTTCAGTTTCACCTCGGCGATGGTGCAGCTGGCCAGGTCCAGTACTTCGATGTTGCGTGGCAGGCCCGGCCCGAGGGTCACCACATCTAACGTATTGCCCGAAAGGTCCAGGTGCTTCAGCCGCCGCATGCGTTTCAGCACGGCAGGCCATCGCGTAAGGCCCGTATTCGCCAGCTTCAGTACCTCCATGCGTGTGGACGGGAACGCATCCGGCAGCTCTCCCAAGGGATTATCGCTCAGATCCAGTTCCTTCAGGAACTGCAAATTGGCCAGCTGCGGTGCGATGTGTGCGATGCGGTTATCGCGCGCGTTCAGCCGCACCAGGAAGCGCTGCGCGGCCAGTTCGGCAGGCAGTTCGGTGAAGTCGTTGCCATCCATCTCCAGCACACGCAGGTGGTCGTTCTTCAAGAGCCGTCCATCCAGGGTAGCCAGTCCGGTGCGGTTCATGCTCAAGGCTTTCAAGGCCTCCAGCTTACCGATGGCGCGTGGCAGGCGCTGGAGCGGCTCGTCACTGATATCAAGAGCTTCGGCGGTGCGCCGTTCCTTCAACGCCTGCTCCAGCGAACCGTACCGGGTGAGCATGCCGCCACCGGTGATGTGGCCCACTCCTCCATCCTCGCAAACGGGTTTCGCGAACTTCATGTTCAGGTCCGGCAGGCGCACCACATCGCCCCGCTTGTTGCGCTCCACCTGCGCATTGTGCAGGTCCTCTTCCATGGTGTGCAGCGAACCGTTGGTGGCCAGGGCGATGTTGAGCAATTGCTCGTTCACCTGGTGGGTCGCGCCGCAGACCACCACGCGCAGGGGCACATCCACCAGCTCCAGCAGTTCCATGTCGCGCACGCAGGCGTTGTTGTCCGCGATCAGCACGATCTCGCCCGCATCGGGGTAGCGCTCCATCGCATGCAGCACGGCCTCCAGCGGATTCTCCGGTCCGTCGCCCCCACTGCCCTTCATCATCACCAGCTGGTAAAGCGCCATCAGCCCTTTGATGTTATCGGCTTTGCCATCGTACAGGCCGCCGGTGGAGCCCACTTTCTTCCTGTGGTCCGGCGTGGCATTGCCATCGTTGAAGAGCGTGAACCACACCAGTCCCGAGCGGTCGAAATGGGCGGTATGCCAATCCAGCGCCTGCGCTCCGTAGCCGTACATGCTACCTGTCCAGTCGGCCACCACCACCACTTGCTTCCAGGCCGGGTGCCGGTCCAACACCTTCCATACCACGCTATCGCCGGGCATGCCGAACGCCATGGTGAAGCGGGTAAGCTGCTCCCGGCCCGCCGCAAGAAGTCGGTCCTGGTCGGGGCTTCCGCGCAGGGTGCTGGTATCGGCGGCAAGGCTATCCAGCCGTTGCATCAACCGGGCCTGCCGATCATCGATGGGCGCAGGATCCGTAGCGCTCGGTTCAGGGGCCAACAGTGCCAACCGCTCCACGAGCATCTCCCGTTGCACGGCGTTCGGCTCTTGTGGTGTGGCCGACTTCACGCTATCGTGCACAAGCGCTTGGTGCACACGCGGCCGATGCGTGATCTCGATGCCGTGGAAGAGCGTGGCCACCTGCCGGTCGTTGCGGCAGTCGGTGTGCAGCACAACCTCCCAGGCGATGTCCTCCCGGTTGAGCTCCGGATCCATGCGGAAAAGCTCGATGAGTCGGTCGCGGGTGAGCCAGTAGTGGCCATCGAAAACACCGTTGCGCGTGGGGTATTTGGAGAAGATGATGCGTACGCGTTCAACGTCCACCTCATCGCGGATGAGCAGCCAGCGGTCCTGCTCCAGGATGGTGGCCTTGCGGAAGCCGTTCGGCAGATAGGTGTGGTGCTCGCTGGTATCGGGCAGGTAGATGGGCACCTCGCTCGTGGGCACCTTGTTCATCAACGCATCAATGGGCATGTCCGGTGTCCACAGCTGCGGCACCGGTTGCGCGAACAGGAATGGCGCAAGGCCGGAGAACGCCAGGGCGACGAGCACTCGTTGCATACCGGTGCAACGCGCTTCAGGCATACGGGGCATCCTCATGTGCGAAGGACCGAAGTTCCGTGATCCCATGCAGAAGAAGGCTGCATGTCGCTTTAGAGCACGACACGAGGGTACCTGCCACGGTTCAGCGCGCCGCAATGGCGAAAACGCACTGTACGTTGGCCGCGATGGTGATGCGCGAGAAGTTCACGCCGAGGTCCTCGTACGCACCATCGGAGTCCATGAACCGGGCATTGGAATAGGACGTGCTGGTCAGCCGGCGCACGTTGCCACGGATACGAGGAACCGTGGTCTCCACAGCGGCCTCGCTCACCTCCAGCGCAGCTCCAACACGCTCGCCGATGGCGGCCAGCAGGTAGTCCGCCTTCTCCTTCGCAGCGGTGATGGCTTTGATGCGCATGTCCCGGCGGTACTCCACTTCCTTGGAGTGGGACACGTGGTGGATGGAGGCATCCTCGATCTGTAGCCGGTCCAGTTCCAGGAACACTTTGCGGACCATCTCCGCATCGGCCACCTTCAGCGAATAGCCCTTGCGAGCGATCACATCATCGTCCCTGAACTTCTTGGGCACCAGGTCCGCCATGGCATCGCTCAGGGTAAGGGCCGTGGGCTCCAAGCCGAGGCCCTTCACGGCCTCCTTCAGGTCCACCTCCTGCTTGTCCACGGTCACCTTGTTGTTGCCGCTGCCGCGTTCGCGCAGGTCAATGGAGATGTGGATCTCGTCCGGCACCACCTGCATCTCCGCAGCACCGGTAACAGCGATGTGCGGGATGTGCGGCACCACAGGCTGTTGCGCACGGGCCACAAGTGAGATGAACAGCAGCAGTATCGGCAACGGAAAGCGGAACATGGGTAACGGGTATCGGTGGAAAGCTTGAACGCGGGACGATGGTGATGTAGTACACCGGGCCGACCGGAATGGCTTTATGGCAAAGACGAGCCACGGCTGGATGACCAAGCATCCCCAGTGCGCTGTGTACGTCCTTTGCGTAACGCCCATGTCCATTCCATCCACTCCGCTCGTCCACATCGCCGCACTACTGCTCACCGCGTGGTGCCAGGCCCAGGCGCCGTTCAACTACAAGCTCGTACAAGGTGCAACGGGCGCCGGTGTCAGCGTTCTTTCCGTGCGTGAGGTGGGTCCGGAAGTGTACCGGGTCAGCGCTCAACACGGGGCGGCCGATGGCCTACCCTACTTCTCCTTGTTCGATATGCACGCCGATGGCACGGTGCAGAACGGTGCATCGGTACCGGTGGACACCAACATCAGTTACAAACGCATCATCCTGCCGACAGCCGATGGCGGGCACCTCTTCTCCTACCTCTGGGCCACGGATGGCACCGATAAACAGGTGTACTTGAAGACCGATGCAGCAGGCCAGGTGGAGTGGAACCGATACTACCCGGATAACTACGCACTGTTCCTGAACGACATCGAGCAAGGCATCGTGGAGAAGGACGGCCATTACTTCACCTTCGGCCACAGCCAGGATGTACCAGGCAACGACGGATGGGCCTGTGCCCTGGTGGAACTGGACGCCGTGGGAGCGCTCGTGGCACGGTACCATTTCGCGGAAGGCGATGACTGGTCGGACATTCCGAAGGCCATCCTGCGTACGCCGGAGAACGGCCTTTCCACGGTCTCCGTGCTTCGCCCCTACTTCAGTGCGGCATCGTTCCCGCAGATCGCCGTACAGCGGTGGACCGCCGACCTGGAACTGGAATGGTCGCGTACATACAGCTTCGGCAACTACCACCTCCTCAGCAGCGTGAACCAACTGGCCGACGGTTCGTTGGTGATCAGCGGAATCGTGCGCCTCGCGTTCAATAGCAGCGGGTTCCTTCCTTTCATCTTCAAAGTCGATACGAACGGCGATGTGGTATGGGCGCGACGCACACAAGGCCTGACACCCGAGTTGACCGATGTGTTGGAAGAAGCGGACGGCAGCTTGAGCGCGGTGGGTTGGGTGAGCGACTCCCAAGGAACAGGCAGGCCATTAACGGCAAGCTTGGGCCCGGACGGTGCGCTCTTACAAGCCAACGTTACCGAAGTGGGATCCTACAACTTACGCCCCACCGAATTGCTGCACACCAACACCGGAGAATACCTGGTCCGCTACCTCAGCAGCTCCATGTTGATGAGACTGGACGCCACGTTGAACTTCGCTTGCGGGAACGAGCCCTACACCTGGAGCGATACGCTCGTAGAACCTGTGGTGGTCGACTTCCCCGTGATGTTGGAACAAATGGACATGCTCACCTCCTTCGATTCCACGATCGTGAGCACACCCAACACCTTCGCGACCACGGACCTTTGCCTGAGTACGATCATGGACCCATCGGCAGATCCCACGGAACTCCATGCATGGCCGGTACCTACGCATGGAATGCTCACTGTCCAACTCGCCGCACCGAGCGGTCAAAGCATCTACCGGGTTATCGATGCGCTAGGCCGAACCGTGCTCACCGGACGTTCGGATGATACCACACGACTTCAAGTGGACCTGAGCCCGATGCCAAGCGGTATGTACACGCTCGTCATCGGTGCGGAAACCATTGCGCGCCATATCACCGTGCTGAAGGAGTGAACACCGGGGCGGCGTCAGCCCCGACGCTTCCTGTTCCCGGCATTGGGTATGCCTGTGCGGGCGTTGCGGGCACGCGTACGACGCATGGCGGCCACCCGTTCGCTCTGGGCAAAGCGGTCAGGACCGGTGTGGCCACGCGGGTGCACATTGGTGTCCGGCGTAGGGTCGTAGGTGGCCTTCGGCAGCATATGTTCCTTGCTCGCATCCGGAAGCACATCGGCCGCAGGCTCCGGTGTGCGGCGCTGGTGCTTCACTTGCTCCACTTCCTTGCCGTAAAGCGCGAACTCGCGAGCAGTTGCTTCACCCTTGCCGGTCCGAGGTTTGGATGTGACGCGTTTCGCCGTAGCGCCTTTCTTGGCAGCAGCTTTCACCGGCGCGCGCTTGCGTGCTGGAGGGGTACGCATAGGTGACGGCTTCTTGGCTGGAGGGGCTTTCTTCGGAGCGCTCTTGGAGGCTGCCTTCTTGGCGACTTTGCGCGGTGTTGTCACCGTCTTCTTCGTCGCCTTCTTCGCTGCCTTGCTGGCGTTCTTCACAGCGCTCTTCTTCACGGGCCTTTTCGGTGCGGTGCGCTTCGCGGCTTTTGCGGGTGTACGTGCCATGGTGTTCGGTATTTCCCGCAACACGGCCAACACGGTGCCAACGTCCGGTTGAACTTGGAACCAAGCGGAGCGGTGGCTCGGCGTGGGGAAACACGGCCCAGCGATCGAGGTGTCGCATGCCCGCCGGTACATGATGACCCTCCAACAACGACCTTCGTCGTCCATGCACATCACCTTCGTCAACCACGCGTCCTTCATCGTGCAACACGGCCGTGTGCGGTTAATCTGCGACCCTTGGTTGGAGGGGACCGCCTTCGATGACGGATGGAGCCTGCTTTCAGCAACGGTGTTGCGTTACGAGGAATTCGCGACCATCACGCACATCTGGTTCTCGCACGAGCACCCCGACCATTTCTCCCCACCGAACCTGCTGAAGATACCGCCAGGGTCGCGAGCGAACATCACCGTGCTGTTCCAGGCCACGGTGGACCGCAAAGTGGTCGATTTCTGCCGCAAAGCGGGTTTCAAGGAGCTCGTGGAACTGAAAGCCGGTGTGCCTTACGACCTGGGTGACCAGTTCACCATCCGTTGCGACCCGTACACCGACGGTGACTCCTACGCCCTGTTCGCCACGCCAGAATTGCGCCTGCTGAACCTGAACGACTGCGTGGTGAACGATGCAGGCAAAGCAGCTGCGCTGGCCAGTGCGGTGGGTACTGTGGATGTGCTCTTCACACAGTTCGGTTACGCCAACAAAGTGGGCAATAGCGCAGACGACGATGCCCGCGCACGCGCTTCGGCCGAGAAGCTGGAGCGCATACGCCACCAAGTGCGACAGCTGCGCCCCAAGTGGGTGGTGCCTTTCGCGAGTTTCGTCACCTTCGGGCACGAGGAGAACGCGTACATGAACCGAGGCATGAACAGCGTGCAGCGTGTTCATGCATTCGTGGAGAACGACCTTCAACTGCCCTGTGTGGTACTCTATCCTGGCGACAACTGGATACCCGGTGAGCCACATGATTCCACTGCATCGGTCGAGCGCTACAGGACCGATGAGGACCATGCGGAACATCGGCCGCTCCTCACCGGTAGGCATGTGGAATGGCCGGAGCTCCGATCGGCCGCATCCACCTACGGCCAGCGGCTGTTGGAGAAAGCCGGCCCTCATCGCAAGAACATGGAAGCGCTGCGTGCCACCATTCACATCACCGATCTAGGGCTTACTTGCGCGCTGACCACACGTAGCGGTCTTACCGAAGTGGAGCAGCACCCGGGCACCTGCGATGTGGCCTTGACCTCTGGAGCGTTGCACTACGCGCTCTCACACCTGTGGGGTGGCGACACCTTGAACGTGAACGCCCGGTTCCAAACCCCGGCCGGAGGCATGTATCAACGTTTTCGGCTCTTCGGTGCGGCAGCCTCTTTGATCAATCGCGGCGAGTCCCTGGACGAATTATTCCCGTCGTTCACGCAGCGCATCAAAGGCCGGCTGGCCCGTTTCGTGGGGCGCTAAGCCTCAGCGGTCGCACGCACCGAGAAGCTCGGCCAACTCGGCCTGCGTATCAGCACCGGCATTGGTGGCGTACCACTTATGCAGCGCTTCGGCCAGCGCGTCCTTGTCCAGCCGTTCCGCTTCGGGCTTGGTCTTATTATCGAGCACCAAACGTGCTGCGGCGGCCGGTCTCGGCCCCCAAGTAAAACACGCGTGGCCCGCTGCATCGAAGGCGATCAGCTTGGGGATGCTGCGCGTCCCGTTGGTGAGGTAGCGGTCCATCAACTCCAGATGCGTGTCACGGCGCACGATGCGCACGTCGATTGCCGGTGCCAGTGCGGCCAGTGCTATGATCACCGGCAGGTTCTGCGCACTATCCCCACACCACATCTCGGTCATCACCAGCCACGTTTGCGCTGGGGCCCGCTCCAGGGCGGCCTTCACGTGGGGGAGAACGCGCAAGGTCTTCTCTATACGTCGGGAGCGGGCGAGATTGAGCTTGGTATAATCTGCCGAATAACCTCCGCCGGGAGGAAGTGGTGCGGTCCCATCCGCAACGTGCTGTTCGAAGTCCGCACGATACCCAGCAGGGTCCATGGCCTCGTCCAACGCGGCCTTCAACAACGCATCCATCATGGCTTGCCGGTGGCGGCTTGGGCTTGCTCCACACTGTCCTGCATGGCCTCGAAACGCTGAATGAGCTCTTCGTCGGAATACTGCAGGTTGTCCATCATGGCGCGGGCATCCTTGGCGAACGGATGATCAGGGAAGCGACCGATCACATCCTGATAAGCGGTGTAGGCTTCGCCCTTACGATTCAATTCACTGTCTATGGTGAAGGCCTTCAAATAGTACACATCAGGCAGGCGGCGCCAGCTTGGGAACTCGCGGATGATGCGGTCGTAAAGCTTCAGGCCTTCTTCGCCATCGTGCATGCTCTTGGCCACGTTCGCCGCGCGGAAGAGGTACTCGGCCGCAAGTGTATCACCGGGATTGGCGTTCGCGTAGGCCTTGTACACATCCACCAACGCCTGGGCCTTGCGCTTATCGAACGTGAGGCTCTCGAACACCGAATCCTCCATGGTGCGTATACGCGACTGCACATCGGCCGGCGTTTCCTTCTTCTCGCCACAACTGAAGAGCAGCGCGGCCATGGGGATCAACAGCAGGTATTTCATCGCTGGGACTATTTCACTGCGGGGAACCGCATCTTGTACTTCGCGTCGGTCTTGCCATTCGAGATATCACGCAGCTTGCCGTTCAGCAGGCGTTTGCGCAAGGCAGAAAGGTGGTCGATGAAGAGCACACCGTCCAAGTGATCATGCTCGTGCTGGATCACGCGGGCTGCGAACCCATCGAACTCCTCCTCGTGTTCCTTGAAATTCTCATCCTGGTATTGCAGCACCACCTTGGGCTGGCGTTGCACCTCCTCGCGGATGTTCGGGATGCTGAGGCAGCCTTCTTCGAAACCCCACTCCTCGCCTTCCTCCTCCACGATGTAGGGGTTGATGAAGACCTTCTTCAGCCGTGGCTCCTCTTCGCTATCCTCGGGCACTTTCTCCGCGTTCGGGTCATCGCTATCGGGGCTGGAGTGCGTATCCACGATGAACAGGCGGATGCTCTGTCCGATCTGCGGCGCTGCGAGGCCCACACCGTTGGCGGCGTACATGGTCTCGAACATGTTGGCGATGAGTTCCTGCAGACCGGGATGGCCGGGTTCGATATCGGTAGCGACCTTCTTGAGGACCGGGTCGCCGTAGGCACGGATGGGGAGGATCATGTTGCGGGCGGCAAAAGTAACGAGCCCAAGGGACAGGGCAGATGCAGGCGCAAGACGAGTGCGTGCTCATGCCATTGCCTACTACCCCTTTCTTCCCGCTCCTTCCAACCAACCCTGCAGCAGAATGGTCGCGCTGATCCGGTCCAACTGGCCTTTCTCGCGGCGAGCCATCTTTCCTTTCCCGCTCTGCATCAGCGTCTGTTGGGCCATGCGGCTGGTGAAACGCTCGTCCACGGTCTCCACCCAGAGCGATGGGAAGGTCTTCCTGAGCACTTCAATGAGGGCATGAACGTTGGGCGCGATCTCGGCCGGCGTTCCATCCAGATGCGCAGGCAGGCCGACCACGAAACCATCCACTGCCTCCTTGGTCACGTACGTCCGCAGGTAGTCCAGCAACTCTTCAGAAGGCACCGTATCCAACGCAGTGGCGATGATGCGCAGCGGATCGGTAACCGCTAGGCCGGTGCGTTTCAGTCCGAAGTCTATGGCGATGACGCGTGGCACGCACCAAAGGAACGAAGCCGCACTGTCACATCTTCGTCAGGAGGCCCAGTTCTACCCCGATCGCGCTATTGAGCCCCGGCCATCCAGTGGTGTGCTTTGTGCGCAGAAGTCCGCGGCCATGTCCCATCAACTGAACATCCTGCACCACAGCGCCGATGGCTACGTGGCCAGTTGCTGCTCCTGCAGCCGGTTCCAGATCGCCTTCGGCACCTCGCTCTTCAACATGCACGGGGATATGCTGCGCGGCCTTGCGCACGAGTTGGAGCAGGACGAACACTACTGCGCCGAGCGCGTGGATCCCCGCAGGAAGTGCTTCGCCTACGAGGTGAGCAGCGACTTCGCGCAACTGGTGCTGAACTACGGCGAAGTGAAACGGCTCAGGGCCATGCTCGCGGATGCCCTTTGGCTGATGGACATCATGCAAGAGGCCGGAAGCGACGTGGTCTAGGCCGCAGGCGAAGGGCAAGGCCTACGCGACCGCCCCCTGAACGGTGCGCCTTTCGTTCCATTCCATTCTTCCTGAGCACCTTTGCAGTCCGCCGGACCCTTTCCGTTGGCGGGTGCATTAGATGCGGCAAGAGATCGAACAGGCGTGGGAAGACCGCAGCCTGCTGAAGGAGAAGCGTGTGGTGGAGGCCATTGAGCATACCATCGAACTGCTGGATAAGGGTGAATTGCGCGTTGCGGATCCGCCCACGGCTAGCGACAAGTGGACGGTGAACGACTGGGTGAAGAAGGCTGTGATCCTCTACTTCCCCACGCGTGGCATGAAGACCCTGGAAGCCGGCCCACTGGAATTCCACGACAAGATGGAACTGAAGCGCGGCTATGCCCAATTGGGCGTACGCGTGGTTCCGCATGCTGTGGCACGTTACGGCGCTTACCTCGCCCCCGGAACCATCCTGATGCCGAGCTACGTGAACATCGGCGCCTACGTGGATGAAGGCACCATGGTGGACACCTGGGCCACGGTGGGCAGCTGTGCGCAGATCGGCAAACACGTTCACCTGAGCGGTGGTGTGGGCATCGGCGGTGTGCTGGAGCCTGTGCAAGCCGCTCCGGTCATCATCGAGGACGGATGTTTCATCGGCTCGCGGGCGATCGTTGTTGAAGGCGTGCGCGTGGGTGCTGAAGCAGTGCTCGGTGCGAACGTGGTGCTCACGGCCAGCACACGCATCATCGACGTGACCGGTGCCGAACCCAAAGAGATGAAAGGCTACGTCCCGCCACGTTCCGTGGTGATCCCCGGGACCACGACGAAAAAGTTCCCCGCCGGGGAATTCGGTGTGCCGTGCGCGCTCATCATCGGGCAACGCAAGGAGAGCACGGACAAGAAGACCTCGTTGAACGACGCGTTGCGCGAACACAGCGTAGCCGTCTGATCCATGGAGATCCTCGTCATCGTCATCCTCACCCTCGTCAACGCGTTCTTCTCGTTGTGCGAGATCGCGCTGGTGAGCGTGAAGCCTTCGCGCATCCAAGCGCTTGCGGACAAAGGCAGTTCGCGCGCGAAGACCATCCTGAAGCTGCTCGCCAACCCAGAAGGTTTCCTCAGTTCCGTCCAGGTCGGCATCACCCTCATCGGCATCATCAGCGGTGCCTACGGCGGCGCCGCACTGACGGATGATCTGGAAGCTGTGCTCATCGGCTGGCCCAGCATCGCACCCTACGCGCACAACGCGGCCTTGGTGGTCGTCATCGGTGGCATCACCTACTTCACCATCGTGGTGGGCGAACTGGTCCCGAAGACACTGGCCATGGGCAATCCGGAAGGCATCGCGCTGTTCGGTGCACCCATCATCCGGGCCTTCACGCTGGCCACCTACCCCATCGTGAAACTGCTTTCCGGCAGCACCGCGCTGATCATGAAGCTGATCCCGGTGAAGGAGAACGACAGCGACCGCTTGAGCGAGGAAGAGTTGCGTGCCATCATCCGCACGGCGAACACCCAAGGCGTGTTGGACCGTCAGGAATCCGAAGCGCACCAGAACCTCTTCCGTTTCAGCGAGCACGTGGCGAAGACGCTGATGACACACCGCAGCGATGTGGAATGGATCGACAGCACCGAGCCCCTGGACAAGATCATCGCGCAAGCCAAGGACAGCTACCGCAGTAAATACCCCGTGTGCAAAGGCCGCATGCAGGACATCGAAGGCACATTGGACATCCGTGATCTGTTGGAACAGGCCGGAACACCCAGTTTCAAACTGTCCGATGTGGTTCGCCCGGCGATCATCGTCCCCGAAAGTGCGGGCGCGTTCGCCATCCTGAAACTCTTCAAGAAGAACAAACAGTACATCGCCATCGTGGTGGATGAGCACGGCGACTTCGAGGGCCTGGTCACCTTGCACGACCTCACGGAAGCCATCGTCGGCGACCTGCCCGAAGAGGACGAGGACAGCACACCGGAGATCGTGAAACGCAACGACGGCACCTACCTCGTAGGCGGTCAGGTGCTGATCGGCGATCTCAACGCACACCTCGGCATGGAACTGATGGACGAGGAGAGCACGAGTTACACCACCGTGGCCGGTTACTTCCTCAGCAAGCTCGACCACATCCCTTCTCCCGGGGACAGCATCGTTGACGAGCGCTTCAACGGTGAAGTGCTGGACATGGACGGCCAGCGCATCGACAAGGTGTTGATCACGTTGACGGAAGAGTGAAGAAGTTCCTCGTCATACAGACGGCCTTCCTCGGTGATGCCGTGCTGGTGACGAGCATCCTGGAGAAACTGCAGACGTTCTACCCGGCCGCACGCATCGATCTGGTGGTGCGCAAAGGGAACGACGGGCTCTTCATCGGCCATCCCTTCATCCACACGTTGCACGTCTGGAACAAACGCGAGGGCAAGACCAAGTCGCTCTTCAAGCTGATCGGTCAGCTGCGCAAGACGAAGTACGACCACATCATCAACGCCCAGCGCTTCTTCAGTACCGGCCTGATGACCGTCTTAGCCCGAGGCACGGAGAAGATCGGCTACGACAAGAACCCGCTCAGCTTCCTCTTCACACGTAAGGTGAAGCACGTGATCGGTGATGGTCGGCATGAGGTAGATCGCTTGAACGCGTTGATCGAGCATTTGGCTGACGCAAGTCGACCGCTACCAAAGCTGTACCCTACCCCAGAAGCAGAAGGTGAAGCGGAACGTGCGAAACAAGAACACTTGGAGATCGGCGAACGCTACGTCTGCATCGCGCCCGCATCGGTTTGGTACACCAAGCAGTGGCCCGAAGCGAAATGGGTACAGCTGATCCATCAACTTCCTGAAGAGATGCAGGTATTCCTGATCGGTGCACCAGGCGACAGCGCGCTCTGCGGATCGATCATGAGCGCATCCGGCCGTGGTTACTTGCTCACCGGAGACCTGAGTCTGCTCGGTTCCGCTGCGCTAATGAAAGGCGCCGTGATGAACTACGTGAATGATAGCGCACCGTTGCACATCGCCAGCGCCATGAATGCTCCCGTGACCGCCGTGTTCTGCAGCACGGTCCCATCGTTCGGTTTCGGTCCTTTACGCGATAACGGACGTGTTGTGGAGACCACGGAAAAGCTGGATTGCAGGCCGTGCGGCTTGCACGGGTACAAGGCTTGTCCGAAGGGGCATTTCAAGTGTGCGTTGGGGATCGAGGTGGCTCGGCTCGCAAATTGAATGCCCACGACCCTAGGTCCGTTACTTCCAGTGGATATGTATCGGTAGAGAATACCGCACGTTCACCGGCTTGCCTCGTTGGAGGCCCGGCTCCCACCTCGGCATGGAGTCGATCATAGCTCGCACTTGGTCGACCAGCGCAGCGGAACCAACGCGCAGAACCTTCACCCCACAGGCCCTGCCATCTTCAAGAACAATGAAAGAAACATGAAGCGTACTTGGAGGAAGTTCGTCACCGGAACTGTTCGGAAGCTTAATTGCCTTTCCCAGATACTTGAATAGCTCTGATTCGCCGCCCGGAAAGCGGGGCATTTGTTCAACTATCGTGTAGATCTCCTGACCTTCTGGAACGCATGTCTCAGCCTCTTGCTGCTGTGCACGAACACTGTGTGCTGTGCTCAACACTATCAACAAACCGACCAGCATCCAGACCCTCATTTATCAAACGTAACACTCATCCCACTTGACGTTACAGGAAAGATAACGTCAACCAACATCACACCCTACTTTTGCCGCCCTTCCACTCAGAGGGCATTTCATCCGCTCATTCTCTCATCAGCTCATCCGCTAATCATCCTTCATGCGCACCTCCTCCTACACCGTGGATCCCGCCCGCCTCGATGGCGTAGTGCAGGAGCCGCTGTTCCGGGCGGTGGCGGATGAGGCGGCCAAGCAGGGCATCGCAGCCTTCGCCATCGGTGGTTACGTGCGTGATCGGCTGATCGGCCGCCCGTGCAAGGACATCGACTTCGTGGTGGAAGGTGATGGCATCTCGTTCGCGCAGGCCGTTGCGAAGCGCCTGAAGGCTGAACCCGTTCACGTCTTCAAGAACTTCGGTACCGCGATGTTCATGCACGGTGATGTGCAGGTGGAGTTCGTCGGTGCGCGCAAGGAGAGCTACAGCCGTAACAGTCGCAAGCCGGAGGTCGAAGCTGGCACCATCAAGGACGACCAGGAACGGCGAGACTTCACGATCAATGCGTTGGCCATCTCGCTGAACGCCGGAAGTCTTGGTGCTCTCGTGGACCCCTTCGGTGGCATCCTGCACCTCGATCAAGGCTTGATCCGCACGCCGCTGGATCCGGACATCACCTTCAGCGATGATCCCTTGCGGATGCTGCGCGCCGTGCGTTTCGCGAACCAGCTGGGCTTCACCATCGACCCGGTCACCTTCGATGCCATCAAGCGCAACGCGAAGCGACTGGAGATCATCAGCGCCGAACGCATCCACACGGAGCTGAACAAGATCATCCTGACAGCGAAGCCCAGCATCGGCTTCATCCTGTTGCGCGATGCACTGCTCCTCCAGGAGTTCTTCCCCGAGTTCGTTGAACTGAGCGGTGCCGAAGAGAAGTTCGGCATGGGTCACAAGGACAACTTCTACCACACGCTGCAGGTGTTGGACAACGTGTGCGAGAAAAGCGAGGATCTCTGGTTGCGTTGGGGCGCCATCCTCCACGACATCGCCAAGCCGAAGACCAAACGTTTCGAACCCGGCCACGGCTGGACCTTCCACGGCCACGAAGACAAAGGCGCGCGCATGGTGCCCGGCATCTTCCGCCGTATGAAACTGCCGTTGGACGACCAGATGAAATTCGTGCAGAAGCTGGTTGCGCTTCACCTGCGGCCGATCGCGCTCACCAAGGAAGAAGTCACCGACAGCGCCGTTCGTCGCCTGCTCTTCGACGCCGGTGACGACATCGACGCGCTGATGATCCTCTGCCGCGCGGACATCACCAGCAAGAACGAAAAGAAGAAGGACCGCTACCTGCGCAACTACGAGCTGGTGTTGCAGAAGTTGAAGGACGTGGAAGAAAAGGACCGCGTGCGCAACTTCCAGCCGCCCATCACCGGCGAGGATATCATGCGGGCCTTCGACATCAAGCCCTGCAAGCTGATCGGCGACATCAAGACGGTGATCAAGGACGCGATCATGGACGGCGACATCCACAACGACCGGGCCGAGGCCTGGCAATTGATGCTGACCACGGGGCGAAAACTGGGGATTGAACCCGTTCTGACCGAGGACCAGGGGCAGGCGCAGGGGCAATAGGACTGCGCAACGTCCGCCTATTCCATCCCATGGTTAATTTTGCGACCGCAAAGGCGGTTCTTGCCCCTGTGCCTGCCAACTGCCCCTGAGCTTATGCGCATCTACCGTTTCCGCGTCCTGATCGATCACGAGAGCGAGGCCTTCCGCGACATCGAGATCGGCAGCGAGCAGACCTTCCTCGACCTGCACACGATCATCAAGGAGTCCTTCGCCTTCATCGGTCAGGAGATGGCGAGCTTCTACGTGAGCGACGAGAGCTGGGACAAGGGTCCGGAGATCCCCCTGGCTGATCTTGGCTTCGCGGAAGAGGGTGACGTGCCTGCGTTGATGGATCAGGTCTATATCAGTGACCACATCCGCAGCACCAACCAGCGTTTCATCTACGCCTATGACTTCCTGCATATGTGGATGTTCATGGTGGAGTTGATCCATGCGGGCGATCCCGAAGCGGGAGCCACCTATCCACGCATGGTAATGAGCATGGGCATTGCGCCGGACGAACATTCCAAGGAGGATGACCTCACCGCTGGCATTCTGCCGGATGATCCGTACGCGATCGGCGACGAAGAACACGCCTACGACGAAGAGGAAGGCGACGAATGGGGCGACAGCGAGGAGGGCGAGGACCACAACGAGTTCGGTCACGGCAACATCGACGATCTCGGCGAGGAATTCCGATGAGCACGAAGGGCACGCTGGTCGTCATCGGCGGTCCAACGGCATCGGGCAAGACGCACGTAGCGGCTGCGCTCGGCAAGCATTTCGGCACCGAGGTCATCAGCGCTGATTCGCGGCAGTTCTATCGCCACATGCGCATCGGGACGGCGCGGCCTGCAGAGGATGAACTGCTCGGGGTGCCGCATCACTTCCTGGGTCACCTTGCGATCGAGGAGACGTGGAGCGCTGGGGCATTCGCGCGTGCTGCCGAACCCGTCCTTCAGCGCATACTTGCCGAACATGGCATAGCTGTGCTCGTTGGTGGCAGCGGGCTTTACATCGATGCGTTGCTGAAAGGTCTTGACCCACTACCCGCCGGGCAGACCGATCTGCGCGAACGCCTGCAGGAGAAGTTCAAGCTGATCGGACTGGAGTCTTTGTTGGAGCAGCTTCAACACCTTGATCCGCCCACCTACGAACGTATCGACCGCAACAACCCGCATCGTGTGATCCGTGCGCTGGAAATTTGTCTTGCCACGGGCAGGCCCTACAGCGAACAGCGCACCACTCCGAAGGACCGCGATGATGTCCGGATCATCCGCGTCGCGATGGACCTGCCGCGGACCGGACTCTACGAGCGCATCGATGCGCGAGTTGACCAGATGATGGTTGATGGACTGCTGGAAGAAGCACGCGCCCTTTTTTCCTTCCGGGACCATAACGCATTACGCACCGTCGGTTACACGGAACTCTTCGCTCATTTCGATGGCCAGTTGGAACTAGAGGCCGCCGTCGCGCTGATCAAACAGCACACGCGCAACTATGCCAAACGGCAGATGACCTGGCTGCGCCGGGATAATGACTGGCGACCCATGGCTCCCGCGAACACAGCGGAGATGATAGCGGCCATCGAAGCCCTGCGTGCAAGCTGATCAGATCTGTAAGCCGATCAGCAGCACATCGTCCACCTGCTCGTGGGCGCCTTTCCACAGACGGAAACGATCGGATAACACCTGGTATTGGTCATCCATCGACAAGACAGATGTCTCGCGGATCCAGGTCTTCAAGCGACTCGACATGATCTTCTTCCCTTCCGTTCCACCGAATTGATCCTGGAAGCCATCGGAAAAGATGAACAGACGATCACCCAGCCGCGCTTCGATGCGGGTGGTCTCGAACGCCTTGGGCGAACCTTCATACGGCCCGACGGACATACGGTCACCTTTGAATTCCATCAATTCGCCTTCACGAATAAGGAACAGTGGCGAGAATCCACCGGCATGGGCGACGGTCATTGACGCACGATCGAAGCTGATCACCGCCGCATTCATTCCATCGCGTTGGATGGTCTCGGCGTCCTGTTTGTTCAAAGCACTGATCATGCCTTCCCTCGCGCCATCGAGTATCGCTCCCGGATCGGTACAGGCCTTCTCCATCACCATCTCCTGGAAGAGCGATGCACCGATCAAGCTCAACAACGCACCTGGCACACCATGCCCCGTGCAATCCGCAGCGGCTACGATGGCCTTGCCGTCCTTCTCCGCGAACCAATACAGATCACCGCTCACGATGTCTCGGGGGCGATAGAGGATGAAACTCTCCGGGAAGATCTTCTGGAGTTGTTCCGCTTCGGGCAGCACCGCGCGTTGGATACGTTGCGCATAGCGAATGCTGGACAGCAGCTGATGGTTCTGCTCCTGCACCACGGCTTGCTGGGTGGAGAGTTTGCGTTGCAGGCTCAACCGTTCACGGATGTCACGGGCAAGCAGGATGATCGCGGGATCACCGCGGTAACTGGTCACGCGCACGCTACTTTCCACATCGATCACGTCCCCCTTCGCCGTGACAAGAGGAATATCCTCGTAAACCAGGCCCTTCTGTTCCCAAGCATCGGCGATGCGCGTGGCACTGCGATGCAGGAATTCACGCGGATGGAGTTCGAAGATGCTAAGAGCGACCAGTTCATCATTGCGATAGCCCAACAGTTCCGAAGCTTTTGAATTCGCTTGATAGATGCGGCCGTTCACGAAGTTGATCACGAAGAGCGCATCGTTGCTGCTCTCGAGCACGCCGAGGTAACTATCCCGGTCACGTTCACTTCGCCCAAGACGCGCTTGCAGTTTGTTGTAAGCCACGGAAAGCCCCACGGATGCACCAAGGAACAGCACGGGCAAAGCCCCCAACGCCAGGCCGATGATTAGTTCCATGCGACTTGTCCTGTCTTGGGAATATCGTTCAGCACGTTGAAGATCAACTCAGGATCCAAGAATTCGCCCACACGATCAGGACGTGACACGTAGCGCACGATGCCATCGACATCCACGAGGAAAGATGCCGGCAGGGGGATGCCTTCGGAATAATCGATGCTCAGTTCGATCACCGGGTTATTGTACACCACACCGTATTGCGTAGACACCTGCTGGCCGTCATCCGAGAGCATGCGATAGCTCACACCGATGCGTTGGACCATGTCCTTATTCACGCTGATGTCATCCGGTCCGATCCCGAGCACGTGTACTCCCTTTTCCAGGAATTTGGCGCGGTTGCGTTCGTAGGTGCGCAACATCATGTGGCATCCGGGGCACCAATCACCACGTACGAAAATGAGCAGCACTGGATGTTTTCCACGATAATCGGAGAGCTTCACGGACTTCCCTTCCTGATCGGGAAGCTCGAACTCCGGTGCCTGTTTGCCCTGCTGGACCCGGTAGCCGAAACGGGTCCGCTTACGCATGTGGTAAGCATCCTGCACGTAGCTGAACGTAAGGCCGATGGCGCATATCAATGGAAGAAGTGGCAACAACCACAGCTCCCAGGAGAAGCTCGTGCCCCAGATCGCGATGCCATAGAACGCAAAAGCCAGCAGCGCTTTCCCCGTGTCCACCCACAGCCAGTTCACGTAGGTGAAGACCGGCATGAAGGCTTGGCGGACGATGGTGGCCGATGCGGCGAGGAACGAGGCGAGCGTGAGCCAAGGCCAGTCGTTGCAGTGCAGATCCAGGGCGATACCCAGCGCGGTGCCGGAGACGAGCAGCATCCCGAACTGAAAATTGCTCGTGTACTTCTTGAACTCCAACAACGTGAAACCATAGGCCAGGAACAGAGCACCGAGCGCTACTTCGGCTCGGCCGGCAACGAACAGCAAGGGGGCCACCACCATCAGCAGCGAGCCAAGGGCAGTAAGAGGATGCAAGCGGGAGAACATGCGCGTGTGTTCTACGCGAACGAGGCAGAAGGGTTACCACAGTACCTTGCCGCCAATTGGAAGCGAACGCCACACCCTTCAGCGCCCTGGGTCTCTCGGACGCGCTACTGAAGTCCATTTCTACCCTCGGCTACACGGTCCCCACTCCCATTCAACAGCAGGCCATTCCAGCGGTGTTGTTCGGGAAGGATGTATTGGGCATCGCCGATACCGGTTCGGGCAAAACGTTGAGCTACGCGCTGCCTCTCCTTCATCTGTTGCAGGAGCAGAACTGGAACGCACGGAACCGCCATGTGCCTGTGTTGGTGCTGGTGCCCACGCGCGAACTCGCCGTGCAGGTCGAAACAGTGTTCAACGAAGTGATCACCGGACTTACGGACCGGGTGAAGACCATGGCCGTTTTCGGTGGAGTATCCATCAACCCACAAATGATCGGCATGCAGGGTGTTCAGGTGTTGGTCGCAACACCCGGCCGCTTGCTGGACCTTATCGACTCCAAAGCCGTCCACTTGAGCGACGTGAAGCTGCTGGTGCTGGACGAAGCCGACCAGATGCTGAACCTCGGTTTCAAGGAAGAAATGGACAAGCTGCTGGCCTTGATGCCCCGCAAGCGGCAGAACCTCTTATTCTCGGCCACGTTGAGCAACGCGGTCAACGAGATCACGCAAGTGGTGCTGCACAAACCAGAAGTGATCCAGGTGACCACGGCACCGCAGGACATAACACTCATTCAGCAACGTGCCTTCCGCGTTGATCAAGAGCGCAAGGGGCCCTTTCTGCGCTACCTGATCCAGAGCCATGCCATGCAGCAGGTGCTCGTTTTCACGGCATCCAGCCACACGGCCGACCATGTGGCGGACAAACTGAAGAAACATGGCATAGATGCCCGGGCCACCCATGGCAAAAAGAGCAATCACGCCCGGTTGCAAGCGCTCGCTGACTTGAAATCAGGCAGGCTCCGCGTATTGGTCACCACTGATCTGCTCTCGCGCGGCATCGACATCGAGTTCCTCCCATACGTGATCAACTACGAGTTACCACGTTCCCCGAAGGATTTCGTCCATCGCGTAGGTCGCACGGGCCGTGCGGAACGTTCCGGTGAAGCCTTCACCATCGTCACGCCAGAAGACCAGCCGCACTTCAAAGTGATCCAAAAGAAGATGGGGCGATGGGTAACCTTGGAGGGCACCGATGATATCGACCTCCAAGGCGTATGACCATTATCGCAGCGTGTAGTTTCGTGGCTTCATGAGCGCTGAACGACTGGGGCAATTGCGTACCATGCTCGCTGAGGAGCCGGGTGATCTTTTCATTCGTTATGCGATCGCCTTGGAGTTGAGGCGCGAAGGGAACATGGAACAGGCCATCGAAGACCTGCATGCCATCCTGATCGAAGAACCGGGGCACATCGCCAGTTACTACCAACTCGCGTTGATGCTTGCCGATACCGGGCGGATCCAACAGGCTATCGAGACCTGCGAGGCCGGTGCGATGCGGTGTCTCGTCACAGGAGATCGAAAAGCACGCGCGGAGTTGATCGAGTTGAAGAACGCCTTGTCCGAAGACCTGTGAGTTGGAGGCGACCACTGCGCTGGGCCATCATCCTGACAACGGTGATGCTGCTGATGATCGCTCTTTCGTTCCCGTTCCTGGCGGTGAACGAACCATCGGGCGCACGCACCGCTGTTGTGGAAGGCTGGATCCCGGAAGACTTGATGCCCGCCGTGAAGCGCGTCTTGGTTGAACATGGGTACGATCGGATCTACACCACGGGAACTCCGCGCAACTGTTCGCACACTTTCCGTCTGCACGATACGCTGGACATCGAGATGCCCGAACCGGTACAGGGTGGGCTGGTGCTGAACGCCTGTGGTGCGAGCGGTGCTGGATTCAAGGTGATCGCGGATACAACGGTGATCCTCGAGCATAAGGTGGCCGGTGTCTGCATCGACCACCGCGCGGAGATCCGCACACCCGCGCGGCGCATACGCATCACACCCACCTTCGATGGGATCGCCAAGCCGGAGTGGGAGTTGCTCTTCACCCTCTTCGTGAAGTTCGAAGGCCGCAACATCAACGCGCTTCAGCGTTCAGTGGTCATGCACAAGGCGGAAGGCACTACCGATCCCGGCCTTCCCACATATGCCGATGTCGCTGCCCATGCGTTGATCAAGGCCGGTGTTCCCCGTGATGGGGTCACCTCGTTGCCGAGCTACGTAGTGGGTGAAAGTCGCACCG
The DNA here is from genome assembly GCA_016788205.1 of Flavobacteriales bacterium. GTDB lineage: Bacteria > Bacteroidota > Bacteroidia > Flavobacteriales_F > PHOS-HE28 > PHOS-HE28. The sequence goes on along the minus strand of JAEUTA010000005.1, from coordinate 23,984 downwards.
TGAGCAATGCCCGTCGCTTTGCGGATGATGCGAAGAGCCACAATATCAACCAAGTTGATGTGATCTCCCTGGGTGTCCATGCGCGACGTTCACGGCTTGCATATCGGGAAGCTTGCGGAGATGCGGTGACGGTAGGCATCGTCAGCGTGGATGATCCAGAGTTGAAGCGCGGTCGTTGGTGGCTGAGCTTGATCGGTTGGTACAAAGTGGTGAAGGAGTTGATCGGCGTACCGGCCACTTACCTCATCGACGAGACGAAGCGATAGCACCGGGTGCGTGCTATCTTTTCGGCATGCTTACCGCAACCCGGCCGAACACTGAAGGACTTTCCGCCTACCTGGCGAGCTATGTCTCCCACGCGCGTGGCGAGGACCTGTTCAGCGCGCTGGCGAACGCTTCCGCACATGCCGAACGACTGGCGGAGCTCATACCTGCTGACAAACATGAGCACCGTTACGCACCCGGAAAGTGGAGCATCAAGGAAGTGGTGCAGCATGTGAACGATGCCGAGCGCATCTTCGCATACCGCGCATTGCGCTTCGCCCGAAAGGATATCACACCATTGCCCGGCTTCGAAGAGAACGATTATGCCCCGGCTTCGAAAGCCGATCGCAGGACCTTGCAAGATCTGTGGGAAGAACACATGACCATCCGCCGAAGCACCGTGCTACTGTTCAGCAGTTTCACCCCGGACATGCTGGAACACCAAGGCACGGCCGGTGGGAATGTGATCAGTGTTCGGGCGTTGGGCTGGGTCATCGCCGGGCATGCCGAACATCATTGGAACATCATCACAGAACGCTACCTCTGAGCCATGGCCACACGCAGCATGCAAGATTGGTTCGATGCCTACGGTGTTAGCCACCAGAACGCCACCAACAAACTGATCCATTGGATCTGCGTGCCCACGATCTACTTCTGCGTGTTGGGGCTGCTATGGAGCATTCCGATGCCTGATGCACCACCGATCTCGGAACCGCATAGGATCGCCTGGCTGGCAGTGCTGCTGGTGGGTCTATTCTACTTCCGCATCTCCCTACCCATCATGATAGGCATGATCGCCTGGAGCTTACTGTGCCTCGCGCTGTGCAATTACCTCGACCATCATGCGGCTTGGCCCTTGTGGGCCATCTGCGTGGTCTTGTTCGTGCTCGCATGGATCGGTCAGTTCTACGGGCACAGGATCGAAGGCAAGAAACCCAGCTTCCTGGACGACCTTCAATTCCTCCTGATCGGCCCGGCGTGGTTGATGGGGTTCATCTACCGCAGGCTGGGTATCCCCTATTGAGCCACAGGGAAGAAGTAGCGGGCCTTATGCCCTTGACAAGCTTCCGGGTGAAAGATGCAGCGGAGATCCTGGAGAACCACCTCCGGCTCCAACAGAGCCTGCCCGAAAAGATCGTGCTGTGCACTGTTGCCCACGAAGCCACCCTTTCGCACCGCGGTCATGGAGCCGAGCCTGGGGTCGCCACCTACCATGGCTCTTGCATCCACCCGCTCCCTATCCGCTAGCAGCACGCCCACGTGGCCAACCGCAGCACCGATGTTCAACACCTCCTCCAACGGAACGGTGATGTTGCCCGTCGCCAGCGAATCGCTGAACCAATAGCGACCTCCGGCATCGTTTATCAGCGTTGCCATGTAACTATTCCCTGGCGGTGCATACCACCGCTGTTCCCAATGACTACCGAACAAGACCTTCGGAGCCCCCCCCGTGAAGCGGCTAAGGTCGCGTGCTGTGGTGTACCGATGAGCGATGGCCGCGAACATACTGTCCGCTCGTTGCTGCTGCCCGAGCAGCAGGCCGAAGAAGCGTATCCATTCCGCGCGTCCGAGCGGATGCTCTTCAAGGTATTCCGTTACAGCGATGGTCCTTTCAAATGCCGCACTGCCCTGTTCACCCCGACCGAACGGATAGTCGAAAAGCACCTGCGGATCCAACGCGATCATGCGTTCACGGTCCAGTCCTTCAGCTCGCGCGATCTCCACCGTCGTACCGGCTTTGATCCGCGCCACCACCTGACGATCACGCACCTGGTCGGCATGTGCCACACCCACCACCATATCCGCCGCACCGAGCGCAGTGAAGAACGGGAGATGCGTGGTGCTGGCCACCGCCACGCGCTTCAGTACGCTATCCATACGCAGTTCCCTGCCTTCAGGCGGACCGGAGATACGATAGATGCCGACCGTATCTGTCATTCCGTGTTCACCGAGAACGAGCAAGCGCCTCTCTTGCCCACGCATCTGGAGCTGAAAGTGCTCGGCATATGCGTTCGGTATTGCGCTCCAATCAGCCTTGGGTGCGTCACTATCCGCTGGGGACGAGCAAGCCACCGTACAAATGGCAAGCAAGGACAACGGGTGCAAGAGCCTCATTCGAGTTCGCGGATCATCTCCAGCAACGAATTCCGCACGGAATCCTTACCCCTTGCCAACGCGGCAGGCGTCTGGTACGCCTCGTGATTGGGTTGTTCGCCTCTGTCCAGTGGACCTTCGCCTCGACCAGCCGGCACGTACTTCAACAGCGGGATGTGATAGCGCATACCGGATGCTGGAGCCGTGACCAACCACTCGGGTCCTCCGGTGAAGCCGAAAGCGTTCGACCCTACCTCCTCACCGATGATACGGGCTCGTCGGGTACGGCGAGCCATCATCACGAAGGCTGCCGCAGCATCTCGCGTGTAGCCATCGCATACCACGTAGACCTTTCCCGCGAAAGCCCTTTCCATGGGTTCGTGTTCGGCCAATCTGCTATCCGTTGTCGGCAGCCCGTACGTCCCTTGCGAAGCCGACAGGAAACGGCTATCCGCACTGGCATAGTGTGCTTCCGGGAATACGAGGCTGGGCCGTTGTTGCGGAGGGGCGATACTTCGCACATGCAGGTCTTCCAGGACTTTGAAGGGTGTTTTGGCTATCGCGCTGAATACCAGCTCCGCCATGGCCAGCTCACGTCCTCCAGCACCGCGTACATCGAACACCATGGTGCGGGCCTTGTGCTTATTCGCTTCAGCCAGAATGGCGTTCAGGAAACGATCAGGACGTTGACCAGCGAGACCCATGCTGTCGGCGTCCAGGGTTCGCATGGATATCCACATCACGCCCACTTCCGGATCGAACGTTGAGCCCCACGGTAAAAGCGACGCTCCGTTCGGTTTCCGTGTGCGCGCGATATCGGTGCCGGTCATGGCGAAAACGGTCTGTTCCCCGTTCTCTTTGGCCGGTGTACGATAGGCCACCTTGAAAGCGGATGCATCTTCGATGTACGTGTGGTAGCGCTGCGGGAACTCACGTTCCACCAGCCGTTCAGCATACGTCCTATTGGCACCGTCGGCAACGACCGTCGAAACCAAGGCCTGAACGACCTCGTCGATGGGGCGATCGTTGATCGAGATGATGCGGCTACCGACCGGAATGCTCCGAAACCCCTTCAACTCGTCCTCCACGAAGACGCCCTCCGGAAGCATACGTACCTGTAATGGTATCAACGGCACGCGAGTGCGCAATTCGGCGGCCATGTCCACGGGCCATTCTGCATGGCAATGGGCATCACCCACCGCCTGGAAAATGGGGTGCAACGCACGACTGAACTCCACTACGCTCATGGGTGCACGGATGGAATCGCGCACGGCATCGATCAATGCGTCCAGTTCGCTTTTCGTGTGGTATCGGTACGGGTCCGGGTGCGCCTCATGCAGTGCGGACCTCAACACCTCCACATCGTCATGCAAACGCTCCGGATACAACGAACGCAATGCACCGGGCTGCGCGGAGACCAGCACGCACAGAAGCAAACCCGCAAAGGCATATATCGCTCTCACCATGTTCTTTCCAACACTACGCAAAGGTACCCGGCGCCTGGTCGAGACGCCATCCGTTCTGTCAACTTCAATGCCATGATCCAAGGAATGAAGAAGCCCCTCCGCTTTCGGCGAAGGGGCTTCGCATCGTTTGCGTTCATCAAGCCTTCACGGCACTGCGAGGGGCTGCGGCGAGGATCTCGGCGCTGGCACCCTGACTGTACTTGGCGAAGTTGTCATTGAACTGTTTGGCCAGTTTTTCGGCGGTGGCATCGTAGGCCGCCTTGTCCTTCCAAGTAGCGCGCGGGTCCAATACCTCTGCGGGCACATTGGGGCAATTCGTTGGGAAGCTCACGCCGAACACCGGATGTTCGTTGTAGCTCACACTGTCCAACTCACCACGCAAAGCCGCGGTGATCATGGCGCGGGTCAACTTCAGCTTCATGCGCTCACCGGTGCCGTAGCTACCGCCGCTCCAACCGGTGTTGATCAACCACACGCGCACATTGTGCTGTTTCATCTTCTCACCCAGCATGTCAGCATACTTGGTGGGGTGCAACGGCAGGAAGGCCTTGCCGAAGCAGGCGCTGAAGGTGCTCTGCGGTTCGGTAACCCCCGCCTCGGTACCCGCCACCTTCGCGGTATAACCGCTGATGAAGTGGTACATGGCCTGGCCGGGGCTCAACTTGCTGATGGGAGGCAACACGCCGTACGCATCACAGGTGAGGAAGAAGATGTTGGTCGGATGGCCCCCAACGCTCGGTGTTGCAACGCCCGGGATGTGATCGATGGGATAGCTCACGCGCGTGTTCTCCGTCTTGGAGCCGTCCTTGAAGTCCACTTTCGTGGTGCCCTCCTCGAACACGATGTTCTCCAGGATCGCACCGAACTTGATGGCTTCCCAGATCTGCGGTTCCTTCTCCTGGGTCAGATCGATGCACTTGGCATAGCAACCGCCCTCGAAGTTGAACACACCCTTGTCGCTCCAGCCATGCTCGTCATCACCGATCAGTGCGCGCTCCGGGTCGGCGCTCAATGTGGTCTTTCCGGTACCGCTGAGGCCGAAGAACACGGCGGTATCACCACCCTTTCCGATGTTGGCGCTGCAGTGCATGCTCAGAACCTTGCGCTCCTGGGGAAGCACGTAGTTCAGCACGGTGAAGATGCCCTTCTTGATCTCGCCGGTGTAGCCGGTGCCACCGATCAGGATCATCTTCTTGGTGAAGTTGATCACCGCGAAGTTGTGCTGGCGGGTGCCGTCCTTGGCGGGATCAGCGTGGAACCCGGGCGCGCAGATGATGTGCCACTCGGGATCGAAGTTCTCCAGTTCGGCCTTCGTCGGACGCAGGAACATGTTGCCCGCGAACATGGCGCTGGCCGGGTACTCAGCCACCACACGGATGTTCAGTTTGTAGGTGGGGTCGGCACAGGCGTAGGCGTCCTTGATGTAGACATCGCGACCCATGAGGTAGGCGCTCATCCGATCGTGCAAGCGGTCGAAATTCTCCGGGGTGAAGGGGAAGTTCACATCGCCCCACCACACGGTCTCTTCAGTCTTGGCATCCTTCACGCAGAACTTGTCCTTGGGGCTGCGTCCGGTGAATTCGCCCGTGTCGATGGCCAATGCACCGCTGTCGGCGAAAACTCCCTGGCCGCTTACAATGGCCTCCTCCACCAACTCGGCGGGTTCGAGGTTCCAATGTGCATCACCCACTTTGCCCAGGCCGATCTTCGATAGATCGGCGTTCTTCGGTTTATGACCGAACTCGTTCATGTTCCTTTAGGAATTGTGAATAGGATCGCAAAAGTACGGGGAAGCCGGGTCCGCTGGCTAGCGATCGTCAGCTGTGCGCACGGCTGTTATGAACAGCACCGCCCAACCGACCATGAACAGGAGTCCACCCAGGGGGGTGACGGGACCCAAAAGCGGCGTAATACCCTGCGTACCAAACACTTCTCTTGTGGCAAGCACATAGATGGAACCGCTGAAAAGCAGGGTCCCGAGCAGGAACAGCGTGCGAATGGCCTTCACCCGCCGATGAGGAAGATGTGCGGCCACCGCCGCCAATAACAGCAACGCGAGGCCATGGTAGAACTGATACTCCACGGCGGTCTTCCATTGGGCAAGGGCTTCGGGACCTACCCGGGCCTTCAAGCCGTGTGCACCAAAAGCTCCAAGTGCCACAGCGATGAATAGCAACGCAGTGCCCCAGACCAATGATCGTTTGTCCATTGCCCACAAAGGTCGCTCAAGGGATGGAACGTCCCGAACAGAAGAACCCCGGCAATACGCCGGGGTTCTTCTGTTCGGGTGTCGGAGAGCCTACTTCAACTTCTCCATTTCCTTCTCGAAGGTCTCCTTGAACTTCTCGTAGTCGTAGTCGATCTTCAGGCGATCATCGCTGCTGAGGCGCTCGTTGTAAGCGGAAAGCAGTTCCTGTGCGCTGAGTTCGATGGCCACGTAGGTCTTGTAGTTACCGGTCTTGGTATCCTTGAACTGCTTTTCGCAGATGGTCTTCGTACCGGACAGGCGCTGGTCGAGCACTTCACGTGTCAGTCCCTCGAAACGCTCACCGACCTCTTCCTTGTTGTTCATCTCGCGGCTGTTCACGTAGTTGTCGATCACACCTTTCAGTTGCGTGTTGATCGCGCTAGCCATGTCAGCACGGGCGTTAGCGAGGGCCTTCTTCTTCGAAGTGGCCTGATCCATGCTCTCGCCCAGGTTGTTCGCGCGGAACACTTTATCGTTCGTGAAGAAATCCGGGCCCGAGCAGGCGACTTTCACCTCCACCTCACCTTCGGGTGCAGGGTCTACAACGGCTTTCTTCTTCTTGCAGGCGGTCATGGCACCGGACAGCATCAGCGCCGTCATCAGCACCGTAAGTGAACGGTTGGTGGTCAAGGTTTTCATGGTCTGTGGAGACGTTGATGTTGTCTTACGTTGATGATTTTCCAATTCTGTGCCAAACTTCGCGAATGCCCGTCATTCCTCAATGGAAGGCGTTCATGATCCCTGGCACAAGCTCTTTACGGATATCGGGGATGGCTTTCTTGAAGCTCTCGAGGCCTGCGCGTTCATAGCTCAGTTGAACACCCTTCACGCCCTGTTTGCCTCCTTCGAACACGACCTCCTGGCTTTTGCGGTCGCGGAAGGTATAGCTCACATCCACGAAGGCGGTGAAGAAGCCGTTGGACTCCCCTCCCTGGCGCGTTGCGGCGTTCATATCGAGCAGTAGATCCGCATCCGACTCGCGGTCCACGAAGCGAAAGCCTTTGGTGGTGAGCTCTTCGCGCACCACCAGCGCCACACCGGCATCGGTAACGGGTTGGCCGAGATTCGCCTCCTTGGCACGCATGAGAACCTTCGGCATTCGAAGGTCGATGGGTACGTGCAATTCAGGCACGGTGAGCGATCCTACCAAGGCATTCACCAGTGCTCGATCCATTTCGCGACCGATCAGCTCGTCGAGGTGCAATTTCACCAGGACCTCCACTTGTCCGGCCGCGGGATCCACACGTTGGATCGTACTGCGAGCCTGTCCTTCAGCATCGGTATTCTTCAGCTCGGTGACCTTGCCACCCGTTCCCGGATAACTGATGAACAGCGGTAGTTGACCCAGGTCCTTCAACCCGCCACCATTGGCATACGCCGCATTGATCAACAACTCGCGTTTGAACCCGTTCGCGTAGCTGAGCTCGCAACGTTCCGGAAGCACGGTCAAGCGCACATTACTGGTGAGCTTCTGTAATTCGGCATAGAGTTCATTCACGAGTTGCACCTGCTTGCCGTCCATGTCCACGGCATCGTTCTCACCCCAATAGTCCTTCATGGCCAGCAAAGCGCGCAACTCCTGGTCGAAGGCACTACGCAAATCACCTGTGCCAACGCTCTGCTTGGAACGCGTGTGAAGATCCAGCGCATTGCGGATGGCACCTGTCCTCTTGTCAGCCTTGATGCGCGCATGCTCGGCTTTCGATAGACGATAGTAGGTCCAGTATTCCGTTCCATTTTCCCAGGACTCCACGAGCTCGAAGCCTTCCAGCTGCTCGTTGCTCGTGGTCTTGATGGTACCGGTGAAGGTCTCATCGAACTGGTTCTTACGGTCCAGTGTGTACAACAGGCTATTCCCCTCCACGCGCACGCTGATCTCGCTAGCGAGGTCGTTCAGTGCGTTCTTCTTGGCCGTTTCCAAGACATCGGGGCGGCTTTTGTTGGCCATGCCTACGCCCACGTAGTAGCCATCGCTCACGGGTCGTGCACCGACCCACGATGGGCGTTGCGCCACGGGTATTACCTCCGCGGGTGTTTCCATCACCTTCTTGCTGCCGCCACAGGCGAGGAGGAAAAGGAACGGCAGCGCGCGCAGGATGCTGGTCATGGCAACTTCTGGCTGATCTCGGACTGTATGCTGGAGGCCATGGTGGACGAAGTCGACCGAAGAACATCGTTCATCAACGTGGCCACGGGCTTCACTTCGCGCGGGGCGCTCAGTAAGGTCCGCATCTGGCGACGGGCATTGTCGCGCAGATCCACTTGCCCGTTCAGTGTAGGAAGCAACGCCTCGCGGTTGCCCTCGTAAGTAGCATAGTAGGCATGGTCTTCCGCTTCCTTCTCAGCCACCTTGCTCACCAGCACCTCACCGGTCTCCAGCGAAACCAACCGATAGTTGAAGGAGAGCACCACTTTGTTCTCTTGATAGAATTCGCTGTAGCGCACCGGCTTGTACTTGGTGGTGTAGTATTTCTCGCCGGTCTCCTTGTTCACCTGCTCCACGCGGTAGGACTCGAACCCGTCCTTGGTACTGCGCCGCACCTGCCCGGGCACCTCTTGGTAATTGACCACATTGCCCATCAGCACGGCGTGCGCACCCATGAGGTTACCCACTTTCACAGCGGTCTGCTCGTCCACCACGCCGCTCAGGCTCAGGCGCTGCTCCTCCAGGATACGGTCCAGGTTCTCGCGGTCCACCACCTTCAGGAACGGGTCGTTCACTTCGGTAAGCGCCGTCATGGCATGAGCCTGGACCTTGGAAGCCATGGCCGACCCCTTGTCACTGGACGTGAAGGGCAGCACCGCTACGATGAACTGGCCCTTGGTCAGGGCATCTTGCCGAAGCACGTTGGTGTCCTTGTAAGCGCTGTTCTTGTCCATGACCTTGGTGAAGGCCGCATAAGACTTGCGGTAGTTGCCCGCTTCCAGTTCGCTTTTGCCGGTGCGATAGAGGGGCTCCAGGTAGGCCACGTTCTGCAGGCTGCTGGCATCCTTGTAGTTCGGTTCCAACTTGGCGATGCGCGCGAACACCTTTTCCGCTGCACCGAACTCCTCCCTTTCGAACAAGCCTTGCCCTTCGTTGTACAGATCGATGAGGTGTTCAGCCTTCACCTTCTCGAAATCGGTCTTGTAATGATCCGGGACCTCGATCACCACACCGGCGTACTGGACACGTTCCTGGTAAGCGATGGCATCGAGGTAGGCGGCCACGGCCTCGCCCTTGCTGCTCCCCGTGGCGATGTGTTTGAAAAAGGTCGACAGCTTGTCGTTCAGCAACAGCTGCCCGGTCTTCTTCAGCCCGATCTTGGCATCAACGTTCTTCGCGTTGCGTTGCGCAGCTTGCAGGTACATGTCCGCTGCTTCAGCGTACAGACCGGCCTCATCGAGCTTCTCCCCTTTCTTGGAGAAGGACTTGGAACCGGTGCAACCGCCAAGGAGAGCAGCGAGGCACAGGACGGGTACGAATTGCACGAAGCGGTACATGGTGGTGGTCCGGATGCATGATGACCCGGACGGATTGGGTCAGCGAGCCTGGATGTACTCGTTCAGGTCATCAATGGATGTCTCGAACGCGAAGGCGTCGTTCACCTTGTAGTAGTTATCGATATCGTAAGTGCGCTCGTAAGCGTATTTCGCGATGTCCAATTTGCTGTCCTCGAAGCTGAAGAGGGTCATGAGCCCCTTCACCTGGGCCACGGTGAAGCATCGGTTCGCACCCACCTGTTTGGCGAGGGTCATCTTGCTATCCTCGAAGCTTTTCGCTTCGATGCTCTTCTTCACATCAGCGAACTCGGTGTCGCTCATCGGCCAGCCGCAACCGACACGGCCGCTGTAACCGGGCATGCTGTACACGGCAGGCTCGACGGGCTTGGGCTTGGTGTCGATGATGGGCTTGGGTGTACCGGAGGTGCGCGTTGTGGTGGTCGTGGTGGTGCGGGTGGAAGATGAGGAAGAGGTGGTCTTGGTCCCTTCATCCACGTTCACGTTCATATTGAAATTGATACCGTTCACGCCCATGTTGATGTTCACGTTCTCCCCGTCACCGATGGGTTCGCCTTCTTCAACAACGGTGGTCGTGGTGATCACTTCATCGCCGGGCACGACCAACTCCTGCTCCACAACGGTCGTGTTGGGGGCATCCTCCACGAACGTGGGTGGGGGCGTCGGCTTGGTCGTTTCAGCCTTGGAAGCGGTACCCAGTTCGGCCGTTCCGGTCATGCGCAGCACACGAGCGCCTTTCTTGTTGGTGGTCAGCATCATGGTATACTCCTTACCCATTTCCAAGTAGCCGTTCTGCTTGATGGGAGGTACGGCAGCATCCGTGAACTTGATCATCATCACCGGTGTCTCGGTGCGGATGCCTGTAGCCACCACACGCGTCGCAGCTTCGGCGTTCTTCACATCGCCATCTACGATAAGGGTGAATTTGGTGCCATCGTCGGAGAACACGACCAAGTCGCTGGTCTGGCCGAAGGAAGCGAAAGAAAGAAGTACCGGGAAAGCAACGGAGAAGAGACGGATCATGGCGGTTATGATGGGGTTGCGAAGTTAGACGTTGCCCTGTGCTAGGCAAGGCGTATGCCAAAGCGTTCGCATACTTCGGGGAACATGCTGAAGCCCGCGTCGTCGTAAGGAGAGCGGCTATTCGCATCTTTGGCGTCCAAGTATCACCATGCGTCAGATCCTCATCCTCGGTGCCGGACGTTCGGCCTCTTCCCTGATCCGCTACTTGATCCAGAACGCGACCAGCCAGCAATGGCGCATCACGGTGGCCGACAAGGATCCTTCGCAAGCGTCGATGCTGGTGGCAGAAGGTCCAGGCGTAGCGACCGGGTTCGCGCTGGACGCCACCGACGGCGCCGCAAGGGCCGCGTTGATCGCCAAGCACGATCTGGTGATCAGCATGCTGCCCGCCTTCATGCATATGGACGTACTGAAGGACTGCCTTTCCTTGAAGAAACACGTGATCACGCCGAGTTACGTGCCCGATGCGCTCTGGCCGATGGATGCCGACTTCAAAGCCGCAGGGCTCACCGTGTTGAACGAGATGGGATTGGATCCCGGCATCGACCATATGAGCGCCATGCGGATACTCGACCGCATCCGCGAAGAAGGTGGCCGTATGGCAGCCTTTGAAAGCTATTGCGGTGGGCTGGTAGCGCCAGAGAGCGATGACAATCCGTGGGGCTACAAGTTCAGCTGGAACCCGCGCAACGTGATCCTCGCCGGGCAGGGTGGCGCGGCGAAATACATCCGCGATGGGGAGACGAAATACATCCCCTACCACAAGCTCTTCAAGCAGACCGTGCGTGTCACTGTGGAAGGCTTGGGCGAGTTCGATGGTTACGCCAACCGCGACTCGTTGAAGTACCGTTCGCACTACGGCTTGGATGATATCCCCACCCTGTTGCGCGGCACCTTGCGCAAAGCAGGCTACTGCGAAGCGTGGGATGCTTTCGTACAACTCGGCTGCACGGAGGATGGCTTCAATCTGGAACTTCCGGCCGACGCCTCGTGGAGCGCGTACCTGGACGCCTTTCTCCCGCATGGGCAGGAACGCGGAACACGCGCCAACCTGGCCGACTACCTCAGCTTGGAAGCGAACGGTCCCGTGATGCAGAAGCTGGACTGGCTCGGGCTGTTCGACAAGAACATCACCATCGGCGTGAGCGGACGATCACCGGCGGCCACGCTTCAACACCTGTTGGAGCAGAAGTGGAAACTGGGCGCGAACGACAAGGACATGGTGGTGATGTGGCACCGGTTCCGCTATGGGGTCGAAGGTCAGAACCGGACCATCCATGCTTCGCTCGGTGTGATCGGCGAGGATCAGTTGCACACGGCGATGGCGCGCACGGTGGGCCTGCCCATCGCGATGGCGTGCAAGCTGCTGCTCAATGGCACCATCACGGATCGGGGTGTGCTGTTGCCGTTGAAGCCCGTGATCTACGCGCCGATCCTGGATGAGTTGGAGACTTACGGGATCACCTTTACGGAGGAAGAGGTCGAGGACCTAGAAATTCAGCATTAGATCGCTGATGAGCGCGCGGTATTCCGGGCTGTAGTCGAAGGGGCCGGTGTTCTCGATGGTGAGTTCCTCTTCCTGCACGTCGCCACCTGCGCGGTCGAATTCCAGCAGCACCCGTTTCGCTGGTCGGTGCGCGACGTATTTCACCTCGCAACGACGGACCGGCGACAATTGAACGCGCGCGGCCTCGGCGATGAAGGCCTTCTCCCGGTTCAGCGGGATGATCACAGCGAAACGCCCGTTCGGTGATAGGAGACGATCAACAGCAGCGACCAGTTCATCGAACAGCAATTCACCGCTATGCTTGGCGAGACCCACGCGCTCATCGGCTGCGCTTGAATAACCCGCGTAGTACGGCGGATTGCAGATGATCAGGTCGAAGGGCTCGCTCGCGTTCATGCGGCGTACATCCATGCGGTGAACACGTACACGACCGCTCCACGGGCTGGCAGCGGCATTCTCTGCGGCTTGTCCAGCGGCGGCATCATCGATCTCCACGGCATCCACGGTGGCCTGTGGTGCGCGCTGCGCGGCGATCAAGGCCAGGACACCTGTTCCCGTCCCGATATCGAGGATGCGTTGCGCGCCTTGATGGTTCACCCACGCACCGAAGAGCACGCCATCCGTACCCACCTTCAGGGCACAGCGGTCCTGCTGGATGGTGAACTGCTTGAAACGGAAGGACGGTTTGGGCATAGGGCCATCATGCGTGGCACAGCGGTAGGTCGACCCCGTGGGTCGACGCTACGAGTGCGTACCTATTGATGTTGGTGGTCAACCGGTCGGATCCAAGATCATCCACGATACATGTCCACCAAACCCGGCGGTGTGCGCACCATCAACGTATTGGTCTCGGGATCGATGCCCAGGATCATCTCCTCGACCAGCGGCACCATCACCTCTTCCTCGCCGAACAGAATGACCAACACGGGGTTCTTTGCTGACCCTTCAATGCCTGTGACCTCCCCCAGATCACCGTGCTCTTCGTCACGCACGATCATACCGATGAACTCTTCGGGGTCCCAGCTTTCGTCGCTGCCATCGGCGAGCAGGCCCGGCGGTGCATAGATGTCTCGGCCAACGAGGATCGATGCGCTTTGCGGATCGTGGAAATCGTCGAACTTCACGAGGATGTCGCGACCCTTGTCATGCAACTTGGTGAAGAAGAACGGGACCTTCTGGCCCTCGATGTCCACGAAGAGCGAACCGGCATGGACGAGGTCATCCAGGTCGATATCCTCCAAGTGCACAGTAAGCTCTCCCTGGTGCCCCCAAGGCTTGCCCAGCTTGCCGATCTTATGAAGACTGTCCAGGTCCACGGGGGGAAATTACATCGGGCAGACCCGAAAAGAAGAAACCCGCGCTCCTTGCGGAACACGGGTCTTCAGTGGTGGTGCAGGAATTACTCGGCAGGGGCTTCAGCCGGAGCTTCGCCTTCGGCCGGAGCTTCAGCGGCAGGAGGCTCAACAGCGGCGGCAGCGGCGAGTTTGGCGCTCAGGGAAGCAGCGTGGTCGGCGGCTTTCTTGTTCTCGGCGATGATGCGTGCCTTTTCAGCTGCATCAGCACCTTGGGCCAATTTGCTCTTCTTGCCTTCGATCTTGGCGTTCTTCTCGTTCTTCCAGATGTCGAAACGACGATCGGCCTCAGCCTGGTCGAACGCACCTTTCTTAACGCCACCGGCCAGGTGATGCTTGTACACCACACCGGTGTAGCTCAGGATCGCGCGGCAGGTATCGCTGGGCTGGGCACCTTTCTGGAGCCAGCTGAGCGCCTTCTCATCGTTGATCTCGATGAACGCAGGGTTCTGGTTGGGGTCGTAAGCACCGATACGCTCGATGTACTTACCGTCGCGGGGTGCGCGTGAATCGGCTACCACCAAGTGGTAATAAGGCCGGCCTTTCTTGCCTTTCCTCTGAAGGCGGATGCGAGTTGGCATGTCGCGGTTTGTGTTTAGGTCCCGGAATTGGGGGTGCAAATGTGCGGGGAATTCTTGAGAAATACAAATGCGGCCAGTAGCCGTTAGCTACTGGCCGCTAGCTACTTAGCTCTTTACCACTCGGTCAGCGGATGCGGCGAGATGGATCTATGCACCTTTACTGTCCCGCTAATCGGGATGAAACACATGCGGTTCCTTCCTGTCCTTCTCCTTCTCTCCGTCCAGGTCTCTGCGCAGCAAAGCGCGCTGCCGTCTATCATTCCGGCCCCTGTCGACATGATGCTGAACGAAGGAACTTGCTCCCTCGGTTGTCCGTGGGCCATCTCCGGTTCCGCTACGCTGCCCAGCTTCATCGCCGATGAGATCCTGTCGCTTCATCCAGCGGAGGGGTTGCAGTGCCTGGTGGCTGTCCCGATCAGCTTCAACCAAGTCGATCTTGACTCATCAGCGCCTCTGGAATGTTACAAGGTCGAGGTAAAGACCAGTGGTATTGAAGTAAGCGCAACCTCCGAAGCCGGCCTCTTCCGTGGAAGCCGGACCCTCATCCAACTGCTCGAACAAGGTCGCGCGTCCGGTTCCCTCCCCTGCCTCACCATCACGGACCATCCCCGCTTCCCCTGGCGCGGCATGCACATGGATCCATGCCGCCACTTCTGGTCCGTGGACTTCACCAAGAAGTACATCGACCTGCTGGCGCGGTACAAGATGAACAGCTTCCACTGGCACCTGACGGATGACCAAGGCTGGCGCATCGAGATCAAAAAGCACCCGAAGCTGACGGAGGTAGGTGCGTGGCGGAAGGGCAGTCAGGTGGGACCGTACAGTCGACGCGAATACGACAGCATCCCCTACGGTGGATTCTACACGCAGGATGAGATCCGCGAGGTGGTGGCCTATGCGAAAGCGCGACACATCAACGTGGTGCCGGAGATCGAGATGCCCGGACATGCGCTGGCGGCCTTGGCGGGCTACCCGCACCTGGGCTGCACCGGCGGTCCGTACGAGGTGAACAAAGGCTGGGGCGTTTTCGAAGATGTGTGCTGTGCGGGCAACGACAGCACCTTCGCCATGTTGGAGGATGTGCTCACCGAAGTGATGGAGCTCTTCCCGAGCGAGATCATCCACATCGGCGGTGACGAAAGCCCGAAAGAACGTTGGAAGGCCTGCGCGAAATGCCAGCGGCGCATCAGGGCGGAAGGCTTGAAGGACGAGCACGAGCTGCAGAGCTACTTCATCCGGCGGATCGAGAAGTTTGTGAACAGCAAGGGCCGCAAGATCATTGGCTGGGACGAGATCCTGGAAGGTGGCCTGGCGCCCAACGCGGCGGTGATGAGCTGGCAAGGCACCGAAGGCGGCATTGCGGCGGCACGCAGTGGACACTATGCCGTGATGAGCCCAGGCAGTCATTGCTACTTCGACCACTACCAAGGCGATCCGGCGAACGAACCGCTGGCCATCGGTGGGTACACGCCGTTGCAGAAGGTGTATGCCTACGAACCCATTCCGGCGGAACTGAAGCCCGAAGAGCACAAGTACATTCTCGGCGCCCAGGGCAACGTGTGGACGGAGTACATCCTGACGCCGGAGCACATGGAGTACATGGCCGTACCGCGCATGCTGGCCTTGGCGGAAGTGCTGTGGACGCCGAAAGCGAAACGGAACGAGGCCGATTTCATCCAGCGGTTGGAGAAGGAGTTCGTGAGGTTGGAGGAGATGAAGGTGAATGCTAGCAGAAGCTTGTACAGCGTGAGGGTCATTCCTAAAGCAGGAAAAAGACCGGGGGAGATCAGCGTCGAACTAGTCAGCCCATTAGCAGATTCTATTATGTTCGAACTGATGCCTCATATTGTCGAGGCCTTTTATGGAACACCTGGCCAGGACTCAATCCCGATGAATCGTCGTTTGACCTATGAGGCACCTATTCCAATAACGACGAACCGTATGCTGATTGCTTCAACCTTTAAGGCCGGTCGTGCTGCAGGAAGTTCGGTTGTCCGAGTATTTGGTTTTGACAAAGCCACCGCCCAGAAGATTACCCTGAGCGAACAACCGCACGAGCGCTACAACGAAGGTGGCGCGTTCACCCTGGTTGATGGCATCACCGCCCAGCAGAAGCGGGTGAATACCGAGTGGCTGGGCTGGCGCAAGGGCGTCACCATCACGGTGGACTTGGGAAGCGTGCACGACATCAGCTACATCGGCATTGGAGCGTTGAACGAGACCTACGGCTGGATCCACGCACCGAAAGTGGTGGAGTTCAGCACGAGCACGGATGGCAAGACCTACACCTCGCTAGGCATGGATGTGCCGACCATGCAGGAGATCCCGTTGATCTCCGCTGATCCGCTACGCCGCAAGGAGACGACCTACGCCATGCCGCAAGGCCGCCATGTTTTCCATACCGACAAGGCCGCGAAGGCACGCTACATCAAGCTGACCGTTCAGCACATCGGTCCCATTCCGCAAGGCTACCCCGGTGCGGGCAGCCCGGCGTGGATGTTCCTGGACGAGATCGAGGTGCGTTAGCCAGCGGTTGCAGTTCAAGCGGAAGCACCGATCCGGCGCCATCATACGTCATTCTTTGGCGACATTCGACCACCATAACCTGCAAGACATGGACTCAAGAACCCTACTCCTCGCTTTACTGACGGTGACCAGCGCACCGCTGCTAGCCGCGCCTGGCGGAGGCTGCCCCGTGGGCGAAAGCGAAATGATCATCAGTATTACGCCTGATGGATGGCCCAACGAGATAACGTGGACCGTGGTGCAGAACAGCAGCACCGTCGCCACGGGTAATTACCTCGGCGGTTCGCTGTGCGTGCCCTCGGGCGAGTGCATCATCTTCACCATGCACGACAGCTATGGCGATGGCATCACCGGCGCCGGTGGGTACGTGGTCACACTGGATGGTGTGACCGTGGCCGCTGGTGGCGCTGGCCAAGGCAACAACTATGACTACCTACAGACCACCGAAGTGAACTGTCCACCCGGCTTCAGCTGTGGCAGCCCGTTGGTGATATCGGCGGGGGTACATATCGCTCCCGGGCCGAACACCTGGTACAGCTTCAGCCCTGCGCAGAGCGGCCAATACCGTATGAGCACCTGCGGCGTGAATACGTGCGACACGCGGATCTGGGTTTACGACCATTGCTCCGGCCTTACACCGGACGAAAGCCCGGCCGGCACCATGTACTTCGCCGATGGTGGTTGTGGCAACACCGCACAAGCGGAGCTGCTCGCCAACCTGGGCGTGGGCGACCTCGTGTACGTCCGCATCGGTGATAGCGGCGCGGCCTGCGAAGGCAATTCCATCGCGTGGGCCGTTGAATACGTGGGGCCCATCTCGGGTTGTACCGATATGAACTCGTGCAACTACGACCCGCTCGCCACGGTGGATGACGGCAGCTGCATACCCTGGGGCAGCGACGATTGTCCGCAAGCTCCTGACCTGACCGTGGACCAGCAACGGTTGACCAACTCGCTCAACCTCGCCTCAACGACGGTCAGCCAGGGCGATTGTTTCATCGCGGAAGGCTGCCTCACCGGTTATGGTATGCGCGAGATCGTCCGTTTCGACACGCGTATCGCGAACATCGGCGAACTGGACTACTACATCGGGACACCCGGCGCCAACCCGGACCAGTTCGAAACGCAGAACTGCCACGGCCACACCCATTACAAGGGCTACGCGGAATACCTGCTGTACGATGCGGACGGCCAGGAGATGTCGATCGGTTTCAAGAACGGCTTCTGCGTGATGGACGTGGATTGCCAGGGTGGCGGAAGCGGCCAGTACGGCTGCGGCAACATGGGCATCAGCGCGGGTTGCGCGGACGTGTACGGCAGTGGCACCAGCTGCAACTGGCTCGACATCACGGGTGTGCCTGAAGGCACCTACACGCTCGTGGTGCGCACCAACTGGGACAACGACCCTGATGCACTGGGCCGCATGGAAAGCGACCACTTCAACAACTGGGCGCAAGTGTGCATCAACATCGATCGCACACCCACGTTGGTGGTCACCGTGGACAATGATTGCGAACCCTATGTGGACTGCCTGGGCGAGATCTACGGTTCAGCACAGATGGATTGCCTGGGCAACTGCGCTGGAACAGCGCTCATCGGGGACCTCAACACCGACGGTCAGCAGAACACGTTGGACGTGAACTACTACGAGACCGGCATCATGGGCAACGACCTTACTCCGGTGCCGTGCAACGACATCGACCAGGACGGCAACCTCACTGTTACGGATGCCGCACTGATGGCCTTCTGCAACTACTGGAACACCTACAACCACCCACCGGACAGCGCTGCCGTGCACGATCACTGCAACTTCCCTTTCAATGAGATCATCAATCCGTTCGATACGGTCAGCTTCACCATCGGAGCATTGGACATGAACGAAGGCTGGATGGACATCCACGTCCGCAACACCAACCGCCGCCTGCTCGGCTATGAGCTGATGCTGAGCGGCGTGCAGATCACCACGGTGGAAAGCCTGTACGACCCCATCGCCTACCCGGCAACACCTGCATCCTCCTTCGGTGGAGGCCACATCCTTTGCCTGAGCGACGTCGACTCCACGATCCAACGCGGCCCTGACTACAAGCCGTTGTGCCGCGTACACTTCATCAACCCGGGCACTACCATCTGCATCGATGAGGTGATCGACGTGGTGAACGAGAACTACCACAACGCCATCACCGAACTGGAGAACGCCTGCGCCACCATCACCGGTGTAGGCACCAACGCCTTGGAGGAAGGCATCCGCGTGTTCCCCAACCCCTTCACCGAACAGACCACCCTGCTCTATCCCCCAACGACAGCAGGTCGAGTGAAGCTCACCCTCACCGATATACAGGGTCGCGTGGTACAAGAGCAGACGGATATGAGCGGCGCTGGACGCATGGTGATCGAACGCCGCACACTGATCGCAGGATCCTACTACTACCGCCTTACGGGTGCCATCAACGGGGCAGGTAAACTATTGATCGAACGCTGATCATTCACCAACTTTGTCAACGCCCGGAGCAAGCAACAGCTCCGGGCGTTCGCATCATGAGAACGTTCATCACCGCCCTTGTCTTGCTCGTTTCCTGCGCTGTACATGCACAGAACAGGATCTGGAGCCACGCGATCGGCAACTGGCGCAACGGTCCGGTGGTGTACATCACCCCGTTGATCGAGACCACGGAGGCGTTCACCACACCGCAGTTGATCACGCGTTACAAGGCCGAGTTCCCGGAACTGAAGGATGTGACGGACCTTGATGTACTTCGTTTTGCCACACCCGAAGAAGGCGATCAGAGTCGCACCACGCTGAAAGCCAAGTATGGCATCCGCAAGCTTGAGGTGGTGATGCTGGAAATACCGATGATCGAGGACAAGAAGGTCGACTGATCAACCACCCATCGCCTTCCGCAGATTAGCGGCCGCCAACTGCTGCACCTTACCACGAACGATCGGTGTCCAGCCGAGCAGCACACCGCTTATACCAAGTGCCTGGCGGCTCCAGCGCCAGAAGTCGAATTGATCGCGCTGCACAACGATGCGATCATCCTTAAGCACGAACTCCGAAGTGACCACATTGTGCACCTTCCGTCCTGAGCGGCTGAAGGTGTACCTGGCCTCCCAACGAACGCGCCCTTTCGTGGCTTCGGCCTGAAGCACGGTGTAGGTGACGCTCAGATCGGACCCGCTGGTCAGCAACATGCGCCACATGGCCCGGACCTGCGCTTCATCCAGATCGGGGAACACCGGATCGCTGAAACGGGCACTAGTATGATAACAAGCCCCCATGGCAGCCCAGTCGCGTTGGGCGAAAGCCGAGTAGAATCGTTGCAACACGTCCATCGGTGTGAAGCTAACCCGCTACGATGGAACTTCGCATCATGTCACAAGCGCACAACTACGCCCTCACCCTGGAGTGGACGGGCGACCTAGGCACGGGAACGGACCATTACCGCAGCTACAAGCGCGATCACGTCATCCGCATCGCGGGTAAGCCGGATCTGTTGGGTTCCGCTGACCCCACCTTCCGCGGCGACCCTTCACGCCACAACCCCGAGGACCTACTGGTCGCTGCGTTGAGCGCCTGCCACATGATGAGCTACCTGCACGTTTGCGTGATGAACGGCGTTGTGGTAACGGGCTACGTGGACGACGCGACCGGATCCATGGAGACCTTCCCCGATGGCAGTGGCCGTTTCACCGAGGTGGTATTGCACCCGCGGATCGTGGTGCGCGACGAGCGCATGATCGAGAAAGCGAACGAACTTCACCACAAAGCGCACGAACTATGCTTCATCGCGAACTCGGTGAATTTCCCCGTGCGTTGCGAACCTCGAACGATCGCTGCTGGCTAGAGGCCATCTCATTTGCCCTTCGTCGTTCCGGGGAACAGCGTGCGCAGCAGGAAAAGCATCACCGCTACGAGAAAGGTGATGTTCACCATGCGCGCAAAAGGTGGTGCGCCCTCGGGCCAAAGTTGACCGAGCAATACGATCGCGTTGAGCACCAGCAGGATGATGAGAATAGGCTTGTTCATGACGGAGTTCAGAGCGAGCTGATCGCCATTGGTGGTGGCTCCTTGAAATGGATGGCACAAGTCAGTATCCACCAAAGGATGCTGCCTTCCGTGAAGCGCTGTGCGAGACCGATGTAACCGGTATCTGAAAGTTCGATCAGGAGGATGAAACCGAGCATTGCAACGATCCCACACACCAGTGCCTTGCGGCCCAAGCGTTCAAACCCCGGTCGCTTGCGCAAACGTACACCGAGCATCACCAGCGAGGCCGGCACCACGAGGTAGGTGAGCAGTCCGCTAAGGTTGTGGATCAGTTGGGAGATGCTGCTCTCGCTGCCGTCCGTCTGACAACCCGCCTCGCACGGGAAGAAAGAGGCCAATACCGTTCCCAGTCCGTAACCGATGCCGATGCCCGCAAAACCGATCAAGGTGTATTTGCGTGCGGCGAACACCCGAGCCGCTGCCCATGCGAAAACACCGAACAGGACACCGCTAGGCAGGTATCCCAGGAAGCGCAACCATGGCCCGTATGCCGTACCGTGGGCATAGCTCTCGCTGATCAACTGCTCCACATGGCTGTAGCCCGGGAACAATGCGCCGCCCACGACAGTGGTGAGCACGAAGAGCACTACGCCGATGGTGCCGGAGAGGAAGACGAGCCTACGATCCATGGTGAAAGGGGCGGCAAGCTAGCGGGGCCATCCGCAACAGAAGGGCAATGGAATGCCCATGTTCCAGACAGTGGATGTTCAAACCGCCTGGCTGGTCAGCACCGCTAAGGCCTGAACGCCCCTGCCCAAAAGCCTAGAACAGGAGCTTCTGCTTCCGCAACCGCGTTCGGTAGCTCACGTTCCAACCTTTCGGGTGGCGGATCTCGAAGCTCAGCTTCACCGTGCTGGAGGCGGCGGGCTGAAGATCCATGGGCCATTCCACCAAGCCTTCCGGTGCGTCCAGTTCACCACCGGAAAGTTCCAGCACCTGCACCTTGATCTGGTCGTTCATGCTCACAGGGATCTGGTCGCGCAGCACGAGGTGGATCGGTGCGGTGGTCGTGTTCTTCACCGTGATCTCGTAGGTCAACGTTTGTTTGCGTTCGCTGCCGATCACCTTGCGGCTGGTACGGTCCTCCAATTCCTTGCGCTCCACGCGGATGTCGTTATCGCGGCCAAGCGAAAGATCCAGTGTGTCGTTGATGCCGGCGGTGCTGATCATCGATTCGCCCACATAGCTGTCCTCGTAGTAAACGTTCGCCGGACCATCCACCAGATCAAGTGTTTCCCAGCCTGTGATGCGCGCCATCAGGAACGCATCGCAGTCCACTTTCGGGATGGCCACGTAGCTGTACGTGGCTGGCAACGTATGCTCCGCCACTTCCACCATGTAAGGCCGCGCATCGCTGGGGATATCGTACGTGCGTTTGATCTTGAACTCGGCTGTCACTTCAGAAACTGTGATCATCTCGTAGTGCTGGCTGGCGTCGTTCCAGCCATTCAAACTGGGCGCCATGTTTTGCGACTGTTTGTAATCGCCTTGATCGAAACGACCATCCACACCCGAGCCCGAACCGCCGCCACCACCCAGTTCCCACCGCGCCAACGCCGGTGAACTCGCGCCTAGGGAAGGGTCTGCCGTGCTGAGGACCAGGTTCATCTTCTTCCAATCGATGCCCGTGTTGTTGTAGACCTGTGCCTTGTAGCGCAGCGTGATCGGGCCGGTGTTGTTCGCCGCGACTAGATCATACGCGGGTGACCAACCGGTATTCGCAACGAGGTAGCGCAGTTCCACTTTCGTGCGCATGGCCCGATCGGTGTTCACCACCACGGTCACCTTCTTGCGTTCGCGGCCACCGGCGCTTTCCAGCTTGGCCAATTCGGCGGCGGCATTCCGCTGCACCTCTTCCAACTTCAACTTCTCGCGCGAGTCGGCGCTGATATCGCGGTTCAGCTTCAGTGTGCGGTCGTGGAAGAAGTCGGCTGTCTTGGCGAGGGCTTCGGCCGTGGTCACCGCGTTGGAGCCACCGATATCGTAGTTGCTCGTGAGCATCTGTTTGGCCGCCTGGTTCGCACCAATGCGGTCGTTGAGTTCGATGACGCGCGTGTTCAACATCTCCAAGCTGTCCTGCAATCGGGCGATGCGTGGCTCCGAACGGTCCGCTGGGATCCGGTCCTCGGCCGGGTTCACACTCAAGATCGCCAGTTCTCCTTTGATCGCCACCTGTACGCTCTGCACGTACATGAACTGCGAGAGTTCCTTCAGTTCGATGGTGTTCAAGCCTGCGGCCAGGTCCACCTCGGTGCTGGTTCGCACCTCACCCCCGTTCAGATAGACGGTCATGCGCTCGATGCCGGGATCCACGGTTATGAGCTTGCCGGTCTGGGCGAAAGAGATGGTGGTGGCGAAGACCGAAAGGAGGAGGATGGTCGTACGCATGGCGTTGGAAGGTGGATGGGTGAACGAACTTAGAGGTTGTTCACAGAATGGGCGGCACAGCCCATGCCAGATACATTTACACTATGCCAATCAGCTTCACACTAGATAGGATTGAAATAGAACGTTTCAGAGGCATCGAGCATTTGAGTCTCGACCTCATGTTCGGCATTCCGACATATCTCATTGGTGGCAACAATAGCGGAAAGTCAACGGTCATCAACGCCATTGCACTTGCCCTTAAGGGTGGCGGCTTCTATGCCTTCACACCATCCAAGTACGACTTCTACCATGCGCCAAGTGGCATCGTTGCCGATGACTTCACAATCACTATTAGGTTCAAAGCAGCCAGCGAATACAACCTTCCTGCGGTTCATGGAGTTGGCAGCCCAGTTCTGGTCCACGGGATCAGAGTCGTTGGAGAGCGAGAAGACAATCGGTACAGCCATCGCCACTTGCTCATTGGTGCGGATGATAAACCAATCGCAATCAGCAACAACCTTCCACTGAAGGGTGAAGCAAAAGACAAGTTCAAGGATCACGGTATCAACTACCGGAAGCACTATGTCCGCATCGATGACATCCAGCAGCATCTACCCGAAGTGTGGCTCTTGAGTCCAAGCAATCTTGACAATTCCCTTTATCACTGGAAGCGTGGCCCGCTACAAAGACTGGCGGCACTACTCTCAAAACAATTCTTAGAAACACCTTGGACATTCACCGCTGGGGGCAAGAATCACCCCATGCCAGACTCATTGATGCGTGCTCACTCGTTCTTCAAAACTGCCGTCAAGGATTTCCCCTTTTGGAAGGACACTCTTAAGCCAAGGCTGGAGGCTAGTATGAGCAAGTGTAAGCTTCCCCTGATTTCGGGCCGATCATAACTAGAGGCTCCAAGGGCATTTTGGGATCAGGGTTGGATGAGCACTGGCGGCCGGTATCCGAGTGCTTTGTGAGCACGAAGATGGTTGTAGTCGTACATCCACTCGGTA
>JAEUTA010000032.1 GCA_016788205.1 Flavobacteriales bacterium | reverse complement strand
GCCTCAAAGCCTCTGCAGCGGACTGGTTCACCCGCGACCCTGCTCAGTCTCCTTCAGTGATCAATAACGTCCCGAAGGTCTTCACCAACAGGGCGCACAAGTGTAGAGTTGCAGCGGATAGCCCGACCCGGCCGCATTTGGCGCCGACACGCCCAAACTCAACTCACTCATCCCTGTACCCAACCCTGGGAATCGGCTCCACAATGATTGGAGCAAGGGTCACCTGAATGTGAGTCACATATTCGCCGAAGAGGGTGATGGTCATTGAGCCATCAACGTTGCGATATTCCCAACTATCCGGGTGAAGCACGCCATCATCGCCGACTCCACCGAAACAACCAGCCCATATCGCAATACCAGAAATGTGTTCAACAAGACGGCCAGATGCTAGGCTCTCGTCCTTGTGACTTACGACTATATCATACATCAACTTTCTGTCCCCGATGGCCGTCACGGTTGATCGTTGCTCGGTCGAATCCGTCACTAGCACGAACACATATGGTTCGTTCGCGACCATCTGGTCGGGATAGTCACAATTGCCTGCAATGGTTTCCTGTGCATGAATTGTCGTGGTGACCATGAACGCGCAAAACGCCGCGAACCGCCACACTGGGAATTGGCAAAGTGCCATCACTCCACCCACGAGTTCCAGTACTTCCCGTCGTCGATCTTCAGCGCTTCCTCGGTCACTTCGTGTCTTGAAGGTGTCCACCATCACGGCGAGTTCGTTAGCGTGGTGACTTTGCCTTGGACCGCTTGAGGCGGGTACGGGTCGCTCGAGTCTTCCGTGCGCGTTCGGCCGCTTTATTCTTGGCAATGGCCTCTTTCAGCAAGCGCTTTTCTTCGTCCGTGAGGGGGCGGTCGTCGAAGTAGAAATCGACGTGCTTGGGTTCTCGTATCAGTCCCATGGATCAGAGTTTATAACGCTGCACCAAGTTACGAGCAGCAACGCTGTTCAGTTGCATCAGGGTGCCATGAAGCACCTCCGCTCCGAGCTCCTTCTTGTAGTGCTCGATCAATGCGGTCTTTGCCGTGAAGGCTACGAAACCGTCATAGCCCAGTTCCATGGAGAGTCGGCAGCCATGTGCGATCAGGTTCCCGGGAACACCCAGGAAGGTCTTGCTGCCGCCCCTGTTGAACCCGGCGCTTTCGATCAAGTGCATGTAGATGTGGTCGCCCTTGTCCTCCATGCTGATCAACCCTTGAATGATATCCGGGTTGTTCTCGGTCATCAAACGATAGACCTGCCGTTGTTGGCTTCTGACTTCGCGATGCCAGTTGAACAACCATCCGGCTTTCTTGATGAGCCGCAGGTCCTCTATAGTGACCCTTACGATCGTGGTGTTGAACACATCGCCCGTCGCAGCGAGCTCGATGGAGTTCGTCAGCTTGTCGATCTCAACATCGATCGGCTTGCTCCGGTTCGACTTGCGCATCGGTCGTGATCACTCCACCCAACTGTTCCAGTACTTCCCGTCGTCGATCTTCAGCGCCTCCTCGGTCACTTGCAGGGGCTTGAAGGTGTCCACCATCACGGCGAGCTCGTCGGTCACGGTCTTGCCGATGCTGCGCTCCATGGCGCCGGGGTGCGGACCGTGCGGGATGCCGGCGGGGTGCAAACTGATGTGCCCGGCGGCCACGTCGTTGCGGCTCATGAAATCGCCGTCTACGTAGTAGAGCACCTCGTCGCTGTCGATGTTGCTGTGGTTGTACGGCGCGGGGATGCTCTGCGGGTGGTAGTCGTAGAGGCGCGGGCAGAAGCTGCACACCACGAAGGCCTTGGTCTCGAAGGTCTGGTGCACGGGCGGCGGCTGGTGTACGCGGCCGGTGATCGGCTCGAAGTCGTGGATGCTGAAGGCGTAGGGGTAGTTGTAGCCGTCCCAGCCCACCACATCGAAGGGGTGCGTGGCGTAGATCAGTTCGTGCAGCACGCCCTGCTTCTTGATCAGCATGCGGAACTCGCCCTTCTCGTCGTGCGTCTCCAGGTCCTTCGGCCTGCGGATGTCGCGCTCGCAATACGGACTGTGCTCGAGCAATTGCCCGAACCAGTTGCGGTAGCGCTTCGGGGTATAGAGCGGGTGGTGGCTCTCGACGATGAAGTGGCGGTTGTCCGCGCTGTCGAACTCGAGTTGGTAGATCATGCCGCGCGGGATCACGAGGTAATCGCCGTACGCGAAGTCGATGCTGCCCAGGAAGGTGCGCAGCTTGCCGGTGCCCTTGTGGATGAAGATCATCTCATCGCAGTCGGCGTTCTTGTAGAAGTAGTCGACGCTCTTGGCGGTGGGGGCGGAGAGCACGATCTGCAGGTCGCTGTTGACGAGGATCGGCTTGCGGCTCTCGAGGTGGTCGGCCACGGGATCCACCTTGAAGCCGTGCAGGCGCAGCGAACGCATGTTCTTCTCCACGGCGATCTTGGGCGCGACGTCCTTACTGCCGACGATCTTCTTCACCTGCGTGGGGCGGTGCACGTGGTAGAGCAAGGAGCTCATACCATCGAAGCCCACCGTGCCGAAGAGCTGCTCGTAGTAGAACTTCCCTTCCGGGTTCTTGTGCTGGGTGTGCCGCTTGTGCGGGATGTTGCCGAGGGCGTGGTAGAAGGGCATGGTGCGAATTTCTTTTGCTGCTGGCTATTGGCTGCTGGCTTCTGGCCGCTCGGCGTGCTCGTGAGCCGCCAGAAGCGAATGGCCAGCAGCCAGTAGCGCTTCTTCCCCCGCAATGCGCGCGCGGAGCGCCGCCGGATCGTTCACGGCCTTGGTCTTGGTGCTGCGGGTGCTGCGGCCTTTGCGCCAGGCGCGTTGGGCTTCGAGAGGCAGTTGATGGATCTCGCGGCAGCTCGGGGAACAGCAGTCGCCGTACTTGGTCGCGCACGCTTCACACTGTACGAGCAGCATGTTGCAGGTGGCCTCGTGGCAGTTGCTGATGCGGTCGCTCTTGGTGCCGCACTGCATACAGGTGCTCACCACATCGTCGGTGATGCGCTCGGCGAGGCGTTCATCGAACACGAAGTTCTGGCCGAGGTATTTGCTCTTCAGTCCTTCGGCCTTCAGTTGGCGGGCGTAGTCGATGATGCCGCCGTGCAGCTGGCTCACGTTGGTGAAGCCCTGGTGCTTCAGGTAGGCGCTGGCCTTTTCGCAGCGGATGCCGCCGGTGCAGTACATCAGGATCTCGGGCTGGTTCGGTCGACCCGGTGGGTCGACGGTACGGGTGCCCTGATCGACGGTTTGCGACTGCTGCTGACGCAGCATCTCCACCACCTCATCGATCGCGCCGCGGAACGTATCGGCCTTGGGCAGGTAGGCGCCCTCGAAATGCCCGATGAGGCATTCGTAGTTGTTGCGCATGTCGATCACCACGGCCCCTTGCTCCATCCGCTGGTTGAAGGTCTTCGCGTCGAGGTGTTCGCCCACGTTGGTCACGTCGAACGCATCATCGGCCAATCCATCGGCAACGATCTTCTTCTTCGCCTTGATGGCCAGCTTGAGAAAGCTCTTGCCATCATCCTCCACGGCGATCTTCCACTGCACTTCGCGGAAGGCTTCGCGGGCATTCAATGCAGCGCGGAAAGCATCGAGGTTCTCTGTGGGAAGGCTCACTTGCGCATTCACCCCTTCCTGCGAGATGTATATGCGACCGAGAACACCCAGCGCGTCCCATTCCTGATAGAGCTCGTGGCGGAGCGTTTCCACATCGGACAGCCGCACGTACCGGTAGAACGATAAGGTTGTGCGGTCCACGCCTTCGCGTTCCAGGCGGGCGCGAAGCACGTCCGGCCG
This sequence comes from Flavobacteriales bacterium, assembly GCA_016788205.1. GTDB lineage: Bacteria > Bacteroidota > Bacteroidia > Flavobacteriales_F > PHOS-HE28 > PHOS-HE28. Next base: position 116,067 of record JAEUTA010000032.1, on the reverse strand, counting down.
GTGGAGGTTGCGCAGGCGATGGATGTCCATGGCCCAAAAATACAGCGATGCCCCCGGATGGCCCTTGACCGTCGTCATGCGGCACCGACTAGCTTTGGCCGCTCTCAACCCCCAATGAAAAAGATCCTCGTCATCGGCTCCTCCGGCCAGATCGGCACTGAACTCGTTGAAGGTCTCCGCGAACGCTTCGGCAACGACAATGTCGTGGCCAGCGACATCAAACAACCCCAAGTGGCCCAGAGCGGGCCCTTCGCCATGGTGGATGCCATGGACCGTCGTGGTATCGAACGTGTCATCGACAAGCACGGCATCAATGAGGTGTACCTGCTCGCGGCATTGCTGAGCGCAACGGCCGAAAAGGATCCCGCTTTCGCGTGGAAACTGAACATGGAGAGCTTGTTCATCATCCTGGAGCTGGCGCGCGAAGGCAAACTGAAGAAAGTCTACTGGCCTAGTAGCATCGCCGTGTTCGGTCCGACGACCCCGAAGGATGCCACCCCGCAGCACACCATCGCTGAGCCGAGCACGGTCTACGGCATCAGCAAACAGGCCGGCGAGCAATGGTGCGCCTACTACCACAAGCGCTATGGGGTGGACGTGCGCAGCATCCGCTACCCGGGCCTGATCGGCTGGAAGAGCGCTCCTGGCGGTGGCACCACGGATTACGCGGTCCACATCTTCCACGAAGCCATCAAGACCGGCGCCTACACCAGTTTCCTCGGTCCGAAGACGGCCCTGCCCATGATGTATATGCCGGACGCCATCCGCGCGACGATCGACCTGATGGAAGCTCCTGCCGAACAAGTGAAGGAGCGCGGTGGCTACAACCTGGCCGGTTTCAGTTTCGATCCGGAAGAGATCGCCGCCGAGGTGGCCCGCCATATCCCCGGTTTCAAGATGGGGTATGCCCCGGATCACCGCCAGGCCATCGCCGATAGCTGGCCGCGAAGCATCGACGATAGCGCCGCCCGCAAGGACTGGGGTTGGAAGCCCGAATACGACCTGAAAGGCATGGTGGACGATATGATGCTCCATCTGAAGGCCACGCTGAAATAGACTGCGATCGCAACCTTTCAGCGGCCTACTACGTATCGCGTGCGATCAATACCGCATCGTTCGTCATGGTCTCCCTCCGTCGTTCCGCGCTGCTCACGCTCATTACCTGTATCACGCTCTCCATCCAGTGCTCCTTCGCACAGGCCGGAAGTTCTGCTCAAGACACCCTCAACCGGTCCGATGAAATGGGCCGTAAGCAGGGCTTCTGGAAGGTGACAGCCCCGAACGCGGACAAGCCCGGCTACACGGATGGCCAGCTGATCGAAGAAGGACGCTACACCAACAGCAAGCGCATCGGTATGTGGAAGCGCTACTGGCCGAATGGCAAGGTGATGAGCGAGATCAACTACCAGATGGGACGCCCGCGCGGTGCGTACAAAACGTTCTACCCCACCGGCAAGGTGGAGGAACAGGGCAACTGGGACCTGGATCGCAACACCGGGAAGTTCCAGCGTTGGCACCCGAACGGTCAGCTCGCACAGGATTTCACGTTCACGGCCGATGGCGTGCGCGATGGTGAACAGAAGTACTACCACGAGAACGGCAAGCTCGCCGTGCAGGTGGAAGTGGAACAAGGCAAGGAGGACGGAACGCTGAAGCGCTACACCGCCGATGGCCAGCTCCAGCAAGTGGCCGAGTTCAACGATGGTGTGATCAATGCCGCCAACAGCAAATACATCAAGTCGGTTCCCAAGGCCGAAGAAGTGAAGGTGGACCCCAAAGCCGCGCCAGCACCGGCCGTGACCCAAGAAGAGACGACCAATGCGGTGGTCTTCCGGGAGAACGGCTTCAATACGCTCTACGACCGCCAGTTGCGCATCTCGCAACAGGGCGATTTCAAGCAGGGGCGCCTGTGGGATGGTAAACGTTACGCCTATGATAAGAACGGTATCCTGCAACGGATCCAGATCTTCAAACAGGGCCGCTACGCCGGTGATGCCGTGATCACCGACGAGGACCGGCAGTAGCCCTACCCGGGCTTCGGCGCGGCCTGTACCTTCGCACGCGCTATCGCAAGTCCGATGTCCGATCCGAAGAAAGGTCCGCTCTACATCACGAACACGCTTTCCCGTCGAAAGGAGGAGTTCGTCCCGCTACGTCCACCCCACGTTGGTCTGTACGTCTGCGGCCCCACCGTGTACAGCGATGTACACCTGGGCAATGTGCGCAGCTTCCTCACCTTCGATGTGCTTTATCGCTGGCTCACGCACCTGGGCTACAAGGTGCGCTACGTGCGTAACATCACGGACGTAGGCCACCTCGTGGGTGATATCGACGAGGGCGAGGACAAGATCGCGAAGCGCGCGCGTCTGGAGCAATTGGAGCCGATGGAGATCGTGCAGAAGTACACCAACGGCTTCCACGATGTGATGCGGCTGTTCAACCTGCTTTCACCGAGCATCGAGCCCACGGCCACCGGCCACTTGATCGAGCAGATCGGGATGGTGGAGCGCATCATCAAAAGCGGCTACGGCTACGAGGCCAACGGTAGTGTCTACTTCGATGTGCCCAAGTTCGCCGAGAAGCATGCGTACGGTGAGTTGAGCGGTCGCAGGATCGACGAGCTGCTCACGAACACCCGCGATACCGAGGGCATGGAGGAGAAACGCAGCCCGCTCGATTTCGCGATCTGGAAGAAGGCCGAACCGCAGCACTTGATGAAATGGCCAAGCCCATGGGGTGAAGGTTTCCCCGGCTGGCACTTGGAATGCTCCGCGATGAGCACCAAATACCTCGGCGGTACGTTCGACATCCACGGCGGCGGCATGGATCTGAAATTCCCGCACCACGAGTGCGAGATCGCGCAGAGCGTGGCTGCTGATGGACATGTACCTGTGCGCTACTGGATGCACGGCAACATGCTCACGGTGAACGGCCGTAAGATGGCCAAGAGCGAGGGCAACGGCTTCACGCCGGAAGAGCTGCTCTCTGGCAACCACAAGCTGCTGGAGAAAGGCTACAGCGCGATGACCGTGCGCTTCTTCATGCTGCAGAGCCACTACGCGAGCACCCTGGATTTCAGCAATGCGGCCATGCAAGCTGGGGAGAAGGGCCTGGAGCGTTTGATGGCGGCGATGACGGTGCTCGGCAAGTTGAAGCCGGGAGCTTTGGATGGTGCCGATGTCACTGCGCTGGAGAAGCGGTGCTATGAAGCGATGAACGACGACATCAACACACCGGTGATGATCGGTGAGTTGTTCGAAGGTGTACGCATCATCAACTCGGTGAACGATGGCAAACTCACACTGACCGCCACTTCCATTGAGCGCCTGAGTACATTGATGAACACCATGGTCTTCGATGTGCTCGGCCTGAAACAGGAGCAGCAGATCGCTGGCGATGACCGCGCCATGGATGGCCTCGTTCAGGAGTTCATCCGCATGCGTGCGGAAGCGAAGGCACGGAAGGATTTCACCGCGAGCGACGCCATCCGCGATCGTTTGACCGCGCTGGGGATCATCTTGAAGGACACGAAAGAAGGCACCGCATGGGAACGCGCATGACGATGTTCCGTTGGCCGAAACGACTGGTTCCGGCTCTCCCGTTGTTGCTGCTCGCGGCGTGCGAGCCCGATGTGCCGGAGACACCACCTCCAGCGCCCACGCCCGCTCAGCCTGCCATCGCGGTGACCCCCTTGTTCAATGCGGATAGTGCCTACGCTTTCGTGGCAAAACAGGTAGCCTTCGGACCGCGCGTACCAGGGACGGAACCGCACAGGAATTGTGGCGATTGGATGGTCGAACGTTTGAAGGCTGCCGGGGCCACCGTCGTCGAACAGACCGGGACGGTGACGAGCTTCAACAACGAACGTCTGCCCTTGCGCAACATCATCGGCCAGTTCCATCCCGACCGCAAGGAGCGCCTCCTGCTTCTCGCGCATTGGGATACGCGACCTTTCGCGGACAAGGATGATGAACGAACGAACCAGCCGATCGACGGGGCGAATGATGGGGGTAGTGGCGTGGGCATCCTCCTGGAGATCGCACGCCATCTTTCCTCAAAGGAACATGGTCCGGGCATCGATATACTGTTCACCGATGTGGAGGATCATGGACGACCGACCGGTGCGATGACCCACGATGAGAGCAGCCTCGAAACATGGTGCCTTGGCTCGCAGTACTGGGCGAAGAATCCGCATGTTCCGAATTATACCGCCCGTTTCGGGATCCTGCTGGATATGGCTGGTGGGCGCGATGCGCGGTTCTACCAAGAGGCCCTGAGCATGCAGTATGCTTCAGCGGTCGTGAAGAAGGTTTGGAAGACGGCCACCGTTCTGGGCTACGGCGATCGCTTCGTACAAGAGACGAAGTACTTCGTAGGTATCGATGATCACATCCCGGTGAACAAGACCCTACGGATCCCGACCATAGACATCATCGAGTACGATCCTGCCACTGAAGCGTTCGGTCCGTATTGGCACACCCACGACGACGATATGGACGTTATAGACCAAGCCACCTTGAAGGCTGTTGGACAGACAGTGCTTGAAGTGGTTTGGAAAGAACGGTGAATGCTACTCCGTTCCGCGTGATGCGATGACCTGACCATCTTGAGCCGTAGGTGGAAGGCGGAACGTGTGACGTTGCCCACCGGTGACCACTGAGAAGATCAGTACTTGGCTTTGATCATATCCTGTTTCCAAGCGCAGGCCCTCCGAAGTGGACTGCGGAATACCCACATCCACCGTCCGACCTAGAGCGTCCATAACGGTCCAAGTAGCAGCTGCATCGAGCCCAGTGATCGACCAACTGGTAGTGCCGTTCCTGATGGCGAGCACGTTACGGTTCTTTCCGAATTCAACGGATGCGATGGGACCGAATGAAGAACTACCATCCCTGTCCATCTGCCGCAGGCGATAATAGCTGGTGCCCAGCATCGGATAGTCGTCACGGAAGGTATAGTCCGTCGATCCGTTCGCGAGACCGACCGATTCTACCCGACCAATGGCATGGAAGACCATCCCGTCCACGCTGCGCTCGATCATGAAGTGATCACTGTAGACCTCTCCCGCCGTAGACCAGTGCAATCCGACGCCAGCGCCTTCGGCTTCTGCCGTAAAGCCCAGTAGTTCGACGGGCAGCAGGACGCAGTTACCGACATAGATGGAGCGCGATGCGGTATTCTGGACCGGACATGCCCCATCGGAAATACTGATGAGCACGTTCGCGGGTAGTATGGCGGCGTTGGCCGTCCAGCAGATCCTCGCTGTGGCAGGGTTGGTCCCGGTCACGGTGAAGGTCGCGCCCGGAAGTATGGTGGACGCGTTGGAGGTCATCTCCAATACGGTACCCGTGTTGGGGTCGCTCACGACAAGATCGGCGCAAAAGGACTGACCGTTACAAAGCGCGACACTACTGGCCCCGGAACCCGCCACGGTACCGGAAATAGAGATGGAAGGTGCAGGAACAGGTGGTGACCCATCGCAAACGGAAACGAAGAACATGAGGTCGCGCATGACGGTTCCGATCAATTGACCGGTGGAGAGGCTGTAAGAATCCACCCGTACAACGATGACGTATCGGCCAGAGACGACAGGGGTGAAGTATACCTGGCCGGTCACAGCGTTGATGCTGATACCCGGGATCGGTGTGAGGCCGGTGAAACCAGCATCGTAAAGCACCGTGTTCACCGAATCGAATCGAGCGCCGATGAGCGAATACGAGAGTGGATTACCATTGGGGTCGGACACACCGGGATTGTACGAAACGGGCTGTCCAAGGCACACGAAGGGAACCCCGTTGTCAGCGAAACGCGGGGAGTTGTCACACAGCCCTCCAAGATTGTTCAGCGTGGCTTCAGCATGGATACCCGGCGTATTCTGGATGTTCTCCGTCTCATCGCGGCAACAGGTGGTCCATTGGATCGTCCAGAAATTGCACGGTGAGAGATATGTTGCGCTCGTGGTGAAGCGATAGTGTCTGTAACCCGGAAGGGTGCCGCCTGCGTTGCAGGTGGTCTGTGGCAGTTGGCTGGTGCATACGGGGGAAACCTCCTCCACCACGGCTTGCGGCACGCCGGAGATCTGGAAGAACACACCACACGAATTGTTCAGCCTAAGTGTTTGGGTGCCCACTATCGCGGAGGTGGCACAACTCACGTAAAGATCCAAGTGGAGTTGGTAAAAGTTCCCTCCCACGCAGGTATAGGAAACACTAGCACCGGCGATATGGGCTGCATCGGATGCGCTGGGCAACGCCATCGCAAGCACGATGATGCACCGTGCGAACAAGTTCCTCATTCGCCCAATCGTCCAGGTCATCCCGGTTCAGCTGTCGATAACTATTCGAAAGATACGCAGGATCTTGTCGGTCCGGTGCTCTGAAGATCCTTAGGAAGACGTTTGGGGCACAGGGAGTTGCCCTTGGCGACTTAATTTCCTTCACAGTTCAATGGCACGAACGACAACGGCCGCTCCATGTTCATGGAGCGGCCGTTGTCGTTCGGTATTATAATCCCTTGTTCGTCAGAGTTTTGTGAAAGGTGCCTTATGGCTTTTCGTGCCGTATTGCAACTGCAGCACATAGAAGCCACTGCTCAGGTCGCTCACATCCAAATACTCTCCGTTCAATACCGGAGTCGCGATCTGCTTTCCGGTCGCATCCGTCAGGCTCCAAGCTCGAGCTCCGGAACCCTCAGGGAACTCGATCCGAAGTACATCCTGGGCAGGGTTCGGATACACATTGAACGGTACGGGTGAGTTCGTGCTGATCCCGGTGCTCAGCCCTTCGACCACTGTCACCACACTGTTCGCAGGTATATCGGTCAGTACATCAACGATGCCTGATGGCCAGCGGATCTCGACCTGTTCCACCATGGTGTTCTGGCCCAGACCGAAGTAGCTGCTCAGGCTGCTCATCGTGCTGAAAGCGTCGCCGCTTTTCACTTGGCGCATCTGTTGGCCGAGTGCGCTGGTCACGTAAACCTTCGCTCCGATACCATCCTTGTTGGACACGGTACCGACGGTATTGATCTTGATCCAATTGTTATCGTTCCCATCGTTGATGAACGCACCTGACCAGCTTACGATATCGAGGAAACCATCCGCATTGAAATCGCCAACACCGTTGTTGCTCGGCGCTGTATTGTCCATGGTGAAATGCATCGCGCCGTCGCCGTACATCATTGCGCCACCTCCGAGGATATCCAAATACCCATCATTGTTGAAGTCGTGTGTGCACCATTCGATGGATTGGCCTCCGAACGTGTCGAAACCGGATCCGGCGGTAACGTTCTCGAACGTACCGTTGCCGTTGTTCATCATCAACTTGTGGTAGTTGCTCGAGCTCGATCCGATCAACACGTCCAAGTCGCCATCATTGTCATAGTCGCCCCAGGCGCTGGACCATGATTGGTGGTTGTCGGATAGGCCAAGGTCCGGGGCGACATTGGTGAACACACCGTTGCCCTCATTCCGCATGAGAAGGTCGTTCGGGTTGCAACCACACTTCGCCACGAAGCAGTCCACGTCGCCATCGTTGTCATAATCGATCCATACGGAGCCATAATTCCCGCACACTTCGCCCAAACCGCCCTGACTGTAGATAAGGTTCCCGTTCCCATCGTTCATGAAACGAACGTTCGCGTCCACGTCATGGCAGGAGAAGGCATCCAAATGCCCATCGTTGTTGATATCCACCATGTTCGTCCGTTGACAGAAGATGTACGGGAAGCCTGACACTTCCGTAAAGGCAGTGCCATTCGCGTTGGCTATCATGAAGGTCGCACCCTGTCCGCCGCCGTACATCAGATCCGTGTATCCATTTCCGTCGAGATCACCGCCAACGATGCTCCACGAAGGACTGTGATCGGCCGGTGTAGTGGGGATGTTCACGGCCTGGAAGCCCCCTCCTGCCTGCTGGTATTGAACGTTGATATTGCTCGTGCTCGCTCGCACCACATCGTCCAGATCATCGCCGTTCATATCCACCACACAATCACCACCCGAAAGGCCCGGGATGGTGGAGTTGCTGAAGGTCACGAGCCCTTCGGCGGGAACTATGGGCGCGAGTTCTGTCAGGCGGAATGAGAACCCCGCAGAGGTCCAACGGTTGTCGAAAGCGATACGGTAGGTCACATTGGCTTCCACGTTCAGCGTGGCCACCGATGCGAGGTTGTACAGCGTGCCGGAATCATCATCGCCCCCCACACATATCAACGAACCGCAGCTCCCCGTGTAGATCTGGATCCGGGTATCGGTTCCCGTTCCCAGGTCAGTGGTGATGGTGATGGCCGTGTCTTGTGCAGGAGTGTACTTGTACCATTCCGCAGCAGTAGCCACTCCTGTGGCAATGCAGATGGGCGAAGGGGCTTCCGGGCCGTCCACCGCCGTTACGGTGTAGGTTCCCGGTGTTATGGCCAGTGCCGTACTACAGCTGTTCTGGCCGAACAGTACAATGGACGCAGTGAAGAGGAGCACGGTAAGGATCGACCTCATTTGGAAGGGTTTTCGGTTTTGGCTTGTAGATGATGACGTCGTCGGCTCGTTCGGCGGTGCCTGAGGGAACTGGCAGTGCTGACGTAAGCCCTGATATCTCAAATGTAATGCGGGATGCGATCCCGATAGCCCCTTTCGTGCAACGTACGGAGCTGTGACGGATGGTTTATGCGATTGCTTCACGGTCGCCAGGGGGCGGCACGAGGTCATGATCGGCTTGCGCTACCTTTCCCCATCCCCCTTTATCTGGTTTGGGGCCTAGAACAACATGTCCGAAGTACCATCAGAAGATCGGCGTCTTTTCCTCCTGGACGCTTATGCGCTCATTTATCGTGCCTATTTCAGCTTCATCCGCGCCCCTCGGGTGAATAGCAAAGGATTCAATACGAGCGCGGCTTTCGGGTTCACCACCACCCTCTTGGATCTGATCAAGCGGGAGAAACCGACCCATATCGCCGTGGTCTTCGATACTGCCGCCCCAACGGAACGGCACGAGACGTTACTGGACTATAAGGCCAACCGGGAGGAGATGCCCGATGATATCCGGAGCAATGTCCCGTATATCCGGCGCATCATCGAAGCCATGCGCATACCTGTATTGGAATCCGACGGTTATGAGGCTGACGATGTGATCGGCACCCTAGCGAAGAAGGCGGAGATGGAGGGCTACACCACCTTCATGGTAACCCCCGACAAGGATTTCGGTCAGTTGGTCACCGACAGGATCATCATGTACAAGCCCGGACGTGGTGGGGACCCTCCGGAAAAGCTGGGCCCTCGCGAGATCTGCGCGCGCTGGGGTTTGGAACGCACCGAACAGGTCAAGGATATCCTTGGGCTCATGGGGGATGCGGTGGACAACATCCCCGGCATTCCGGGCATCGGCGAGAAAACGGCCATGAAGCTGGTGCAGCAATTCGGCTCGTTGGAAGGCGTGATCGAGAATGCGGACAAGCTAAAGGGAAAGCAGCAGGAGAACGTGGTCCAGTTCGCCGAGCAAGGGAGACTTAGCAAGATGTTGGCCACGATAAACATCCATGCACCAGTGGAACTGGACCACGATGCGTTGCACTTGGACCCCCCCGATGCAGCGAAGGTGTTGGAAGTGTTCAGCGAACTGGAGTTCAAAACACTGGCCACCCGTGTGCTCGGTGGTGGATCGGGTAGCGCGGCCGGTGAGGAGAAATCGATCGGGAAGAGCGCAACTCGGTCCGCGTCGGGACAAGTGGACTTGTTCGGTACCGCCGTGGATGAGGGAGGGAATACCGAGTCGAAGGAACTGGCGACGATAGACACCGTGGAACATCGCTACCTGCTGGAGGACACGAACGAGAAAATGTACATGCTGGCGGCCCAGCTCAAAAAGCAGCCCCGTTTCTGTTTCGATACCGAGACCACCGGTACCGATGAACGCACGGCGGAACTTGTCGGGCTCGCCTTCAGTTGGAAGCCCCACGAAGGCTACTACGTTCCCTTGCCGGCGGACCGCGATGCAGCACAGCGGGTCGTGGATATCTTCAAACCCGTTCTGGAGAACGAGGCCATCGGCAAGGTGGCGCAGAACGCCAAATACGATATCCGCGTTCTGGCGAACTATGGCGTGGAGGTGAGAGGGGAGCTTTTCGATACCATGGTGGCGCATTTCCTACTGAAGCCGGATCTGCAGAAACACGGCATGGATTTCCTCAGCGAAACCTATCTCGGATATCGCCCGGTAGGCATCGAAACGCTGATCGGCGCGAAGGAGCGAGGAAAGCCCCAACGCAGCATGCGCGATGCCGATGTCCAGGCCCTGAAGGAGTACAGTGCGGAAGACGCGGACGTGACCTGGCAATTGGCGCAGCGCTTCCAGCCGCTCTTGCGCGAAGACGAAGTGGAGACCTTGTTCAACGAGGTGGAGATGCCCCTGGTGCATGTGCTCGCCGATATGGAGTCCGAGGGCATCCGGATCGATATCCCCGCGCTCAAGCAATTCAGTGAAGAGCTTGGTACGGACCTGATCCGATTGCAAGAGGAAATACACACGGCCTGTGGACTTGTGTTCAACATAGACAGCCCGAAGCAACTCGGTGATGTGCTGTTCGAAACGCTGAAGCTCGGAGAAGGCAAGGTGAAGAAGACGGCGAAGACCGGTCAATACCAAACGAGCGAGGATGTCCTGCAGGAATTGAGCAATACGCATCCGGCGATCCCGCTCATCTTGGACTATCGCAGTCTGCGCAAGCTCAAAGGGACATATGTGGACACGCTGCCGGAGGCGGCGGATCGGATCACCCATCGCGTACATACCAGCTACCTCCAGACCGTTGCGGCCACTGGCCGCCTCGCGAGCAACGACCCCAACCTGCAGAATATCCCCATTCGTACGGAAAAGGGTCGTGAGATCCGGAAGGCCTTCGTCCCCCGTGACCAGGACCATCAACTGCTAAGCGCGGATTATAGCCAGATCGAGCTGAGGATCATCGCCCATATGAGCGGTGACAAGAACATGCAGGAAGCCTTCAAGCACGGGTTGGATATCCACGCAGCGACAGCGGCGAAGGTGTTCAATGTGGACATCAATGCCGTAAGTCGCGAACAGCGGAGCAAGGCGAAGGCGGTCAATTTCGGCATAGCATATGGCCAGGGTGCTTTCGGCCTCGCGCAGAACCTGGGTATCCCGCGCGCCGAGGCGAAGCAGATCATAGACGATTACTTCGCCCAATTCCCGGGCGTCCGGAACTACATGGATGAAATGATCGGCTACTGCCGTGCGAACGGCTACGTCAAAACGTTGATGGGCCGCCGACGCTATCTGCCTGATATCCTCAGCCCGAACAACACCGTTAGAGCCCATGCTGAGCGCATCGCCATCAATGCGCCCATGCAGGGCACGGCGGCGGACATCATCAAGGTGGCCATGGTCGATATACACCGTGAACTCAAGGCGAAACGGATGAAGAGCAGGCTCTTGTTGCAAGTGCATGATGAACTGGTCTTCGATGCGCATAGCAGTGAGATCGAGGATCTGCGTGCTCTGGTGAAGAGCCGCATGGAAGGGGCCATGCAACTGGATGCTCCGCTCGTTGTTGACATGGGCGTGGGGAAAAACTGGCTGGAGGCGCACTGATCACTGGAAAGCCGTGGTACACCTTTACGGCCGACTCTACCCAAGTTCCCCATGATCGCGATGCGTTTGAATCCCTTGCTGGCCGTCCTTGCGGTAGCAGCCGTGCTTTCGGCTTGTGGCGGTGAGCCTCCTGCGCAGGACACCCTCAAGGTGGACAATGCCCAGGATAGTGCCGCGAAAGCGGAGCGCATGGCCAAGACGAAGAAGATCTTCTACAATATCCCTTCGCCCATGGAGACGGCCGCTCTGTTGAAGAAGGCCGGGGCCCAATACAACAGCAAGATCCTCAACGATGTGAAGAACGTCGACAAGTACACGGCCGCGAGTCAACAGGCGCTCAATCTCGGTGTGTACGGTGCGGACCTCAGCTATGCGAGCGTTTTCAATCACACGCAGGAAAGCATGTTCTACACGTCCTGCTCCCGCAAGCTCGCGGATCGTCTCGGCGTGATCAATGCGTTCAATGACAGCACGCTGGAATTGATGCAGTCAAATATGAACGATCGCGACGCACTGCTGGACATCATCAGTGAGACCTACTGGGATGTGGACGCCTACCTGAAAGAGAATGGCCGCGACAACATCAGCGCGTTGATGATCGCCGGTGGATGGGTGGAAGGCTTGTACATCGCCACCCAGGTCTCTGCGGCCAACGATTCTCCGGAGCTACGCCAGCGCATCGCGGAACAGAAGCTCTCCTTGAACGACCTGATCGCCTTGATCGGTTCCTATTCGGTGGATGATGCGCGCCTGACCGCCGTGAAGGATGACCTTAATGGGCTAAAGCTCCTCTTCGCAGAAGTGTCACCAGCGCAGGCTGGTTCTGAGGTGAAGCAGGAGAACGGAACCACCGTGGTCGGCGGTGGTGGCACGCCAGCCACGCTCACCGATGTTCAGTTGACAACCATACGGGACAAGGCTGCAGCCATCCGCAACACCTATATCAACTGATCTCCGCCATGATCAACGTTCGTTCGACCCTTGCGAAGACCTTGATGGCCGGTGTTCTGCTGGCGGTGGCATCCATGGCGCAAGCCCAATGCCGCAGTTTCGCCAAGAACAAATGCGTGCCCGAACTGGCGCCGTACAAGTTCAATGAGACGTTCAACGCCGCTCAACTCGCACCGGGTGAAGAGGCGGAGGTGAACTTGACGTTCTACAGCGGCCAGGAGTACCGGGTAATGGTATGCACGCACCCGATCCTGGGAGAGGTGAATTGGAAGTTGGTGGATGAGAACAACAAGATCATCTTCGAAAGCCTCGCCGACGAGCCCAAGCATCACTTCGACCTGAAAGCCGCCAGCACCGTTCCGATGAAGGTGGTAGTCTGGGTGCCGAACAAAGCAGGGACCAACATGGTGCATGTAGGCTGCGTGGCCATCATGGTGGGGTTCAAGGAGTGATGCGATCCTTCAAGAAGCAGCCCTGGGTAAACCCCGGGGCTTTCTTTTGCGCGCAGGCCCCAGTAGATAGGAACCTCTTCGAATCCGGTTGGGGCTGGTCAGCGTCCGCCGGATCAGCCCATTGAATTCGACCGCCTGTCGCTTACTTGCTATTGACCGTTCAGATTGAACGGCATTGAGCGCCTCCGATCAATGAAGCTTGGTGGAGATGTATGCGTGTTCACCAAGCCTCCGACCTTCCCAAGTCGAGCAACTGAACATCGGTCGATATGTTCCTCACTGCCCAAGCACCTTTGCATCTTGGCACCGCGGCAGTCACAGAAGACTTCGACTTCAGGGCACCACGAAGCGCACGGCCTCGCTGAATCCTTCACGCTGCAAGCGAACGAAGTATAGACCCGAGGGTAGCCCTGCCACCGGCACGGCCACGCGTTGCGGCCCCACCGGAAGTATTCCGCTATGGAGCTGCATTACCGATCGGCCTACCACATCCACAAGGTCCAGTAAGGCTTTGCCGTTGGCCGGCATGTACACCACCGCCTGTGTAGCATCCGTCACCGGATTGGGGACCACCATGAGCGAAGTGCCTGCACCGAGCATGTTCTCTTCAAGACCGACGGGCGATCCGTTGATGTTGATGTCGTCGATATACAGGTTATTACCTCCGTCGCTCTCGAATTCGAACCGCATGCGGAAGTCGGATACATGGTACGTCTCGTTGATCGAAGTGATCTCCGTGAACCCCCATTGACCTGCGTCCGAAGGCACGAAGGCCGAGGTCGTTACCGGTGCAGTGCTCAGTGTTGAGCTTCCGAAGAGCTGCTTCCGCAAGCTCCAAGTGAGCCCGCAGTCGTTGCTCACGAAAACGCGGAGGCGATCGTCGTTCGTACTGATCCGACGCGCGTAAGCGTACCGGAAGGAGACGGAGATGTCGCTGGCGCCGCTCATGTCGATGGTGGGCAGCAGCAAACCGTCCAAGCGGCCATCCATGGATGCGGTGTTCGTCACGCGTATGCATTTGGAGCCGGAGAAAGCAGTAGGCCCGAATACGGCAAAGGTGTTGTCTCCGTTCGCATTGGTCACCGTCCATCCGATGTCGGTCAATTGAGTCGCTGCTTCGAAGCCTTCAGTGATCGGGGTGGCAGCACCGGGGTTCGCCGAGACCACCATCAAACCATTCGTGGTGTTCGAAAGGCTGCTGCTCCCATTGCTCACGGTCAAAGTCACGGGGAATGTGCCGCTCTCATCGTACGTAACAGTAGGGTTCGCGTCCGTTGAAGTCGCCGGGGTTCCTCCAGGGAAGCTCCAACTTCGGCTGGTGATGTTGTGATAGCTCTCGTCCGTGAACTGTACAGTACTTCCGGCGCAGATCTGCTGTGTGTTCACACTGAATTGCGCGGCGCATAACGCACCGTTCCCATTCACTCCGGTGTTGATCAGATTGCTCAACTGCCACAACTGGCTGCGCTGGGCAGTGCTCGAATTCAATGCGGCGATCATGCGGTCCTTCTGCCCCTCGGTGTACATCTTGGAGCAGTAGGAGTATTCCATGTAATTCTCCACGTTGTCCAATGCCGATCCGCAGCTGGCCCCGCTCAGTGTGCAACTGGTCCAGCCAATGGTGTTCGGTGTGTCGTCAACGCCATCATCATCGCTGCAGTTCTGAGCTAGCCCCGGGTCGTTGCTGTTCCCCCAGGTGTGCGCCAGATTAAGCCAGTGTCCCACTTCGTGGGTCAAGGCACGCGATCGGCCGACGGAACTGGTGCCGATCGACCCGGTATACATGTGCTGCATCACCACACCATCCTCTTCCGGCATCCATTGCGCTGTCCCGGGCCGGAACGTATACCCGGCCGCACCGTCCGCGGAAGCTGCCACCCAGACCTGCAGGTATTTATTCCGTGGCCAGGAGATCAGGGACTTCATCTGGGAAGAACCTTCATTCGTAAGGGACGAAACCGTGCGGGTGATACCATTGGTGCAGTTCCCGTTCGGATCCTTCGCTGCAAGCCTGAATTCGACGCCGATGTCTGCAACGATATCCAGGAATTCGGACCGCACATTATCCCAATCCGGATTCTCCCGGTTGAAGTCCTCGTTCAATATGCGTACTGCGTCGTGGATCTGCGCATCACCGATATTCTCCACGCCGTTGTTGTGGATGATGTGGAATACGATGGGTATCACATAGCTCCCACCACCGCGCTCCGTATTCAGCAGGAATTCACGCGTGAAGTTCTCCAGTTCCGAATCGGATTGTTCTGCGCGGGCGGTAAAGTCGGGTTGAGAGGCCGCAACCCCGATCCGGTGCAACTCGCCAGCTCCGCAATGGAACGGAGCATCGACTTGTGCGAAGGAAGTAGAGCAAAGAAGAAGTGCTGAGAGGGAGCAGAATGATCGCATCGGTGAGGGGTTTTCCGGCCAACGATGCGACCGGAAGGGGGCCGAAAATAGACCGGGACCACCAAACCACGGACCACAATGGCCCACCTTCCGGCGCAGTCGTTTGATTTCTCAACGTTCGGGCCGGCCGATCAGTTCGACCGCTGCTTACGCAACTGCTACCGTCCGATCAGCCCTTTCCCTCGATGGGTGTGACCGTTCCCTGCCATGGAACCTTGATGGACAAGCGAATGGAGGCGTCACGGATAACGCCTACCGTGGGATCCTGACGGTATACAAGGATCAGCGAATTGCGATCCCGTGACAAGAAGAGGGTCAGCTGAGCGCCTGCTCCAGGTCGGCCACAAGGTCCTCAGCATCCTCCAGACCCACGCTTAGTCGAATGAGCGTATCGGCCAGGCCGTTCTTGAGCCGTTCCTCGCGCGGAATGCTGGCATGCGTCATGCTCGCAGGGTGGCCCAGAAGGGATTCCACGCCGCCGAGTGATTCAGCCAGGCAGAACAACTTCGTACTGGAAAGCACGCGTGTGGCGTCGGCCATCCGGTCGCCTTTCAGCGTGAAGCTGATCATGCCCCCGAACCCGCGCATCTGTGCCGCTGCGGTCGCATGGTTCGCATGGGTGGGGAAACCTGGCCAATAGACCCTGTCCACTTTCGGGTGCTTCACCAACCACTCAGCTACGACCTTCCCGTTCTCGCAGTGGCGCTGCATGCGCAGGTGCAGCGTCTTCAGTCCGCGTAGGACAAGAAAACAATCCTGCGGCCCTGGCGTGGCCCCCGTGCTGTTCTGGATGAAAGCGAGACGCTCAGCGAGCAGGTCATCCTTCACGATCAAGGCCCCCATCACCACGTCGCTGTGACCCCCGAGGTATTTCGTGACGCTGTGCATGACGATATCCGCGCCCAGGTCCAGTGGGGTTTGCAGGTAGGGGCTGGCGAAGGTGTTATCGACCCCCAGCAAGCATCCGTTCCTTTTGGCGATACCCGCCAGGCCCGCGATGTCGATGATGCGTAAGAGTGGGTTCGTAGGGGTCTCCGCCCAGATCAATTTCGTGTTGGGGTTCACCTTCGCCTCGACATTCTTGAGATCGCCCATGTCCACGAAGTGGAATTTGACACCAAAGGGTTCGAAGACCTTGGTGAACAGTCGATAGGTGCCACCGTAAAGGTCGTTGGTGCTCACCACCTCGTCGCCGGGCTTCAGCAGCTTCACGATCGCATCGATACTGGCCATGCCGCTAGCGAAGCACAGACCATGCTTCCCGTTCTCCAATGCCGCCAATGCCTTCTGCAAGGCGCTCCGCGTAGGGTTGTGAGTGCGACTGTATTCGTAGCCTTTGTGGTCCCCTGGAGCGGCTTGGACATAGGTGCTCGTTTGGAAGATCGGCGTCATGATAGCGCCAGTGGATGGGTCTGGCTCCACACCGGCGTGGATGGCTTTCGTACCGAATTTCATGCGTATTGGGCTGTGATGCGGCCGCGAAGGTAGCAGGCTGGCACCGCACGGACCGGCTACTTTCGTTGCGACCTTCATGGCTCTCCGCGAACGCCCCCTCGCTCATCTTGCGTTGTTCATCGTGAATTTCCTGTACGGTGTTAATTACGTGGTAGCCAAAGGGCTCATGCCTGCCATCATCGGACCTTCCGGTTTCATTCTGCTGCGCGTCATGGGGGCGAGCCTCCTGTTCTGGATCCTTCGGGCTAACAGACCTCAGCGAGTGGCCACCACGGACCTGGGACGCCTGTTGATCTGCGCTCTTTTCGGTGTGGCGCTGAATCAACTCATGTTCTTCCACGGCCTCATGCGCACTTCGCCGATCAATGCCAGCATCATCATGGTCGCCACGCCGATCCTCGTGCTGGTCATGGCTGGCCTTCTTCTGAAGGAGCGTACCACTTGGACGCGAGTAGGCGGCGTGCTGTTGGGGGCGGGCGGTGCCTTGACTTTGATCATGCTCAAATCTCCTGACGATGGCTCCGGAGCCACTGCCCTTGGCGACTTGTTCATCTTGGTCAACGCTGCTTCTTATGCGGTTTTCCTCGTGTTGGTAAAACCGCTGATGCGCAAGTATTCGGCGGTGACCGTCATGGCTTGGTGTTTCCTTCTCGCGCTCCCCATGGTTGCGCCTTTCGGCTGGTCGGAGTTCCATGCGGTGAATTGGAGCCAGCTCGCCGTGGGGCATTGGATGGCAATGCTATTCGTGGTGATCATGGTGACGTTCGTGGCCTATCTGCTTAACACTTGGGCGCTAGGCATGGTGAGCCCCACGGTCGTGGGAACCTACATCTACATGCAACCCGTATTGGCCGCGTTGGCCACCTGGTCGTTCGTTCATCTCGGTGCGGAACGACTTGGGATCCCTGGCAACTACCAGGCCTCGCTCCACCTTCCGCAGCTGTTCTGCGCGGCGGCGATCTTCGCTGGTGTTCACTTGGTCAGCAGGCCCGAGCGCATACGCTGAAGGCGGCTACCTTTGGCCGCCACACCACCCCTATGATACGTTCCATGACAGGCTTCGGCCGCGCCGAAGGCGTTGTGAAAGACCGCAAGGTGAACGTAGAGCTGCGTTCCTTGAACAGCAAGCAGCTGGATCTGCTGGTGAAAGTGCCCGCAGCGCTGAAAGAGCACGAAGCGGAAGTCAGGCAATTGGTCGGGGAGCACGTGGTGCGTGGAAAGGCAGAGGTGTACATCGCCACCGATGCACTGCATGCGGCGAAGCGCACTTCGTTCGATGCGGAACTGATCCGCGCTTACCATACCGAACTGCTCGCCATCCGCAACGCTGTAGCTTCGGAAGCCGATACCGACCTCTTCGCACATGTGCTGAGAATGCCCGATGTGGCCAACACCACTACCGACAGGTTCGGCGAAGAGGAGTGGGAGGCAACGCGCTCATTGATCCTGACCGCGGTTCGTGCATACGATGCGTTCCGTTCTTCCGAGGGAAAACGCCTCGCCGTGGAACTCGCTTCCCGCGTTGAGCGTATTGGTTCGCTATTGAAGGAGGTGGAGGCAGCGGACCCTGGTAGGGCCGAACGTACGCGTGAAAGGTTGCTCGCCAAACTAGCTGAACTACAAGGGAAGGTGGATAAGGACCGCTTCGAGCAGGAGCTCATCTTCTATTTGGAGAAGATGGATATCACCGAAGAAAAGGTGCGGCTGCGCTCGCATTGCGCCTATTTCATCGAGACCATGCAGCAGGATGAAGCTCAGGGGCGCAAGCTTGGTTTCATCGCACAAGAGATGGGGCGCGAGATCAATACACTTGGCTCCAAGGCGAACGATGCAGCCATACAGCAGATCGTGGTGATGATGAAGGATGAACTGGAGAAGGTGAAGGAGCAGGTGTTGAACGTGTTGTAGCGGGAGCATGCAGGGGAACGGTAAATGCGTCATCATCTCCGCGCCTAGCGGGGCAGGCAAGACCACCATCGTGCGTAGTCTGCTCGCCAAGGGATTGCGCTTGGCCTTCTCAGTCAGTGCGACGAGCCGAGCCAAACGCGGGTTCGAGGTGGATGGCCAGGACTACTTCTTCATCACGGCGGAAGAATTCAAGCAGCGCATAGGGCGTGAAGAGTTCGTGGAGTGGGAAGAAGTGTACCCCGGTCAGTACTACGGAACATTGCGCGCCGAGATCGAGCGGATCTGGAGCCAGGGCAACTGCGCCATCTTCGACGTGGACGTCGTTGGGGGGCTGCACCTGAAGAAGATCTTCGGCGAACAAGCGCTCGCACTTTTCGTCAGCCCGCCTTCCGTCGCAGTCCTCGAGCATCGTCTGCGTTCGCGCGGGACCGAGACCCCTGAGAGCCTGAAGAAAAGAGTGGACAAAGCGGCGCACGAAATGACCTTCGCCCCTGAATTCGATGCCATTGTGGTGAATGATACACTCGAGCACGCATGCGAAGAAGCACACGAGCGGGTGAAACGATTTCTGGATCGAGCATGCGAATAGGTTGTCTTTACGGGACTTTCGACCCCCCTCACAATGGGCATGTGGCTCTTGCGGAACATATGCGCACCACCTGCGGATTGGACCAGGTGTGGTTGGTGGTGACTCCGCAGAATCCGTTCAAGACGGATCGAACATTAAGTCCGGACGCACATCGGCTCGCCATGGTCCGTTTGGCGGTTCAAGGGAAGGATGGTCTGGTGGCCAGTGGGTTCGAGATCGACCTGCCCAAGCCCAACTACACGGCCGATAGTTTGCGGTTCATGCGCCATCGCTGGCCGGATCATGCCTTCTCACTGATCATCGGTAGCGACAATCTCGCCAAGTTCCATACATGGAAGGATCCGGAGGACATTCTGGAACACCATGCACTGCTGGTCTATCCGCGCGAAGGGGTGAAGGATCACCTCGCAGCGACCATCTATCACGGTCATCCCGGACTGAAGCTTGTGGCCGACGCCCCCCTGTTGCCTATCTCGTCCACCGGCATCCGTGCCGACATCAAGAGTTGGCGTTCCGTGGAAGACCGCATCGCGCCAGCCGTACTCACGTACATCCGCCAACACCGGCTCTACAATCCCTGAAGGTCTATCGGTTCCACTACACCGGCGCTCTGCAACAGGTGGTCCCTGAGCACATTCACAGCGCGGTCGAAACCACTTTCGTTCACCACGTGGAGGTCGCACAAATGGCGGTAGGGCAATAGATAGTTGCGGTAGGCGGGCAGTACATGATGCTGCCATTGGTAAAGGACCTCTTCCGTGCCATAACCACGCTCCTTCGCATCGCGTTTCAATCGACGGTCCAGTTGTGCGCCTTCGCTGGCATCGATGAAGATGCGCAGGTCGAAAAGGTCACGCACTTCTTCGTGATGTAGAACGAACAGCCCTTCCACCAAGATGACAGGGGCTGGCCGCAGTTCGATCAACGTGGGCTCCTTCCCGGTCTGGTTGAACGTGTATTCCTTCTTGAAGATGGATTCACCGGCTACCAGGGTGCGCAGGTCGCGTGCAAGGCCGTCCATATCCACCCCACCCGGAAGATCGAAGTTGACCTTTCCGTTGGTGTCGATCTGTTGATGCTCGATGGGCCGGTAATAGTCGTCCTGAGAGATCTGACAGACCATGCCTTCTGGCAAGGCCTGTCGAAGGGAACGCACCAATGTGGTCTTTCCAGACCCACTTCCTCCTGCCACTCCAACGAGGTAGGCGCCGCGATGCATCGGACGCGAAAATAGGTGAAGCAGGGTGTTTTCGCCACGCTACTGGGGAGAACGGTAGCTGCTTCTCCACTGAACGTTCCAAATAACCGCTGAAAGTCAGCTGCTTGTGAAGTGCCGCATACTTTGGCACGCCACTTGGCTGTTCATGTACTAACAATCAATAGCCACCGCCATGAACTCCTTGGTAAAGACCTATCTGAAGTTGAAACGCGAAGCCATGCGCCAGATGTTGACCGGTGATATGGAGCGTTATATGAACACCTTGCGCCAATTGAGCGATATGCGCTTGGCGCAACGTCGCATCGCCTAGAGCCCTGAGCTTGCGTTCACGAGCGGCGAACAGGCTTCCAAGGCCTGTTCTCCGCTCGTTTCGTTCCATCCATTGACCGGCCCATCAAGGGCTGCGGAGCTTTTTCTTCGGTCAAGGGATCTTTTTGACCGGAGCTGCCGTAGAAGGCTCCATGACGAAGAAGGATAAGATAGCCTTCATCAAAAGCAGCAAGCGCAAAACGCACGTGTACAACAACCTGGATCGGTACACGGACCAGCAGTTGAACGACGTGATCCGTGAGATCGTGCAAGGCTTGATCCGTGAAAGCGAGATCATCGCCAATGCATACATCAACGGATACCGGTAGAACAACTGTCGCGTTCGCCCTGCTGAAGGCTGAAGCCCTCAGGTAACGGAGCCCCCACGAAAGTGCGGGGCTTCGTTACGTCAGGTGGTCACCATCCTACGCCGTAGCACAGTCCGATCTGGAAGAACACTTTGTTCGGTGTGGCCTCGAAGCGGAGGATCCTCACATCATTGATGGGCGCGTCGCCGCTGCCGATGTTGGCCCCTATGGCGAGGAAAATGTCACCATAGCCACCTTCCAGTGGTCCTCGCACACCCAAGCGCATTCCCAAGGGGAAGAACACCTTGCTTGCTTCTGTTTCCCGAAACTCACTCGTGCTGAACCAGCCGTTGCTCACCTCTTCGTAATAGTCGATCTTGTGCTTTATGGCTCGCACACCGATCGTCGGACCCATGTAAATGGAAGCCCCATCATCGTTGTCCGTGAAATGGAACTGCGAACGGTACTGTGCGCCTATCGTCTTCACCTTCTCATAGAAGTCAGGTCCGGCCATGGCGGCATCGGGCATATTGTATCCACTGCCCCAGTTCATGTCCGTGGTGAAGTCGAGCCCACCGCTCAAGCGATCGTTGAGGTCGAAGTCCCAGCCCAGTAGCATGTGCCAGTCCGACCCGAATTTAGCGGTCGTCGGTTTCTCATGTTGGGCACCATAACGGATGCCCATTTGCGCCTGGGCTGATGTGCTCAGCACCACGAGCGCCAGAATGAACGGTACTTGGATCTTGATGCTCATTGGACGAAGGAGAGGTTGAGCATTTCCAAGGCTACCGAGATGGGTACGCCAAAGCCGAGTCCCTCCAGGCCTTTTCCACTGATCTTGAGCGTAGCCACACCTACCACCAGGCCTTTTTCGTCAATGAGAGGCCCGCCACTGTTGCCCGGGTTGATACTGACATCCGTTTGCAGCAGACTGCGGCTTTCGATGTCCCTTCGGCCGCTGAGTATGCCGCGCGAAACACTTTGGCCCAATGTGGTCTCCATGGGCGTTCCGATGGCGAATATCTCCTCGCCCAACATCAATCCTTTATCATCGCCTATGGTCAAGGCGGGAAGGTCGGTGGCCTGTACTTTCAAAAGTGCCACATCATAATCCTTGTTCGTCTTCACCACTTGTGCGTCCAACGTGAACCCTTGTTCGAATTTCACTTTCACGATGCTCTCGTCGCCGACCACGTGCTGGTTGGTGATCATGTAACCATCGTTGGTGACGAGGAACCCGCTCCCATGGCCATCCTCTGTCTGAACGGTCACCACCGCTTTCACCAGCGCCGCCAGCATGTCCTTTCGCCCCTCGAAGGCGATCGGTTTCGGTCGAACGATACGCAGTACCTCTCCTTTGGAGCGCACAAGACCAGCGCCATAGGCAGCCCGGACCATGTCTTGAAGTTCGCCCTGTTCGCTAAAGCGGCGGGCGGAGTGGCGCATGGCTTCCATAAGGGCTTGGTCGGCTTGCTCGCCATGTGCGTGGTAGGTGGTGGTGGTAACCTTCTCGAAAAGCACGCTGTCCTTGTCCAAGGCGCTTTTGAACTGCCAGCGCATGACCATCTCGATAGGCCCGTAGCATTTTCTACGCTGGCCTTTCAGATCCCCGTGGACGCGCTCGAGCTTCGGGCTCAAGATGATCTTCGCACGTTGCACCAACTCGTCCCCTTTTTGCGTGCCGGGACGTACCATCTTGGCATCCATCCACGAATCTTTCAATCCTGTCACGAGTGAGTGGGTCAGTGATTCCGGGTACCCCAACTCGCGAAAGAACCCGTCGCTGCCAGTTGTGATCTTCACTCCATCCGCCTTACCCAGATCGGGCCTATCCCCCAAGCCCATGACCAAGGCCTGCACGGGTACCATCTGGCGCTGTACGTCGGCGGGCACCTCCTTGTACAGGCTTGTCAAGTAGGAAGCTGCGGGCATCCGGTACAGCGATGGACTTTTACTGTCCGCGATGTAGGGGATGCCCAAGAGCATGGCGTCAGCGAAGAGCACGCCATTGTTCATACGCGGGCTGATGGTGAACGTGCTTGGTACGTAGCCGCTCTTGCGTACCTCGAAATTCACCTCGTCACCATCCTCGGGGGTATACGCGTATCTGAAAGGGGTGGTACCACGCTGGTTCCCATTCACGAACACGGTGGCCTCGCCGGGGTCTGAAAGGACCTCCATCCCAGGATCGTTCCCGGCGATGATGGAGGCACAACCCGATGAGACGATGGCTGCGCAGAGAAGGACGAAATGATATGGTCTTGCCATGGGGCCAAGATGGCGAAAGGAAGCGAACCCTACCTTGTTCCAGGACATCACACGCCATGGCAGACCACATGAACTTCGAGGCTTTCCGTGTTGCAAAAGCCGGTCGCATCGACCTCAACGACTTCCCTACCGACCTGGCCGACGCAGGGGGGAAGAAGGAGCTTAAAGCTTCTTTGGAGAGCGACCGTGAACGCATCGCGGAGCTACAGGAGGTCATGTACGCACAGGGGGAGCACGCCTTGCTCATCGTTTTCCAGGCCATGGACGCCGCGGGAAAGGATTCCGCGATCGAACATGTCCTGAGCGGTGTGAACCCGCAAGGCTGCCAGGTCACCTCTTTCAAGGCCCCCAGTAGCGAAGAGCTCACGCATGATTTGCTGTGGAGACATGCCAAAGCGGTGCCTGCTCGCGGTATGATCGGGGTGCACAACCGCAGCCATTATGAGGAGGTGCTCGTGGTCAAGGTTCATCCGGAGTTCCTCGCGGCGCAGCACCTTCCGGGAGTTGATGGCACGAAGGTCCCCACTGCGTTCTGGGGGGCTCGCTACGCGTCCATCCGCAACTTCGAAGAACATCTGGCGACGCAAGGTGTCACCGTGCTCAAGTTCTACCTGCATATGAGCAAGGCTGTGCAGAAGGAGCGTTTCCTGGAACGCATCGATGATCCGAAGAAGAACTGGAAATTCAATCTGGGCGATGTGAAGGAGCGCGCACATTGGGAGGCGTACCAGCAGGCATATGCTGAGGCGATCGGTGCCACGGCCGCACCGCATGCCCCATGGTACATCGTGCCGGCCGATGACCAGTGGGAAAGCAGGGCTATCGTTGCCAGGCTGGTGCGCCATCACCTTGAAGCGCTACCGCTGCGCCTGCCCGTGCTGTCCGATAAGGCGAAGGAGGGCCTCGCCGAAGCCCGAGAGCTCCTGCGCAAGGAGTGAGACCACCGCGCTCGTACCTTCACACCATGCGTGATCTGCGAGCGAAACGGTGGCGGTTGAAACCCACACCGGAACCGACATTGGTGAACGGACTGGTCAACGAGCGCTGCTCGGAGGTGGCCGCAGCGTTCCTCGTGCAACGGGGGATCTGCGAGCCGGTGAGTGCCTCGGTCTTCTTCCGCCCCACGTTGGAGCAGTTGCACGACCCCTTTCTCATGGCCGATATGCTCGCTGCGGTTGAACGCGTGGAGCGGGCGCTCGGGGAGAACGAAAGGATCATGGTCTATGGGGATTATGACGTCGATGGCACCACGGCCGTTGCGCTCGTGTATTCGTTCCTTCAGCGCTTCACGGGCAATCTCATCTTCTACATCCCGGACCGCTATTCCGAAGGCTACGGCATCTCATTCCAGGGTATTGACCACGCGGTCAATGAAAAGGTGGGGCTGATCATCGCGCTGGATTGTGGGATCAAGTCCATCGACAAGGTGGCCTACGCTTCTGAACGCGGCATCGATATGATCATCTGCGATCATCATAGGCCAGGCGACGAACTTCCGGCAGCCGTGGCCATACTGGACCCGAAGCGCGACGATTGTCCCTATCCCTACAAGGAACTGAGCGGATGTGGCATCGGGTTCAAATTGGTGCAGGGCATCGCACAGCGGAATGGGATCGCGCTGAGCGAACTGGAGCCATTGCTGGACCTTGTGGCCGTGAGCACCGCATGCGATATCGTACCCGTGACCGGGGAGAATCGTGTGCTCACGCATTTCGGCTTGAAGCGCGTGAACCTTGAACCACGTGCAGGCATTCGAGCGATGATGCAGATGGCCAACGTGAAGAAGAAGCTCGGGGTCTCCGAATTGGTCTTCACCATTGGGCCACGCATCAATGCGGCAGGTCGAATCGAGCATGGTCGACAGGCTGTGGAATTGTTGCTGGCCAAGGACATGGCGCAAGCCGAGCACATCGGTGTGCGCGTGGACGGGAACAATACCGCGCGGCAAGAACTGGATAAAGACATCACGCGTTCGGCATTGGACCAGATCCAGCAGGACACATTCGTGCGCGACGCCTGGAGCACCGTTCTTTTCAACGGGTCCTGGCACAAGGGTGTCATCGGTATCGTGGCCTCACGGCTTATCGAGCAGCACTACAGACCTACCATCGTACTCACCGAAAGTCAAGGCAAGGCCGTGGGTAGCGCACGCAGCGTGAAGGGGTTCGATGTCTACGAGGCCATCAACGCATGCAGCGACCTGCTGGAACAGTTCGGCGGCCACATGTACGCGGCAGGCTTGACCATGCCGCTGGAGAACGTGAAAGCGTTCCGCGTCCGTTTCGATGAGGTGGTCCGGCGAACCTTGGATCCGGCCTTGCGAATACCCGAGGAAGAGGTGGACGCAGAGGTGCGCTTCACCGATCTGAACGACTCGCTGGCCCGCATTCTCCACCACATGGCACCATATGGACCGGGGAACATGAAACCCCTATTCCTCACTCGCGGCGTGGTGGACACGGGCGGTGCACGCATCGTGGGAGAGGACCACTTGAAGATGACCCTGCGTATGGCAGGTACGTCCGGACCCACGTTCGATGCCATCGGCTTCCGCTTGGGCGGACATTTCGAACGGGTGAAGAGCGGTGAACCTTTCAGTGTGCTGTACACGTTGGAAGAGAACGAATGGAACGGCAGGCGCACACTTCAGCTCAACATCAAGGACCTGAAGTCCGAGGTGAAGAATGTGCTGGTGAACGAACCTGACCTTCAGGCCATCGCCTCGATATGATCATCCAGACCAGCGACGAGCACTTCATGCGCCAGGCCTTGAAGGAGGCCGAACAGGCGTTCAAGGCCGATGAGGTCCCTATTGGAGTAGTGATCGTTTGGAAGGACCGTATCATCGCCCGTGGCCATAACCTCACCGAACGATTGAACGATGTGACCGCGCATGCCGAAATGCAGGCCATCACTGCGGCGGCGGAACAAGTGGGAGGGAAGTATCTGCGCGATTGTGTGCTGTACGTGACTTTGGAACCCTGTGTGATGTGCGCTGGCGCCATGCACTGGGCGCAGTTGGGCCGCGTGGTTTTCGGGGCATTCGACGAAAAGGCAGGTTACCGCCGTATCGGAGGAGGGCTCCTGCACCCGAAGACGCAGGTAACGGGTGGCGTTCTGGAGGCCGAATGTGCGGATCTGATCAAGGCGTTCTTCAAACGGAAACGGGCGCTGTAGGGCACTGGTCAGATGTTCCCCATGGGAAGTATCTTTGTACCAGCCGCCGGTCCAATCAGTTTCCGGCAGCGCTTCGATACCATGTATCCTCCCGAACTCGTTGCTCCGATGAAGACCGACCTGGTCTCCGCCGGTTTCGAACAATTGCAAACCCCCGATCAAGTGGACACGGCCCTGACGCAGCCTGGCACCGTGCTCTGCGTGGTGAACAGCGTATGCGGTTGTGCCGCTGGCGCTGCACGGCCGGGCGCCAAGCACTCCTTGACCGGTGCGAAACGTCCAGACCATCTTGTTACCGTCTTCGCTGGCGTTGACACCGATGCCACCAATCAAGCCCGCAAGCACTTCCTGCCATATCCACCGAGCAGCCCGGCCATGGCATTGTTCAAGGACGGCAAATTGGTGCACTTCCTGGAGCGCCATCACATCGAAGGCCGCAGTGCTGAGATGATCGCCGATAACCTGATGATGGCTTACGACGAATTCTGCTAGTCATTCTCCTCTCCCGTGTGAAAAGGCCTCCGAAAGGGGGCTTTTTCGTTCGGTATGTTCAACTGCATCACCGGCCCGCGAAAGCCTTTCATTCGGATTTGTCCAGCACGATGGTCACATGACCGAATCGATCCTCGGGGTCAGTTCCATCCAGGCAATTCGATAGGCTCAACCTCCACACGTACACATCGATCAATGGTTCGGCGCCATTGAAACGCCCATCCCAACCCGAGTTACGGTCCTGGAGATGTTCCACCAGGTTACCCCAACGATCGTAGATCCAGAGATCCAACGTGCGGCATTGCTCGAAGCCATTGATTACAGGGCGGAAGACATCGTTCTTAAGATCTCCGTTCGGTGTGAAGGCGTTGGGCACATGTATGTTGCCTCCCGCATCGTAGGTGAACGTGGTGCATGCCTGGTCAACGCAGCCTGCTTCATTGGCTACGGTGAGGCAAGTGGTATAGTTCGCCCCGTAAGTTGCCGGGAATTCATGTCGTGGGTCGCGATCCGTGCTGGTAGCCCCGTCGCCGAAGTCCCAGTACCAAGCGGTGGCACCAGCGCTGCCGTCCTCCATGGCATACACGGGTAGCTGCGCGC
Source organism: Flavobacteriales bacterium (assembly GCA_016788205.1). Taxonomy (GTDB): domain Bacteria; phylum Bacteroidota; class Bacteroidia; order Flavobacteriales_F; family PHOS-HE28; genus PHOS-HE28. The sequence goes on along the minus strand of JAEUTA010000032.1, from coordinate 88,336 downwards.
TGTTGCTCAAGGTGTCCACGCTGAAGGCGGCCACCGGCGTAGATAGCACCACGATGCGGTCCGATAGATAGAGACTGTCCGCACATCCTCCTGCTCCCGTTACTGCCAGTGCCACATCGTACACGCCGGGTATGGTGTAGCTGTGCTGTGGTGCCATGAGCATCGATGTGGCGCCGTCCCCGAACCACCAGCGGTACGTCGCCTGTCCCAAGGGTGCCGAGAAGGGAATGGGGACTCCAACGCAGACCATCGCATTCACATCAAAGGCAGCGCTGGGTGCTGGATGAACCGCAAGAGGCGCGCAGTACGAAGCGGTGCATTCGTGTTCGCTCTCCACCTGCAGGCACACCTCGAAGTCGCCGGGGGCAGTGTACGTATAGCTCGGGTCCGTGGCGATGGAACTCGCGCCGTTCTCGCCGAAGTGCCACGTGTAGGCCAGTGGACCTACGCCAGTCGAATTATTGTCGAAATGAGCTTCGGCCGGGGCACCGCAAAGCGGCTCTTCATCCATGGTGAACGCTGCGGTCACGGCCTCGTATACTTCCACCTGCGCAAGCGCCGAATCCACGCATCCGGATGCATGCTCGACGAGAAGTCTGATATTGAACAGACCACCATGGTCGAAGGTGTATTCGGCGTTGTCCGAGAAGTACTCCACGGCGCCGTCGACATCTTCGATCGTCCAGTGGACATCATCCGCCCCGCTGGCGGTATTCGCCAGGGCGATGTTCAACGGTGCGCAACCTGCGGCGGAACTGAGGGATAATTCCGCATCAACGGCCTCGGCCACTTGCACCGCAAGGTGTGCGGTTCCCACGCATTGTGTCAAAGTACCTTCGGCTGTCACTGAAACGGTATAGCTGCCGGCTGCCGCGAAAAGGTGCGACGAGGTACTTGCCGTGGCGGTGTTATCCGGTCCGGAGAGCGGGTCCCCGAAATCCCATTGCACATTGGACCATGGTCCGTTCGGCAGCGTGAAGGTGATGGGGGCGTTAGCACAAGCGACGGCGGGCGAAATGGTCGGCTCCAACTCCGGCGGTGATCCCGCGGTGACCGTTCGGAAAGCTGTATCGCTGCCACATACGCTGCTCACCGCAAGCATCACTTCGTAAGTTCCAGGGTCTTGATACAGATGCCCGGGATCCTGTTCCATGGTACCATTGCCCATCGGATGGTCGAAGTCCCAACTCCAAGCTTCCACACCCATCATCGCTTGTTGGAAGGTGGCCATCACCGGTGCGCATCCCCCGTCGGTCGTTGCGGTGAAGGAGGCGACCGGCGCCAACTGCACGTATACATCATGTGTGACGCTGGCGCTGCACGTGCCTTGGTGCACGGTGAGCGTCACCGTGTACGTGCTATCACCATGGTCATATCCATGCGCAGCATCAGGTGTTGCGGCGGTGTTCGCTGGAGAGAGCGGGTCGCCGAAATCCCAGTTCCATGCGCTCAATGCGCCACCGGATACTGCGTTGCTGGCATCGGAAAAGCTAACACTAGCGCCCGCGCAATAAGGGGCCGCGCTCACATCGAACGCTGCCGTTGGAACACCGTGCACCACCACGCTCTTCGTATCGCACGGAGTGCATGATCCTACAACGGGCGGGCAGAACTGCACCGTGAAGGTGCCTGGGCCTGAGGCGCACGTATTGAAATTCCCTGCTGCATCCAATATTCCGGCGATCGGCGTCCATTGGCCGTTCACCGGTGAAACGCCCGTCAACGTGATGATGCCTTCGCAATCGCAGGCTGTCACTGCGGGCCCGGCATGCGCAGCGCTGGATGCGGGTATGTCGATCACCACATCATCCGTGCCCGGACATCCACCCGTGGTGATCGTGTATTGCAACGTTGCTGTATATGGACCTGCCCCAGCGGCCGGTGTATAGATCTGTGCGCCCGCCACACCATTGATGGTGCCGGGCCCGGCAACGATGCTCCATATTCCACCTGTGGGCGAACCGGAGTTCAATGGAACGTCGATCAGGTCGCAATCCGGAATTGTAGGTGTGCCGGCTTCCACAGCGCTGCCGGTCCCGACGGCAATGGCGATGTTGCCTTGTCCCGTGCACCCGGTTGCATCATCCGTGAAGGTGACCGCATACGTGGTGGTTGGCGGGAAGGGTGTGGCATTCGCCCATACCGCGCTTCCAGGCCCCCCGGACCATTGGTATGCACCTGTCGCCGCACCCGCGCTTGCCATCAATGTGGTGGATCCTCCGTTGCATAAAGGACCTGCCGGTGCAGCGCTGACGACTACAGGCGGTGTCGAATGGACCACGGCGATAACCGACCCGGCCGCATCGCACGGCCCGCTGCCCGCGCTCACGGTCCAGGTGCCGTTATGTGCTCCGTTCGTCGCATTGTTGATCACCAGTGTGGCGTTGGTGCTTAGTGGACTCGTCGCTCCCGATGGGTCGGTCCATGTGAAACTCGCGCCGGCGGCACCTCCATTGGCCGTAAGCGTAATGGTGCCGCCTTCGCATACGGGACCATCGGATGTGACGATCAGTGGCGTACTCACGTTCGCAACTTGAACGCTGCGCTGAGCCAAAGGCGATGTGCCGCATGCGTTCGTCACCGAGAGTTGAATGCCAAGGTCGACACCCGCTACCGTTGGACACAGCTGCGGAGGTGTGGCACCACTGAACGTAGCCAGGCTCGTGTTGGTGAAGGTCCATGCATAGCTGATGTCCGTAACACCGCAACCAGCGACCACGGCCGTTGGCGTGATGCACTGCCCGGTGCAGATCTGCGCGGGCAAAGGATCGATGGTAGCCGTAGGTGGTGCTACTACCATCACTTCCTGAACCACTGGCGCAGTGGTGCAACCGCTCACCGCCCTCATGCTGATGGCATAGGTTCCTGCACCGTTGAAGGTGATTGAAGGTTCGAACTCGTCCGTGCAATCCACGCATGACGAACTGCCGCTGGTGCCACAATCCGATCCAAGGAACTGCACGGACCATTCGTAGGTGCCATTGCAACCGAACGTCTGCGGACCCGAATTGCTGATGGTGGGCGTGAACGGAGCACAACCCGTGACAGGAGAAACGGTGAAGGAGGTGGGTGGTGTGGGAGTCTCTACGCAGATGTCATATTCATAGTAGCTGCTGGCACCGCAGCCCGAACTGCTCGCCACGGTGAATCCGATCGTGTAGGTACCGGCCAGGTGGAAATCCACCGTGAGCGGATCGGAACCCAGGTTCCAATTGAACGGATCGTCCGGTGTGCCGCCATCATCACCAAGAACGAAGCCAGCAGCTACGGTCCACTCCAAGGGTGTGGAGCCCGAGATGGTCCAGAAACCCTGTTGTGGCTGGGTGGCGCAAACACCGTTGTTGTCTATCCAGGCACCTTGGCTCACATTATCGAACGTGACGGGCCCTATGCACGCCTGGCGTGGACCATCGATGGCGGCCACCGGTTCGTTGCTTATGTACACCCCGTTGGTCGTGATAGGTGTGATCGGTGGCCCGAAGTAGCAACCATATGCCGGGGTCACTTCCAGACCTGCCGTGTTGGGTCCGCCGGCGTGTGTACCGCCGCAGGAGTTCATGCTGAAGGAGTGGAAGAACGCGGTCGTTGTGCCCGGCGGCACGTTCGTGAGCACTGCGACGGGGTTGTCGCTCGGGGCCAGGTCGTAACTCTCATGGATGGTGTAGATCATCCCTGTGGGGCTTTGACCAGTAGGGGTGATCTCGAATTCGATCAGTTCATCCGCGCAACCGAACGTAGTACCCGCGATGCCGAGCTGTGCGGATATGCTCACCACCGGCGGGCCGATGAGCACTTGGTAGTTCAGCGTGTTGGAGCAGCCTGTTGAGGGGTCGGTAACGGTGTACGTGCCTGGCGTGAGGCCAGCGGCGAACGTGCCACTAGCGGGAACGGAAGTGCCGTTGGGCTGTATCAGGTTCGTGCTACCCGTTGCATTGGTGCTGGCATCCACGAAGTCCACGACGGAGTTCACGGGCGGTGGGTCTTCACATAGCGTGAAGGTGGTCACCGTTGCACCGTAAGCCGCAGAAGTGGTCATGGGAATACCGGCCAGTGTAGCGCCCAAACCCGCCTGCGGTGTGGCCAAGAGCGTATAGGTGATGACTTCGTTGTTCGGGGCTGGGCACGTGGGACTGGTAACAGAAACAGTGATGGAGCTCGCCGGTTGCGTGATGGCGACGGGTACTGCTGCGGTGAACGAGGTGTTACTGCATCCCGAACAACTGAAATCACCCGCTGCACTGGAACTCCATGTGATGACCGCATCCTCCCCGAATTCACCGCCGGTGGTGTCCAGCATGAGTTGTACGGCTGCACCAGCGCAGAGCGTAGTGGGCGCACCCTGCACCGTGAAGCCGCATTGCGCAACGCTGCTGATGGCTGCGAGCAGGCCGAGCAACAAGGCCAGCCAAGGAACCAGGTTGTCCAAGTGTTCGGCGATGACCGTGCGCGCCAATGCGGACCTGAGCCGTTGGATCATCGTGGTCGCTCGAAGCACCGGAACGGTGCGCATCGCAGCACTAGGCAGCGCACATCCGGGAGGGTTCGGGGAAGTAGCATCGTTCAAGCTGCACGTTCAGCCTCGCGGGCTGTTCAGGACATTTTGCAGCGCTGCAAAGGTCCGGCTTAAGGATGCCAGTCCCTTTTGCGTTCGTCGTCCTTGGGCAAGGGCTTCATGCCGCAGCTGAACCCATCGGGCGAATCGCCTCTTGGTGGAGCCGACTTCCAACGCGCTTGTCAGGCTTTGGACCGCCTCGCGACCCTCTTATCCCACGAACACCTTTTGCCATGCCTTCGCCCTATATGCTGCTGGTCGCTTTCATTCTGTGCAGCACAGCCCTGTCCGCACAGGATCTCGCCGGTGCTGCGCCGCGCGACCGCACCGCCCTGCTGGAGGAGTTCACGGCAGCGGGTTGTGGCAACTGCCCAGTTGCGCATGCCACGGCTGATGCGTTGGTCACTGTCCATGGTGCGCGGTTGGTGGTGGTGGGTGTTCACGGGGGTGCGCTCGCCGCCCCGAACAGTGGTCAGCCCGACTTCCGCACAACTGATGGTGCTGCGCTGTGGCAGTCCTTCGACATACAATTCCAGCCGCAAGGCACGGTGAACAGGCAACTGCCGCAGACCGCAGAGCAATGGGCAGGGCAGGTGCAGGAAGTGCTGGATGACCCTTCTCCCGTGAATCTTGGCGTGGCAAGCGTTTTCGATGTCAACACCCGCCAACTCACCGTACAAGTTGAGCTTTATTACACGGGCAGTAGCGCCACTCCGATGGACCGGATCTCGGTGATGTTGACGCAAGGCTCCGTCGTGGCCTTCCAGCAGGACTACGCGAACGGTCCGCATAGCGCATACCATCACCGGCATGTCCTGCGCGACCATGTCACGCCCTTGGAGGGCGACATGGTGGATGTAACCTCCCCTGGCACGCTTGTACAACGAACTTACAGCACTGCCGTGCCCGAGGCATGGGATGCCGTGGATCTGCGAGTGGTGGCTTTCGTGCGGGCGCAGGACGGTGAAGTGTACCAAGCGTATGACATTCCTGCGGTCGGTGGCATCAGCAGCGGCATGGATCAAGGCCATGCGCCGTTGCTGGGCAGTGCTTTCCCTGTGCCCGCGCACGAGGTGCTTTTCATTCCGGTGACAGCAGCAGGCGCTGGACGATCGGTGCGTCTTTGCGACGCGCAAGGACGTCTGGTGCTTGAACAGCGCGCTCCCCCGAATGGAGGAACGTTAGCGTTGGATGTTTCTTCGTTGGCACCGGGGGTGTATGCCTTTGGCTGTGCGGGTGCTCAGATGCAAAGTGTGATAGTACGTTAGACGATCAAGCCATGCGCAGTGATGATCGCGCGGGAATATGCGTCGCCGATGCGCTGGGAGCGCGGATGTGCTCTTAGCTAAGCACGTTACTTGCTCGAATACCGTACGGATAGGCTTTCACCGTTCATCGGCGATGAGTTGCCGTGGATCAGGAGATGATCCCGATGCTGGTTTCCCACCCCGAACGAAGAAGCCCCGACTCGCGCCGGGGCTTCTTCATTTCGATGTCGGCGATGCTTACACCACGCCCTGATCCAGCATCGCGTCAGCCACCTTCACAAAGCCGGCGATGTTGGCGCCCTTCACGTAGTTGACGCCTTTGCCTTCCTTGCCGTGCTTCACGCAGGCGGCGTGGATGTCCTTCATGATGCGGTGCAGGTGGCCGTCCACCTCTTCGCGGGTCCAGCTCAGGCGCAGGCTGTTCTGGCTCATCTCCAGACCGCTCGTTGCAACACCACCGGCGTTGCTCGCCTTGCCGGGGGCGAAGGCCACACCAGCGCCTTGCAGCACCAGGATGCCTTCCGGTGTGGTGGGCATGTTGGCGCCTTCGGCCACATACTTCACGCCTTTCTTCACCAGGTCCTTCGCGTTCTTGTCGCTCAGTTCGTTCTGCGTGGCGCAGGGCAGGGCCACGTCGCACTTGGCCACGATGTCCCACACGCGCGCGCCCTTCTTGTAGGTGCTGCCTTTGAACTTCTTCGCGTACTCCTCGATGCGGCCGCGCTTCACGTTCTTCAGGTCCATGATGAAGGCGAGCTTGGTGGCGTCGATACCGGCGGGGTCGTAGATGGCACCGTCGCTATCGCTCGCGGACACCACTTTGGCGCCGAGCTGCGTGGCCTTCTCGATGGCGTACTGGGCCACGTTGCCGCTGCCGCTCACCGCCACGATCTTGCCTTTGAAGTCCTGCTTGTTCTCCTTCATCATCTCGGCGGCGAAGTACACGCAGCCGTAGCCCGTTGCTTCCGGACGGATGAGCGAACCGCCCCAGGTGCGGCCCTTGCCTGTGAACACACCGGTGAACTCGTTGCGCAGGCGCTTGTCCTGGCCGAACATGAAACCGATCTCGCGACCGCCCACGCCGATATCGCCCGCAGGCACATCGGTGAACTGGCCCACGTGGCGCCACAGCTCCGTCATGAAGCTCTGGCAGAAGCGCATCACTTCCGCATCGCTCTTGCCTTTGGGGTCAAAGTCGCTTCCGCCTTTGCCACCGCCCATCGGCAGCGTGGTGAGGCTGTTCTTGAAGGTCTGTTCGAAGCCGAGGAACTTGAGGATGCTCAGGTTCACGCTCGGGTGGAAACGCAGACCGCCCTTGTAAGGTCCGATGGCGCTGTTGTACTCCACACGGAAACCGCGGTTCACCTGGGTCTGGCCTTTGTCATCCACCCAAGGCACACGGAACATGATGGTGCGCTCGGGCTCCACCATACGCTCCAGGAGCATCTTGCCTTTGTACTTGGGGTTCGCCTCGATGAAGGGGATCACCATCTCGGCCACTTCGTGTACCGCCTGCAGGAATTCAGGCTCGTTGCCGTTGCGCTTCTTCACTTCGGCCATGAAGGCGTCAAGGGCCTTGTTCGACTTTGCCATACGGGGGTGTTTTGTTGCTTTTGGTTGAAAGCAGGGGCAAATGTAGATGGGGGCATTGCACGGACAAGCGGGTGAGCCGGATGACCGGTCGGGCTCAAGTGACAAGGGTCAAGCTGCAAGCCGCTAGCTTCAAGCCTCAAGCTGCCGCGTCAGTCACGTCAGCAGCTCGAGGCTCGTAGCTAGGAGCTTGAGGCGCATTCAAGAATTCCGCTCATAGAAGAAACCGATCAGCGCTTCCTGGCGGAACTGCACCTGGTAGTTGAGCCTCGGGTTGTATGCCACGCGCGTGTCGAACCGGAACTGGATGTACTTCCACAGTTTCACGATGAGCATGTTGCTGATGTCGAAGTTCGCGTGGTCCTTGTCGAAGCCGTTGCAGAAGGCCCGGCTGTTGTTGATCCACTGTAGTCGCTGCCCAATGGGTTTGTTGATGGCAGTGATCAAGCCCAGGCCGTAGCTCATGTAGTAGTTCATCGCCCGGCTTTGCAGCAGCGTGGCATCGCTGAACTGCGGTGCGGTGAGTTCCTTGGGGTAGCCGCTCAGTTTCAAGGTGGCAAAGGCGAAGTTGATGCTGCTGGTGTTCCAGAAGCGCAGCACGGCACCGTAGCCGGCCTCCAACGTGAAGGGCCTGAACAAGCCGCCAACGCTTGTGCGGGTGGTGCGTTGCAGCTCCGGATCGTAGCTCCACGAGGTGTTGGGCAGGAATTGCGTGCTGAGCAGCAGGCTGTACGAGTGGTCGAAGCGGCGCGCCTTGGTGGCCCACAGCAGGTTCACTTGGAAGCGGTCAACGCCCTTGATCCAAAGGCTATCCACGAACTTGAGGTAGCCCAGGTCGGCCAACACTTGGTGTGCATGGCTGCGGGTGCTGTCTTGTGTGTTGTGTTTGTACAACACATTGCCGAGAAAGGAGAAGTTGCGCAGGTCCTGGCCCTGCCAGTTGGTGCTGGTGGAGTAGGAGGTGGAGAGGGCGGTGTAGAGGGAGCTGCTTTGGGTTCGATATGGGGCTTCCAAGGCCATGCCCTGGCCACTTGCATTCAAATGGATCAGATTGATCACCACCGTAGTAATATGTACGAGATGATCGAGTTTCATCAGTATCGGGAATCAATTGAGGCCCCCGCTAGGAAGTGGTTCAGTCGGGATGTGCTGATCAACCTATGGCGGATACTGAGATAACATGATTGGCGATCATTCCTCAGAGGTGCGCCATGTCCAGGTATTGCGATGTGTCGAGAACCGCTCCTCGCTTGCTCATGAGAACAAGCAGATTCACGGTCAAGTGGTATTTGTCTGGGGCAGAGATCGCCAACTTCTGCAACATGACCGTATGGCGTTGGCGGGTATCCATGTAGCAGCCACATTCATCCTGATCCAGTATGTACATCCGTTCGTGCCACCCCCACGAAACGGCTCTTTGCCGCGCCGTATTCGCATTGGTGTGGTCATCGGAGAAGATCAACATTGGACGAATGCCACTCCGGGTCTTCAATGCGTCGAGGAAATGCGGCATGGTCACGGGGAAGTCCGGGCACCCCGAATTGATGAACATGAGCAGGGTTGTATCAGATGGCGATGCCGCCACGGAATCTATGATGTTCGCAACGGTCAGGGCCTCCATCGATCCTTGAGCCACCATGGATGTGCATGTGTCACATGGTATGGTGTTCACGCTCTCGGTGGCGCATGCTCTTGGTTGCCGCGTCTGTTCCCAGAGAAAACCACAGCCCTGAAGGGCGCTCAAGACAATGAAGCAGAAGACGGTATTGAGAAGTTGGGAGGTGTGCCTTATCATGTGGATGATACACTGCGAATGATGATCATGAGCGGGTCCTTGAACAAAGACACTATTGCTAAGGGCATGGTGTTGTATGAGACTGGCGGCTGAGAGGAAGTGGCTCCGCCCTGCCGTAGTCATTGCAGAATAACAAAAGCATCGTTAGCCTTGGAAACTCCGGCCACCCGACCATCGTCCAGCAGACGCAGGGTATTCAGGTCCGTTTCCGTAACGTCTATGATTAGCCGTTTGATCACCCGAGAATTGGTCAGATTCAACCAAGCCAATTGAGTCACTCCATCGATCTGAAAAAGCAGCAAGACCGTTCCATCAGCTAACGAAAGAATGTCCGACATGTGGTAGACCGCCACTCCGTTCTTGAACCAATCTGTTGAACCGTCTCCGAGCAAAGTTGTCAGGTCATAAGCGCGGTCATTGATCACATCGTACAATAACGGATACCCGGTAGTTCCGTAGTACCCGCTGCGCAACATGCCGCTGATGATCTGAGAGTGTGTATTCTCGAATTCCTGCAAGGGTTTGGGGCAACGCAGTTCCCTAAACCCATGGAATGCAATGCTGTCCCCTACGCGATCCCAATCAGCCAAGAGGTACGAGGGCTCGTCACTCACCTCCATTCGTATCAAAGGGGTGGTGAGCATTGTGTCTCCAAGGTGGAATCCGAAATCCAAAACCGGCATAAACGGGTCTATCCCGATCCACTTCCCGTACATCGTAAAACTCACCGCGCCTTCATTCCATAAGAAATAGGCCAGTCTATATGTATTGATCAAGCTTCCATCGGAATGATATCCCACATAGCCAATCCAATCCGCGAACTGGAATCCGCTGTGCTGGGCGTTCACTGCCACGATCTTATGCTGGAATTGGGGGCCATCCTGATACTTCGCGGCCAAAGAGTCGTAGACCGAAAGATCGCCTAGTATGCGCTTCATCGTCGCACGGGTAAGGCTATCTGTCGGGGCCAACGGCGTTGGCCTCAGGCTATCACCATCAGCAGGAGCCAGCAAGTACGAACGTCGGAACAAGTAATCCATCAGAACCACCTGTTCCCCGGCCGGGAAAATGGTTAGCCGATCGCCAAGCGGCTGCTCTAACTTCAAGGGGTGGCGCTCACGCCGATCGTATCCGTAGGAAGCGCGTTCCAGATCCGGCACGTAGTCATTCAACTGCCTAAGCTCAAAGCCATAGAGCACGCTATCGCCAAGAACGAACTCACACCGGCCGGATACAGGCGCTTTACTCAGCAGGACGTTTTGCGGGATGAATGCGATCGTGGTTCGAGCATCTGCGGCTACCCCATATTCTTCCAATAACGCCGGGATGAAACGCTGCTTGGTCTCGTCACAGAACATCTCCACAGCTATACGCTCATTTAGTCGACCCAATTGAGCGATTGACGATATGCAGTTGATGCAGTCGTTGGTATTTAGGTAGACCTTCAGGACCTGACCCGGTACCCGGATCGTAAGAAGGCAGCAAATGATCGCAACAGCTATGGCACGCATGATAAGCAATGGATCCGGGAAGGGCTCACAAGCCCTTCCCGGTAGACCAATTAAAACTTTACAGCATCGGATAGTTCGATCTCCGTCTGCTTCCCCGGCTCCGTGCGATAACGGCCTACCGAGTAAGAGTACTTGCCGATGCTCTTCTTATCTTGACCAAAGAATTCCACCCCTTGACGCCCGGCAAGTGCTTGTATCTTCTGTAAACAAATGTGATCCACATTTGTATAGCACGTCACGAATGCGGTCCCATTCCTGATCTGCACGTCGCCAGCCCAACCACTATGGGTACGTGGAGGTATTTGGTCCAAAGGCGTCCATGGCCCCATCTGGCAGAAGGCCGTGAGACCGAACACACATGATGCCGCAGTCAGTAAGTACCTTTTCATAGAAATTTGGGTTTTGGTTTTTCCCCCACCCTTCATTGAGCGGGTTGTACAAACTTGTTGGCAACCCTGTGCAAAACCGGTTCGGCCACACCGAAGATAGTTCGAGCTATCCGGATACATTCGTTCTACTCTTTTATCTCCTCCCATCATGTACAACTCACACGACCATCGATGCAAGATCCATTCAAGTTGGGAGAGAAGCTGCGGCAGTTCCGCGTGCATGTGAACTACACTCAGGAATATGCAGCTGCGCAGCTGGACGTTTCCAAGAGCACGTACTGCGAATACGAAAAAGGCTTACATCCTGTGCCGCACGAAGTGGTTATGAAGGCTGCGAAATTGTACAACGTTGAACCAGCGATCTTCTTTGCCTCGGCGTCGTTAAAACTGGGGGCGGACCGGAACGAGGCAGGGTCGTTAGCTGCCAACAACTCACCGGAGCTGTTACGGTCGTTCGAGGAGAGGGAGCAGAAGCTGCTCGAGTTCATGAAGGCGCAAACGACGGCCATGAACGATCAGATGACGATGCTTGCAAGGATGATACGCGGAAGCGCTTGACCGTTCATGGGCGCATCGTGCGTGACCCTTCAATTCAACTGGTACACCTTCCCCGGCAGGCTCCGAACCACGCCGTTGAACTCCATGTTGAGCAAGAGGCCCGAGACCTTGCCTTGCGACCATTTGCTTTTCATGCATAGGTCGTCGATGTGGGTACTGCCGTTGGTCTTGATGATGTCGACGAGCGTTTGCTCATCGGGTAGCAGTTCGGCGAAGAGCGCGGCTTGCACCAGGGCTTTCTTCTTCTTCGGTAACCACTCCATCAGGGTGATCACATCCTTCGCGTTGTTGACCAGTGCAGCCTTGTTCTGCTGGATCAACTTGTTGCAACCCTCGCTGCGCGGATCCGTTGGTCTTCCGGGGAACGCGAACACCTCGCGGTCGTAGCTGCTGGCGATGTCGGTGGTGATGAGGCTGCCTCCTTTCGGGCCGCTCTCCACCACGATGGTGCAATCGCTGAGGCCGGCGATCACACGGTTGCGCGCCGGGAAATTGCCTGGCGCGAACGGTGATCCACTGGGCAGTTCGCTCACCAAGGCACCGTGCTTCGTCATCTCCTTCGCAGTGGCCGCGTGTTCGCCCGGGTAGAGTTTGTCCAATCCATGTGCGACACAGCCGATGGTGGGCATGTCGTTCTTCAACGCGGTGCGATGCGCCACGATGTCGATGCCGTACGCGAGACCGCTCACGATGGTGGCGTTGCATTCTTTCAAGCCTTCGACCAACTCCACACACAACCGCTTGCCTTGTTCCGTGGGTGTGCGTGTGCCCACGATGCTCACCATGTGCGCGGTATCGAAATCCGCGTTGCCATCCACGAAGAGGATCACCGGTGCATCTTCCGCCTGCTTCAACCGGCGCGGATAGTCCGCATCGAGGTAGAACAGTGCCCGTAGCTTGTGCTTCTGGACGTAGGCGAGCTCCTTCTCCGCAGCAGGCATCACCTTCTTGTCGGTGATGCTCGCGATCAGTTTCGGGCCGATGCCGGGCACTTTCTCCAGCGTGTTCTTCAGCTTCTTATCGGTGAAAATGGGATCGACGCCACCGCAGTAGGCCACCAGATTACGCGCGTTGACCGGTCCGATGCCCTTGAGCATGGACAGGGCTATGCGGTGTATGAGTTCCTGATCCCCCATGAACGGGAAGGCCTTTTTCTACATTTACCTGCGACCTGTCGGCCGCAGCGAACAGAATGGGAGAGCACACGAATATAGGCGCAGCATGTTGAGGTGGATGGTCGTGTCCCTCGCGATGGCGAGCGCTTGCTGTACAGCGGCACAGAACACATCCTTGAAAGGCATGGTGCGTGACAGCCTGAGTGGAGAACCACTGATCGGCGTGAACGTGACCCATGCTCCGGGCAAGGGCGCTGCCACCGATGTGCAGGGTGCATATGCCATGGACCTGCCGATGGGTACCTACACCATCACGTTCTCGTTCGTGGGTTACAGCACGCTCACGCGCGTCGTGACCATGACCGAGGGTAGCTCGCTGACGCTGGATGTGCGGATGAGCCCATCGGCCCAGCAATTGGATATGGTGGTGATCAGTGCCGGCCGGTTCGAGCAACGGGTGGGCGAGGTGACCCAATCCTTGAGCGTGTTGCGGCCCGAACTGATCCGCAACAAGAACATCGTGACTCTGAGCGACGCACTGGACCAGGTGCCCGGCGTGGTGATCGTGGACGAAGAACCGCAGATACGGGCAGGTAGCGGCTTCAGCTATGGTGCCGGTAGCCGGGTGCAGGTGTTGGTGGACGGTGTGCCCATCCTGAGCGGCGATATCGGCAGACCCAACTGGACCTTCCTTCCCATCGAGAACCTGGAACAGGTGGAGGTGATCAAAGGTGCAAGCAGCGTGCTGTATGGCAGCGCGGCGCTCAGCGGGGTCATCAATGTGCGGACGGCTTATCCGCGCGATAAGCCTGCGACACGCGCAACGGTCTTCGCCGGTATGTACGATTCGCCCGCCAACCCCGCAGCGAGATGGTGGGGAGATAACAGTCCCCTCCTCGGTGGGGCCAATTTCTCTCACGCACAACAGTTCGGCAAGTTCGATCTGGTACTGGGTGGAAATGCTTTCGGCGATAATGGCTACATCGGTCCGGAACCCATCGCAGCGGATACCATCGCCGTGGACACGTTGCGCACCGGTACCGGTGGTTACGAGAACCGCATACGGTTCAACATCGGCACGCGGTGGCGTAATGGCAAAGTGAAAGGTCTTAGCTACGGCATCAACGCGAACGCCATGAAGAGCCGCAGCACCAGCGTGTTCATCTGGAACGATATCGAGGATGGGCTCTACCGTCCCAAACCGGGCACGGTGACCCGCACGCGTGGCACGCAGTACTACATCGATCCGTTCGTGGACTACCTCTCGAAAGCCGGTACACGCCATTCCGTACGCGGCCGGCTGCACCGCCAGGTATTCGACAACAACAACGGGCAGGGCAACAGCAACACCACGCTGCACGGCGAGTATCAGGTGCAACAGAAGTTGAACCTCTTCGGGGAGACCATGCTCACCGCTGGTGTGGTCTGGCGCAAGGTCTCCAGCGAGGCGGAGCTCTATGCCGGTGGGGATAATGGTGATGGCCTGAACGAGGCGACCAACACCGCTGGTTACCTACAGGTGGATAAGAAGCTCTTCGAGAAGCTGGCGTTGAGCGCCGGTGTGCGCTACGAGCGGTTCCTGGTGAACGAGGATGAAGCTTCGCAGCCGGTCTTCCGCACAGGAGCCACCTACCAGGTGATGAAGGCCACCTACCTGCGTGCCAGCTATGGACAGGGCTTCCGGTTCCCCACCATCGGCGAGCGTTTCATCAGCACCAGCGTGGGCGCACTGAAGGTGTTCCCGAACCCGACGCTCGCGCCGGAACAGAGCTGGAACGTGGAAGGGGGCATCAAACAAGGTTTCAAGATCGGCAACTTCATGGGTTATGTGGATGCCGTGGTGTTCCAGCAGGACTTCGAGAACTATGTGGAGTTCACCTTCGGGCAATGGGGTCCGATCAGCGCAGGAACGAACTCCCTCGGCTTCAAGAGCGTGAACACCGGTGGTGCGCGGGTTACCGGTTACGAACTGGAACTGACCGGCAAGGGTAGGATAGGGGCGGTGGAGATCGCCACGCTCATGGGGTTCACCAATACACTGCCCATCAGCACCACGCCGCACCAGCAATATGCGAACTCCTCCACGGGCTCCTACTTCGCCCCGGCCACCTATGCCAACACCAGCTACGACACCACGGGCAATGTGCTCAAGTTCCGCATACGCCAACTCTTCCGTGCCGATGTACAGGTGGACTACAAGCGCATCTTCGTAGGCGGCAGCGTGCGCTACAACAGCCATGTGCGCAATATCGATGTCGCCTTCGTTTCGCTGGATGATCTGAGCGGGATACTCGACACCGGCGTGCGGAAGTGGATGGAGAGCCATACCACTGGCGATGTGATCGTGGACGGCCGCGTCGGCCTGGAGTTGACGGACCAGCTCCGTGCGGCGCTCATCGTGAACAATATCGGCAACAGGTCCTATGCCATGCGCCCGCTCGCCATTGAAGCCCCTCGAAGCATGCAGGTGCAGTTGAGCATGAACTTGTGATCATCGTTCCTTCGCAAGCATGAGTACGCTCCGCTTCCTCGGCATCATCCCCGCGCGTTACGCCAGTACGCGACTGCCCGCCAAACCCTTGGCCGACATCGGAGGCAAGACCATGATCCAGCGCGTGCTGGAACGTGCTACCCAAGCCACTACGCTCAGCCACGTGGTGGTGGCCACGGATGATCAGCGCATATTCGACCATGTCGTGGACATCGGCGGCAAGGTGGTCATGACGGACCCTGCGCACCCCAGTGGTACTGACCGCTGTTACGAAGCGCTCGCCAATGTTGGCGCCGATCGGTTCGATGCCGTGGTGAACATACAGGGGGATGAGCCGTTCCTGGTGCCGGCACAGATCGATGAGCTCTGTGCTACGCTCACCGTTTCCTCCGGCGGTCTGGCCACGCTTGCCCACCACCTTACCGATGACCGTGATCTTGATGATCCCGGCAAAGTGAAGATCACCGTTGATGTGCATGGCGATGCGCTCTACTTCAGCCGGGCCGCCATACCGGTGCTGCGCAACCGCGCCCAGGGGCCACGGCACCAGGCGTTCCGTTTTCTGAAGCATATCGGCCTTTATGCCTACCGCACCCCCGTACTGGCCAAGTTGGTGGCTCTGAAGCCATCGCCACTCGAGCTAGCCGAATCCTTGGAGCAATTGCGGTGGTTGGAGAACGGGTTCAGCGTACGGGTGGGTCTTACCCAGCATCCTTCATTCTGCGTGGACACTCCCGCGGACCTGGAAGAAGCCCGACGGTTGGCCGAGGGTTGACCGGTATATCAGCGAAGAAGCGTTGCGCGCAACTCAGGGGCGTAGTATGCCGTTGAGTCCGAGCACCATCCCTGTCGACGGCATGTCAATGGGAGATCGTGGTGCCCCGGGTAGCCCGATGAAGGATATCTTGCACGCCGGAACATGGCACTGGAACGCGACCTGCACGACCTTCTTTTCGAGCACGATTGTGTGATCGTACCCGGATGGGGAGGTTTCTTGGCGCAATACCGTCCGGCCCGTTTGGACCAAGCCCGGCACGTGATCCACCCGCCCAGCAAGGATGTGGGTTTCAACCGCCACCTGCTACGCAACGATGGCCTGCTCACCGATCGGATCGCCAAGCGCGATGAGGTCGGTTTCGCCTCGGCCAACAGCATCATTGAGGGTGAGGTAGCGGCTTGGCGCGCCGCGTTGGACAGCACCGGTCGCTTGGAATTGCCGCGCATCGGCATCTTCTACCGCGATGCACAGCGCAACTTGCAGTTCGATCCGGACGATCGCGCCAACTTCTTGAAGGAAGCCTTCGGCCTGCGTCCTGTAACCGCAACCCCGGTGCTGCGCGAGGTACCCCGTGAACCCCAGGTCATTCCGCTACCCCGGGTAGATGCCGTGGTCCGGGAAAAGGGTGGTTTCAACTGGGCCGCCGCGGCCGGCATCGCACTGTTGCTCACTGCGGGGGCTGTGGGCACCTTCATCGGGCTCAACGGTGGTACGGGAGCTTTCGCTTTCGGCTCCCGACCGACATCGACGTACGCGGAAGCTCCGGTGCCGGTGGCGCCCATGGTGGCACGTGCTTCGATGTTCGCCCTTCCCGAAGGCGCCTTTGGTGTGCAGACCTTCCCGCTCACCGATAACGATAGCGTTTCGTTGACCGTGGACATGGGTGCCGCCCCTGCGGACACCACGGCAGTAGCGATCCCCAAGAAGACCGGTATTGCGCTGCGTTTCCATCTGGTGGGTGGTTGCTTCGCGCAGCCCGAGAACGCCGATCGTCTGCTGAAGGAATTGCAGGACAAGGGCTATCCGGCACGGCGCTTGGCACGCTACGGCGAGCTGCATCCGGTGGTGTTCGGCAGCTATGCCGATCGCACTGAAGCGTTGAACGCGCTCGCGACCATCAGGGGCGAAGGTTCGGCACAGGCCTGGCTGCTGGTGCGTTAAGCTTCTCGCGGCGTGCCCCGATGGGTACGCGATGGTCTTAACTTCGTACCTGAATATGATGGAGACGATGCATGTCGTGGAGCTTGAGGCCTGTACAGTGGCCTTTTTGGATGGGGACATCGTGCACACCCATTTCAAGGATCAGCACATGGTGCGACCCGAAGAGGTGCAGGCGATGTTCGATGCGATCGAGCAGGAACGCCAGGGTCGCAAAGCCTTGCTGATGGTGTCCGTGGGTGAAGGCACCAGTATGACGGGAGAAGCCCGTGCCCATGCGTCCTCGGAAGAGTCGTGCAGGTACATCGCCGCTGATGCCATCGTAGTACGTGACTTCGGTCATCAGCTCGCTGCCAATGTCTTCGTACGCCACAACAAGCCGCATCGCCCCATCCAGATGTTCCCGGACCAGGAGAAAGCGCTGGTATGGTTGCAGCAGCAACATCACCTCGTAGAACAAGCTTGATCATGAGCATGCGTTCATTGCTGCTGGCCGTTGCGGTCGGCGTGGTGCGGTTCACTACTGCACAAACCGTTTCCGAAGCACCTTCCCGCACCATCAAGACCGGTAAGGCGGAGGTCACCGCGTTCGCCATCGCGCCGAAGGGTGATCGGGTGCTAGTAGGCACGAACAACGGCGCAGTGTTGCACGAGATAGAAAGCGGCAAGAAGGTGTTCGCCTATCCGTACGGAGAAGACGGCGCGACAGCCGTTTACCACACCGGATTCAATGAGAATGGAGAGCTCGTGGTGCTGATCGGACCCAGCGGGAAACGCACCGTGTGGAGCGCTGCTGACGGCCATCAGGAAAAGGTGATCAATACGCATCGCTGGATCCCAGACCCCCGTCAGGTGAAGGCGATGGGCCTGGAGATGTCCAATTCCTCCTTCGATCGTTTCTATCAGCAGAAGGAATTGAAGATCGGCGATGTCACGGTACGGGCTGGCAAAAAGGGCATCGTGGAGTTCGTGGGGACCGACGGAAAGGTGACGCGCACCATCAGCTTTCCAGAGAACAAGGATCAGCACCACCTCGCACCATTGTTGCTGTGGGAGAATTACCTGCTGATCGGCACGGACGATGGTCGCGTGCTGTTCTACGACGTGCTCTGAGCTTTCAGTAAGTCCAACGCTTCGCGGACATGTCGCGATGCGCTGAGCGGATCGTTCACCGCGCCGCGGATGATGCCTTCATGGTCGATGACGTACGTGACACGGCCCGGGAAAAGGCCCAGTGTGCGGTTAACGCGGTAGGCGTTGCGCACGGCGCCGTCCGTATCGGACAATAGACGGTACGGAAGCTTCCAGCGTTGAGAGAAGGAGTGATGCGACCCCACAGGGTCACTGCTGATGCCGAACACCACGGCATCCTGATCGGTCATGGCCGGGTGCGCGTCCCGGAAAGCACAGACCTCCAAGGTGCAGATGCGGGTATTGTCCTTCGGGTAGAAAAAGAGCACCACATTGTGCTGGCCGCGAAAGGAGCTGAGGCGCACAGGCTCACCATCTTGGTCCAGCAGCTCGAAGTCCGGGGCCGGTGTGCGCAGTTCAAGCATGGTCCTTCTGCTCTGACGTGCCCTTGCCGCGCATGCTATTGACCACCAACATCACTACGGCCCCCATGGCAAGCAAGCCCAGTGAACCCCAGACCCACCCCATCCGTGTGCGGAAGATCAAGAGCACCACCAGTACGAAAAGGAAAAGGGTAGCGCCTTGTGACCATAGCGTCAACTGGAACGCGGACCATTTGACTTCACCGCGCTTGAGGCGACCGTGTAACCGGTGCACGCTAAGATGATAGGCGAGCAGCAGGGCGAGATAGCCCAATAGTACGTGCATGAACGGCTCCTTCACAACGCAGGTCGAATGGAGATGATCCAGCCACCAAGAAGGATGAAGGCCGCGAAGGCCGGCCAGATGACGAAGTAGAGCGCCCTGCGTTCCATGCCGGTGAACTGGTCCAGCAGCACTTTCCGATCAGGCTCCCATCGCGCCATCGCGCTCCGATGCGCCACATAAAGGCGAACGATGTGGAAGGTGCCGGCGAAGAAGACGATGAGCGCGAACAGGTGCAGCGCTTTCAGTAATGCAGGGATCTCGGCGGCTGTGGTCGTCATGGCGGTCTTTCAAATATAACGCGGCTTCCCGCTCTACCTTCGCGCCGCGATGACGAAAGCGCCACGACCCAGTACCGAGAGCTACGCAGAGACCACCCACCTGGTGCTCCCGAACGATACCAATACCATGGGCAACCTCTTTGGTGGTCAATTGCTGAAGTGGCTCGACATCAATTGCGCCATCAGTGCGCACCGGCATTGCAAACGGCTCGTTGTTACTGTCGCCGTCAACCACGTGGGTTTCGATCGGCCGATCAAACTGGGCGATTTCGTTACCATCAAGAGCCATGTGAGCCGTGGCTTTGGTACCAGTATGGAAGTGTGGGCCGATGTGTGGGTGGAGGACCAACAGACGGGGGAGAAGATCATGGCCAATAGTGCCATCTACACCTTCGTGGCCGTGGACCAGGCGGGCCGATCGTGCGCGGTCCCCGATGTGGTCCCGCAGAACGAGGATGAACAGAAGCGCTATGATGGTGCATTACGACGCCGTCAGCTGCGTTTGATCCTTAGCGGCAAGATGAAGGCCGAGGACGCGAACGAACTACGTGCGCTCTTCGACTGATCCGTTAAAGGCTCTCGTCAAGACTGTTGCCATCGAACAACTCGCCTGTGGCCGTGTCGTGCGCGCGCAGGTTGAGTGAGCGCAGGATGGCCGCTATGCACGCCGCACTTTGATCGCCACTGTGCACGTGTGCGACCACGTAGCGCACCAGGTCGGCGTTCTCCATGTGAAGCTGCAAGCTGATGTCCATGCCCGGCTGGCGGATGAACACCCAGTCGTCCTGTTCATCGGCGAAGGGAACGGCCTCTTTGATCTTGGCAACGATGGTGGCGCGATCGCCGATGGGTTTAGGTCGGTGCGTGGCCGGCACATCGTTGATCGATGGCACGTCCGGCAGGTCCTGGATGAAGATGTCCCAGCTCATTCGGATGCGAAGGTGGCGATGGCCGCAAGATCATGTTTCTCCATGCAGCGGAAATGACCCTCAGGGCAATGCTCATAACCGATCTTACTACATGGACGGCACGGCACATCCACCTGTGCGATCCTTGCGCGTTCGGGATGCGTAGGGATGTACGGTCCCATGCCGAATTCCGGGATGGTGTTGCCCCACACGCTCATCACGGGTCGCTTGAACGCGCAAGCGATGTGCATGGCGCCGCTGTCGTGCGCGATCACGCGACGCGCCTGTTTGATCAACGAGGCGCTGCCCAGGATGTCGTACTTGCCCGTGGCATCGAACACACGCCCACCCGTTGCCGAGGCGATCGACCGGGCAACGGCTTGATCTTCCTTCCCGCCAACGAGGACGATCGGGCCCTGCACCAAGGCGGCGAGGTCGATGAGCTTGTGTGGTGTGAGGCGTTTGGTAGCATGCGCGGCGCCGATGGCAATGGCCGTGTAGCCGTTGCGATGGTTCTCGGGTAACGTGGTCAGGTCCACTTCGCGTTCCGGAGGAATGAATAGCTCAAGCCCCTGCTGATCGTTCTTCACGCCGAGATTTTCAACCGTGCTGAGGTAACGATCCACGATGTGCCGCTTCGGCAGCCGGTCCATCTTGAAGTTCACAATCAACCACTTCTCGATGTTCAACTTGGGGAAGCTGTACGCCTTCACGCCAAGTGCACGTTTCACCCGCGAAGTGCGCAGGTTGTGGTGCAGGTCGATCACCGCGTCGAACCCTTCCTTTTGAAGATCCGTGATCAGCGCGTTCAGATCATCATTCAGCTCATGTACCCGATCCACATGCGGGTTGTAGCGCACGAGATCCGCGAACGCCGCCTTCGTTGCCACATGCAGTTCCACATCCTTCACGTGTTCCTTCACGCAACGCAGCACCGGGCTGGTCAGCACGATGTCACCGATCGAGGAGAAACGCAGGACGAGGAGTTTCATATGGGCATGTGACCATGTGGGCATGTGGACATGGAACCCACAGCTGCCGATGGCGGCGCCCAAAAGTAGCCGAGTGTTCCATCAAGGAGCGCATTCATGTTCACATGAGCACATGCTCACATGGGCACATGTCCCCTCGGTATCTTCGCTGCCGTGTTCATCGATACCCACGCACACCTCTACCACCAACAGTTCGCCGCTGATCGCGAAGCCATGCTCCAACGCGCGTTGGACGCTGGCGTGAAGAAGCTCTTCCTCCCGAACGTGGACCACGATAGCATCGAAGGTATGGATGCCTTGGCTGCTGCACACCCCGAGAGTTGCTTCGCCATGATGGGCCTGCATCCTTGCTCGGTGGTGGAGCACAACGATGTGGCCATGGAAGAGGTGGAGCGCTTGCTACGAACGGGTCGCTACTGTGCCGTGGGCGAGATCGGCATCGACCTCTATTGGGACAAGACCTGGCTCGCGCAGCAACAGGAGGTTTTCCGCCAGCATGTGCGCTGGGCCAAGGAGCTGGATCTGCCCATCGCGATCCATTGCCGCAATAGTTTCGCCGAGACCATCGCCATCGTAGAGGACGAGAACACCGAAGGCCTGCGCGGCGTGTTCCATTGTTTCACGGGTTCGCCGGAAGAAGCGCAACGCATCATCGCGCTCGGTGGTTTCGTACTCGGTATCGGTGGTGTGATCACCTATCCGCGAGGCGGCCTGTTCGAGACCATGCAGGTCGTGGGTCCGGACCATTGCGTGTTGGAGACCGACGCGCCCTACCTCGCGCCGGTGCCGTATCGCGGTAAACGCAACGAAAGCAGCTACATCCCACACATCGCTGAAAAGCTGTCACTGGCCGCGGGGCGCACCGTCGCCGAGATCGCATCCATCACCACCTCCAACGCCGAACGACTCTTCCGCCGATGACCCAACGCTCCGTCCTGATCATCTATACCGGCGGCACCATCGGCATGCTTGCCGATCCACGTACCGGAGCGCTACGCCCGATGGATCTTGCGCACCTGGAAGAGCAGGTGCCGGAGCTGGATCGCATGAACGTGCGCTTGGGTTCCGAATCCTTCGAGACGCCCATCGACAGCAGCGACATGCGCCCGGCGGATTGGGTGCGCATCGCGAGGATCATCGGCAAACACTACGAGGCGTACGACGGTTTCGTCGTCCTCCACGGCAGCGACACCATGGCCTACACGGCCAGCGCGCTCAGCTTCCTGCTCCAAGGCTTGAACAAACCAGTGATCCTCACCGGGTCGCAACTGCCCATCGGTACCATCCGTACGGACGCAAAGGAGAACCTGATCACCGCGATCGAAGTGGCCGCTGCTTGTGATGAGCAAGGCCGGGTCAGGGTTCCCGAAGTGGCCGTGTATTTCGAATACAGTCTTTACCGGGGCAACCGCACCGTGAAAGTGCATGCCGAGCGGTTCGAGGCCTTCCGTTCACCGAACTATCCGCGACTGGCCGAGGCCGGGGTTCACCTGAAGTACGATGGTGCAGCCACACTGCCATTCCGCGCAGGCCAATTGAAGGTGCACGACCGGATGAACGACAACGTCGGCGTCATCCGCCTGTTCCCGGGCATCCGCGCGGAATGGGTGAGGCATGCCCTGTCCACGCCCGGCTTGAAGGCCGTGGTGCTCACCACCTTCGGTAGCGGCAACGGTCCCACCGATCCGGTCTTCATCAGCGCACTGCGCGAAGCAACGGAACGCGGCATAACGGTGGTGAACGCCACGCAGTGTTTCGGCGGTCGGGTGGAACAGGGCCGATACACCACCAGCCAGGCTTTCGTGGAGCTCGGTGTCCTCAGCGCTAGCGACATGACCGTGGAGGCGGCGGTGACCAAATTGATGTTCCTGTTGGGTCAGGGGCTGGGCGCCAAGGAATTGGGCGCTGCGTTCGGGACTTCGCTCGCAGGGGAGATCACTACCTAAAGACAAGCCCCGCTTTCGCGGGGCTGATCAGCGGAGAGAGAGGGATTGGCTGCGCCTTTCCCGTTGGGGGGAGGCTTCAAGTCAGGCCATACTCGCTTCGCTCGCGGGCTTTTTCTTGGAATGCTCTCGCTCAAGCTCCGCTTGGCTCCTGCATTCCAAGAAAAAGCCCGACCACTTCGTGGTCAGGCCTTTCTTGGCGGAGAGAGAGGGATTCGAACCCCCGTTACCCTTTCAGGTAAACACACTTTCCAGGCGTGCGCCTTCAACCACTCGGCCATCTCTCCGTGGGGGCGCGAAAATAGCGAAAGGGCGCTTCCCCGGCACGCGGACCACGACTCCCGTACCTTTGCGGCCGATTTCGCCACCATGCCCCGCATCGGCTCCATCGAACTCCCGGAATTCCCGCTCCTGCTCGCGCCTATGGAGGATGTGAGCGATCCGCCGTTCCGGGCGTTGTGCAAGAAGCACGGGGCCGATCTGATGTACACGGAGTTCATCAGCAGCGAGGGCTTGATCCGTCAGGCGGCCAAGGGGCTGAAGAAACTGGACATCTTCGAGTATGAACGGCCCGTGGGCATCCAGCTGTTCGGTGGGAGTGAGGATGCCATGGAAGAGGCGGCGCGCATCGCCGAAGCGGCGAAGCCCGACCTGATCGACATCAACTACGGTTGCCCGGTACACAAGGTGGTGAGCAAGGGTGCCGGGGCCTGCCTGTTGCAGGATGTGGACAAGATGGTGCGCCTCACCGAGAAGGTGGTGAAGGCCGTGAAATTGCCCGTTACGGTGAAGACACGCCTGGGTTGGAACGATGCCACCAAGAACATCATGGAAGTGGCCGAGCGCTTGCAGGATGTCGGCATCCAGGCGCTGAGCATCCATGGCCGCACACGGGCGCAGCTGTACAAAGGCCCTGCGGATTGGACGTTGATCGGTGAAGTGAAGAACAACCCGCGCATCCACATGCCCATCTTCGGCAACGGCGACATCGATTCACCGGAGAAAGCTGTAGAATACCGCGACCGCTACGGCGTGGATGGTGTGATGATCGGCCGGGCCACGATCGGGCATCCGTTCATCTTCAACGAGATCAAGCACTTCATCGCTACGGGCGAGCATTTGCCGCCACCGTCCGTTTCCGACCGTGTGGAAGCTGCGCGTGAGCATCTGCGTAGCTCGCTCGCGTGGAAAGGTGCGTGGGAAGGCGTGGTGGAGATGCGTCGCCACTACGGTAACTACTTGCGCGGCCTGCCGAACGTGAAGGAGGTGCGCCTGCGCCTGTGTACCGAGAAGGATCCCGTAATCCTGGAGCAGATCCTGGATGAGGTGAAAGGGATGTACGCTTTGGCGGTAGCCTGAGAAAGTGTCAAGTGACAAGGCTCAAGAAGAGTTGCGCGACTTAATCTGCGGTCTTCGTGGTGAGCAGGAAACGCTTGCTGAGCGTACGCAGCGGGATCCACGAGGCCAATAGGCCGATGGCGAATACGGCGACGGAGATGATCACGAGATCCGTGCCCATGATGTGCACGGGGTAGGCTTCCACCACGGAATCACTCAGCTGCACGAAACCGAAACGTTGTTGTGCGAAGCAGATGCCGAGGCCGAGGAGCAGCCCGACAATGACCCCGACCACGACGATCAGCAGGCCTTCGCCGAAGAAGACCCCGCGTACCGTGGATGGTGTGGCGCCCATCGCTGCAAGCGTCCCCATGTCGCGGCGTTTCTCGATCATCATCATGGTGAGCGAGGCGATGATGTTGAAGGCACCGATGAGGCCGATGAAGCTGAGCACCACGAACGTGAAGAACTTCTCGCTCGCGTTGGTCTGGTACATCAAGGCGTTCTTCTGGTAGCGGGTCTTCACCGTGAACGCTGAACCAAGCTGAGCGCGAAGTACCGTTGCGACACGATCCATGTTCTTCTTGTCGGTGAGCTGTAGCTCCAGCGCGGTAACTGAACTGTCGTAGTGCAATAGCTCTGCCGCAGTGTTCAACGGTACGAGGGCATACTTCGAGTCGAAGTCCAGATTCATGGTGAACGCACCGCGCACAGCGATGGCCACGGTCTCGAAGGCCCGTTGCTGGTACTTGCTCAACTTGCGCCCGCGGATCGGTGCACTGATCTCCAACGCTTGGAAGACGCCGTCATCCAACGGTACGCCGAGGTCCATCTTCAAGCCGATGCCCAGCAACGCCGCAGGTCCTGTGATCCCATCGAACGTGGGTCGGCCGTCGTACATGTACCTGTCCATCTGGCTCATGGCGAGGTATTGCGGCTCCACGCCTTTCATGGTGGCCACGCGGCGCTGATCGCCGCTGCGCAGCAACACGTTCTCCTCGATCACCCAGCTGCTGTTCTTCACCTCTGGCATGGACAGCACGCGCTCCAGATCCACTGCTTTCCGCTCAAAGGTCTTGCCCTCGGCTGCGGTGATGGTGATGTCCTGATCGAACGGACTGTAGATCGTATCCACGAGGTCCGAGATGCCGTTCAGCGTGCTCAAAACAACGACCATCGCAGCCGTCACCACCGCGATCACCGCGATGCTGATGCCTGTTATGATGTTGATGGCGTTGGTGCTCCGCTTGGCGAACAGGTAACGGCGGGCGAAAAGGAGCGGAAGGTTCATGCCCACATGGTCACTTCCACGCTTTAACCACCAAGCCGGTTCCAGTGGCATGGGCCATCCGCACATCCGCCATGTTGAGCGCGAAGGCGATAGGGTAGGCGACCAGATAGTAGAACGGAAGCACGATGAAGAAGAGCTTGCTCGCTTGCAGCATCAGCAAAGGCCATTTCATGCTCAGTTTCCAGCTGATCTTGCCCGGTGCGCCATAGCTGTAACGCGCTTCAACCTTGCTGAAACCGTTGCGCAGTGTCTTGGCTTTGATGTCGTCGATGTTGTAGCCGTCGCGTACGTGCTCCTCGATGAAAGAGCCTTCGCCCTCTTCGTGTACATCGCTTCCCCCTTGATCGCTCGGCGTGCTGATGATGAGCATTCCACCTTCCTTCAGCGAAGTGCTGTAACAACGGAGCGCGGCTTCATCTTCCAGGATATGCTCCATCACGTCCACGCATACAACGAGGTCGAAGGCGCTGGGCTTCTGGAACTTCGTCACATCGCCTACTTCGAACTTCACCTTTTGACGTCGGATCCTCTGGAAGAAGGCGTTACAATCCGCGACCTGTTCATCTTTCACATCGATGGCGGTGATGTTGGCTTGTGGCAGCCTGCCGCTCAACCAATAGGTGTACTGCCCGAAGCCCGCGCCAGCATCGTAGATCGCGGTGACAGGCTTGTTCTGTTGCGAACGCTCAAGCAGCCACTTGCGCAGTTCATGCTGGATGTGCCAGCAGCGCAGCAGAAGCAGATCCAGCAAGCCATAGAACAACTTGCGGAGGAAAGGCGTGCGGTTGAAGACGACGCCCAAACGGCGCTTGACGGGATCGTACTGCATGCCTATCCCTTCAGCAGTTTGTCTATCTCCTCTGCACGATCGAGCGAATCGTCCACGTAGAACAAGAGTTCAGGAACGATGCGCATCTGTTTGCCCACACGCCCGCCGAGTTGCCCACGCAACCGATGAGCCTGGCTCTTGATCACTTCAATCACCGCCTTCTTGTCCTTCACCGGGAAAAGGCTGAGGAACACTTTCGCCACGCCCAGGTCGGGGCTCGTACGCACGGCGGATACGGTGACCAGGCCGCCGGGGAGGAAGTTGCGGCCTTCCACGAGGAAGATGGCGGCCAGCTCCTTCTGGAGCAGGCTGTTCACCTTGTTCTGTCTTACGCTGTCCATTTCAGTGGCGAAGGTAGGGCGGTACCTGTGAGCGGCCCTACCTTCGCCAGCCGCACGATGCGCAACTTCTTCCGGATACTCCGCTATGGCAAGGCTTACCGCCGTTTCGCGGCGCTCAATGTGGTCTTCAACCTGCTGGCCACGGTCTTCCATCTGGCTTCGTTGCTCCTCTTCATCCCGTTCCTGCGCCTGCTGCTGGGGCAGGTAAAGCCGGTGCACATGCGTCCCGCGGACCTGTGGAGCCGTGAGGGCTTGGAAGGGACGTTCAACTGGGGCCTCACCCAACTGATCGAACAGAACGGGCAGATGGGTGCGCTGCTTACCATCAGTATCGCGGTTGTCGTGATCTTCTTGATCAAGAACCTCTTCCGCTACCTGGCTGTAGTGGCCATCTGCAACTTCCGCAACTACATCGTGCGCGATATCCGTGCCGCGGTGTACGACAAGATGCTGGAGCTGCCCCTGCGCTACCACAGCGGCGAACGCAAGGGTGATCTGCTCGCACTCATCACCAGCGATATGCACGTGATGGAGTACTCGGTGATGTTCTACATCGAGATGGTGTTCCGCGAACCGATCGCGATCCTGCTCTTTCTGGCGACGATGATCACCATTGCGCCACAACTCACATTGATCGCATTGCTGTTGCTCCCGGTGAGCGGCCTGTTGATCGGGCGCATCAGCAAGAGTTTGAAGCGAAAGAGCACACGCGTGCAGGAGAAGAACGCCGATCTGCTCGCCCGCGTGGAAGAAACGTTGACGGGCATCCGTGTGATCAAGGCGTTCAATGGGGAGGCCGATATGCGCCGGCGTTTCGCGCGCGAGAACGAGATGCTCACGCGCAGCAGCATCGCCATGCTGAACCGACAGGACATCGCTTCGCCTTTGAGCGAGACGCTGGGTGCTGCGGTGATGGCAGCGATCGCTTACCTCGGTGGTTACTACGTCCTGGGCCCGGACCCCACGCTTACAGGCGATAGCTTCCTTGGCTTCATCATCATCTTCTCGCAGTTGCTTCCCCCCATCAAGGGCTTCTCACAAGGCTACTCTGCGATCGTGCGTGGCTCGGCGAGCGGCCAGCGTCTCTTCGATCTGCTGGCCGTGGAGAACACCGTGAAGGAGAAGCCGGATGCCGCACCGATCAACGGTTTTAACGACCGGGTCGAATTCCGCAACGTGACGTTCGCCTATGAAGCGCCGCCGAAGGAGACGAGCAACCGCGAACGCAAAGCGGTGTTGCAGGATATCCAGTTGACGATCCCGAAGGGCAAGAGCGTGGCACTGGTGGGCACGAGCGGCAGCGGGAAGACGACGATGGCCGGGCTGCTCCCACGTTTCTTCGATGTGAGCGGTGGACAGGTCCTGCTCGATGGCGTGGACCTGCGTGATCTTCGTATCAACGATATCCGCGCGCTCATGGGCATCGTCACGCAGGACAGTATTCTGTTCAACGATACCGTCGCCAACAACATCGCGTTCGGCACACCCGGCATGGCGCAAGCTGATATCGAACGGGCGGCACGCATCGCCAATGCCCATGAGTTCATCTTGCAGTTGGAGGATGGTTATCAGACGAACATCGGTGATGGTGGGAATCGGTTGAGCGGTGGACAGAAGCAGCGGTTGAGCATTGCCCGAGCGGTACTGAAGAATCCGCCGATCCTGATCCTGGATGAGGCGACCAGTGCCTTGGACACGGAGAGCGAACGGCTTGTGCAGGATGCCCTGTACAAGATGCTCGAGGGACGTACGAGCCTTGTCATAGCGCATCGCCTCAGCACTATTCAGCATTGTGACGAGATATGCGTCATGCAGCAGGGAAGGATCATCGAACGCGGTACGCACCAGCAGTTGTACGATGCGGGCGGTCAGTATCGCCGTCTTTGCGACATGCAAGCGTTCGCTTAGCGAGCTCTACATTTCACCGCAATGGTGCAACACGAACGGTCACGGATCTTCGGCCTGGACCTGATGCGATGCATCGCTGTGCTGCTCGTCGTGTATTCGCATGCGGATGACTTGTTGGACGCCTACTGGCCAAGGGATCCAGGAGCTGCGGCACTCGATGGTGTGACCGTCTTCTTCGTGCTCAGTGGCTTCTTGATCGGGCGCATGCTCTTGGACATGGTACTTCCATCGCCGATCCCTTTATGGAAGCGTGTGGTGGACTTCTGGCAACGGCGCTGGCTCCGAACGCTTCCGAACTATTACCTGTTCCTGGTGATCAACATCGCACTTGTGGCATGGGGATGGGCACCCGGGCTACTGAACGTGAACACGTTGGCCTATGCGGTCTTCCTGCAGAACTTCATCGTTCCGCTGGACCTGTTCTTCTGGGAGTCTTGGTCCCTGGCGGTGGAAGAATGGTTCTATCTCCTGTTCCCATTACTGCTCGTTCTTGGTGTAGGCTTGCTGAAGTGGCGCCCCCATGTGGGTTTCCTGTTCGCTACGCTAGGTATGATCCTGGTGCCAACGATCCTGCGTTTTCCAGCGGCGGAGAAGGTGCAGACATCGTTCATGCTTGATCTGTTGGTCCGGAAGATCGTGGTGATGCGCCTGGATTCCATCGGCTATGGCGTACTGATGGCCTGGTGCGTGCGCGAATGGCCTGCATGGATCCGTCAGCAACGAGTGCCCTTGCTGTTGGTCGGGCTCGTTGGTCTGGCCGCTACGGTGTTCAGGAGCGAATACGCTGACCTGCTGTACAATGGAACATGGCATTGCACATTCTCTGCGCTTACACTGGCTTTGATGCTCCCGTTCCTTTCGGCATGGAGGAGCTTCTGCTGGAGCGTTCCGGTCACCTTTCTAAGTCTGGTCTCGTACGCACTATACCTAGCGCACATGCCCTTGCGCAACTTCTTCCTGGAGTGGGTGGCGGGCCGGTCGTTGCCGATCACCGTGGTGATCTATGCTTCCTACTACCTGGCCAGCATCGGTGTCGCTGCGCTGGTGTATCGCTATTGGGAACGACCGTTCATGGACAGGCGCGAGGCGCTCTCCAAGCGGTTATTGAGAGCGACTTAGAGCGGCTCCTTGTTCTTGAATAGCCGGTCGAAGATGTTGCGTCGCTCAGGTCCAGTGGTGTCCGCGCCACGATCCTTCCCCGTACCGAAGACATCGTTGATGATGCGCTCGAGCACATCCGCTTCGCGTTGACCCCGGCATTCTAGGTCGGGTTGGTGATCCACCGGCCATGTGAACGAACGGATGTAGCGCTTGCGCAATTCGGGCGACTGTTCCACCTGCTTGAGCACTTTCCCTGCGATCGGTAATGCGAGCTGGCCACCGGTGCCCAGGGCGCTGTGGAAGTGAACGTCGTTGTCAAAGGCTCCTACCCAGGTACCGATGACCAATCCTGGCGTGTAGCCTACGAACCAAGCATCGCCGTAGTCCTGTGAGGTACCGGTCTTGCCAGCGAAAGGGCTCGTAACGCCGTAGCGCGATCGCAACGGCGCGCCTGTGCCTTGGTCGATGGAACGCTGCAACATGGCACTTACATCCGCAGCCGTGTTCGCACTGATCGCCTGGCGTGTAGAGGCTTTCCCGGCCTTGTAGATCTCGCGGCCTTGCGCATCGACGATGCTGGCGATCATCTGCGGTCTTGCAATACGGCCTTGTGCGCCGAACGCCCCGAAAGCGGGCACGATCTCCCTCAACGCGATGTCCGTTGCGCCCAGTGCCATGGCGGGCTTGGCGGCATCCTGAGTTGGCAGCCCCAGCGCTTTCATCGTGTTCCGAACGGTATCGACCCCGGTGCGGAAGTACAGATCGACAGTAGGGCGATTCATGCTCTTCGCCAGCGCGTACCACATGGCCACCTGCCCACCGGTGGTGTCCTTATCGAAGTTGTCCGGGGCCCAATCGTCGAACTCGGCATAGGTCTTCTTGTCGTTGTCCAGATAGGTGCAGGGGTGTAGGCCACGCTCCAGCGCTGCCGCATAAACCACTGGTTTTATCGTGCTGGCGATGGGCCGCCGGGCTTTGATCAAGTCGTAGGGCAGGTAGCGATGATCGTTACCCCCGACCCAGGCACGCACAGCGCCGTTCGACGGTTCCATCATCAGTACGGCACCGTTCAGCAGTTTGTGGTAATGCCACAGGCTATCGCGGTAGGTCAGCGTGTCGATGCGGCGTGCGGCATGGTCGTAGATCTCACGGACCTCGCGTGCGTTCTTCTTCCATGATCGACCACCTCTGCGCTCCATGTTCTTCTCCCATCGAGCTCGCGCTTTGCTGCTCTTCAACTCACCATCCAGCTTCGGCTGCATGCTGTTGAGGTGCTGATGTACCGCGATGTGGGCCATGCGTTGCAGGTCGGCATCCAGGGTCGTGGTGATGCGTAGGCCATCCTTCTCGATGTCATAGGTGCGGCCGCCATTCTTCACGAGTTCCTTCAGGATGCTCCGTGCCTCATCGTTCACGTGCTTCACGAAATAGCCATACAGATCCAACGCATCGCCGCCGGTGTAGTTCAACACGAGCGGCAAGTTTTTCAAACTGTCCACCTGCTGTTCGATGAGGTCACCACGCCGTTCCATCTGCTCGAAGACCTGGTCGCGTCGGCCTTTCGACTCTTTGGGATGCAATCGTGGATTGTAGGTGGTGTTCGCCTTCAACATGCCCACCAGCACTGCGCCCTCCTGAACGTTTAGGCGTTTCGCCGGTTTGCCGAAGAAACGCTGCGCGGCCGCTTCGATGCCGAACGTGTTCTCGCCGAAGGGTACCGAGTTGAAATAGAGCACGAGCACATCCTCTTTCTTCAACATGCGCTCAAGACGTTGGGCCACCAAGGCTTCCTTCATCTTGTTCACAGGAATGGTGAGCAAGCCGTGCCGTTCGCGGCCATAGAGGTTCTTGATGATCTGTTGCGAGATCGTGCTTCCACCACCACCGCTCTTGTCGCGCCCCAGCAACGTTTTGAAGAACACCCGGATGTAGCTGCGACCATCGACCCCTTGGTGTGTGAAGAAACGTGCATCCTCCGTGGCGACAAGCGCATTCACCAAGTGCTTGGGTAGGTCGGCGTACTTGACGTTGGTGCGATCCTCGGCGAAGATCTTCCCGATCAATTCTCCATCGCGGTCCAGAACGAGCGTGGCCTGTTCATGTTGGATGGAGGAAAGCTCTTCTTCCGAGGGCAGTTCGCCAAAGACGCCGCTGCGAACGGACTGCATCAGCGCGAAGAAGCAGATGAGTAGAAAGGCGAGGCCGAAGAGCGTGATCTTGAGACAAGGGATGCGTTTTCCCCCGCCTTTGGCCTTTCCCTTCTTTGCAGTTGCGCGCTTTGCTGCCATGTCAATGCAACTGGCCGGAGTTGTGTGTTTTCGTCAAAAGCGGAGGTAGGGCATGTCGTGGAAGTGCATGGCGCTCAAACCTCTTCCTCGTAGCTATCCTTGAAGAGAAGGTCGCTTTCGTAGGGATATCGAGCCGTATGAATGGCTTTCACACGTTCGTACAGCAGCTTGCGTAACCCGTCGATGTTCAGGCGCTGTGCGGCACTGATGAATATGCACTCTTCACCGTTCATGCGGGCCATCCATGTTTCCTTCAACTCCTCCAGGGAATATTGATCCACGCGTTTAGGGGCAAGGTCATCAGGGTCGAACTGTGCAGGCCTGTAAGCGTCGATCTTGTTGAACACCACGATCACCGGTTTGTCACCGGCACCGATCTCGTTCAAGGTCTGGCGCACCGTTTCGTATTGTTCCTCGAAGTTGTGGTGGCTTATGTCAACCACATGCAGCAAGAGATCGGCCTCTCGCGTTTCATCCAAGGTGCTTTTGAAGCTCTCGATCAACTGGGTGGGCAACTTGCGGATGAACCCTACGGTGTCGCTCATCAGGAACGGAAGATTCCCCAGGACGATCTTGCGCACCGTGGTATCCAGCGTGGCGAAGAGCTTGTTCTCGGCGAAGACCTCGGTCTTGCTCATCAACGTCATCAAGGTGCTCTTCCCCACGTTGGTATAGCCCACAACGGCCACGCGCACCAACTTGCCCCGGTTGCCGCGTTGGGTGGCCATCTGCCTGTCGATCTGTTTCAACTGACCTTTCAGCAGGGAAATGCGATCGCGGATCAACCGACGGTCGGTCTCGATCTCTTTTTCACCTGCACCGCCGCGCGTTCCCGTACCACCACGCTGCCGTTCCAAGTGTGTCCAGAGCTTGGTTAGGCGTGGCAGCATGTACTCGTATTGCGCTAGTTCTACCTGTGTTTTCGCGTGTGCCGTGCGTGCGCGGCGTGCGAAGATGTCCAGGATCAACCGCGGCCGGTCGAGCACGGGTGTGCCGAGTTCCTTTTCGAGGTTGCGTTGTTGCGCCGGCGTCAGCTCATCATCGAAGATCACCGAGTCCGCGCCGTTCTCCTTCATCCAAGATTTCACTTCGGCCAGCTTACCACTCCCCACGTAGGTGCGGCCGTCCGGCTTGTGCAACTTCTGGGTGAAGCGTTTCAGCGTAGTTATGTCCGCAGTGGTCGCAAGGAACTCCAACTCGTCCAGGTATTCGGTCACTTGGGCCGCATCCTGGTGGTCGGTTATCAAGCCGATGAGCACAGCGCTCTCGGCCTTGTTCTTCAGCTCGGAAGGGTCGATCATTTCGCTTTACCCAGTGTACGTACGTGGTCTACTACCGCATCGATCTCTTTCGGTGTGAGCACGTTCTTATAGGGCATCATCGCACCCTTGCCGCTGCGCACTATGGCGACCATTTCCGGCTTGGTGAGCGTGGAAACGGTCAGGTCCTTGGCTCCGTTCAAGCCCAGTTTGCCATCACGCCCGTGGCAGAGGGAACAGTTCATGTTGAAGATGGACTGCCCCGTTGCCTTTTCAGCGGTCGTGGTGTCTCCGTCCGCGGTGCTGCCACAGGCCAATACCAACACGCCGATGGCGATGGGAATGATGCGTTTCATGTTCAGATCCATCCGCGTCCATGACCGATCTCGCGGAACGGCCACGGAATGGCCCACAAGATCAGTACCAAGGCGATAAGGTAGTAGATGGCGATGCGCTTCTGTTTGGTGCGCTCGTCCTTAGCGCGCTTCGAGCTCGCGCGACCGAAGGTGACCAGCGCTATGGCTATGACCATGGCCGCGGGATGCTCGATCCTCCAAAAACGACCGACCGACCCGGACATATGGTAGTAGCTGTTCCAGTTGAGCGCGTAGAGGATGATGCCGATCACCAATTGAACATGGCAGAGGATCAGCGCCCAAACAGAAATGGCGCGGTCGCCGTTCAGGAGAGCTTTCTGTGCAAGCCAGCCACGCAGGTGCAAGAGTCCGGCGGCGGTCACCGTAAGCAGTACACCATATCGGAGCAGGCTATGAACGAAGACGAAGAAGTGGTTCTCCATGGGAGCGGGTGGATGGAAAGGCTCAAAAGTAGAAGACCACCCACATCAGCGGATTCAGGCTCTACCGTAACCCACCTTGGAGCGTACGCGGTCCAGAACGTCGGTGGCAATGGCCGTTGCCTTCTCCGCACCGATGCGCAGTCTGGCATCCAGCTCCGCCTTATCGTTCATCAGGCTTTGGAAAATGCGGCGTTGCTCGGCGAAGCCATCGAGGATCGCGGCCAGGAGCTCCTTCTTCGCGTGCCCGTACCCGTACCCGCCGCGCTGGTAGTTCTCGCGCATGGTTTGCACGGCAATGGGCGCACCGATCAGTTTGAAGAGCGCGTACACGTTGTCCTTGTCCGGATCCTTTGGCGACTCTAGCGGCGTGCTATCCGTGACGATGCCCATCACCTGCTGTTTCACTTCCTTCTCCGGAGCGAACAGGTTGATGATGTTGCCGCGGCTCTTGCTCATCTTTTCACCATCCGTACCCGGCACGATCATCACCTGCTCATCGATCTTCGGTGCAGGTACCACGAAGGTCTCACCCATGTGGTGGTTGAAACGCTCGGCCACATCGCGGGTGATCTCCAGATGCTGCAGCTGATCCTTGCCCACCGGCACATAATGCGCATCGTAGAGCAGGATGTCCGCAGCCATCAGCATGGGGTAGGTGAAGAGGCCGCCGTTCACATCTTCCAGCCGATCGGCCTTGTCCTTGAAGCTGTGCGCGAGCGTGAGGCGCGAGTACGGGAAATAGCAGCTTAGGTACCAGGAAAGCTCAGTGACCATGGGTACATCGCTCTGACGGTAGAATACCGTCCGCTCAGGATCCAAGCCACAAGCCAGCCAGGTGGCCGCCACCCCGTAGGTGTTCTCGCGCATCACCGCTGGATCCTTTATCTGCGTGAGGGAGTGCAGGTCGGCGATGAAAAGGAATGATTCGTTCTTCGGGTCTTTGCTGAGGTCGATGGCCGGGCGTATGGCGCCCAGGACATTGCCCATGTGGGGGATGCCCGTGCTTTGGATACCGGTGAGAATGCGTGGCATATGGGCGGCGAAGTTAGCCGGGCATGCTTCAACGGTCCGCCGCGCCGAAGGTGCGGAGTACTTTCGCCCTCCATTTTTCCGGTGGTGACGGACACGAACGCAAGCGAACGATCCAAGGTGGTGCCCGGGGAGGAGCGCCGCTCGCCTGTGCTCAAGTGGCTCTTCCTGCCGTTGCGCTGGGTGTACAAGTTCTACTTCGCGCTGGTGTTCTTCGGATCGTTGGTGGTTCTCTACATCCCGTTCCGCATCCTGCTGTTCCGCCCGCGCCGTTATCAACGCGCCTTCAAACTGAAACGGGCGTGGGCCTTCTTCCTGCAATGTGTGCTGGGCATTCCGCTCCGCATCGAACGAAGGGCCGCGCTTCCGAAAGCACCGTACATCATCTGCTGCAATCACAGCAGCTACTTGGACATCATTCAGATGTACAACGTGATCCCGCAGTACTTCCTCTTCATGGGCAAGTACGAACTGCTGCGTTGGCCGCTCTTCAACATCTTCTTCAAGGGCATGAACATCGCCGTGAACCGCGGCAGCAGGGTGGAAGCGGCCAAAGCCTTCCGCAAGGCAGCGAAAGCGCTGGACCGGGGAACGAGCCTTGCCTTGTTCCCGGAAGGAACGATCCCGGCCTTTACCCCGCGTATGAAACCCTTCAAGGACGGGGCCTTCCGCCTGGCCATTGAGAAGCAGGTACCCATCGTGCCCGTCACTTTCCTGGATCATTGGCGCTTGTTCGGCGAACCGCCGGAGTTGCTGGGCCGGGCCAGACCGGGGAGCGCACGCGCCGTGGTGCACCCACCTATTCCTACAGAAGGGCTCACCATGGACGATCTGGTAGATTTGCGCATCCGCGTCTACCGCACCATCGAAGAACCGCTGCTTACGGCATGAAGATCACCGAACAGACCCTTGATCGTATCGCTGAACTGGCGCGGTTGGATGTGAGCGATCCCACGACGCGCACGGCCTTGTTGGCCGATATGCAGCGCGTGTTCGATTTCGTGGAGAAACTGAACGAGGTGGACACCACCGGCGTGGAGCCCTTGATCTTCATGACGGACGAAATGGATGTGCTCCGTGACGATGTGCCTTCCATTGAGATCACCAAGCAACAAGCCTTGATGAACGCTCCGGTGAAGGACAGCGACTACTTCAAGGTGCCACGCGTGGTGGACAAGGGTTAGCCTCGTTCAACTAGGCTACGGCGCGCTGCTGCGCGGAACCGCTTTCCTCGTTCTTCTCCTTGGCCAGTGTAGCCGCATGGGCCTCGCTCCAGGTGGCGCGCTTGCGGGTGCCCATTTCGCGCCAGCCGAAGATGACCACGATGAGGATGGCGCTGAGGCTGTTGATCGCCACGAAGGCGTTCACATAAGCCGTGTCCAGTTCGCCGGAAGGGAGAACGTGCCATCCCGGAAGCACCGGAAGTAGGAAGAATGCACCATTACTGACCACCTGCATCAGCAGCAGGATGGTGCCACTATGCGTCATGTTATACGCCCAGCCCAACAGGATGGTGAGGCACAGCATGCTCAGCATGAAAATGGGCGGCGGATAGCCATCGGGCACTCCTTCACCGGTGATGATCATGGGCAGGTACCAGCACCCCCAAGCCACCCCGATGATCAGGCACGAGGTGAGCGCGCTGTAACGGTCCTGCATCCGCGTGACGCAGTACTTCATCCAGGCCGTCTCTTCCACGATGGCGATGCCCACGAGGAACGGCATGGTCTTCAGCAGGCCCATGGCCAGCTCGCTGTTGTTGAAGATCTGTGGGTTGAAGAAACCGGGCCAGTCGCGCATTCCGAAAAGAACCAGGAAGCCAACGCCGATCCAGGAGAACAGGAATTTCCAAGTAGCCCCGAACAAGTACCATTTGCCCGGTACGCGCCAGTTGAAGAAGGAGCCGAACAGGGTCTTCAGCCCGGCCGTGCCTTCGATATACCACGTGAGGAATACGCAGAACACCAACGGACCGAATACCCTCATCCTGAAGATCATGTGAGCCGTTTCATCCTGCTCCAAGCTGAGGCCGGCCTTTTTCAAGTGCCAGTCGACGATACCTATTACCAGCCACTGGTATCCCAGGGTCAGTAACACGAAACTCAGCACTGGATTTTTGGTGACGAATGCGCGCATGGTGTCTATGAATGGCCGAATGTAGCCGTTGAACGTTAATTCAACGGTTGGGTTCCACGAAAGCTGACGAACGTCAGTTTGTTCATTGTTTGGAAGGCTACGAGCGGCCGGGTAGCGATGCTGCTGGGGTAGTTTCGCGGCTCTTGGAATGCCTCACAAGGCGCCAAGCCTCTCCCGGTCATGCCGAACCCTACGAACGAACGCGCCACCCGCTGGCCGGGACAGGAGCACTTCATCCCAAGACCGTGGATGCGCACCGTGAACAAGGTGCTGGCCAAGCTGCATACCTCGTTCGATGTCAAGCCGCGCTTCCGCCCCGAGTTGGACATGCTCACCTACGAGATGGTGGCCAACTTCGAGTTGCTCATCTCCGATGTCTTCGGTCATGGGGTCCCGGGCGATCTGGTGGAGCTGGGCACGTTCACCGGAGGTACGGCGGCTGTGATCGGTTCCTCTGCCTTACGGCACGGGGGCAACAAAGTCTTCCACGTGTACGACCGGTTCGACATCCAGTTCGGCAAGGCCGTGGATGTGGAGAAGACGTTCATCGCCAACATGAAGGCCTGTGGTGTTCCACTTCCGGTCATGCACAAGGGCGATCTGCTGGACATGGTGCCGCGCGACCTGCCTGCCACCATCGCATTCGCTCATATCGATTGCGGTTTCGGAGGTGATCCGAAAGACCACGCGGCCGTGGTGCAGCACTGTCTTGCCGGTATCTACCCGCGCATGCCCAAGGGCGGTATCATCGTGCTGATGGATTACCACAAACCCGGTGTTACGCGTCTTGGCAAGGACTTGAATCCCGGCGCTCGCATGGGCGGTGATGCCTTCCTGGCGGATAAGCCCGAGCACTTCGAGGCACTCTACGGAGGTCCCTGCTCGCACGGCTTCATGCGCAAGCAGTAGTGGAGGGTGGAACGGTGCGTCAGCCTGCCGCCTACCTTCGCGGCCAGGAAAGCGAACCCCATGTACGGAAGCATCAAGGACCACCTGAGGAACGAGTTGAACGGCATCGAGGAGGCCGGTCTCTTCAAGCGCGAACGCATCATTTCCAGTGAGCAAAGCGCGGAGATCACCGTGAACGGCGAACAGGTCTTGAACTTCTGTGCGAACAATTACTTGGGCCTTTCGTCACATCCCGAAGTGACCAAGGCCGCGCACGATGCGCTGGATTCGCACGGCTACGGCATGAGCAGCGTGCGTTTCATCTGCGGTACACAGGATATCCACAAGGAACTCGAAGCGAAGCTCTCTGCGTTCCACTCGCTGGATGATACGATCCTCTATGCCGCCTGCTTCGATGCCAACGGCGGTGTCTTCGAACCACTGCTCTCCGAACTGGACGCCATCATCAGCGATTCGTTGAACCACGCCAGCATCATCGATGGCGTGCGCCTGTGCAAGGCGATGCGCTACCGGTACGCCAACAACG
Organism: Flavobacteriales bacterium; assembly: GCA_016788205.1. Lineage (GTDB taxonomy): Bacteria > Bacteroidota > Bacteroidia > Flavobacteriales_F > PHOS-HE28 > PHOS-HE28. Next base: position 49,417 of record JAEUTA010000032.1, on the reverse strand, counting down.
ACATGGCCGATCTGGAGCAACAGTTGAAGACCGCTCGAAAAGACGGTGCCCGCCACATTCTCATCGTTACCGACGGTGTCTTCAGCATGGACGGTATCATCGCTGACCTGAAAGGCGTGTGCGACCTGGCCGACAAGTACGAAGCCATGGTGATGGTGGACGAATGCCACGCTGCGGGTTTCATCGGCAAGACCGGTCGCGGCAGTGTGGAGCATTGCGGTGTCACCGGTCGTGTGGACATCATCACAGGTACGCTGGGCAAAGCCATGGGCGGAGCCATGGGCGGATACACCAGTGCGCGCAAAGAGATCGTTGAGCTGCTGCGTCAGCGCAGTCGACCCTATCTCTTCAGCAATTCACTTGCACCGTCCATCGTGGGTGCGTCCATCAAGGTGATCGATCTGCTCAGCACCAGTACCGCGCTACGGGACAAGCTCGAAGCGAACGTCCATCGTTTCCGCACGGGGATCGAGAAGCTGGGTTTCAAGACACGCGGTGCCGGTGCGGCCATCGTTCCAGTGATGCTCGGCGATGCCCGCCTGAGCCAGGTGATGGCCGACAAGTTGCTTGAAGAAGGGATCTATGTGATCGGCTTCTTCTATCCGGTGGTACCGAAGGATACCGCGCGTATCCGGGTGCAGCTCAGCGCAGCTCATTCCGAGGCGCATATAGACCGTGCTCTGGCGGCTTTCGGCAAGGTGGGTGAAGAGCTGGGGGTGATCGGGTAGGTTTCCGGATCCCTTTCGTGAACAGGCTCTTGTTGGTTTTCCGGAAGAAGGATCTATCTTCGCACCCCGTTTCCGGGAAAATAGCCTTTAAACCCACGACCCGTGGCATCGACGACACACACCACCAGCATGGCCAACGCGGCCACCGTGCAGCAAGAATGGCTGCTGGTAGATGCTGAGAACGAAGTACTTGGCCGCCTTGCTAGCAAAGTGGCGATGCTCGTTCGCGGCAAACACAAGACCACCTTCACCCCGCACGTGAACTGCGGTGATCACGTGGTGGTGATCAATGCCGACAAGGTACGCCTCACCGGCAAGAAGATGGACGAGAAGGAGTACCAGCGCTACAGCCTCCACCCTGGTGGACAGACCCGCGAGATCGCGAGCAAGCTGATGGCGCGCAAGCCTGAGGCCATGGTGGAGATCGCCGTGCGCGGTATGCTCCCGAAGAACCGCTTGGGGCGCCGCCTGTTCAATAACCTGCATGTCGTGGCAGGTACCGCACACAAGCACGACGCTCAGAAGCCCCGCAAGTTCGACCTGAACACGATCAAGTAAGATGGAAGCTGTCAATAGCCTCGGCCGTCGTAAGACCTCGATCGCTCGCGTAGTCCTCACCGAGGGCAGCGGCGTCATTACCGTCAACGGCCGCGAAAGCGAGGATTATTTCCCCGTTACCATGCAGCAGTTCAAACTGCAGCAGCCGTTCAAGCTCACCGAAACGGTGGGTAAGTACGATGTGACCGTCACCGTCGATGGAGGTGGCATTACGGGTCAGGTGGACGCTGTGCGCTTGGGCATCGCCCGTGCGCTGGTGAAGATCGACGCGGAGCACAAACCGAAACTCAAGGCCGAAGAACTGATGACCCGTGACCCACGCGCCGTGGAACGGAAGAAGTTCGGACGCAAGAAAGCGCGTAAGCGTTACCAGTTCAGCAAGCGTTAAGGTCCCAACGCTGCTTCAGGATCCAATCCCGCTGGACTCTTCGGAAACGAAGGCTACCAGCGGGATGCCTGTATCAACGGGAACACGGAAAGTGAATCAAACAACAATGGCTCGTCTCGAATTCAAGCAGTTGCTCGACGCTGGTGTCCACTTCGGCCACCTCAAGCGCAAGTGGAACCCGAACATGGCTCCCTACATCTTCGACGAGAAGAAAGGGATCCACATCATCGACCTGAACAAGACCGCAGTGAAGCTGGAAGAAGCTGCTGCGGCCATGAAGAACATCGCCCGCGGCGGCAAGAAGATCCTCTTCGTTGCCACCAAGAAGCAGGCGAAGGACATCGTGACCGAGAAGGTGAAGCCTACTGGCATGCCTTTCGTGACCGAGCGTTGGAGCGGCGGTATGCTCACCAACTTCGGCACCATCCGCCGTACCATCAAGAAGATGGCCACCATCGATCGCATGAAGACCGATGGCACGTTCGACAACATGAGCAAGCGCGAGCGCCTGCAAGTGAGCCGTCAGCGTGAGAAGATGGAGAAGAACCTGGGTTCCATCGCCGACCTCACCCGTCTGCCCAGCGCGCTGTTCATCGTGGACATCGTGAAGGAGCACATCGCCGTGGCCGAAGCGAAGAAGCTGAACATCCCCACGTTCGCGATGGTGGATACCAACAGCGATCCCACCAAGGTTGATTTTCCGATCCCCGCCAACGACGACGCCACCAAGAGCATCGAGTTGATCATAGACACCATGATTGCCGCGATCAACGAAGGCATCGAAGAGCGCAAGAACGACAAGACCGCCGTGGACGAGAACGACGGTGAGGAAGGCGCTGACGAGAACGCGGCGGAAGTCGAAGCTGGCGAAGAAGCGGCTCCCGAGGAAAAGGCCTGATCATGGATCGTAAGGGCGGGATTCCGGATCAAGTCCGGGATGACATCCGCTCCGACTTTACCACACTTAGAAAAATGAGCACAATGGCAATTACAGCCGCTGATGTGAACAAGCTGCGCCAGATCACCGGCGCCGGCATGATGGATTGCAAGAAGGCCCTCACTGAGGCCAACGGAGACTTCGATGCCGCCATCGATGTGCTGCGCAAGCAGGGCCAGAAGGTCGCCGCCAAACGTGCCGATCGCGATGCCACGGAGGGCCTCGTGATCGCGAAGACCAACACCGACAACACCCATGGCGTGCTGGTGTGCGTGAACTGCGAGACCGACTTCGTAGCGAAGAACGGAGACTTCACCGCCATGGCAGAGCGTATGGCTGCGATCGCCCTGGAGAAAGGACTTAACAGCGTGGACGCGCTGAAAAGCGCCGCTTATGACAGCAATGGCATGACCATCGCCGAGAAGCTCATCGAGCAGACCGGTGTGATCGGTGAGAAGATCGACGTGAGCGCCTGCTCCGAAGTGAAAGCTCCCTTCGTGTACGCCTACAACCACCCTGGTAATAAGGTCGCCAGCATCGTCGGTCTGAACAAGGCTGGCTTCGAGACCGCAGCCAAGGACGTGGCCATGCAGATCGCTGCGATGGGCCCGATCGCCCTGAACAAGGAGAGCGTTCCCCAGAACGTGATCGACAAGGAGATCGAGATCGGTAAGGAACTCGCCATCCAGGAGGGTAAGCCTGCGGACATGGCCGAGAAGATTGCCTTGGGCCGCCTGAACAAGTTCTTCAAGGAAAGCACCCTGCTCGCCCAGGAGTTCATCAAGGACAACAAGATGAGCGTGGAGCAGTACCTGCAGAGTCAGGATAAGGGACTGACCGCAACGGACTTCAAGCGTCACTCGCTTACGGTCTGATGCCATTGAACATTCCATAGGAGAGGGGGGCGAAGGCCTCCCTCTTTTTATTTTGCCCGACCCAAGCATGGCCAACAAATACAAACGCATCCTCCTGAAGCTCTCCGGCGAGAGCCTCATGGGCAACAAGTCCTACGGCATCGACAACGAGCGCCTGAACCAGTACGCCGACGAGATCGTGGCCATCGCCAGCAGCGGAGTGCAGGTGGCCGTGGTGATCGGTGGCGGCAACATCTACCGCGGCATGCAGGCCGAAGGAGCCATCGACCGCGTGCAGGGCGACCACATGGGCATGCTCGCCACCGTGATCAATAGCCTCGCACTGCAGAGCGCATTGGAAGCGAAGAATTACAAGACCCGGCTGCTCACGGCGATCAAGATGGAGCAGATCGCGGAGCCGTTCATCCGTCGCCGCGCTGTTCGCCACCTGGAGAAAGGGCGCGTGGTGATCTTCGGCGCAGGTACGGGGAATCCCTATTTCACAACGGACACCGCAGCCAGCCTGCGCGCCATCGAGATCGAGGCCGATGTGATCCTCAAAGGCACTCGTGTTGACGGCATTTACACCGCCGATCCCGAGAAGGACAAGAACGCCACGAAGTACGACCGCATCTCCTTCGACGAGGTGTACAAGAAAGGCCTCAACGTGATGGACATGACGGCTTTCACGCTGTGCAAGGAGAACAACCTGCCGATCATCGTGTTCGATATGAACAAGCCGGGGAACCTGGGCCGTTTGTTGGCTGGCGAATCCGTTGGTACGCTCGTTACGCTCTGACCAAGCGGAACCACCAGTTACTTTTGCGCCTCCGAAACGAACAGCGATGATCGATACCGCCGCCGCCCTCAAGACCTGCGAGGAACACATGCATAAAGCCGTTGACCATTTGGACAACGAGCTACAGAAGATCCGCGCAGGTGCCGCCACGCCCAGCATGCTCGAGAGCGTGCGTGTGGACTACTACGGCCAGATGGTACCGCTGTCGCAAGTCGCCTCCGTGAACACGGGCGATGCGCGCACTTTGTTCGTGAAGCCTTGGGAGAAGAAGATGATCGATGCCATCGAGAAGGCGATCATCGGGGCCAACCTCGGATTCAACCCCAGCAATAACGGCGAGAGCGTGATCATCCACGTGCCGATGCTCACGGAAGAACGCCGCAAAGCGCTGTCGAAGTCCGCACACGCGGAAGGCGAACACGCGAAAGTGGGCATCCGCAGCAGCCGTCAGAAAGCGATGGAGACCATAAAGGCCGCCAAGAAGGATGGCCTGCCCGAAGATGCCGCCAAAGGCATGGAGGGCGATGTGGAGAAGCTCACCGGCACCTACAACAAGAAAGTGGACGCGCTGGTGGAGGCGAAGGAGAAGGACATCATGAAGGTCTGATCACGCGGAGTGCATCGAACGATAGGTGGCTCACGGCCACCTTTCTTCATTCAGGCCCAGACGGGAGACCCCTCTGAACAATTCCTGCACATCTCGATGCTGCTCCTTGACTTCAGCAGCGTCCGCCTGAAGTCGTTGTAGGCCGCGCTGTTCCACAACTCGCGAAAGCTGTGTGTGCGCAGATCGCCGAGCACATGGTGCGCATCCTTGTCGAAGCAGCACGGCACCACGCGGCCATCCCACGTGATCACGCAGCTGTGCCACATCTTCCAGCATTCGTCGCTCAGCTTGTTCTTCACCTGCCAGGTGCCGTCGGAGCTGCGTTGGTAACGCGCATACTTGTCCTGTGTCGGGATCAGCGGATGATCATCCTTCGGCTCGTAGATCTGCGCGGTCTTCAACCAGAGATCATCCACACCGATCTTCTTCGTCAGTGCACGTGCCTCGGGGATCTGGTGCTCGTTCGGTTTCACCACGAGGAATTGGAGCACCACATGCGGCGTGAGGCTTTTCAGCTTCTTCTTCCATTTCACGATGCGCTCGGCCCCTTCGATCACCTTGGCCAGTTCGCCTTCGCGCCGGTACGCCGAGTAGGTTGACTGGTCCGTGCCATCCAGCGAGATGATGAGCCGTGACAAACCACTGCGCACCGTGGCCTCCGCTTTCTCTTCTGTGAGGAAATGCGCGTTCGTGCTCGTGTTCGTGTACAGTCCTTTCCGGCTGGCCAGCGACACCATGTCCAGAAAGTTCGGGTTGATGTACGGCTCGCCCTGGAAGTAGAACGTGAGGGCCCAGAGGTCATCGCCCAGTTCATCCATCACGCGCGCGAAGAGGTCCTGTTTCAAATTGCCCGTTGGCCGCGTGAAGGCGCGCAAGCCGCTTGGGCATTCCGGGCAGCGCAGGTTACAAGCCGTCGTGGGTTCGAAGCTGATGCTGAACGGCAGACCTCCGATCCGTGGATCACCGGAACGTTTCGCGCGTTGATAACTGCTCCATAGCCTGGCCGCGTTGCGCAAGCGCCGAGGCGTGGCCTTGCGCGACCACTCGAACGCATCACGTGCAGGGGCGAACATCGGGATGCAAGTTAGGGGTGAGGAAGGGCCTGTTACTTTCGGCGGGCTTGCGCCGTCCTATGCAAGACGCCCCCTCACGTCCGCCGATGCTTCACCACCTCTTCCGACTTTGCCTGACCTTACTGCCGGTCGCAGTCCACGCCCAATCCATCAGCGGTCGTGTGGTGGACGAGACCACGAAGGAACCGCTGGCTTTCGTACATGTGCTTCCTGCCGGAGCGCAGCAAGGCGCTACCAGCGATATCGACGGACGGTTCACCATCCACGTGGCACAATTACCAACAGCGCTGCGTTTCAGCTATGTGGGTTATGCGCCGCTGGAAGTGGCCGTCAGAAATGCTGAGCCGTTGATGGTGAACATGCACCAGAATGCCGTTGAGTTGAAGGCGGTGGAAGTCCTGCCGACCGAGAACCCTGCTCACCGCATCATTGATAGGTGCAGGGAAGGTCGCAAGGCCAACGACGGAATGCGCAACCGTAGCCACCGCTACACCAGCTACAGTAAGACCGTTTTCACGGCGGAAATGGATACGGCCGTCACCGTGGACACCACCATGACCGCAGCTACGGACTCGGCGCAGGTGGCCGAAGTGGACAGCAGCGATCTGGAGATGCGGCAGTTCCTGGAGAGCCAGTATTTCTTCCTCATGGAGAGTGCCACGAAGAAGAGCTTCATCCCACCCGCAGCGGAAAGAGAAGAGGTGCTCGCCATGCGCGTGAGCGGGTTGAAGGACCCGTCCTTCCTCGCGCTTGCGGCACAAACGAAGACTTTCAGCATCTACGAGCCGCAGATCGGTATCTCGCAGAAACTCTATCTCGGGCCGCTCGCTCCGGGCAGCACGAAGAAGTACCTCTTCTTGATCGAGGACACGCTCTATCAAGGTCCGGACAGCGTTTTCGTCATCAGCTACAAGCCGCGTAGTCGGACGAACTTCCTCGGTTTGAAAGGCCTGCTCTACATCAATACGAACGGATACGCTGTGCAGAACGTGACCGCCGAAGCTGCGGAACGCGATGAGAGTGCCAGCATTCGGTTCCAACAGCTGCATGAGAAGGTGCAGGACAAGGCCTGGTTCCCCGTGCAACTGAACGCGTTCATCTACCTGGACAATGTTTCGGTCAGTGGCCTGAGCCCTTATGGCGTGACGCGCACCTATTTGAAGAACATCGAGGTGGATGCGGATGTGCTGCGCAAGGAGGTGCGCGGCCCGGAGCTGGTGATGGATCGCCTGAGCACGCGACAGGATGAAGCGTATTGGAGCGCATTACGGACCGATACGCTGGATGCCAAGGCGCTGAAGACCTATCAGTTCATGGATAGCATTGGCGCCGAGGTCGACCTGGACAAGAAGCTGAAGTGGTTCTCGGCGCTCATGACCGGCCGCCTGCCCATTGGTCCGGTGGATCTGCTCCTGGATAAGGTGCTTCGCTACAATGGTTATGAGGGTCTGCGCTTGGGAGCGGGCCTCGCCACGAACGACCGCATCACGCGTTACGGGAGCATCGGTGGTTATGCTGGCTACGGCCTCAACGATGAAACGTGGAAGTACGGCGGTTTCCTCACCGTGAAACCCTGGTATGGCCGCGATATCGCCTTGAAGCTGTTGTACGAGAACGATGTGGTCGAAAGCGGCGGTGTCTCCTTCGAGGGCCCGCGACCATTGATCACCAACGAAAGCACACGCTGGATCTATGTGAACCGCATGGACCACAACGAACGGATAGGCGGGCAGTTCGCCTTCAGGGCCGGTTCATCGCTGAAACTGTGGCTGGGTGCCGAACGTGAGATGCGCGTCAACCGGATCGGATATCAGTACGCGGAACAACGCGCCGAAGGCGTCACTGTGCTCCGCGACGACTTCACAACGGGTGGCATCACCTTCGGCATGCGCTTCGCCTTCCGCGAACGTATCGCGCGCTTACCGGACCGCGAGGTCGCCTTAGGAACGAAATGGCCGATCCTTTCCGTCACGGCCTTCCGCTCGGTGGATGGCTTGTTCGGTGGAGATACGGAGTTATGGCGGGTGAACGCATCGCTGGACAAGACCTTCCACCTGCGTCTGGTGGGTGATCTCAGCCTCCGCTTGATGGGTGGTATCGCCGATCCGAACGCGCCGTACAGCTACTTGTATAACCTGCGCGGAACGAACGGGAATGGTGTGCGTGAGGAGCGGAAGTTCCTGCTCGCCGCTGACAACACCTTCCAGACCATGGTGGCCAATGAATTCCTAGCCGATAGGTATGCGGCCTTTCACCTGAAACACAGCTTCGGTACCCTGCTGGTGAAGGGGAAATACTTCAAGCCGCGCCCTGGCATCGTTTACAACGTGGCGGTCGGCAGCCTATCCAAGCCTGAACTGCATCGCGGCTATACCTTCTCGGGCGTGGGTGCACCCTACCTCGAAGGCGGCGTGGTGATCGACGGTCTGCTGAGCACCTTGGGCGTGGGCGTCTACTACCGCCACGGCGAACACGCATTCACGGAAGCCGCTGATAATCTGGTCTTCAAGCTCACCAGCTCCTTCACGTTCTAGCCGTCGGCCGTGCACCGTTCATTTCGCACCTTTGCCCGTCCCGGTCCGGTCGCCACCTGCCTCCCGATCGGCTGAATGAACTGAGATGTGGGAATGGCTGGCGAATAGAGTTCTACGCAATCGTATCGCGATCCTGATCGGTGTCGCGCTGTGCACGGCCTTCCTCGGCTACGAGGCTACCCGTGTACAGATGAACTACAAGCACGGTGGCCTGCTTCCGAAGACGGACAGCGCCTACGTGGAGTACGAGCATTTCCTGAAGACATTCAGTGAAGACGGCAACGTGATGGTCGTCGGCACGCACGGTGAGCAGCTCTACACCCCGAAGAACTTCAAGGCGTGGTACGATCTCGGTAATGATCTCGGTAGGATCCACGGTATCGACAGCATCTTCAGCGAGGCGCATTTGTACGAGCTGATCAGGGATGACAGTTTGAAGCGCTTCACGGTGCAACGTGTCACGAGGACCATGCCCACCACCCAGGCGGATATGGACACCGCCTTGATGCGCATTCGCTCATTGCCATTCTACGAAGGCCTGTTATTCAATGACAGCACCAAGGCGAGCCTGATGATGGTGTTCGTGAACGCCAAGCTCTTCGACACCGATGAACGCCAGGGAGTGGTGGCGAAGGTGGCTGAGCGGGTAACGGCTTTCGGTGAAGAGACGGGAATGCCTGTGCATGTGAGCGGGTTGCCGTGGATCCGGGTGAAGAGCACGCAACTGGTGAAAGGGGAGATGCCGCTCTTCATGGGCTTGAGCATGGCCTTGTGCGGATTGCTCCTGTTGCTCTTCTTCCGTAGCTGGCGCGTCATGTGGATCTGCCTCGGAGTGGTGGCTATAAGCGTGGTGTGGAGCTTCGGTGCGATGGCCTTGCTCGGTTATAAGATCACCATCCTGCAATCCGTCATCGCGCCACTGGTGATCGTCACCGGCGTGCCCAATTGCGTGTTCCTGATCAATGCCTACCACTACGAATATGTGCGGCATGGGAACAAGATCAAATCGCTGCAACGCGTCATCAGTCGCATCGGCGCTGCGGCGTTCATGACCAACGCCACCACTGCCGTTGGTTTCACCACGTTCTGTGTCACCAGCAGCGATACGTTGAAGGAGTTCGGCTGGGTGGCCACCATAGGCATCATGGTCCTGTGGGCGTTGAGCATGTTGCTGATCCCGATCCTCTTCAGCTTCATGCCCGCTCCCAAGGCTCGCCACTTGAGCCACCTGGATCGCCGTTGGCTGGATAAGGCCGTGGAGTGGATCGTGCGCACGTCCAAGGAACGACGCCCCTTGATCTACGCGATCACCACGCTTTGCACCGTTGTGGCCTGCATCGGGATCCTTCGCATGAAGGACGAGAGCCGCATTGTGGACGACCTTCCCGAGGACAATCCCGTGCTTACCGATCTGCGGTTCTTCGAATCGAACTTCCGCGGCGTGATGCCGTTGGAGATCGTGGTGGACACCAGGAAGAAAGGTGGAGCCCTGACCGATCCCGCCCTGAAACGGATCGTGAAGCTGGAGGATACCCTTGCAACGTATCCGGAGTTCAGCAAGGCCATCAGCATCGCCGACGCGGTGAAGTTCACCAAACAGGCGTTCTACGGAGGCAACCCGGACAAGTACGCGTTGCTCAACAGCACGGACAAGACCTTCATGGCGCCCTACCTGGAAAGCGCGAGCGGGAAAGAGGGGATGGCACGTTCCTTCATCGACAGTACGCGACAGACCACGCGTGTGACCGTGCAGATGGCCGATGTGGGAACGACACGTATGGAGGAGTTGCTGACCAAGTTGAACACGCAGGTGGACAGCATCTTCGACCCAGCGAAGTACATCGTCACGCTTACCGGCACGTCCGTCGTTTTCCTCAAGGGCAGCAGCTACCTGGTGGACAACCTCATCACCAGTTTGTTCTGGGCGGTGGTCATCATCGTGGGATTGATGGCGTTGCTGTTCAACTCGTTCCGCATCCTCGTTGTCGCCCTGATCCCGAACATGATCCCGCTGCTCTTCACTGCGGGGCTGATGGGCTTCTTCCACATCCCGATCAAGCCCAGCACCATGCTGGTCTTCGGTATCGCGCTCGGTATCGCCGTGGATAACGCCATCCATTTCCTCGCGCGCTACCGGTTGGAACTGAAGCTTACCGGCAACGATCTGCACAAGAGCGTGGATCTCGCTACACGTGAAGTGAGCGTTGGCATCATTTACACCAGTGTAGTGTTGCTCGCGGGGTTCTCCTTGTTCGCTTTCTCCCATTTCGGAGGTATCCGCGCGCTGGGCATTCTTACCACCATCACCCTGCTGGTGGCCATGCTGACGAACCTCCTGGTGCTTCCATCATTGTTGCTCAGCTTGAACAAGCGCATCATGAGCAAGGCCTTCCAGGAGCCACTGCTGGAGATCATGGACGAAGAGGAGGATATCGAACTGATGGAGCTGAAACTCGACAGCCCTGCTCCTGAGATCGATGCTCCGGAGGCCGATGAATCCGACGAACGATAGATCAACGTATGAAAGGCATCATCCTAGCCGGAGGTTCAGGAACCCGTTTGCATCCGCTCACCCTTGCGGTAAGCAAACAACTGATGCCGGTGTACGACAAGCCGATGATCTACTATCCGCTGAGCACGCTCATGGCTGCGGGTATCCGCGAGATCCTCATCATCAGTACACCACATGACCTGCCAAGCTTTCGCAAGCTGCTTGGTGACGGTACTTCACTGGGCTGTGTTTTCACCTATGCGGAGCAAAAGGTGCCCAATGGTCTGGCGCAGGCCTTCGTGATCGGGCGTGAACATGTGGGTGCCGAGAGTGCTGCGCTGATCCTGGGAGATAACATCTTCTACGGATCGGGCCTGGGGCGGAAATTGAGCGAACATACCGTGCCACAGGGGGGGCTTGTCTTCGCCTACCACGTGAGCGATCCCGAACGCTACGGTGTTGTTGAATTCGATCGGGAGAACCGCGCGCTGAGCATCGAAGAGAAGCCGGCGAAGCCGAAAAGCAATTATGCAGTGCCCGGTCTCTATTTCTACGACAACGATGTGCTCGATATCGCCCGTGACCTGAAACCAAGCGCGCGTGGTGAATTCGAGATAACGGATGTGAACCGGGAATATCTGCGACAGGGTCGATTGAAGGTCGAGATCCTGGATCGGGGAACGGCTTGGTTGGATACAGGGACCTTCGCCTCATTGACGCAGGCGGGGCAATTCGTGCAGGTCATCGAAGAGCGACAAGGATTAAGGATCGGTTGCATCGAAGAGGTCGCATTCAAGAAGGGCTATATCGATGCCGATCGCCTCGAACGACTTGCCCTGCCGTTGCTGAAAAGCGGCTACGGTGAATACCTCATGAAGCTTCTGAAAGCTTGATGGTCGTTCAACGTGCACTCGTGGATGCCCATCTGCAGCGCTGGATGGAGTCGCTGCCCAAGGGTACCTTGTATGAGCCCATGGCCTATCTGTTAAGCCTCCCTGCGAAGCGTGTTCGCCCGGTGCTTACCGTGATGGGGTGTGAACTGTTCGGCGGACATGGGAAAGATGTTCTGGATGAAGCCGTCGCCATCGAACTCTTCCACAACTTCACCCTGATGCATGATGACATCATGGACGCATCACCCCTTCGACGGGGGCGGCCCACGGTACATGCGAAATGGGATGTGAACACCGCCATCCTGAGTGGGGATGCCATGCTCGTGAAGGCTTACCAGCTGATGGGCGCGAACGCCGAAGTGTTGTCCATTTTCAATCGGCACGCGATCGAAGTTTGTGAGGGGCAACAACTCGACATGGATTTCGAGCGGCGCGATATCGTCTCGTTGAGCGACTATGCGGCCATGATCCGCCTTAAGACCGCTGTTCTCCTGGCGTGTGCACTGCGCATCGGGGCATGTAAGGCCGGAGCACCGTTGGATGACCAGGAGCGCATCTCGAGCTTCGGTGAGAACCTGGGCCTTGCCTTCCAGCTGCGCGATGACCTCCTGGATGCGTTCGGCGATGATGACAGAACAGGGAAGGTGAGCGGCGGGGATCTTCGAAATGGAAAGAAGACCTGGTTGCTGATACGCGGACTGGAACTGGAGCAGCATCTTGGCCGCAACGTACTGATGGATCAATTGCGGCTTCCCTCCGTTCAGCGGGATGCAAAGCTGATGGTCCAAGCACTGCGCGAATATGGTGTGGAGCGTGAAGCGGAAATAGAAGTCGCGCGTCTTGAGGGAATAGCTTTCGCCCAGTTGGACGACCTTGATGGACCCGGACGATCCACAGAGGATCTGCGGATATTGGCGAATGCGCTACGTGCCCGAGTTTCTTAACGGTAGAGGCCCGTGAGGGCCATCTTTAGCTGGGGATGGTCGAACTGGAATCCGGTCTCAAGCAGCCTGGCGTTGGACGCGCGTGAACCTTCCAGAAGCACTGAGGATAATTCACCTAATGCAAGTCGTAGGGCGAATGCAGGGACTCCGGGCAGGAAATACGGCTTATGTAATGTCTGGGCCATGGTGCGCATGAAGTCATCGTTGCGCACGTCATTCCCGGTGTTCACGTTGTAGGCACCCTCCATTCGTTCGTTGAACAAGGCGGTACCATAGATGCGCACCAGGTCTGCGAGATGCACCCATGGCATCCACTGCCGACCGCTACCGACCGGTGCACCTAGACCGAATTTTACCGGGGCGGCCAGTTTAGGAAGCGCGCCACCGTCGTTCGTCAAGACCACGGGTGTGCGCAACTTCACGACGCGCGTAAGGGTGCGCCATTCATCTACAGCTGACTCCCACGCAGAACTGATCGTCCCGATCGTGTCGGAGGCTGGTCCATCGTTCTCAACGAAGGTGTGGTCGGTGGTAACGGCGCCATAGTAACCGATGCCTGCTGCGCTCACGAATGAGTCGATCCTCCGGCCGTGCTCGCGTGCACATCGAAGAAGTAGACGCGCCGTTGCTGTGCGACTGGTGATCAGCTCCTGAACACGAGCCTTCGACCAACGCTTATCGGCGATCCCTGCACCTGCAAGATGCACGATGTGGGTGACCCCGTTCAACGCCGAAGCGTCCATCACGTCGCGGGAAGGGTCCCATGTGAAAGAACGCGTGGCTACCGAGGTCGAAACGCCCCGTCCAAGATGATGCACGACGTGACCAGAGGCGAGCAGCGATCGACTGAGAGCCGTGCCGATGAGCCCCGATGCACCGGTGATGAGGATCGTTGCCATGCGTTCTCTTCCTTTTCGCACGAAGGAAACGCATGAAGGGGGCGAAGGTTCGACCCTTCACAAAGATCAACGCTGCCCAAGGACGAGCATCCGTTGCGCAAGATGAACGGTCCCGTTCACATCGTTCAGCTGGACGATCACGAGCCCTTGGTGCGCAAGGGGCACGTCAAAGGGAATGGCTACGCCGGTACGCGTGGTGACGTGTTGTTGGCTCAGTATACGCCCGTCCGCTGCGAGCATGCGCAATGTTCCGGTCATTGAAGGGGCTTGCAGCCAGAAACGATGTGCACTGATCCTATCGGCGATCAGAACGATGTTGATCGCGGTATCGTCTTCCAAGCCGGCGGTGATGCAATTCGGATCATCAGCAGGAATGACGCTCACTTGTACAACGGCTGTTGAAGAACAAGAAGCATCTCCTACGATGTACGAATAGGTGCCGGGCAGGGATATCCCAGGCATGAATGTTCCGGAGACTGACGAACCATCGGGCCCTTCCCAAGTGCCTTCCGTATCGGGGTTTCCGCCTAGGAAGCTGAAAAGGGCCACGGGCGTACCGTTCGCGCACACATCAGCATCGGAACCAGTTCCGGGGTCGCTCGGGTCGAGTACCGTTATGGTATAATCATAGCGGCGTGAGCCGATGATCGGACACGCATCATCGCTGGCGATGATGGAGAAGGAATATGTGCCGGGTGCCGCTCCACCCCAGCAAAGTTCGGTCATCACCGGGTTGGTCCCAGTGGTGGTGAGGGTGGCTCCTGCCAAGGCCTCGGTCGCATCGCTCACAAGGGCGATGCTCTGGGAGGCATCTATGTCCGTAATGCTGATCGAAGCGCAGAAGCCATCGCCACCGCAGACAGAGAGCGCGCGATCCCCGATGACGGATGCCGAGCCCGTACTGCTCGTGAACAGACCGCTGGTAAGCGTAGGCGGTGTGTTGGTGCAATTCGTGATCACGAACAGGAAGTCGCGCATGACCGTCCGTATCATCTCATCACCATCGAACTCGCGGACTTCCACAGCTGTGATGACGCTTCCTACCGTCGTCGCTTGAAAGGTGATCTCACCGGAAATACTGTCGATCTGCATGCCGGCATAAGGTTCGGCGCCCGAAAAACCTGACATGTAATTCACCGGCAAGGGAGCAGGACTTCCGAAGCGCGCATCGATCAAATGATAGCTCAAGCGATGAGAAGGATCACCTTCTGCGCTCGCATCATGGCTCACCTCCTGTCCAACGCAGACAGTGGGAATGAAGTCCTGGTCGAAGACCGGTGAGGACGTGCACGATCCACCTGTATTGTCCAACACGGTCTCCAAGTACATGCCGGGGTTGGATATCACGTTCAGGGAAGAGTTCCGGCAGCAAATGTTCCATGAGATGCGCCAGTTCGTGCATGGGCTCAGGTAGACCGTGGTCTGGAACGTGGCGAGTTCGAATCCGATCAGCGATCCACCGTTACAGCTGCTGTTCGGCAATTCGGTGGTGCATAACCGGGAAACGTCTTGCGTGCTTACTGGAGTCGGAAGGGTTTGTTGGAACTCTACACCACAATCATTGGTGAAATACAGATCCTGGGCGATCAAAGCGGTGCCTGTGCAATTACGGAACAGCTGGAGGGTGATCTCGTGGAAGTTCCCGCCCGTACACCGGGTGGTGATGGAACCTCCCGCGTAATGATCGGCCCGTACGCCGGTTAGCAGAAGAAGCAACGGTAGCAATGCAAATAGGCGGTTCGACATGGCTTCGGATGAGGGTACCGCAAGGTATCGCACAGCAGGGGATCTACAGGCTACATGCAAGAACACCCATGGCCTCGCCACGGGTGTTCCTGTTCAGGGGGATGATTCAGCGCGCTCGCTCGATGGTCTTCAGGTCCTCGTCCAGGAAGCCTTCCTTCTTTCCGAAGATGGCGGCATCATCACGCAAGAACATGAGCTCGCCGGTGCCTGCATTGAAGATCCGCTTGAAACAATGCTTGTTCTTGTTCTCTCCGGTGATGATCACATCGCTCACCGTTAAGCCTTTGTCCTTTTTCTCCACGGCGCTGGGCAACTGGCTCAAAGCCATCACCTGGCAGGGTGCGGTGTAGCTCTCTTTCAATTTAGCCGCATCAGGAATGCTCTTATCAAGGTGGTCTTGAGCCATCCACAGTTCAGTGTCGCGGATCGTACGGTTCCGGCTGGAGTAGGTGCGGTCAGCCGTAGCCTTATCGGTGATCTTGCCTGACTCCACCAGCGTCAGGTAGTTCAGCAGGTGTTTCACATAAAGGGCCACCATGGCGTTCATGTTCTTCTCGTTGATCGCCTTCGGGTCGATCTGGATGAAGGCCAGTTCATGGTCCGGGGTGATCGAGGTGAAGGCATTGTCCTTCTGCTCCAGCACTTCGCCTTTCTTCACTTTCCAACCCTGCACGAGCGTGAGGAACGTGGCGTCGAATTTCACCGGATCGGTCTTCGCGGTCTTCAGCAGATAAGTCTTGTCCGGTGCGATCGGTTGTGCGGCCAGTTCGCCCGTGGTCACGAACTCGAACGCCGAGGTGAATTTCCAGTCCGCTTTGATCGCGTCGATCATCGCTCTGTTGTAAGGAGAATCTCCAGCATCGAGCACCACGATGGTCTTGGTGGCTTTCGCCGCCTTTACAGCCGTAGTGGAGAAGGTGCCGTACTGGGCTGCTGCGGAAAAGGTCGTTGCGGCCACGGTGGCCATTAACAAGGTCAAGCGCATGGGTTGAGGGATCGTTCGTTCGGTTTCTGGTTCCGACGAGGGCGAAAATAGTGCCATAGCACACCCACCTTTGCCCAAGTTCTCCACAGCATGGACGATCAACTGTCAAGATCCGGCGATGTGTCCATCCAGCGGCATCTGGATCGCGCCGAAGTGCTGCGTTCGACCATGGAACAACTCTGCAAGGACCTCTCACTTTCTTGCGACGATCTGAACGCACCGGCTGAAGTGGATACCGCGTTCGAGGGATTGCGAGAGCAAGTGCTACCCGTGCTTCAACAACTCGATTCGCAAGGTGAGCACGCGCTCAAAGTGGCGATGTACCGGGTGGACATCCCGGAGCCCCACTTCCGGCGAACGCTGGCCAGCGGCGGGTTGCACGCACTAGCCGGGCAGGTGGTGCTGCGGGCGTTGCAGAAGGTGCTCACCCGCCTGCGATACGCTGGTAGCTTTTGAAAGCCTGACCGTTCAGTCAGACCGGCTGGGAATGAGTCGGGAACTGTGGATGATGGACCACCGTAAACAGGCCCCGCCAGATCCAAGAACTACCTTTACCCCGGCTTCTCGGGGCCAACTACATGGACAAGTATTCCTACCTCAGCAACGTCGACAGCGTATGGCTGGACGACCTGTACCAGCAGTACCAAAAGGACCCCTCAAGCGTGGAGACCGGCTGGGCCCGGTTCTTCGAGGGTTTCGATTTCGCCAAGTCCGTCAATGACGATGGCGTATCCCTCACTGCGGCGAAGGGGGCACCCGCGCCAGGGGGCAACGAGCGCTTCGAGAAGGAGTTCAAGGTCATTGACCTGATCAATGCCTACCGCCAGCGCGGGCACCTCTTCACCAAGACCAACCCGGTCCGCGATCGCCGTCGCTACGACCCCACGCTGGAACTGGAGCAGTTCGGTCTCGCTGAAGCCGATCTGGACACCGTCTACAGCGCAGGGAATGAAGTGGGCATCGGCCCCAGCAAACTGCGCGACATCGTTTCGTTGCTGAAGCAGACTTACTGCCAGAGCATTGGCGTGGAGTTCCGCTACATCCGCAACCCGGAGAAGATCCGCTGGATGCAGGAGCGCATGGAAAGCGTGCGCAACACGCCCAACTTCAACCTGGAGCAGAAGAAAGAGATCCTGGAGAAGTTGAACGAGGCCGTGGTCTTCGAGAAATTCCTCGGCAAGAAGTTCATCGGCGCGAAACGCTTCAGCATCGAAGGCGCCGAAGCCTTGATCCCCGCATTGGATAAAGTGATCGAGCGTGGTGCCGAATTGGGCATCACCGAATACGTGATCGGCATGGCGCACCGGGGCCGCCTCAACGTGCTGGCCAACACCATGCGCAAGAGCTACGATGCCATCTTCAGCGAGTTCGAGGGCAAGGACTACGAGGACCAACTCGTGGAAGGTGACGTGAAGTACCACATGGGCTACAGCTCCATCGTGAAGACGAACGAAGGCAAGGAGGTCCGCCTGACCCTCGCGCCGAACCCCAGCCACTTGGAAAGCGTGGGCCCCGTAATGGAAGGCATCGCTCGTGCCATCATCGAGCACGACGACCATTTCGCCAAAGGCATCACCGCCCCGATCATCATCCACGGCGATGCTGCCGTTGCTGGTCAAGGTGTGGTGTATGAAGTGGTTCAGATGGCTGGCTTGAAGGCCTACGACGTGGGCGGAACCATCCACATCGTGGTGAACAACCAGGTTGGCTTCACCACCAACTACGTGGATGCGCGCACCAGCACGTATTGCACCGATGTGGCGAAGACCACGCAATGTCCGGTGTTCCATGTGAATGGCGATGACGCAGAGGCTGTGGCCTACACAATCGAGTTGGCCATGGACTACCGTCAGAAGTACGGTACCGACATCTGGGTGGACATCCTGTGCTACCGCAAGCACGGCCACAACGAGGGCGACGAACCGAAGTTCACGCAACCCTTGCTGTACAAGGCGATCGCTGCACACCCCGATCCGCGCGAGATCTACACGCAACGCTTGATCGACAGCGGGGTGGAGGGTGCACGCGAGATGGCACAGGAGATGGAGCGCTCGTTCACCGAGATGCTCGATGCACGGCTCACTGAAGCCAAGCAGGTGCGTGTTGGGAAGATCACCAACTTCATGGACGAGCGCTGGAAAGGCTTCAAGCGCGCCGAACCGAAGGACTTCCTCGTTTCGCCCGAAACGAAGGTGAAGAAGGAGGTGCTGCAGATGATCGGCGAGAAGCTCACCGCGCTGCATCCCGATGGCAAGAAGTTCTTCAGCAAGCTGGAGAAGATCCTGAACGACCGCAAGAAGATGATGGCCGATGAGACCCTCGATTGGGGCATGGCCGAATTGCTGGCCTACGGATCATTGCTGATCGAAGGACATCCCGTCCGTTTCACCGGACAGGATGTGGAACGCGGCACCTTCAGCCATCGCCACGCCGTGGTGAAGGTGGAGGACAGCGAAGAAGAGTTCATCCACCTGAAACACATCCAGGATGGTCAGGCGTTGTTGCAGATCTACAACTCGCTGCTGAGCGAATACGCGGTGCTCGGTTTCGAGTACGGCTACGCGCTCACCAATCCGCAGACGCTCACGATCTGGGAAGCGCAGTTCGGCGATTTCGTCAATGGCGCACAGATCATCCTCGATCAATACCTGTGCTGCGCGGAGGAGAAGTGGAACACGCAGAACGGTATCGTCCTCTTGTTGCCGCACGGCTACGAAGGACAGGGTGCCGAGCACAGCAGCGCACGGTTGGAGCGTTTCCTCCAGAGCTGCGCGGATGGCAACATGGTGGTGGTGAACTGCACCACGCCGGCGAACTTCTTCCATGCCTTGCGCCGCCAGCTGAAGTGGGATTTCCGCAAGCCGCTGATCGTGTTCTCGCCGAAGAGTTTATTGCGTCACCCGAAGTGCGTGAGCAAGTTGGATGAACTGGCGACCGGCAAGTTCCAGGAACTGATCGACGATGCTTCCGCAGATGCGAAGAAGGTGAAGACGGTGATCTTCACACAAGGCAAGATCCACTACGACCTCGCCGAACACCGCGAGAAGAACGGCATTACTGACACCGCGTTGGTTCGCCTCGAGCAACTGCACCCGCTGCCCGCTGAACAGATGCGCGAGGTGATCAAGAAGTACGCGAAAGCCGAGCGCTACATCTGGGTGCAGGAAGAGCCCCTGAACATGGGTGCTTGGAGCTATATGGCGATGAACTTCACCGACATCAAGTGGGAGGTTATCGCACGCCCCGCGAGCGGAGCACCCGCTACGGGCAGCAGCAAACGCAGCGCGAACCAGCAGATCAAGATCATCGAACAAGCGTTCTCGAAGTCCGCGACGACCGCGGCGAAGGTCAAAGCCTGAAGCACGTCACACTTCACACCGCTCACATACCCCCTCATACCTCAGTAGATGGCCACAGTCGATATCAAAGTCCCCAGTCCCGGAGAGAGCATCAGTGAAGTGCGCATCGCACAATGGCTCGTGAAGGATGGCGACGTGGTGAACAAGGACCAGGTGATCGCCGAGATCGACAGCGACAAGGCGACGCTTGAACTCGTGGCCGAAGGAGCAGGACAGGTGAAGCTGCTCGCCGAGGCCGATCAAACGGTGAACGTGGGTGATGTGGTGGCGCGTATCGATACGAGCGTTGCCGCTCCGGCTGCGAAGAAGGAAGAAAAGCCAAAGGCGCAGGAACAGGTGCAAGAGGCAAAGAAGCCTGCACCTGCTGCTGCGCCTGCACCTGTCAACACGGCCAGCGCAACACCCGTTGCGAAAGCGATGTTGAACGAGAAAGGCCTCAGCGCCGACAAGGTGAAAGGCAGTGGTCCCAACGGTCGTGTTACGAAGAGCGACGTGGCCGCCTACGTCTCCGGTGGTGTGAAGGCCGATGCCATCGCCATGAACGGCTGGGGTGGTTCACGCGAGGCGAAGCGTACCAAGATGACCTCATTGCGCCAGACCGTTGCGAAACGTTTGGTGGCCGTGAAGAACCAGACCGCGATGCTCACCACCTTCAACGAGGTGGACATGAGCGCCGTGATGGCCGTTCGCGAGAAGTACAAGGACAAGTTCAAGGAAGCGCATGGTGTGAACCTGGGCTTCATGAGCTTCTTCACCAAAGCCGTGACTGAAGCACTGCGTCTCTTCCCGACCGTGAATGGTCAGATCGATGGAGAAGAGATCATCACGCATGACTACGCCGACATCGGTATCGCCGTGAGTAGCCCGAAAGGCTTGATGGTGCCTGTTCTGCGCAATGCCGAACGCATGAGCCTCGCCGAGATCGAAGGCGGCATCAAAGCGCTGGCCGTGAAAGCGCGCGATGGCAAGCTCAGCATCGACGAGATGACCGGCGGTACGTTCACCATCACCAACGGCGGCGTGTTCGGCAGCATGCTCAGCACGCCGATCATCAACCCGCCGCAGAGCGCGATCCTCGGCATGCACAACATCGTGGAGCGCCCCATCGCCGTGAACGGTCAGGTGGTGATCCGCCCGATCATGTACGTGGCGCTCAGCTACGATCACCGCATCATCGACGGCAAGGAAAGCGTGAGCTTCCTGTACAAGGTGAAGGAGATGATCGAGGATCCGAACAAACTGATCTTCGGCGCGAAGGAGCCGGGAGAGGTGTTGTTGGGGCTGTAGGTCGACCTACTAAACTTCTTCCATGGCTGTTGATGCCTTGGCGAGCTACCGGAAGGAAGCCATCCTATTCTGGGAAAGAAGGCGGTTGATCTTCCTCGCCACTCTGGCCGTGCTAACCCTACTGGCGTATATCCATTATTCTGCGCCCAAGCATCACCTAGCGTAGTTGCCTTCGTTGCTTTGTGTTTTGGGATTGGGCTTCTACTTCATTTGCGCGAACATCTGCTACACCATTGTGTATGTAGTCGAGTTCTTGCTCATGGGAACGCATTGGCAATCGTTACTGGCGCGTTATCGTTGGTTGCTTTTCGCAGTGGGTTGTTCGTTCGGAGCTTTGCTGTCTTACCCCTTGGCTTATGATCTGTTCCGATGGACACTGAAGGGTTAAAACGTCTTGTGAGGACTGTGCTATCGTTCTGATAGAGGACGACAGGAAGTTCCGCCGAGCAAGGTCTTTTTCCGTCCGCCATCCTTATGCTCGATATCGCTCTCAACCCTACCTTGTCTCCATCATCCTCTTCGGGTGTCCCCTAACACCACCCCATGGCCGACCAGCAAGACCTCGACGCGCATTACACCACCATGGACAAGATCTTCCGCCTGAGCTTGGGCGAGAAGGGCGGCTACAGTGGCGCACGCTTCGATGGGGACTTCTCGCTCACGCTGGAACAGGCGCAGGAGAAGAAGCACAAGTTCATTATGGACCATTGCAACATCAAGTCGGGCAGCAAGGTGCTCGACATCGGTTGCGGTTGGGGTGCTTTCATCGATTACCTGAACCGTCACGGTGTTTCTACCACGGGTGTTGTATTGGCGAAAGGCCAGGCCGATGCCTGCCGCAAGAACGGGTTGAACGTTCATCACATGGATTCCAAGGCGATCACGCCGGCCACGTTCGGCAAGTTCGATGCGGTGTGCGCCATGGGTAGTCCGGAGCACTTATGTTCCGTGGAAGAGTACCGCGCTGGCAAGCAGGACGAGATCTATCGCACCTACTTCAAGCAGGTGAGCGATCTGTTGCCGGTGGGTGGCCGCTTCTATTGCCAGACCATGGTGTTCGGACCGAACATGGTGAAGTTCGAGGACATCAAATTCGGCCAGACCAACGTGTGGAAGAACCGAAAGAGCTACTCCGGCGAAGAACTGATGGACCTGGTGTGTGACGTGTTCCCGGGCTCCTGGCTACCGTACGGAAGTGAGGGAATGATCGAACCGGCGAAAGGGAACTTCAAACTCGTTTCGATCGATAGTGGTCGCCTGGACTATATCGAGACCATCGCCCGGTGGACAGCCGCGTTCAACAAGTTCGATCTACAGAAGTACGGTCTGTATGCAACGCTTCTGCCGAAGTTGTTCAGTAGCGATTTCCGCAAATGGGTGCGGCGCTATCAGATCGCACCGAACCTGCAAGTGTTCGAACGTGAGATCTTCGAGCACTACCGCATGGTGTTCGAAAAGGTGAACGACTAGTCAAGAACGTCGACCACGATGGCTTCGGTGCTGTCCTTGTTGCAGTAGATCCAGCGCCAGTTGCGGCCTGCCTCCATTTCGCGGTAGAACAGGAGGACCGTATCGCCCAATACGCCCGGAGCGAATTCATCCTTCGCATGTCTTGTGTATACAGTGGCATTGTTCGAAGCGATCCGCTCTGCGGTGTATTCAAGCTGTCCAAGGATCCGCACCATTTCAGCTGGAATCGTCCTCAAGCGCAAGGTGATCCCGGGATCCAGCTTCGGGATGATCTGGTCGCGATGGTGTGTCACCTGCACCCCATCGCCAACTGGTTCCCCAAAGAGGGCTGCGTAGATCTCGATGCCCTCACGAGGCTTGAGCGCCTCCTTCACCCGGGAACCGACACGCCCGAGGGTTGCGTACAGCGCGAACAGCACGCACACGACCGTGAGGACGAGAAAGCCCAATGCGGCCCAGAACGGCATCATCAGACGCTTCCGGATAGCGACGACGGCAAGGATCAAGGTGGCAGTGCCGAAAATGGCTGTCGCGAGGGCCCACACCTTTATGCTCATCGCCGCCAAGGTATACTGGCGGGCTTTAGACTTTCAGTCGGTATCGCGCGAACACTTTGATACCGACGCTCGGACGATTCGTTCTTCGCCGCGGGGTTCGTGACCCTTGAATTCCAGTTTCCGTGTTGCTGGTCGCTCCGGTGGATCACGGGCTAATTCTTGTGAGCCACGAGAGTGGTTGGATGCATCGCTGGACGGCCCAAGTACCACGCTTCACGTTCTGCGAAGGAAGTCGTTCACGATCACGGATGGATATCGTTGTCAAGCCAGCACGTATCGCTGCTAGAGCCGCTGGTATCTTGTGCTCGCAGAGGCAGTTTCAACTCATACGCATTCCGATGAACATGAAAAGAACACTACATACTCTTCTGGCCGCGCTCGCAGGCTGTATCGTTTCGGCGACGAATGCTCATGGACAGGTGGTCCTGAACGAGCAGTTTACCGGTGGGTCGAGCACCACCGGATTCACCGTGGAATCCGCTCCTGATAGTGATTGCGAGTGGACTTTCGCCCCGGGTGATCTTACGGACCTTACATTCAGCGTGGATGGATCCGGTGTACTTCCGAGTGGCGGTGGGTTCGATGGCGATTTCGCTTTTCTCGACAGTGATGCATGCGGAACGTCCGGTATCACGGTGAACAGTTGGTTGGTCTCTCCGACCTTCGATGCGAGCGACGCTGACATCCTTGTGCTTTCCTTCTCACACCAGTTCTACGCTCGCCTGGCGTCTTTCTGCAAGGTGGAAGTGTATAACGGGTCGGCTTGGTCCGAGATCGTCACGTACACTGAAGTGAACGTGGGCTACCCGAATCCAGCGCAGGTGGCCAGTTTCGACATCACGGATGCTGCCGGAGGGTCTTCTGTTGCGCAGGTCCGTTTCCAGTTCAACTCCGGCTGGGATTGGTGGTGGGCATTGGATGATATCAAGGTGGAGAACGTCGCCTGCTTCTACCCCAGTGGCCTGGCCGCCAATAACCCGGGCAATGCGGGTGCTACTATCACGTTCACCGATAACGGCAGCCCATCCTACGAATGGGTGGTCACGGCTGGAGACATCCCCGATGGCACGAACGCGCTTGCCAGTGGTACAGCGCCGAACACGAACGCAAGCGGACTTCAGCCGGGCACGCCTTACACCGTCTTCGTACGCTCCGTCTGCGCGGGCGGTGGATTCAGTGTATGGAGTCCGGGGGTGGGTTTCGTAACAGCGATCATCAATAACGAGTGTATCAATGCCGTGCCCTTGACCGTGAACACGGACTACGAATGCGGGGAGAAGACGCCAGGAACGGTGATCGGAGCTACGGGCTCCAACATCACCTCCACCTGCTCCGGGACTGCGGATGATGACGTTTGGTTCCGATTCGTCGCGTTGGCGGCCACGCACCGCGTTTCCATTCTGGATATCAACGGTTCGACCGCCGACATGTATCACGCGCTATGGACCGCCGATTGCGGAGCCTTGGAATTCGTGCCGCTGTCGTGCAGCGATGCAGAAGAGAGCAACCCTGTGGCACTTACGCCAGGCGAGACCTACTATGTGCAGGTATACACATACACGGCAACGGCAGGTCAAACGTCCACATTCAATGTCTGCATCGGTTCCGACCCCACGATCGGCATGGAGGAGAGCACGATCATGACCACGATGGGGTTGTATCCCAACCCGGTGAACGACGTGTTGAACATCGATCTTGCGTCGAACGCCGCACGTCGTGTACGTGTGATCGATGCAATGGGTCGTGTAGCACACGAGGCGAGTTTCCAGCGTTCGCTTGATGTTGGCATGCTCCAGACCGGGACCTACACGCTCCTTGCGTTCGATGGCGATGCGCGGCTCGTGGCGCGCAGCTTCTTCGTGAAGGACTAGCGCTCTTAGCAGCTCTATCCTGGAGGCTCGTTCGCGCAATGCGAGCGGGCCTCCATCATTTTCAGCATGTCCGAACTTGCCATGCATGATGCCTCACACGCTGCTGTTAACAAGTGTGAATCACCCCTCGGTCCACGCCGCTTTCATGGCTCTACGTTTGCCCGGCACCTTTCCCGTAGTTGTGCGGTTCGTGGTCGTGTGTTGGTCCGGTGCAACGGCAGTCTTCAGCCGATGATCGGAGCCTGATCGAGCGTATGCCTCGGTCGTCACCGTCAACGACCCGTGTCCACAAGGAACGGTGCCACCAAGCTGGTCGGTACATGGTTGAACAACGACGCCTTTTGAACGCGGTACGCCTGTTGGCCGCCGCAACGCTCACTCCACTTCGCAAGCTGTCACCTGCGATCGTCGCACTACTGCTTTGGCAGGGCGAGGCTCGTGCGACACACGCCATGGGGGGCGATATCACCTACGAGTGCCTGGGGAACAACCAGTACCGGGTGAATATGAGTTTCTTCCGGGATTGCAACGGCGTGAGCGCTCCGGTGAGCTGCACCAACGGAGACCTTCAGTTCAACGTGCGGTCCACCACGTGCAACGCGAACTTCAATGCCTGCTTCGTGTTCCAGAACGTGCAGATCGTGACGCCGATATGTCCGGGCGCCACCGATCGTTGCAATACCTCCTCGGGTACTTATGGTGTTGAACGGTACCGTTATTCCGCCGTCATCAACCTCTCGCAATGGGCTGGTTGCGGAACGGATTGGATCATCGACTGGGATCTGTGCTGCCGTAACAATGCGATCACGTCGCTCCAGAACCCCGGTGGCCGGGATCTCTATCTGAGCGCACGACTGAACAATACCGTAACGCCGTGCAACAGTTCACCGCGTTTCATCAACGATCCTGTTCCGTTCGGCTGTGTTGGTCAGCCTATCGTGTACAACCACGGGGTCACCGACCTTGCTGGTGATTCGTTGCGTTTCGAACTCGCTCCTGCCCGTGGAACGGCAGGTGCTACTATACCCTACAGTAACGGTTATACGTTCACACAACCGGTGATCACGAGCGGTGGAGCCAACGCGGTCACCATCGATCCGGCCACAGGTACCATTCGGTTCACGCCGAGCATCGCACAATTCGCCGTCGTCACCGTCCTGGTCCGGGAATTCCGCAATGGTGTACAGATAGGTCAGTATACGCGCGATCTGCAATTCGCCATCATCAACTGCAACAACAACAACCCCAGTGCGAGCGGGATCAACGGTACCAATACGTACACGTACGATGTATGCGCTGGCACGAACTTCTGTTTCAACGTCAATTCCACCGATGCCGATGCCACGCAGAACGTGACCATGACGTGGAACGCGGGTATCCCCGGAGCAACGTTCACCACCACAGCGGGCAACCGTCCTGTTGGAACCTTCTGTTGGACCCCTACGACGATCGGCCAACAGATCTTCACAGTGACCGTCGAGGATAACGCTTGCGTACTGAACGGTCGCGCCACGGTAGGTTATTTGATCAACGTCACTCCACCGCTGACGCCTGCAGTAGCCGGGCCCGACCAAAGCGTTTGTGGTTTCACAACCACCCTGGCCGGCGAACAGCCTTACGCTACTGCTCCTGGTACCTGGACGGTGGTGAGCGGAACGGGCACTTTCGCTAACGTTGGCAGTGCTACGACGAGCGTAAGTGGTCTTAGTACTGGAAACAACGTGTTCCGCTGGACCACGAACTACGGCACCTGCGGTACGACCAGCGACGACGTGGTGATCAGTGCTTACGATCCGGCACATCCCGTTGCCAATGCCGGTCCTACGCAGTCCTTCTGTCAACCGACCACCACCGCCACGCTCGGCGGTAACGTGGCCACCGCTCCGGCGGTGGGCACTTGGACCCTCGTGAGCGGTTCGGGCACCATCACCTCTCCCAATAGTCCGACCTCGGGCGTGACCGGTCTCGGTCAAGGAACGAACGTGTTCCGTTGGGCGATCGACAATGGTGCGTGCACCCCGCCGACCACGTCGCAGGTATCGATCCTTGTTTACAGCAGTTCTCAAGCTGCGGCGAACGCTGGCCCGGACCAGCAGCTCTGTTCACCCAACACGAGCACCGTTCTTGCCGGGAACTCCACGATCTCGCCAGCCACAGGCCAATGGACCGTTGTGAGCGGTACGGGTACGTTCGCCAATGCTGCTCTTCGCAATACCGCGGTGAACGGCCTGTCCATCGGTTTGAACCGTTTCCGTTGGACGATCAACAATGGCCCATGTACTCCGCCCACGACCTCGGATGATGTGGATGTCGTCGTCTTCAATCCGGCAAGCCCCAATGCGAACGCGGGACCTAACCAACAGGTTTGCGCTGCGACAGCAACGCTGGCCGGTAATGCGCCTCTGGCACCGGCGACCGGCTCATGGACCGTGGTGAGCGGAACAGGAACGTTCGCGAACGCGACCAGCCCGACCTCTGGCGTGTCCGGTCTTTCCATAGGAGCGAACGTGTTCCAGTGGACGCTGAGCAATGGCCCATGCGCTAACGGGGTAACGACCGCTCAGGTCACGATCACACGCTTCGATGGCAATGCGCCCATCGCAGCAGCAGGTCAGGACCAGGACCTCTGCACCAATTCAGGAACGAGCTTCGCGAGCACCACGCTCGCAGGTAATACGGCCACTCCGCCGGGTACAGGCACTTGGACCGTAGTGAGTGGTAGTGCGACCATCACTACCCCCAGTTCGCCCACTTCCACGGTCACGAACATCCCGGTCGGTACGACAACACTCCGTTGGACCATCAACAATGGACCCTGCGTGCCGAACACGACCACCGACGATGTGGTGATCCGTGTGTTCGATCGGAATGCTGCTGCTGCGAATGCCGGTCCGGCACAAGCGCTATGCGCTCCGGTGATCACGGTGACCCTCGCTGCGAATGCTGCGACCGCGCCTGCCTCCGGTACATGGTCGGTGGTGAGCGGCACAGGAACATTCGCCAACGCGAACAATGCTTCGACCACCGTTTCGGGTGCGGGCTTGGGTGTGAACGTTTACCGATGGACGATCGTGAACGGACCGTGCCCCGGTGCCACCACCACGAGCGATGTGACGATCACGATCTTCAACCCGGCCGCCGCCGCCGCCGCCGCTGGTTCCGATCAAGAATTATGCGGTAGTGCTACAACGACATTGGCGGGCAACACGGCTTCCGGTCCTGCAGTGGGTTCATGGACGGTCGTGAGCGGCTCGGCCACTTTCGCCAACACCGCTGCCGCCAACACCGCTGTTTCAGGATTGCCGATAGGTACCACGGTACTGCGGTGGACGATCAACAATGGGCCTTGCGGTACCACGTCCGATGAGGTGTCCATTCGGCGGTTCGATCCGAATAACCCGGTCGCGAACGCTGGTGCCGACCAGAGCATATGCGTTCCAGTGGCGCCGAACATCGTTACCATGGCCGGCAGCACGATCACTGCACCGGCCGTTGGCACGTGGACCATCGTTTCCGGAGGTGGAACCATCGCGAACATCAACAGCCCAACGACGCAGATCAGCGGCTTACCCCTTGGTATCAGCGAATTCCGTTGGACAGTAAGCAACGGGCCCTGCCCGAACGGTTTGACCAACGACGTGGTGCGCGTCTTCGTGTTCGACAGCAACACACCGATCGCGAACGCGGGGCCTGACCTGTCGTTGTGCTCTTCCAGTGGCACGGCCACCATGGCCGGTAGCGCGGTTTCTTCACCATCTACGGGGACATGGACCTTGGTGAGCGGTACGGGTACGATCGCCAACCTCAACAGCCCGACGACACAGATCACTGGACTGGCCGTTGGACAGAACATCTTCCAATGGACCGTGGATAACGGACCGTGTGCCAGCGGCATCACCACGGATCAGATGAGCATTTTCGTCTATGATCCGAACAATCCGAGCGCCGATGCAGGCTCCGATCAGAACGTCTGTACGTCGGCCGGTAACACGATCCAGTTGGAAGGCAGCTCCGTGATCTTCCCGGCCACAGGTGTGTGGACGGTGATCGGAAGTCCTGCTACGATCGTGGACCCCAACTCACCCACTACGCAGGTCACAGGCCTTGCGACAGGCAACTACTCCTTCGTTTGGACGGTGAACAACGGTGTTTGCCCGAACCCCATTTCCAGTAGCACCTCACTGGTCGTCGTCGCCGATGGCAATGCGCAGGCGGCACTAGCAGGCCCGGACCAGAGTGTTTGCGGAACCTCCAGTTCCGTAACGATGGCTGCCAACGTCCCCACCGGCGTCGCCACGGGTTCATGGTCCGTGGAACAGGGCACGGCCACCTTTGCCAATGTCGCTTCGGCTAGCACGACCGTGACCGGTCTTGGCATCGGCGTGAACATCCTGCGCTGGAACATCGACAATGGGGCTTGCGGCATCACCAGCGATCTGGTGTCCATCCTCGTCTATGACCCGAATAATCCCGTAGCGAATGCAGGGACCGATCAGCAACTATGTACCCCAACGACGAGCACTGCGCTCACGGGTAGCAACGTGATCGTTCCTGCGGTTGGCCAATGGACGTTGGTCAGCGGAGCAGGTACCATCGCCAACCCGAGTGCGCCGAACTCAACGGTGAGCGGTCTGGCGATAGGGGAGAATGTGTTCCGGTGGCAGGTGAACAATGGCGCATGCACCAACCCGATAACGCAGGATGTCGTGAGCATTTTCGTCTATGACAACGCTGCTGCCGTCGCCAACGCCGGTGCCGATCAGGAGATCTGCACCCCTGTTTCGACCGTGACCTTGGTGGGAAGCGCACCGGTCGGATCAGCCGTGGGCACCTGGGTCCGTCTTTCCGGGACAGGTACCATCACATCGGCCAATAACCCCAATACGACCATTACCGGACTGGGTGTCGGTGTGAACGTATTCGAGTGGCGCATCAACAATGGTTCTTGCGGTACGAGTTCGGATCAAGTGAGCATTCGTGTGTTCGATGGAACGAACCCGATCGCCAACGCCGGTCCGGATCAGGAGATCTGTACGCCTGCCAGTACGGCCACACTTGCGGGTAGTTCCGTTGTGTTCCCAGGCACGGGCACTTGGACGCTGATCAGTGGCAGTGGAACGATCACCACGCCGGGCAGCCCTACGAGCACGGTGACCGGCCTGGCGGTGGGCGAGAACGTGTTCGAATGGACCGTATTGAACGGACCGTGCGCGAACCCATTGACCACCGATCAGGTGAGCATCTTCGTGTTCGACTCGAACAACCCTGTGGCGAACGCTGGTCCTGATCAGGAGCTGTGTACTCCTCAGTCGACCACCAACCTCGCAGGTAGCGCACTGATCTTCCCGGCCAGCGGTACATGGACCTTGACGCAGGGTGCTGGTGTGATCGCCGATGCATCGGATCCGGGTACGTCCATCAGCGGGTTGGCTGTGGGTATCAACATCTTCACTTGGACCGTTGACAATGGCCCCTGTGCGAACGGAACGACCACGGATGAAGTACGCATACTCGTGTTCGACGAGAATAACCCCATCGCCAACGCAGGGCCGGATCAGGAACTGTGCACACCAACGAACACAGCCACGCTGGCTGGAAGTGCGGTTACGGTGCCCGCTGTGGGTACGTGGACCGTGGTCAGCGGCGTTGCCACCATCACGGACCCCAACGCTCCCAATTCCACGATAACCGGCCTTACGGTGGGAGAGGTGGTATTGGAATGGACCGTGAGCAATGGGCCCTGCGCGAACGGCATCACCACGGACCGTGTAAGCATCTTCCTCTACAACGACGCGAACCCGGATGCCGATGCTGGTGCTGATCAAGAACTGTGCACGCCGAATACCATCACCACGTTGGAAGGTAGTCCGGTGATCTTCCCGGCCATCGGGACCTGGACGATCATCAGCGGTTCGGGCACCATCACCGATGCCAATGCTCCGAACACGACCGTGACAGACCTCGGTGTTGGTGACAACATCTTCGCCTGGACGGTGGACAATGGTCCTTGCGCCAACGGCATTACCACGGATCAGGTCAGCATCCTGCTGTTCGACCTGAACAATACGCCGGCCAATGCAGGTGTCGATCAGGAACTCTGCACGCCCAATACCAGCACCAACCTCACCGGAAGCGCCGTAACGTTCCCGGCGGTAGGTACGTGGACATTGGTCAGCGGCGGCGGCACGATCGTGGATGTGAATTCGCCGAACTCCGCGATCACCGGATTACCTGTGGGAGAGAACGTGTTCCAGTGGAGCGTGGACAACGGTCCTTGCGAAACAGGAGGAGGCTTCGACCAGGTCAGCATCTTCGTGTTCGACGAGAACAATGCCGTAGCCAATGCCGGTGCGGACCAGGAACTCTGTACCACCAGCATCGCGACGGCAGTAATGGCGGGAAGCGCCATCACGTTCCCTGCAACGGGCACATGGACGCTCGTCAGCGGCACGGGTACCATCGCTGATGCGAACTCGCCCACCACGACCATCTTCGACCTTTCCATCGGCGAGAACATCTTCGAGTGGACCGTGAGCAATGGCCCGTGCGCCAACGGTATCACTTCTGATCGTGTTTCGCTGTTCGTCTTTGACGAGAACAACATCGACGCGAACGCCGGTGCCGACCAGGATC
The DNA here is from genome assembly GCA_016788205.1 of Flavobacteriales bacterium. Classification (GTDB taxonomy): domain Bacteria; phylum Bacteroidota; class Bacteroidia; order Flavobacteriales_F; family PHOS-HE28; genus PHOS-HE28. Next base: position 17,804 of record JAEUTA010000032.1, on the reverse strand, counting down.
TCTGCACGCCGGTAAGCAGCACCACGCTACAGGGTAGTGCACTGGTATTCCCTGCCGTTGGTACATGGACCGTGGTGAGCGGTATCGGTACCATTACCGATCCGGGTGACCCGAATACCACCATCACTGGATTAGGTGTTGGGACCATTGTGTGCGCTTGGACCGTTGATAACGGACCTTGTAGCAGCGGCATCACGAGCGATCAGATGGTGATCCAATTGTTCGATGAGAACAATCCCGTGGCTGACGCTGGGGCCGATCAAGAGCTCTGCACGAGCAACCCGGTCACCACCATGCAGGGAAGTAACCTCATCGCTCCTGCATCCGGCTTCTGGCAACTCGTTAGTGGGGCCGGTGACATCGCCGATCCCGCTGATCCGTTGACGCAAGTGACGAACCTTGCCCTCGGCGAGAACATCTTCCGTTGGACCGTTTCCAATGGCCCTTGCACGAACCCGCTGACGGAGGACATCGTGAGCATCTTCGTGTTCGATGAGAACAATCCCGATGCCGACGCAGGTGATGACCAGCAAGTCTGTACGCCGATCACTCAAGCTACCATGGCGGGTAGTGGCATCACGTTCCCGGCCACGGGGACCTGGAGTGTCGTGAGCGGTCAGGGGACCATCACCGATCCTAACGACCCCAACACGACGATCACCGATCTTGGTCTGGGACTGAATGTCTTCGAATGGGAGGTCTATAATGGTGGATGTGTGAACCAACTGACCAACGATCAGGTGGGGATCACGTTGTTCGCTGCTGATGCGCCACCAGCTGACGCCGGAGCGGATCAGGAGTTCTGCGCCCCGGATGAGCAAGCGACCATCACCGGCAATACGCCGGTGGGTGCCGCTACCGGTACTTGGACCCGCGTTCAAGGCACTGGCATTATCGCTGACCCGACCTCACCGACCACCACGGTGACAGGTTTGACGGTGGGCGAGAATATTTTCACCTGGACCTTGCAAGGTGGTGTCTGTGTGACCACTGTGGACTCGGTGAGCCTGTTGGTCTTCGATCCGAACAATCCGCTGGCGGCTGCCGGTCTGGATCAGGAGTTCTGCATGCCAGAGGATAGTGTCCTGATGGGTGGGAGCAATTTGATCTTCCCTGCGCAAGGAACGTGGACCACCCTTGTGGGCGGAGGCGTTGCGCAGAACCCTGGAGATCCTGGTACGCGCATCACCGGATTGAGCATCGGTCTTAACACGTTCGTCTGGCAGGTTTACAATGGCCCATGTGCCAATAGCCTTACCTCGGATACGGTCAACGTTACCCTGTACGACGATACCACCGCTGCTGCGAACGCAGGTCCGGATCTGGAGCAGTGCTTGCCACTTACGGACATCAGCCTGCAGGGTGTTCAGCCTCCCGCTCCGGCAGAAGGTACCTGGACCTTGATCGCGGGGACCGGTGTGATAGCGGAACCCAACAACCCGACAACAGCCATCAGTGGCTTGTCGCAGGGTATCAACACGTTCGTATGGACGCTGGAATGGGACCCATGTCCGAACAACGGTACCCTGACCGACACCATGAGCGTGTATGTCTATGACCCCGGAGCCCCGCTAGCGAACGCGGGTGCTGACCAGCAACTGTGTTCGCCCGCAAGCACCAGCGTGCTCACGGGCAATACGCCGGTGGTCCCTGGTGTGGGAACCTGGAGCGTGGTGAGTGGTACGGCCTTGATCGCGGAGCCGAACAACCCCACTTCCGCCGTATCCAACCTGGGGATCGGAGAGCATATCCTGGTCTATGAGATCTACAACGGAATGTGTGGCTTCGGTCCACCAAGTACCGATACCCTTTCCATCCGTGTCTATGATAACGCAGCGCCACCGGCAACGACCGGGGAGAGCATCAGCGCTTGCACACCGGTGACGGATATCACCTTGCAGGGCAACGATCCGGTGTTCCCCGCGATAGGGACCTGGACAGGTCCGGGCACTATTGCGAACCCCAACGATCCGGCTGCCGTGGTCACAGGGTTGGGTGTCGGTCAGCATGACTTCACCTGGACCATCGACAACGGTGCTTGCGGATCCAGCAGTGCGATACAGAGCGTGTTCATCTATGATGATACTGCGCCAACGGCGAACGCCGGTCCTGATAAGGAACTGTGCACGCCGAACACGACCACGGAACTGGAAGGCAACGCGGTGGTCTTCCCCGCGACCGGTTTCTGGAGCATATTGGCAGGCACAGGAACATTCGCTGATGCCACGTCACCCACTACGAGCGTGAGCGGCTTGTCGATCGGTACGAACACGTTCCAATGGAACATCAGCAATGGACCTTGCGGCTCCACGCAGGATGCCGTAACGGTAACGGTCTTCGATGACCAGCATATACCGGCCAATGCCGGAGCGGATCAGCAACTGTGTGCGCCCGCTAGCACCACCACATTAGCGGGGAGCGCGATCACCTTCCCGGCGACCGGCACTTGGGTGTTCGTTTCGGGAAGTGCTACGCTCAGCGATCCGAATTCCCCAACGAGCGGTATCTCCGGTCTTGCTGTCGGTGTTTACACGCTCCAGTGGGTAGTGGACAATGGACCGTGCACCAACGGAACGACGACCGATGAGATGACCATCACCGTTTTCGACAACAATGCGGCGGCTGCTGCTGCTGGTCCTGATCAGGATTATTGCACGCCACTTACCCAGGAGGTGACGATGTTGGCCAACACGCCTGCTCCGCCGGCTACAGGCTCGTGGGCGTTGGTGAGCGGCAATGGCACCATCAGCAATGCCAATGACCCATTCACTCCGATCACATCATTGGGTCTGGGAGCGAACCTGTTCGAGTGGACCGTTAGCAATGGCGCTTGTGGCAGTTCCGCTGATCAAGTGTCGATCCATGTTTACGACCACAATGAGGTTGTGGCCGATGCAGGTGATGATCAGGAAGTATGTCAGCACGAGAGCACATTCGCAACGCTGGGTGCTACGCCCACCACCAGTACAGGTGCTGGTGCGTGGAGCCGTCTCTCCGGCGCAGGTACGATCACGGATCCCTCCCAGCCGAACACCACGGTGACCGGCCTGGGTCTTGGTGAGAACTGGTTCGTGTGGACCGTGAACAACGGAACATGTGGGATCACGAGCGATACGGTCCTCGTTCAGTTGAAGGATTGTCTCACACTGGTCATACCGAACGCGTTCTCCCCGAACAAGGACGGTACGAACGACGTCTACACCATCGAGAACATCGGATACTACCCGAACAACAACTTCGTGGTGTTCAATCGATGGGGTAACAAGGTCTTCGAGGCCACGCCGTACACGAACACATGGGACGGGACCAACCAGTTCGGCGGACCTCTTGGCGAGGAGCTGCCGGAGAGCACGTACTACTACGTCCTTGATCCCGGCACGGGTGACGAGGCCTTCACCGGATATATCTACTTGCGTCGTTGATAGCGGTGCCCGTTTCCAAACACACTCGAACGATGAACACCATCGCACAAAGGATCAAGGGGACCACACTGGCTCTGCTACTGAGCACGGCGCTGTATGCACAGCAGGATCCACAGTTCACGCAGTACATGTTCAACCTGCTCGCGCTGAACCCGGCCTATGCCGGTAGCGCTGATCGGGTAAGCCTGAAGGCACTTAGTCGGCACCAATGGGTCGGGTTCGATGGAGCTCCCACCACCCAGACGCTCACTGCACATACGCCATTGCCGCTAGAGAGCCTGGGTCTTGGTGGCACGATCATGCGCGACAGCCATGGACCCATAACCCAGTACACCTTCATGGCTGATGTGGCATACCGCATCTTCATGGGCGATGCGAAACTCGCCTTCGGCCTTAAAGGTGGATTGAACTTGTTCCAGGGACAGTTCGCGGATCTGAATCCCTTGGTCGCCGGTGACCAGGTGTTCCAGCAGAACGTCAGCACCAAGCTCGACCCCCAGTTCGGCTTCGGGGTGATGTACTACAGCGACCGCTATTTCCTGGGATTGAGCACCCCGAAGATCCTGCGCACGGATTTCTTCACCACCGATTCGCTGTCCTTCGTTTCCTCACCCGGCCAGCGCCCGCACTATTTCCTCACGGGTGGTTATGTGTTCGATATGGGCTTGTACCACAAGTTCAAACCCACCTTTCTCGTGAAGGCCGTGCAAGGTGCTCCGGTGAGCTTCGATTTGAGCGCCAACTTCCTTTTCTACGAGAAGTTCTGGCTGGGGGCCATGTACCGTCATCAGGATGCGGTAGGAGCATTGGCACAGTACTACATCACCAACGACCTCACGGTGGGTTATGCCTACGACTATCCGCTGAGCACGCTGCGCAACTACAGCGGAGGCTCGCACGAGATCATGCTCGGCTTCGAGTTCGGCAATAAGTTGAAAGGTGTTCGTTCACCGCGCTACTTCTGATCATGACCAAGACCATGTATTCGTACAAGTCACCATCCCCGGCATTCGTCCGCACGGTACTCTTGCCGGTGCTGATGTTCCTGCCGGTGTTCTTGAACGCGCAGAAGTTGAAGGAACGCATGGCCGATCGTGCCAGCGAGGTCTTCGATTACCCGACCATGGCCACGATCTATGAGGATCTGGTCGCCACCGGAAAAGCGGATGCTAGCGACATGCGTCGCCTCGCGCTGGCTTATCGCAAGATGGGTCAGCCTGCGAAGGCGGAGGCTACGTACATGAAACTGATGGGCGCAGGGGGGCAGACCCCCGATGATGTGTTCGCCTACGCCGAACAGTTGCGGGCGAACGGCAAGTATGCCGAAGCGATAGAATGGTATGGGACCTATGCCGCTTTGCGCCCGGAGGACGCACGTGCTCAGTCGTATTTGAAGAACCCGAGGATCTTCGACCGGCTGATGCGCGATAGCGCGAGCGCAACGGTGCGAATGTTACCTATCAATTCTCCAGAGGCGGATCTAGGCCCAGGGGTCATGGAAGAATTGCTGGTCTTCTCCAGTGCCCGGGGCGAAGGCTCCGGGGGGAAGCGCATCTATGCCTGGGACGAGCAACCTTACCTCAATCTCTACACCGCTCTCCTCAAAGGCGAGACCGCTGAAGAGCCGCTTGTCATGCGCAAGGAGGTCAATAGCCGGTACCACGATGGTACCATGTCCTACGACTCCACCGCCGACCGTCTTTACTTCACCCGGAACAACTATTACTACGGAACGCTCGCGAAGAACCAAAAGGGAGAGCTGAACCTCGGGATCTTCTACAGCGATGTGGTGACTGGCGAGTTCGGCCAGCCCGAATGGGGTAACCTCGTTCCATTCGAGCACAATGACCAACAACAGAACTACGGTCATCCCAACGTAGCCCCGAACGGGCGAAAGTTGTTCTTTGCCAGTGACAGGCCCGGGGGGCAGGGTGGTACGGACATATGGTACTGTGAGAACCTGGGCAATCAGTGGGGCGCACCCACCAATATGGGTCCCGAGGTCAACACGCCGGGTAATGAGATGTTCCCTTACCTGCATCGCGATAGCACGCTGTATTTCGTGAGTACCGGGCATCCCGGGCTGGGAGGGATGGACATCTTCTATTCACGCCTCTCGCAGAAGGGTGCCGGCAAAGCGTTCAACCTGGGGTATCCCATGAACACGCGCTACAATGATCATGGGCTCATCTTCGTCAACGACACCACGGGTTTCTTCGCGAGCGACAGGCCGGGAGGCAAGGGAAGCGATGACATCTACGGGTGCACGATCCGTCCGCCAACGGTTTACATGGCAGGTATCGTCATCGACAAGGACTCGCGCCAGCCCATCGATGGTGCCACATTGCAAATGAAGGATGAGCAGGGCGCCTTCATCACCAACTTCAAGGTCGAGAGCGAGCCCGGCGGAAAGTTCAAGATCGAAGTGCCGTACAAGGATCAATACACGCTCATCTCGAACAAGAACGGGTATTTCCAAAAGGAAATGATCCTGAAGACCAATGATGATCCCCTCGAAGAGATCGTGGTGGAGATGCAGAAGTACGAATACGCTGCCGAAGGTCTGGTGCTGCATGGTGAGACCGGACAACCACTGCCGGGATCGATCGTGGTGTTGACCGATGGCACTGATAACATCCTTGAAACGATCACCACTGATGCTTCGGGCAAGTATGCCTTCGCGTTGAAGCCGGAAAGCGACTATCGAATCAAGGTTGAAAAGGAGGGCTTCTTCAAACAGAGCGCACGCATCAGTACGAAGGGCAAACCGAACGGGGTCATCCGTACGGACTTCAAATTGTTCCCGCTGGTGGTGGATCAGGTGGTGCGCTTGGAGAACATCTTCTATGATTATAACAAGGCGAATATCCGGCCCGATGCCGCCGTGGAATTGGACAAGCTAGTGACCACGCTTCAGGATAACCCGACGGTGAAGATCGAGTTGAGCTCGCATACCGACTGCAGAGGTAAGGATGCTTACAACCTTAAGCTCTCAGAGAAACGGGCGAAGAGCGCTGTGGACTACATCATCAGCAAAGGCATTCCAAAGGAGAACATAACCAGCAAGGGATATGGTGAAAGCCTCCCAAGCGAGGCATGCGTTTGCGAAAAGTGCTCGGAGGACGAACACCAGCGTAACCGCCGCACGGAATTCAAGGTGCTTTCGAAGTAGTAGGGTAGGGACCAGGGAAGACTTGCGGGTCGTAGCGAAAGCTGCGGCCCGCTTGTCGTTCGGGAGCAGCCTGGATAGGACCCGAGACTTCGAGCTTGCCGGAGTCGCCTCGACTCGTAGTTTCAGTAACGGATCAAGAGCCTTGTTCGGTCAGTGAAGACCAACTCCATGCTTGGGATGACCGTCGATCAATAGCCGGCTGCGGCATCGTCTCCGCGCGGGTCAGAGCCAGCCTCCAAACGACCGTCCGGGAGTACGAGGATCGCATCCACACGGCCAATGGGTGCACGCACTTTAAAGGAGTGGCCCATGCGCACCAAGGTGAGGCTATCGTCCGGTGTGATCGCGTTCTGTTCGACGCGGATGGTGTCCGGCTTCCATTGATGATGGAAGCGTGGTGCCGAAACGGCTTGTTTGGCGCTCATACCATGATCGACCACATTGACCAGGGTTTGAAGTACAGAAGTGGGAATGGTCGCTCCTCCCGGGCTTCCAAGCACCATGAATAGTTCGCCTCCACGGGTTACCACGGTAGGAGCCATTGACGAAAGCATACGTTTCCCCGGGGCGATGGCGTTAGCAGCACTTCCGACCAAGCCGAATCTGTTGGGCGTGTTCGTGGCGATGGTGAAATCATCCATCTCGTTGTTCAACACGAAGCCCGCCTCACCTACGACCACTCCGGACCCGTATGATCCGTTCAGTGTAGTGGTGCAGGAGACCGCATTACCATCTTCGTCCACGATGGAAAAATGCGTCGTATGCTCCGATTCGGCCAAGGGGTCGCCAGCATGGACTTGCACGCTCGGAGTGGCCTTGGTGGCATCAAAATCCGCCATGCGTTGCGCCATGTATGCCGCCGAGACCAAACGTTCCGCTGGAATGGGTACGAAGTCAGGGTCGCCCAAGAGTTCAGCGCGATCGGCGAACGCGCGACGCTCTGCTTCCACCATGCGGTGTATGGTGGCGGCTTTCTGCCAACCCGTCGACCTTACGTTCATGCCTTCAAGAGCCTTCAAGGCCTGTATCAAGACAATGCCCCCGCTCGATGGAGGGGCCATGGTGATGACCTCCAGGTCGCGGTAGGTGCCTACGATCGGGCTTCTCCATATCGGACGATAGCCAGCGAGATCCTTTAGCGTGATCAATCCACCACCGCGCTGCATCTCCGCTACGATCAACTCTGCAGTGAGGCCATGGTAGAAGCCAGCCGCTCCTTCATCACGTATGCGTGCGAGCGTGCGGGCCAGTTCCGGTGAACGCAGTGAATCGCCAGCCTCCCAGAACGAGCGGCTCGTATAGATGCTCGGCCTTGTGCTGGCCGCCCTTATGTTAGCCAACTTCGAATTCAACTCCTTCGCCTCCAACGCTGTCAAGCTGAACCCGTGCTCAGCCAGGTCGATCGCTGGTTGTATCAAAAGTGACATAGGAAGCTCGCCCAAACTATCGTGCGCTGCGAAAAGCCCGGCGACGCTGCCTGGCACGCCCACTGCACGATGGCCGAGAAGACTCAAGCGCCCTACAGGTCTGCCTTCACCATCAAGGAACATGTCTTGCCATGCCGCCGCCGGCGCGATCTCCCGGAAATCCAGCGTATGAACCGTCCCGTTCGCAGAACGAACCACCATTAACCCTCCTCCTCCTACGTTGCCGGCCCAAGGAGCCACAACAGCAAGAGCCCAATGCACCGCCACTGCCGCATCAACAGCGTTGCCCCCTTTTTGAAGTATCGAAACACCCACCGCAGTTGCCAACGGATGTGCGCTGACCACCATGGCGCTATCCGTAACCATGCCCATTGCTGAGCCACTATCGCCAGGTGGAGTATGTAAATGACCTTTTCCCCCCACAATGGTGGAAAGAAGAAGGACGGCAGCACTTGCCTGAAGGAAGAGAGAACGGATCAAGAGAGTGAGAGAACTGAGAGGTCGGAAAAGTACGAGGTTATCCGGACTTACGGACTATCCCGGAACGGACTAGGGCGAGGTGATCTTCCTTCGCTTCTCAGAAAGTGGTGATTTCGAAGACCTTGGTCGAAGGGCTTCCGATGCAGCCTCCGCCCATGTGAGCGATCTCGTCAGCACCAATAACGGTAGGACTTGTAGCTATGCGCACGCCTGTTGTGAGCTGTACAGTGCCCTAAAACTTGAAGGGAACGGGGGTGGAACAAGCAGGAATTTTCAAAGTCCTGCAGCGTGGAAAGTCGAATAGCGGGCGAGGAAAAGCCCCCTGCTCATTTGTAAAGTGCCCCAAAAGCGTTTTAACTTACGCCGGTCCACCTCCGGGTTTATGGTCTCTCTGGCGCTCTCAACGCCCCATAACCCGGAGGCAGGACTTCGGCAAAAACTCCTCGAACCGATGAACCTGGAGATAGTCGTGTGGGTCAGCCTCTCTCTTGACTTTCCAACACTCTCACAAGGAACTGGACGAAGAACCGATAAGTTTGAATCCTCCTCTCACCGAGAATTCGAAGGCTAAGGTAGGATCATGGGGGAGGGTCGTTTTGTAGAATTTTAGCCACGCCATGTTCGAGATGATCAAGATGGAGCAGGAGGAGAAGCAGATCACTGGCAAATTCCTGATCGCGGATGACCACATGATCGTGCGTAGGGGTCTGCAGGACCTTATTCACGACCAGTTCCGTGCTTCGGCCATCAAGGAAGCGGCCAGCATCAAGGAGCTTCATCAGGTATTGGCGCAATGGGTCCCGGACCTGTTGATACTGGACCTACAGATGACAGATGGCAGTGCCCTGGATCATCTTGAGCGTATTTGCAAGGAGCATCCGGAGATGCGTGTTCTCGTGTACAGCATGCGCTCCGAAGCTGTTTATGCGCAACGTGTCATGGCGCTGGGCAGCGTTGGCTACCTGAGCAAGGAGAGCAGCGAAGAGGAGGTCGTAAGGGCCATTCGTCGAGTACTACAAGGCTTTGAGTACTTGAGCCCGCGCACAGAATTGAAGATCATGGAGAAAGACCCTGAACAGATCAGGGATCCGTTCGGTCAACTTTCTGACCGCGAGATCGCTGTTATGGAGGATCTCCTCGAAGGAAAGGGTGTTAAGGAGATCTCCGCCCGACTGGGTGTTCAGCCGACCACTGTGGCCACTTACAAGGCTCGTTTGTTCGATAAGCTGGGTGTTTCCAACCTACTTGATCTTCAGAATCTGGTCGTGCTTCATCGCTCACCACGACCATGACCTCACCCGGCTGGACGAGCCAGATCGTCCGCTTTCTGGTCCTCTTCCTGCCGTCGCTGGTCACATCCGCGACCCTTTTCGCTCAAACTCAGGAGAGTTGGCATAGAGAGCAGTACATGTCCGAGAACGGGCTTCTTCAGAACAGGGTGCATGTAATGGTCCGGGATCGCTGGGGGGCGCTTCTTATCGGTACGGAAGGCGGGCTTGTCCGGTTCGATGGCGACCATTTCAAACAGATCGGGATCCAAGCGGCGGAAGGCATCAAGCCTTCACGTGTGTTGGACATCGAACCAACGAGCGAAGGTCACCACGTCATACGCGACGCGGGATGCAGGCAATTCCTGTACAAAGAGGATAGACTCTCTCCCATCACCGCCGATGCACCGACGCGGCAGTATACCTCTAGGTTCTCTGGCTCCATCGGGTCCGTTATCGCTACGGTGAAGGCCATGGACCCGGATTCGGTGCTTACGCGGAAGACCGATTGGCCGGCGGTCGTCCGCAGCGTGCCTTTGGGCAATGGACGCTGGTGTTTGAGGGCGGATGATGAATTGCTGATCTATCAGGACACGATGTTCGTCAGGTCGATGCCCATTCCGAATGGTCGGTCCGCACATCTATTCATGCTGCGTGACCATCTTTTCGTTTTCGGCGAGACAGGGTCGGTGCATCGATTGGACCTGGATGGTGGAACCGTGAGTTCGGTTACCCTGCTCGGCGCACCGAAGGCGGAGATACGAAGTGGGCAATTGGCTTGGCGCCTCTTTTGGGATGCTCAGGAGAAACAAGCGACCATGGTGGCCATGGACGAGTTGTTCACACTGCATGCGAATTCGAGTGGAGATTCGCTGGTGGCTCGTCGTGTCCCCATCGACCTACCGGATGGCGCCAAGGTGGGTGCTGTGGTATGGCTCGATGGTGCTGACGCACTGGCCGTGGGAACGGACACCAAGGGCCTTTTCATCTTTCGCCGGCAGCGCATGCGCAGCTTGCTATGTGATGGTCTTTCGGAGGGTGTGAACAATGCGTACAACGCGCAAGCCACCTTCGGTGATGGTGCCGTGATCACCAGCACCAGGGGTGGGGCAAGGCTGTTCGACGCGTCAGGCTGCATGAGCGGGCCGCCGAACATCAACGGATTCAACGAAGGGGCTGTGCTCCACGATAGCGACAATCGCTATTGGTATGGCCGCGGGGATACGCTCTTGATGTACGATGTGGTCTCGCAAAAGGAAGTCATACTTCGCGTCGGGCTCCGCCCCATGTGTTTCATGGAGGAGGGTCATGTGGTCTGGATAGGTACGGGTAGCGGTGTGCATCGCGTAGAGGATGGACGTATCTCCCTGATGTACCCGCTCACGGACGGTGATCTTTCTTCCCGCCCGAACGACTTGTGCAGGACACCGAGCGGTGAGTTCTGGATGGCCACCTGTTTCGGGGTGTTCAAGGTCACCGAACAAGGAGGCTGGCAGCCGGTACAAGGTCTCGAACGCATCTGTGCTCGCACCCTCGAGGTGATCGATGGGAACGTGTTCGTTGGCTCGTACGGTGGAGGAGCTTTCTTGGTGAAACCGGACGGGCGCATTTTCCAGATGCGCCAGGATGAGCAAGGGTTCCTCACCCACGTCCACGCTTTCATGCCTGACGAGCAAGGGTTTTTGTGGATGAGCACGAACCAAGGGTTGTTCCGCGTGAAACTCTCGGATATCGAGGCATGGACAAGGGACACCACCCAGCGCACATACTACGCCTATTACGGTAAGCGGGCTGGCATAAGTAATGCGGAGTTCAACGGTGGATGTTCGCCCTCCTATGTGCGCACGGCCGATGGCTGGGCCTCGTTCCCCACCATGGATGGTTTGGTATGGTTCAGGCCGGAACAGATGCCCGATGCGTATCCCGTTGAGGACATTCACATCGAGTCCCTTTTGGTGAACGGTGTCCGGAAGGAGGGTAAGGAGCTGATCCTTTCTTGGGATCATCGCGAAGTTGTGATCGCCCTCTCGATCGCCTATTGGGGAGATCCGGAGAATGTGAGGCTCGAGTATTCCTTCGAACAGGATGAAGGGCGTTGGGTGGCCATGGCTACTGGTCAACGTGAGCTGCGCTTTGCCGGCCTGCCCGTAGGTGAACATCTCCTGCGCGTGCGCAAGGTGGGGGCACACCTGCGAGGTGATGATCGCGCCCTTGAGATCCACATCCATGTAGAGGCCCCGGTGTTCCGCAGGCCTTGGTTCATTCTATCGTGCTTCGGTGCGGCCGTGTTGCTGTTCTTCGGTGCGATCCGGCTGAATGCATCGAGACTCCGGCGCAGGAACGCGCAACTGGAACGCAAGGTGACCGATCGGACCCGGGAACTGGTGGAGGCCAATGCGGACCTACGCAGATCTTTGGAAATGAAAGAGATGTTGGTGTCCATCATCTCCCATGACATCGTCACGCCGCTGCGGTTCATCGCGCGTGTCGCCGGGGGCGTGTCGCGCAGGCTTCCGCCGGACGCTGAACGAAGATTGTCCAGCACCTTGTCCGATCTGGCCAATTCTTCGGAAAAACTGCACGCCAATGCACAAGGACTGCTGCAGTGGATCAAGCGGCAGGATGGCCGTATCGAACTGAGGCCCCGGAACGTGGTGGTCCACCTGCTGGTCGATGAGGTACTGGGCCGAGAGCAGGAAAGAGCCGCAGAGAACGGGGTGCGTTTGGAGAACCTCGTACCGCTTGATGACACGATCCGGACGGATCGTAATGTGCTGTCCATCATCCTCAACAATGCCGTCGGGAACGCGGTCACCCACAGCGCGGCCGAGGCGATCGTCATCAGTGGTGAGTTGAGGAAGGACGGATACCGGCTTTTCGTCAAGGACAATGGCGCAGGGATGCCAGAGTCCGTACGTAAGCACGTGGAAAGAGTGCAGGCGCAGGGTGCCCTGGGCGCGATGGACCATGAGGGAGAAAGGGACATACAAGGTCTCGGGTTATTGATCATCGCCGACCTTATGCAACTCCTCGGCGGAAAGTTGATCGTGGAGAGTGAGGAGGGAAGGGGTACCACCATGATCCTGGACCTTCCCTTGGACAATCTTACCGATCACAAAGCCTAGGCAACGTTCTTGTTGAAGAACGCGTCTGAACATTTGTAGCGAAAATTCTACAAACACCGAACTTCTGCTCGTTTATAGCTAAATTGCCCACCTCTCATCTCGAACGTTACTCTCACCGTTCCATGCTCTCGGTACGTGCCTGTCTTTTCTGCTTGATCCTGGCCCCTAGTGTGTCCTTTGCACAGGAGGTGTGCAACAATGGAACGGATGACGATGGTGATGGCGCTATCGACCTCAACGATCCCGATTGCCCGTGCAGCACCGCCATCTTCCCGGCGAACGTTGAGTCCTACATCCCGAATCACTCGTTCGAGGAACAAGTCCCCGGTCCCAACGGTCCGTGTTGCCCGTATGACTTCGTTTCGCCCTTTAGTCCGCCTTGGCTGAGCTGTGCTGAGGGTTGGTATCAAGCCACATCGGCTACCTCTGACTATTTCCACGAATGCGGCTATTCGCCTATCGGCATGCCATTGCCGCCACCCGACGGACAAGGTGCGGTAGGGTTCTTCGATGCTCCGGGGTACTTTGAATATGTGGGCTCGTGCCTCACGAACGCCTCGCCACCACAACCGATGCTCGGGGGCACTACCTACACCCTTTCATTGTGGATCGCGGCCGTTGCTTCAAGCGACAATCACCAACAATCGGTGGAGCACTCCGATCCATCCGTGTTCGTGGAACAAATGCCTCTTGCCATTTTCGGCTATGCGAACGCCTGTGTGCCTTTCCCGATCCCGACGATGGATTGTGCTGGCTATCTGCCGGGATGGGTGGAAATGGGTCGCGTCATGGTACAGCCGGCGCGCGAATGGACACGTGTCTCCATCACTTTCACGCCAACAGAGGACATACACTCCGTCATCATCGGCGGAGCTTGTGATGTCCCTGCATCATTCGGTGGTCAGTGGGTCACCGATAGCCAAGGCGTTTCCGTGCTTGGCGGCGCATACTTCCTGGTGGATGACCTTATGCTTACGCAGGCTTCCGATCAGGTCTTGACGCCGGTGAGCACAAGCGGTACGATCTGTCAGGAGAATGCTTCCGCCCTAGCGGTGCCACCCGTAGGTGCCACGGCTCATCAATGGTATAGGGATGGAGTGGCCATTCCCGGGCAAACTGCGCTTGAGTTGGACATTTCTGGTCTGGGACTCGAGGGTGGCCGCTACACGCTCGCGAGCACCTTCGAAGGTCAATGCTTGATGGGTGCTGCGACCCTTCCCATGGGAACGGAACCCAGAGCCTGGCCCTCCATTGAGCCATCCTTCGGTTGTGCACCGCTGGAGGTCCTGTTCACGGATACGTCCGCGAACGTGGTGTCATCGCGCTGGACGTTCGGAGATGGTGCAGCTGGCGAGGAAGAGGTGGAGCTTCACACCTATGCACAACCCGGTTCATATGATGTTACGCTCACCGTGACGGACATGATGGGTTGCGAAGGGGACACGTTGCTGGTGGACGCGGTCATTGTCGGCGGTCCGCTTCAAGCCGTGATCAACGCCACACCCAATCCTACCGATACCGAGAACACCACCGTTGAATTGAACGGAGCGAATTCACAAGGTGATATCATATCCTGGTGGTGGGATCTGGGCGATGTATCTCCCGGTTTTTCCAGCAATTCTTCGTTGGTGGTGGACTTTCCTGCGGTGGAGGGTACGTACCCTGTGTTGCTCGCCGTGGAGAGCAGTGCAGGTTGTGTGGATACGGTGCGTTCGGTGATCGTGGTGACCGTATTTGGCCGGATCGATATGCCCAATGTGTTCAGCCCGAATGGTGATGGGCACAACGATCGGTTCATCCCACTCGATCATACTGGAGCGCCAGGTTCGTTGGAGATCTTCAATCGCTGGGGACAGCTTGTGTTCAGCACCAAGTCCCTTGCACAAGGATGGAGCGGGAGCGAGGTGCCGGACGGGACCTACTATTACGTGGTTACGCCCGATGATCCCGATGCGGACAAGCTCTCAGGACACGTCACCCTGGTCAGATAGTAATGTTGAAACGACTTCTCATATCCCTTTTCTTCGCTCTTCCTGTCGTTGCGCTGGCACAGGAGGTGTGCAACAACGCGTTGGATGATGATGCTGATGGATTGATCGACCTGAACGACCCTGACTGCCCGTGCGCTACCGCGATCATCCCATCGAACGTTGAGTCGTTCATCCACAATCATTCTTTCGAGGAGCAGGTCATGGGACCGAATGGTCCTTGCTGTCCATATGGATTCGTAAGCCCAGTAAGTCCGCCTTGGTTGAGTTGTGCCGACGGTTGGTTCCAGGCTACATCGAACACGTCGGATTATTTCCACGAATGCGGCTACAGCCCCAGCGGATTCCCACTGCCACCACCCGATGGTGAAGGCGCATTGGGCTTTTACACGGATGTTGACTACAAGGAGTATGTAGGCACCTGTTTGACGGCCACGGCCCCACCGAATCCGCTAACGGCAGGTACCACATACACCCTGTCTTTGTGGATCGCCGCGGTAGGCGCCAACGGTATGCACACCCAAACCGTTGCCGAAGCCGACCCCAGCGTCTTCACGGAACAGTTGCCTCTCGCACTTTTCGGTTATGCCAACGCGTGCGTTCCTTTCCCTGTTGGAACGGAAGGGTGTATCGGAGATGTGGCCGGTTGGGAGGAAATAGGACGAGTGCTTGTGCAGCCCGCGTGGGATTGGACAAGGGTTTCCATCACGTTCACTCCCGCCGAGAACATACACAGCGTCATCATCGGAGCGGCGTGCGACTTGCCCGCCTCTTTCACCGATCAGGGTGGTGTCATGCCGTATTTCCTCGTGGATGACCTGATGCTCACGGTGGCCACCGATCAGGTCCTCACCCCTGTATCCACCAGCGGCACGGTATGCCAGGAGAACGCTCAAGCAGTGGCTGTCCCACCGGTGGGTGCTAATGCCCACCAATGGTATCGTGATGGCGTTGCGGTCATCGGACAAACCAGTCTTACACTGGACATATCCGCTCTCGATCTCGGCGGTGGTCTCTACACCCTCGCCAGCACCTTCGAGGGCCAGTGTTTGATGGGCGCTTCGACCATGCTGCCCGGTACTCAGCCGGAACCATGGCCATCCATCGAACCCGCCTTCGGATGCGCGCCACTCGAAGTTCTGTTCACCGATACGTCGATGAACGTGCTCAGCTCCAGCTGGACTTTCGGTGACGGAGGATCAGGGGACGATGAAGTCGAGGTGCACACCTATACCACGCCTGGGTCTTACGATGTAACGCTCACGGTCGTTGACCTCCTGGGTTGCTCCGCGGATACGCTTCTGGAGGATGCTGTTGTGGTCGGTGGGGCGCTGACAGCTGTGATCGGTGCAACGCCGAATCCCACGGACGTGGAGAACACCACCGTGCAGCTGAATAGTTCGGGTTCGACCGGTGACATCATTTCATGGTGGTGGGATCTTGGAGATGTATCGCCCAATACATCGGATGCTGCGGAATTGACCGTTGTTTTTCCAGCGGTGGAAGGAACATACCCGGTCATACTGGCCGTGGAGAGTAGTTCCGGCTGTGTGGATACGGTCCGTTCCAGCATCATCGTCACCGAACTGGGCACCATCGAAATGCCCAACATCTTCAGCCCGAATGGCGATGGTCACAACGATCGTTTCACACCGTTGGAATATAAAGGAGCTCCAGGCTTGATGGAGATCTACAATCGCTGGGGGCAGCAGGTCTTCAGCACACGTTCGTTGGCGCAGGGCTGGAGTGGGAGCGATGTCCCCGATGGTACCTACTACTTCGTTGTGACCCCGGATGATGCGGATGCCGAAACCCTGACGGGACACGTCACACTAGTGCGATGAAGCCTGCCCTGTATCATAGCCGAACGATGGCCTTGGTGCTGGGGCTTTTAATGGCATTCGGTGTGCGGGGCCAGCTGATCATCAATACCACACAGCCTCCGACTACACTGGTGCAGAACGTGCTGGTAGGTGCCGGGGTGTTCGCGAGCAATGTTACGTTCAACGGCTATCCTGGTGGGAGTATACCGCCGGGTGAGGAGGGTGGGCGTTTCGGACGCTTCAATGGTAGCAATACGAATGTGGGTCTCAACGGGGGCGTTATCCTCTTCACGGGTGATGTCAGCTACGCGATCGGACCGAATGATGAAGAGGTCGTTGGCGCGGGTGGGTTCCCCTTCAACGGAACACCGGATGCGGATATAGCGGAGGTGGCTCGATACCCGGGCTGGCAGTTGGGGACCGGTGCTGGCGTTTACAACAAGAGCGTTCTGGAGTTCGACTTCATCCCCATGTTCGACATGGTGAAGTTCCGCTACGTGTTCTCTTCCGAGGAATACGAGCGTTGGACCTGTATGGAGTACAACGATTCGTTCGGATTCTTCCTGAGCGGACCAGGTATAAGCGGGCCCTTCTCCAACAACGCCATCAACCTCGCCACCGTGCCAGGCTCGCTCGCTCCGGTCGGAGTGAATTCGGTCAACAGTGGCATGGTCCCGAACAATGCCAACTACTGGGATGCATTGAACCCCTTTGGCGGATGCTTCGCAGTTGATCCCAACTGGATGAACAATACCCAGTACTACATCTACAATGGAGGTGAAGTACAGGGGTTGCAAGGTGGTGCTCAGACGGAGGCTCCGTATTGCTGCGACCCGTACTACATACAAGCGAACGGGTTGACCGTGGTGCTGGAAGCTACTGCGGCCGTGAAGTGCGGTGTACAGTATCACATGAAGCTCGCCCTCGGTAACATCGGCGATTGGCGTGTGCCTTCCGGCGTTTTCCTCGAGCAGGGTTCCTTCACGAGTTCTGACCGCTTCGCTCTGGATGTTGTTTCTGGGTCTAATGTTGAGTTCAGCGCTACGGATACGACCTTCATCGAGAGCGACTGCGACAGCGTGTATTTGCGGTTCCATCG
>JAEUTA010000019.1 GCA_016788205.1 Flavobacteriales bacterium | reverse complement strand
GCCCACGTACCAGCCGCTCTGCGCGGTGCCCCAGTTGGTCGCGGCGATCACCCGGCCTTGTGCATCCACCAGCTGCACGGTGCTATTCGGGGCCAGGGCTTGGTGGGTGGTGATGGTGAGGCGATCGGTGCCGGGGTTGGGAAAAAGAACGGGTAGTCCAACCGCTTGTGCCTCTTCCGTACCCAGTGCGATCGCACATGGTCCTTCCACCCGGATGACTTCGATCTCGTCATCCGAGTAGCATCGCAGTGCACCGTATCCACCATCGATGAGGAACTGGTGGGATAGTTGAACGTCCAAGAACATCTGCAAGGGTCCGATGCGTTCGAAGATCGTATCGGCCACGAATACGATATCCGCCAGAGTGGCTTCGATGGTCAGGTATCGCAGCGAGAGCCCATCAAGGGTGGCATGCCCGGTATCCGTTACGGTGATGCGCGTTCCCTCGTCCCACCAAGTTGATGGGAAGCGCCAATGATCACCCGGTACCGCGCTAAAATGGAACAAGGTGTCGAAAGCGGTTCCGTCCCAGAGGTGTACAGAACCGTCCGCGGATGTGCGCGTGTGCATGGTGAACGGGCCCCCTTGCCAAGGTGTGCTGGTCTGATCGCTCCAGCCATGTTCCACGATGGAGAAGGCCTCGCAAACGGAATCGGCGAAGAGGACATTGCCGGTATACCGCGTCTCTACATAGCCATGGTCGCCAGAAGCGGTGTACGGGTATTCGTGGTACCACAGCGCACCGGGCGCGCACCAGGACTGTGCAAGCCCGATCGCCGCCTGCATGCTGAAGGTCCAGGTAAGCGTTGCTCTCATGCCCTTAAGGTAACGCGGTCGCTCCCGCTTTGGCGAGAAGACGTGTACTGGGCCACGAGTGCTGCTCACCCATCACCCGAACGAAGAAGCCCCGCTTCGCAGCAGGGCTTCCCATTGGTCTTGTCGGAGCGCTTACTTCTTCACGCGGTCCATGTATTCGCCGGTCTCGGTGTCCACACGCACGATGGTGCCGATGTCCACGAAGCTGGGTACGCTGATCTCCGCTCCGCCAGCGAGGGTTGCGGACTTCATCACCTTGTTGCTGGTATCGCCCTTCACGGCGTTCTCGGTGTAGACCACCTCCAGCTCCACCATTTTCGGCGGGCGGGCGAAGATGGGCGTGTCGCTCTCGAAGCCCACCTGCACCACCATCTCTTCCTTCATGAAGCGCATGGCATCGCCGAAGAGCTCGGCGGGCACGTACTTCTGCTCGAAGCTCTCGGGGTCCATGCACACGAGGTTCTCGCCCTCGCGGTAGAGGTATTGCAGCTCGTGGATCTCCACGCGCAGCACTTCCATGGTCTCGCCGCTGCGCCAGCGGTGTTCGTTCAGCTTGCCGTTGCGCAGCACACGCATCTTGCCCTGGTAGAAGGCGCGCAGGTTGCCCGGCGTGCGGTGCTGCCATTCCATGATCTGGCAGATGTCGTTGTTGAAGCGGATGTACGATCCGATGTTCACGTCAGCGGTAGAGGCCATAGGGAGGAAGTTCTGGAGTTCGGGCGGCGAAAATAGGGTTTTGGGCGCAGGGGAGGCGAGGCCTTGGGAACGGGGCTTACCGGTCGCCGGTCTTGTACTCGGCGATCTCGATGGCCGCCGTGCACAGGTCGTGTTCCGCTGCCTGCCGGTTGCTGGCCACCACCAGGGTGCGCTGGCCGATGTGGGCGCGCAGCAGGTCGCGGTACCAGGCGGTGGCTTCGGCGTCCAGGTTGCTGGCGGGCTCGTCCAGCAGGAGGAGCGGGGTATCGCTCAGGATGGCCAGGGCGAGCTTCAGCCGCTGCTTCATGCCACTGCTGAAGTGGAGCACCTGTTTGTGCAGGGCTTTCTCCAGGTAGGCGATGCGGGCAAGCTCCTGCGGGTTGATGCCCGCCAGCAACGGCTTGAACCGCGCATGGAACGCGATGGCCTGCTCCAGGCTCAGCTCTTCGTAAAGCCCCAGGTAGGGTGCCGCGATGGACACGTGCCGGTAGACCTCTTCCTGTGGCACACGGCTCGCGCCCAGGTGGTGGCCGATATCGCCCGCAGTGGGGATGATGGCGCCGCCGATGACCTGGAGCAGCGTGCTCTTGCCGCTGCCGTTGGGCCCCAGGATGGCGGTGCGGCTGCCGGACGCCAGGGCGAGGTCCACGTTCTGGAACACCACTTCGCGCCCGAAGTGTTTGCCGATGTTCTGCAGACGGATGTTCATGCGGGCATGTGGCCATGTGCCCAAGTGCTCATGAGGCGTCGGTCAGGTCTGCGGTTTCCGAAGCGATGGTCGGGTCCCAGGCAGAATGATCCAATACCAACATGCTGGCATTCCATGTTCACATGGGCACATGGCCACATGAGCACATGTGAACTACTCCGCCAACCCACGCATGATGCCCTTGGGGCTGTTGTTGATGAAGTCCAGGATCTGGCCGCGCTCGGGGCTGCGGGGCAAGGTTTGCATCACGTTCTGCACGGCGCGCTCCACGTTGTTGTTGCGCACGAAGATCTCGCGGTAGATGTCCTCGATGCGGGCCACGGCATCATCGGTGTAGCCCCTACGGCGCAGGCCCACGACGTTGACCCCCACGTAGCTCAGCGGCTCGCGCGCGGCCTTCACGAAGGGGGGTACGTTCTTGCGCACCAGCGAGGCGCCCGCGATGAAGCTGTGCGCACCGATGTGGATGAACTGCTGCACCGCTACGTTGCCTTCCAGGATGGCCCAGTCGTCGATGGTGACGTGACCGGCCAGGTTCACGCTGTTGGCGATGACGATGTTGTTGCCCAGGATGCAGTCGTGCGCCAGGTGCACATAGGCCATCAGCAGGCAGTTGCTGCCCACGGCGGTCTTCTCGCGATCGGCGGTGCCCCGGTTGATGGTGACGCATTCGCGGATGGTGGTGCCATCGCCCACTTCGGCGGTGGTCTTTTCCCCGGCGAACTTCAAGTCCTGCGGTATGGCGCTGATGACCGCCCCGGGGAAGATGCGGCATTTGCTGCCCACGCGGGCACCGTCCATCAGCACGGCGTTGGGTCCGATCCAGCTGCCGTCGCCAACGACCACATCGGCGTAGATGCTGGCAAAGGGTTCCACCGTCACGTCCCGGCCCAATTTGGCATCGGGGTGGACGTAGGCGAGTTTGGAGATGCTCATGGTGGGCGTTGGAGAGGCTTCGGTGTTCGCTTAGGCGGTGGCCTTCTCGGGTTTCTCTGCAGGCACCTTGTCGCGTGCGATCTGTGCCATCATCTCGGCCTCCACGGCGAGCTGGCCGTTCACGTAGCCACGGCCCTGCATGTGCACCAGGCCACGACGGATGGGCGTGATCAACGAGAGGTGGAACACGAGCGTATCACCGGGTACCACTTTGCGGCGGTAACGGATACCATCGGTCTTGAGGAAATAGGTGGTGTAGTTCTCCGGATCGGGCACTTTGCTCAGCGCGAAGATGCCGCCCACCTGGGCCATGGCTTCCACCTGCAGTACGCCCGGCATGACGGGATTGCCGGGGAAGTGGCCGGTGAAGTGCGGCTCGTTCAAGGTCACGTTCTTCACGCCGATGATGCTGTTCTCGTCCATGCTCATCACCTTGTCCACGAGCAGGAAGGGGTAGCGGTGCGGCAGCATCTTGTGGATGGCCACGTTGTCGAACAGCGGTTCTTTGGTGAGGTCGAGGTGCGCGATGGGGTTCTTCTCCTCTTCGCGGATCTTCTCCTTGATGCGCTTGGCGAAGCTGGTGTTGCCGAAGTGGCCGGGCCGTGCGGCGAGGATGTGGCCTTTGATGGGGCGGCCCACCAACGCGAGGTCGCCCACGATGTCCAGCAGCTTGTGGCGCGCCGGTTCGTTGTAGAATTTCAGGTCGGTGGTGTTCAGCACCCCGTTGCGGCGGATCTCCACGTCCTGGTATTCGCGGCCCAAGGCCTTGGCCAGGTCCTTCAATTGCTCTTTCGTGGTGCCTTCGCGATCCTCCAGCACGATGGCGTTGTTGAGGTCGCCGCCTTTGATCAGGCCCGCCTTGGCCAGCTGTTCCAGCTCGCGCAGGAAGACGAAGGTGCGGCACGGCGCGATCTCGTCCTTGAACTCCTCCGCACGGTACATGCTGGCGTGCTGCGTGCCCAGTACGGGGCTGTTGTAGTCCACCATCACCGTCAGGCGGAATTCGCCACCGGGCGTGGGTACGCCCAGCATCTCGGTGCCACGCTCCTTGGTCTCGAACCAGATGGGCTCTTTGAGCACGTACCAGTTGCGCGGTGCGTTCTGCTGCTCCAGGCCTACGCTCTCGATGGCGTGCACGAAGGGGAGCGCGCTGCCGTCCATGATGGGCATCTCCGGCCCGCTGATCTGCAACAGGCAGTTGTCCACCCCCAGGGCGTAGAGGGCGCTCAGCACGTGCTCGGTGGTGTTCACCACCACATCGCCCTTGCCCAGGGTGGTGCCGCGCTCGGTGCTCACGACCAGGTCGGCATCGGCATCGATGATGGGTTCGCCTTCCAGGTCCGTGCGCTGGAACTTGTAGCCGTGGCCCACCGGAGCGGGGCGCAGGGTAAGGGTTACGGGCTCGCCGGTATGGAGGCCCACGCCTTTCAGGACGGCGCTGCCTTTGAGGGTGTGCTGGAAGTCGCTCATGCCAGGTGCTGCGGGGCTTACAGGTTGGCCGCTCCGCATCGTGCCCGGCGAAGGTAGAACTCCCGCATGTACGAGCCCCCCAGAACGTCGTGTTCACGGTACGCGGCGCTGCCGCATCTTTAACGCCGCAGGTCACCACCCACCCATGCTCGTTGACCACGTCCGCGGATTCGATGGCATACGTGCATTGTGCATGGTGATGGTGCTGTACACGCACCTGGGCCTGTACGATGCATTACCCGATGTGCCCTGGCTGCGCGAACGGGGCTGGCACCTCTTCGGCGGCTGGGTGGCGGTGCGGGTCTTCTTCGTGATCAGTGGCTTCCTCATCACCCGCATGCTGTTGCAGGAACGGGCGCGCACGGGCACCATCTCCATACGCCGGTTCTACATCCGCCGCGCGCTGCGCCTGTTGCCGGCGTTCGTGATCCACATGGTGATACTCGCGCTCTGGCGGGCGTTGGGCATTTGCGATACCAGCACGGCAGCGATGCTGGTATCGTTCTTCTACCTCTACAACTACATGCCCACGATCTGGTACGATGGCCTGCTGGGCCACACCTGGACGTTGGCGGTGGAGGAGCAGTTCTACATCCTTTGGCCGCTGCTGCTGCGCGGTCTCTCCCGGCTGCGGCTGGACCTGTTGCTCGCCGCGGTGTTCGTGGCTTGTGCGTTGGTGGAGCTGTTCGTGCCGGATGCCCGCATTCCCGGTTCGCAGAGCGTACTGTTCCGCAACCTGTTCCACGTGCCGCGCTGGTTCCTGCCGGCTGCGGCGCCCATCGTGGTGGGGGTGCTGGCATGTCTGCACTACGTCCGTGCGCAGCGCATCATGCGGCCGGGCAGGCGCGGTGCGCTGGTGCTGTTCTTCTTCTGTGCGCCGCTGTGGATGCCGGTGTTCTGTTTTCCGCTGGCCTATCCGCTGCAGAGCATCGGCATCGGTCTGGCGCTGGTGTGGCTGTTGCAGAAGCAGGAGGGTGGCGCGGCGCGGTTCCTGGAATGGGCGCCCCTGGCGTACATGGGCCGTATCACCTACGGCATCTACCTCTACCACCTGCTCTTCATCGCGGTGGACCATCCCGCCCCCATCTTCCACCTGCCGTTCAACCTGCTGGCCATCTTCGCCCTGGCCATCGTGTCCTACGAGCTGGTGGAGCGCCCGGTGCTCCGGTTGAAAGAGCGTTTCCGCTGAGGCGATGTGCGCCTACTTGCGTAAGCCGGCCTCCAGGTGCGCGCGCAAGTGGGCGAGCTCCTTCTCCAAGGCGTGGATGCGCTGCTGCAGTTCCGGCAACTTGCGGTAGACCACGAAGCTGCGGTCGTGCAGGCCTTTCTTGAACGCCGGTGAACCCTGCACGGTCTCCCCGTCGGCGATGTTGTTGCCGATGCCGCTCTGGGCCGCGATGCGCACACGGTCGCCGATGATGAGGTGACCGGCGATGCCCACCTGCCCACCGATCTGTGCGTGGCCGCCCACCTTGGTGCTGCCCGCGATGCCGGCCTGCGAAACCACCACCGAGTGCGCGCCGATCTCGGCATTGTGACCCACCTGCACCAGATTGTCCAGCTTGGTGCCCGTGCGGATGATGGTGTGGCCGATGGTGGCGCGGTCCACCGTGGTGTTGGCCCCGATCTCCACGTGGTCTTCGAGGATCACGTTGCCCACCTGCGGCATCTTCTCGTAGCTGCCATCGGCGCGCGGCACGAACCCGAAACCATCGGCCCCGATGACCGCGCCACTGTGGATCACGCACTGCGCACCGATCACGGTCTGGTGGTAGATCTTCACCCCCGCGTGGATGCGCGTGTTGGTGCCGATGCGGCATCGGTCACCGATGTAGCTGTTCGGGAAGATCTTGACGCCATCGGCCAGTTCCACATCATCGCCTACGTAACAGAAGGCGCCGATGTACACGTTCTTGCCAAGCCGTGCGCGTGGGCTTACGAAGCTCGGCTGCTCGATCCCCTTCTTCTCGTACTGAAGCTCCGCGTTGCGCTCCAGCAGGTGTGTGAAGGCCATGCGGGCGTCCTTGACCCGGATCAACGTCAAGGTCTTGGGCAACGACCGGCCCGGCTGGAAATCCGCGTTGACGATGGCGATGGTCGCCTTCGTGGTGTAGATGAATTCGGTGTACCGCGTGTTGGCTAGGAAGGTGAGGGTGCCGCTACGTGCCTCCTCGATCTTCGCCAGGTCGCTCACCAGCACCTGGGGGTCACCGTCCACGACGCCCTCCAGGAGGTCGGCGATCTGTTCGGCGGTGAACTGCATGGCGCGAAATTACCCCGAGCGTGGCGATCGGCCACGTGCCGGGACGGATGGTCAATGTTCCAGCGGAACGCTCACCATGGTCTGGTCCCACTTGAAGGACAGTACCTGCGGCGCGCCTTCCACCGCGATGGTGAACTGCTCCACCACGATGGGGAGCTGCTGCACGGGCACCTCCACCTTGGCCACATCGCCGGCCGGATCACGCTGCGATTCGCCATCGTAGTTCACGCCCCAGGGATACATCTTGTTGTTGAAGATGACCGTCCAGGAAGTGGCCTGCGGAATGGTCCACAACGTGTACTTGCCCGCCGCCAGGGGTAGGCCGCCCACGCGGATGTCCTTGTCCGTCTCGAAGGTGCTGGCTTCGTTGGCACCGGTGCGCCACACTTTGCCGTAGGGCACCAGCTCACCGAAGATCACCCGGCCTTTCTTGCTGGGGCGGCTGTAGTCCACCTTGATGGTGGCATCGTCCAGCTGGAAGGTGGCCACCTCTTCGGGGCTGGCCTTCTTGGTCTGCGATTTCATGTAGCCGAAACCGAAGTAGCCGATCACCGCCAGCAATACGGCACCGATCAAGAGGCCTTTGAGGAACTTGGGCATGGAACAGGTTTATGTGGCGAAGGTAGCCGGGCTTAGTGTGTGTGCTCCACCTGTGCGTTCACCTCTTTCTTCACACTGTCCTGTACGTTCACGCGCACCTCTGTGTGGTCTCCCTTGCGCACAACGTTCACCGTGCCGCCGGCGATGGTAAGGGTGGTGTCGCCCTCGAACCCGGCTTCCTTCAGCCGTTGCACGAAGGCTTCGGCTTCACTGTCAGCAGGGTGCTGTCCCGCGCGGTGCCCGTGGCCATGCCCCCCTTTGCAGCAGGCTTTTCCATGGCCCTCCATCATGGCGGCATGGTCGCAACCTTGCTTGTCGCATTGCCCGCCGGGTTTGCAGCAGGTGCCTCCGTGTTCGCAGTTGCCGTCCTTGTCGCAGCAGGCCATGGGCTTGTGGCAGGCGCCACGGTCGGGGCCGCAGCCCTTGCCGCTGCAGCGGCCGATGAAGAAACCGGCGATGCCGAACAGCAGGCCGAAGACCAGGATCTTGCTCCAGTTGGTGTTCATGTGGTGAAGATGATGGGCGAAGGTAGCTGGGGCACGCCGCTTGCCCTGCATGAGCCTATACGTTCCAACCAAGACCACCATGAACAACCCTCTCCGCGGCCTGTTGGCCGGTGCTGCTGCCTACAAATGGGGCGGCGGCTGTTTCGGCACCATCATCGTTTTCCTGCTCGTGTACTGGCTGTTGGGGAGCTGCTGACCCGGTAGTGGGGAGTCCGCGCCGCGGTCAGGCGTCCTTCAACCACCGCGGCCACGCCAGGTACCACTTGGTTACCGGTGCCGCCAACGCCTGTATGCCGAGGTTGTCGCTCGCCTGTGCGATGTCGCGCAAGGACCCGTCTTTGAACAAGAGTTCGATGCGGTCCCGCGAGGTGTCGTAGGCGTTGTTCACGATCTTGTCCGTGATCACGAAGTGCGAAGCTTCTTCTTCGGAGATGCGGAGTTGCTGCGCGACGCGTTGACGCAATTCCTTCACCCGGGCCGGATCCCACGCTTCGTTCTGCAACCGGATGCGCAGGTTGCGGCGTTCCACCAGGTCGCTCGAGAGGGTGGAGAGCACCTTGTCCGGATGCCCGGCCCACACTTTCACCGCGCCCATGATGTCGTGGTCGTCGAGCTTGAGGAAGTCGTTGAGGATGGCGGGGTCTTGGAACGATGTGCGATCGTGGCGGGCGGTGAGGAATTGCAGCAGGGCGGGGGAGGCGAACACGCCGGTCCCGTTCAACGCGAGCTGTTTGGCGCGGCGCAATGTTTCCACCAGCATCATCTCGCAGGCCACCACGGTCTTGTGCAGGTAGACCTGCCAGTACATCAACCGGCGCGCGACGAGGAACTTCTCGATGCTGTAGATCGCTTTCTCCTCGACCACCAAACGGTCATCCACGATCTGCAGCATGGTGAGGATGCGCTCGCCACCGATGACGCCCTCGCTCACACCCGTGTAGAAGCTGTCGCGGTTCAGGTAGTCGATGCGGTCCACGTCCAACTGGCTGCTCACCAACTGATGCAGCGCACGGCGCGGGTGCTTGTCGCGGAAGATGGCCAGGCCGGTCGTCAATCCGCCATCGAACTTCTCGTTCAAGCGGTCCATCACCAGCGCACTGATCTCCTCGTGTGAGATGCCGTCCACCAGGCTGTGCTCCAGTGCATGACTGAAGGGACCATGGCCCACATCGTGCAACAGGATGGCGATGCGCGCCCCCAACGCTTCTTCATCGCTGATGTCGTGCCCTTTGCTGCGCAATACGTCGATGGCCGAACCCATGAGGTGCATGGCTCCCAAGGCATGATGGAAGCGGGTATGCAAGGCCCCCGGATACACCAGGTGCGAAAGCCCCAACTGCTTGATGTAGCGCAACCGCTGGAACCACGGATGGTCGATCAATGACAGCACACGCTCCTGCGGCACCGTGATGAAACCGTAGATGGGGTCGTTCAGGATCTTCATGCTTCGTACTTCACACTGCGTAACGCTTCACTTCCGACCTCACACGTCAACCTTCCTTCTTCGTATCCCCTCTTCACACTTGTTAACCCAGTAAATTCAGCCCCCGAAAGTACAGGGCAACATACCAACACCTTCGTCGTTGGCCTTGTATGCGATCTTTCCTCACCGAACCGACAACGCCCCAGGGCGTCACCATACCCACCATGACCGCCAACATCCTTTGGGCCGACGATGAGATCGACCTCCTGCGCCCGCACGTGCTCTTCCTGCAACAGAAAGGCTATTCCGTGGATACGGTGAACAACGGTCTGGATGCCGTGGAGAAGGCCAAGGCGAAGGAGTACGACATCATTTTCCTGGACGAGAACATGCCCGGTCTCAGCGGTCTGGAAACGCTCTCGCGCATCAAGCTGGACCGTCCTGCGGTACCCATCGTGATGATCACGAAGAGCGAGGAGGAGAGCATCATGGAGGGCGCCATCGGTGGCAAGATCAGCGACTACCTGATCAAGCCCGTGAACCCGAACCAGATCCTGCTCTCGCTGAAGAAGAACCTGGAAGGTCGTCGGTTGGTGAGCGAGAAGACGAACAGCGATTACCAGCAGCAGTTCCGCCAGCTCGCGATGCGCTTGGGCGATCGCCACACCACCGAAAGCTGGAAAGACCTCTACGCGGAACTCGTCCGTTGGGAACTGGAGCTCGGCAAGAGCCAGGATCAGGGCATGGCCGATATCCTGCGCTCGCAGTGGAACGAGGCCAATGAGCTCTTCAGCCGTTTCGTGGCGGACAACTACGTGGATTGGGTGAATGGGAAGGGCGGTGATGTGCCCCTGCAATCGCACCAGCTCTTCAAAACGAAGGTGGCACCGCACATCAAGGCCGAAGTCGGTTCGCCGCTCTTCATGGTGCTGATCGACAACCTTCGGTTGGATCAGTGGCGCATCTTGGAGCCGATCATCAGCGAATACTATCGGGTGGAAGAGGAAGGCTTGTTCTACAGCATTCTTCCTACGGCCACGCAGTACGCGCGCAACGCCATCTTTTCCGGCATGATGCCGAGCGACATCGAGAAGCGGCACCCCGGCAAATGGATCAGCGAGGATGAAGAAGGCAGCAAGAACGCGCACGAAGAGGAGTTCGTGGGCGCGCAATTGAAACGCCTTGGCAAGGATGTGAAGTACAGCTACCACAAGATCCTCAACGTGAATGCGGGTCGCAAACTCGCCGACAGCCTGGATAACTTGATGGGCAATCCCTTCAACGTGATCGTCTACAACTTCGTGGACATGCTGAGCCATGCGCGCACGGAGATGGAGGTGATCCGCGAGCTGGCCGATGACGACGCGGCCTACCGCAGCATCACCAAGAGCTGGTTCGAGCATTCACCGCTGTTCGATATCCTCAAAGGCATCGCTGAACGTGGCGGCCGATTGATGATCACCACCGATCATGGCACCATCCGGGTGAGCGAGCCCAGCAAGGTCGTGGGCGACCGCAACACCAACACCAACCTGCGCTACAAGCACGGCCGTAACCTCACCTACGAGAACCGCGACGTGCTGGTGGTGAAGGATCCCGCACAGGCCTTCCTGCCGCGTGCCAACGTGAGCACCGTCTACATCTTCGCCAAGAGCGACCGCTTCTTCGTGTACCCCAACAACTACAACCATTTCGTGACCTACTACCGGCATACGTTCCAGCACGGTGGTATCTCGCTGGAAGAGATGCTGGTGCCCTGGGCGGTGTTGAAGCCGAGGTGAGTTGTGATACGCGGATGAGCATGTCCACAGCTATCCGTATCGTGAGCGTATGGTGCATGCTCGCTTGGACTTCTTTGTCAGCGCAGACCTTGATGGTCGAGTGTACGCATCGAGATAGTGCGGAGCGAGTGATCTACTTGGAGAGAGAGTTTAGGCATGCAGATACGACGATGTACTACTGTGCTTATGCCGATGGAGGAAGACTCCTTAAGCAATGGTCAGCCCGGGAAGGAGATACGTTGGTGGAGAACTTTCGTTGTCATGAGTTGACAGTGCATTTGTTCCCGGATCACCTGGCGGACGAGTGGGGCATCAGCGAATCAACTGACTCCGTGTGGTACGACATGCTGAGCGGTGGTGTCTCGATATGGGACACGGTCGTGCCGGTCGAAAAGGAAGGAGCTTTCAGAACAGTGCTTGAGCGTGTTCAGCATGACTATGCGGGACTGATACATGAGGGGATCCTCCCAGTTGATCTGGCCAGAGCGGTTCTGAGAGAAACCTGGGTGTATAGAACATTGAATGGTCAGATTCTGAGCAAACGGATCATTGATCGGAAAGGCGTTGTTACGAATCGACAGGATTTTGTGCATGATGCACATGGGTTGGTCGCTTGGTCCTTTTTCAATGCAGATACGGTCGCCTATGCAGTCGATAGTATCACTTGGGATCCTGATATGGTAGGTATGAAAGTGGTGAATCGATGGTTGAACAACCCAGAACGTTATGGGTATTCCGTCCAATTCCAGGGTGACTCGACCATCACAACCTCGGGTACTGAATCTGTCGTGGATCACTGGTTCTATGATCGGACGCCTTGGCATGTTCGCCTCAGGGAAGCAGCACTGCGTGAAGGACCGTTATGTCAGCCTCGCATTGAAAGAGTACAGGAGTGCCTCATCAAGAGCTCTTCTGCTTCCAATGGCAATTTCACGGTGAATGAACATATGTGGAATGCTGACGGCAAGTTGGTGGGGATCCGGGTCTGGCGAAATGGCCGCTTCGACCGTCGCATCGAATACCGGTATTATTGAGCCCGCGATGCTCGCCACCATCACGCTCCGCAAACCCACCGATGCCGAAGAGGTGGCATCGCTGATCCTGCAAAGCCACGCGGAGGCACGCATCTTCGCCTTCACCGGCGATCTGGGCGCTGGCAAGACCACGCTGATCAAAGCGCTTTGTAAAGTGCTCGGTGTCGCTGACCAGACCAGCAGCCCCAGTTTCGCCATCGTGAACGAGTACCGCACCGGTGCTGGTGATCCGCTTTACCATTTCGATCTGTACCGCCTGAAGGCCGAAGAGGAATTGGATGGCATCGGCTTCGATGAGTACTTGGACAGTGGTCACTACTGCTTCATCGAGTGGCCGGAGCTCGCTGCGGGACATCTGCTGGCTGAAACGCTTCACCTCCACATCACGGCGGCAGGCAACGGGGTGCGAACGATCCTGTTGTCCACACACGATGGTCGGTAGGCACGCGCCTCCTCCTCCTCAAGCACTCGCCGCCGCGTTCGTACCTTTCCGCTCCACCCGGCATTTGGATGAGCCCCACGAGCGAACTGCTGAAACAACTGGCCCGTGAAGTGGCCATGGCCCCCCAGGAACAACTGATGGAGGTGGGCCGCCGCAAGAAGAGCCTCTTCATCGGCATCCCCAAGGAGATCACATTCCAGGAACACCGTGTACCGCTCACGCCCTCGGCCGTTGCCGTACTCGTCGGTCGCGGCCACGAAGTGGTCATCGAGCGCGGTGCCGGCATGCCCGCCCAGTTCCAGGACAGCGACTACAGCGAGGCCGGTGCCATGGTGGTGGACAGCCCCGCCGAGGTCTTCAAGGCCGACCTGATCCTGAAGGTGGCACCGCCCACGCACGCCGAGATCGAGATGCTGCGCCACAAGCAGATCCTCGTCTCCGCGTTACAGCTCACCGTGCAGCCCAAGGACACCCTGAAGCGCATGATGGAGAAGCGCATGACGGCCGTGGCCTGGGACTTCATCAAGGACCGCGAAGGCATCTACCCGATCATCCGCGCCATGGGCGAGATCGCGGGCAACACCAGCGTGCAGATCGCCAGCGAATACCTCAGTGCGGACAAGGGCGGACAAGGCCTCATGCTCGGTGGCATCAGCGGCGTGGAACCGTGCGAAGTGGTCATCATCGGTGCCGGTACCGTGGGCGAGTTCGCCACGCGTGCGGCCATGGGCCTCGGCGCCAGTGTGAAGGTCTTCGACAAGAGCATCTATCGCCTGCGCCGCCTGCAAGGTGACCTGGGCCAGCGCGTATGGACCTCCGTGATCCAGCCGACCGAACTGCGCAAAGCGCTGCGCAACGCCGATGTCGCCATCGGTGCACTGCGCCCCGAACGCGGCCGCACCCCCATGGTGGTGACCGAAGAAATGGTGAAGGACATGAAGAACGGCAGCGTGATCGTGGACGTCAGCATCGATCGCGGTGGCTGTTTCGAGACCAGCGAGGTCACCACCCACACCGATCCGGTCTATAAGCGCTACGGCGTGGTGCACTACTGCGTGCCCAACATCGCCAGCCGCGTGCCCCGCACCGCCAGCACCGCGCTCAGCAACATCTTCGGCCCGCTCTTCGGCAGCATGGGCGAGGTGGGCGGCTTCGAAGACCTCATCAAAACGGACCTCGGCCTGCGCCACGGCGTGTACCTCTACAACGGCTCGCTCACTAGCCCCATCCTCGGCGAGGCCTTCAAGCTGCCCTACAAGGACCTGGACATTCTGCTGGCAGCGTTCTAGCTCACATGTGCGCATGTGTCCCACGCCTTCGCGGGGATGACACATGTGGTCATGTGAACATGGAATGCCTCCTTGATGGTCTTACTTTCGGTTGAAAGAGACCAACATGAGCAATGGAACTTTCGATGCTGCGGGATGGTTCGAGGAATGCCTTCGTATAGTTGTTCCTAGCGGTGTTGCGGAACCTGCTTCGCCCTATGGTGATCCCGGTCGCCGCCGTAATGCGGTGGTGGAAGAAACGTTCGAACTGGCTAGTCGTGTCATGGACTATACGGAAGTGCTGTTCCGGACGAACCGTGTGTTCGCTGATCAGAGCCTACGAAGTGGCACATCCGTTGGCTCGCACACGCGAGAGGCGCAGAGCGCTGAAAGCCTCGCTGACTTCGCCCATAAGATGAAGATGGCGCACAAGGAGTTGGAGGAGACCGACTTCAGGTTGTCGCTTTGCCATGTGAAGACCCACTATCCACACGACGAGGAATTGGTGCGCCGGACGAAAGCACTGATACCATTGTTCCATCGCATCCTCACCACATCCCGCACTCGGCTCAACCAACAAGCCGAAGAGCGCCGCGCCAAGCGAAGCACCAAGTGATGTCCAATGCGGTAGGAACCGACGACATTGCACAAACCACCACCTTTGCAGACACCGTCATGTCCACATGCCCACATGTTCACATGACCACATGAATCTCCCCCGTGGATCTCAAACGCCGCCTCCAGCTCTACCTCGTCGGTCTCATCATCGGCGGTGTGGTCGCGTACTTCTTCTACGGTGAACGCCTCACCAACAGTGCGTGGACGCCTGAAGAGAAGATCAAGCAGCGGCTACGTACCACGCTGATCAAGGCTTCGCCAGAGGCCGAACAACAACTTGCAACACGTTCGATTCATCTGAGCGACGTCCGCGCTTCCATCGAGCAGGCTTCCGTGGATGTGGGCGACACCAAGCGTAGCGGCGATTCACTCTTCTACACGGTGGACACCAAGCTGCAAGGCAGTGATGCGCGATTGATCGTCGTTGGTCTGCGCGATTTCGACCGCGACAGCACCGCCACGCTCTGGGCCATCCAAGACCGCTGAGGTCAAACGATCACCGACCGCTGCAGTCCGGCGTATTCGCCTTTCACTTCTTCATCGTTCAGCACCACGAACGTGAAGATGCCCAGCGCGATGCCGAACGGGATGTTGAGGCAGTTGAACGCCGCCACCACCTGGCTGCCCGTGCGGTTCTTGCGCTTGCTGATCCAGCTGCCGCTGAGCAACGTGAGGATGCCCCATAGCTCTATGAACACGAACAGCACCCAGCCGAACACTTCGAAGAAACCGCCCAGCCATGCAGGTGGAGGCTGCCCTTGGCTGTTCTCGGCGATGAAGTCGCTGTTGAGGAAGCCGCCCAGGAAGATGAGACCCAGCGCGAAGAAGCCGCCAACGCATACGAACGCGCCATAGACATAGTGCAGCATGCTGAGGGTGGACAGGTGACGTTTCATCGGTCAGTGGTGTTAGTACGATGCAACGTTAGTGCGCCTGCCTGCTGCACGCATCGTGATCAGGTCGAGCGGTAGGTCCGTAGGACGAACGGTGGTCACCGCCCCTCCTTCGCCCGCCGCTTCCGCTCCGCCAGGATCAGGCCCAGTTCCCTTCCCGTTTGCCCGCGCGCGCTGGTGTTCTCGTTCGCGCGGCGGATGAGGTAGGGTAACACCTCGCGCACCGGACCATAGGGCACATACTTGGCCACGTTGTAGCCCGCCGCCGCCATGTTGAAGCTGATGTTGTCGCTCATGCCCAGGAGCTGTGCGAACCAGATGCGGCGGTCGCTGTGCGGCAGGCCTTGTTCGTTCATCAGCCGCGCCATCAGCAACGTGCTCTGCTCGTTGTGGGTGCCTACACAAACGGCGAAGCGGTCCAGGTGCGCGGCGCAGTAGCGCAGGGCATCGTCGTAGTCGCGGTCCACGGCGGCTTTGTCCACATGGATGGGGTCGCGGTAGTTGTTGGTTCCCGCCCGCGCACGTTCCTTCTCCATGTACGCCCCGCGCACCAGTTTCACACCGATGTGGTAGTTGCCCGCAACGGCCTTGGCATGGCTGCCTTTCAAGAAGGCCAGGCGATCATGCCGGTACAGTTGGATGGTGTTGAAGACGATGGCCCGTTCGGTGTTGAAGCGCGCCATCATCGTATCGGCCATGTCGTCTATCGCAGGTTGCATCCAGCTTTCCTCGGCGTCGATCAGCACAGGCACACCGGCTTTCGCAGCGGCGGCACAGATCTTCTCCATGCGGCCGAGTACCAAGGTCCATTCCCGACGGTCCTCCTCGTTCAGCGTCTTGCGGTCGCTTACGTCGGTGAGCAGCTGCACGGGCGAGATGCCGCTGGGCTTGAACACGCAGAACGGGATGTCGGTCCGCTTCTGTGCCGCTTGGATGGTGCGCAGGATCTCCGCCGTGGTGTGGTCCAGGGCCTCGTCATCTTCCTGCCCTTCCACGCTGTGGTCCAGGATGGTGCCCACACCGCTTTGGCCCAGGCGCGTTGCGGTCTTCAGGCTTTCCTCGATGGTCTCGCCGCCACAGAACTGGTTGAAGATGGTGGCTTTGATCAGCCCTTTTACCGGCAGGTGCAACGCCAGGGCGAAGGTGCTCAGCTTGCTGCCCACGGCCGTTAGCGCAGGGTCGCCGATGACGCGGAAGAGCCACTGCGCCTGCCAGAGGTCGCGGTCGCTCATGGCGGCGAAGGCGGTACGGGTGTCGCCCAGGTCGGGCAGGGCGGTCTTCGGCGCGGCTTCGGTGGGTTGCACGGGTAGGGGGATCCTTCGTTCCTTTGGTAAGCGGCGAAGGCCGCCAAAAGTAGCAATGGCCGCAGCGCCCATGGAGGTGACGGAGATCGATGCGGGAGGACATCCCGTGGTGCTCGGGCGCGATGCGCTGCGGGCACTGGACGGTAAGCTGAGCCAGCACGAGTTCAGTGCCGTTTTCATCCTCGGCGACGAGAACACCCTGCGCCATTGCCTGCCCGAACTGCTGGCCCACGTGCCCCGGCTGCGTGAAGCGCGCAGCCTGCTGGTGCCGCCGGGCGAACGTTCCAAGGACCTTTCCGTCTCCACCGACATCTGGCGACACCTGGCCGAGGAAGCCGCCGACCGCCACGCCTTGCTCGTTTGCCTCGGTGGTGGTGTGGTCACCGATCTGGGCGGCTTCGTGGCCGGTACCTACAAGCGTGGCATCCGGTGCGTGCATGTACCCACCTCCCTCATGGGCATGGTGGATGCGGCCATCGGTGGCAAGACCGGTGTGGACCTGGCTGGGCTCAAGAACATGGTGGGCGTGTTCCACGACCCGCTGGCGGTGTACGTGCACCTGCCGTTCCTCAAGAGCCTTGGCAAACGCGAACTGCTCAACGGCCTTGCCGAGATGATGAAGCACGGCCTGGTGTGGGACGCACGGCTCTGGAACGATATCGCCAAGGCCGCCCTGCACGACCTGGACGCGTTGACCCCCGTGGTGGAACGCTCCGCCGCCATCAAGGCCGAAGTGGTCAAAGCCGATCCGCGCGAAGCCGGCCTGCGCAAGGTGCTCAACTTCGGCCACACCATCGGCCACGGTATCGAAGCCCATTCGTGGGAGAGCCCGCAGCGCGCCCTGCTGCATGGTGAAGCCGTTGCCGTGGGCATGATCTGCGAAGCCTGGCTCAGCTGGCGCATGGACCTCTTATCCCGCGAAGCCTACGACAGCATCGCCGCGCAACTCACCGCGCTCTACAAGCCCTACCAGTTCGACAGCGCCGATAACCACCGCCTCATCGAACTGATGCGCAACGACAAGAAGAACGCCGGTGGCCAGTTCCGCTTCACCCTGCT
The DNA here is from genome assembly GCA_016788205.1 of Flavobacteriales bacterium. Taxonomy (GTDB): domain Bacteria; phylum Bacteroidota; class Bacteroidia; order Flavobacteriales_F; family PHOS-HE28; genus PHOS-HE28. The sequence continues at coordinate 12,852 of JAEUTA010000019.1, read as the reverse complement.
CACCGCCATCGGCAAGGCCAAGGTGGATGTGCACGTGACCGCCGCGCAAGTACAGGAAGCGCTGGAACACTACCGGTTGTTGGTGCGCAGCGCGTGAAATGCCATGTGGACATGTGCTCATGTGAACATGTGCCCATGTCTGACTCCTTGACGGCAGGAAGGCCATGGTCACATGCTGTCTTCCTTCTCCCCGGTATTTCATGGTCACATGAGCACATGATGAACTCCCCCCGGCATTTCATGCCTACATGTGTCATCCCCGCGAAGGCGTGGGACACATGCCCACATGCCCACATGAGCACATGTTTCGCCCTCCCAGGCATTTCATGCGCACATGAGCACATGCCCACACGGGCACATGATGAACTCCCCCCGGTATTCCATGCCCCCCTGTTCACATGACCACCTGCCCACCTGTTCCGCCGCGTTACGTCTTGAAGATCTTCGCCTCATGCCTTCGTTGACCATTCGCCGGCCTTCCGGTCCGCTCAAGACCAGCATCGCCTTGCCGCGTTCCAAGAGCGTGAGCAACCGCGCGCTCGTGATCGCCTCGCTGCTGGGTGATCTGGAACTGGTCACCGGCCTCAGCGACGGCGACGATACCCGCGTGATGCTGGAGCTCTTGCGCGCGCGGCCCCACGCCATGGACTGCGGCGCGGGCGGCACCACCTTCCGTTTCCTGCTGGCCTGGGCCAGTGTGCAGGAGGGGGAGGAGCACGTGCTCACCGGCATACCGCGTTTGCTGGAACGTCCGCACGATGACCTCGTGCTAGCCCTGCGCACCTTGGGTGCCGATATCGAGAAGGTGCCGGAGGGCTACCGTGTGCGTGGGCGGAAGATGAAAGGCGGCTATGTCCACTTCGATTCACCCATCAGCAGCCAGTACCTGAGCGCGCTGGTATTGATCGCCCCGTGTTTCGAGGAAGGGCTTGACATGAAGTGGACCGGCACACGCCTGAGCGAACCGTTCGTGAGCATGACGCTGAAGATGCTGGACCACTTCGGGGTGCGCGCCAGCCTCACCATGGACGGTGTTCAGGTTCCACCGAGCAGCTATCAGCGTGTGCCGTATGCAGTACCGCCGGATTGGAGCAGTGCTGCGTTCTGGTTCGAGCAGGTCGCGCTTGATCCCGGCTCTTCCGTGATGCTCTCCGATCTGCAGAAGGACACGTTGCAAGGCGATCGCGAAGCGGCGCATCTATGGGCGCCGTGGGTGCAAGCCACGGCGAAACCCGGAGGTCTGTTGTTGGAGCACCTGGAAGAAGCCGGTCCATGGACCGAAGGTGCTGTTGACCTGAAACATGTGCCGGATCTTTTCCAACCGCTCGCCTTCACCCTGGCTGGTCGCGGCATCAAGTCTGCGATGGTCGGGTTGGACAATCTCGTGGTGAAAGAGACCGATCGCCTACAAGCCGTGGGCGACGTGCTGCGCGCTTTGGGTTGCACCGCCGGGCATCGCGGAGGCACCTTCATCCAAGGTGGGAGCATCACCAACAAGGGCCCGTTCAGCTTCGATCCCAACATCGACCACCGCATGGCCCTTTCCGTAGCGCCGCTCGCGTTGCTGTTGGAAAGCGTCACCGTGAAGGATCCCGACGTGGTGAACAAGAGCTACCCGCTTTTCTGGGATCATCTGGCCCAAGCCGGCTATTCGATCGCACGCGGTCGCTGATCGCCGTCCGACGTTCACATCGGTTCTTTCCTCATCTTCGCTCACACGAGTTCAGTGCTTTGCTCCATTGGAACATGGCTCCATTGAACGTTGATCATCACACACATGCCATTCCCTTCCGACCTCGAGATCGCGCAAGCCGCGCGCATGCAGCACATCAACGCCATCGGCGAGAAGATCGGCATTAAGGCCGATGACCTCGAGCTCTACGGCAAGTACAAGGCGAAACTCCCGCTCGATCTCATCGACGAGCAGAAGATCAAGAAGAGCAAGCTGATCCTCGTCACCGCTGTTTCGCCCACGCCGGCCGGCGAAGGCAAGACCACCACGAGCATCGGCCTGTGCGAAGGCCTCAACAAGGTGGGCAAGAAGGCGATGGTGGTGCTGCGCGAACCTTCGCTCGGGCCCGTGTTCGGTGTGAAGGGTGGTGCCGCCGGTGGTGGTTATGCGCAAGTGGTGCCCATGGAGGACATCAACCTGCACTTCACCGGTGATTTCAGCGCCATCGAGAAGGCGAACAACCTGCTGGCCGCGCTCATCGACAACAACCTGCAGAGCAAGACGAAGAACCTGCAGATAGACCCGCGCACCATCGCCTGGAAACGCGTGATCGACATGAACGATCGTGCGCTGCGCGATATCGTCATCGGCCTCGGTGGCACGGGCAACGGCATCCCGCGTCAAGACGGGTTCAACATCACCGCTGCGAGCGAAGTGATGGCCATCATCTGCCTGGCCACCGGTTACGATGATCTGAAAGCGCGCCTCGGCAACATCTTCATCGGCAACAGCCGCGACCCGCAGAAGAAGTACGTCTACGCCCGCGACCTCAACGCACAAGGTGCCATGGCGCTGCTGCTGAAGGACGCCATCAAGCCCAACCTGGTGCAAACGCTGGAGGGCAACCCCGCCATCATCCATGGCGGTCCGTTCGCCAACATCGCACAAGGCGTCAACAGCGTGCTCGCCACCAAGATGGGCCTGAGCCTCGCGGATTACGTGGTCACGGAAGCCGGTTTCGGTGCGGACCTGGGTGCCGAGAAGTTCTTCGACATCAAATGCCGCGCGGCCGGTCTGGAGCCGAGCGCTGCGGTGATCGTGGCCACGGTGCGTGCGTTGCGCTACCACGGTGGTGCCGAGAAGGGCGAGTGGAACGATCCCTCCATCGATCGCGTGAAGACCGGCCTTGTCAACCTCGGTCGCCACATCGAGAACGTGGCCAAGTTCGGCGTGAAGGCCGTGGTGGCCATCAATGCCTTCCCCACGGATTCAGCGGAAGAGATCGCCTTGATCCAGCAGTACTGCAAGCAACATGGTGCGGAAGCCGTGGTGGCCAAAGGCTTCGCCGAAGGCGGTGATGGCATGAAGGACCTGGCCCATGCCGTGGTGCGCGTGGTGGACAGCGGCGAAAGCAAGTTCAAGGTGCTCTATGACCTGGACCTCCCCATCGAGAAGAAGGTCGAACGCATCGCCAAGGAGATCTACCGTGCCAGCAGCGTGGTGTACGGGCCGGATGCACAAGTGGCCCTGCGCCGCATCAAGAACCTGGGCCTGGAGAAACTGCCGGTGTGCATCGCCAAAACGCAGTACAGCTTCAGCGATGACCCTGCGCGCCGTGCCGCGCCGGAAGGCTTCGAGATCACGGTGAAGGACATCGAGATCGCGGCAGGCGCCGGTTTCGTGGTGCCCATGCTCGGCAGCATCATGCGCATGCCCGGCCTGCCCGAGGCACCCGCCAGCGAAGGCATGGACATCGATGCCAACGGCGTGGTGAGCGGGTTGAGCTGAGGGCGGCACACCCGGCCGTGAGCCCATCCGGGGCACCAGCACGTATGGTCTGTCAACCCTTTACCTGTGCGCTGCGCCCCTGCACCTTCCACAGGTACATCGCCACCACCACGGGCAGCAGCCAGGCCGTGCGGCTCATGAAACGGCTGTCCACCGTGCTTAGGCTGGCGCACACCCACGCACCGAACACCAGTGTGGCCGCACCGAGCACGATGACCGGCAATGCATGTTGCCGGTGGTGACGTTGGGCCACCAGCACTACCGCGCACAGCAGCGCAAGACCCAGCACAAGACGGTAGATGGCGTCGATCGTGCGCAAGCCCAGCTTGCCGTCGCCCGTGTTCTGCGCGCTGCGCAGGTACATGGGAAGTTCGTGCGGCACCAAGCCCGCGATGGAGCCGTACGGCGCGCTGTAGTCCATGCGGTAGAAGTCGCCCTCCAGTTCATCGGCCACGCGCCAGAGCGTGAGCAGCTCGGCGGTGGAGCGCACGCTGCCCTGCACATGCAACAGCAGGTAACGGGGCTGCGCGAAGGTGGCGTTGATGATGTGCGCGTACTCCGCCTGCACCGCAGCGGCACCACCTTCCGTGCGCAGCGGGCTGTGCTCGCCCCACATGAAGGCCTTGTTCGTGGTGGGTAGGCTGTCCCGATAGAGGCAGAGGCGCACAGGGTCCGTGGCGCAATGTTCCGCCAGCCAGGTCTTCAGCATGCCCGTCTCCACCAAACGGCTCATGAGGAACACGTGCGAGTAGCGCGAGATGTGCGCCTGCCCGCTCACCGCGCGGTTGGCGAGCGGAAGCGCGCACCAGGCGAAGAGCACCGTGGCCGCCACCAGCACCACACGGGCCCGGCGCACCGCAGGGAGCGTACGGCGCAGCGCCAGCAGAAAGGCCACGCTCACCAGCGGGACGATGAGCAGGTTGCTGAGGTGTACCCAGCAGGCCACCACCACCACCGTTGCCAGCGCGGCCCGCGCGCCACCACCGGCCTTGGCGCACAGCAGCAGTGCAGCGGCCAGCACACCGATCACCGAGAAGATGTCCGCCACCAGCTGGCCCGCGTACCAACCCAGGCCGGTGATGGGCGCGAGCACGAACACGGTGAGCAGGAAGGTCCACCACCGGCCATCGCCGAAGACGCGCCAGCACCGCCACAGCAGCGTGCTGCACAACAGCGCCTGCGCCACCACCACGCCCCAGAGCGAGCGCCCGTTGAGGCTGGTGAGCTGGATGAAGAGGCCGTACCAGTAGGGGCGGTCTTCCGGCACGAAACCCGTGAAGGCCGAGCGCAGGTAAGTGCCCGTGTCCGAATACACGAGCGGATAGCCGTTGACCAGCGCCACCAGCAGTATGCCCAGTGCGCCGCCGCACACCACCAGCACCTGCACCCACCATGGCCGCGCACCCATGCGGGCAAAGTACGCCACGCCTGTTCATCGCTCCGGATGGTAGCACCGCCTTCGGCCCCCGCGTTGCGAATGATGATCCCATTCGCGAACTTCAACCCACCTAACCCTTCCATCATGAGCACCGCGACCGCTTCCCCTTCCCGCGCACGCATCGGCGACCTGCACCATGACCAACGCGAATGGCTCAACGCCCTGCGTTTCTACAAGGAGGATATCACCATCCTGGAACACCGCCTGGAGGATATCGTGCGCCGCAACACCAAGCAGGACGTGCTGGCCGGCGTGGAGCATTTCCAGAACCAGTTCATCCGCGAGCGCGAGGTGATCGATGAACTGCGCCACGACATCAAGCAGGAAGAGAACCTGTTGGAGAAGGAGATGAAGGACCATCCCGTGGCCATCGAGCACCGCTACTTCACGGACCATACCGGACTGCGCGACCGGTTCCAGACCTTCGAGAAGCTCTACCGCGAGCTGAAGCAGGAGTTCCAGCTGTGGCTGGTGCAGTGGATGTGAGCGCTCACCGCGCCGCGTGCTCCTTCAGCCCGGTAACGAAATACATGTGCAGTTCGCCCTTGCCCTTCACCTTGATGGGGCCACGCGGCACGGCCTGTATCAGGTCCATCACCTGCGCGTATGTGGCACCGCTTATGTTCAGCTTGCCCGCATCGCCGTGGCTCTCCATGCGGCTGGCCAGGTTCACCGTATCGCCCCAGATGTCGTAGGCGAACTTCTTGCGGCCCACCACACCGGCCACCACCGGCCCCGTGTGTATGCCGATGCGCACGGGCCACTCCGTCATGCCCTTCGCGCGCCGTTCCGCGTTGCTGCGTTCCACGGCCGCTAGCATGCCCAGCCCCATCAGCACCGCATCGCGCGCATGGGTGGCCTTGGGTTCGGGGATGCCCGCTGCGCACATGTACGCATCGCCGATGGTCTTGATCTTCTCCAACCCGTGCTGGTCGCACAGCTCATCGAAGAGGCGGAAGAAGTGGTCCAGCTCGCTCACCAGCGTGTCGCTGTCCATCAGGCTGCTGAACCCCGTGAACCCCTTGAAATCGCTGAAGAGCACCGTGCAGTTCTCGTAGCGGTGCGCTTCGGCGCTGCCCTTGGTCTTCAGCTCTTCGGCGGTGCTAGCGGGCAGGATGTTGCGCAGCAGGTCGTCGCTGCGTTCCTTCTCTTCGGCCAGCTGGCTGGTGCGGATCCTCACCATGCGCTCCAGCCGTTCGCGTTCGCGGCGCAGGCTGCGTTCGCGGAAACGGATGAAGCCGAAGATGGCCAGCGCCAGCACCACGCCGCCGCCGAGCATGAACCCGTTGGTGCGCCAGAACGGCGGGGCGATGACGAAGCTGTACGAGACCGGCTGCTCGTTCCAGATGCCGCTGGCGTTGCGCGCCATCACCTTGAAGGTGTATTCGCCCGGCGGTATGTTGCTGTAGGTTACCCGCTGCGTGGCCGTTATGGGCGACCAGTCCGGGTCGTAGCCCTCCAGGAACCAGCGGTAGCGCACCTTTTCCGGGTAGGCCAGGGAGATGCCCGTGAAGGCGAAGGTGAGGTGGTTCTTGTTGTGCGGCAGCTCCAGCCCGGTGGGGAACCCGTTGCGGCCAAGGCCCTGGCACCAGGGCGACCAGTCCGGCCGCTCGTAGAAGAGCTGCAGGTCCGTGAGGTGTACCAGTGGCTCCAAGGGGTCGTCCACCACCTGGCGCTGGTCGTAGCGGATGGCGCCGCGCACCGTGCCGAACCACAGGCTGCTGTCGGTATCCAGCAGCGCCGCACCGGGCAGGCTCTCCAGGCCGATGAAGCCATCTTCCCGCCCGAAGGCCCGGATGCTGAGCACCTGTTCCTGCAACACGTCCAGCTCCACCTGGTGGATGCCGCGCCGCGTGCCCAGCCACAGGTTCTCGTACGCGTCCAGCACCACCGCTTCGATGGCGAGGCTCTGCAAGCCCGCTTCGCGCCCATAACGCTCCAGCTTTTCGCCTTGCAGCCGCAGCAGCCCGCCTTCGGCACTGCCCATCCACAGGCTGCCCTTGGAGTCGCGGGCCAGCGCGTTCAGGGCCAGTACCGGCACCGCGGCCACGCGGGCGAAGCGCGCAGGGGCCGTGCGGGCCGCACGGTACAGGCCGCTGTCCGTGGCGCACCAGAGCGTATCGCCCGCCAGCAGCACGGCACGCACATCGTGCCCGGGCAGGCCGGCGGGGCTTGCGGTGCCGCGTTGCAGCGTGTGCAGCCCATGCGCCGTGCCTACCAGCACGCTGCCGTCCGCCGTGCGCTGCACCGCGTGTATGCGTTGCTCATCGCGCAGGGGCGATACCCAGGCAGGCACGAAACGGTCGTGGTGCAGGCGGTAGAGCCCGTGCATGGCCGTGCCCGCGAGCAGGTAGCCCTCGGCATCTTCGCCCAGGCAGGTGATGAAGAGGGAGGGCAGCCCTTCCGCACGGCCGTAGTGGCGCATGCGTTCACCATCGAACCGTGCCACGCCGCCGCCTTGCGTGGCGAACCACAGCAGCCCATCGGCCGTGCGGTGTATGGCGCTCACGATGCGCGAGCCCAGGCCGTCGCGTTCGGTAACGTACAGGAAGGCGTCGCTGGTGAATTTGCTGAGCCCGCCGAACCCCGTGCCCGCCCAGATGCCGCCGCTGCGGTCCCGGTGCAGGCAACGCACCAGGTCGTGCCCCAGGCCGTTCACCTCTTTGATGCTGGTGAGCTTGGGGATGCCCTTGGGCCGGTCCAGGTGTACCAGGCCCGCCGGGGTGCCCAGCCAGATGTCCAGCGGACCGGCGCGCAGCAGGCTCAGCACCACCGGGTGCGGCAAAGCCAGGGGCTGCAAGCCCGCCACCCGCTGGGCCAGGGGCAGCTGCACCAGGGCGGTGTCCAGTTCCACGTAGCCTTCGTTGGTGCCCACCAGCACGCCCAGGCTGTCCGCGTACAGGGCCAGTACGCGCCGCCCGTGCAGGGCCTCGCGCGCCACCGGCACCCAGCGCTCGTTGGCAAAGCGGTACAGGCCGCTGTCCGTGCCTGCCAGCAGCGCACCGGCCGCCGCGTGCACCAGCGCGTTGATGCGCGGTGTGGGCAGGCCGCTGTTGCGCGCGGTGGCCGTGCGCGCGTTGGTGTCCACCTGCCACACGCCGCCGCCGCGGCTGGCCAGCCAGAAGGTGTTGCCCGGCCCCGGCAGCAAGGCGCGCACCGGATGCGCGGGCAGTGGTGCGGGCAATGCCAGCGTGGTGAATACGCCCTTGCTCCAGGCGGCCACCGTGCCATCGCGGTAGCCCGCCCACACGATGCCCTCGCTCATGGCCGTAAGGCCCGCCAGCAGCGCCGTGGCTTCTACGGCGGGCGCGCCCTGTTCTTCGCCGAAGGGTTCGAAACGCGAACCCTGGCTGCGCGCAAGGCCCTGGTCCGTGGCCACCCACAGGAAGCCTTCGCGGTCTTCGCACAGCGCGTTCACGCTGGCGCTGGGCAACCCTTCTTCCAGCGAGAAGGTGCGCAGATCGTATTGTTGCGCGGCTGAGCCACCGCCCCACAGCAGGGCCACCAGCAGTACTGCGGCAACGGGAGAGCGCATGGTTGGAAAGATAGCGCCGCGCCCCAAGACCGTGCCGCAACGCACTTGGATTCCGCTTTTGTTGCGCTTACCTTCAAGGCGCTCAAACCCCCAAACTCTTGCGACCATGAACATCACCTTCAACGAGTTGCGGAAGATCAAGGACAACCTCCCCGATGGTAGCATACACCGCATCGCCCGGGAGCTGGACTTGAACGTGGAGACGGTATGGAACTATTTCGGTGGCTACGGACATCCAGCGGGCAAGCCCATGGGCGTGCACCTGGAGTCAGGACCCGATGGCGGCATCGTGGCGCTGGACGACCGGCGCATCTTCGACATCGCCCAGCGGATACTCTCCGAACAGGCCGTTACGGCCTAGCCGCAGTCCATCCTCCTCCACCACGCTGCGCGCGGCCGCAGCGAAGGGAGCGGCCCAACGCGTTTGGGCCGCTTTCTTTTTGGGGACGTGGGAGGGGCAGCGGCCGCTTGCCTTGGGCTGTTGCGTGAAGGTGCTTACGGTTCAACTGGGAGGTTGGTCCGGATCGCAGATCCCGACCAGCGATATGAGAATTCGCGCTAGCGGTCGCTCCATGGTGGGTTGAAGAAGGACATGCACACCAGCGAACAAGAACCCCGGCGTATGGCCGGGGTCCTTGTTGTTCGTGGTCGTTGGTAGAAGGCTAGCGGTCCACCTTCACGGCTTTCTGTACCAGGGTTTCGCCGTCAACGAGCAAGCTCAAATAGTACATGCCGGGCGCCAAGCTCGTGGTATCCCATATGAACTGGTACTCGCCTTTCTCGAGCGTTGCTTCTTGCAACACCTTGATTCCGCGACCATCGCTACCGCTCGCCAACAGTTGGGCGCGACCGGCTTTGTCCATGGTGTAGAACACGGTGGGCGGTTCGCTGAAGGGGTTAGGGACGATGCGGAGGAGTCCGTTCTTCTCTTCAGCGATTTGTTGCACCGGCCGTTGCCCAATGCTATTCCGAGCGCCAGCATCTATCATGGCATTCGCACAGCAAGCGGAGACCATTTCCTCTAGTCGGGCGATGCGCGATTGCTGCTCCTTGTTGCTCGCGATCAACAACGGGAGCAGGGCGTCATAGTTCACGGCTTTAAAAGTCGCCTCTGGAGTTATCAGTTGACCTTCTTGATCGTACTCGGCTGGTCGCGTTACTTCCCTTACAGCTTCAGGCAGCACCTGTTCTAGGTCTTGGGCCATGATGCCATACTGACGTCCTTCACGGAAAGCAAGAAAAGGATAAGCCTCCCCATTGTACCGATAAGTCTTGGGAGATAGCTGTGCTAGAATGGCTGATGCATCGACCACTTCATGCACGTCGGTCTTCAAATTTTCGTCCGAAGGAATCCAGGTCGCACCACCAAGTGAGAATGTGTTGCCATCGGACCAGAATGCCCACGTGTTGCTATTGGAGCCTCCAGCTGCAGCGCCATAGACACCGATCACGCGATTAGCATTATTGAACGCCTTGCCTGATCCAGCCACACCAACAACATCAGTTGCCGGGCCGACCCCTGATGCGATCGTAGCGGCTCCTTCAACGCCATATGAGTACGCACCAGAACCAGATGTACCAAGAACACCAGTGAAGGTCCTTGACCCTGCTGTAACCGGGTTGAACGAGGTAACGAGGTTAGTTAAAGCTCGACCAACTAGACCCACACCTTTGTTCACATCACTTTGGTGGGCGCTAGAAGTCGTAGCATCATTGGTGAACCCCCCGATCCCGCTAGTTCCATCGTGCACCACATCCAGCTTGTTCTTTGGAGTCTGTAAACCGATACCAACGCCCATCTGTTGTTGTGGGCAGCCCGCATTGCCGGCGTAAGCCGTGGAAATATGACTATTGGTTCCGGGTGCACCTTGTAACGTCCAGTCACAGTCATTTCCCGTCAGCGTTGCTACGTCCCGCCACTTGATCACACCACGCTCGCCACTTGGTGACGGCGAATCATCAACCACAAGTACCTTAGTAAGGCTGTTCGCCGCGCTATTACCGGGTAATTGACGTATCCTCAACCTGCCGTCCAGAACATCGACCCTTTCCGTAGGCTGCACACCTGCACCATCAAAGTTGCCAATACCGTAGTTACCATTGCCCATGATGCGTGTTACTTCCTGACCTTCCAGACCGTCGCCCATGAAAAGGAAACGCAAGTGATCCGGACCCGCAGGAGACGCGGCGTTGTCACCCCAAGCCACCACCGCATCACTCTCATCTGCACCGGCACGGAACAACTGGCCCACGTACATCATGTCGTTGTTGCCGCTCATGTAGATACCGTTCTTCATCCATGGTCGGTAACAACCGGTAATCACGGTGCCCCCGTCATCTAAATGCAAGCGCGCCCAAGCACCCTGCGTGCCAATGATGCCGCTATTGGGCCCTATGCCCACGAAGCTGCTCAAGCTAGGAGAATACGTACCAATAGTGGCAGTGAGCGTTCCAGCGTTCAACCGCACGCCATTGTCCAAAGAATTGCGCAGCCACAAATTCCCAGCACTGGGCAGCACCTTCGCATTGAAGTCGTTGCTGCCGGTGAGGTTGTAGAGCAGGCCATACTGCGTGCCACCCCGGAACATGCGCCAATAGGTGCTGTTGGCGGTGGGGGCGTCGGTGCGGAAGACCTCGCCGGTAGTATTGCCCGTTCCCAATAAATCACCACGCACATTTAGCGCAGAACCCGCACCCGTGACAAAGGCACTACCAATGGTGAAATTGCGTGGTGCTACCCCACTTGCCGTCAATCTGTAGTTTCCGGATGGGTCGTTCAAAACCTGTGCCTCTCCCTTCCAAACAACTAGGGCCGCACCCAGAGCAAAGACAAAGCCCCATCTCCTTCTCATGATTTCTTGGTTTTAGGGTTCAACAAGAATGAAACGAACGACACTTTCCAGACCTTGAACAGTCCGGTAGTGAAGAAGGAAAACACCGGCAGCATTTGCGGCCAGTGAAATTTGAACGGCGCAACCTGTGAATGGAGCGGGCACTACGGCCAGCGAACGACCAATCGCGTCGCTAAGCCAGATCTGTTCCAGTGCTGGGTGACCTTCAGGTAAGGTTAAGACCAACGAACCACCAACGACATGAACTGTTGGTGATAACCGGTGCCCCAACATTGCAAACCCGCTGCCGACCTCACAAAATCCTTCGACTTGTGAGACGCACACATTGTCAACGAAGGCATATGCGTAACCCCCATCCCCATTGGGGTCCAGAACTTCTACTTGTGTAGCATCATCGCCAAAGAAATTCCCAATCTGCAAATACCGATAGTTCGAGTCTGGCACGAACAAGGTGCTCAACTCATTCCATGATGAGGTATCGTTCAATACCTCCGTCATGTGAATCACTGCGTCGTTGAATGTGTATTGACCCCAGAACGTGAAATAGGGCAAGGGTTCAACGGAAAAGCGTAGCCCCATCCCGCTGGAAGCCAACTCTGGGCTCATAATACCCGGTACCCCAAAGCCACCAGGTGAAACGCGAAACGAGATGGCGGTCGGCACTCCTATCTCAAGAGCCGTGACTAATTGGCACTGTATCATCTCCTTCGCGAAGAATTCCGCCGTCAATACCCCCGCATAGCCCTGCCCCTCGAATGCCTGTTGAGAGCCCAGGAAGTTGAGCGGCACGTTTACCGTGTCGCTCGCACTACAGTTGTTGAAGAGATCAGGAGACCCTTGGATACTCTCCCAGCCGATAGTACGATCGAACTGGCTTATATCCGTGGGACATTCGGTGTACTCCTCGAAGCTCGGGTTCGGCACGAGGTTTTGGGCGCATGATAATACTGGCATAGCCAATACCACGCCAATGAAGAACCCTTTTGTCATGTTGTACAAACTACAGCGGTCAAAATCGAATTGTACTGCGCCCTTAAAATTTAACAAGGCACCGAGCCGCCATCATCCAGGTGCCATGTCGTGGTGCGCTGCCGTTGCACTGGGCTGTTTCATGTACCTCTAACCGTTGATTTAGTGGGACAGTAGCGACCAGGGCCCTCGGTGTTGCAAGCACCGGGGGCTTCTTTGTTGTGCCAGGCGGGCTAGGCCTGCGTGTTTTGTGGTAAGTGGTTTTCGCAGAGAGAACGATGAGAGCGCAGCAACTGCTTGGTGAGAAGATCGGCAGTGGATGCATTGCCAAGATACTGCGCGAACGGAGCTTTCCAAGCGATGTGGAAAAAGTTGATGCGTGCTTCACACTAGTGTTGGTCGCATGGCGGTGAGCGGCCTGTGGACGGTGTTGTGCGCGGTGCAGGGATTCGCGACCTACTGTGTGCTAGTGAGGTCCGGATCGCAGATCCGAACCAGCGACATGAACATTCGCGCTAGCGGGGGGGCCATGGTGGGTTGAAGAAGGACATGCACACCAGCGAACAAGAACCCCGGCGCATGGCCGGGGTCCTTGTTG
>JAEUTA010000030.1 GCA_016788205.1 Flavobacteriales bacterium | reverse complement strand
GGGGTTTCTTCCCGGTTAAAAGCAGTTTACAACGCGTAGCGCCTTCTTCCTGCACGCGGCATGGCTGCGTCAGAGTTGCCTCCATTGCGCAATATTCCTCACTGCTGCCTCCCGTAGGAGTCTGGTCCGTGTCTCAGTACCAGTGTGGGGGATAACCCTCTCAGGCCCCCTAACGATCGTAGCCTTGGTGAGCCATTACCTCACCAACTAGCTAATCGTGCGCATGGCCATCCTTTACCGCCGGAGCTTTCAAAACAAAGTGATGCCACCTCGTTTATTATGGGATATTAATCCTCCTTTCGGAGGGCTATCTCCCAGTAAAGGGCAAGTTCCATACGTGTTACGCACCCGTGCGCCGGTCGCCGCCAATGTATTGCTACATCGCGCTGCCCCTCGACTTGCATGTGTTAAGCCTGCCGCTAGCGTTCATCCTGAGCCAGGATCAAACTCTCCATTGTAAATGTTCGTTCGATCTGGTCAATTGACGAGGTCTCTCATGTTGATCTTTAGATCACAAGGACACCTGCTGTTCTCAGTATTGGACAATAAGTCAAAGAACTGTATGGTTCAGGGCCGAAACCCTTTTCCAGTCATGTTCAGTCTTTCTTCGCCTCTGTTCGTTGCGGACATTTCCGCGAGAGGGACGGCAAAAGTAGTGTCTTTCATGTTACCTGCAAGTGTTTGTTGAAAAACTTTTTCAACTCCCTCTTGCCCGACCCTACTTCCACCCCTCACTCCGAGGGCGCTTTTAAAGAACGTTTTCCTTTCGGGGCTGCAAATGTAGGTAGCCTTTCCACAGATGCAACACTCGGGCAAGAAAAATTTCACCCAAGCAACCTATGGAGTCGTTGTGGCTACCGGTAATACCTTGCCGTTGAACAGATTATGTCCATTCAAAGAAAATTCTGCGACAAAACTTCCCATGGCATCGGCCTTGGTTACAGCCGTGTACCCCGGGAAGGCTGCACGGAGCATTTCGGTGTCTACCGCCCCCAATGCCAGGCAGTTACTGCGTATCCCACGGTCTTTGAACTCTTCTGCCATGCACTGGGCCATGCAGGCCAGGGCCGCCTTGCTGGAGCTGTACGCCACCAGACCCGGGAATTTGGACGCGTCCTGAAAGCCGCCCATGCTGCCGATGTGCACGATATGACCCGCTGGTTCCCCTGAAAGCATCGGTGCCAGCGCTTGGGAGAGTTCCAACGGCACGATGGCATTGGTCAGGAAAACACGCTCAAGGTCGGCCCGGCGATGATGCCCCATGTCCGCCTTATGCAGTAGACCTGCATTATGTACCAACGCATGAAGCCTTCGCTGACCGACGAAAGCGGCGACACGTTCCGCACTGTCCGGGGCTACAAGGTCGACCGGACAGAGTTCCAGCCGTGGTTCCAAAGCGGCAACCGGTTCCAAAGCTGCAAGCACCCGTGACACTGCGATCACCCGAACGCCTTCCATGGACAACAATGCTTGCACCGTGGCGAGCCCTACCCCACGACCTGCACCGGTCACCAATACCATCCTCTCGGTTGCGCCCATCGTCATGCCTTAATGTTCACGGTTAGTTTTGAAGCGGGCGTTCCCGCCAGTCAGCAACCAAAAGTATGCGCATGTTCTCGTGGGCTGTGAGCAGTACCATTCTCGGAAACGGTCTTGAACAGTGGCTGAAAGCCGCGATGATCCTTGCGGTGGGCTGGCTGCTCGGCAAACTGATCTCTCTGCTTGGCGCTTCCATCTTTCGCAAGCTGGCCGCGCGTACGGAGAACCGGATGGACGATGAGCTCGTGCAGACGATGCGGCAGCCATTGGTGACGTTGATCACGGTGCTCTCGTTCGTACTGGGCTACCAGCAACTGGAAGTTCCGGAGCACATCGACAAATGGATGGAACGTGTGTTCCATGTGGCTGTGGCACTGGCCGTGACCTGGGCCATCGTACGCGCGCTGGACACGCTGGTGGGCGCGATGCTGCGCAACCGAAGTGAGCGCAACGAAGACAAGGACAGCGCACAGTTCATCCCCGTGGTGCGCAGTTCGTTCAAAGCGTTGCTCTGGGGGCTCGGCGTGGTCGTGGCGCTGAACAATGCCGGCTACGATGTTGGTGCGCTGCTAGCGGGGATCGGCATCGGTGGTCTGGCACTAGCCATGGCTGCGAAGGATACGCTGGCCAACATCTTTGGCGGCATCACCGTGTTCACGGATAAGCCATTCCGCGTAGGTGACCGTGTGCGACTGAACGGATACGACGGCATAGTGGAGGAAGTCGGCATCCGTAGCACGCGCATCCGGACCATGGATGGTCCGTTGGTAGTGGTGCCGAACAACAAATTCGCCGACAGCATACTGGAGAATGTGAGCCAGGAAGCATCGCGACGCGTACGGCACGACTTGGGGCTGGTCTACAGCACGACCAATGCGCAGATCGAAGAAGCCCTCGGCATCCTGCACGCACTGGTGAAGGACCATGGCAGCGATCTGGAGGTGGATCACGCTGCGTACTTCAGCGCGTTCAAGGATTCATCGTTGAACCTCGTCTTCGTTTACCACATCCGGAAGGGCAGCGAGATCTTCAACGTGCAGACGCGGGTGCACTTGGATCTTCTGGAGCGTTTCCGCAAGGCGGGATTGGAGTTCGCCTACCCCACTTCGGTGCAGTACGCGATCGATGTGAAGAGCTAGCCCTTCTTCGCCCGGCGCTTCCTGCGCTCCTCACGCTCGGCTTTCCTCTGCTCTTCGCGCTCGATGGCAGCCTTCCGCCGCTCGAGCACTTCAGGATCCAGAACATCGCCCACGTTGTACATCTGCCGAAGCACCCATTGCTGGCGCTTGCGGATGTAGCCTGACGGTAGTGAGCAACTGAATCGGCGTGGAGCGGGCAACGTAGCCGTGATCAACGCGCTCTGTTCCTTGGTGAGTTTTGCCGCAGGCCGGTCGAAACAATGCTGCGCAGCCGCTTCGGCCCCGAAAACACCTTTGCCCATTTCCGCCACGTTCAAGTAAACCTCCAGAATGCGCTCCTTGGTCCACAAGAATTCCATCAACACGGTGAACCACGCCTCCAATCCCTTCCTGATGTAGGTCCGCCCCGGCCAAAGGAAAACGTTCTTGGCGGTCTGCTGGCTGATGGTGCTTCCGCCTTTGATGCGTTTGTCGGTCTTGTTCCGTTCCAAGGCCTTGCGCATGGCTTCCCAAGAGAACCCACTGTGCGTCATGAAGCGCTGATCCTCCGAAGCGATAATGCTCAAGGGCAGGTTGCGAGCGATGTCACCAAGGTCGGCTTGGATGCGGTTGAACTCCTTCTGCTCGTTCGATTGCTGAGCCATGACCCATGTAACGGGAGGGTCAACGATTCCGAGCAAACCAACCCAGAGCAAGCTCACCACGATGAACCAGAAAGCGGCCGCAGCAGCCCAGCGGAAGAACGTGCGTACCCAGCGCATGGTGCCGCAAAAGAACGGAGCGGCAACCGAACTGGGAAGCGCTCAGTTCTTGATACGTTCCACCGTGCGGTGGTAATGGATGAGCGCCAACCCGCCGCAAATGAACACGCTTATGAAGTACGGCAAGGGGTTGTTACCGGCTTCGGATCCATGAAGAACGGTATCCACGAACCAGCCGATGCCCAAGCCAGCACCAACGCCGAGGAAAACCAAGCCAAGTGCATAGGCCGTACTGGTCCGTTTCACAGGGCGTGGCTCCGGTGCAGTGAGCCCCTTCTCGATCATGGCCATGCGCTGGCGATGCTGGGTGCTGATGCGCATGTAGAAGATGCCGAAGACGGCCGCACAAAGGGCGATCATCGGGAGTACGGGAGAATCGAACATGGCGTTCGGGTTTTCGTGTTGTTGACCGTATGACGCCAAGATCCGGTCCGCAGGTTACGATCCTCCCATCCGCCTCGGAATTCATCCATCCAGCGCCGCACCCGTTCGCCACGTCGTCCTTTCATGCTCGGATCGCACGGAGCACATTCGTGTAACCGAACGGGGCATCAAAGGCGTCCTATGCGCGCAACGTGAATGAAGCTGAAGCCATAGCCCGGTGCCTGAAAGGCGATGCTATTGCCTATGGCTGGGTGATGCGCGAGTACAAGCATCTGGTGCATACGGTCTCGTTGCGTGTACTGCGTCATCACGAGGATGCGGAGGAGTCTACCCAGGATGCCTTTGTGAAAGCGTTCCAGAACTTGGGGGCTTTCCAAGGCGGGAGCAAGCTGAGCACTTGGTTGTACAGCATAGCGTACCGCACCGCCGTGTCCAAGTTGCGGGGGCGAAAGAAGGGTGATGTGGCCCCTGATGATCTGCCGGAAGGCGCACTCGGCTTCATAGAGAGCGACCGGAACGAAGCCGCCGATCGCAAGCAGGCTTTGGAAAAAGCGCTTGCGGAACTACCCGAGGAGGATGCCACCGTGATAACGCTTTTCTACCTGCACGAGCAAAGTATCGAGGAGATCGTAACCATCACCGGGCTCACGGCGTCGAACGTGAAAGTGAAGCTTCACCGGAGCCGCAAGCGGATGCACGCTACCCTGCAAGTACTTTTGAAGGACGAGCTATGGACGATCCAGGAACTATGAAGGAGAACCACCCGCTGCGCGACCTGTTCGCTGAGGTGGGCCCTGCCCAAGCTGCTGATGGCTTGGAGGCTGCTGTGCTTGCGCGCCTGGCCCCGAAGCCGATCGCCAAACACACACCTGAAGCTCCCTTTATGCCTCCTTGGACATGGGGTATCGCTGTGGGGCTGGTCGCGGCGTTGTTCCTGTGGCCTCAGTCTAGCTCCTTCACCTGGAATATGCCCACCCTGCCGAACGTTGCGATGACGAGCAGCATGCGGTGGACGCTCGCCGCACTGGCCTGTGGCGCCTTGCTTTTTGCCTTGGATTCCGTACTTCGGATACGTTCTGTGAGAACGCGCCACGCTTGATCAGAGCAGGCTCTTCGCGGCGTTGAGCGAAGCGTCGTAGTCCGGTTCGCTGCCAAGTTCAGGAGCCACTTCCATATAGCGGATCACCCCGCCCCGATCGATCACCCAGGTGATACGGCCCAAGGTGCCTGCAAGACTTCCGGCCATGAGCGCGGCGCCCCAAATGTGCGCAGCATCGTGATACCGGTAGTCGCTTCCGGCTATCACCTTATCGATACCCTCGGCAGCGCAGAACCTCGTCAACGCTGGAGGAAGGTCCATGGAAATGGAAACTACGGTAGCACCCAGGTCGGTGGCGCGTTGGTTGAAGGTGCGCGTCTCCATGGCGCACGTTGGTGTGTCCACACTGGGGAAAGCGATCAGAACGACCACCTCGCCCTTAAGATCGGAAAGGCTGCTTTCATGGCGGTCGGCCTTTACAAAACGAAGCGTGGGAGCCACGGTGCCTATGGCTGGCAATGGGCCGAAGAATGCGGGTTGAGGCATGGGAAGTTAGAAGTACGAGGGTTGAAGTGTAGGGTCCGAGGTCTGAAGTGCGATCAGTTCACTGCTGGGCCATGGCTTTCGGGATGGCTTCCTCGTAGACCTTGCGTGCATCATCGATCATTCCGAAGGGGGAATCGTCCACCATAAGCTTGCCTTTGGTGACGTGGCCTAAGAGAATGCAGGGCACACGGCTGGCCTGCATCATATCAAGGAACTCGATCTCCTGGTCCTCGTTCACCGAAACCACTGCCCTTCCTTGTCCTTCGCCGAAAAGGAAAGCATCGGGTCGGATCTCGCTGTCAGTGATCACATCGAAGCCCAAGCCGCGTGGCAGGGCCATTTCTACCAAGGTGGTCCAAAGACCACCATCGCTGATATCATGCGCCGCGTTGATCACGCCCTTGCGGATGAGGATGAGCAGCATGGTGTGCAGTCGGCGTTCTTCCTCGATGTCGAAGTAGGGCGCCGGGCTGCGTTCGATCTTATGTGTGCGCACGAGGTATTCGCTGCTACCGATGTCCTCGACGCTCTTGCCGATCAAGAAGATGAGGTCGCCCTTCTGTTTGAAGTCGAGGCTCATGCGCTTACTTATGTCCGGCACTATGCCCACCATACCGATCGTTGGCGTGGGGAACACGGGGATGTTCTTCTTCTCGGTAACGGTGTGGTTGTAGAAACTCACGTTGCCGCCGGTGACTGGCGTATCGTAAGCGCGGCAAGCTTCGCCCATGCCCTTGATCACTTGACTGAACTGCCAGTAGACCTCGGGATCGTAGGGGTTGCCGAAGTTGAGGCAGTTGGTGACGCCGCAGGGTTCGCCCCCAGTGCAGGCGATGTTGCGCGCCGCTTCACTCACTGCGATCATTGCGCCTTTGTAGGGATCAGCGTGCACGTAGCGGCCGTTGCAATCCACGGTGACAGCGAGACCTTTCCCGGTCTCCTTGATCAATACGAGACCCGCATCGCTCGGTGCATTGGTGCTCATGTTGTTGGTGCGCACCATACTGTCGTACTGCTCGCTAACCCAACGTTTGCTGGCGATGTTCGGACTGGCGAGCAGATCGAACGCTACCCGACGCAGATCATCGGGTTCCTCCACGTCATCGATCTTGAACTTGGCGTTCTCCTTGAAGTATGCCGGCTCCTTGATCTCGCGTTCGTAAACGGGAGCTCCTCCGCCAAGCACCAAACTTTCAGCAGGCACTTCGGCCACCAATTCTTCGCCTTGGTAATAGCGGATCATGCCGCCTTTTGTGACGGTTCCGATCTGCACACAGTTGAGGTCCCACTTATCGAAGATGGCCTTCACCTCGGCTTCGCGGCCCTTCTTCACCACTACGAGCATACGCTCCTGGCTTTCGCTGAGGAGGATCTCCCATGCACGCATCCCTTGCTGGCGGGTGGGCACTTTGTCCAGTTGGATGTCCATGCCGCTCTCCCCTTTCGCGCTCATCTCGCTGGTGCTGCAGGTGATGCCCGCCGCGCCCATATCCTGCATGCCGATGATCGCGTCGGTCTGGGCCAGCTCCAGCGAAGCTTCGAGCAGCAGTTTCTCCATGAACGGGTCACCTACTTGAACGGCAGGCAGGTCGTCCATGCTGGTCTCGGTGATGTCCTTGCTGGCGAACGATGCGCCGTGGATGCCATCCTTGCCCGTAGAGCTACCGACGATGAAGACCGGGTTACCCACGCCATGACTGGTGGCACTGATCACCTTGTCGGTGCGCACGATGCCTACGCTCATGGCGTTCACCAATGGGTTGGTCGTGTAGCAAGGGTCGAAGTAGACCTCGCCACCGAGCACGGGCACGCCGAACGCATTGCCGTAATCGCCGATGCCCTTCACCACACCGCGCATGTGCCAGCGGCTGCTCGCCTCCTTGGTGATATCGCCGAAGCGCAAGCTGTTGAGCTGTGCGATGGGACGTGCGCCCATGGTGAAGATGTCGCGATTGATACCGCCCACGCCGGTAGCCGCACCCTGGTAGGGTTCAATGGCACTAGGGTGGTTGTGACTTTCGATCTTGAAAGCGCAAGCCCAACCGTCGCCGATGTCAACCAAGCCGGCGTTCTCCTGTCCGGCTTCCGCCAGCAACTTCGGGCCGCTGCGCGGAAGGGTCTTCAGCTGCTTTATGGAATTCTTGTACGAGCAATGCTCGCTCCACATGGCGCTGTAGATGCTGAGCTCGGTGAAATTGGGCGTGCGGCCCAGTATCCCCTTGATCTTCTCGAACTCGTCAGGGAGAAGGCCCAGTTTCTTCGCGGTCTCCACGCCAGCAGGCGCGGTATCGGGGTTGGTGGTAAGGGTACTCATCGCGGGGTGCAAAGGTAGCCGTGGCAGCGTCCCGGCATCCCTCGTGGGGAGCACCTCGTCTACCTTGCGCCTCCCCATGACCGGTGTACTCCTGGCCGCGGCCTATACCGCGCTCCTGCTCTGGTGGATGCGTCGTACGCGGTTCTTCGGCCAGGTGCCGGGGCTTCAGTTCCGCTGGTTGGCGATCTTCTTCTTGCTCCGCATCGCAGCAGGTGTGGCGCTATGGGCTATCTATACCTACGTCTATCCGGATCGTGCTACGGCCGACGTGTTCAAGTACTTTGATGACAGTGCCCATATGTTCAAGGCATTGCCCGAAAAGCCGGGGGACTACCTGCGCATGATCACCGGCATCGGTAATGATGCACCCTACTTCCGCGACCTGTACTACAGGGACATGAACAATTGGGTGCGGCACTACGAGAGCGACCTCTACAACGATGCGCACACGATCATCCGGTTCAACGCCATCGTTCGCCTGTTCAGTTTCGGGGAGTTCCATGTGCACTCGGTGGTCACGGCTTTCCTTTCGCTCACTGGCTTGGTGGGGCTGTACCGAGCGTTCGTGCGGTCGTTGCCCGGAAGGGAGAACTTGCTTGCGCTAGCCATATTCCTGTTGCCTTCCGTGCTTTTCTGGGCGAGCGGTGTGATCAAGGAAAGCTTGTTGTTCTTCGGTATCGGGCTCCTGATGTACCAAGTGGATCGGGCAATGCACGGGGAGCTTCGATGGCGCGACCCCGTGCTGCTCGCATTCAACGTGGTGATGCTCTTCTTCTTGAAATTCTACGTGCTGATGAGCTTGTTACCGGCGCTCATCCTCCTGGTTTGGGCGCGTCGACAGGCACGGCCGGCGTTCTGGGTGAAAGCGACCTTGCTGTACGCGGCCTTGGTAACGCTCGGCCTCAACCTGCATCAGTTCCTTCCTGGCTGGAACATCCTGGGTATCCTCACCATGAAACAGCGTGATTTCGTCGGTCTGGCCATGCAGGTGAACTCCGGAAGTTTCGTGATGCCTGAACTCTTGCTTCCTGATGTCTGGTTGTTCATCAGGCAAGCGCCGTACGCGCTTTGCATCACGCTACTCGGCCCGTTGATCCATATGGGTGGCGGACCTTTGGGAGTTCTGTCAGCGATAGAGAATCTCTTCCTCGTGCTGTTCCTTGTTCTTTGCGTGATCCATCGCAAACCGTGGAAAGAGATCGACCGTACCCTACTGGTGACACTGCTACTCTACGTGGCGCTGCTGGCATTGGTGATCGGATGGACAACCCCGGTAATGGGCGCGGTGGTGCGGTACAGGACACCCTTGCTCCCTTTCCTGATGGTGGCCGGTCTATTGATCTTGGACCATTCACGGCTGATCAAGCGGGTTCCACTAGCGAAGCGTTCCTTCGCAGCATGAAGCTGTTCGTTCCTGCGCTGCTTGTCGTCTTGAGCCTGACCTCATGCTACCATTCCCAACAGGCCGACCTTGTCGTACACAATGCACGGATCCAGAGCATGGACGAAGCGGGCGCCATTTACCAAGCCATGGCCGTCCGCGACGGGCGCGTGGTGGAGTTAGGGCCTGAGCGGCAGATCCTGAACCGGTATGCGGCCAAGGAGCAGTACGATGCGGGTGGCCGCACGGTCTACCCGGGCTTCATCGATGGGCATTGCCACTTCTTCGGCTACGGGTTGAACAAACAGAAGGTGGATCTGACAGGTGTCACTTGGTGGAAGGAAGCCGTCGATAGGACGGTCGCCTTTGCCGAGGCACACCCTGGTGAAGGATGGATCCTCGGGCGCGGATGGGATGAGAACAAGTGGCCGATGGCCGTACTGCCTGACAACGCACTGCTGAACGCGCTTTTCCCGAATCGGCCGGTGCTGCTACAGCGCATCGACGGTCATGCCGCCGTGGTGAACCAAGCGGCGATGGATCGCGTTGGCTTCGATCCGAAAGCCACCATAGAAGGCGGATTGATGGTGATGCGCGATGGAAGGCCCACGGGTCTATTGGTGGACAATGCCGTAGCGGTGTTCCAGAAGATCTTCGACCAGGCCGATGAAGCGACGAAACGCCGGGCGTTGCTCGACGCACAAGCGGATTGCATCGCTGCGGGCCTGACCATGGTGTGTGATGCCGGGTTGGATGTCGGGACCATCGAGCTCATCCGTGCCATGCAGCGTGAAGGATCCTTGAAAATGCGCGTGTACGCCATGGTGGCCGATGTACCGGAGAACCTGGAACATTTCGCCAAGAGCGGCCCGATCCAAGATGATCGACTGGTGGTGCGCAGCGTGAAGGTTTACGCGGATGGCGCCTTGGGTTCACGCGGGGCCTTGCTGAAGCGCCCGTACGCCGATCAACCCGGTCATCATGGGCTTCAGCTTGCTTCACGGGAGCATTTCCTTGATGTGGCGCGTTGGTGCAAGGTTCACGGCTTCCAGATGAACACGCATTGCATCGGTGATTCAGCGAACGCGCTGTTGCTGGATGTGTACGGCGAAGTGCTCGGTGGGACCAATGATCTGCGTTGGCGCATCGAGCACGCCCAAGTGCTTTCACCGGAAGACCGACCGAAGTTCGGCGCGTACAGCATCATTCCGAGCGTGCAGCCGACACACGCCACCAGCGATGGGCCCTGGGCTGAAGACCGTTTGGGTGCCGAACGCATCGGACATGCCTACGCCTACGAAGACCTGCGCAAGACCATGGGCCTGCTCGCCCTCGGAACCGATTTCCCCGTGGAAGGCATCGATCCGCTGCAAACGTTCCGTTCGGCCGTGTTCCGGACCGATATGAAAGGCGAACCTGCCGGTGGTTACCATGCGGAGAACGCCTTGAGCGCTGAAGATGCCTTGCGTGGTATGACCATCTGGAACGCCATCTCCACCTTCTGGGAGAATGACCTCGGTGCGTTGGAAGCAGGGAAGCGCGCAGACTTCGTAGTGGTCGATCGCCCGTTGACCAAAGACACCGGAAGCGCAAAAGCCAAGGTGCTTGCCACCTTCATCAACGGAGAAGCACTGTTCCCCGCGGCGCAAAGGCGCTGAGGTTCCATCAGACCTTCAGTGTGCCTTGGGCGGCCGAAAACCAAGGCCCAGCGAAAATTCAGGAGCGCTCCGCAACCATTCCGGTTCGGGCGTGTCCTAAACCACATCCCCCAGACATCACGTCATCGTTACCCCATGTCACGTAGCGCCTCCATCCTGCTCTTCCTCGTACCTTCATTCGCCGCCCTTGGCCAAGGTCTTCCTAGTGAGATGTATCTGGACCAGCCGAACCATATGCTGAAGACAGGTGGGTTGGCCAGTACCGGGCTTTATGAGAAGGAGACGATCCGCACTTTGGATCTGCAATTCCCGCAGGCGAACTACTGGACGCTGATGACCCAGAACTACAACAGCCAGACGGATATCCCAGCCACCCTGACCGTTGATGGGGATGTGTATGACAGCGTGGGCGTGCGCTTCAAGGGGCAGACGAGCTACAGCATGGTGTCCAACTCACAGAAGAAGTCGTTCAACATAACGCTGGACCACGCGGTGGATGATCAGGATCTGATGGGCTACCAGACGCTCAACCTGAACAACGCTTTCGATGATGCATCGTTCCTGCGCGAGGTGATCTACCTCGACCTGATCCGTGACCATGTGCCAGCGGCGAAGGCCAATTTCGTGCACCTGAACATCAATGGATCGAGTTGGGGCATCTACCCGAACGTACAGCAGATCAACAATGAATTCGTGAAGGAGTGGTTCTTCAGCAACAACGGTACACTCTGGCGCGCTGACCGACCAGCAGGTAGCGGCGGTGGCCCGGGCGGTGGAGGTGGTTGGGGTGATGGTACCGCAGCTCTGAACGACCTCGGCTCCGACACCTCAACGTACAAGCAGTACTACACGCTGAAGCGCACGGAGCGCATCAACCCTTGGGACGATCTGGTGCGCGTTTGCCAGAAACTGGAGCAGACGCCCCTAGCTGCATTGGAAGACAGCCTGAACAACCACTTGGACGTGGACCGCACCCTTTGGTTCCTGGCCAGCGAGATCGCCTTCAGTGACGATGACAGTTACGTGTACAAAGGCAAGATGGACTATTACCTGTACTTCGATGCCGAGACCAAGCGCATGACACCGCAGGAATTCGACGGCAACAGCGTGATGAAGAACAACGCGGTCGCGTGGGGCCCGTTCTACCATGCCGACAATGTGAACTATCCCCTGCTGAACCGCATGCTTGCGGTGCCTTCCATGCGCCAGCGCTACCTGGCCCACCTGCGCACCTTGATCAACGAGAAGATGCAAAGCGCCGGTTTCAACGCGCTGTTGTCCGGGTATTCAAGCATGATCGATGCAGAAGTGCAGGCCGATCCGAAAAAGCTCTACACCTATGCCGCCTTCAACTCGGAACTCACCGTACTCCAGAGCTTCATCACGAACCGACGCAACAACCTGCTCGCCAATTCGGAGGTGGCACAGTTAGCCCCATTGATCAACGATGTTTCGCATCGGGCGAACAATGTGGAATGGGCCGACCCACTTCCTTCCGAGAGCGTTTCCGTGACCACCACCATCGCCAACGTGGCGAACACCGGTCGTGTGGACCTGTTCTACTGCCTCGGGCCTTACGGCAAATTCACGCAGGTACAGATGTTCGATGACGGTGCACACAATGACGGCGGCAGCGGCGATGGTGTTTTCGGAGCCTCCATCCCTGAAGCGCCGTCGATGACGCGCGTACGCTACTATGTGAAGGCCACTGCGAACAACACGGCCCAGAGCGTCTCGTTCGCCCCGGTGGGCGCTGAGCATGATGTGTACACCTACCTGGTCCAGGTGGTGTTCGCCGCGGATCCCGTGTTGCGCATCAATGAGTTGATGGCACAGAATACCAGCGGTGCGCAGGACGAGAACAGCCAGTATGAGGACTGGATCGAACTGTACAACACCAGCTCACAACCTTTCGACCTGACCGGTGGATGGTTGAGCGACAACGCATCGAACGTATACAAGTGGCAATTCCCGACAGGTTCCATCATCGGCGCCGGTGACTACCTGGTGGTCTGGGCCGATGAAGATGCTTCGCAGGGTCCATACCATGCCAGCTTCAAACTATCTGGCAGTGGAGAGGAAGTGTTGCTGGCGGCACCCAACGGGTCGGTGATGGATCACATCGTATTCGGCGAGCAACAAGCCAACATGGGATATGCTCGGATCCCCAACGGGACCGGACCGTTCGTGATCCAGAACCCTACGTTCAACTTCAACAACGAAAGCAGCACAGCGGTGGAGGATATAGCCCAGGAAACGGTCGGTCTGTTCCCGAACCCTGCCATGGAACACATCACGTTCGCACTGGCACAGCCGGGGCCGGTGACCATCCGTGATGCCGTACAACGCTTGGTGTGGAGCGGTCTGGCTACCGATCGCATGACGCTCGATATCTCGGACTGGGCGGCTGGCACGTACTTCGTCCAGAATAGCCTCGGCGTGACGAAGCTGGCTGTAGTGCGCTAGGCATTCAATTGCTCTAACGTTCGCTGGATCTGCAGCATGTGCCTTTCCTGGTGAGCTACAGGAAAGCGTATCGCGTCGCCAAGCTTGAACCGAAGTAGGGGGCCCAGAGTGCTTGTAACACGCGGCCCTTCCCACCCATGATCCCTGGCTATCTGAAGCACGTCGATGAACCCATCGATCACGTTCACGAAACGATCCAATGAGGCGTGCCCGACCACCCTATCCGTGCGAGGTTCGAACAACCACAGCGTGCGCATGCGCCAGGTGATCCGGCCTTGCGCATCGGGGCGCATGGCACGTACGCTGCGTTCGCCAAAAGAACCGGGCACATAGTTCTCGCTCTTTCGAATTCCTTCCTTTCGTCCGGCATAGATGCGTTGTACCCGCCGGAGATAGTGTCCACTGCTCAGGTTCATGTGCTCAAGCACCTCCGCAACGCTCCAGCGTTCGGGCGCAGGACGTTCATGCAAGAGGTCCAAAGGCAGTTGGCGCAGTTCCTCGGCAGCATTGCGTTGCGATCTCAAGGTGCCGATCAGGTCCTCGATCAAACGATCCGTGGTATAGGTCATCACGACGCAAACCTACCGGCGTGCATTGCGATGCATGCTTGATGCACATCAAGAACGACCGACCATCCTCGCCCGCAGTCTACTGAAAGTCTCAGGCGTCATGCGTAGGTAGGAGGCGATGTCCTTCTGGGAGACGAGTTGCAGCAAGTGCGGGCTGCGCTGCAAGAAACGATCGAGGCGTTCTTCCGCGCTCAACGCGATCTGCTCGATCTCCCGTGTGGCGCGACCCACCACCTGTTCTTCCAGGATCCTGCGCCCGAAGCGTTCCATGACGGGCACCGTTTCGTACAAGCGGTTGAGGTCAGCGTACGTGATCCCCAGCAATACCGAATCGGAGAGCGCTTGCACTTGGAACCGACCCGGGGAGCGGCGTACGAAAGAGTCGAAATCGCCGGTCCAGCTGTTACCGTAGGAGAAACCGAGGCATATCTCGGCTCCATCATGCTCGATATAAAGCCGTTGGACGCCCTCTTCAACGATGTAGAAGTGGTCCTCTACGGAACCTGCACGCGAGATGTACGCTCCCCGCTGGAAGCGGTACCTTTTCCAACACGGGAGTATGGCGGACCGATCATCGGCCGTAAGGGCCACGTAACGTTCAATGGTCCGCCGTACGAGTTCAACCTCCCGTGAGCTCACGGCATCTTCACGAACCGTTGAGAGAACTGACCGGCGGAAGCATCCAACTGTACGGTATAGATACCGGGAGCGATACCGTCCAGCGGGATCATGACCGTACTGGACGCGTTCACTCCTTGCAGGCGCACCACCTTACCATCGCTAGCCACCAGGCGCGCCGAATGAACGACCATCTCTTCACGCAGGAGGATGTTCAATGTTTCACGAGCCGGATTCGGCCATAGCGCAAAGGAGCCCTGAGCGCTCTCATTCAATCCAACGGTGAGGATCTCCACGGCTTCGCTGAGGGTACTACATCCGTTCTCACCAAAGACCTCGACCTGATAAGACCCTGGCCAATAGGCGGTCCACTCCTGCTCATCGGCATCGGCGATGGGTTGGCCGCCTTCGAACCATTGATAGGCCAATGCCGCGGAACTGGTAAGCACCGTACCATCAGTATCAATGACCGGGACTGCGGGTGCGGGCAACAATTCCAGCAACAACGTATCCGAATAAGCCAGACAGCCGGACGGGGTACGCATGGTAGCACTGATCTCACCCGGTTCGGCTACAACGACGGGATTACCGTTGCCGCCGTTGCTCCATTGCACCTGGTTAAATCCGTCCTGAACGGCAACAGTGGCAGAGCCACCTTCGCAGAAGGCCGTCGTGTTGGCCGTAAGCGCTGACTTGTTCAGGATCGTATTGAACACGTCCACTTTACCCATTCCCCAGCGGTGATTGGGCACCGGGCCCGTGAAAGCGTCCACCCTGCCATTCGAACGCACCGCCTCAGCGATCTCGGTTATCGTAGCGCTCGGGCACTTCTGCAAGTAAAGGGCTGCGGCACCGGCCACGACGGGAGCAGCCTGCGAGGTACCACCGTCACGAATGTGCAATCCACCCGGATCCACCTTGAAACCGACCTGGTACTGGATGATGCGGTCGATGAGCAAGAGCGGGCCCGCGCTGAAGGTGATATCACCCGTGGCGGCGATGTCGGGCTTCATACGACCATCGCGCGTTGGACCACTGCTGCTGCGGGGGGCGATATCCTGCTCCACCCCGTCTACACCGCGCTCCACACCGAAATAGTCCAGGTAGGAGACCTCATTGCAGTAGTTCGCTACGGTGAGCGCATCCGGTATGCAGGCCCAAGAATCCACGATGTGTTCCAGGAAATCCGGTTCCACGTAATGCGCCATGGCCGGATACTCCGCCGCAGAAGGGAACGGAAGGCCCAGCGGTTCGGCGAGCACGGGGCCTATCACGTTGGATGTACGGGTGTAGGTGGTGAGCGTCCAAAGGTCGAAGGCACCACTTCCGGTTGACATGAAGCGCCAGAGGCAGTCCGTTGTGTCCGGCGATTCGATCATGACCTGCAGCAGGACCTGATCACCGCGTTCCTGAGCATAGAACTGGACCGATCCTAATGTGTTGCCGCTCGAGCTTACGATAGGTTCGGTGATCACCTCCCCCATGGCATCGGCCACATTATGGAAGGCGGATCGCCCCCTGAAATTCAGCGAAGGCACCGGGCGATCCGCTCCCATGGCGAACCTGACGTTCTCCATATCCTCCGCATCGGCCCATACTTCGAAGAACACATTCGGGAAGTTGAACACATTGTACGTGGGACCGTTCAAGTTCGTGGTGAACCATGTGAACGATGTATCCTGATCGACATCGGTACGTACGTGGTACGGGAAGGTGCCATGCGAATTACCGGCCGCTACGACCAAGGCACGACCACTGTCCTCGTGAAGAAGGTCATCGATGAACAAAGCAGCAGCGTCTTTCCCGTCGTGCGAGCCGCTGTACGAGCCCATGCTGATGTTGATCACCGCAGGCTTCCCCATGGCTTCTGCCTGATCGAGGATATACTGCACGCCATCGGCCACGGTGGCCGCCCAGTTCGCAGACCCCATGTTGGTGGCAACGATGATGATGTCGGATTTCGGAGCAACACCCTTGTGGCGGCCATTCCCGAGGCCATTGCCTACGGCAGTGCCGGCTACAGGTGTTCCATGGCCTTGGATCGTGTCGGAGGGGAAGTTCGGGCCACCTGCCTCCAGTTCCTCCCGGGTCCATTCGATACCATAACCATAGGGTGCTGGCGAGCCGGGATTGCTGGCGAATCGCTGATCCCAATACCGCACTACCCGAGTCACATCGTTCTCATCGCGAAAATCGGGATGGGCGATGTCCAGACCGGTATCTATGATCCCCACCACCACACCACTGCCATCATAACCCTGCGGCAATGGGGCATGGCCCTCGTGAACCTCGTTCACATGGGCCTTCACGCGCATCGAGTCGTTGAGCAGATGGCCTTGCGCCGAGTTGAATTCGAAGTGATGCACGGCAGCCTCCTGTGCAAGAGCTTCCACCCTGCCCACGGGTATTCGGGCGCTCACCAAGTTCGGCCGCACCATGATCACGCGCCCGCCTTGCGCACGAACAGCTGTCTCCAGCGCTGCTTCATCTCCGTGGATGAACAGGCTCACCTCCGCCTCCCCGGCCTGCTCCTTCGCAAGGAAGTGCTTCAGGTGCAGGTCCATTTTGTCCTTGTACTGGGCTT
Organism: Flavobacteriales bacterium; assembly: GCA_016788205.1. Classification (GTDB taxonomy): domain Bacteria; phylum Bacteroidota; class Bacteroidia; order Flavobacteriales_F; family PHOS-HE28; genus PHOS-HE28. The sequence goes on along the minus strand of JAEUTA010000030.1, from coordinate 53,584 downwards.
GCACGACTCCTTGGAGCATGAGCGGTACGGCCAGTGCGGCGACGAGCTTCATCATGTCATCAAAATTAGGCAGGCGGCGTGGCCTGCATGCCGGTATGATCGGGTAATCGAGGCAAGAATTCCACGGTGCCACGTTGAAGGTCGAGCGCACAGCAATAATGCTTTGACCCGTTGGTCACCATCAGGTAGCGCACTTGGAACACCTGATTATAACGTGCGGCCTGCTCGAACGTTCGCTGGCCAATGGCCACGCCAGGCGCTTTGCACTCCACCAGTGCCACCGGGCGGCCCGCATTGCCGTAAACCACGATATCGGCCCTTCTCGCCATGCCATTGAACTCCAAAGCTGCCTCCACCCCGATCAGGGATCGGGGGCAACCCAGGTCGTGGATCAGGTAGTTGACCACATGCTGGCGCACCCACTCCTCCGGGGTCAAGGCCACCCAACGCTGGCGCACGGGATCGAACACCTGCACGCCACGGTGACCGTGCTTAAGTTTGACGCCATGGTCCGGCAGGTCAAGTACCTGCATGCCGGTGCCGTTCATACCTACAAAAGTGCGAAGCAAAGAAGAGATCGTCCGCAACTGGCTTCCTCGTTATACCGGGGTGCCGTTGGATCAGTTCAAACCCCACGTACTGCTCACCAACTTCGACAACTACCTGGACATCTTCTGCCAGCAGACCGGGGCCACCATTCCCGTGCGCGACAAAGCCATGAAGGTGGCCATCGCCGAGGACATGGTGATGATCAACTTCGGCATGGGCAGCCCCATGGCCGCGACCACCATGGACCTGCTCAGCGCCATCGACCCGAAGGCCGTGATATTCCTGGGGAAATGTGGTGGGCTGAAGAAGAAGAACCAGCTGGGGGATCTCGTGTTGCCCATCGCTGCGATACGAGGTGAGGGGACCAGTACGGACTACTTCCCGCCTGAGGTACCGGCGCTACCCAGCTTCATGATCCAACGTGCCGTTAGCGGCGCCGTTCGTGACCGTGATATGGACTATTGGACGGGTACCGTGTACACCACCAACCGCCGGGTATGGGAACATGATGAACCGTTCAAAGAGCGGCTGCGCCAGATCCGGGCCATGGCCATAGACATGGAAACGGCCACCCTGTTCATGACCGGGTTCGCCAACTCCATACCCACCGGAGCGCTGTTGCTCGTAAGCGACCAGCCCATGGTACCCGAAGGTGTGAAGACCAGTGCCAGCGACGCCAAGGTGACCAGCAGTTTCGTGGAGAGCCATGTCCGCCTGGGGATCGATGCCTTGCGTGAGATCATCAATGAAGGGCGATCGGTGAAGCACCTTCGCTTCGAATGAGCACCCTGGACGACTACAAGAAGATCATGGCCGACCTCCGGGGCGGCAAATTCAAGCCCGTGTACATGCTGCATGGGGAGGAGGGCTTCTTCATCGATCGTATCGCTCTTGAAGTGGAGCGCCTGGCGTTGGAGGACCACGAGCGCGACTTCAACCAGACCATACTTTATGGTCGCGACGCTGACCCGGACACGGTGAAGGACACGTGCCTTCGCTACCCGATGATGGCCGAACGACAGCTGGTGATCGTAAGGGAATTGCAGAACTGGCGCATCGATCAAGTGGAGAAGTTGGAAACCTACTTTCAAAAGCCCACGCCTACCACCGTGCTCGTACTGTGTTACAAGCACAAGAAGATAGATGGCCGCAAGACGATCCTCAAGTCCGTACAAAAGGGCGGCGGAACGGTATTCCTCAGCGACAAGGTGAGGGAAGACAAGCTGCCTGATCTGCTCATCAGCTTCGCCAAGAACCAGAAGCGACGACTTGGTGGAGCAGAGGCAACGCTGCTGGCCAACCACCTCGGCAGCGATCTGGCCAAAGCCATGAAGGAGGTCGAGAAGCTGTGCCTCGTAACGGAAGAAGGAGGGGCGATCACGAGTGACATCATCCAACGCTTCGTTGGCATCAGCAAGGACTATAACGTCTTCGAACTGCAGAACGCCATCGGCACGCGGAACGCTTTGAAGGCACAGCGGATCGCGAACCACTTCGCTGCGGACCCCAAGGAGAACCCGCTGGTGGTAACGCTGGGTTTCCTCAATACCTATTTCAACAAGCTGGCCGTAGTACACGCCTGTGCGGGTAAGAGCCAGGCCGAGTTGGCGGGGGAATTGAAGGTGAATCCTTATTTCGTGAAGGATTATTTGAATCAGGCGGCGAACTATCCGCTCGGCAAACTCGTGGAGGTACAGCGGCACTTGAGGCAGTTCGACCTGCGCAGCAAGGGTCTCGGGGGCGACGGCTCGGACCAAGGTGAACTGTTGCGCGAGTTGTTGGCGAAGGTGATGGCCTAGACAGCCAGCCACCGGTGCACGGGAGCCATTGAACGGTCCCCTATGGTTGCAGGAGCAACCTCTACCTTAGCCGCCCCTGCACGGACAACATGCCCAGCTACCGCAAGCTTCTTCTTCTTCTCGGCCATCTACCCCTCTTCGCCATGGCCCAGACCGGGACCATCCGCGGCTTCGTTTACGACAAGCAGACCGGGGAACCCATCATCTTCACCAATGTGGTGCTTAAGGGCACTACCACCGGAGCCGCCACGGACGTCAATGGATACTACTCCATCAGCAAGGTGGCGCCCGGCAATTACACGCTGGAGGTGACCTACTTGGGGTATGATACCGCCCACAAGACGGTGACGGTCCTCAAAGACCAGATCATCACGGAGAAGCTTTACTTGGGCAAAGGCGCCGTCCAGATCCGTGAATTCGAAGTGAGCGGTGAAAAGCAAGAAGCGCAGACCCAGGTGCGCATGGGTGTGACCAAACTCACACCTCGCCAGATCGAACGGCTACCGGCCATCGGTGGGGAGGCGGATCTGGCGCAGTATCTCCAAGTCGTCCCGGGGGTGATCTTCACCGGTGACCAAGGGGGGCAGCTTTACATACGTGGTGGTTCGCCCATCATGAACAAGACCATGATGGACGGCATGGTGCTGTACAACCCGTTCCACAGCATCGGTCTGTTCAGCGTGTTCGATAACGATATCATCCGCAACGCGGACATCTACACGGCCGGTTTCAACGCGGAGCACGGTGGCCGGGTGAGCTCCATCATGGACATCACCACGCGTGATGGCAACAAGAAGCGCCTAAGTGGCAGAGCGGCAGCGAGCACCTTCACCGGAAAACTCCTCTTGGAAGGGCCGTTGAAGAAGGAAAAGGAAGAAGGCGGTGGCTCATCGTCCTTCCTCTTCAACCTGCGCCACAGCTACCTGGACCAGAGTAGCAAGGTGTTCTACGAGAACGTGAAAAAGGGCGGCCTACCGTTCACCTTCACCGATGCCTTCGGCAAGCTCAGCTTCAACGGCAGCAACGGCAGCAAGTTCAACCTGTTCGGCTTCAACTTCACCGATGGTGTCAAGTACCAGGAAGTGAGCGATCTGGGGTGGAACAACTGGGGCGTGGGCACGAATTTCGTACTGGTACCGGCGGGTTCAGCGGTGCTGATCGATGGCACCTTCGCCATGAGCGAATATGGCATCGACATCACCGAAGGCGACCTCCCACCCCGTAGCAGTGAGATCAACGGCTTCAATGGGTCGCTCAATTTCAAGCTGTTCAACAAGCAGGATGAGGTGCGCTACGGCATCGAGGTGCTCGGCTTCCGCACGAACTTCCAGTTCTACAACAGCCTTGGCCGTGAGTTCAAACAGGAGCAGAACACCTCGGAGATCGCCGGCTACATGTCCTACAAGAAGGTGTGGAAGAAGGTGATCTTGGAACCCGGGTTCCGACTGCACTACTACGCTTCGTTGTCCGTTGCCAATCCAGAGCCGCGCCTGGGCTTCAAATGGAACATCACGGACGATCTGCGGTTCAAGCTCGCTGCCGGTAGGTACAGTCAGAACCTGGTGGCCGCCAACAGCGACCGTGACGTGGTGAACCTGTTCTACGGCTTCCTCTCCTCGCCTGATGATCTGCCGCGGACGTTCACCAACGAGGACGGCAGTGTGCGTGACGTCAAGAACCCTCTTCAACGGGCCAATCACTACGTGGGCGGATTCGAATATGACATCACCCCGGAACTGACGGCCAACTTCGAGGTCTACCTGAAGGACTTCCGCCAAGTGACCAACCTGAACCGGAACAAGATCTTCAACGATACCGAGGAATTCGCCGACCAGCCGGACGCGCTTAAGAAAGACTTCATCATAGAGACCGGCCAGGCCTACGGAGCGGACCTTCAGTTGAAGTACGAAAAGAACAAGCTCTTCGTGTGGGCGGTCTACAGCTATACCTACGTGGACCGTTTCGACGGCTTCCAGCGCTACAATCCGGTTTGGGACCGGCGGAACAACCTGAACTTGGTCACCAGCTATGCCTTCGGCAAATTCGACGCCTGGAAGGTGAACGTTCGCTGGAACTTCGGATCCGGCTTCCCCTACACCCAGACGCAAGGGTTCTACGGCGACATCCCCTTCAATGGCGATGTGAACTACGACTACACCACGAGCAACGCAAGCCTTGGACTGCTCTTCGGGCCATTGAACCAAGGTCGCCTACCCACCTATCATCGTTTGGACCTCGGGGTGACCAAGACCTGGCGCCTGGACGAGAACCAGCAGGTGGAACTGGACTTCAGCCTCACCAATGCTTACGACCGCCAGAACATCTTCTATTTCGACCGGGTACGGTTCGAGCGAGTGAACCAGTTGCCTTTGCTGCCCAGCGCCGGTGTGAGCTACAAATTCTAGGCGGCCGCTCGAAGTTTTTCCACAGGCCGCCTCCTAGGCTCGGATCAGCTTACCTTTACACCCCGTGATCGCGGCTCCCTTACGAGCCCCTCTCACCTGCGATGACGGGATCCACCAAGTATATTTTCGTGACCGGCGGGGTGACCTCCTCGTTGGGCAAGGGCATCATAAGCGCCAGCCTGGCCAAGCTGCTGCAAGCCCGTGGCTTCACCGTTACCATACAGAAGCTGGACCCGTACATCAACGTGGACCCCGGCACGCTGAACCCCTACGAGCACGGAGAGTGTTTCGTGACGGAAGATGGTGCCGAGACCGACCTTGATCTTGGCCACTACGAGCGCTTCCTGGACGTGCCTACGAGCAAGGCGAACAACGTGACCACCGGGCGCATCTACCAGAACGTCATCAACAAAGAACGGCGGGGCGAATACCTCGGAAAGACCGTACAGGTCATCCCGCACATCACGGACGAGATCAAAGCGCATGTCCAAGCATTGGGGCGCAAGGGGATCTACGATTTCGTGATCACCGAAGTGGGGGGAACCGTTGGCGACATCGAGAGCCTTCCCTACGTGGAGGCCATGCGCCAACTGAAGTGGCAGAAAGGCAAGGATTGCATCACCATCCACCTTACTCTCCTGCCCTACCTGGGCACCACCGGCGAGCTGAAGACCAAGCCTACGCAGCATAGCGTGAAGGAGTTGCTCAGCTTGGGCGTACAGCCCGACGTGCTCGTGTGCCGCACGGAGCATCCCATGCAGAAGGGCATGAAGGAGAAGATAGCGCTCTTCTGTAACGTGGACGCCAACGCTGTGATCGAGAGCCGGGATGCGGACACGATCTACGACGTTCCCCTCCTGATGCAGGCAGAAGGCCTGGACCAGGTCGTACTACAGAAACTGGGGGTGGCCAACTCTCCCGATGTGGACTTGACCGCCTGGCAGGATTTCCTGCGCCGCTACAAACACCCGAAAAGCGAAGTCCATATCGGCCTGGTGGGCAAATACGTGGAACTGAAAGATGCTTACAAGAGCATCAAGGAGGCGTTGGAGCACGCAGGGGCCGAGAACGAGAGCAAGGTCCACATCAAATGGGTGCACAGTGAGAAGCTGACACCCAAGAACGTGGCCAAACACCTCGGAGGCCTAAGCGGCATCCTAGTAGCGCCAGGGTTCGGGCACCGTGGTATCGAAGGCAAGATCGAAGCGATCAAGTATGCCCGCGAGAACAAGGTCCCCTTCCTGGGCATTTGTTTGGGCATGCAGATGGCGGTCATCGAATTCGGGCGCAACGTGTTGGGTTATGACGATGCCAACAGCACCGAGATGAACGCCGACACCAAGCATCCTGTCATCGCCATGATGGAGGAGCAGAAGACGATCGAGAACAAAGGCGGCACCATGCGGTTGGGCGCCTACGCCTGCAAACTCGCCGAAGGCAGCACGGCACACAAGGTCTACGGCCGCAAGGATATCACGGAGCGGCACCGGCACCGTTACGAGTTCAACAACGAATACCTGGAGGCCTACAAAAAGGCCGGCATGGCCCCTACGGGCGTCAACCCGCAGACCAAGTTGGTGGAGATCGTGGAAGTGAAGGACCACCCGTGGTTCGTGGGCGTACAGTTCCACCCCGAGTACCGCAGCACGGTGATGAAGCCACATGCGCTGTTCGTACACTTCGTGAAGGCAGCCATGCAACATGGTGGCACTCCGGTGAAACAGGAGGCGGAGGCGCAGCAAGCGTGAAATTCATGTGCCCATGTGTGCATGTGAACATGTGCTCATGAATGCCTCCTGGGTGGAAGAGCACCATATCCCGTGAAATACCTCCCTCACGGAATTCGAGCGTCCAATACCGCTAGGGATCAAGGGAACGACCCGTCGAGCGTTCGGTATGCCTTGGCGTTGAACGGATTTTCATGCCTACATGAGCACATGTCCACATGGGCACATGTCTTCCCCCCGCCGTCTATCTTTGCCGCCCTTCCGCCGAACACCTTGAACCAGCGGCGGTTCCCGAATGGATAGGAATTCGATCATCGGCTTCGTACTCATCGCAGCCATCCTGGGTGCGTACACGTGGTACACCATGCCCAGCGCCGAAGAGCAAGCGCGCCTGCAACACGTACAGGACAGCCTGGCCAACATTGAAATAGAGCGGCAGGCCCGTGAGGCCCAGCAGGCACTAGAGGCCAAGGAGATCGGCACAGCGTCAGCAGGAACGGCCACCATCGCTCCGGCCGGTAAGGACAGCATCATCGTGGTGAACGGCGACACGCTCAACGCTGACAGTGTGGAGCGTGCCTTGCAAGGTCAACGCTTCGGCATCTTCCAAGCCTCCGCCACTGGAACACCCGAAGAGATCGTACTGGAGAATGAGCGGCTACAAGTGGCCATCAACACCCACGGCGCACGGCCCACGGTGATCCGCTTGAAGGAGTACCAGACCTACCACAAGACCCCGCTGTACCTAGCGGACCCGGACAGTGGCAACTACGAGTTCCGTTTCTTCCTCGGCAAGAACGACATCAGCACGAAGGACCTGCACTTCACCGCTGAAAAGTTGGGTACCACGGGCGTTCGCTTGCAAGCGGCCACTACCGATCCGGGCAGATTCCTGCGTATCACCTACCAACTTGATACCGCCAATTACTTCATGGATGTTCGTGCCGAGCTCATCGGGCTGGAGAACGAAGTCGATGCGGGGAGTACGGTGTTCAACTGGGAGCTCGTCGGCTTGAGCAACGAGAAATACCGCACAGGTGAACTTCAAAAGAGCGGCGTTTACTTCAAGTACTTCAATGCCGACCGAGAATACCTGAGCGAAAGTGACGCCGACGAGAAGAAACTGGAAGGCAAGACCAATTGGGTGGCCTTCAAGCAGGACTTCTTCTCCGTGGGATTGATCAGTAAAGAGGGCTTTGCGAGCAATGGGTCGGAGATCGCCATCACCCCGTTGACCGATAGCGCGCACACGAAACACTACAGTGCGAAACTCTTCTTCGCGAAAGAGCGCGGCGCCAAGGTGGACCTCCCCTTCCGCATGTATCTGGGTCCGAATCACTACGGTACCCTTCGTCGCACGGAGATCGAGCAGTTCGACAAGATCATCGATCTGGGCTGGGGCATCTTCGGCTGGATGAACAAGTGGCTGGTGATCCCCATCTTCAACTGGCTCGACGGCTGGAAGTGGAGCTATGGCATCATCATCCTGGTGCTCACCATCGCCATCAAGCTGCTACTGATGCCGCTGACCTACAAGAACTTCGTTTCCAGCGCACGCATGCGGTTGCTGAAACCGGAGATGGATACCATCAACGAGAAATACAAGGATGGCGACATGCTGAAGAAGCAGCAGGCCACCATGGACCTTTACCGCAAGGCCGGGGTGAACCCCGCGAGCGGTTGCCTGCCCATGTTGGTGCAGATGCCGGTGCTTTTCGCCATGTTCAAGTTCTTCCCCAGCAGCATCGAACTGCGGCAGGAGAAGTTCCTCTGGGCCGATGACCTGAGCACGTATGATAGCATCCTGTCACTACCCTTCAACATACCGGCCTACGGCACACACGTGAGTCTCTTCACCATCCTGATGGCGGCGAGCACCATGATCTACACGGCCATCAACAGCAAGCAGATGCCCCAGCAGCAAGGCATGCCGAACATGAAGCTGATGATGTACCTGTTCCCGGTGATGATGCTGTTCTTCATGAACAGCCTGCCCGCCGGCCTGAGCTACTACTACCTGCTCGCCAACGTGATCAGCATCCTGCAGATGACCGTGATGAAGAGCTGGTTCGTGAACGAGGACAAGATCCGCGCTCAGTTGGTGCTGAACATGAAGACGCCGAAGAAGAAGAGCAAGTGGCAGCAGCGCCTGGAGGATATGCAGAAACAACAACAGGCAGCACGTCGGAAGTGACCTTCTTCCTGCCCCTGCATTTGGCACACGATCCGCAACAAGCCATTACCATGAGAACCTCCTTGCTTTTCGCTCCAGCCCTTTGCGTTCTGGCGATGGCCTGTTCTGATCAGAAGAAGACGGTGGACGCCGAACCTGAGGCGAAGGCGGAGAAGCCGGCAACCAAGTCCTTCCAGCTTGGCGGTACCGACAAGGCTGACACGCTCTTCTTCAGCCTTGAACGCACGCCATGCTTCGGAACGTGCAAAGCGTATCGCATCAACGTGTATCGAAGCGGCTATGCCACCTTCGACGGCCGTTCGAACGTGGAGAAAGAAGGTGCGCACGACGGCAGGGTCAGCCCGGAGATCATGGACGACCTCCTGCAGGAAGCCGTCCGGATCAAGTTCTTCGACCTTCAGGACAAGTACGACGGACCGGTGACCGACCTTCCCAGCTCCATCATTCACGTGGTGGCCAATGGAAAGGACAAGAAAGTGATCGGTCGCGTCGGCACCCCGGAAAACTTCAAATCGTTCGTGACCAAAGCCGAGGAATGGCTCTACCCTCTGCCTTGGAAACCCGTGGCGAAGTCCGAGTAGCCGAACCGTTCGTCCCAGTCCCGACCGTGCAACACCGTTCGTCCCACCGTGGCGACGGTGCCACCTACATTTGCCGTCCCTCATTCCGACCCCTCAACACATGAAGCGAACGCTTTCGCTGCTTACCGCAGCAATCCTGTTCCTCGGCACGCAAGCCCACGAAGGCATGTGGCTGTTGAACAAATTGAAACAGATCAACGAAGCGGAGATGCAGAAGCTGGGCTTCAAGCTCACCGCCGAGGACATCTACGACATCAACAAGAGCAGCCTGAAGGATGGCATCGTGCGCCTGGGTGGCGGCTTCTGCAGCGGCGAGATGGTGAGCGCCGAAGGGCTATTCCTGACCAACCACCACTGCGGCTATGATGCGGTACAGGGCCTCAGCAGCGTGGAGCACGATTACCTCACGGACGGCTTCTGGGCCATGACGCGTGAGCAGGAATTGCCGGCTGGCTTCAGCGTGAGCTTCCTACAGCGCATCGATGATGTTACGGAGAAGGTGAACAGCCAGCTCACCCCTGACATGTCCGAAGAAGCGCGCGATGCCAAGATCGGCGAGATCGCACAGGCGTTGATCGCTGAAAGCAGCAAGGAGAACGGCCTGAGCACCGAGTTCAAGGTGATGTTCGAAGGCAACGAATTCTACTTGTTCCACTACAAGACCTACCGCGACGTGCGCCTGGTAGGTGTTCCGCCCAGCGCCATCGGGAAATTCGGGGGCGATACCGACAACTGGATGTGGCCGCGCCACACCGGCGATTTCTGCATGTTCCGTGTATACACCGGAGCGGACGGTGAGCCTGCCGATCCTGCTTCAACGAACATCCCTTTCAAGCCTAAACACCACTTCCCGGTAAGCACCGCCGGGGTCAAGGAAGGCGACTTCGCCATGATCATGGGTTACCCTGGTAGCACGGATCGTTTCCTGAGCAGCCATGGTGTACGTCTGGGCTTGGAACAGGAGTTCCCCAGCCGGGTGAAGGTGCGCCGTGCGAAGCTGGACCTCTACGAAGAGTTCATGGACAAGGATCCCGCCACGCGCATCAAATACGCGAGCAAACATGCCAGCGTAAGCAATTATTGGAAGTACTTCATCGGCCAAAGTCGCGGCCTGAAACGGTTGCACGTGGAGGAGAAGAAGAAGCAACAGGAGAATGAGCTGATGGCCTGGGTGAACGCCGATGCTACGCGTAAAGCCAAATACGGTAACCTGATCACCGATCTGGACAACGGCTACAAGGAGCGCGCGAAGTTCGAGAAGGCCAACGTGTACATGCAGGAGGCCGCTTTCGGCAGCGAAGCGGTGATGCTCGGCATCCGCATGTTCGGATTGAAGAACCAGCTGGCCACCGACCCGAAGGACGCCGCAAAAGTGGCTGCTGCTGTTGCCCGCGTTCAAGCTGCTGCGGATGAGCTCTGGAAAGACTACGTGCCGGCCATCGACCAAAAAGTGACCGCCGAGATGTTCCGCATGTTCCACGCCGATGTGGAGCGTGACCTGCAGCCATCGGTGATGGCGACCATCGAGAAGAAATTCAAAGGGGACTTCGATGCCTGGTCAGCGGCGATCTTCAAGACGAGCATCCTTACCAACAAGGCCCGGTTGGACGCTTTCCTGGCCAAACCTTCACTGAAGGTCTTGGAGAAGGACCTGGGGTTCCAGGCTTCCGAATCGTGCATCAACCACTACCGCAACTTCCTCGGGCCCGCCGTGGCCGCCGGTGACGAAGACCTGGCGAAAGGTTACCGTTCAATGGTCGCCGCGATGCGCGAGATGAACCCCGGCAAGAGCTGGTATCCGAATGCGAACAGCACCATGCGCCTCACTTACGGCCAAGTGCGCAGCTACGTGCCGGGCGATGGCATGTTCTACAAGCACATCTGTACGGCAGCTGGTATCTTGGAGAAAGAGGACAACACGAACGACGAGTTCATCGTGCCGAAACGCCAACATGACCTCCTGGCCAAGAAGGAATATGGCGCCTATGCGGACGAAAGCGGCGAACTCGTGGTGTGCTTCCTCAGCAACAACGACATTACCGGTGGCAACAGCGGTAGCGGTGTGTTCAACGGGAATGGAGAGCTCATCGGAATTGCCTTCGATGGCAACTGGGAAGCCATGAGCGGTGACATCGCTTTCGAACCCGAACTGCAGCGCACGATCAGCGTGGACATCCGTTACGTGCTGTGGACCATTGACACCTTCGCTGGTGCCGGCCACCTCGTGAAAGAAATGACCGTGGTGGAGCGCAAAAAAGAGGAGCCGAAGGCTGAGGTCCCTGTTATCGTACCGGTGGAACCCGTGAAACCGGCGAAACCAGTGCCTTCTAAAAAGGGTTGATCCAGACCCGATCCGAATTCGAGAACGGCGACCCTTGGGGTCGCCGTTCTGCTTTTCAGAGCGAACGGGCGCTACTTTCTACCTTCAACCCGATGCGCGACCCCAAGCTGAGCGATGCCCTTCCCGAACTGGTACGCGATGGGTTGATCACTGCCGATCAGTCCGATCGCATCAAGGCGCGCTATGCGTTCAGCAACGAGCAGAGCGGCAGCCGCATGCTGCTGGTCTTCGCGATACTCGGCAGCTTGCTGGTGGGCTTGGGCATCATCCTCATCATCGCGCACAACTGGGATGACCTGCCGCGTACTGCGCGGACGATGATCGCCTTCCTGCCTGTTCTGTTCGGCCAGGGACTCGTGCTCTACACGTTGCTGAAGAAGCCCAACGTGATCGCCTGGCGCGAGGGCAGCGCGCTTCTCGTGGCCTGTGGACTGTGCGCCTGCGTGGCCTTGATCAGCCAGATCTATCACATCAGCGGGAGCCTTGAAGGTTATCTATTCACCTGTTCCCTGCTCATCCTCCCGTTGCTCTACCTGCCAGGTTCGTTCACGGTCGCGTTGGGTTACCTGGCGATGATCACCTGGTACGCTTGGACAGCACGTTTCGAAGGGTACGGTGCATATGATCGTCCGTGGTACTTCATCGGTCTTCTCGCTGCGGCGGTGCCGTTCTACCTCAGCGAAGCGCGGCGCAATGGAACGGGTGTTTCCTTTTGGTGGCTGAGCCTGTGTATGGCACTTACCACGGGGTTTGGCAGCCAATTGTTCTACGAGGGGTGGGATTTCGCACATGCGTTGGGAGTGGTGGGCTTGGCCGGGGCGTTCACGCTCGTTCCCTGGCTACATGTCGGTCGCGAACTGCGCACCTGGCCATGGACCTTGGTCGGTGGCGCCACCATCTTGATCACCTTCTTCATCTTCAGCTTCCGGCCCGTGTGGAGCGACGAATGGCATCTGGGCAAGAACGGTATCAACGACAGGATCCTCATCGGCGCATACCTGGCGATCGGCGTGATCGGATACGCCTTGTCGTTGCGTGTGCGTAAGCCCTTCGAGCGCTGGCCGTATCCTGAGGGCCTGCTGCTGTTCGCGTTATGTTCCGTCGTAGGGCTCTATGCTCCTGCTCTGGCGGCCATCCTCGTGAACCTCGCGCTACTCGTGCTCGGTGCGGTCACCGTAAAACATGGCATCGAACGCAACTCGCTGCGGCGGATGAACCTCGGCCTGGCGATCCTGAGCGCGACGATCCTGCTGCGTTTCTTCGACACCGACATGAGCTTCGTGTTCCGCGGGCTCGTCTTCATCGCGATCGGTTGCGGCTTCCTATTCATGAACCTGCGCATGGTACGCCAGCGCGAACGTCAACGCCATGCCGATTAAGCTGATCCTGTTCGCATTGGTGGCGGTGATCCAACTGGCCATACCGGCCTGGATGATCGTTGGGCACGAGCGCGTCCTGAACGAAGGCGAGGTCTTCAAGTTCCGGACAGCACCGGTGGATCCGCGTGATCCGTTCCGCGGGGAATACGTGTACCTGGAATTCGACGCGGAACAAGGCAAATGGCCTTTGCCGCAGGAGATGAAGGAAGGAAGCGGTGCGCAACACGCCTATGCCCTGCTCGGGACCGATAGCGCTGGTTTCGCGCGGATCGATGCGTTGGTGCCGGAGAAGCCCAGCGGAGCGCCCTACCTGGCCATCCAGTACATGTCGTGGACACCGGACACGTTGTTCGGCATCAACCTTCCCTTCGATCGTTTCTACTTGGAAGAAGGCGATGGCAAGAAGACCGAGGAACTGCTGGCACCGCAGTGGAGCGAGGGTTTCGTGTCGCAGCCGTTGCCTGCATACGCCGAAGTGCGCATCCTCGATGGCGAAGCGGTGATCCAGGATCTGATCGTTGGCGACAAGTCGATCTACGAATGGTTGAAGGAAGAGCCGAAGAACATTCCTCAGGCGACCACTCCAGCCGATACTATTTCGGTACGAGCCGGATCGTGAACTCCTTGGCGCTCACGCCTGGTTCAATCGTGAGCTTCTCGCTGAACGCCTCGTAACCGTTCTCCACCACACGCAGCTCCAGTTGGCCAGTGGTGAGCACGAAGAAGGCGTAATGACCTTCGTTGTTGGTCTGATTCACCGCCTGGCGATGACCAGAGGTATCGTACCACTCCACCAGCGCTTCAAGCACGGGCGACTCGGTGTTGGCATTCAATACGGAGCCATGGACCTGCACCTTGAGCGTGTCCTGTGCCGCTGCCGCCCAGCAGGACGTGGTAATTAGCAGAAGGAAGAACGTCCGCATCATGCTTCAAGCCTTTGATCGCTGCGATCGAACCGAAGTGAAGGTAGCTCCTCTTCTTTCTCGACGGTGGCCAGCACCGCCCCGATGGATGCCATCACCGGAGCGAACATCACCCCTAGCAGCGGCAACTTCATCAACAGGCTGAAGAGCGCACCGTTGGCCAGCACAGCGCCAAGCCTATCGTTCACGGCCTTCACACGCTCTCCGATGCGCATGCGGCGGCGCTCGAACACATAGTCGAACATGCTGAAGCCGTAGAAGTAGGCCGAAACCACGAAAAGCAGGACGAACGAAAGGGGTGATAGCAGGGGGACGATGAGCGTAAGGAACCAGATACCGACGGTGATGGCAAGTTCCATCATGCCGTTCCGGGCGGCTATCAATGCCCCTCGAAGCGCATCCTTCATCAATTGTCGCCAGCTGAACGGGAATGTGCGCCCGGTGAGGATCTCCTCCGTACGTTCACTCGCATAGGCCAGCAGTGGTGAAAGGAGGATCAGCACGATGTACTTGTTCGCCACGAAGAGCAGGTAGGCCACGGCAGCGTGCAGCAGGAAGCCCACGATCACTTCCCGGGCCCCATTGAAAAAGGCCTTCACATCGCTCCACCAGTCCTCGGCACCGGTCTCAACGGGGATCTCCAGTTTCAGGGCCACCCAATCGCTCAACCGCTCCACGGGGCCCTCCAGAATTGAATAGAGGCCGAATGCCAGCAGCACCCAAAGCACGATGGGCACAAGGAACATCCAACCCAAGCGGTTGTTAAGGGCGAAACCGAACGCCCTGAAGAACCCCGATGAACCCAAGCTGACATCACGAGCGACGGACATGGTGCAAAGATGCACGTTGCCGAAAGGCCGGCTTCTACCTTTGGGCTCGCATGGAACTGGACACCCTCACCGCCATCTCCCCTATCGACGGTCGCTATCGAGACCGTACGCGCATGCTGGCGCGCTGGTTCAGCGAACAGGCGCTGATGCGCTATCGGCTACAGGTAGAACTGGCCTACTTCCGTTTCCTGTGCGAGATACCGTTGCCCGAACTGAAGGGCACCCCGGTGAACGAATTGGTGCCCGTTGAGCGGCGCATCGCGGACCTGAGCACGAGTGACGCTCAACGCATCAAGGCCATTGAGAAGGTGACCAACCATGATGTGAAGGCCATCGAGTACTTCTTGAAGGAGCGGATGGAAGAAACCGGCTTGGGCGCTCAACAGGAGTTCGTTCACTTCGCCCTCACCAGCCAGGATATCAACAACACCGCGCTGCCGCTGCTGATCAAGGAATTCCTATTCGAGTGTTACCTACCTGCGATCATCGCTGTGCGGGATCGTTTGCATGGCCTGGCTCTGGACTGGGCCCGCATCCCCATGTTGGCACGCACGCACGGCCAGCCCGCGTCGCCCACGGCTCTCGGCAAGGAATTACAGGTCTTCGTAGAGCGGCTGGACCAGCAATTGAAACTCCTTCGTGAAGTACCCTTCACCGGGAAATTCGGCGGTGCCACAGGCAACTTCAATGCCCATCATGCGGCCTACCCCGAGTTCGACTGGGTACAGCTCGCCGATCGGTTCCTTTTGGACAAGCTCGGACTGATCCGGCAGCGGTTCACCACGCAGATCGACCACTACGATAACCTGGCCGCGCTGTTCGACGGCCTGCGACGCATCAACACTATACTGGTGGACCTATGCCGTGATGTGTGGCAGTACATCAGCATGGACTACTTCCGCCAGAAGATCAAAGCAGGGGAGATCGGGAGCAGTGCCATGCCACACAAGGTGAACCCCATCGACTTCGAGAACGCGGAAGGCAATCTGGGCATGGCCAACGCCATGTTCAGCTACCTCAGCGAAAAGCTTCCGATCAGCCGTCTGCAACGCGATCTTACCGATAGCACGGTTACCCGGAACATCGGCGTGCCCATGGCACACACCATGATCGCCTTGGACGCGGTGCAGAAAGGCCTGGGCAAACTGCTCTTGAACGAGGCCGCCTTGGACCGGGACTTGGAGGCCCAATGGGCGGTGGTGGCCGAAGGGATCCAGACCATCCTACGCAGGAACGGTCACCCGCAACCTTACGAGAAACTGAAGGAGCTCACAAGGGGTAAGGAGCGCATCACGCAGAAGGACATCAGTGCGTTCATCGATACGTTGGAGGTGAGCGATACCGTCCGCGCGCAATTGAAAGCGCTTTCGCCGCGCAACTACACGGGCATCGACCTGTTGGGCCGCTGACCACGATCGCCATGCGCAAGGGGCTATGGCACAGGTTGAAATGGCCGGTGCTCGGTATCGCGCTCATGGGGTTGACAATCGGGCTCGGAGAACGCATCATACACCAACACGCCAAGGGCCGCTCGTACGATGTAGTGACACAAGCGCCCGCCGAGCCAGTAGCTCTGGTACTTGGGACCGCCGCCGAAACGCGCGGCGGCGGCCTGAACCGGTATTTCGTAAGTCGGATGCGGGCAGCGGCGGCATTGTACCACGCGGGCAAGGTTCGTCACCTGCTTCTGAGCGGAGATAACGGTACCTGGGGCTACAATGAACCCATGGACATGCGCAGGACCTTGATCGGTATGGGCGTTGACAGCACCGATATGACGTTGGACTTCGCAGGATTCGACACCTACGACTCCGTGGTGCGGGCGAAAAGGATCTTCGGTCAGGAGCGATTCATGATCGTGAGCCAGTCTTTCCACAATGAACGCGGCCTTTTCATCGCCCGTGAAAAAGGTATTGCAGCTGTCGCGTTCAACGCGGATGAAGCGGGCATACGTCGTACAAAGTGGTCCTGGCTCCGAGAACGTGGCGCCCGCGTGAAGATGTGGATGGACATTTTGCTTGACGTGGATCCGCATTTCCTCGGCGAGCCTGTCCGCTTGGGAGAACAAGTGCTTCCTGCGGAGATGCCTCGGCGGAAGGAACCATGATGCTGCTGACTCCAATGAGGTCTCACTTCCCCAAGTTGGAGGCGTTCATGCACACGTTATCCATAACCACCCCACCTGCACCAAAGGTCGGTCGGTGACACTTAGCCTTGCGTTGAAAGGGATCATGCCCTTGTTCGTCGGGCGGCAGGCGGTATAGGACGGATCGGAGACGCATCGTAAGCCTGTTCACACGTTCGAGCCGGTCGTTAACCGTTCTCCGGACGGCCCTTGGTGCTCCATTTGCCAAGGGTGAACCAATACGTAATGTACATGCGGATCAGCCTTCCCGTCCTTAGACATCTTTTTCACTGGAACATCGTAGTTGCCATTTCCCTTCTTACCGCACTCGTCTGCAATGAAGTGATGATCGACGAGCAGGTCGCCGATGGACGCTATTCACAAGCGGAAGACACACCCTATAACCGTGTGGCTCTTGTACTGGGCACCCTGCCTTACGCACGCGACCGCAGCGCGAATCCGTTCTTCTGGTCACGCTTGGAGGCCGCTGCCGAGCTCTATTGCTCGGGCAAGGTGCAGCACCTGATATTGAGCGGTGATGGTGCCATCTGGGGGGTGAATGAGCCAGAGGAAATGCGCCGCGCACTGATCGGAATGGGCATACCCGATGAGGACATGACATTGGATATCGCGGGAGTGGACACCTATCGCTCGGTATTGCGAGCGAAATACGTGTTCGGTCAAGAAGCGTTCACGATCGTGAGCCAGCCGGGACATGCCGTACGTGCACTGTTCATCGCTGAGCGCATCGGAGTTGAAGCCATCGCCTACGAAGCCCGTGATATTCACCCGATGCGGGCCAAACGGTCCTGGTTGCGCGAACGCGGATCGCGGTTGAAGATGTGGTGGAACCTCCTACCATCTACCGAACCGATGGTAATGGGCGAGGTGAGCAGGTTGTGCAGGATGGACCAGTGAGATATCGGCATCCCCGCAGCAGCGCTAGATGCCGAATTCCACCTGGAACAACACGGTCCAGTTGTTACCCGGGTGATCAAGCCCCATTCGCCCTTCCGTCCATCGATATCCCGTGTAGGCTTGGAGCTTGATCCGATGGCCGTTGAGGTATTTCGACGCGCCAAGTAGCGTTTCCTCTGTTCGCTTTCGAAACGTAGTGATCTGCTTGGCAGGGTCGACCTTCGTATATCGTAATGCGAATTCGTAGTTACTGCGCAGGCATTTGCTGAACTGTACGTTGACACCGGTACCCGTGGTGATGTAGCGCACCGAACCGTCTTCATCGGTGGTGATCGCTCCCTCGCTATCGCGATCGAAATACTCGGCGAGCAACGCCCAGCCCTTGTACTTCAACATGGCGTCCGCAACGAAAGTCGTCATATCCCGTGGCGCGAATAGTTCCAGGCCCAGTTGACCTCCCGTTCGTACGGCTCGGTCGTTGTGGGCGTATGTGGTCCCGAGCGATAACCTGGGCTTCTCTTCGAATTCCAAGTCCCCCTCGCTGTAATCGCCCTTGTTCTTGAACGTTCCGAACGGCAACCACTCCAAACGGCCGGTATAGCACATGCCTTCATTCGCGGGCAGGGCACCACGTCCATCTCCAGTGCTTAGCGCACCTTTTATCTGTACTTCCTGCTTCCCTGCCGGAATGGTCCAATAGCCGAAAAGTCCGAAATCGCGGTCTAGCGTGAACGCGCTATTGGCGATGGAACGATCAGGGAACTGGAGATTGCCCGAGCTGATGACGCGTTCCCGATTACCGGGCAGCTTGGCCTGGCCGATACCGATGTACAGACGCTTGTTGAAGTGATAGAAGACCATGGCGTCACGCACGGGTTGCGCGATCACATCGTTCTCGAGTTCAAGATCCGCACGGGAGAAGTTCAATTGGATGTAATAGCGGATCCGGTCGTTCTTCACGAAACCATCCAACCGCAGGCGTAGTCGACGCACGCGCGCATCCACGCTCTTCACGCTGAGGTCATCCCCGCTCACGGTAGTGAATCCCATCCGGTTCTGCATCCGGAATCGCAGGTTCAACAGAAAGAGGGGATCCTTGCGGATGCTGATACCGTCACTGACATTGATCAGCGCCTCCTCGTCACTCTCGTTCTGGGCGACCGCGAAGGTGGCTGGCGCAACGATACACAGGGAAAGCAGGAGGCACCGTAGCGTTGTCATCGTGGCAAAGGAAGCCGATCCGCTCACTTCTTCAAGGATCGTTGATACACGATCAGGTCGTTGGGCGGTATTCCCTCCAACGCCAGGGAACGCATCATGGTGATCAACTGCCCTCGATGCTGGGTACCATGATTGAAACAATGCAACAGCATCTGCCAGCGCGGCTGCTCATGCTGGTTCCCACGAAGATCATGGTAAGTCACCTGGCCGTGCATCCATTCTTCGCTTCGGGCCAGAACGAGATCACGCAGTCGGGTGCTGTATTCGATCAGTGTGTGTATCGAAGCATCCTCCTCGGCAGGCCAAGGGACAGGGGTAATCCCCTCCAGCCGATGCATCCATGCGTTCTCGGCATCGCGCATGTGCAGCACAGTGGATCTCAAGGAAGGGAAGCTGCTAAGCACGTTCCGATCCAACATTTCGTCCGGCTCTTGCTGCAAGCGTTCAACGGTACGGGTGTTCGCCCAAAGGTCGTATCCGGCCAAGTGATCGAGTATCGGTTTGGTGCCCATGCCGCGAAGGTGGAAAACCTTGTTCAAAATAGTTCGGACAGGTTCATCGATCAGGGATATCGTTCCGTCGAACTTCGCAGGAACGTAGAGACCATGATCGCAACGCTGTTCGGCAAGAAGAAGATCTCGGAGGAGAAGTTGGCCAACGTGTTCGTGAACGCCGTTCTGGAGTTGACGGAGCAGGGATTCCCAGCAGTGGCGGCGGAGATCAATGAGTCACCCGAATTCCTGGCGAACCCGAATCTGGAGGACAACGACGACGACGCGTTCGCACTGATCGTGCTGGCCGCCAACCTGATGGAGGCACAACGGATCCTTGGGCCGGGTGTGGATAAACGTATCGCGGCGCTCGCGGTCTCCAAGTTCGCCCAAGCCACCGGTCTTTCGGTGCCGGACCTGGAACGGGAGGTGCGCCTGTTGCAGGGCCAGATGGAGCGCCTGAATTTTCCCAGCAAGAACACGGTCTATGCCATGGGTAAAGTGGTCTTCGCCCGCTACGACCTGTTCTGCTTCCAGGATACGTACTTCAGGGAGATGAAAGCCCCGAACCCCATCATCTTGAAGCGGCTGAACGGGCTTATGGGCTACTTCCTCTGGAACTGGACGGAAGTGAACGAACAATATCGGATAGTCTGACCAACGGCCAGACCCCACACGAAAAAGCGCCCCGTAAGGCGCTTTTTCGTTCTAGGCGATCTTGAGCCGATCCGCGGCCATGGTCACGATCTCATCACCGATGGCCAATGCAGCTGTAGCGGCAGGAGAAGGCGCGTTGAGCACATGGATGTGATTCCCACGACTTTCGATCCGGAAATCATCCACCATGTTACCGTCCGTGCCCAGCAGCATCGCGCGCACACCGGCGCGGCCGGGTTTCAGATCGTCCATGGTGAGCGTAGGGATCAAGCGTTGCAGCGTCTTCAAGAACAAGCGTTTGCTGAATGCCCGGCGGTACTCGGCGATGCCGTAGCTCATGTTCTTCATGAAGAGTTTCCATGTACCACCATAAGCCAAGGCATCCATGGTATCCTTCAGGTCGAAGTCGGTCTTGCCGTAGCCTTCACGCTTAAAGGTGAATACAGCGTTGGGGCCACACTCTATGCTGCCATCCGTCATGCGGGTGAAATGCACGCCCAGGAAGGGGAACCGAGGGTCGGGCACAGGATAGATGAGGTGTTTCACCTTATGCTTGCCCTGCTCGGTAAGGTCGTAGTAGTCGCCACGAAAACCGACGATCCGTTCCTTCACCGTGGCACCGTCCTTCCGCGCAAGGCGATCGCTTTGCAAACCGCCGCAGAAGATCACGTAGCGCGTGGTGTACTGTCCTTTCGACGTGCGGATGGTGGTCAGCTCACCGGCTTGCTCACCGCCAAGGAACTCCTCCCCCAAGCTCACACGGCTGTTCGGCTGGCGCACGGTAGCGATGGAAGCCATCTTCTCCGTGGCGCCGCGAAAATCAATGATGCCCGTGCACCCCACACGAACCCCGGCGATGCCAACACAATACGGTTCGATCTGGCGGATCTGCTCGGGGGTGATGCGCTCCATGCCCTCGATGCCATTGGCGATACCCGTGTTGTAGATCTTCTCCAGACGCGGCAGTTCCTCCTTGTCCATGGCCACGATCAGCTTGCCACAGATGTCGTGCTTGACGCCATGTTCCTTGGCAAAAGCCACCAGTTCACGACGACCCGTGACACAATTCTTCGCCTTATAGCTCCCTGGCTTATAGTAGATGCCACTGTGGATGACGCCGCTGTTGTGACCGGTCTGATGATCGGCAAGGGCCTTCTCCTTTTCAAGCAACAGGATCCGCAAAAGCGGAAAACGGGCCTGCAACTTGTACAAGGTGGCGGCGCCCACGATGCCACCGCCCACGATCACCACATCCCAGTTGGCTTGTTCGCTCATCGTTCGCTACGGATACGGCGGTGAAGGTAGCAGCCACCACACTAGTCCTCGGCCACCACCAGCGCTACCTCCTTGGAGGGGACCATGAACAACAGCACGAACCCAACGATGAAGAAGCTACCGATGATGATCACGGTGTTGCGCAGATCGCCCGTGAGCTGGTACACGAGCCCATAAGCGAACGTACCGAGCACCGTGCTGACGTAGAAGCTCACATCGTAGAACGCGAAATAGGAAGCATGATCGATGGTCTCGGGGAGGAACTTGGAATAGGTGCTTCGGGAGAGCGCCTGACTCCCCCCCATCACCAAGCCAACTCCACACGCCAGCATGTAGAATTCATGCGCCCAGTGTATGCTATAGGCACCTACGCAGAGCAGGATCCACGCGGCCGCCCCTATCATCAATGCCCCGATGTTACCAAAGCGCTTGCTCAACCAGACGAACAAGAACGCCCCGGCAACGGCGACAAGCTGGATCAGAAGAATACTGATGATAAGACTGTCATCGCCTATGGGCAGCACTTCCCCATTCGGTCCACGCTGTTCGATCTCCTCCTTGGCGTAGGTGACCGCGAGGTACATAACGGTCTGTATACCCATATTGAGCACGAAGAAGGCCATCAGGTAGCTGTTCAAACGCTTGGTGCTTTGCAGTTCCTTCCAGGTCTTTCGCAGCTCGCGATAGCCGTTGGCGATGATGTTGCCTTGAGGTTTGCGGCCGTATTGATCATCCGGCAGAACACGGAATGCGAGTTGGGCGAAACCCGCCCACCACAGGCCCACGGTGACGAACGTCAAGCGGGCGGGCACACCGTTCCATTCGGTGCCGAACAACGTCATCCGATCCGAAAGCCCCAGCAAAGTCACCCCATCACCATCGGGATCCATGACCATGAGCAGATTCAGGATCAGCAACAGCACACTGCCGATATACCCCATGGTGTATCCTCTCGCACTGATACGGTCGTGATCCTTGGGCTCCGCGATCTCCGGAAGGAACGCATCGTAGAAGACCAGGCTTCCGCTGAAAGCCGCACAGGCCAACATCACCAACAGAAGGCCGAACCACAGGTTCTCGAGACTGAAAAAGAACAGACCGGCGCAACTGGCAGCTCCCATGTAGCAGAACGCCTTGAGGAAGGTCTTCTTCTGGCCCGTGCTGTCGGCGATTCCGCTGAGTATGGGTGAGATCAACGCCACGAGCAGGAAACCCGCTGATAACGCATAGGAATACAGCGATTGGGTCGGGATGCCGTAGGCCTGAAGCACCCGATCATTCCCATCGGTGATGGTGATCGCGTTGTAGAAGATGGGGAAGACGGCACTGGTAATGGTGAGCGAGTACACGGAGTTGGCCCAGTCGTACATGGTCCATCCGCGGATGATGCGTTTATCACCTTTCACCATGGCAGCAAGGTAGCCACTGATCATAAAGCAGAATGCCCGGGGCGTCCCCGGGCATTCTTACACCTGAGGTGTCAGGCACTATTTCACCAACTCCACTTCCACACGGCGGTTCTTGCTCATGCCGATATCGGTACCGGTGTTGTCAACAGGTTCATCACCCGCTTTGGCATCCACCGAGATGCGCGCCCCGTCGATTCCCGCTTCAACAAGAGCGGCTTTCACCGCTTCGGCGCGTTCCTTGGCCAGCAGGAGCAGGTCTGGACGCACTCGGGTACGTTCCACTTCGGTGGCATCCATATGGCCGATCACCTTCACCTTGATGGTCGCATCCTCTTTCATGGTACCGACCATGTCGTTGAGCCAGCTTTCCATCGAGGTATCGAAGCTGCGTTGGAACCGTTTGAAATAGAACACCTGCTGGTCCACTTTCTCCGCAGGCTTCAACCCTGGATTGATGGCCCCCTTGCGGCTGAAGATGTATTCACTTTCCGCTTTGTCCAACTGCTCACAGGTGCATTCGCCACGGTTCTTGATCGGATACACCTCCACGTTGTCGACGTAGTAATATGCACTGAACACCTGCGGGCGGGTCTCACCGCGTGGCCGTTTGGTCTTGGCGTTCGGGGTCTTCTCGGTCGCGGCGAAATTGCCGATGACCAGATGCTGCTCGAATCCATCAGCCTGATAAACGCCGCAGACACCTTGCCAGCTGAACATGTCATCGTAGATCTTGGTCCGGAGGTTCGGCACTTTGATCTCATAGGTCAGGCTCGCCTCGTCCTCCTTCTCGATCTTCTGTTTGCCAACGTACACGCCCAATTCCCCGGTGGCGTATTTGCTCAGATCGCCGAGACTGGTATAGAACCGCACGCAATAGAGCGAATCTTTCTTCATGGGCTTGGCCAGCTTCGTTTGCAGGTATGAGCGAGGCTCCTTGTTCTGGTAGCTCCATGCGCGGATACCCGCATAGTTCGCACCGCTCAGCGCGGTCTGCTCCCCACCGAAGTTCTTGGGAGAGGATACGTTGCTCTCCACAGGGGCGCTTTCACTGAAAAGATCGGCGGCCTTCTTATTGGGGGAGTTCCAACCGGTGGCGTAGACGATCCCTCCTGCCCGTTTCAACTTCTTGCCTTCCACGGTCTCGAAGTCACCGTTGGTGACCCAGTTACGGTCGTGGTTGAATTTATCTTGGGCAAGAGCACTTGCCGCCAACACCACCGACAACGAAAGGAAAATGGTTCTCATGGTTCTTCGCGAAGTGCGGCAAGTTAGTACCTCGCCGCACAAGCCGCCGGCTCACAGAACGAAGACCGTGCCATGACCGGTTGTCCGGAACGAAGAAGGGCGGGGAATTCCCCGCCCTTCTCGAACGATCGTCCAATGATCAGTCCAAGCTGAGCACATAAGCCACGCGAAGGCCGATGTAGCTGGAAGCCTTTGCACCATCCACATCACTATCAGGGGAGATGCTGTTGTAGCGAAGGCCGATATCGAGCTTCTCCATCATATAACCCGCACCGATCGCCCAGCTCAGGTTCGTGCTGCTCGCGGTCTCGCTCGGAATGGTCACACCAAGAATGGTGAACTCCTCCGATTTGACGCTGGTGGCATGGATACCTATCTGACCATGGCCATAGAAGCCCTCCTGCTGTTCCATGAAGTAGTACTTCAAACCCGCTTGTACGGGTATCATGGAAGCGCTCTTCACGAAATCACTGAGTTCGCTCTTCACCATGAGGATGTCGTAGCCCGCCTGTAAGGTGACCCCAAGATTGTCGCCGACCGGTACTTCAAACCCGACCGTGGGACCGACCCCAAGACTGTATGCATCGCCGAAGTCGCCTAGCGGTAACGCAAGATCAACGCCGAGAGAGAGTTGGTTCGATTGTGCCAGCAGGCCACCAGCGAGAGTGACTGCAGCCATGCTCAGAATGATCTTCTTCATGTGTATTGGTTTGGTTCGTGGCAATACCAAAACTAGAAGTTCCGATCGATCCAGCAAATCTTCCGGCTCACCCCTTCTGCTGCGCCCGAATGATGTTCAGCGCCCCCCCGGCCTTGAACCACTCGATCTGTTGGTCGTTGTAGGTGTGGTTCACCAGGATCGTGTCCTTGTTGCCATCCTTGTGGTTGAG
Organism: Flavobacteriales bacterium; assembly: GCA_016788205.1. Taxonomy (GTDB): domain Bacteria; phylum Bacteroidota; class Bacteroidia; order Flavobacteriales_F; family PHOS-HE28; genus PHOS-HE28. The sequence continues at coordinate 28,625 of JAEUTA010000030.1, read as the reverse complement.
CACCAGCGTAAGCGGCTTGCCCGGCGTAAAGGCCGTGAGGTCCGTGAAGTCGATGCGGTCGTCTTCTTGGATCTTGTCGTAGTCCGCCTCGTTGCTGAAGGTGAGGGCGAGCATGCCCTGCTTCTTCAGGTTGGTCTCGTGGATGCGGGCGAAGCTCTTCACCAGCACGGCGGCCACACCAAGGTGGCGCGGCTGCATGGCGGCGTGCTCGCGGCTGCTGCCTTCGCCGTAGTTCTGATCGCCGACCACGATGCTCGTGATACCGGCCGCCTTGTACGCGCGCTGCGTGGCAGGCACGGCACCGTACTCGCCCGTGAGCTGGTTCTTCACCTTGTCGGCTTCACCGTTGAAGGCGTTCGTGGCGCCGATCAGCGTGTTGTTGCTGATGTTGTCCAAGTGGCCACGGTAGCGCAGCCAGGTACCGGCCATGCTGATGTGGTCCGTGGTACACTTTCCCTTGGCCTTGATGAGCAGCAATGCACCCGTGATGTTCTTCCCGTTCCACGCGGGGAAGGGCTCGAGCAATTGCAGGCGCTGGCTGTCGGGCTTCACCACCACGTTCACGGTGCTGCCGTCAGCGGCTGGTGCTTGGTAGCCCGCATCCTCCACCGCGAAGCCTTTCGGCGGCAACTCGAAGCCGGTGGGTTCGGCCAGTTTCACTTGTTCACCCTTGTCGTTGGTGAGGGTGTCGTGGACCGGATCGAAGGTGAGTTTGCCGCTGATGGCGATGGCAGCGACCATCTCCGGCGAAGCCACGAAGGCGTGCGTGTTGGGGTTGCCGTCCGCGCGCTTGGCGAAGTTGCGGTTGAAGGAGTGGACGATGGAGTTCTTCTCCTGCTTGTCCGCGCCCTCGCGCGCCCACTGGCCGATGCAGGGACCGCAGGCGTTGGTGAAGATGGTCGCACCGCTCTTCTCGAACGTGTCGATGAAGCCGTCGCGTTCGATCGTGTAGCGCACCTGCTCGGAACCCGGGTTGATGCCCAGGTGCGACTTCGACTTCACGCCCTTCTTCGCAGCGTCGGCCACGATGCTGGCCGCGCGACTGATGTCCTCATAGCTGGAGTTGGTGCAGGAGCCGATCAGCGCCCACTCGATGTCCACGGGCCAGTCATTGCTTGCGGCCTTGGCCTTCATCTCGCTCACGGGCGTGGCCAGATCGGGCGTGAACGGCCCGTTCAGGTGCGGGCTCAGCGTGTTCAGGTCGATCTCGATCACCTGATCGAAGTACTTGGCAGGATCGGCGTACACCTCGGGGTCTCCGGTGAGGTCGGCAGCGATCGCATCAGCGAGAGCAGCCACGTCCGCGCGGCCGGTCGCCTTCAGGTAGCGGCGCATGCTGTCGTCGTAACCGAACGTGCTGGTTGTGGCACCGATCTCAGCACCCATGTTCGCGATGGTGCCCTTGCCGGTGCAGCTCATACTCACCGCACCTTCACCGAAGTACTCGACGATGGCACCGGTTCCTCCCTTCACGGTGAGGATGCCGGCCACCTTCAGGATCACGTCCTTCGGAGCGGTCCAGCCGTTGAGTTTGCCAGTAAGTTTCACGCCGATCAGCTTCGGGAACTTGAGCTCCCAAGGCAGTCCGCTCATCACGTCGCAGGCATCCGCACCGCCAACGCCGATGGCCACCATGCCCAAGCCACCAGCGTTCACCGTGTGGCTGTCGGTGCCGATCATCATGCCACCAGGGAAAGCGTAGTTCTCCAGCATCACTTGGTGGATGATGCCCGCGCCGGGTTTCCAGAAGCCGATGCCGTACTTGTTACTGATGCTCTCCAGGAAGTTGAAGACCTCGTTGCTCTTGTTGAGCGCTTCCTGAAGGTCCTGCTTCGCTCCCACGCGCGCTTGGATCAAGTGATCGCAGTGAACGGTGCTGGGCACGGCCACCTTCGCACGGCCCGTGGTGCTGAATTGCAAAAGGGCCATCTGCGCGGTGGCATCCTGCATGGTCACGCGGTCCGGAGCGAAATCGACATAGTCCTTCCCGCGACCGAACGCCTGCTTCGCATCCCCGTCCCAGAGGTGGGCATAGAGGATCTTCTCGGTGAGCGTGAGCGGCTTGCCCACGGCCTTGCGGGCAGCGGCGACGCGTGAAGGGAAGCGGCTGTAGACCGCCTTGATCATGTCGAGGTCGAAGATCTGGCTCATGGTAGGTGCTGATTCGCAGCGCGAAGGTAGTGGGCTGGGGACCTTCTAGCGAATTTTCGCCAGCATGGTTACGAACAGGCCTAACGAAAAACAGGGCCGCTAGCGGCCCTGTTCCTCACACCTTCCGCGCACTATTCGATCTCGCTGATCGAAGTGGCCAGACTATCCATGGCCAACGCGCATTGTGCTCCACCGTCCATCGCCTCGGGATAGGCGATCAAGTTGAGACTGGACAGCAGCACCTGCAGGTCCACTTTGGTATTGAGCGTAGCGGTGGCACCGGCCGCCACATCAGCATGGACGTGTACCTCCACTTCACGCAAGAGATCGTTGTTCAGGTTCAAGCAGTGGTACATGAAATCCACATCTTCCACATCTTCCACATCCCCATCCCCGTTCGCATCCACGCGACCCTCCATCTTCAAGAACATCCGGCCAGCGCTCGTGCTCCAGGCCCACATCATGTCCGGGTCGTTCAGCGGTGCCTCCACGGTCAACGGGTCGGTATTGTTCACCTCCGGCCCAAGGCCCAATGTGATCTCGGCATGGTGTACTTCAGCCGGATCCAAGGGCCCCAGCGTGAACGTATTATCTGCATTGGCGGCATCCACCAGGATGTAGGTGTCCTCAAAATGGGCCAGTACATTATCGACGTGATCGGTGAGGTGAACATTGGACACATAGAATTTCACTTTAGAGAACCGGATGGCGTGTCCAGAACCATCATTGTAGAGTGCGGCCAGATCGAACGGCACAGTACCATGATAGAGGTTGAAGGAAATTTCCGCCGTGCCGGTGGTGGGGGCTGTGCCTCCTCCGGATGGTGCAGGTGCCTCCTCGTCCTTCTTGCAAGCCGTGAACGCGATGGCCATGGAGGCCAGGATCGCGAGTTTCGTTGATGTCATTTCAGTTGTTGTTGATGTTGAATGTCACCCCTGCCACGACACGTTGTCGCGTGGGTGTGATGAACTCGCCCTCGTTGTTCAGCAGGGCATGCTGGTAGTACGCGGAGAAAGAAAGTCGCTTCCACCACACCCGCACACCGGTATGGGAGAAGACGGTGGTGCCGCCCGTTCCGTGGTCCGCGGCACCTTGGACCTTATCGTGCGCCATCCATTCGGCATAGCCACCGATGGCCGGAGCGAAACTGAGGGTATCGTTACCGATGCGGTGGAAGACCTCGGCCGTGGTGCTGAAGCCATGACCCAGCTGGTAACCCGCCGGGTTCGCGTTGTTGAAGCGGGCCAAGGCACTTACGCCGCCCCCTGTCCGGCCGTGGCGCACTGAGTATTCCAAGGAAACGAGTGCATCCCAAGAACCGGTGCCCAATTGCACATCGGGGCTCACCAGCTCATCGTCCACACGCAGGTCGTTGCGCCCCAGCGGCGCTTTCACACCGGCACCGAAGAGCAGGCGGTGAACGAACGGCGGCACTTCCGTCTTGCACTTGGTGTTCACAAGCTGGTAGCGCAGCATGGCGAAGGCATCCCCCACTCCATACGCATCCAGCACCTGGTAATTGTTCACGCTGCGGTAGGTGTTCGTGAACGGCACGCTGGCAAGCAGGAAGAAGCGTTGACGGATACGTAGGTCGGCGCGTAGCTCCACCACGTTCACCACTTCCATCATGGGTACCACTTCGTGCGGCACATCGTGAACCTGTCCGCCGTGTTTGGCGGTTAGAAGATGCGACGTGAGCGGGAGTTGTGTGGTGCCTTCCATCACACGGCTGCGGTAGAACAGCCCGATGGTGCTGCGTCTATCGTTCGGTTGCACCCCGAGGAAAATGCCGCAGACATCACAAGCGTCGGCGACGAACGGCAAGCATAGCGAAAGCCATGCGGCCAGAATTCTGGTCATTGAGATCGAGTGAAAGGATCCGATGCGAATACCCGCGTCCGGTCCTGCTAAACCGCAGGATAGAGAGGCAGGCTGTCCGGATCAGGCCCAAGGCACAGGATCCGACGCAGGCACGGTGCGATCGATCGGTGTGACGATCAGTTCAGGATACACCAGGACGAAAGACCCCTGTTCAAAATACGCATCACCCTCGGTCAGATCGACCAGTGGTTCATAACGGCTTTCGATGCGCTTCATGGGGAACTCCTGCTCGGCACTTCGCTCCAGCACTTTGAACCGTTTGCTCAACTGGCATTCACCATGGCAGGTGCGCATCTCAGCCATCACTTCGCGCTGCACGCAAAGCTCCTGTTCGATATGAGCGCGGTCAACATGGAACTGCACCAATACGGCCAGTGGAGCCAGGTGTACAACACCAAGTATCAGTAGGACAAGGCAGGCGAAGAGCCGACGCATTCGGGTGCAAGGTACAGCCCGTCGGAACACACGGATGTAGACAAGTGACATAGGAGCCCTCCCTGCGTCCAAACTGAAAACCACCAGAACCATGGACATACTACCCTTGATCATTCAACTCGTAAGCGGCGCCATTGGCGGCAATGCAGCAGGGGCCGCACTGAAGAACCTAAGCCTGGGCACGCTTGGAAACTCCATCGTCGGTATCCTCGGCGGCGGATTGGGCGGCACCATCCTGCAAGGCTTGCTGGGCGTTGGCGGCGAAAGCGCCGGTATGGATATCGGCAACATCGTGAGCAACATCGCCGGCGGCGGTGTGGGCGGTGGCGTGTTGCTGGCGATCATCGGCCTCATCAAGAACATGCTGGGGAAGAAGTGAACCAGTATCCATCGGCGAAGAAGCCCGGAGTGATCCGGGCTTCTTCGTTGAGGCACGTTACATTCTGCCATGACCATCGAAGAAGCACGAACGCTGATCGGCCGGTTGCCATTGTCAGCGGGTCCACAACGCTGGGTCGATCTGGGTTGTGGGGGCGGCACCTTCACACTGGCCCTAGCGGAGCTGTTACCAGCAGGCAGCAGTATCCTGGCGTGGGACATGAACGCCTTCGCGCTGCGGCACATTCCCGACACGCACAACGGTGTCCGCATCACCACCCAACAAGCGGACTTCCTGCGAGCGCCCTTGCCAACGTCTCTTGATGGGATCGTGATGGCCAACGCCCTGCACTTCGTGAAGGATCAGGGGATCCTTCTTTCGGCGACGAACAAGGCACTGGCAGAACAAGGCTCCCTCCTACTCGTGGAATACGATACGGATGTGCCCGTACACACTTGGGTTCCTTTCCCGGTGAGCTTTCAGCGCTCCATCGCGCTTCTTCCGCAGCATGGGTACAGCGTGCCGGAACGTCTGGGTGCACGACCTTCCGCTTATGACCGCGGTGATCTGTATGCGGCCTTTGCGCGGCGTGTCGCATCTTCAAACCCACGATGACCAAGATGAAATGGATATGAATACCGCACTTCGCATCCTCAGTGGGCTCCTCATCCTCTTCATGGCTTGGATGAGTTTGCGCGCCGGTTGGGGCATGATGACCAACAGCGAAGCCATGGTGAAGTTCTTCGAGCCCTTCGGAACTGCACCGGTGTTGCGACAAGTGCTCGGTGTCATCGGCTTCGTAGGCTGCTTGATGATGTTCCATCCGAGGACCTTCGTCTGGGGCAGTTGGCTCAACATGGGTGTGGTGATGTTCCTGCTGGTGCAGTTCATCAACATGCGCGACCTGATGGCCTTCGTGAAAGAGGTGTGGGTGATCGCACTGGGATTCATGATCCTGTGGTTGGGCCATCCTTTTGCGGAACGAGCGGCATAAGAGCGGCATGCACCAAGACATCCTACTCGTCCTCGGCTTGCTCTTCGCGGTGTCGTTGCTCACACTGTTGAGCCCCAAGCTGCGCATTGCCTATCCCATCCTGTTGGTGATCGGTGGCTTGTTGATCGCGTTCGTACCCGGCATTCCGCACGTACACATCGATCCGGAACTCATCTTCCTCATCTTCCTGCCGCCCTTGTTGTATGAAGCAGCCTGGTTCACCAACTGGCACCAGTTCTGGAAATGGCGCCGCAGCATCAGCATGCTCGCCTTCGGGTTGGTATTCCTCACGTCGTTAGTGGTGGGCCTGTTCACCTCTTGGATGATACCCGGCTTCACGCTGGCCATGGGCTTCCTGCTCGGTGGGATCATCAGTCCACCGGATGCCGTGGCAGCGACTTCCGTGCTGAAAGGGTTGCCCATCCCGAAACGTGCCACCACGTTGCTGGAAGGTGAAAGCCTTGTGAACGACGCCAGTTCACTGATCGTATTCCGTTTCGCGTTGGTCGCGGTCCTCACCGGGCAGTTCTCCATGGGGGAAGCCGTGGGACAGTTCTTCCTCCTTGCGCTGGGCGGCATCGCCGTCGGACTCGCTTTGGCGCATGTGATGTACTTCGCACACAAGCTGCTGCCCACCACGCCCAGCATCGACACGGCCATGACGCTGATGTCACCCTACCTCATGTACATCATCGCGGAAGAGTTCCATACAAGCGGTGTGCTCAGCGTGGTCAGTGGTGGCCTCTTCCTCTCCTACCGTTCGCATGCGTTCCTGGACCACAAGGCGCGCATCCAAGCGTACAGCGTTTGGTCCACCTTGATCTTCATGCTCAACGGGCTGGTCTTCATCCTGATCGGTCTGGACCTTCCGGATATCGTGGCCGGTCTGGGTCACGGCGAATTGCGATCGGCGATCCTCTACGGTCTTCTGGTAAGCGCAGTGGTGATCGCCGTTCGCTTTGGGTGGATGTACGTGGGCACTTGGCTGGCCCGTCTCCTCTTCCGGGGCGATCTGGAGCGAACTCCCGCCGGGGACTTCCGCCTGGCCACCGTGCTGGGCTGGGCCGGCATGCGCGGTGTGGTTTCCCTCGCGTCGGCACTTTCCATTCCGCATCTGCTAGATACTGGAGAACCCTTCCCCATGCGCGGAACGATCCTCGTGATGACCTTCGTGGTGATCCTCGTCACGCTGGTCGGTCAAGGGCTCACCTTGCCTTGGTTGGTGCGCAGGCTGAAACTGGTGGAAGTGGATCACCACTTGCCAGAAGAAGAACAGGAATTGATCCTGCGCAAACGCATGGTGCACGCTGTAGTGGATCGGCTGAGCGCCATACCCGAACGCGATACCAAGATCCAAGAGGTGCTAGATCATTTCGCCGAACTCGAGACCACGTACATCCGCGAACTGGAGGATATCCAACGGGCAGAAGGATCACCGTCTGAAAAGAACAGCATAGCGGAACGGGAACTGCTCGGCATGGTGATGGCCGCCCAACGTGGCGCGTTGTTGAAAGCCCGCAGTGAACGCACGTTCGACCATGAGCTATTGCGGAAGATGGAAAGCAAACTGGATCTGGAACAAGCACGCCTGAACAACTGAGCACATGCACGCAGGACGCCGATTCACATGGACCGAGGTGATGTACTGGACGCGCCGGGACATCTTATTCTATCTCGTCTGGGGCGCGATCCCTACGGTGCTCTACGCGATAGTGGGCTGGACGTGGCTCACCCTGCCGTGGGTACCGATCGCGGCCATCGCCACGGCCGTGGCCTTCATCGTGGGCTTCAAGAACAACGCCACGTACAACAGGCTTTGGGAGGCACGCCAGATCTACGGCGCCATCGTGAACAGCAGCCGCTCCTGGGCCATCATGGCGTTGGACTTCGTGACCGCCCCAGTGGGTGGGAACGTGGACGAAGCGGATGTACGCGCGGCACGTACACGGCTCATCCATCGGCACATCGCGTGGTTGCATGCCCTCCGGTTCCAACTGCGGGCGCCGCGGGCCTGGGAGCACATGATCAAGGTGTACAACCGGGAGTTCCGCACGAAATACACCGTGGATGAACAGGACGGCAACAAACTTGCAGACGCCTTGACCGGATTGATCGGCAACGACGAGAAGGCGCTCGTTCTATCGAAGAGCAACGTGGCCACGCAACTCATCGCACAACAATCACGCGACCTGCGCGAGCTGCATGCGAAAGGCTTGATCCACGAGCTTCGGCATGTAGAGATGCAGAACATGCTGGTGGACCTCTACGGCCAGCAAGGCAAGTGCGAGCGCATCAAGAACTTCCCCTACCCGCGCCAATACGCCACGCTGAACCTGATGTTCGTGCGCCTCTTCAATGGCATGATCCCGTTCGGCATCCTGGGTGAATTCGCCAAGCTGGGTGAGCATTTCGTGTGGCTCACGATCCCGTTCACCGCCGTGGTGGCGTGGGTCTTCATCATGATGGAACGAATCGGCGAGAGCACGGAGAACCCCTTCGAAGGCAGCGCGAACGACGTGCCCATCACCGCGATGACACGCACCATTGAGATCGACCTGCGCGAGATGCTGGGTGAGACGAACATCCCCGAGCCGCTGAAGCCGCAGCACAACATCCTCATGTAAGATCAGCGCACTTCGATGACGCCGCGCAAGTAGGACGGATCGATCGAAGCGCCAAGCCCGACCGTGGAAGGCACGGTGATGGAACCACCTGCTCCGTAAGTGAGCCCGCCTTGCACCGGATCAGCGGTGAACATGAGCGGCGTATCCATATCGCAGAAGCGGACGGCATTGCTGGTCAACGCAAGGTGAGCTGCAGCGGTCCACGCCAGGCGTGATTCGAGGAAACCACCGATCTGCACTTCCAAACCAGCAGCCTCAGCCAACGCGATGATCCTCTTCGCCTTAAAGAGCCCGCCGCTCTTGCCCAGCTTGATGTTGAAGCGCTGACATGCACCGAGGTCTATCAGACGCCCGGCGTCGTTATGATCGCAGCAACTTTCGTCGGCCATGATGGGGATCGGTGAGGCTTCCTTCACGCGACGCATCTCCATGAACTGCCAACGGGGAATGGGCTCTTCGCAATGCTGGATGTTCGCATCACCCAATGCGTTCAACACAAGGACGGCCTGCTCGGGTGACCAGCCTTGGTTGGCATCGATGCGCAAGGGGACATCCTCGCCGATAGCCGCGCGGATGGCCAGAATGCGTTCGATGTCCTCCTGCGCACCGCCACCCAGCTTCACTTTGATCACTTGGAAACCGTTGCGGATGATGACCAGTGCATCAGCCGCCATCTTTTCCTTGGTGCCAAGGCTCACGGTATAGTCCGTGATCAGTGGGCGTTTTGTTGCTCCGCCGAGGAATCGGTACAATGGCAATCCTGCGGCTTGCGCAGCGATGTCGTGGCAAGCGATGTCGAAAGCGCTCTTGATGCTGTTGTTGGCGAAGATCATTCGGTCCATCTTGCCATGGAGGCCTTCGATCTCCGTAGCATCGTGACCGACCAAGACCCTAGCGATGTGCTTCCCAACGGCCAAACATGTCTCCTGCGTTTCGCCATTGATGGACCAGAACGGGTTGCATTCGCCCCAGCCAACGAGACTATCATTCGTCGTGATGCGCACGATCACGCTTTCCACCGCTTCCAGCGCGCCCAGGGAGGTGACGAAAGGCGCCTTCAGCGGGATGCTGAGGGGGAAGAGGTCGATGTGGGTGATGGTGGGCATGTGCTGAAAAGATCATCTCATGGACCAATGCTGATCACTCTGCTTGCGTCCACCAAAAACCTCATAGCGAGGTGGGTCATCCTTCTGGAAAAGTCCGATCTGGACGGAAACACTCACCACCTGCGGATTGAAACCATCACTATCAGTCAGATGAACTCGTCTTGAATCTTCAAGACTTCGCGGTCGGAAAAATGAGTTCAGGTAATACATGAACTTCACGGAGACTTGATATGGCGTTCGATAGCCAAGCACCAACGCTGGGGCGGTCAAATATGTACGTCCACTGAACCAAGCACCATAGGCATCTACCTTATTTCCACCCTCGAACCGTCTCTCCCTGTAGTGAAAGGGGATGTCCAGCGTCATTCCCGTGAACAGGTACGACCCGTTCCGACTTCCCAATGTCACACCAGCACTTAGCGAGAAATTCCAAGTGCGGTATTTGTATTGGATCGACGTGTCGGGTACGGTTCGTAGGAACCCTACATGGCGCCAGCCCGCCCCCCCGTAGTATCCGAACCAATTGGAGATGTCCTCCTTGACATAGCCCTCGACACCCAGCGGGGAAAAGCGAACAGGTCCGACAAACACACCGTTCGGATCAACCGCTGAGAAGAATCCGAGTTCCGGGAACAGCCCGCCTTGTCCACGTGGGATCGTGTCGACTACGGGAATGGGCCAATCCAAGGAATCAGCATCAGACTGCGCCGAGGCAATTGTGGTACAGAGCAGAATGTGCAATTGGAACCCGACGAAGCGCGGCAGTTTCATACTGCTCGAAGATCGCAAAAAGAAAAAGGGGCCTCTCGGCCCCTTCTCCCAGTTCACTTGCTCAGCGATCACTCTTCCACCACCTCGAAGGGGATGGTCTTGATCACGTCGCGGTGGAAGACCACTTCAGCCTCGTATTTGCCGAGGGACTTGATGGCTTCACCTTTCAGCTTGATGTTCTTGCGATCCACCTCGAAGCCGAGCGCGCGGATGGCGTCAGCGATCTGGATGGTGTTGACGCTACCGAAGATCTTGCCCTTCTCACCGGCTTTGGCACCGATCTTCAGGGTCTTGTCGGCCAGACCAGCGGCCATTTTCTCGGCTTCGGTCTTGATCTTCGCCTCTTTGTGGGCGCGTTGCTTCATGGTCTCGGCCAGCTGCTTCTTCTCGCTCTCGGTGGCGCTCACGGCGAGGCCACGGGGCAGGAGGAAGTTGCGGGCGTAACCTTCCTTCACTTTCACCACGTCGTTGGCGTAGCCCAGGTGCTCCACGTCTTTCTTCAGGATGACTTCCATGTTCGTAGGCGTGTTGAAGGTTACTTCATCATATCAGCCACGTACGGCATCAGGGCCAGGTGTCGGCTGCGCTTGATGGCTTGGCCGACCTTGCGCTGATACTTCAGGCTGGTACCGGTGAGGCGGCGGGGAAGGATCTTGCCTTGCTCGTTCACGAAGCGCAGCAGGAACTCCTCGTCCTTGTAATCGATGTAGGTGATCCCCATCTTCTTGAAGCGACAGTACTTGTCCTTCTTCGTCTCGATGGCGATCGGGGTGAGATACCGGATCTCGCTGTTGTCTGCGGCCATGGCTTAAGCGTTAGTGGGTTCAACGATCTCCTTCTTGGTGGAGCGCTTGGTACGGCGCTTCTCGGCGAAGGCGATGTGGTGCTTGTCCATCACGATGGTCAAGAATCGGATGATACGCTCGTCACGGCGGTATTCGGTCTCGAGCTTGGCCACGAGGGTAGCCTCGCTTTCGAACTCGATCAGGTGGTAGAAGCCCGAGGACTTCTTCTGGATGGGATACGCGAGTTTGCGCATTCCCCAGCTCTCTTCATGGTGGACCTTACCATTGCCTGCCTTCAACAGGTCTTTGAACTTTTTTACCGCCTCCTTTGTCTGGTCCTCAGACAAAACGGGAGTTAGAATGAAGACGGTCTCGTACCGGTTGGTCATGCCTTTCGGTTGATTTGGGGCGCAAATGTAAGAAGATCCGCCGGAAAATCAACCAGTTGGATCCCAGCCGGATAGCTCCGAGACCCTTCTTCAGCACGCGCTCTAAAGCTGCGAAGCGGCTTACCCGGACATAGATTCGCCGTGACCACCCAAGCTCTCCCCGATGGTATCCAAGGAACCCGCCGAACTGACGAACGAGGAACTGTTGCTGGAAGCCAAGCGGCTGAAGCCCATGAAGATCATGGATGCCGTCCTCATCGGCGTACTGATCGGCATCGCCACGTACAGTACCGTGAAGAACGGAGCGGGCCTACTGAGCTTCCTGCCCTTGGTCTATCTGCCCATTGCGGCAAGGAACAGGATCAAGCTCGGAAAGGTGGAAGCCCTCCTGAAGGAACGGGGGCTGAGCTGCTGGCTTCTGGCTATTGGCTGCTGGCCGCTTTTCGGTTAACGAAGGGGGCAGCGCCATACCCGAAGATCTGCTCTGACGTGCCGGAACGCACGAACCAGCCAATAGCCAGAAGCCAGCAGCTAAGAGCACATTCAACCGCTTTCCACAGCTGTTGATATCCGGCTCCGGGCTGCGCACCACGCCCGTCTATCTTCGCCCCGATCATCATGGACCAGTTCGTCGTCAGCGCCCGTAAGTACCGTCCGGCCACCTTCGATACCGTCGTGGGCCAGGAGGCCGTGACCGAAACGCTGAAGAACGCCATCCGCAGCAACCACCTCGCCTCGGCCTTCCTGTTCACGGGGCCACGGGGCGTTGGGAAAACGACCTGCGCGCGGATCCTGGCACGTACGATCAACTGTGAGAACCTCGGCGAGGATCTGGTGGCCTGCGGGCAGTGCGCGCCGTGCAAGACTTTTGAAGAGGGCCACAGCCTGAACATCTTCGAGCTCGATGCCGCCAGCAACAACAGCGTCGACGACATCCGCAACCTGATCCTGCAGGTGAGCATAGCGCCGCAGGTGGGCACCAAAAAGGTGTACATCATCGATGAGGTGCACATGCTCAGTTCGGCGGCGTTCAACGCGTTCCTGAAAACGCTGGAAGAGCCTCCCTCCTACGCCATCTTTATCCTGGCCACCACGGAGAAGCACAAGATCCTGCCCACCATCCTGAGCCGCTGCCAGGTGTTCGATTTCCGACGGATCATGATCTCGGACATCAGCAAGCACCTCGCGGGAATCGCCCAGAAAGAAGGCATCGAAGCCGATGCGCAAGCCTTGCACGTGATCGCGCAGAAAGCCGACGGGGGCTTACGCGATGCGCTCTCCATCTTCGACCAGCTCGTCAGTTTCTGCGGGAACAGACTCACCTACCAGGATGTGGTGAAGAACCTGAACGTGCTGGACCACGAGCACTACTTCCGCATCACGGACAGCATCATCCGCGGCGACATCCCGGCGGTACTGGTGGAATACAACACGATCTTGCAACAGGGTTTCGACGGTCACTTGTTCGTCGCCGGTCTCGGTCGCCATTTCCGCGACCTGCTCGTGAGCCAGGACCCGCGCACGTTGCCGTTGTTGGAAGTGGGCGAAGACCTCACCGCACGTTACGGTGACCAGGCCCAGCGCGTGGACCGTGAACTGCTCGTCCGTGGCTTGGATCGCCTCGCGCAGTGCGACAGCCAGTACAAGGCGAGCAAGGAGCCGCGCCTTTTGGTGGAACTCACGTTGGTACAGCTCTGCCGCATCAACGCCGCAGAGGATACATCGGCTCAAAAAAAAAGTCCTGACGTCAGCGTAGCGGCTCCCGCAGCGCCGAAACCGGTGATTGCGGCGGAACCTTCCGCACCTATTCCACCTGCGGCACGACCTGTTGTGGCGCAAACACAGCCTGTTGCGCCAGCGGTTGTGCGCGAGCCTGTCACTTCGGATTACACGCCGAAACGCCGACTTGCCGGACAGGTCAGCATCAAGAGCACGGTCGCTGAAGCTGCGGTGGAGGCTGCACCGGTCGTTCTCGAATCCGACAACGGCACGGGCATGCCCGCTTCCAGCAAAGAGGTGAATCCCGCACTGTTGTTGAAGGTCTGGCGTGACTACGCGCTCGCTCAGAAGCAGCGCAAACGCGACAGCCTTCACGCCACCTTGATGGCTCGCGAACCCGAAGTGATCGGACCCGGACGCATCGCTTTTCCCATCGTCAATGCAGTGCAAGAGAATTATATGCGCGACGAGAAACCCGAACTGCTCGGCTACCTGCGCAGACAGATGGACGACATGGGTCTCGAACTGGAAGTGCGCAAGGAGGAAGTGTCCGTGAAGCCACGTTTCACTGCGCTGGACAAGTTCAAGCTGATGGCGGAGAAGAACCCCGCACTGCTGAAGTTGCGCGAGGAACTGGACCTGGATCTGGGGTGATCACGGATACATGTCTTCATCGCGACCACTTGTCTGGATCATGGTCGCTCTATCCGTGGTCGTTCAGGGCTGCGGTTCGGGCATGAAGGTGAGCAGGGCGGAACTCGTGTCTGTAACGTCCGGTTTCTCCGGCACATTCGCGGTGCAACCAGCACGATCGCAACACAAGCATGGGCCCGTACCTGACCTCTTCCGTGTGTTAGAGCTTCCAACCACTGGTACCGATACCGTCAACCTGTCCGTTGATCGGCAGGGTCGGATCACGCTGAACTTCATGGATGGGATGAGCCGCCGCACAGAGCAGTTCACAGGGCGCTTTTCGAAGCGTGGATACGTCGAGATCTTCACTCACAAAGACATCAAGGAGGTCCCCCCCGCATTCCCCATCATCCATGGGAGCAGGCAGGTGAACCGGATTCGACTTACGCTGACCAACGACGGCAGCTTGGTAATTGACAACAAGTGGGAGAACACGGCGAACATCTTCCTCATGGCCGGTGGCGGAAGCGGGCGTTCGCAGTACTTCTTCCGGCCCGTTCGGTGAGCCTTGACGATCGGGTGACGGCAATCTGAACGAGCGGTTTCGTCGTGCGGCCGCGCAGGGGTACTTTCGCAGCCGGAACCAAGAACGAACAACGAGAACCGAGCGATGTCGAAGATCAAAGTGGCGAAGCCCGTCGTGGAACTGGACGGCGATGAGATGACCCGTATCATCTGGAAGTGGATCAAGGATGAACTGATCCTGCCCTACGTGGATGTCCCCATCGAGTACTACGACCTCGGTATCGAGAGCCGCGACAAGACCGACGACAAGATCACGGTGGAAAGCGCCAAGGCCATCCTGAAACACAGCGTGGGCATCAAGTGCGCCACGATCACGCCGGATGAGGAACGTGTGAAGGAGTTCGGATTGAAGCAGATGTGGAAGAGCCCGAACGGGACGATCCGCAATATCCTGAACGGAACGGTTTTCCGCGAGCCCATCGTGATCAGCAACATCCCGCGCCTGGTGCCAGGTTGGACGCAACCGATCGTCATCGGCCGTCACGCCTTCGGTGATCAGTACCGCGCGAGCGATGCGGTGATCAAAGGCAAGGGTAAACTCACGATGACCTTCACACCCGAAGACGGAGGCGAGGTTCAGACCTGGAACGTGTACGACTTCGAAGGCAACGGGGTGGCCATGAGCATGTACAACACCGACGAGAGCATCGAAGGCTTCGCGATGAGCTGCTTCAACCTGGCGCTCTCGAAGAAGTGGCCGCTGTACCTGAGCACGAAGAACACGATCCTGAAAAAGTATGACGGTCGTTTCAAGGACATCTTCGAAGAGACCTACCAGAAACACTTTAAAACGAAGTTCCAGGAGGCGGGGATCGTGTACGAGCACCGCTTGATCGACGACATGGTGGCCAGCGCCATGAAGTGGAGCGGTGGCTACGTGTGGGCCTGCAAGAACTACGACGGCGATGTGCAGAGCGATACCGTGGCACAAGGCTTCGGCTCGTTGGGCCTGATGACGAGCGTACTGATCACACCCGATGGCAAGACGATGGAAGCCGAAGCCGCGCACGGCACGGTGACCCGTCACTACCGCCAGCACCAGCAGGGCAAACCCACGAGCACCAACCCGATCGCCAGCATCTTCGCCTGGACGCGTGGACTGGCCTTCCGTGGCAAGCTGGATGGCAACCAAGCCCTGATCGACTTCGCCAACAAGCTGGAGGCCGTGTGCATCCGCACGGTGGAGAGCGGCAAGATGACGAAGGACCTCGCGGTGTGCATCCACGGCGACAAGGTGACGGCCGACAAGTACCTGACCACGGAGCTCTTCATGGCTGCGCTGCGCGAGGAGCTGGAGCGCGCTTAAGTCGACATCCGATATCACATTGAACGGGCCTTTCGGGCCCGTTCGCTTTTCCGCACCTTCGTGGGGTGAGTATGCCGCGCTTCCATCGCACCGTGTTCTTGGCCGCCGTGTTGGTGTATCTGATCACCGCGTGGAACAGCACGGGCTACCACAGTGCGGATGAGCACTTCCAGATCGTGGCCTTCGCGCAATGGAAGCTCGGCGAACTTCCTGTGGAACACCTGGCGTGGGAGTTCGATGCGGGGATACGTTCATCGCTGCAACCCTGGATCGCAGTGGGCATGTTCCGTGTGGTGGATGCCTGCGGTTTCGGCGACCCGTTCACGCGCACGCTCCTGCTGCGTTTGTTGACCGCGGTGTTGGCGCTGATCGCCGTCCGTGGTTTCGTGCGCGCAACGACTTCAACACTGGACCAGCGTTGGCAAAAGGCCTACATCATCATGGCCTATCTGCTCTGGTTCCTTCCCTTTCTGCATGTACGCTTCAGCAGTGAAGGTTGGTCGGGGATCTTCCTCCTGTTCATGCTCACGGCCATTCTTCAACGCGGAAAAATGTGGGCGTTCCAAGCGGGTGTGTTCGCCGGGATCGCCATGCTCTGCCGTGCGCCGACCGGACTGATCGTGCTCTCCGCCATCGCTTGGATGGTGGTCGTTCGCAAGGAACGTGTGCGCAGTCTGCTGCTTTTGGGAGGCGGTACACTGGTCGTCCTGATCGCCGGAGTCGCACTCGACCAAGCCTTCTACGGGAGCTTCACGCCCACCACGTGGAACTATTTGCGCATGGGTATCACGGGTTCTGGATCACCGGTCTTCGACGAGTTGCCGTGGTGCTACTACCCACCATGGATCGTGAAATATGCGCTACCGCCGATCGGTGTCGCGGTGCTGTTCGCCTTCGTGGTCCTGCTCGTCAAACGGCCGAAGCATCTGGGCGTGTGGTGTGTACTTCCCTACTTGCTCGTACACAGCGCCATCGGACACAAAGAGCTACGCTTCCTCTATCCGCTTGCTGATCTGGTCCCCTGGATCTTGATCACAGCATGGGCATTGGTGTCAGAGTCGCGCGTATTGAAAGATGCACGTACCATCCTGTTCGTGCTCGCTGGAACACTTGTTCTCGTGAACTTCATCGGACTTGTTGTGGTGATGAGCAGTTCCGCAGGAGAAGGCCGCGTGCGGATCGCTGAAGTGCTGCATCGATTGTCGAAACCTGGTGATCATGTGGGCTATGCGATCGACCTACCCATCGCCTGGCGCATCATGCTGCCCGACTTCTATCGCCCGGCGGGCACAGAAGAAGAAGTCGTACCGCCACATGTTCCATTCGATCACGCTGAGCGCTTGGACTTCCTCGTGGTCCAGGATGGAATGCCGATGCCAATTCCGGACGACCGTTCCAACCTGACCGCATTGGTGCGCACGGAACCGACCTGGTCCACCACAGTGATGCGCTGGTACACGTGGGATGAAGGACAAAAGCCGTGGACGCTCTACCGTGTGCAGCCGTTGGTTCCCTGATGCACTGCGCATCTTTGCAGGCCCGTGAGCCGCTCGCCGAAAGTCCGCCGCATCCCCCGTTCGTTCGAACCGCGTGACCTCGACCGTCTTGCTGTGCCCGCGATCATCAGCGGCATCGCAGAGCCGATCATCTCGTTGGTGGATACGGCCTTCGTAGGCAGCCTGGGCACAGCGGACCTTGCGGCCGTAGGGATCTCCAGCAGCTTCTTCCTGCTCGTGGTGTGGGTGCTGGCGCAAACGCGGAGTGCTGTACTCGCTGTCGTCTCGCGCTACTACGGCGAACAACGCCTGCCCGAGATCGCCGGGCTGGTGCCGATCGCCGTGTGGATGAATTTCATCCTGGGCTTCGGCTTCTTCGCGCTCACCAACATGTTCTCGGAGCCCATTTTCAGACTGTACAACGCCGAGGGTGAGGTGCTACGGAAAGCTGTTGAGTACTACCACATCCGCAGCTTCGGCTTCCCGATCGTGCTGGCCACCTTCGCCATCACCGGTGCGTTCCGTGGTATCCAGAACCTGAACTGGGGCATGTGGATCAGCCTGCTGGGTGCCGGTGTGAACCTCGCGCTGAACCCGGTGCTCATCTTCGGTCACTTCGGCATCGCGTCGATGGGCATCGTGGGAAGTGCCTGGGCCAGTTTGATCGCACAAGCCGTGATGTTCATCACCGCGGTGGTGATCATGGTCGCCCGCACGCCGTTCACCTTCTTCCCACGCAGTTGGAAACATCCCGAGCTGCTGCATCTGTGGCTGCTGAGCGGCAACCTCTTCGCGCGCACCATCGCGCTGAACGCGTGCTACTACCTAGGGAACCGTTTCGCCACAGGGTATGGACAAGCGCATATCGGCGCGCACAGTATCGCCATGCAGGTATGGTTGTTCAGCGCCTTCTTCATCGATGGGTACGCGGCGGCGGGCAGCGTGCTCGTGGGTCGCTTCGTTGGCGCCAAGGACTGGGGCAGCGTGTATCGCGTCAGCTGGCGCGTGGTACGGCAAAGTGTCTTGATCGGTGCCGGGCTTTCCCTGGTATATCTGCTGGACTACGCGTACATCGGCACCCTGTTCACCACGGATGTCGCGGTCCTGTCACTCCTCACCGGCGTCTTCTGGATGGTGGTGCTCACCCAGCCGATCAATGCCGTGGCCTTCGCCTTCGATGGCGTGTACAAAGGCCTCGGCGATGGCAAGATCCTGCGGAACGTGCTGCTGATCTCCACCTTCGGGGTCTTCGTCCCATTGATCTACGGAACGGATACGCTGGGCTGGGAACTGCACGCCGTATGGACCGCCTTCCTCGGCTGGATGACCATGCGTGGTATCTTGCTCACGCTCCATTTCCAAAAGAACTACGGCCCTAAGGCGATCCGGAAGCGCGTGTTACTTTCGATAACCCAATAGGGATCGCCATGCTCCGGAACGTCCTACTTGCATCCGCGTTACTGACCATGAGCTCCGTGAGCCTGGCACAGGACAGCACGAACACGTCACGCAAAGACCCGCGTCCGTTGAAGGACCGCATCTGGTTCGGAGGCGGCGTAGGATTGAATTTCGGAACAGCTACAGCCATCCAGTTGGATCCACTTGTCGGCTACTTCGTGGACCGGCAGAACAAGCTCTCCGTCGGAGCAGGGCTCAGCTACTGGTACATCCGCGACAACCGCTGGACACCGCCCATCGAGCAGACCGGTTACGGCTATCGCGTATTCACCCGCTATCGACCGCTGGAGCAGTTCTACGCGCATGCCGAGTTCTACCACCTGAACCGGGAACTCTACAGTTACGTGGACCGGGAAACGATTCGCCTCTGGGTTCCTCATCTGTTGCTTGGCGCAGGGTATGTGCAGCCTTTGGGTGGCCGTAGCAGCATCTATTTCCAAGTCCTTTTCGATGTGCTCCAAGACCCGAACAGCGTGTATGGGACACAACCGATCCTGAGCGGTGGCATCGGCGTTGGGTTCTAAAGAAAGCTCACCCGCCCTCCGAGGCGTCATCGGCTGAAGGGGCATCCGTATTCGCGGGGATGGGAAGGGGGCGGCATCCTTGGTTCGCCAGGGGTGAACCACGACCGGGTTTCTTCGAAACGAACGAACCCCGTTGCTAACGCAACGGGGTTCGTTTTGGTGGAGCCGGGCGGGATCGAACCGCCGTCCAAACGACCGCAACATGGGCTTTCTACATGCGTAGCCACTTCATTGGTTTTCGACCGCTGGCTGGGAAAGGGCACCCCACCAAGGGCTTAGGTCCTGTGTCTTACTTGTGCTCCGGACCACCGCACAAGCCAGTCTTCCATGATGACACCTCTGATCCGGGAAGGAGGATAACGGGCCTCCCCGAGAGGTACTCGTCGACGCTACTGTTATTCGCGCCGATTAAGCCGAATAGCCTTGGGCTATTAAGCTGCGAGAGCGTAGTCTACTTCGCCAGTTATGGCGTCGAGGCACTGGGATAACGAATCGCACCTCACACTCGGCATGCTTACACACATCACGAAGCCGCTGTCGAATCCATGTCGGCCCCGATGTTGGAAAGAACGTGGAACAAAGGTAGCCAATGGCGTGCCGCACACCGGAGAACTAAGACCTTGACCGTACCTCCCGGCCAAGCCTCCTACTTTTGCCGCCCCATGCCAACGTCTTACCGCAAGATCGGCGTCATTCGCGAAGGCAAACAGCCAGCGGACCGGCGCGTGCCGCTTACACCCGCTCAGTGTAAAGAGGTGATGCAACGGTACCCGGCCGTGGACCTGGTGGTTCAACGCAGCCCGGTGCGTGCTTACACGGATGGCGAGTACGAAGCCTTCGAGATACCGATGGTCGATGATCTGGAAGACCGTGACCTGATCCTTGGTGTGAAGGAGGTGCCGCTGGAGATGTTGCTTCCGGAGAAGGCCTATCTGTTCTTCTCGCATACCATCAAAGAGCAGCCGCACAACCGAAAGCTCTTGAGAGCTGTACTGGATCGGAAGGTCCGGTTGTTGGACCATGAACTACTCACCAACCCGCATGGCGAGCGTGTGCTGGCCTTCGGTTATTGGGCCGGAGTGGTTGGCGCGTACAACGGCATGCGCGCCTGGCAGCTGATGCATGGTGGGCCGGAGTTGAAGCCTGCGAACGAATGCCATGACTTGGAGGAGCTACAGCGCTACCTCCACGCCTACCCGTTGCCGAACGACCTGCGCATCGTAATGACCGGTGGTGGTCGTGTGGGAAAAGGGGCCATGGGTGTATTGGAACGTGCCGGTGTGAAGCGGATCAGCCCGCGTGAATTCTTGGCTGCCGACAATACAGGCCCGGTTTACACCGCGCTTGGTTCGGCGGATCTCTACGTACGCGATGATGGGAAGCCGTTCGAAAAGGAAGCCTTCCACAACGACCCGCGTGGACATCATGCCAACTTCCTTCCCTTCGCACGCAAGGCCCACATTTACATGGCTTGCCATTTCTGGGATCCTCGCGGCCCGAAGATCCTGAGCACCGCGGACCTGCGCGATCCGGAGTTGACGCTCGACGTGATCGCCGACATAAGCTGCGACATCGGCGGACCGATCGATAGCACCTTGCGCGCCACCACCATCGCCCAGCCGTTCTTCGGTTATGACCCGGCTTCAGCGGCAGAGAAGGACGCTGGAACAAAAGGGACGATCGCCGTAATGAGCGTGGACAACCTGCCGTGTGAGCTGCCTCGCGATGCCTCTGAAGCCTTCGGTCGAGACCTCATCGAACGGGTGCTTCCCTTCCTCGTCGGGGACGACAACGAAGGCATGATCGAACGGGCTACCATTGCCCAGAGCGGTGCATTGACGCCCCTGTTCAGCCATCTACAGCGCTACGTGAACGGCTAAGCTGCCGTAAGGGCCAGTTCCAACGCCACGAACGCGGTCTCGTTGTCGCGGGGGAAAGCGTGCGTCACGATAGGTCCAGTGCTTTTACGGGCCATGGTGAGCAGACCGAGACCTGCACCGCCGCGCTCCGTGCGACCTTCATTGGCGAGCAGTTTCAGGTGATGTTCGCGCAGGTCAGCCTCGTCCATATCGTTCAAGATGCTCACGCGTTGTGAAAGTAAGGCAACGGTGACCTGTGGAGCGGCGTTGCCGAAGAACAAGCGGTAGCCGGCCCCCTCGAACACCAGCATGGCAAAAGCCGTCTCCATCAAGTCCTGCGGAGTATGATGGCGAACGTTCTCCAAGCCCTCCACCAACACATTGAAGAGGCGCTTGCGCGCAGAAACACCCACCCTGGCCATCAAGCTATGCTCCTCGGCAACGGTCAGTAGATGTTCGAGTTGGGCATGTTCCATCGGGCCGCGGTGTGCGAACACCACGATGCCTGCCGCGGCGAAACGCTCAGCAAGCTCATCTGCCCAATGGTGCGGGTCGGATATGGGCAGTTCTAGCGACATGTCCGGCCAGACCGGATCGGACGAGTAAGGTTCAACACACGACGGACGTTCATATTCGGGCGATATACGGACTTGACATGAAAAAGGTTCTAAGCCAGCGCAAAACGAACCTGTCAACAAGGCGGCTGTGGATGAAAACCAAGCGATGATACCGGCGTAGAAGGGTTTCTCGCGCACCTTTGACCTAGCGAAAGACCGCGCCACACACATGCCCACCGCCCTGCCGCTCCTTTCCACGAACCGAACATGGCCTTGGAGAAGCAGTGTTGGTATTGCGTTCCTCCTCATTGCGCTAGGCGCTCAAGCCCAGCTCCCGGCTATCGAGGTGCGCTTTGAACCGGGTTGCGAGATGGTCAAGGCCTATTTCAATCACAATGTTGCGAACGCCGTGAGTTACAATTGGAACTTCGGCGATGGCACCGGCAGTTCGTTGGAAACGCCCATGCACACCTTTCCGTTCGGCGCATCGAGCACGGTCACCCTCACCACGGTGGATAACACGGGCGAAGCGGCCACCTTCCTGGAGCAGTTCACGACACAGGAGCAGCTGGACTTCTCCCAGATCGAACTCCCTAACGTATTCACACCGAACGGGGATGGGCGGAACGACGAATTCGCACCGTTGAACGAACGCTTCCTTGGCCCGTGCGCACACCTTACCATCTACAACCGTTATGGTCAGCGCATGTTCGAGAGCCTCGGCAACGACCTTAGCTGGGATGGTCGCAGTTTCACTGGCGAACCCGCATCGGACGGTGTGTACTTTTACGTCTTCACTTGGGGCGAGAGCGCGCTGAACTCCACCGTTACGTTGGTGCGCTGATCGTTCTTGGAGTTCGAGACTCCCAACGACCATGACCAACATGCGCCTCAAACTCGCTATTCCGGGCTTTCTACTTCTCGCAGCCTCTCTCCAAGCTTGCACACCATTGAACTGCGAGAGGGGCGCAGGACCCGTTGTAAAGCGAACCTTGACCCTTTCCGCATTTCGCGGCATAGCAGCTCAGGGGTCGTTGGAAGTGCGGCTCACGCGTGGTAGTGCGCAGGCCGTGGAAATAGAGGGCCAGTCGAACCTGATCGACCTGCTCATCACCGACGTGAAAGGCGGCGTTTGGGAGATCGGGACCAAGAAATGCTACAACACGGACAAACCCTTCATCGTTCACATAACCATGCCCATGGTGGACTTCGTTAGTGTACAAGGCTCGGGCGATGTCAAGACCGTGAACGCTTTCACCGCACCGAAACTCACCGTTGAAGTGCAAGGCAGCGGCGAGGTCGATTTGGGAATTGACGCGAAACACATCGATGCGATCGTCCAAGGTTCAGGGGATATCGACCTGCATGGAACGTGCGGCGACCTCAACGTCACTGTGCAGGGCAGTGGTGATATCGATGCGTCGGACCTGGAGGCCACCAATGCGGAGGCCTCTGTACAAGGCAGTGGCGACATCGGACTGACGGTGACCGGGAAGCTCACCGCGAACATTGGTGGCAGTGGCAACATCAATTACACAGGGTCGCCTACTCAGGTGAACAAGCATATCGCCGGTTCCGGTGAAGTGAAGCAACTGCCATGAGCGAAGCGAGAGTAGCCCTGATCGTGCTGCACATTATCCTGTTCGCAGCATGTACTGGTGCACCGGAGCAAAAGGCGGCTGAGCCGATCATCGAACATGGTTCAGGGCCGGTGGTCTTTGCCGCACTCAACGACAACATCCGGCATGACACGCTGCTGATACAGACCACGTTCGATATGGGCGACAGCACCTACCTCATGGTCGCGGGCCACGTAGAGCCGAAGTTCGAGGGCATCCGCCTTTACCGGTACGAACTATTGCCTGACAGCAATGCCCGTATCCTTGCCTATTCCAACGGTGCTTATGACAGTTGGACCATGCTGCCCACCTTCTTCAGCATTCCGAACCCACCCGGCACCCACTTGATCCTGGCCAACTTCGGGGAGCGCGAAAGCTGGGGGCAAAAGCTGATGTTCATGGATAGCGCCTTTACCGATCTCGGGTTCCTCGACGTGGCTTTTCCTGAGCACATCACAGAAGGCGATTCAACTTACGTGAAACGCACGAACGCTGCACCCTTCGGCAGACTTGCCCTTCACAACGATACAGCGGTCTTCACCTTCGCGTGCGACAGCCTCTTCCTCTACGACGACATGGCAGGTCATAACGACCTCATCGTTCCTGCACAAAGCATCCGCTACACCTATCACCCGGAAAGCGGGCTGGAACTCTGGCAGAACGGCCAGCGCCGTGCGGTGAAACAGCCGAGCTGAACTACTGGACCGTGGGGATCATCCCACGGATGCCCATGTCCTGCACGATCTCACCGTCGATGGGTTCGTAGAGGTTGTCACCATCGGTCTCGGCCCACTCGAAACTGTTGTTCGTGCTGAGCGCAACCTCGATCACCACATCCTCCGTCTCCGAACCCGTTACGGTAAGGGCCGTCGGGAATGCTGCGGTCACTACACAGGAACCCGCAGGTATCGGCGAGGTGGCAAAAAGCGGATTGACCACGGTCGTCCCGGGAGCCTGGCCCAAGGTGACCGGTACCGGGATCGGCGGGTTGATCACTTCGAAGGCCCAATAGCCCTGCAGCTTGTCGTCGTTCACCACCACGGTGGAATCATGCACTTGATAGGAACTGATGTAGGTATTGAACCCGAGGAACGAAGCCACCGTTCCGTGATACACCGTTCCCAACGCGCCGAAACGGATGTCGTAGTTCTGATAGCTGAGTGAAACGCGCAACCATTCATAAGTTCCTGGAGAAAGGTCGCCCAAGGGAATATTGAGGAACTCTCCGCCCTGTGGCACTTCAAGACACAGATCATGATCGATGGCATTGTCGCCTCCGATGGTCGTTTCCGGTGCCCGATAAACCACGTCGCCACCTCCGAGAGGGGTGAGTGCGGCGGGCGCGAACTCCACATAGTGGGCGCTCATTCTGTTGAAAACCGGGCTCTGAGCACCATGCCCCGCTGGCACCGCTGCCGGGAGCCCGATGTTGTTCAACCGCACCTGCGTACTATCGAACTTGAACTTCATGATAAGGCGTGGGCCCGCGTCCCCACCACCCGAACCTGGCGCCGCAGGTTCATCATCGTCTTTCTTGCATGACGCGATCAACAGCGTAGCAGCGAGGCCGAGGAGGGCGAATGAGCGCAGATGCATGACACGGAATTAGGACGCCAAAGCTACAAGGACCATGCCCGCAACCTTCTTCCTGAAAGGTTCGTAATTAGTATGCACGCATACCTTTTAGATGTACCTTAGGCTCCGAAGCCGAATGAGCATGAGACCCGAAGAGACGATCGACTTTCCCATCCGCCGCGTGTGGAGCCGCATATCCCGGCTGTACAACACCGAAGCCGCCAAATACGGCGGCAGCATGGCCGTGGGCCAGATCCTGTTGAACATCGAACCGGACGGCACACCCAGTACCAAGCTCGGCCCCAAGATGGGCATGGAAAGTCGCAGTCTCGTCCGCACCTTGCAGACCATGGAGGAAGAAGGTCTCATCAAACGCGTTCCCTGCAAAGAGGACAAACGCGTGGTCCGCATCCACCTCACCACCGAAGGAAAGCAGATGCGGGATGTGAGCCGCAACACTGTGATCAAGTTCAACCAGGCCGTACAGAGCCGGTTCACACAAGCTCAATTGAACAACTTCCGCGAGGTGATGACGGAGTTGGACCGTATCCTTGAACAAGAACAACTCTTCTGAGCATGTCTCGGCACACGATCGCCCTGAACGACGCCCTGAGGGAGAAGCTCATTTCCTTTCTATTGGTGGATGCTATTAATGATGACACTCGATTTCTGAGCGAGTTGAGATTCGATCTGAGCCTTCCTTACGAAGGCATTGAAGCCAATATCACGCTTATCGATGTCAGGAAAGGACTGGCTGTACTGTTCGCGGAGGACTACGTCTATATGGAACTGGTGACCGATCCAGAAATGCTTGTATTGCGCGAATTGGACATACCAAGTGCCGTTGAGAACTTGACGAATGAAGACAATTGGTCCAGCCTTGAGAATGGCCGCGCCTACGCTATTTCAACTAAGGATGGCAAGCGAAGCATCCAGCTCGAGAACGCCTTATACAACGAACTTCGATCACGAGGTGTGACCCTTGCGATTAAATCATACAAAGGCCAATGACCAATCGAACCATCAAGAAAGTAGCCGTCCTCGGATCCGGCGTCATGGGCTCCCGCATCGCCTGCCACTTCGCCAACGTGGGTGCCGAAGTACTGCTGCTCGACATCGTGCCGAAGGAAGGCACCGATCGGAACAAGATCGTCAACGAGGCCCTGGCCGCTGCGCTGAAGAGCAACCCCTCTCCCATCTACGACAAGCGCTTCGCGAAGCGCATCAAGACCGGGAACTTCGACGATGACCTCAGCAAGATCAAGGACTGCGACTGGGTGATCGAGGTCGTGGTCGAGCGGCTCGACATCAAGCAGCAGGTGCTGGCGAACGTGGAGAAGTACCGCACGCCGGGCACATTGATCACCACGAACACGAGCGGCATTCCGATCCACGCGATCTCCGAAGGCCGTAGCGAGGACTTCAAGAAACACTTCTGCGGCACGCACTTCTTCAACCCGCCGCGCTATCTGCCGTTGCTGGAGCTGATCCCCGGTCCGGACACGGATCCGGCGGTGCTGAGCTTCCTGGAAGAGTACGGCTCACGGGTGCTGGGAAAAGTCACGGTGCTGTGTAAGGACACGCCTGCCTTTATCGCGAACCGCGTTGGTGTGTATGGGATCATGGGCCTGTTCCACTTGATCGAGGAGATGGGCCTCACCGTGGAGGAAGTGGATCGCCTGACCGGCCCTGTGCTAGGCCGTCCGAAGAGTGCGACGTTCCGCACGGCGGATGTGGTCGGCCTGGATACGCTCGTGCACGTGGCGAAGGGCGTGCTAGCAAACTGTCCGAACGACGAGCAGAACGCCACGTTCGCGCTGCCGGCCTACTTGCAGCAGATGGTCGAGAAGAACATGCTCGGCAGCAAGACCGGCAAGGGCTTCTTCTTCAAGGACCGCTCTTCGCCGAAAGGCGACATCCTGCAACTCGATCTGAAAACGCTCGAATACAAGCCGCAGGTGAAGCCCAAGTTCGCCACGCTCGATGCCGCGCGGAAAGAGGACGACCTGAAGAAGCGGATGATGATCCTCTACACTGGCAGCGACAAGGCCGGCGAGTTCTACCGCAAGAGCTTCCACGGGCTGTTCGCCTACGTGAGCCACCGGATCCCTGAGATCACCGATGCGCTGTACAAGATCGACGACGCCATGCGCGCGGGCTTCGGCTGGGAGATGGGGCCGTTCGAACTGTGGGACGCTGTTGGCGTGAAGAACGCGCTCGATGCCATGAATGCCGCCGGTGTGAAAGTCGCGCCGTGGATCAACGACATGCTCGCAGCAGGCAACAGCAGCTTCTACAAAGTCGAAGGCGGCAAGCGGCTCTACTACGACATCCCGAGCAAGAGCTACAAGCCTGTGCCGCGCGCGGAAGGCACCATCGTCCTCAGCGAGCTGCCGGAGAGCAACATCATCTGGAAGAACAAGCTGGCGCAGGTGCGTGACCTCGGCGACGGCATCCTCTGCGTGAGCTGGGGCGGCAAGATGAACGTGATCGGCGCCGAAGTGATCCAGGCGCTGAACAAGGCCATCGACCTCGCCGAGCAAGGCTATAAAGGCCTCGTGGTCTACAACGACGGCGCGCTCTTTACCGCGGGCGCCAACGTGGGCATGATCTTCATGATGGCCGTGGAGCAGGAGTACGACGACCTGGACATGGCCATCCGCACTTTCCAGAACACGATGATGCGCATGCGGCATTCATCCATCCCCGTGGTGGCCGCGCCGCACCAGCTCTGCCTCGGCGGCGGCACCGAGCTCTGCCTGCATGCGGACAAGGTGGTGGCGCATGCCGAGACCTACATGGGCCTGGTGGAGTTCGGCGTGGGCGTGATCCCCGGCGGTGGTGGCAGCAAGGAGTTCGCGCTGCGCCTCAGCGACGAGCTGAAGGAAGGCGACATCCGCATCAACGCGCTGCGCGAGCGCTTCCTCACCATCGGACAGGCCAAGGTGAGCACCAGTGGCGAAGAAGCCTTCGGCCTCGGCTACCTGCGCCGCGGCACCGACGAGGTGATCGTGAGCCGCGCGCACCAGCTGGCCTACGCCAAGGAATGCGCGCTCGACCTCTGGGAGAAGGGCTACACCAAGCCGCCGATGCGCACGGACATCAAGGTGCTGGGCCGCGAAGGCCTGGGCATCGTGTACGTGGGCGCCAATAGCATGCAAAGCGGCAACTACATCAGCGAGCACGATACGCTGATCTCACAGAAGCTCGGACACGTGCTGTGTGGCGGCGACTTGTCGGAGCCCACCGAGGTGAGCGAGCAATACCTGCTGGACCTGGAGCGGAAGATCTTCCTCGAACTCTGCATGCAACGCAAAACGCTGGAGCGCTTGCAGTCGATCATCACCAGCGGAAAGGTGTTGAGGAACTGATGAACGCGGTGAAGCATAGTGGTTGTTGGGGCGTGCCCCCGCCTCAAATGCAGGCGGGGTCCGGCTTTCCGCTGCAAGTCCGCGCCCTGATTACAGGGCTTGCGGGCTTTCCGCTGCAATCGCTCACGCGAAATGCAGAACCTGAAGTAAGCGGTGCGATCATGAACTTAGCGCGAGTAACACAACGATGAGCGCCAAGAAGCGGACAGAGAGAAAAGTGCTTGTCGCTGCGAAGCCCAAGGTATTGGTCTCCTCTTCGGTTTATGGTCAGGAGAATCTGCTCGAAGCGATCTATGCCGATCTCGATGCATACGGCTACGAGGTGCTGATGTCCCACAGGGGCACTCTTCCAGTGGACCCTCAGGTTTCGGCCATGGATAGCTGCTTGAAGGCCGTGGAGGAATGCGA
>JAEUTA010000021.1 GCA_016788205.1 Flavobacteriales bacterium | reverse complement strand
AAGCTCGTAGTTGACGTCCACGGGCTGCATCACGTCGGGTCCGGGGTTTGTCACCACGGCATGGTCGTACAGTTCCTCGTTGTGCGCGAAGGAGCCCAACCTGCTGCTGCCGTAGAGCGGCCGCTCGTTCAGGAGCAGGCTGGCCAAGTACTCCACCGGCTCCGTATCCGGAACGGGTATCAAGCTGTAGCGGTAGGTGGCCATGATGTTGCCTTGCGCATCACGAATGTAATGCTCGCGGTAGCCGGTGCCCAGGTCGGGGTCGTTGGTAACCTGTTTCTGTATGCGCTGGCCGCCGGCGCCGTAGGCGAAGTGCAGGGGTTCCAAGGCGCTGCTGCCTGTGCGCTCCACGGTCTTCACCTTGCCGGCCACGGTCCATGCAATGTTGGCTATGCCTTCGCGCTCGTCATGTACCAGGTTGCCCAAGGCATCGTAGCGGTAGTTGTTGGTGTTGCCCGCGGTATTGATGGTGTTGGCCGTGTTGTCGTAGGCGGTCAGGGTCTTCTTCAGGTCCTCGGGGTCCGGTGCGGTCACCACCCCATCGGCGGCCAGGTCGCGCAGGTGGTAGAGGCGGTTGCGCATCAAGCGGCCGTCGGTACCGGTCTGGTAGTGGTAGTGCAAACTGTCATACCGCGCCCCGGCGTTGTTGTGGCGGAAGGCGGTCTCGATGTTGCCGTTGGCATCGTAGGTGTAGTCGCTGCGGTACCTGTCGGTGGTGGCATCGGCCACGCCCTCCCAAGTGTTGCCGCTACCCAGCCCGGTATAGCCCCGTGCGGTGCGCAGGCGGTTCAGCTGGTCGTAGTGGTACACCTGCGCCAGTACCTGGCCTTGGGCACCGTTGCCACTATCCCACAAGCCGAAGGGCTGCAGGGTGCTCACCGAATGGGCGATGTTGCCGTTGTAAAGCGCCTTGTGTTGCTGCCCCATGGTGTTGGCGGTGGTGGCCGTGCCAAGGGGGGCGAAGGGCCTGGCGGCTACCGTACCCCAGACGCTGCCGATGGCCTTGTAGTCCGCATCGCCATAGTAGCCCAGGGTAAGGCCATAGGCGTCGCGGCCAATGAGGTCGTTGCCCACGATGGCATCGCCCAGGTCGCCATCGTGCCCCATGTCGTTATTAAACCTCCGCAGCGTCTCCGCCTCGGGACCCTGCTGCCCCGAAGCCGCCCCTCCAGGTTCATTTCCGCAGCGGTTCACGGGTGGACATTACCACAAGGTATACATCGCGTCCTGGAGCCGCGTGATCGTCCGATCGATCACCGGGCAAAGCGGCGCAATAGCGGACCGTCCCTGTTGAGGTCCGGGTTCGGTGCATGTGCAACGCATACGTACGCAGCCAAGAGAGGCACGGTCCGGTGCATCGCGCTCCGCTCGTTCCCCACCGGCTATCTTTGGCCACCACCCCATGAAGTTCCTCGGCCGTGCCTTGTTGACCCTG
Source organism: Flavobacteriales bacterium (assembly GCA_016788205.1). Lineage (GTDB taxonomy): Bacteria > Bacteroidota > Bacteroidia > Flavobacteriales_F > PHOS-HE28 > PHOS-HE28. The sequence continues at coordinate 131,323 of JAEUTA010000021.1, read as the reverse complement.
TTGCTGCTGGCGACGGCGCAGCATGCCAGCGCGCAGGACCGCATCCTGCTCATGAACGGGGAGCTGATCCAGGCGAAGGTGATCGGGCAGAGCACCTTGGAGGTGCGCTACCTGGAGACGCGCAAGAACGGTTCCCTGCGCGAGCGTGCGGAGCCTACGGAAGAGGTGTTCTCCGTTACCGACAGCCTGGGCCGCGAGCGCATCTGGTATTTCTACGACACCGTCTTCGGCAACGACATGACCATTGACCAGATGCGGTGGTTCTTGAAGGGCGAACAGGATGCACGCACCGGCTACAAGCCCGTGTGGCCCATGATCGGCTCCTTCGCCGCTGGGGCGGGTCTGGTCATCGGCCTCAATTGGGAGATGAACAGCCTCTTCGTTCCGCCGATCACCGCCGGTATCATGGCCGCCCCACGGGTGCATGTCACACCGGGTTCGGTAACGGACCTCACCATGGAGGGCAATCCCTATTACGCGACGGGCTACGCACGTGTGGGGCGCAGCAAACGCGTCATCCGTTGCCTGGTCGCTTCCTTCGTGGGCATCGGTGTGGGGCTGGCCGTGCGCCAGCTCGTGATCAACCCGACCCTCGACTACGAGTAGTCCCATCATGACCTTCGAGAACACGCTATCCTTCGCGCAGGAACTGGATCGGCAGGATCCACTGCATCCGTTCCGCAACGAGTTCCTCTTCCCCCAGTACAAGGAGCGCAACGCCATCTACTTTACTGGCAATTCCCTGGGCCTGCAACCCAAGGCCGCTGCCGCTGCGCTGAAGCAGGAGCTGGACGATTGGGCGCAGTACGGGGTGGAGGGCCACTTCCATGCGAAGCACCCGTGGTACAGTTACCACGAGGAGCTTACCGGGAGCACGGCACGTCTCGTTGGGGCCCTGCCCGAAGAAGTGGTGGTGATGAACCAGCTCACCAGCAACCTGCATTTCCTGCTGGTCTCATTCTACCGCCCGCACGGCAGGCGGGTGAGGATCCTTACGGAACAACGGCCGTTCCCGAGCGATACCTATGCCTTCGCTTCGCACATCAAGTTCCACGGCCTGGATCCGGATGCGTGTCTGGTGGAACTGCAACCGCGCGCGGGCGAGTACACGCTGAGGCCGGAGGACATCACGAGCAAGATCGCCGAGCTGGGTGATGAGCTGGCGCTGGTCTGTTTCGGTGGCGTCAATTTCCTGACCGGTCAGGCGTTCGACATCAAAGGCATCACCACCGCTGCGCACAAGGTGGGCGCTTTCGCAGGCTTCGATCTGGCCCATGCCGCCGGGAACCTGCACCTGAAGCTGCACGATGACGGAGCCGATTTCGCCTGCTGGTGCAGCTACAAGTACCTGAACAGTGGGCCGGGCGGCGTGGCGGGCGCCTTCGTGCACCAACGCCACCTGCAACAGGACCTGCCGCGTTTCACCGGTTGGTGGGGCCACGACAAGAAGGAACGCTTCAAGATGGAGCGCGAGTTCAAGGCCATGCCCACGGCCGAGGCCTGGCAGGTGAGCAACGCGCCGGTGTTCCCCATGGCGCTGCATCGTGTGGCGCTGGAACAGTTCGACCGCGCTGGCATGGAGCGCCTGCGCACGAAGAGCATCCAGCTCACGGGCTACCTGCGTTGGATCATCGAAGGGGTTTCCGCTGAACAGGGCGGTATGTTCACCATCATCACCCCGAAGGACAGTGCGCACAACGGCGCACAACTCTCCATTCTGGTGAAGGGCGATGGACGCAGCATCTTCAAACGCCTGAGCGAGCGCGGTGTGTTCTGCGACTGGCGAGAACCCGATGTGCTGCGCATGGCACCGGTGCCGATGTACAACAGCTTCGAAGATGTATACCGGTTCGGCGAAGCGTTGAAGGCGGCCGTGGCCGGGTAGCGCGCTGATGAAACACAGGTAGTGACGACCTTCGGTGGCCCAACTTGCCGGGCATTCGCATCCAAACACGCAAGGGCATGAGCAGGATCACGATCGTTGGCGGTGGTTTGGTGGGCAGTTTGCTCGCCATCTTCCTGGCCAAACGCGGCCACACCGTCAACGTGTACGAGCGCCGTGGCGACCCACGTAAGGTGGATGTCTATGCAGGCCGCAGCATCAACCTGGTCGTTTCCCACCGCGGGTGGACCGCTCTGCGCGCCGCCGGTGTGGACGAGACCGTGAAGGCCATCACGGTGCCCGTGTATGCGCGCATGATGCACGACCGCGAAGGCAACTTGAACCGCGTGCCGTACAGCATCGACAACAAGGCCATCTATTCGGTCTCGCGCGGCGAGCTGAACAGAAGGCTGCTCACCGAAGCGGAGAAGTTCCCGAACGTGACGCTGCATTTCGATCATCGTTGTATGGATGTGGACCTGCAGAACGCCACCGCCCATTTCCAGCGTGAAGAAGGCGACCATGTGGTGGTGGAGGCGGATGTCGTCTTCGGTAGCGATGGTGCCTTCAGCGCCGTGCGGCAGAAGATGATGATGGGCCGTTTCACCTACAGCCAGGAATACATCGAGCACGACTACAAGGAGGTGGCCTTCCCCGCGAACGCCGACGGCACACCGAAGATGGACCCGCAGTGCCTGCACATCTGGCCGCGCCGCTGGTTCATGATGATGGGCCTCGCCAACCAGGACGGCGGCTTCACCGGTACGCTCTTCATGCCGAACACGCACACGGAGAACGCGCCCGGCTTCGACACCGTGCGCACACCGGAACAGGTGCAGGCTTTCTTCAAGGCGCACTTCGCCGATGCGCTACCGATCGTGCCGGACCTCATGGACCAGTACCTGCGCAACCCGCAGAGCTCCTTGGTCATCATCCGCTGCAACCCGTGGCAGGTCAACGGCAAGGTGGCGCTGATCGGCGATGCCGCGCACGCCATCGTGCCCTTCTATGGCGAAGGCATGAACGCGGGCTACGAGGATTGCAAAGTGCTGAACGATCTGCTCAACGAACACGGCGACGATAACTGGGCCGAGGTGCTCGCACGCTACGCCGCCAAACGCAAACCGAACGGTGACGCCATCGCCGATCTCTCACTACGCAACTTCGTGGAGATGCGCGACCTGGTGGCCGACCCGAAGTTCCTGCTACGCCGCAAGATCGAAGGACACCTGCAAGCGAAGCACCCTGACAAGTGGCTGCCGCTCTATAGCCAGGTGAAGTTCAGCGACATCGAATACAAGGATGCGTGGAAGGAGGGGCTAAGGCACGACCGCATCATGGAGGAGGTGCTGGCGATGGAGGGCGTGGAGGAGAAGTGGGAGGGGGATGAAGTGGAGCGACGAGCCTTGGAGTTGGTTCGCTCCATCTGAGCATGTCGATCTCGAAACTCAGTCCTTCACCAGCACATAGCCCACGGAAAGCCGCGCCATGAAGCGCCCCACGGAGTACTTCGAATCGCTCTCGTACGTGCGCGGCAAGCTGAAGGTGCTGGATGTGCCCACCAGGAAGTGCTTCTTGATGGTGCCGCTGAAGCCCAACGAGAACATGACCCCATAGGGCACGAACTTGGACGTGACATCTGCGCTTCGGTCATACGTCCCTTGGTAGGTCCCTGATGCCGGTAGCATGTTCCACCAACTGGAGTTCCGTTCGCCACTGTCGTGGCTGTGCGCGCTCATCAGCCACCACGGCGAGAACCCCGTTTCGAAGCGGACACTGCCGCCGGCCCTGATCGAGATCAGTAGCGGTGCTTCGAGAAGTGCAAAGCGATCATCGAGGTGGCCTTTGTTCACCCACGTACCACCGCCGCCAAGGCCGCTGGAGCGCGATGATTCCGTGTAGGCCACGGACACCTCGTTCATCGTCAACGTCAAGCCTCCCCGGAATTTCAGCTTCTCGCTTCCCGCGCGATACGCTGCGCCCGCGTGCCAGCCCATGCCTGAGCCTTGGCCAAAGCTGAGCGTGTAAGCCGATGTCCGGTCCTGCTTATCCGTGTTCTTCGGCGGACGGTAAGTTGCTTCATCGTACTGCGGCCCACCGAAGAAGAGCCATTCGCTTTGAGCCGCCAGGCGCACCGGTAGGGCGACGAGCAACATCACGATCACGTTCGCGGGGGGCATCGCTGTTCGCTTAGGCGACTTGAATATAGCATTGTTCCGAGACCTTTGCAGGGGCTCTCGAAGAGGACCCTGCAACGACAAAGGATCAGCGCAGCAAATGGACTGCGATGGTCATCCATCACTCCTTCAGTAATACCCCTAGACCTTTGCAGGGTCTCTCGAAGAGGACCCTGCAACAACACGAACAGCGCTGGAAATGGACTGCGATGATCATCCATCACGCCTTCAGTAATACCCCACCACGTCCGGTTGCGTGAAGGCGAAGTCCGGTGCGCGCAGGGCGAAGTTGGTGAAGCGGCCCGAGTCGAACACACCGCCGGGTTCGCCCGGAACGAAGGGGAAGAAACTGAAGGAGACCTCGAAGGTGTTGACCAGCAGGTTCTCGTTGCGCACCAGCAGGCCCAAGGTGAGGGCGTGGTAGATACGGCCCGAGAAGAGCGGATCACCTTCGTTGCCGATGGTGCCCATGCCGTAGAGCAGCACCGGCGCGAAACGGAAGCCCAGGATGTTGTACGGCGCGTAGGCCACCGTTTCGAAGGTGAGCAGTTCCTTGTGCGTGCCGGTCAACAGGTCGCTGCGGAAACCATAGAGTTGGTCGCCGTTGATGTTGATGCGGCTGAAGTCCGGCTTGTCGAACCCCATGACCGCCGTGCCGCGGACGAACTCGCGAAAATGCCAGCGACCCAGGGTGAGCAGGTTGCTGAAGTAGAGGAAGCTTGCCCGCAACGTGGCATCGGTGTGTTCGCCGTTCTGCCAGAAGGTGCCGTAGCCAGCACCGATGCTGAGGTAGCCGAAGTCCGCGTAGTAGCGGCCCCGCGAGGCTTCGATGCCGCTGTACAACAACGAGCGCTCGCCTTCGCGCCAGCGCAGGCCGCCCACCAGTTTCAGTAGCAACCCTTCCGGCACATCCTCCATGGCCCCGTAACGGAACAGGAAGCGTTCCCGGTAGTACTGCCGTGCACTGAAGCCCGCGCCGAACAGCAGTGTGGAGAGGTTGCTGTACACGCCCAGGCTATCGTCCTGCGCGGAAGGCCGGTAGGTGTAACGCGTCTGGTAGTAACGCGTGCTGGCGATGATGTTGGTGGTGCGGCCCGGCTCGGTACCGTCGTTGGCGAAGGCGAAGCTGCGGCCGTACCACGCGTCCAGGTTGGCCGGGTCTATCCGCTGCGTGCCCAGGCGTTCGCCGGTGGTGTCCAACAACGCGATCCGGTTCCACGTCTTGTTCCAGCCGATGCCACCGGCGTTGCGCGTGAGCACCGAGAAGAACGGCCGGTCCAGCCGCGCGCTCAAACGGTCCTGTGTGGGGGTGAGGCCATAGTCCGCACGGGTGCTGATGTACGTGTTCTGGATGTTGTAGACCTGGTGGTTGCCGCTGTATTCGGGTCGCTCGAAGCTGGGGCCCCAGTACACCTGTTGTTCCACCTGCTGCCCCCAGCCGAGCAGGTTGCGGTCGCGCCCGGTGACACGAAGTGCCGCGAGCGATCCGGTGCCGAACGCATCGTAGTTCCACTTGTCGTGCACGATCACATGGACATCCACACTGTCCTTGCGCCCTTTGATCGGTTGTACGGTGATGCGTGCATCGTTCACCACGGGGCTGGCCCGCAGCAAACGCTCGGACTCGGCGATGCGCAGGGGGTCCAGCGTATCGCCCGCGTGCACCAGCAACAAATTACGGATGACGTAGTGCCGCGTGCGGCGGTGCAGCTTGTTCCCGGCTTTCTGCACCCAGGCCACCGGCGCTTTCGCGGTGTCGTCCACGGAGAAGCCGAACGGGTCCGTTACCGTGATGCGCACGTCGCGCACCACCCGGCCGGTATAGCGTGTGCCGGGTACCACCCGGCGGGGCGGTGTCTTCGGTGCGGGTGGTGCCTTGTCCGGCTCCGGCTGCGCGAAGATGGCGTCGTAGATCCAGCGCGTCACCTTGCGCTTCTGCGAGAAGTCGTGGATCTTGCGGTAGAGCGCCGTACTGTCCTCCTGCGCGTGCACCGAACAGGCCGGCGCGGCGAGGAGCAGCAGGAGCAGCATGCGCGGAGCAAGAGATCGTACCGGTGCCACCATCGTCCAGTACAAGGTACGGGCGCACAGGCCCATCACGGCACGGCAGGTGCTTGGGCAGGGGCAACGCCCGTGATGGTGCTGGGCGCGCGGGGAAGGATGCGCTCCCACGGCAACAGGGTCAGGTCCAGCACGATCAGCTCGAAGGCGAAGAAGCGCATGGTGAAGTAGAACCCGATGTGCAGGCTCATGGCAGTGATGAACAACCATACATCATAACGCCGCGTGAAGTAGCCGATGATGAAGATGGCCTCCATGAGGGTGGCCAGCAGGAAGAGCAGCCAGCTCGCCGTCTGGTGCTGCAGCAACCAGGTGAACAGCTGGGCGTGCCAGCCTTCGGGTGCGGCGAGGAAGAGTTCCAGTTGGGTGTTCTCGATGATCCCTGTCATCTGGTCCAGGTTGGTCCACGAGCCGCGGAACACCTTGTAGAGACCGGCACTGGTATAGATGAAGAGGACATAGAAGCGGAGGCCTTGGAACAGGGCAGCGAAGCGACCCAGCGATCGGAACATGAAAGGCAGCCCGGCCACCACGAGCCCGATGATGGGGCGGTAGTGGTGGTTGGCATAGGTGGTCTGTACGATGAAGTAGACCAGGATCGACACGGTGTAGGTACGTGCGGCCCACACCCTACGAGGCCGCACCACCAGTATCACCGCGGATAGGGTGAGCGTGCCGTCCAGGAGCAGGGCCGCGGGGTGGGAGGCCGTGAGCGCGTGCTGCACACCGAGGAGTTGGAAGAGCCAGAAGGTGAGGTCCTTGTACACGTTGCCCAGAACAGGGGCCTCCAATTGCGATAGCATGGCGCCGTTCGACCAACGCCACAGCAGCGCCAACAGGATCCAGCCGAACACGATCCGTGCAAGGGTGTCGCGTTGCTCAGCGTTGAACATGGGCGATGAGCAGGGTCGATCGATCCATCAGCACGGGCCGGGCATCCTGGTAGGTGTACTTCTCCCGTGCGATCACCACGCGTTGCACCGGCTTGTCCAGCACGCGGCCGAGGTAGCGCACCATCCACCGCCCCAGTGCCGCGGTGTCCTCCGGAGCGAAGGAGAGCGCCTCGCTCAAGGCGCGTTGTCGTTCTGCCGGCAACCCGCCGAAACGTTCCGCGATGAAGGGCTCGAAGAGGTCATCGTAGCGGTGCGCATCCAGATCCTCGAGGCGATAGAGCGTGCTGAAGAACAACTCGCCCGCATACCGTGGCATCTCGGCCTGGGTCAACGGTCGGCCGTCCACGTTGCAGGTCACTCGAACGTATTCCGGTGTTGGGTGGATCTTGTCCGAATACATGCCGTACAGGAAGAAGGGCGTGACCTCGGCGGTGAGCGATTGCGCCGCCGACTGCACCACCGCGAAGCCGATGAAGAGCCACCCCAGCCACGGGTCGCGCCGTACCAACCGCCCCAGGAAGGTGTTGTTCCACCGGTCGCGCATCTATCTCTTCGGTCGGCGTGAAAAGTACGCGCTGCGTGGCAGCGATCGCACAGTTCGCCGTTGACACTTTCGCGCCCGTGCCGCCGTTCTTCCTGTGGTGGTCCCGACTTTCGTGCAGATGCAGCGGCTTGCGTTCTTCTTCGTTCTGGTCATCGGGGCCATGCCTGTGGGCGCACAAGGCCTCATGGAACGCAAACGTTCCGACATCATCCCGCTCGAGGGCCAGGCCCGCAGGCTGGGGTGGTACGTTGCCCCGGGTGTCACCTACACCTTGTCCCGCTTCAAGGACAGTGAGGAGGAGGTCTTCCGCAACGGTGATACGTCGTATACGGCCACGTATGACCCGAGCGGTAAGCTCGGCCTGTACTTGGAGGCGGGTGTTTCGTGGTACACCCGCGACCCGGTGATCGTGGATTACCTGGACATGGGCCTCGCCTACAAGAACCTGCGCGGCGCGGAGTCGTTCACCGGACGGTATGCGCGAACGGATAGTGTGGCCGAGGTGGTGGGCGAAGGCGATCTCGCGGAGCGCATGCTCACCCTGCACGTCAACGCCAACAAGTTCATCCCCACCTGGCGCTACCAGTTCGTACAGCTTTCACTGGGCCTCAATGCGGACTATCGCCTCGGCAGCGACTACACGCACACCGGCGACTCGCTGATGAACCGCCACGCATTCCCGCCCGACCTCTGGGGGCAGGTGCACTTCAAGCTGGGCTATGGCTTCAAGGTCACGAGCAAGATGCTGATCATCCCCGCCATCGAGACACCGGTGTTCAGCATAGCCCCGGAAGACGACGGCCGTTTCGGCGCCCTCCGCTGGTTCAGCAGCGACCATCGGCCGCTGATCCTCAGCGTGCGGTTCCTCTTCCTGCGTGCCCGCAAGGGATTCGATTGCCCACCGCCGATCAAGCACCACGGGCAAATGAAGACCTACAAGCAGGACGGGTACCACCCGTAGCCGCGGGCCGGCCGCTACTTCAGGAACGGATTGCTCCGCTTCTCGCGACCGATCGTGGTGTCCGGTCCGTGGCCGCTGTGTACGGTCACCTCATCACCCAGGGTGAAGAGCTGCTCGCGGATGCTCTTCAGCAGCGTGTCCATATCGCCCCCGGGCAGGTCCACACGACCCACACTGTTCTGGAAGAGCACATCACCGCTCACCACGAATTTCCCCGGTGCATGGTACAAGGCGATGTGGCCGGGTGCATGGCCGGGTACGAAAAGGACCTTGAGCTCGTCGGTACCGATGCGGACCGTGTCGCCCGCGCTGAGGAACCCTTTCGGTTCCGGGGCCGGGTCGTAGGGGATGCCGTACATGCCGGCCGTGCGCTCGCCCCCGTGCAGGATGCGCAGATCCTCCCGGTGCAGTTCCGGCGACAGGCCGTAGCGCTTGTGCATCCAAGCACAACCGAGGATATGGTCGATGTGCGCGTGGGTGAGCACAAGACGGATCGGGGTAAGACCGTTGTCGCTCAGGAAGCCCTCCAGCTCCCGTTCCTCGCCGGTGTTCCAGCAGCCGGGGTCCACCACGATGGCTTCGCGGCCGTCGTGGATCACATAGGTATTCTCCTGGAACGGGTTGAAGGTGAACCTGGCGACGCTTAGCATGGACGGAAAAGCCCGAAATTCGCACCATTGCGCTCGGATGCGGGCGGCCCAAAGCTAACTTCAACCTGTGCTCGCCCTCCTTCGCCATTTGCAACGCCACGCCCTCGCCCTGGTCCTGGGCGTCGTGTGCGTTCCGGTGAACGCACAGTTCTATTCCGGGTCGCAGCAGGAGTACGGCAAGAACCGGGTGCAGTATCAGGAATTCCTCTGGCAGCAGTACCGCTTCAAGGACATGGAGGTGTTCTTCTACAAGGAAGGGCGGGACATCGCGCGCTACGTGGCGCAGGCGGCCGTGGCGCACCAGAAGGACCTGGAGCAACAGTTCGATTTCGCGCTGGACGAACGCCTCCAGTTCATCGTCTACAACTCCCTCACGGATTTCCGCCAGAGCAACATCGGCATCGCCGGCGTGGACGGGCAGCAGAACATCGGCGGCCTCACGCGCATCGTAGGCACCAAGATCTTCGTGTACTTCGAAGGCGACCATGCCCTGCTGGACCGGCAGATCCGTTCGGGCATCGCGCACGTCATCATCGATCAGATGATGTTCGGCGGTAACTGGCGCGACATGCTCAAGAGCTCCACGTTCATGAGCCTGCCCCCGTGGTACACGGACGGGGTGATGTCCTACTTCTCCCAACCCTGGGACGCCACGCTCAACAACCGCATCCGCGACCGCGTGATGAGCGGGCGGTTCGATAAGTTCAACCGCCTGGAGGGGGAGGATGCGAAGTACGCGGGCCACATGATCTGGAAGTACGTGGCCGATGTCTACGGTCCCGGTGTGATCCCCAACATCCTGTACATGACGCGTGTGAGCCGTAATCCCGAAAGCGGCTTCCTCTTCGTGCTCGGCGTTTCCCTCAAGACCCTCACGAAGGAATGCGTGGACTACAACAAAGCGCGTTTCGGTGAGGAGGACCGTTTCCGCAAGGACATCCCGTTGGAGGCATTGCCCATCCGGACGAAGAAGACCCGCACGTACAGCGAATTCAAACAAAGTCCCAACGGCCGCTACCTGGCCTGGGTGAGCAATGAACTGGGCCAGTACAAGGTGTGGATCTACGAGCCGGGCACGAAGAAGCTGCGCCGCATCGTGAAGGGGGAGAAGAAGCTGGACCGCATCATCGACCGGAGCTTTCCCGTGCTGGCCTGGCACCCGAGCGGCCAGGCACTGAGCTATGCCGTGGAACGCAAGGGCGAGCTGTTCCTGCGGACGTACACATTGGACGACCGGAAGACCGTGGAGAAACCCGTGCTCATGCTGAAGAAGATCCTGAGCATGGCGTACAGCGACGATGGCCGCAACATGATCTTCAGCGCCGTGCGCGATGGCCGCACCGACCTCTACTACTACCACGTTATCGGCAACCGCCAGGAACAGTTGACCGATGACCAGTTCGATGACCTGGAGCCGCGCTTCGTGGACGACGGCAAGCGCATCATCTTCAGCAGCGACAGGCCCGATGACACCCTGCGCACCAATGCCGATGTGGCCTTGGTGAACGGCACGAAGGACATCTTCCTCCTGGACCTCGAGGGCCGCTCCCGCCTGTTGACGCGGCTGACGAACACCCCGGAGGCGAACGAGACCCAACCCGCCCAGTTCGATAGTGCGAACTACGTTTTCCTGAGCGATGGGGATGGCATACGCAACCGGTTCCTGGTGCGGTACGACAGTACGGTGAGCTTCATCGACACCACCATCCACTACCGCTACTTCACCGTGGAAGAGCGCAAGACGGACCTGCGCCGATCGATCGTGGAGCAGGACATCAATGCCAAGTACGGGCGATACGCGCAGTTGCAGATGCGCGATGGTCGCTACCACTTCTACACCGGCCGCACCGCAGAAGAACGTGTGGCCGCCGCTGGCGGCGCGCAAGGGGCAGACCCCACCACGCGCGACGCCGCCAACCCCACGGCGCTCTCCAACGACATGAGCCCTGTGGTGAAGGTGGACCCGCAGTTCCCCAGGCCGAAGGGCGAGAAGGCCATCGACGTGCGCAACTATGTTTTCCTGGATGAAGCCAGCCCGGGCACCGGACCAGGCCAGAACGCTTCGCCGGGCAGAACGACGCCTGTGGCCGTGAAGACCACCGCGGACACCACGAAGGCGAAACCGTTCGCCTATCCGGACCAGCGCAACTACAACCTCAACTTCGCCATCGATGGGGTGGTGACGCAGGTGGACAACAGTTTCTCCAACCAGTTCTATCAACCCTTCACCGGGCCCGGTGCGCTCAACCCCGGCCTTAGCGGATTGACCCGTATGGGCGTGAGCGATCTCTTCGAGGACCACAAGATCGTCGGGGGCTTCCGTCTGGCGCTGGACCTGAACAACAACGACTACCTGCTCGCTTACGAGAACCTGAAGCGTCGCCTGGACAAGCGCATCTCCTTCCAACGGCAGGCTTACCAAGGCTTGAGCGACTTCGGCGTGGTGAAGGTGCACACGCACAACGTGCGGTACCAGGTGAGCTGGCCCTTCAGCGAACTCGCCAGTGTGCGTGCCTCGGTCATGTACCGCAACGATCGTTACGTGTTGCAGAGCATCGACCCGCTCAGCCTGCGCGCCGCCAATTCGTTCGACCACATGGCGGGCGGTAAACTGGAGTACATCTACGACAGCTCCATGCCGCGCGGCCTCAACCTGTGGACCGGCTGGAAGCTGAAGTTCTTCGGGGAATACTACCAGCAACCAGAGGACAAGAGCGACATGCAGGTGCTGGGCATGGACCTGCGCCACTCCCTGCGCATCCATCGCGAGATGATCTGGGTGACGCGCCTGGCCGGAAGCAGCTCGTTCGGCAGCCGCAAGGTGGCCTACTTCCTCGGTGGCGTGGACAACTGGCTCTTCGCCAAGGTGGACAACTCCATCCCCATCGACTTCACGCAGAACTACTTCTACCAGTCCATGTCCGTGCCCATGCGCGGCTTCTTCTACAACGCACGCAACGGCTCCAGCTTCGGTGTTTTCAATACCGAAGTGCGCGTGCCCATCTTCCGTTACCTGGTCAACAGGCCCATCCGCTCGGACGTGATCCACAATTTCCAGGTCGTGGGCTTCACCGATGTGGGAGCCGCCTGGACCGGTAGCGATCCCTATTCCGAGGACAACACCTTCAACCGGGTGGTCATCCGCCGAAACCCGTTGACCATCACGTTGGTGAACAAGCGCGAGCCCATCGTGGCCGCGTACGGCTTCGGTCTGCGCACGCGCCTGTTGGGCTACTTCGTGCGCGCGGACTGGGCGTGGGGAGTCGATGATGGGGTGGTGCAGCCGCGCGTGTTCCACTTCTCGCTTAGCCTGGACATCTGATGTCGCTCGATACCAACTCCGTGCTTCTGCTCTTGCTGGTGGGGTTGATGGCCGGCATCCTGAGCGGTTTCGTGGGGGTGGGCGGTGGCATCATCATGGTGCCGGCACTCGTCTGGTTGTTGGGCTACACGCAACACCAGGCACAGGGCACGAGCCTCGCCGTACTGATGCTGCCGGTGGTCTTCCTCGCGGTGCGCAACTACTACAAGGCCGGTGTCATAGACCCCAAGGTGGTGGTGGTGATCGCTGCGGCCTTCGTGCTGGGTTCCTACTTCGGTAGCAAGTGGTCGCTGGCGTTGCCCATGGAAACGGTGCGTAAGATCTTCGGTGGCATCACCCTGCTCGTGGCGCTCAAACTCATCTTTGGGAAGTGATCGCGCGTATCAAGTCCACCATCGCCGCTTTGCAGGCCGACATGATCGGTTGGCGCCGCCACCTGCATCAACATCCCGAGCTTTCCTTCCACGAGACCGACACGGTCCGCTTCGTGGTGGAGAAACTGCGCGCCGAAGGCATCGAGGTGCGCGACGGGGTGGGTAAGCTTTCTCCGGATGCGCCGGGTACAGGCGCCATCGCCCTCGTTCGCGGTGAGCAGGGAACGAACGATGCTTGCATCGCCATCCGTGCCGACCTGGACGCATTGCCGATCACCGAGGTGGGCAAGGAGATGTACTGCTCGCAGAATCCCGGCGTCATGCACGCCTGTGGTCACGATGCCCATACGTCCATGGTGCTTGGCGCGGGCATCGCGCTGCATCGCCTTCGCAAGGAATGGAGCGGCACGGTGATGCTCGTGTTCCAACCCGGGGAAGAGAAGGAGCCTGGAGGCGCATCCCTGTTGGTGAAGGAGGGCGTGTTCAATGATCCGAAGCCTGCTGGCATCCTCGGCCAGCACGTCACCCCGGAACTTCCGACCGGCAAGCTCGGCTTCCGTTCCGGTGCCTTCATGGCCGCAGCGGATGAACTCTACATCACCGTTAAAGGGCGCGGTGGTCATGCGGGTTCACCGCACCTGTGCATCGATCCGGTTCCCATCGCGGCCCAATTGATCCTTGCGTTGCAACAGGTCGTAAGCCGTCGCAACAAGCCGGGCCAGCCCATGGTATTGTCCCTGGGCAAGGTGATCGCCAACGGTGCCACCAACATCATCCCGGATGAAGTACGCATCGAAGGCACCATGCGCACCTTCGATGAAACGTGGCGTACGGAACTGCACCGCATGCTTCCCGAACTCGGTCGTGGTATCTGCGAAGCTTCCGGGGCCAGTGTGGACTTCACCATCGTGAAGGGCTCACCCGTTGTGAAGAACGACCCCGAGCTCAACGCGCGCATCCGTGCCGCAGCGGTGGAGTTCATCGGCGAAGCGAACATCGTGGACATGGACATCCGCATGGGCGCCGAGGATTTCGCCTATTACACGCATGTGATGCCCGGGTGTTTCTTCCGGCTTGGGACCGGCAACCCATCAAAGCCGGGCACGCAGAGCGGGCTTCACCGCGCCGAGATGGATGTGGATGAGGACGCGCTAGCGATAGGGGCGGGGATGATGTCGTGGGGTGCGATCTCGGAGCTTCTGTGAAGCGTTAGCTTTGAGTCATGACGAAAGAGGCCTTAAAGAAGAGGATCGTTGAATTGCTTGAGCAACGCAGCGATGCCACAGTTCTGAGGGCGGTCCATGAACTCTTGGAGGCGCCCGGAAGTGGTCGTGGTTTGAAGACCCGCTTGGAGCGAGCCGTGCTGGAAGGAGAGAAGGATATCGCCACAGGGCGATCCATGAGCTTGTCCGCATTCGAGAAGCGGATCAAGAGTTCATTGCAGAGCAGGATCGGACATCAGCCTAGGTAGTACGGAATGAAGGTCGTTGTGGCGGAAAAGGCCTGGTTCGATCTGGACTTGGCTCTTGGACATGTGCTCGATCGTTTCGGACCTGTTGTTGCGCTTCGTGTGGAGCGGGACGTGCTGGAGGCCATCCGCTTGATCGCGAAATACCCGAAAGGAGGACAGCTCGAGCCCTGGTTGGAGCATCTTAAGATGGGTCACCGTCGCGTTATCGTGGGTCCGCTCAAGATCATTTACCGGATCGAGGGCAGTACGGTCTTCATCCCGGAGATCTTCGATTCCCGACAGAGGCCATCACGCATGCGTGGGTGAATTGAAATTGTCCGGCCCAGACCCGCTATCGCTATTCGAGAGGGCCGAGAGCTAAAGAGGATGGATGTCATCCAACTCGATCACCGGCTTTCCTGCTTTTGAATGTACGGTAAGCTCTACCGACCAATCGCTTCTTCCGGTACGCGTCCATAGGTCGAACCGAAGGTTGAAGGCTCCCGGCCAATTCCTTATCGCGATCACATCAAGATCCCGCCACACGTTCTCCGGTGGCATCACCAGGGCACTGCCCACATCATCCACAGCGCCTTCCATGTCATCGGCGCTCAGGCGGGTGCCGTTCGTGGCTTCCTCCAACTCTTCGAAGCGCCGTTCCACCAGCAGCTTCATCACATGTTTGGCGACGAGGGTGAGGTCGTTGGGGCTCATGCCATAAAATACGTTAGGACCAGAGCCACCCGTACAACAGCCCCCAAACGCCGATGAAGAGGCCGCCGACGGCCACGGTGCCCCGGTGCTGCATCAGGTCTCGTTTCACCAAGAGGCGGTAGAGCGCCCATCCAACGAAAAGGGCCAGCATCCCGAGGACCATTACCAGACGTCCCATGCGCTCGTGCT
Organism: Flavobacteriales bacterium; assembly: GCA_016788205.1. Classification (GTDB taxonomy): domain Bacteria; phylum Bacteroidota; class Bacteroidia; order Flavobacteriales_F; family PHOS-HE28; genus PHOS-HE28. The sequence goes on along the minus strand of JAEUTA010000021.1, from coordinate 116,106 downwards.
TTTCGGGGTTTTGATCAGTTCGCCACCTCGCTCATGAACTTCAACCGGATCAATCGGATCTCCTCTTCGCTGTAGTCACCATCGAACTCCTGGTGGGCCGTCTCGATGTTGTCGGTCTCGCTACCCCGGAAGTAGTCCATGATCTCCTCCTGCACATCGGCTTCGAGGATGTCGTTGATGTGGTAGTTGATGTCCAGCTTGGTGCCGCTCATCACGATGCTCTCCAGTTCGGTGAGCAGGTCATTCATGCTGAGGCCTTTGCCACGTGCGATCGCGTCCAGCGGCAGGCGCTTATCGATGTTCTGGATGATGTGGACCTTGTTGCCGCTCTTGTTCACGACGGAACGGACCACCATCTCATCCTCCCGTGCGATATCGTTCTCATCCACGTACTTGGCGATAAGGTCCACGAAGGGCTTGCCGTACTTCGCTGCCTTGCCCGGCCCCACACCGGTGACCTGGGTGAGGTCGTCCATGGTGACGGGATAACGCATCGTCATCTCCTCCAACGACGGATCCTGGAAGATCACGTACGGGGGCAGCTTGTGCTTCTTGGCCACCTGTTGACGCAGGTCCTTCAGCATGGCCATCAGCTTCTCGTCCGCCGCACCACGGCCACCCGCGCTGTTGAAGTCGTCGTCGCCTCCCTCATCGGAGGTGTAGTCGCGCTCCTTCACGAACTTGATGGAGACGGGCTTCTTCTTGAACTTCTTGCCGGCTTCCGTCAGGCTGAGGTTGCCGTAGGTCTCGATGTCCTTGTGCAGGAAGCCGTGGACCAGGCCCTGGCGCAGAACGGCCATCCAGTGCTGGCTTTCCTTTTCGTCGCCCTTGCCGTAGATCTCCAGCTTGTCGCCCTTGTAGTTCTTGATCTCGCTGGTCTCCGTGCCGGTGAGCAGGTCGCAGATGTACTTCGCCTTGTGGCGCTCCTTGCTTTCCACCACGGCGTCCAGCACCAAGGCCAGATCATCCTTGGCCTCGAAGGTCTCCTGTGGATTGGTACAATTGTCGCACGAGCCGCAATCCGTCCCCTTCATCTCTTCACCGAAGTAGTGCAGCAGGTATTTCCGGCGGCACATGCTCGTCTCCGCATAGCCCACCGTGTCCTGCAGCAACTGCTTGCCGATCTCCTGTTCCGCCACCGGCTTGCCCTGAAGGAATTTCTCGAGCTTCTCGATGTCCTTGTAACTGTAGAACGCCACGCATTTGCCTTCGCCGCCATCGCGCCCACCGCGACCGGTCTCCTGGTAATAGCTCTCCAGGCTCTTCGGGATGTCGTGGTGGATCACGAAGCGTACATCGGGCTTGTCGATGCCCATGCCGAAGGCGATGGTGGCCACGATCACGTCAACATCCTCCATCAGGAATTTGTCCTGGTGGTCCGCCCGTTGCGCGGCATCCATGCCAGCGTGGTAGGGGAGAGCCTTGATGCCGTTCACGTTCAGCGTTTCGGCCACTTCCTCCACCTTCTTGCGGCTGAGGCAGTAGATGATACCGCTGCGCCCGCTGTGCTGCTTCACATACTTGGTGATCTCCCGGTTCACGTCGCGCTTCGGCCGCACTTCGTAGTACAGGTTCGGTCGGTTGAAGCTCGCTTTGTACGTGGTGGCGTTCGGGATATCGAGGTTCTTCAGGATGTCCTCCTGCACCTTCCCGGTGGCCGTGGCCGTGAGGGCGATGACCGGTACACGCTTGATCTTGTCGAAGATGGTACGCAGGTTGCGGTACTCCGGGCGGAAGTCGTGTCCCCACTCGCTGATGCAGTGCGCTTCGTCGATGGCGAAGAAGCTGATGCGGATCTCCGTGAGGAACTCCACGTTCTCCTTCTTGGTGAGCGATTCCGGCGCCACGTAGAGCAACTTGGTCTTGCCCGCGCGAATGTCCTCCTTCACCTTGAGCGTCTCGTTGCGCGTGAGGGAACTGTTGAGGAAGTGGGCCACACCATCGTCCGAGCTGAAACCCCGGATGGCGTCCACCTGGTTCTTCATCAGGGCGATGAGCGGGCTCACCACGATGGCGGTTCCTTCGCTCATGAGGGCCGGGAGTTGATAGCAAAGGCTTTTGCCACCGCCCGTAGGCATGATCACGAACGTGTTCTTGCCGTCCAATACGTTCTGGATGATGGCTTCCTGTTCGCCTTTGAACTGGCTGAAGCCGAAGAATTGCTCGAGGGCCTCCCGAGGCGTGGTGTCAACGTTGGTCATATTCAGTAGCGGCCGGAGCACTGACCGCTGCGGGTTGTTAAGAGAGGCTTAAATGTACGGCTAGCGATCGTTCCGGGCTAGCACGTTTGGATCAACTTAACAACATGGCTTTCCCATTTCGCTGACCGGTCAAGTAAGTTGAAAACTGAGGCTGGACGGCCCAGCCGCGCATCGCCTCCCGGCTATCTTTGGCGCACGCGGCTCCAACCTTTGGCCACATCCCGTAATAGTCCGGAAATGACCTTCCTGGAGCACCTCGAGGAGCTCCGGTGGACGCTCGTGCGATCGTCCATCGCCATCGTTCTGGGCATGGTGGGTTGTTTCATCGCCAAGGATTTCGTGTTCGATCAAGTGGTGCTGGCGCCCAAGGACGCCAGTTTCATCACCTACCGGGGCCTGTGCTGGACGGGACACCGCCTGGGCATGGGCGATGTCATGTGCGTGAGCGACATGGTCTTCACCTTGCAGAACATCAGCATGAGCGGGCAGTTCTTCACGCACCTCATGGTCTCCTTCGTCGGTGGGCTCATCATCGCTTTCCCTTACGTGCTCTGGGAGGTTTGGCGGTTCATCGCCCCCGGACTGCACGCTAATGAGAAGGGGTCGGTGGGCGGGCTCGTGTTCTTCGCCACCATCCTGTTCCTGCTGGGCGTGGGCTTCGGGTATTTCCTGCTCGCGCCGCTCAGCATCCAGTTCTTCGGAAGCTACCAAGTAAGTGCAACGGTGGAGAATACCGTGGCGCTGGACAGTTACATCGCCATGGTAACGTCCGTCACGCTCTGGACCGGTGTGATCTTCGAACTTCCGTTGGTGATCCTCTTCCTCACCCGGGCCGGTATGGTCACCCCGGCGTTCCTGCGTACGTACCGCAAACACGCCTTCGTGGTGATCCTCATCCTGGCCGCCATCCTCACACCCCCGGATGTGGTGAGCCAGCTTATCGTCTCCGTTCCGCTGATGGCGCTCTACGAGTTCGGCATCCTGATCGCGGCACGCACGTTGAAACGCATGGAACGTGCGAACACCGTCACCAAAGCCGTTCAAGCCCATACCACCGCATGATGAAGGGCCTGGTGAGGACGTCCCTCTCGTTGTGGTGCATGGCCCTGGCCATCGTTACTTCCGCGCAGACCACCAAGGTGAGTGGGCGGGTGACCGATGGCAAGACCGGCGAGACCATCCCGTTCGCCAGCATCGCGTTCGTTGATAGCCGCATCGGTGCGAGCAGCGATCTGGACGGCAACTACGTGATCGATACGTACTACGCAACGGATAGCATCCGCGCCACCTCGGTGGGTTACGTCGCGCGCAGCTTCGCCGTGAAGAAGGACAAGGTACAGGTGATCGACATCGTGCTGCAACCGAACAGTTTCGAACTGGCCGAGGTGGTGATCAAACCTTCGGAGGAGAATCCCGCCTTCGGCATCCTGCGGCGCGTGATCCGCAACAAACCGGTGAATAACCGCGAAAAGCTCTCCGCTTATCAGTACGACGCCTACAACAAGATCGAGTTCGACCTGAACAACATCACCAAAGAGTTCACCGAGAAGAAGCTCTTCAAGCCCTTCGCGTTCATCTTCGACAACATCGACAGCACCGACGCGAAACCGTACCTGCCGATCTTCATGACGGAGAGCCTCAGTGAGGTGTACTACCGGCAGAGCCCGAAGAAGCAGCGCGAGTTCATCCGAGGCACCAAGGTGAGCGGGATCGAGAACGAGAGCGTGTCGCAGTTCATGGGCGACATGTACCAGAACGTGAACATCTACGACAACTTCCTGGTCATCTTCGGGAAGAACTTCATCAGCCCCATCGCGGATGGTGGTCGTGGTTACTACGACTACTACCTGACCGATAGCGCCTTCGTGGGCAAGTACTGGTGCTACAAGTTGAAGTTCTCGCCCAAGCGTCCACAGGAGCTGGCCTTCAATGGCGAGATGTGGGTCAGCGATACCACCTACGCCGTGCATCGCATCGAGGCCGGTATCGCCTCCGGCGCCAACCTCAACTTCGTGCAAGGGTTCTGGGTGAAGCAGCAGTACGACCAGGTGCAGAACGAGGTGTGGATGCTCACGCGTGACGAGTTGGTCGTGGACCTGAACGTGATCCGTGATACCGGCGAGAAGAACAAGAACGCCGTGCAGGGTTTCTACGGCCGCCGCACCGCCACCTACAAGGATTTCGTGATCAATGAAGTGAAGCCTCCGGAGTTCTATGAAGGCGTTGACGATGTGGTGATCGAGTTGGATCCGCTCAGCCTCGGCGCCGACTACTGGGACCAGAACCGCCACGTGCCGCTCACCGCGAAGGAGAACGCGATCTACCACATGGTGGATACGATGAAGACGATCCCGCGCTTCCGCACGTACGTGGACATCGTAAGCACCGTCGTCACCGGCTACTACGAAAAAGGCAAGGTGGAACTGGGTCCGTATTTCACCACCATCAGTTACAATCCCGTTGAGGGTATGCGCTTCCGTGCTGGCGGCCGCACGAGCAACAACTTCAGCACATGGGTGGAGTTCGAAGGGTACACCGCCTACGGGCTGCTCGATGAACGCTTCAAGTTCGGACTGGCCACGCGCGGGTTCATCAGCAAGGAACCACGCATCCTCTACAAGGCCTCGTACAAGCACGACATCGAGCAGCTGGGCCAGAGCGTGAACGCTTTCCGCAACGACAACGTGCTGGGTAGTGTGTTCCGCCGGAATCCGAACACCAAGCTCACGGACGTGGAGGAGTGGAAGGCGAGCCTCGAACGCGAGTGGTTCCACGGCTTCACCAACGAGGTGATGGTGCGCTACCGTACCCTGCAACCGCTCGGAGCGTTGCGCTACGAACGGCTGAAGTTCGAACCACTACCACAACTCACCAACGTGGGCAGCATCCGCACGGCGGAGGTGAGCCTCAACACGCGCTTCGCATACGGTGAGAAGTACGTGAGCGGCGAGTTCGATCGCATCGCTGTCGGTATCCTGAAATATCCTACGCTGGAGCTGCACCTGGCCTATGGTGTCCCCGGTGCGCTCAACAGCGACTACGAATACACCAAGGTCGTGGCGCGTAGCTACAAGCGTTGGCAGTTGGGCGCACTCGGCTGGTCGCGCACCACGGTGGAAGCCGGCCGCATCTTCGGGACCTTGCCGTATCCCTTGCTGGCGATCCATAGCGGCAACGAGACGTTCTACCTCGACGACGCTTCATTCAACACCATGAACTTCTTCGAGTTCATCAGCGATCGATACGTGCAGTTCTTCGGGGAACATCACTTCGAAGGGCTCTTCCTGAACCGCATCCCCTTGATGCGCCGGTTGAAGTGGCGGGAGGTGGCCACGTTCAAGGCGGTCGCAGGCGATCTGAGCAGCAAGCATTACAGCGAACTGTTGTTGCTCCCCGGCATGTACTCGCTCTACAACGGTCCGTTCATGGAAGCGAGCGCAGGCATCGAGAACATCCTCAAAGTGCTGCGCTTCGATATCATCTGGCGCCTGCGCTACAACGATCATCCGCGGACCGCGCCCTGGGCGTTGCGCGCCAAGCTCTACATCAACTTCTGATCACGGATGCTGCGCGCCGAGAACATCTTCAAACGCTACAAGCGCCGCACGGTGGTGAACGGGGTGAGCGTGCAGGTGAGCCAGGGCGAGATCGTGGGGCTGCTCGGTCCCAACGGTGCGGGCAAGACCACCAGCTTCTACATGATCGTCGGGTTGATCAAGCCGAACGAAGGCAAGATCTTCCTGGACGAGGACGAGATCACCGACCTCGCCATGTACAAGCGCGCTCAGAAGGGCATCGGCTACCTGCCGCAGGAAGCCAGTGTGTTCCGCAAGCTCAGCGTGGAGGACAACATCAAGGCGATCCTCGAAGTGAGCGGCAAGAGCAAGGCCGAACAAGCCGCGAAGCTGGAAGAGCTCCTGAACGAATTCAGCTTGCAGCACGTGCGCACCAACATGGGCGATGTGCTCAGCGGTGGTGAACGTCGTCGTACCGAGATCGCACGCGCGTTAGCCACCGAACCGCGCTTCATCCTGCTCGACGAACCCTTCGCCGGTGTGGATCCGATCGCCGTGGAGGATATCCAGAGCATCGTGGCCAAGTTGAAGGACAAGAACATCGGCATCCTGATCACGGACCACAACGTGCAAGAGACGTTGAGCATCACCGATCGGGCTTACCTGCTCTTCGAGGGTAAGATCCTCAAGCAAGGCACTGCCGAAGAACTCGCTGCCGATGAGACCGTGCGGCGTGTGTACCTGGGGAAGAACTTCGAGCTGCGGAGGAAGGTCTAAGGCAAGTGTCAAGTAACAAGTAGCAAGGGTCAAGTATCAAGCGTTGGAGCTTGGCACTTGACCCTTGCCACTTGAGCCTTGTTCAGGCTTCTTCGATGGAGAACGCGTACTTCTCCATGATCTGGTTCGCCAAGAGCTTCTTGCACGCTTCGTCCACCTTGGCTTCGGCGGCTTTCTTGTCCTTGGCTTCCACCGAAAGGGTGATGTGTTTGCCGATGCGCACGCCGGTGATCTCGGGCAGGCCGAGGTTCTGCATGCTGCCGCTCACCGCCTTGCCTTGCGGATCGAGCAGGTTGTCGTGGGGCATCACATCGATGGAGGCGCGGAAGGTCTTCATGGTTCCTGATTCACCGCAGAGACGCGGAGGCGCAAAGGTCGCAGGGAATTGCGAATGTGCAATGGAATGGCCAGTGGTCGGCATCGTGATGCGGTTGTTCCATCGCACCCGTAGCGTCGACCCACCGGGTCGACAAGCTAGACGGTGCGTACAAAAGCGGACGGCAGCGGGTCACAATGCCTTCGCGAAAACCCGCCCCCACAACGGGCTCAACAGGTACAGCACCAGGATCAACGGCACGGCCAGCACACCGTAGAGCACCACCAGCACCAACCCGATCCCCAGCAGCAGGAACATCACCTCGTTGCCCTTCCACTTGAAATGCTTGAACTTGAGGGAGGGGAGGGGGAGCTCGGAGAGCATGAGGGCGCCGAGGACCAAGCTTAGACCAAGCAATGCGTAGGGCAATGATATTAAGAGGCGATAGAAAAGCTCCGGGTCGATCCGAAACGATGGATCAATCGCCTGAGCATTACTGCCGATGCTCATGGGCCAGTCCGTGCGTATGAAGTTGTGTATTCCGCTTATGGCTAGAACAACAGAAGCCCAAAAGAGCGCGTTCGCCGGGGTGGGAAGGCCGAGGAAGCCACTGGTCTGTCGAGTGTCGATGTTGAACTTGGCCAAGCGCCACGCTGAGGAGATGGGTATCAATAGCACAGCGATCAGCGTGATCCAGTAGTTCATGGGATGGGCCGGGGTACTGTGTGAATAGGCAGTTGCGTCGGGAAGGGCTGGAGGAAGTGAGTGCATCGCACTGGAAAATACCTGCCCCATTTCCAATGCAGGTAGAGCCACCGACCAGACCAGCATCCCCGGCGCCACCCCGAACGTCACCATATCCGCCAGGCTATCCAGCTGCGCACCCAGCGGCGTTCCCCCGCCCAAGGCCCGTGCGGCCAGCCCGTCGAACACGTCGAAGAGCGCTCCGGCGAACACGAGCCAACACGCGAGTGTTAGCTGTCCTTGAGAGGCCAGCAGGATGGAACAAACCCCACAGGCTAGGTTCGCGGTGGTGAGGAGGTCGGGTATCCGTGGAAGGCGTGCCATTCCTGTAATTTCGGGCGTGACCGTACACGCCGCGAACGGGGCCGAAGTTGGGATAAATTCGGGCAATGATCCAGGCCACCCGCCGTTGGAAGCTGCGTCAACCAGATAGCGAATGAACACTGTGAAGATCAAGGGGATGCGCAATGCCTTCCTAGCCGCTGCCCTAATGACGTTCTCGGCCGCCCATGCACAACCTGGATCCACCGGATCGGGTCCGCAGAGCAGTGGCGGCTTGGATGCGCCCAAGTACAGCAACGAGTTCCTCGCCGTGGGCGTTGGGGCACGTGCGTTGGGCATGGGCAGTGCGTACACCGCCGTGGTGAACGATGTGACCAGCGGCTACTGGAACCCGGCCGGTCTGCTCGGCGTGAAGGGAGACCTGCAGGTGGGTGCCATGCACAGTGAATATTTCGCCGGCATCGCCAAGTACGACTACATCGGCCTGGCCAAGCCCATCGATACGGCCAGTACCATCGGGTTCACCTTCGTCCGCTTCGGCATCGACAACATCCCGAACACCATCGACCTGATCGACCCCAGCGGCAACATCGATTACGACCGGATCACCTCGTTCAGCTCAGCGGACCACGCCTTCATCATCAGCTATGCGCGCAAGTTGAACGTGCCGGGCCTGCAGGTCGGTGGTAACGCCAAGATCATCTACCGGCGCGTGGGCAGCTTCGGCAAGGCCTGGGGTTTCGGTCTGGATGCCGGTGTGCAGTACCAGCGCGACCAATGGCGTTTCAGCGCGGTGGCCCGCGATGTCACCAGTACCTTCAATGCGTGGAGCTACACCCTGGACCAGCGCACCATCGAGGTCTTCGGCCAGACGGGTAACGACATTCCGGTGAACAGCGTGGAGGTGACCCTGCCCCGGTTGAACCTTGGCATCGCACGCCAGTTCAAGTTCGGCAGCAAGTTCGACCTGATCGCCGCCGTGGACCTGGAGAACACCTTCGATGGCAAACGGAACACCTTGGTCCAGTCGGATCTCGTGAGCGTGGATCCGCGCGTTGGACTGGAGCTCGGTTATGCCGGCGTGGTATACGTGCGCACGGGGTTGAGCAACATCCAGTACGTTACCGACATCACCGATGCCAGGCAGCTCTCCATCCAGCCCAACATCGGCCTGGGCCTGAAGATCAAGAGCGTCTCACTGGATTATGCCCTCACCGATATCGGTGACAACAGCGTGGCGCTGTACTCCAACATCTTCTCCCTGAAGTTCGACCTGTTCAAGAAGCCCGCATGATGCGACCGTTACTGCTCATCATCGTCCTTTTCCGTGCCGCCGCCTCGTTCGGGCAGACGTACGGCAACGAATGGATCGATCATGATCGGCAGTACTGGCGTTTCGACGTCTACAGCACCGGCCTGCATCGGCTGGACTCCGTCACCCTGGCGAACGCTGGATTCCCCATCGCCACGGTGGACCCGGCGGAGATCATGCTCTTCGGGCGTGAACAGCAGGTGCCCCTCTACATCCAAGGCGGTGACGATGGCGTGCTGAACGCGGGCGATTTCATCGAATTCGTAGGGCGCAAGAACGATGGCTGGATCGATACGCGGATGTACGGGAACGCCCAGCAGCACATCAATCCGTATTACAGTCAGTACAACGATACCATCCACTACTTCATCACGTGGGACCCTGATCCGCTGGTGGAGAAGAGGCGCGTATTGCCTTATGTGAATACGGACATCGACAGTTACACCCCGGAGCCTTGGGTCTGGGGCTTCGTCAAGAACGGCCTCATGGACTTCTACTGGCCGGGCTTCGTGGACCCGGGCCTTGGTGCCACCAGCGGTCTGCATCAATCGGGCGAAGGGTGGGGCGGTGCTCCGCTCTACACCAGCGATGTCACGGTGGAGCAGGGCTTCTACACGCCAACGCCATCGCCCTACATCGCGGCCGACGCACCTCCCGTTACGGTGCATGCCACTGCGGCGGCGATGACCAATCCGGGTGGCTTCAATTACGACGACCATCACCTGCAGATCTACGCGGGGCCCGGCGCGGGTGAGCTCTACATCGACAGCGCCTACCGGGGTGCGGTCGCGACCCACCATCAGTTCGAGATGCCCGCCTCCGCAATGACGTCGGCGCTCTATCTCCGGTACAGGGTGCCGCACGATCTACCGCTCAGTTCGTGGAGTACGGATTACTTGGATTTCCAGGCAGCAGGCTCCGCCACGGTGCGCTATGCGCGCACGCTGGCCATGGGCGGTAATGCGCCCACCGAATTGTGGGTGCCGAACGGAACCGGGCAGCTCGTCTCCCGGTTGGATCTTAGCGGTTACACGGGAACACCGGTGCTGTATGCCGCAGGGGAGACCATGCACCGCATACTCCCCACGGCGGCCGGCGCCACCTGGCAGGCCTTGGTGCCCGCGTTCGCGGATAGTGCGACCACGGAGACCATCGTGTTGCCCCTGGAAGGCGTGCGCTTGGTGAGCGGATTGAGCCGGGTGAATCAGGATGGCTACTTCGTGGACTACGGCGACATGGATCCCGATTCGGCGTTCTTGATGGTGACCCACCGTTCCCTATGGACCGGCGCCAACGCCTACGCCCAGTACCGCTCTTCTGCGGCTCCCGGCACACGCCCCACCGTACTGGCCGATGTGGATGAGCTCTATGATCAATTCGGAGGCGGTGTTCCCAAGAACGGCCTGGCCATCCGCATGTGGAGCAAGTACGTGCTGGACCATTGGACCACCGATCCACGCGGGTTGTTCCTGATCGGAAAGTCGGTGACCAATACGAGCGTTGCCCTTCAACCGGTCGGTATGTACCCTCCACTACCCAACGGTGCCTACGAGCGCTGTCTGGTGCCTTCGTACGGCTATCCCGCATGCGACCAATGTTTCACCATCGGGCTGCACAACGACCCGCGGTTGATGGAGATACCGGTAGGTCGTTTGAGCGCAAGCACCGACGAACAGGTGCTGGCCTACCTAGGCAAGGTGCAGAGCTTCGAGGCACAGCCGCCAGCATCGTGGATGAAGCGCGTAGGTCACTTGAGCGGGGGCAACAACGCCGCACAGCAGGACCAACTGGCCGGTATCCTTACCGCGTTGGAGCCGCGCATCGATGAGAACAGCGCTTTCGGTGCCGATGTGTGGAGCTTCCGCAAGAGCAGTTCCAGCATCCTGGAGACGGCCGCGGCCGATTCCGTGCGGCAGTTGATCGAAGGCGGCGTCACCTTCATGAACTTCTTCGCGCACGCGTATTCGGAGAGTTTCGACATCACCATCGACGATCCGAGCAACTACGACTGGAACGGGCGCTACCCCATGGTGATGGGTAACTCCTGCTACATCGGTAACGTGCACCTGAACGCCGACCTGGCGAGCACCACCGAGGATTGGGTGATGCGCGATGGCGCGGGCCCCGTGGCCTTCCTGGCCGGAACGCTCCAAGGGCTGATCAGTACCCTGGCCCCGTATTGCGACCTCTTCTACACGAGTTGGGGCACAGCCAATTACGGTGGTACCATCGGTGACCACATGCGCTATGCGGCCTTTAACTACCTGGGTAGTCAGGACAATATCCTCGTTCGGTACCAGACCCATACCATGACGCTGCAAGGTGATCCGGCGCTGGTGCTGAACTCGCCCAGGTCGCCGGACTATGCGATCGGTGCACAGGACATCTTCTTCGACCCGCCCACGGTGACCGCCGATGTGGACACCTTCTCCGTGAAGGTGGTGGTGCGCAACATCGGGCGTGTGTTACCCGATACCGTGAGCTTCCGCCTGGAGCGCACCAATGCTGGACTTACCGGACCCCAGATCCATACCACCACGCTCGCCGGTATCAGTTATCAGGACACGGCCATCTTCCGGTTGCCAACGCTCGCCTTCGCCGGTGGGCAGGGTGTGAACCAACTGAGCGTGCGCGTGGACATGGACCCGGACCTGATCCCCGAGCTGGACGATTCCGGTAACAACCAGGCCGCCACCACCTTGTTCATCACCTCCGGCGATCTGGTGCCCACGTATCCCTACGATCTCGCCATTGTCCCCGATGCATCGCCCATGCTGAAGGCCAGCACGGGTGATCCATTGGCCGGTCCGCGTAACTACGTGTTCCAGATCGATACCACGGACCTGTTCAATAGTCCCCTGCGTGAGACCACCTTGTTCGAGTCGCCGGGCGGGGTGGTCACCTGGCAGCCCACGAGCATCTACGCGGCTACTGCGGCACAGGACAGCACCGTTTATTTCTGGCGTTGCAGCATCGATAGTACCGGCAACGGTGGATACAGCTGGTACGAACGGTCGTTCCAACACATCCCGGATCGCCACGGCTGGGGGCAGGCGCACTATTTCCAGTTCAAGAATGACGAGTTCAGCACGATAGTCTACGATAGACCGGACCGTGATTTCGAGTTTACCACTGCCCCCCATGAGATCTCCGCTTGGTCGCCAGGGTTCGACTATTATGGTGATATCGGTTGGCGACTGGATCTGGTTCCTCAGGAGTACAACGGCTGTTCCGCTGAGGCGGCTTGGCACGTCGCGGTTGTCGATCCCTATACGTTCGAGGCATGGGCGACTCGCTGGACGGACAATAGTGTGGTGCCACCGGTAACGTACAACCCGGATCACAACTTCGGGAATCACAACGATAATCCTGGAAACTGTGGAAGGAATCGCCCGATGAAGTACTTCTCGTTCCGACAGAATGTTCCCGCTCAGATGGCGTCGCTGAAGGCCATGTTGGAAGGTGGTATTCCGAATGGACATCATGTGTTGATGTACACGTGGTTGTACATGAACAAGGATGGTATGGCGTCTGAGCCGGGACTCATGCCGTACATGGAGGATGTTTTGGGGGCACCGTTGAGTTCTCTTCAAGACAGCGTGCCTTACATCTTCTACGTGCGCAAAGGTTTTGCAGGAACCTTTCAAGACACGATCGGTACCGACATCAACTCGGATATCCGCCTCACCGCTTTCGTGGAGAGCAGTGGCGACCAAGGTTTCATCACCACCATGGAAGCTGGTCCGGCGCTGGAGTGGGGTGGCCTCTATTGGAACGAGCATCCGGTGAACGCCACGGACAGCACCCGGATCCAGATCCGTGGCATTTCCGCCAGCGGCCAGGAAGTGGACCTGGGCGAATGGCCCAGCGCGCAGGACGAGGTGCTGGACCTGGGCTCCATCGTTGACGCGTCGTTGTTCCCGAAGGTGCGCATACGCGGCAAGTTCCACGACATCGGTGCCACCGTGCCCAAGCCCGCCCAGATGGAACGCTGGCAGTTGTTGCATACCCCTGTGCCCGAATGTGCCATCAACCCGCAGCTGGGTTACTTCCAAGCCCTGGACGGCTGGTTCCAGGGGCAAACGGCGTCCGTGGCCGTGGCGGTGCAGAACATCAGTGAGTTCGACATGGACAGCCTCCTGATCGAAGCCCGCGTGGTGGACCGGCACAACATCGCACACCGCGTTCACTACCGGCGCCACGCACCGCTCCCCGCCGGGGCATGGTACCTGGATACCCTGCACTTCAGCACGCTTCCTTTCGGCGGCCTCAACACGCTGATCGTGGAGGCCAACCCGGTGGATACGTTGACCGATGCGTACGATCAACCCGAGCAGTACCACTTCAACAACATCGCCCAGTGGCGTTTCGATGTGGCGGTGGACAACGAGAACCCCTTGCTGGACGTGACCTTCGACGGTATCCACATCCTCGATGGCGACATCGTCTCCGCCCGACCGGAGATCGAGATCTCCTTGAACGATGAGAACACGGTGTTGCTGTTGGATTCTCCGGCGGACACCGCACAATTCAAGGTCTTCCTTGCCCGGCCCGGCGTCGCCGGAGAGCGCATCTACTTCCGCGATGGACAGGGGAACGAGAACCTGCAGTTCATCCCGGCGGACGGGCCGGACAACGAGGCCCGCATCTATTACCGTCCGGCTTTCGTGAACGATGGCAAATACCTGCTCACCGTGCAGGCCTCGGACCTGAGCGCGAACGTTTCCGGCGACAACGATTACAAGATCGGTTTCGAGGTCATCAACCGCAGCACCATCACCGAGGTGCTCAACTACCCGAACCCGTTCACCACGAGCACCCGTTTCGTGTTCACCCTCACTGGAAGCGTCGTGCCTTCGTACATGAAGATCCAGATCATGACCGTGACCGGCAAGGTGGTGCGCGAAGTGAAGATGCACGAGTTGGGACCGCTGCGTGTGGGCCGCAACATCACCGACTTCGCGTGGGACGGTACCGATGAGTTCGGTGATAAGCTCGCACGTGGTGTTTACCTGTACCGGGTCATCACGCAGATCAACGGGGAGGATGTGGAGTACCGCGCCACCGATGCGGCCACGTATTTCACCAAGGGCTTCGGCAAGATGTACAAGCTCTAACGGCGTGCAACGGCCGCTTACTTTCGGCGGCTGATGCCCACCACACGGATACGCGTTCTGCTCTGGGCCGCACTCAGCGGCGCGTTGTGGGCATTGGCCTGGCCTGCGGTCGGCGGTCTTTCCTTCCTTGCTTTCGCGGCGTGGTGGCCCTTGCTGCATGCCGAACGCTTGCACGATGAACGCACCGCGGGCCGCAAGCGAGCCTTCGTTCCCTACGTGCTGCTCGCTGTCTTCATCTGGAACGCGTCCTGCTCGTGGTGGTTCTTCTGCGTGAGCGAACCGCTGGGGACGCGATTGGTGAGCGGCTTCTCGCCCATGGTGGTGAACTCCCTGCTCATGGTGATCTCCTGGTGGATCAAACGACTTGCCGGACGGGCATTCGGAGCGCGTGCGGCAACGTTCGCCTTCATCGCCTCCTGGCTCGCTTTCGAACGCCTGCACCACGGCTGGGACCTGCAATGGCCATGGTTCTCCATCGGCAATGTGTTCGGCACCAGCCCACACTGGATCCAGTGGTACGAGATCACGGGCATGCTCGGCGGAAGTCTCTGGGTACTGCTCGTCAACTTCATGCTGGACCGCACCATCACCGAATGGAAAGGCGGAAGGCGCGGAACGCTGCGCAACACTTCCGCGGTCTTCGTACTTACCCTGTTGCCCATCGCGCTTTCGCTCTGGCGCTTCACCACCGTTGAGGCCGACCGGGGCCCGGGGCTGGAGGCGGTGGTGGTGCAGCCTTGCGTGGATCCTTACACGGAGAAGTTCGGCGGCGTGGACCCGTTGAAGCAATTGGATGGCATGCTGGCGCTGGCGCGAACGGTGATGACCGACAGTACCGCGTTGGTGGTGATGCCCGAGACCGCCCTACAGGAAGCGACATACGTGGACATGAACGGGCCGGTGCCGGTCTACCATGGATTGTGGGAGAACGCCATCGAACAGGCGCGCAGCACACAACGCTTGGAGAACTTCCAGGAAGAACACCGTCACGCAGCCGTGCTCACGGGCATGTCGTCCATGTTCCTTTTCCCGAAGTACGCCGAGGTGCGGCCGCCGGCGAAACCCTTGTACCGCGAAGAAGGGCTTCCGGAAGGTGAACAACGCTGGTACGAGGACTACAATGCCGCGCTCTTCCTGCCAGCGAAGGGACCGGCAGATGTATACAACAAGTCCAAGCTCGTCGCAGGTGTGGAGGCGATGCCCTTCGAGGAGGTGCTGGGCTACGTGAGCGACCTTTCCGTGGACCTCGGTGGCGTTTCCGGGAGCCTCGGCACGCAGGATGAACGCAAGGTGCTCGTTGATGCCAGCAGTGGATTGAAGCTCGTTCCGGCCATCTGTTATGAATCCGTCTTCGGCGAGCATGTCGCGGCGCATGTGCGCAACGGTGGCAACCTCATCGCGGTGATCACCAACGATGCGTGGTGGGGCGATTCACCGGGCTATCACCAACACCTGACCTTCTCAAGTATCCGCGCCATCGAGACGCGGCGCGATGTGGTTCGCTCGGCGAATACCGGTATCTCGTGTTTCGTGGATCAACGCGGAGTGATCGCGAGGCCCACCGCGTGGTGGGTCGCAACAGCGGAACGGCGCACCGTCCATTTGAACAGCGAACTCACCTTCTTCGTTCGCTACGGCGATCTCGTCGGGCGGGCGGCCGTCATCGTTACGCTGGCATTGTTGGTCGCCCTTTCGTTCCACGGGCTTCGGCGCCGCATGCGTGCTCGGACCACGCGGTAATTTGCTGCCACATGCGCACGACCATCGAACTCGGCGAAGTAGCTGCCTTCAATTGGGATGCCCTGCGCAGCGAAGAACATTTCCTTTTCCGCCGCATCGCCGATCATGATCGCTCCGTACTTGCCATCGGGATGAAGGAAGAGCTGGTAGCACCCGGATTCGATGCACAAGGCTGTGCGACGGATTGGGTCTTCGGTGCGCTCCGGTACGAGTGGAAGGACGAGCTTTTCCATGCGTCTCCCACCGATCCTGCGAACGCGCGATGGTGGATCCCCCGACTGGTGGTGGAATGGCGCGGAAAGAACGTATCGCTCCATGTTCATCAGGATGAAGTCGAGCGCTCGCTCAAGTGGTGCAAAGACGCCTTCCAGGATCGACGGAGCGGTACCTACGCGACACCATCCATACACTGGCGATCGCATACCACGAAAGCGGAGTACATCCGAAGGACGCAACAGTTGCTGGCCCACATCCAACGCGGCGATATCTACGAGGTGAATTATTGTACGACCCGTTCTGCAAGCGTCCCTGAGTTCGACCCCTTCCTGTCGTTCGAGACCTTGCTCTCGCGCTCGCAGGCGCCGTTCGCGGCATTCCATCGCCGCAACGAAGCGTTCGCCCTATGTGCTAGCCCGGAGCGTTATCTCGCCTTCGATCACAGGCGCGTAGTGGGCGAACCGATGAAAGGTACGCGCCCCCGCCACGCCGATCCGGAACAGGATCGCCGTGCCGCCGAAGAGCTTGCCACCGATGCCAAGGAACGCAGCGAGAACATCATGGCACTGGATGTCATGCGCAACGATCTATCGCGCATCGCCGCCACCCGTTCGGTGCGGGTGGAAGAACTTTGCGCCGTGCGATCCTACCAGCGCGTACATCAGATGGTCAGTACCGTTTCAGCTGAGATGCGTAACGATCTTACCCCGATGGACGTGCTTCGTGCAAGCTTTCCCATGGCCAGCATGACCGGCGCCCCGAAACGACGCGCCATGGAGCTGATCCAGGACGTGGAGGAGGGGCCTCGTGGACCGTTCAGCGGAAGCCTTGGTTTCTTCGACCCCTACGGCACGGGCGACTTCAATGTGGTCATCCGCACGGTGCTGTTCAACGCTGCGAACGGGTCGCTTTCCCTTACCACGGGCAGTGCCATCACCGCACAATGCGATCCCGAGAGCGAGTACGAAGAGTGCCAGGTGAAAGCGCGTTCCGTGATCGAAGCACTGTGCCATGCTTGATCGTGTGCGAGCGACCCTGGCCGAGCGGGACCTGGCTAGGCCGGGTGAACCACTGTGGGTGGCCGTGAGCGGAGGGGCGGACAGCATGGTGCTGTTGCATGCGCTACGATGCTTGGGGCATCCATGCCATGTCGCGCATGTGGATCACGGTTTGCGTGGCGATGCGAGCGATGCCGACCGTGCGCTCGTTACGGCGTATTGCGAACAGCACGGCATCCCTTGCGAAGTGCTGCGTGTGGAGGTGAAGGCACGTGCTACGGAGACCGGTGAAAGCACGCAGATGGCCGCGCGGTCATTGCGGATGGAATGGTTCGCGCAATTGACGGCACGAGGGCCCGATAAGATCGCCACGGCGCACCATGAGGACGATGTGACGGAGACGTTCTTCCTGGGCATGATCCAAGGAATGGGTGCCCGGGGCTGGGCTTCCATTCCGGCACGGCACGGAACGATCATCAGGCCGTTGATCGATGTGGACAAGGCAACGATCACGGGCTATGCCGAAGCGAACGGGATCCCCTGGCGTGAGGATGCGAGCAATGGGGATGACGCTTACCTGCGCAACCGCATCCGCAACGAACTCCTTCCGATGCTCGAGAGTTGGCGGCCGGGCACGCATCGCAACCTCGCACGGAACATGCGCCTGTTCGGTGAATTGGACGCGCTGGCGCGGGATCACGGTTCACGGTGCTTGGAAGACCTTGTGCCTGAGGCCGACGGGACCTTGCGCATCCCGTTCCAGCGGATCCTTGGTCCGGCACCGTTGATCGTTCTTCACCGGCTTCTGCGCCACAAGGGTTTCCATCCCGATCGGTTCGATGATATGCTAGCTGCGATCCATGCTGGTCACACAGGGGCTCGTTTTCCAGGCGAAAGCGTCGAGGTGTTCGTGGACCGTAAGGAACTGGTTGTCGCCCCGAGCGCAGGTGCCCCCGGTATCACCATTTTCCACGGTGCCGAAGCTCCGCGTGAAGGTGCGTTGCTCAGCGTTCAGGTTTCGTCACCCACCGAGGTCGACCCGGGAGCGGGCGCCAACGTCGCTTGGTTGGATGCCGATCGCTTCTCCTTCCCGCTGCAACTGCGCCCATGGCGGCCCGGCGACCGCATGCGGCCAGAGGGGTTGGGTGGCAGCAAGCTGATCAGTGATATCCTCATCGACGCCAAGATCCCGCGGGACCGCAAGGATCGGATCCATGTCCTGGCCGATGGCGATCGCATCATCTGGCTCTGTGGAATGCGGCTTTCAGAAGGGGTGAAGGCGACCAGCTCCAGCGCCACTGTGCTCAAGTTCCGTTGGTCGGGCCTCTGAGGATCGCGGTGGTTCTTTTCAACCGTATTTGGGATCCGGTCTTTCTGACGCTAACTTCAGGGCTCCCCAAGCCCCACACCATGCTTCCCACCAACGCCCTGATCATTCCGAAGGAACGGATCTCCTCGCTGCGTTTTCCGCGACAGCCGCTGATGTTGAGCGATGTGGAACGAAGAGGGATACTCCACAACATGGAGGAAGCCACCCGATTGGGGAACGTTGAGCATGGCAAATGCCGCATCGTGTTCCAGGATGATGAGGGCTTGAAGGCTGTTGAGACCACCATCTGGACCTTCGACCCGGAGAACATCGTGCTCAAGTATGGTATGACCATTCCGGTCAGCCGCGTGGTGAGCGTGGATATCCCGTAGGATCCCTAGTATCTTGTTAACGGCTGGTATTCCTGCGTAGGGGTGGGCCTATTTTTGCGACCACCGCTTTCGCCATGCATCCCTTCATCCTAGCCACTGCACTGTCCACGATGGTGCCCACCGGTCCGGTCAGTTGGTCCTTTGCCGCGAAACCCGTTGCTGATGGAGCCGTCGCTGTGGCACTCACCGCAACGGTCGGCGAGGGTTGGCACATCTACGCCACGCAGTTGGAGAACGACCTCGGGCCCATCCCCACCACCATCCGTTTTGAGAAGAACGATGCCTTGGTGCGCGTTGGCGAACTTGCGGAACCCAAGCCTGAAGAGGTCTTCGATCCCAACTTCGAGATGCAGGTGCGCTACCACTCCGGAACACCTGTCTTCGTGCAGCGCTTCAAGAACACCGGTGCCGCACAGGTCGTCACAGGCGAAGTGGAATTCATGGTATGTAATGACAAGACCTGTCTTCCACCGGAGGTGGTGAAGTTCTCCATAGATGTTCCCGCTGCGGACGTGAAGCCTTGATCGATGAAGACCTTTCTCTGCATATCGTTCTCCTTGTTCGTGATGGTCACCGCCTGGGCACAGCCTACGGGTGCCGGTGCTGTCGCTGATCCGGTGAAGTTGACCCTCACAGCGGTCCAGAACGGTGATGCTTGGGACCTGAATTTCAACGCCGCGATCGAGAAGGGCTGGTATGTCTATTCCACGATCAATTACGGTGATATGGGCCCGTGGCCGACATCGGTGAAGATCGACTCGTTACCGGGTGTGACAGTGGAAGGCGAGTTGAAAGAGACCGGCCCCAAAGTGATCGAGGGCATGGACGAGATGTTCGCCATGAACGTGAAGAAGTTCAAGGAACTGGCGGTCTTCACCCAACGCTTGAAGGTCAGTGACCCCTCGGCAGGCATCACTGGGTATTTCGATTTCGGCACATGTGACGATTCGCAGTGCCTGCCACCGAAGACGATCTACTTCGTGTATTTCCTGGAGTCCGGCGCGTTTGAGTTGAGCAGTGTTGCGCTGAATCCCAACGATCCCAAATTCGCGGGCCTGAAGACGCGCTCTGGTTCAGCGGAATTGAAGCTGGCGAACGTCGATCTCAACGCGCCTGTGATCCCTGGAACAGAGGCCGTGGTGAAGGAGGCCAACACCTTGTGGAAGATCTTCTTCCTCGGGTTCCTCGGTGGACTCGTAGCGCTACTCACGCCCTGTGTGTTCCCCATGATCCCGCTCACCGTCAGTTTCTTCACCAAGGGAAGCGAGGACAAGAAGCAAGGGTTGAAGAACGCGCTCACCTACGGCGGTTTCATCCTCGGGATCTACCTGCTCTTCAGCCTGCCGTTCCACCTGCTCGGTTCGGTGAACCCGGAGATCTTCAACGAGATCAGCACCAACCCCTGGCTGAACATCTTCTTCTTCGTGATCTTCCTCGTGTTCGCGGTGAGCTTCTTTGGCTACTTCGAGATCACACTGCCCAGCAGCTGGGTGAACAGCATGGACCAGAAGGCCTCCAAGTTCGGTGGCATGGTCGGCATCTTCTTCATGGCGCTCACGCTCGCGCTGGTGTCCTTTAGTTGCACGGGTCCGATTCTGGGGTCGTTGCTTGCCGGTGCGCTCACCGCTGACGGCGGTGCTTGGCAATTGACAGCGGGTCTTGGTGGTTTTGGTATGGCGCTCGCTCTTCCGTTCGCCTTGTTCGCCTTGTTCCCAAGCTGGTTGAACTCACTACCTCGTAGCGGTTCATGGCTGAACAGCGTGAAGGTGGTGCTCGGCTTTGCCGAAATAGCACTGGCATTCAAATTCCTCAGCAACGCCGACCTGGTGAAGCAGTGGAGTATCGTCCCCTACGAACTCTTCATGATCGTTTGGGTGATCTGTGCGTTGGGTATCGTGCTCTACCTCTTCGGTGTCATCCGCTTCCCGCACGATAGCCCGGTGAAGAAACGTTCCGCGCCGCGCTGGGCGTTCATAGCCCTCTTTACGGCTACCACTGTTTACCTGGCCTTCGGGCTTCGCGTGGATCAGGAAGCGAAGTCCTTCAAACCTGTAGCGCTGATGAGCGGTCTTGCTCCACCTGCAGGCTATAGTTGGATATTCCCGAAGGAAGCTGAGGCATTCCATGACCTGAATGATGCCTTGGCGCACGCACGCACGGTGAACAAGCCTTTGATGATCGACTTCACCGGATGGGCTTGTGTGAACTGCCGCAAGATGGAAGAGCATGTCTGGCCGGAACAAGGTGTGAAAGAGGTCATCGAGAACGACTATGTGCTCGTATCGCTCTACGTTGACGATAAGCGCGAACTGCCCAAAGACGAGCAGTTCATCCATGAGACCGCTACGGGCAGCAAGAAGCCGATCATCACGCATGGCAACAAATGGGCGACGCTTCAATCCGAGAATTTCGCCAGTGCCAGCCAACCACTCTACGTGCTGTTGAGTCCTGACGGGCAGCTCTTGACCGACCCGGTAGGCTACACTCCGGACAGGTCCGAGTATGCCACCTTCCTGCGGCGTGGCCTGGACGCCATGAAGAAGCTCGGCGCTCAGGCCAGCCTGTAAGCCGGTTCGTGGATCTGTACCATCTTTGACGCTATGAGCGTCGACCGGATCCGTTCCCATTTCGCCGAAGCGAACGACGTGCTCGGCCGTTTCCTCGCCGATCCCGCCAACATCGCCGCTGTGGAGCAGGCGGCTGCGTTCATGAGCTATTGCCTGAAGCAGGGTGCCAAGGTGATCAGCTGCGGCAACGGTGGCAGCATGTGCGATGCCATGCACTTCGCCGAAGAGCTCACGGGCAAATACCGCGACGACCGTCCGCCGATCGCCGCGCTAAGCATCAGCGATCCCAGCCACCTCACCTGTGTGGGCAACGATCACGGCTTCGAGCACGTGTTCGCGCGGTTCGTGCAGGCGCATGGCCGCGAGGGCGATGTGTTGCTCGCCATCAGCACCAGTGGCAACAGCCCCAATGTGTTGCGCGCTGCGGAAATGGCCCGCGAGAAACACATGCACGTCATCGGCCTCACCGGAAAGGACGGTGGTAAGCTCGCGGATCTCAGCACCGTGGAAGTGCGCGTACCACACCATGGCTACGCGGACCGCATCCAGGAGGTGCACATCAAGATCATTCACGCTTTCATCGATCACATCGAACGCGACCTCGCTCTCCCGCGCCGCGCAGACCAGCTCTAGTCACCATGCTTGTAAAGGTGTACGGCAGTGCCGTGTTCGGCATCAATGCCACCATCGTCACCGCCGAGGTGAACGTTGAGAACGGCGCCTTCTTCTTTCTGGTCGGTCTTCCGGACAGCGCCGTGAAGGAAAGCCAGCAACGCATGGATGCCGCGCTGCGGAACAATGGTCTGTACTTCCCACGTGGTAAGGGTGTCACTATCAACCTTGCCCCGGCCGACATCAGGAAGGAGGGTACGGCTTACGACCTTCCGCTCGCGGTTGGCCTTCTCGCCGCCACCGATCAAGCCCCTCCGGATCTGTTGGAGACGCATTTGGTGATGGGTGAACTTTCACTCGATGGCGGCGTGCGCCCTATCAAGGGAGCGTTGCCGATCGCGCTCGAAGCGAAGCGACAGGGGTTCAAGGGTATCATCCTTCCGGCTGCCAACGCGCGTGAGGCGGCGATCGTAACGGGGCTCACGGTCTATGGCGTGGAACACCTGCGCGAGGTGGTCGATATCCTTCACGGACGCTCTTCTCTGCAGCCGACCGTGGTGGATATCGAGGCGGAGTTCGCCAACAGCAGCCGAAGCTATCCCGTGGATATCGCCGACGTGAAGGGGCAGGAGAACATCAAACGCGCCTTTGAGATCGCAGCGGCCGGTGGGCATAACCTGATCCTGATCGGGCCACCTGGAGCAGGTAAGACCATGCTCGCCAAACGCCTGCCTACCATTCTTCCTCCGTTGAACATCGACGAGGCACTGGAGACCACCAAGATCCACAGTGTGGCCGGCAAACTCAAGAAGGAGGATAGCTTGCTCAGTGTACGTCCCTATCGTTCGCCGCACCACACGATCAGTGATGTGGCATTGGTCGGTGGAGGTTCGTTCCCCCAACCGGGCGAGATCAGCCTGGCGCACAACGGTGTGCTCTTCCTCGATGAGTTGCCCGAGTTCAAACGGCAGGTGCTCGAAGTACTTCGTCAGCCGCTGGAGGATCGCGTGGTCACCATCAGCCGTGCGCGGTTCACCGTGGAATACCCGGCCAGCTTCATGCTCGTGGCGGCCATGAACCCGTGCCCATGTGGCTACTACAATCACCCGGACAAGGCGTGTGTATGCGCCCCCGGTGTGGTGCAGAAGTACCTGAACAAAGTGAGCGGTCCACTATTGGACAGGATAGACATCCATATCGAGGTGACGCCCGTTCCATTCAATGAATTGAGCGCTGAGCGGCCGAGTGAAAGGAGCGCTGATATGCGCGAGCGCGTGATATTGGCGCGGAAGGTGCAGCAGGAGCGGTATGTTGATCGCAAGATCCACTGTAACGCCCAGATGGGCAGCAAGGAATTGCGTGAGATCTGCCGCATCGATGATGTGGGTAAGGCGCTTTTGGAGAAGGCCATGGACCGACTTGGCCTCAGCGCACGCGCCTATGACCGCATCCTGAAAGTGAGTCGCACTGTGGCCGACCTTGCTGGTAGCGCCGATATCCGCACCGAGCACCTGGCGGAAGCCATCCAGTACCGCAGCCTGGACCGGGAAGGTTGGGCCGGTTAGGGCGTAACGTAACCTTCAACGACGTGCCCGCGTAGCAGGTGGAGAACAAACCTCTCCCCAGGCGCCGTGCGACTTCTACTCCCTGTTCCATTCCTCGTCCTTTCGCTAGCAGGCGCGGCCGCATCCGGTGGTGGCAACGACCCCAAAGCGGTCAAGATCTACCTGAGCAATGTGCTGGAGCCGACCTCGAAGGGGAAGGCCGTGTACTACCTTCAACCCGAAGGCAAGGACGGGGAATTGTTCATCGGCAAGATGTACACGATGGATGGCAAGGTGAAAGCCGAAGGCCGTTTCCGCGATGCAGCGTTGACCATCGAAGAAGGTCCCTTCACGTTCTTCCACCCGAACGGTAAGGTGGAAAGCAAAGGGGATTATGTCATGGGCAATAAGAGCGGAGTATGGTTGCGCTACGATGCGGCAGGACATGCGCTTGCCGAAAAGGTCTACGATCCCGAGCCGCTGGCGAACATCCTGTACACGCGTGCAGAGACGATGCCTTCCATGCCTGGAGGCGAGAAAGCCCTGGTGCGGACGATCAAAGAAAAGGTTGACCCTACTGGAAAGGAAGTGAAGGGTGAAGCCATGGCGAGTTTCGTCGTGGAAAAGGATGGCAAGCTGACCGATGTGAAGGTGATCGACGGTGTGAGCGAGAGCATTGATGATCAAGTAGTGGATGTGATCAAGTCCACCAGCCCTTGGACACCCGGCGTCGATAAAGGTCTCCCCGTGCGTGTGCAGATGCGTGTGCCGGTCCAATTCTAGAACCCAACTCCATACACCATAAGCAGGAAGGCCCTCGAGCGATCGAGGGCCTTCGGCTGTTCAGTCCGGTGTGAGTGCCTTTGAGACCACTCTACGCTGAAGCGCCACCAGTGCACCATAGTTCCAAAGACGCATATCAGCCATTGTCTTGACTTGATCGAACAGACCGACAGTGAGTGACGGTCCTAGGGATAAGCCATATGTGGTGCCGATGGGTATTCGGAAGTAGATAGCCGCCCCAAGTGAAACATCGAAGGCCCCGTATTCGCCCTTCTCGTCGGAATAGGGTCGACGGGTGTAGTCAGGTGTCTTGGTCCGTACACCCGAAGAAGTCGAACTCAGCGGCCAGGCGAATTGGATCGGTAGAAATAGGCGCGTGTTGCGGCCGATCTCGAATTCGGGTCCCAATCGAAGTGCGAGCGTACGAGCCTTGATGGTTGCACTGTCCCTGGTCGAGCAACACGAACTATATCCATTTTGAACGAGTGTCAGTCGATACTGAGCATAACCGAATTCAGCCCTCATCCATGCCATTCGGCCTGCCTCGATCTGATTGTTGTACGAGGCGAATACCCCAAATGCTGGTTGCAGGTTAACTGAAACCTCGCCGCGGTCATCCGACATAAACGCTCGCCAAGGCGCGCTTTGAGCTATGGCAAGACCAAGACCTGCTTCGGATTGCGACATGGTGTCTGTGACGAATGTGATTTTCGCTGCAATGCACAATGACCGGATAAGCGCTCGCACGTTCATGTTTGGTCTGAGGAAGGTACAGACAGCCATCAAAAGAAGAACGCACCTCGCAAGAGATGCGTTCTATCCAACTTTCTGAAAGTAGGATCGTGGAGTCAGGCCTTACGCCTCCTTCCCGTGGCACTGCTTGTACTTCTTGCCGCTACCGCAAGGACAGGGGTCATTACGGCCCGGTGCCTTGTCCACACGCACCGGCATGGCTGGTGGGCGTGGGGCGGGAGGGGGCATGGCACCACGACCCGGTGCGGCCTGGCCTGCAGAAGGTCTTGGTGTTGACGCAGTGTTGCCACCACCGGAGAACTGCGGCACTTCAGTGCGGCTGGTCTCCACGCGCTGTTGCGGAGGGCGCGGCGCTTGTGCTTCACGGACCTGTGGTTGCGCGGTGGGCAATCCTGCCTTCGCGAGGAAACCGATCACTTCGCCGCTCATGCGCTCGATCATCGCCTTAAAAAGGTTGAAGCTCTCCAGCTTGTAGATCAACAGCGGGTCCTTCTGTTCGATGCTGGCGTTCTGCACACTGCGGCGCAATTCGTCCATTTCGCGCAGGTGTTCCTTCCACTCGTTGTCGATGATGGCGAGGGTGATGTACTTCTCCACACTGGCGATCAGCTCGCGGCCCTGGCTCTTGTAGGTCTTCGCCAGGTCGGTCACCACCTGCATGGTCTTCATGCCATCGGTGATGGGCACAACGATGTTCTGGTACTGCTGGCCTTGGTTCAGGAACACATCGGTGATCACTGGCATGGCCTGGTCCGCGGTCACCTTGCCATGGCGCTCGTAGCTGGCCAGAGCGGCTTCGTACACTTGCTCGATGAGCTCTTCGGTCTTGATGCTCTTGAAGCCATCGGCGCTCACCGGGCTCTCGCAGCTCAAGCGACGGAAAAGTTCGAGTTGGAAACCCTCGAAGTCGCCGCTCTCGTGGTATTCGTTCACCACGCTGGCGCTCACTTCGTAGAACATGTTCAGGATGTCCAGCTTCAGGCGCTCGCCGAACAGCGCATGGTGGCGGCGCTTGTAGATCACCGTCCGCTGGCTGTTCATCACGTCATCGTATTCCAGCAGGCGTTTCCGGATGCCGAAGTTGTTCTCCTCCACCTTCTTCTGCGCGCGCTCGATGCTGGCCGTCACCATGCGGTGCTGGATCACCTCGCCCTCCTTCAGGCCCATGGTGTCCATCAGTTTGCTGATGCGCTCGCTGTTGAATAGACGCATCAGGTCATCTTCCAACGACACGTAGAACTGCGACGAACCGGGATCACCCTGGCGACCGGCACGACCGCGCAACTGGCGATCGACACGACGGCTTTCGTGCTTCTCCGTACCGATGATCGCGAGGCCGCCGGCTTCTTTCACGCCAGGTCCGAGCTTGATGTCCGTACCCCGACCGGCCATGTTGGTGGCGATGGTCACAGTGCCCGCAAGACCGGCCTGTGCCACGATCTCGGCCTCGCGCTGGTGCTGTTTCGCGTTCAGTACGTTGTGCGGGATCTTGCGCATGGTGAGCATCTTGCCCATCAGTTCGCTCACCTCCACGCTCGTTGTACCCACCAGTACGGGGCGCCCTGCATTGCGCAGCGCATCGATCTCCTCGATCACCGCGTTGTACTTCTCGCGCTTGGTCTTGAAGACCATGTCCTCCGCATCCTTGCGCACGACTGGACGGTTGGTGGGGATCACCATCACGTCCAGCTTGTAGATATCCCACAATTCCTGTGCTTCCGTCTCGGCCGTACCGGTCATACCTGCAAGCTTGTGGTACATGCGGAAGTAGTTCTGCAAGGTCACGGTGGCGTAGGTCTGCGTGGCCGCTTCAACCTTCACCTTCTCCTTGCTCTCGATGGCTTGGTGCAATCCATCGCTGTACCTGCGACCTTCGAGGATACGGCCGGTCTGCTCGTCCACGATCTTCACCTTGCCGTCCATCACCACGTACTCCACGTTGTTCTCGTAGAGCGCGTAGGCGCGGATCAGCTGGTTCACCGTGTGGATGCGCTCGCTCTTGATCGCGAAGTCGCGCAGCAGTTCATCCTTGCGCTTGGCCTTCTCTTCCGCACCGGCGCCGCTCTTCTCGATATCGGCGATACTGCCGCCTACGTCGGGCATGATGAAGAAGGTGGGGTCGTTCACATCACCGCTGATCAGGTCAACGCCTTTTTCGGTGAGTTCGATACCGTGCTGTTTCTCGTCGATGGTGAAATACAGCTCCGCATCCACCTTCGGCATGTCCTTGCCCTGTTCCTGCAGGTAGTGGTTCTCCGTTCTCTGGAGATGCGCTCGTACACCGCCTTCGCTGAGGAATTTGATGAGCGCACTGTTCTTCGGCAAGGCGCGGTGTGCACGGAGCAGGGCCATGCCACCTTTCTCCAATTGTTCCTTGCTCGGGGAGTTGCCTTCGCTCAGGCCTTTCAAATGCTCCTTCGCTTCTGAAAGGAGTTTCGTCACGAGTTGGCGCTGCGCACTGTAAAGGCGCTCCACACGCGGCTTGTACTCATCGAACTGGTGGATCTCCCCCTTCGGTGTGGGACCGCTGATGATGAGCGGTGTGCGTGCATCGTCCACGAGTACGCTGTCCACCTCATCCACGATGGCGAAGTGGTGTTTCCGTTGCACCAATGCGTTCGGTGCGTGCGCCATGTTGTCGCGGAGGTAATCGAAACCGAATTCGTTGTTGGTGCCGTAGGTGATGTCCGCCATGTACGCGTTGCGGCGTTCTGCACTGTTCGGCTGGTGCTTGTCGATGCAGTCCACGCGCATACCGTGGAACTCGTGCAACGGCCCCATCCATTCGGCGTCACGTTTGGCGAGGTAGTCGTTCACCGTCACCACGTGTACACCACGTCCAGCAAGGGCGTTGAGGTACACGGGCAGTGTGCTCACCAGCGTTTTGCCTTCACCGGTGCCCATCTCTGCGATCTTGCCGGTGTGCAGGGCCACGCCACCGATCAACTGCACATCGTAGTGCAGCATGTCCCAGGTCATGGGGTTGCCGGCGGCGGTCCAGGTGTTCTTCCAGATGGCGTGGTCGCCTTCGATGCGGATGGCATCGGGACGTTTGATGGCAAGATCACGGTCCAGTTGCGTGGCGCGTACGCGGATCTCGGTGTTCTCCTTGAACCGGCGTGCCGTCTCCTTCACCACGGCGAAGGCTTCGGGCAGGATCTCCAACAACACCACTTCGATCTCCTTCACGCTGGCCTCCTGCAGCTTGTCGATCTCTTGGTAACGCTGCTCGCGCTCCTGGATATCCATTTGCGGATCGGCATCGATCTCGGCGCGCAAGGCTTCCACGCGGTCATCGTTGGTCTTGGTGCGTTCGTTGATGCGGGCCTTCAATGCCAAGGTGCGCTCACGCAGTTCGTCGTGGCTCAGACCGGCGAGTTTGGTGTAGGCCTCTTTGCACTTCTCCACCAGCGGCATCACCTCTTTGAGGTCGCGCTGTGCCTTGTCGCCGAATACTTTCTTGAGAGCCTTGGTAAGGGAACCGATCATGGGAAGGGAGCGGACCGGCGGGTGTTGCCCGACATGTCCTTTTTATGGGGTGGCAAAGGTAGCCGAACGCCCTCAGCAGAGACCTTGCCGCGAAGGGGAGGCCTGTCATCACGTCAGGCCGGGCTGAAAAGCAGGAACCCCGGCCGTGAGCGCTGCTCGGACCGGGGTTCCCAGAAAGGTCGTGGGTCAGTATTCGTCCTCGTTGAAGAAGAAGTCCTCCTTCGATGGGTAATCCGGCCAGATGTCCTCGATGGTTTCGAAGACCTCTTCATCATCTTCGATGCCTTGCAGGTTCTCCACCACTTCGAGCGGAGCACCGGTACGCATGGCGAAATCGATCAACTCATCCTTGGTCGCGGGCCAAGGTGCGTCCTCAAGATATGAGGCTAGTTCAAGTGTCCAATACATCGAATGGCCGGGTTAGGGTCCGTGAAACAGGGCGCAAATATAGACGGATAGGCATGTGGCGCACTCCGACTTATCAACCGTTGTGGAATGCCCTACTGGCGCGGCTTCCAGGGGGTATCGGCCACCCCGTTCACGTGGGCGATGTGCCGGGCCAGCACGAAAAGCAGGTCGCTGAGGCGGTTGAGGTAGCGCACTACGATCTCGGGAACGGCCTCCGAGGCGGACAAGGTCACCACCAGACGCTCGGCGCGGCGGCAGACGGTGCGGCAGATGTGGGCCTGTGAAGCGGCCAGATCGCCGCCGGGCAGGATGAAGTTGCGCATCTCCGGAAGTTCCTTGTCCATGCGGTCCATCTCCGCTTCCAATGCGCTGATGTCCGCATCGGTGATCTGCGGCACCTTGAACTTCTCGGCCTGTTCTTCACTTCCGCTGGCCAGCCGCGAACCCAGGCTGAAGAGTTTCTCCTGGATGGGGACAAGCAGTTCATCCCGCTGCCCCTTCGCGTGGTCGCGCAACAGCCCGATGTGACTGTTCAACTCATCGATCGTTCCGTAGGACTCGATGCGGATGCTGTCCTTGGGCACACGCTGACCACCTAGCAAGCTGGTCTGGCCTTTGTCGCCGGTGCGCGTGTAGATCTTCATGGGACGCGTTCAGTAACGCAGGGTGAAGTGCTCCTTCGCCTGTTCGCTGCGCAGGAATACGAGGCCGAGGTTGTAGAGATCCACGGTAACGGTGACGCGCGGATGTGCCTTGATCGTCTCCCACGCCTGTTCCATGCCGCGGCTCCAATGAATGTCATCGAACACGAAGACGGTGCCGTTGTGCGCTTTCGGAAGCACTTGTTCGAAGTACTCCAGGGTCGGCTCCTTCGCGTGGTGGCCATCGATGAAGGCAAGATCCACCGTGCCCATCTTCTGCAACGTCTCCGGTAATTTGCTGCGGAAGCTGCCGAGCACCGCGTGGATGTTGCGCTGCTTCAACTGATCGAAGTGGTGCTGCGCGATCCGCATCGTTTGCGGACAACCTTCGAGCGTATGCACTGTGCCTTCGTCAGCACCCAAGGCGAGGTAGAGCGTGGTGATGCCGAACGAAGTTCCGAGCTCCAACACCTGTTGTGCATGGAAGTAGCGCGCCAGCCGGAAGAGCAGCTGTGCCTGTGCGGTCGGCTTCAACGCGGTCTTCGCGATGTCGGCCACAGCACGCGTGGGCATGTCGAACACGCGTGAGCCAGCACCGAGGTCGTTCACGCGGATGGTCTGCTCGCTGTCCAGCAGGTCTTCGCGCAGGGCTTCGATGGTGGCGAATTCCGGAAGGTCGGTCGTGGGCCGCAGCACATGCGTGATCAGGTCGTACACGAACGGACTGTGTACGCCGTGCCGGTTGCGCGCCTTCACCAGGTGGCCCAGGTAGCTCCCGATCCGTTGCAGTTGATCGCTCATGCGCATGGCCGCGTTGCGGTGCGATCAAAGGTAGGCGCATGCTACACGTGGGCCGGTGCCAACGAGTATTGGGATCAACAGCCCGCTGTTGGCGTCAAACGGGTTGCTTGGTCAGGGCCTTGCGCGCTTCGCGGAAGTACTTCAACGGCACCCACAACATGCCAAAGCACTCGCCATCTTCCTTGCCGAGGTGCTTGTGGTGGATCTTGTGCGCCTTGCGGATCCCGAGGAAGTAGGGGCTCTTCGTGTTGCGCAGCCATTTGATGCGCTGATGGATGAAGACCTCGTGTACGAAGAAGTAGGCGATGCCGTAGACCAGTATGCCCAAGCCGATCCATAGCCACGGTGTATGCAGCCCTTGGTAACTACCCACGGCGAAGAGCGCCATCGAAGGCACGGCGAAGATCAAGAAGAAGCTGTCGTTGCGCTCCAGGAAACCGTAGTGGTCCTTCTTGTGGTGATCGGCGTGCAGGTGCCAGAGGAAGCCGTGCATCACGTACTTGTGCGTGGCCCACGCCACGCCTTCCATCACCACGAAGGTGGCGGCGATGATCGCGATGATGGTCCACGTGCTCATCGTCAAACAACAGCGTTCGTTGCCGAAAGTTCGCTCCGGGTCGGGAAGATCCGTTCAAGCGCTGTCCTGCGGAACTCGAAGATCGCCTTCAACTTGCGCTTCACCAAAAGCACATGTGCCAACTCGCCCAGCGGACCGAACGGAAGCTCGTACTCCACATGATCGTGCATGTGCACACCGTTCTCCACCGCCGTGAACGTGTGGGTGTGGTGCCACAGCTTGTAGGGGCCTTTCTCCTGCGTATCCACGAAACGATGCGGCGCATCAACCTCTTCAATGCGGGTGACCCAACCCATTGGAAAGCCGAACAGCGGACGCACCGTGTAGGTGATCCGCTGTCCGGTATGTGTCGGTCTATCGTCGAAGGGCTCGTGGATCACGAAACCCATGTCGGGCGGTGTGATACGCGCCAGGTTGTGCGGGCTGCTGAAGAACGCCCAGGCTTGGTCAACCGTGATGGGCAGTATCTGCGACCGTTCCAGCACGTGCCGGGCCATGGCTCAGCCGATCACTTCCAACTTCGGGTAGCGCAGCTTCCAGGAGGCGAGCGCTTTTTGGGAGGATACGGTGATGACGGTACGTGCATCCAAACGGACCTTGATCTCCTTCACTCCCGCCTTGATCGGACGTTCCAGAATGATAGCGGGTTTCTTGCGTGGCATATTCTTCTTCGTTGGGGAAGGATCAACCGATCACTTCCAATTTGGGGTAGCGACCGCGCCAGAACTCCAGCGCTTTATTGCTTGCTACCGTGATGATGGTACGTGCGTCCAGCCGGACTTTGATGGCCTTCAGTCCCTCTTTCACCGGCTGGCTCAGGACGATGGCTTTCTTTTTACGTGGCATGGCTATGCAAAGAGCTTCGTTTGTCGTTCAGTTCCTCCTCCTTTCTCGCCGAGCCCAAGCTTGTAAGTCTCGATGGCCCGCTTTCTCGCTACCTCGTGAACGACAATTGGCGTTGCATAGTTCGCACTACCATATTCCTCCACCCACTTTTTGACATAGTTTAACTGAGGGTCGAAACGCTCCTGCTGAAGCCTCGGATTGAAGACGCGAAAGTAGGGTGCCGCGTCACATCCGGATCCCGAAGCCCACTGCCAACCTCCATTATTGCTACTTAGCTCAAAGTCAAGCAGTTGCTGGGCGAAATAGGCCTCGCCCCAACGCCAGTCGATCAGCAGGTGTTTCGTGAGGAAACTGGCTACCACCATGCGTACACGGTTGTGCATCAGGCCGGTAGCGTTCAGCTCGCGCATGCCGGCGTCCACCAAGGGGTATCCGGTCCTGCCTGCGCACCAGGCTTGGAATCCCGCTTCATCCGCCCGCCAGGGGATGTTGTCGTAGTTCGGTTTGAAGGCGCGTTCCGGATGCGGGAAATGCCAGAGGATCTGCATGAAAAACTCCCTCCAGATCAGCTCGTTGAGGTAGGTCGCGCTGGTCTTTCGCCCCCGCCGAACCAACTCGCGCACGCTTACCGTCCCGAAGCGTAAATGGGTGCTCATCTTGCTGGTGCCTTCCACCGCCGGTAGGTTCCTTGTCTCGTGGTAGTGCTTCAGTAGCTTGTCACTCAGCTCCAGGGGCGGCACCTCCAGATCCGTGCGCGCGAAGCCGATCGCCTTCAACGAAGGCAATGGGAGCGGAGCCGTCTTCCACAGCCGGTCGAGGTGCTTTTCGCTGGGGTAGGGTGCCTCCATCTCGGGCGTGAAGGCCGCGTGCCATTTCCGTGAATAGGGCGTGTACACGGTGTACGGCTTGCCATCATCCTTCAAGATCTCGCCACGCTCGAAGATGCTGATGTCCTTGAACGAGCGGAAAGGGATGCTCTTCGACTTCAGCAGCGCGGCGATCTTCGCATCACGTTCGTTCGCGTACGGCTCGTGATCATGGTTGGTGGTCACCGCTGT
The DNA here is from genome assembly GCA_016788205.1 of Flavobacteriales bacterium. Taxonomy (GTDB): domain Bacteria; phylum Bacteroidota; class Bacteroidia; order Flavobacteriales_F; family PHOS-HE28; genus PHOS-HE28. The sequence continues at coordinate 83,108 of JAEUTA010000021.1, read as the reverse complement.
GATCTCATACGCATCGAGCAATTCCTTCCAGATCGCGAGCGGCTCACCGTGCTCTACGCGCAAGCTGCTTCCGGCGACGACCAGCTTTTCCTGTAGCCCTTCCAACGTTCGGTGGATGAAGTCCACGCGTCGGTCCTGCTTCGTACCGAGCTTGTCCAGGATGTTGGTATCGAATATGAAGAGCGGCAGCACATCGCCATGCTCGGCGAGCGCGCGGAAGAAGCCGTGGTTGTCGTGCAACCGCAGATCCCTACGGAACCAGTGGATGCTGATGCGTGGCTTCTTCATGCCCGCTTCTTCAGCAACTGATCGCAGACCAACGGCCAGCAGATGTGCAGCCACGCCGTGAAGCGTTCGGGATGCGCTTCGAGCTCGGCGTTCAGCTCGTTCACCTCGATGTAGCGCCAGTGCTGCACTTCCTCCGGGTCCGGTGCAGGTGTAGCGGTTGCGCGACCGAAGAAGACGTGGTCCAATTCGTGTTCGATGAGGCCGTTACCGACGTTCGCTTCGTACGTGAACGTGAACCGGTGTTCAAGTTCCGCTGACAGGCCCATCTCTTCGTGCAAGCGGCGTTGAGCGGCCAGAACGAGCTTCTCGCCCGGACGTGGATGGCTGCAACAGGTGTTCGTCCACAAGGAGGCTGAGTGGTATTTCGTTGCTGCTCGTTGTTGCAAGAGGACACGACCGGCCGTATCGAACAGGAACACGGAGAACGCGCGATGCAACACGCCACGGCGGTGTGCTTCGTATTTCTCCATGGTGCCGAGCATTTCGTCCTGCTCGCTCACCAGGATCACCTCCTCCTTGGTCGTTGTGGTGTCCATCACAAAAGGCCCAGACTGTGTTTCACGTAGCTCGTGGTGAACAACGCGAGTTTGCTCCGGTTGCGTACGCGGATGCGTTCCTTCAGGATACGATCGCAGGGTAGTGCCTGGATCTTCTTGAAGAGCGCGAGGTAGTACACGTAGGCCATGTACACACCGAACCGTGAGCCGCGCGGTAGTTGTTTGATACCCGACAGAGCTGCATCCATATCGGCCTTGATGTCGCTTTCGATCCGATGTTTCGTTGTGCCATCCATGCGCGAAACATCCACACCGGGGAAGTACGTGCGGCCGAGGTTCACGTGGTCATCCTTCAGATCGCGCAGGAAATTCACCTTCTGGAACGCCGCACCCAATTTCATCGCCGAAGGTTTCAAGCGTTGATAGAGCGCATCGTCGTTCTTGCAGAAGACGCGCAAGCACATCAAGCCGACCACCTCCGCGCTGCCGAGGATGTAGGTCTCGTACGCTTGTTGGTCGTACGTGCGACCCTGAAGGTCCATCGCCATGCTGTCCAGGAAGGTATCGTACAGCTCGGCTTCGATGCCGTAGCTGTTCACGACACGTTGAAAGCTGTGCAGGATCGGATTCAGGCTGATCCCCTCTTCGATAGCTTGATGAGTGTCTTCGCGGAAGCGTTTAAGGAGAGTAGGCTTGTCGTAGCCGTGGAAGGTGTCCACAATCTCGTCCGCGAACCGCACGAAACCGTAGATGGCGTTGATCGGTCCGCGCAGGTCCTTATCGAGCGAACGGATGCCGAGCGAGAACGAGGTGCTGTAACTGCGCGTCGTGGTGCTGCTTGCCTTCAAGCATACATCGTTGTAGAGTGAAAGCGTGTTCATGCGGTCGTGGCTTGTTCCCGCTTGGCGCGGGCGGTTGAACCTTGCTTGAACTCCTTCTCCACCAGCTCAGCCACGACCTGCCCGCTGATGATCGCCGGTGGCACGCCTGGACCTGGAACGGTGAGCTGCCCGGTGAAGTACAAGCCTTGCACTTTCCGGCTCTTCATGCTGGGGCGCAATGGACCGGTCTGTCTCAGTGTGTTCGCCAATCCGTAGGCGTTGCCACGGAACGCGTTGTAATCTTCTTTCAGATCATTGATGCAGTAGCTGCGCTTCAAGACAACATGCGGACGAAGATCGATGCCGATGTAGTTCGCGATCCGCTCCATCACCAGGTCGTAGTAGTGTTCACGCGTGGCTTCGGTATCCTCCAAGCCCGGTGCGATGGGGATGAGCACCACCATGTTCTCCTTGCCGTCAGGGGCTACGGATGGATCCGTCTTGCTTGAGCAGCTCACATAGAACAACGGTTTGCTGGGCCAGGCCGGCGCATCGTAGATCGCGGCGGAGTGCGTGTCCAATGCCTCGTCGAAGAAGAGCGTGTGATGTTCCAAGTGCGGTACTTGACGATCTATACCGATGTAGAATAGCAGGCTAGACGGCGCCATTTTCCGCTTGGCCCAATACGCTTGTGAGTAAGTCCGATGCTCTTCTGGCAGGATCTCTTGCTCCACGTGGTGGTAATCCGCGCCAGCCACGACCACATCGGCGGTCATCCTTCCCCGTGTGGTCTCAATGCCGGTGGCACGCCCATTCTTCACGATGATCTTCGTAACCACTTGACCGTAATGGAACCGCGCGCCTTGTCGTTCGGCCGTGCGCACCATGCCTTCCACCACGTTGCCCATGCCGCCCATCGGGTACCACGTACCGAGCTGCAGGTCGGCATAGTTCATCAAGCTGTATAGCGCTGGTGTGTTCTGCGGTGCAGCACCCAGGAACAGGACCGGGAATTCCATCAAGGCCCGCAAGCGTGGCTCGCTGAAATGATCCTGCACATGTTTCCGCAACGAACGGAGGACGCTGGTCTTCATCAAGCCGCCGAGCACATCGGGCCGTGCATATTCAAGCCAGGAAAGCGAAGGACGATAGACGAGTTCGCCCATGCCGAGGTCGTACTTGATCTTGGCTTCGGCCAGGAAGTCGTTCAGTGCAGCGGCCGCTCCCGGCTCGTAACGCTCGAACAACCGATTCTGGTCCGTGCGCTTGGCGGGCAGCGACAGGTCATCCCCCTTCCCGAAGACGACCTTGTAGGAAGGATCGAGCCGACGCAGTTCGTAATGATCACCGGGCTTCTCACCGAACTCCGCGAAGAAGCGTTCGAACACTTCGGGCATCCAGTAGAAGCTGGGACCCATGTCGAAGGTGAAGCCGTCCTTGCGCCAAACGCTCGCGCGCCCACCGGGTGCTGGGTTCTTCTCGACCACGTTCACTTCAAACCCGCGACGGGCCAGTGATGCAGCTGCCGCAATGCCGGAGAACCCGGCGCCGATGACGATGGCCGTTGGTTTCACGCAGCTACGTTCTTATCCGTGAGCATGTCCATCAAGCGGTGGCGTGCCTGGAAGATCCGGCTCTTCACGGTACCGATGGGGATGCCGAGCTTGTCAGCGATCTCGTGGTACTTGAAGCCCTCATGGTGCATGGTGAAGGGCTCCCGGAAGGTCGTGTCCAATCGCTCCAAACTACGCTGGATCTCGGCCATTTTCACCGTTGCTTCCGGACTATTCGGCAATTCTACACGACGTGCCTCGTCATGCTGGCGGTCAACTGTGTCCATCAGCAGCTTCTTCCGCCTCGTGCGTCGATGCTCATTGATGAAGGTGTTCTTCATGATGGTGTACACCCATGCCTTGAAATTGGTGTTATCCTGAAACTTCTCACGGTACGTAAGGGCGCGCACTAAGCTCTCCTGCACAAGATCCGCTGCGTTCTCACGGTCCTTCGTCAGGCTCAAGGCGAAATAGTACAACTGCTGCCGGAAGCTCAGGAGTTGCTGCTGGAATTCGAGCGTTGACATGGCAAAAGGAGCTTATGGAGATGAATGCCGGAACGAAGCTAGGATGATTTGTTTAATCATTGTGCAATAGTGTTAAACAAAATTATGCACGATCCCGGCTTTACCACCTACGGCAGGCTGAACATGGTCGGATCGCTCACACGCCTGGCGACTTTCGATGAAGCGAGAGAACAAGCGTGTTCAATTTCCGTGAAGGACTATATTTGCCGCCCCTTCGGAGCCGGTGTCCAAGGTGTTCTTTGGATAATTCGTGATGGAGGCATAGCTCAGCTGGTTCAGAGCATCCCGCCTTTCGGCGGGAGGGTCGCTGGTTCGAGTTCGTTCTTTAGGTAGAAGTGAAACAATGGAGGCATAGCTCAGCTGGTTCAGAGCATCTGCCTTACAAGCAGAGGGTCGCTGGTTCGAATCCGGCTGCCTCCACCCTCACCAACGCAGCGCGAATGCGCTGCGTTGGTTTTTCATTTTGGGATGTTAGCTCAGCTGGTTTAGAGCGCATGCTTCACACGCATGAGGTCACTGGTTCGAATCCAGTACGTCCCACTTCCGGTAGCCTTTCAACAGGAGACCATCAAAGCCCCTTCATGTGAGGGGTTTTTGCTTTCACAACACCTCCGCCACCACGAACACACTTCCTGTGACCAGCACCATGTCGTTCATCCCGGCGGCTTGGTTGGCGGCCTGGAAAGCCTCTGCCACGGTGCCGAAATGCCGTCCGGCAAGACCATGTGCGTGCGCGCTTTCCTGCAATGTCGCGGCGTCCAGCCCGCGCGGGATGTCGGCCTTGCAGAAGTAGTAGGTGGCGCTCTCAGGCAGTTCGGCGAGGACCCGGCTCAGATCCTTGTCGTTCACCATGCCCAATACGATGTGCAGACGCTCATAGGGCTGGCATTCCAGCATGCGCTTCACCACACGGATGCCGTCCACGTTGTGGGCCACGTCAGCGATGGTGAGCGGCACATCGGCAAGCACCTGCCAGCGACCAAGCAGACCCGTGTTGCGCACCACGTTGTAGAAGCCGGCGCGGATGTGGGCATCACTGATCTTCCAGCCGCGTTCTCGCAGGCGTTGCAACGCAGCGAGTGCCGTTCGCGCGTTGCGTTCCTGGTGTTCGCCGTGCAATGCGGTTGTGAATTGGAGCGCATCGCCCTGCTCAACGAAGGTGATCGGAGAGCCAAGCGCTTCGGCCTTGCTTCGGAACACGTCCGCAACGGCACCCTCCGCCTCACCCACGACGACCGGCACACCCGGTTTAATGATCCCAGCCTTCTCCCTAGCGATCGCTTCCAAGGTCTGCCCCAGGAAGTCCATGTGGTCCCAGCCGATGTTGGTGATCACGCTCACATCCGGGGTGATCACGTTGGTGCTGTCGAGCCTTCCACCCATGCCGGTCTCGATCACGGCGATGTCCACTTGGCTTTCGCGGAACCACCACAGAGCAAGCGCCACGCCCCATTCGAAGAAGGAGGCCTGGATCGGCTCGAAGCCTGCGCGATACTCCTCAACGAACCGAACGACTTCATCCTCTGTGATCACTTCGCCGTTGATGCGGAAACGTTCGCGGAAGTCCTTCAGGTGCGGTGAAGTGTGCAACCCGACGGTGTAGCCCGCCTCCTGTAGCACACTTGCGATCAAGTGGCTGGTGCTGCCCTTGCCATTCGTGCCTGCAACATGCACGCAACGCAACCCGCGTTCCGGATGGCCGGTGAGGTCCATCAGCGCGTGCGTGTTCGATAGATCGGCCTTGTAAGCGGCCTTGCCGATGCGTTGGAACATCGGCAACTGCGCGAAGAGGTACGCCAGTGTTTCGGCGTAGGTCATGACGTTGGGCTAGCCCGGGAAGAAACGCAGCTTGATGAAGTGCTGCTGTTCGGGCGGGCCATTGGGCAAAGCAACGAAGCGGCAGGTCTTCGCAGCGCGCATGGCCACTTCTTTGATGTTGGCATCCGTGGTGCCGGAGTTGGCGACCGATGTTCGGATCACATTGCCTTGACGGTCGACGACCACCATCACTTCCACCCAGGTGGCGTTCTGTAGCTCGGGTTTCGCGCTGAGGTCCGGACCGCGCGCCAAACCACGACCGCCGCCGCTTCCGCCACCGCCGCCACCGCGCAGTTCCCAGCCATTGCCGTGGAACACACCGCCAGCACCGGCGGTTCCATCCGGCTGACCGGGATCGCCGGGTTGGGCGCCACCACCTGCTGGCTTGCCGGGTTTGTTCCACGTGTTGAACGCTTCGGAGATCCGTTTGTCCACGGTGGGCTCGCTGATCTTCGGCGGCTTCGGCGTGGGTTTGGTGACCGGTGTAGTGGTCTCCGGTTTCTTCACTGGATCGGGTTTCTGGTTGATCGCTTCACCATCCTCTTCGGTGATGAAGTCTTCGCTGCTCTCGGGCTGTGGCTGCGGCGTATTCTGTTCCACCGCGCCGCTCTCTTCCATCGATTCGGATTCGCCCAGACCTTCCAAGCTGTAGCCGATATCCGCGATGCCCAAGGCCATGCCTTCGCCACCACCTTCTGGATAGGGTGGCAGGGGCGTCACGATCTTCATCAGGATGAAACCGAGCAGCAACAAGCCGTGGAACACGATGCTGATCGTGAGCGCCAGGCCTTTGCGGCCTTCATTCCCGGGAAGGACGTGCTCCATGACTATCCGCTGTTCTTCGTGGCGAGGATCATCTTCACCTTGATCTCGGTGCCGATCTCCAGCACGTTCACCAGATCCTGTACCGATAGTTCCTTATCCAAACGGAGTACCACAGTGGGTTTTTCCATGCCACTGGTCTTGTCCAGCAAGGCACCTTTCAGATCCGCTTCGGGGATCAAGGTCTGGTCGATGTAGTACTGGCGATCGGCGGTGATCTGGAGCAATACCTGCTGTTTGTCCAGCGTCTGGCTCTGCTTGGACTCGGGCAGCAGCAGCTTGATCACGTTGGGGTTGGCCAGCGTGGAGACGATGAGGAAGAACAACAGCAGGAAGAACATGATGTCGTTCAGCGACTCGGTGCTGACCTCGGCATGTTCCCGGCGTTGGCGGCGTAGCTGCATGGCTTAGGCCTTTGGGGTTTCGCGCAGCATGTCCAGGAACTGCTGGCCGGTCCCGTCGATCTTCTCTACCACGCGTTCCACCAGGTTGTTCACCACGAAATAGGCCACGAAGGAGACGATACCCACGATGAGGCCGGACGCCGAGGTCACCATCTTCTGGTAGAGACCTTCGGAGATGTTGCCTACGCTGATGTTATCGCTCAAGCTGATCTCGTAGAAGATGTTGATCACACCGATGATGGTACCGATGAATCCGAACATCGGAGCGAGTTTCGCGAAGAGGCTCAACAGCCCGATGCCACGTTCCAAACGAGCGACCTCCAGACGACCTGCACCTTCCATCGCTGCTTCGATCTCCTTGGATGGTGAGCCGATGCGGGCGATACCACGACCGATGACACGCGCCACGGGCGAACCGCTGTTCTCGCACAGGTTGCGCGCGGAATCCAGCTTGTTACTGTGCACGTAGTCGCGGATCTTGTGCATGAAGTCGCTGTCCACTTTGCGCGCCTTGTTCAGCGTGATGGTGCGTTCGATGAGGATGTAGACGGCCACGATGCTCATGAGCGCGAGCGGGCCCATGATGTACCAGCCACCGAAGCTCAACAGTTCGAGCACGCTGATGCTCTTTTCCGTGGGTTGGGCCGGGCTGGATTGGATGGCTTCCAGCGTCTGGCGTGCGCTATCGGCTACATCCTGGATCTGGGCGAAGAGTTCGAGGGACATGTGTGCAGGTTGATGGTTGAACGCGGCCGGGCCGCTCGGAATTGTCAGTTGAGGCGTTCCAAGGCGATCTCGAACGCGGTACGGGTGAAGTGGATGGGAGAGTTGTTGCGGGCGTGCGTGGCCTCGATCGCTTTGCGGATCACCTCGCTCACATCGTTGAAGATCGCGCGATCGCTGAGGTCGTTGCCGGGCTGCATGCAATACGCGAACACGCGCGCCATGCCGCAGTTGGCGATGAAGTCGGGGATCACGCTCACCTTGCCGTCGGCATGTTCGGCGATGGGGCCGTAGAAGATCTGCGGATCGGCGAAGGGTACATTGGCACCGCTGCTGATCACTTCGAGACCAGCCGCAGCCATGCGATCCACTTGTTCCTTCGTCACCAATCGGCTTGCTGCACAGGGGAGGAACACATCGGCTCCGATACCCCAGATCCCATCGTTCACTTCGGCGAACGGAAGTAGTTGTGCCGAGCGCAGTTGATTCGCTTCCTTCTTCACGAAGAGCTCCTGAACCTCAGCGGCACCAAGGCCTTTCGGTGCAAGGATCCCACCCGCGCGATCGATGATGCCCGTGATCACTGCGCCTTGACGAGCGAGGTAATAACCGGCCGCGGCTGCCACATTGCCCCAGCCTTGCAAGATGACGCGTTTGCCCTTCACGCTGCCGCCCTTCACAGCGTAGAAGTGGCGCACGCTTTCCGCGACGCCCCAGCCGGTGATCATGTCGGCCACAGCGTACTTGCCCGCAGTGGGCACATAGTCCGTGTCGTCAACGATCTTGCTCACGCCGGTGCGCAACTGTTCGATCGCTGTGCGCTTCACCTCTTCCGCACTTCCGATGTGGCCGTTCACAACGCCTTCCTGCGGATGACGTAGACCGTAGTGCTCGGTGATCGGGATGACTTCATGCAGTTCATCCACGTTGAGGTCGCCGCCAGTGCCGTAGTAGTTCTTCAGCAAGGGCATCACGGCTTTGTACCAGCGGTCCAGCACGTCGGCTTTGCGCGGATCGGCCGGGTCGAAGTCGATGCCGCTCTTGGCACCACCGATCGGCGGGCCACACACGCTGAACTTCACCTCCATGGTCTTGGCCAGGCTCTCCACCTCGCGGCGGTCCAAACCTTTGCGCATACGTGTGCCACCACCTGCAGCGCCGCCGCGCAAGCTGTTGATCACCACCCAACCCTTGGCGCCGGTGGGCGCATCGTTCCATTCGAAGACGATCTCAGGGGCACGCTCCTCAAAGCGTCGCAGGGCTTCACGCATCACGGTTCCGGGTCAGGTGGGGCGAAAGTAACCCGGTGCGGAAAGGCCTTCCGGAAGGGCACCGGGAAGGTTATCCCGATGGCCTGTTAATTGGCGCTGACCAGACTTCCACCGGAGCTGTCACGGGATGCGCCGGTCACGCTGGCCAGCGCTGTGCTATCCCCATTCAAGCGTCGTACCCCGAGGAAGGCGAAGATCAACGCCTCCTTGAAGTCGACGATGGTTCGTTCCGGTACCACGATCTCGCGGCCGCTAACCGCTCGGAGGCGCTCGATCAGGAGCGTGTTGTGCGCACCACCACCAGTCACGAGGACGGTATCCCTACGCGTTCCGAGGGAGTTGGAGATGATCAGTGCGATATGCTGTACCACCGTGCGCAGCCGGTCGTTCAGTGCGATCGAAGGGTCGGTGATCAACGGTCGTACCTCCGCGTCGAACCATTCGCGGCCGAGCGAACGTGGTGGAGCTTGCTGGTGGAAGGGCAGGGCATTCAAGCGCTGAAGCAACGCCTCATTCACAGAGCCGGACCGGGCGAGCGCACCATCCTTGTCGTAAGACAGACCCGCTTCCGATGCGAGCAGGTTCAATGCCTGGTTACCGATGCAGACATCGTAGCCGAGCACGCGCCCATCCCGGTGAATGGCAATGTTGCAGATGCCACCGATGTTCAGGAAGCAACGATGGTCTGGGAAAAGCTGTTGTTCACCCAGTGGAACAAGTGGTGCGCCCTGGCCGCCAAGCGCTACATCCAAGGTCCGGAAGTCGGTGACGACCGGGAAGCCGTTCGTTGCGGTGATGCGTGCGCCATGGCCGATCTGCACCGTCAACCCTTCATCCGGCTTGTGGAAAATGGTGTGGCCGTGGGAGGCGATGACATCCACCGTTCTTCCGGCCAGGAACTGAGAGGCTGCATTCCCGATCAGATCGCCGAGGTCGCGGTCCAGGCGGGCAAGGTCCAAGGCGCTTCCCTGCATCACTGCTAGAAGGCGCTGCTGAAAAGCCCTGTCGTACGGAACTGTGCGAGCATCCTCGATCCGGAACGACCATTTTCCGGCCTTCCATGCGAAGGTGCAGAGGGCCAAGTCGAGACCGTCCAGCGAGCTTCCGCTCATGACGCCAAGTGCCGTGTAGCGAAGTTCTTCGGGGGCTGCCATCGGGCGAAGGTATCCGCTACTTTTGCCTTACACCTCACCCCATGCAAGACACCGCCACCCTCGCCGGATTGAATTTCGAATTGAGCGAAGAACAGATCGCAGTGCGTGACGCTGCCCGCGACTTCGCACAGAACGTGTTGAAGCCCGGTGTGATCGATCGCGATCGCGAGCAACGGTTCCCGGCGGCGGAAATGAAGCAGCTTGGGGAGCTGGGTTTCCTCGGCATGATGGTGGACCCCAAGTACGGCGGTGGTGGTATGGATACCATCAGCTACGTGCTGGCGATGGAGGAGATCAGCAAAGTGGACGCCAGCGCCAGTGTGGTGATGAGCGTGAACAACTCGCTCGTCTGCTGGGGCCTGGAGAAGTTCGGCAACGAGGAGCAGAAGATGAAGTACCTCGTGCCCTTGGCGAAAGGGGAGAAGATCGGTGCGTTCTGCCTGAGCGAACCAGAGGCCGGCAGCGATGCCACCAGCCAGCGCACCACGGCGATCGACATGGGCGATCACTACCTGCTGAACGGTACCAAGAATTGGATCACCAACGGTGGTACGGCCAGTACCTACCTGGTAATGGCGCAGACCGACGTGGCGAAAGGTCACAAGGGCATCAACTGCCTCATCGTGGAGAAAGGCATGCCCGGTTTCGTGGTCGGTGCGAAAGAAGATAAGCTCGGCATCCGCGGCAGCGACACGCACACGCTGATGTTCCAGGATGTGAAAGTGCCCAAGGCGAACCGCATCGGTGAGGATGGTTTCGGCTTCACCTTCGCGATGAAGACGTTGAGCGGTGGTCGTATCGGCATCGCTTCACAAGCACTCGGTATCGCCAGTGGTGCCTACGAACTGGCCCTGGCATACAGCAAGGAGCGCAAGGCCTTCGGCAAGGCCATCAGCGAGCACCAGGCCATCGCATTCAAATTGGCCGATATGGCTACGGAGATCGAAGCCGCGCGTTTGTTGTGCATGAAAGCCGCCTGGTTGAAGGATCAGCACCAGAACTATGATCAGGCCGGCGCCATGGCGAAGGTGTTCAGCAGTGAAGTGGCGATGCGTACGACCGTTGAAGCCGTGCAGATCCATGGTGGATACGGCTACGTGAAGGAATACCACGTGGAACGCCTGATGCGCGATGCCAAGATCACGCAGATCTACGAAGGCACCAGCGAGGTGCAGCGCATCGTGATCAGCCGTGGTGTGCTGAAAGGCTGAGTCCGATGGGGCCATGCGACGTTGATCGATCGCATCTGTAGCGTCCACCCAACGGGTCGACCTACAGCGACGGCACCACGGTTTCGAGTTTGATGCCGCGTGAGCCTTTCACGAGGATGAGGTTTCCATTGATCGGATCAGCAGCGATGCGTTCGTTCAGGTCAGCAGCAGATGCAATGGCATCGGGCGTGGCCTTTGCGAATTCCTTGCCCACGAATCGCGCATCAAGCTTCAGCCTTGCAACAAGGTCCACGATCGCCGTGTGCTCCTTCGCACTGTCGGCACCCAGCTCCAGCATGTCACCGATGATCACCAGCTTGGGCCGTTCGCTCTGCATCGCTGCGAAGTTCTCCAGTGCTGCCGCCATGCTCGTGGGGTTGGCGTTGTAGGCATCGAGCACGAGCTGGTTACGCCCTGTATCCGTGAACTGTGAGCGGTTGTTGCTGGGTGCGTAGGCAGAAAGCGCTTCGGCGATACGTTGATCTGGAACGCCGAAATGCTGCCCGATGGCCACGGCAACGAGCACGTTGGGCACGTTGTATGCCCCGATGAGCTTGGTGGTGACGTGGTAAGCTTGCTCATCTGTTCCTGTAAAGACTACCTCCAGGAACGGGCCGGATCCGTTCACGTTCCCACTCGAGTCGGCCTCCGCTGAACGGCCGTACGTGATCCGCTTCTGTCCTGTGCTTTTACCCATCAGAAGTTCATCATCCGCGTTCACGAACAACGTTCCGTCGTGCGCTTTGATGAAGGCATAGAGCTCCGTCTTCGTGCGAATTACGCCTTCGTAGCTGCCGAAGCCTTCGAGGTGTGCCTTCCCGATGTTGGTGATCACCCCGTGGGTAGGTTCCGCGATCGCAGCGAGCTCGGCGATATCGCCGGGCTTGTTCGCGCCCATCTCGATGATCGCGATCCGGTGCTCGGGTGTCAGGCGCAACAACGTCAGTGGGACGCCGATGTGGTTGTTCAAGTTCCCGCTGGTGGCCAGCGTGGGTCTATCGGCGGAGAGCACCGCATGGACGAGTTCCTTGGTCGTGGTCTTTCCGTTCGTTCCCGTTATACCGATCACAGGGATGCTGAACATGCGCCGGTGATGCGTGGCTAGCAGTTGCAAGGCCTGGAGCACATCCGATACGACCAGGAAACGCTCATCCGTAGCGACGGAGGCATCATCCACCACCGCATACTTGGCGCCTTTGCTTAGCGCCTCTCCTGCGAAGGCATTCGCATTGAAGTTGGGCCCCTTCAGCGCGAAGAACATGCTGTTCTCGCCGATGGTTCGTGTATCCGTGCTCGTTCCGGTACAGGTCAGGAAGAGCCGGTGCAGTTCAGCGATGGATGGTCGTATAGGCATGAAAAGAAGACCCCCGGCTTGTGGGCCGGGGGTCCAAATTAGGATCAGAATGGATCAGCGCTTCTCGTCGAGCTTCTTGCTCCGTTTGTCATCGCCAAGACCCTTGGGGCTGCCCACGCGCGTCATCGCACAACGGAAACCGATGGTAGAGGTACTTTGACGTTCGTCCAGGTGACGGCGCGTGCTCGGAGCTGCCCAGTAGATACGGTCGGCCCAGCTGGCTCCTTTGTACACACGGCTACGGTCGTTCACCAAGCTCGTTTTGCCCCAGTCGTACATCGCGTTGCCTTCGAAGTCCGGGGTCTCGAAGTAGATGCTGCTCTCAACATCACCGTCGCGGAAGTCGATGTTATCGCTCGCGCGGTAGTTGCGTCGGTCGATGTTCTCCTCCACCGTCACGTTGCGCACGCGTACATCACCGGGTTGATCCGCTTGATAGTCGCTGATCCCGCTCAGTAGTTTCGGGCAGATCTCAAGGTCCTTGCCCTTGATGTTGTCGATCATGTCCTGGACACGCTGCATAGCGGCGTCCTGCTTGCGGGTGTTGTTGAACTCGATGGCCTGATCGATCGCGCTCAAGAGCTCATCGATAAGGGCTGCTTCCTCATCCGTGGCACGACCCTGCATGGTGGTCTGGAACTCGGTGAGGTAGTATTTGATACCGTCCACGTCGTACACCACGATGTCGTGTTTGTCCTGGATGGCTCCATCGCTGTTCAGCACTTTGGTCTTGAACACATTACCGCGGAAGGGGCGGAAGTCGTCCTTATCCTCGGGGCTCAAGGGGCGATAGACGTCCATTACCCACTCGCTCACGTTGCCCGCCATATTGTACAGGCCGTAATCGTTGGGCCAGTAGCTGAACACGGGTGAAGTGACATCCGCATTATCGTTCAAGCTGCCTGCTACACCCATGTAATCACCACGGCCGCGCATGAAGTTGCCACGGAAGTCACCGTAGAACGCTCCGCCTTTCTTGCGGCTGTCATAACGCACCCAGTGCCCGTTCCACGGGTATATGCGACGTTCGACGATCCGCTCGTCCACCGTGTTGCCCAACAGGCCGTAGGCAGCATATTCCCATTCCGCTTCGGTCGGCAGGCGGTAACGCGGAAGCAGTATTCCATCCTCCATGCGCACGTTACGGGTGTCACGGTTCGGGTTGAAGTCCGTTACGCCGTCCACCTTCTTACCGCTCTCGTATTGTCCGGCCAAGTAAGAGTCCGTGGTGAAGTGGTCTTCATTGATCTGGTTCGGATAGTGTTCGAAGAGACCCTCACGGATCAGGATCACCTCGTTAACGCGGTCCGAACGCCAGGCACAATAATCATTCGCTTGCAGCCAGTTCACACCCACGACCGGGTAATCACGGTAGGCCGGGTGACGCAGGTAGTACTCCACGTAGGGTTCGTTGAAAGCCAGCTTGCTGCGCCATACCAGCGTATCGGGCAGTGCCTTCTTGTAGATCTCGGGATAGTCGGCCACGAAAACGCGATCCAGCCAGTACAGGTATTCCAACCAGTAGAAATTGGTCACCTCCACCTCGTCCATGTAGAAGGAGGATACCGTAACGGTGCGTGGGATCATGTCCCACTCATGGCGCAGGTCATCGGTGACACGGCCCATGGTGAACTGTCCACCTTCCACCAGGATGAGGCCTGGCCCGGTCTCCTGGTCGGCGAATTCGGTCTTTTCGAAACCCCCGTTCTTGGAATCGTTGTAGTTCCAGCCGGTGGCGCCGCTTTTCTCGAACTGGCATGCGCTGAAGAGCGCTGCGCCAGCGGTGAGAAGGGCTATGTTCCTGAGCAGGTTCATGGTCTTGTGCGATTCGTTGCAGGTATCGTCTTAGAACGTTGGGCAGGCCACCACGCGGAAGCGTCGCTTCTTCGGCTTACAGTTGAATTGCAATTGCATGCTGATCTCGTGCGAGCCGGCCGTGGCGGTGGTGAGCTTGGAGGTGGTCACGTCGTAGCTGTAACCGAACTTGAACTTCTCCGTGTGGAATCCGATCAACGCGATGAACGCATCCCGTGTGCGGTACCATACACCGGCCGTGATCGGTCCGTGGTCCACGTACAAGCCCAGGTTCAGTTGACGGAACGCGGCTTGTTGCTGGTATAGTACGTTGGGCGAGATGCGTGTGCGTGCCTCACCGTACTTGCCCTTCATGCCTATGGGGATGGCGGCTCCAGCATGTCCGGTCATCTTCATGGGCAGTTTGCTCTGCCCCACGATCAGCGATTCGTTCGGCTGAGTGAGGTGGTGGGCCGCGAAGCCAACGAAGAAGATGTCGCTGTAGCCCAGGATGCCCGCACTGAAGTCGGCATTCCCAACGCTACCGCCGCGCGGTACGTCGTTCGTGTTGTAGATGAAGCCCCGGCGCGGGTCGATCTGGTCGCCGAAGGTGAGCTTGCTCCAATCCAACGACTTTTGGAAGTACGTTGCTTGGAATCCCACCTTCATGGAGAATTTCCTGGAAATGGCTTGTTGGTAGGAGTAGATGCCGCTTACCGTGGTGGTGTTCAGCGTTCCCTTACCCGCTTGGTCGTGGGTCACCAAAAGGCCGAGACCGCCGTTCAGCCCGTCCACATGCTGGTCGTAGCTGGCACTGGTGGTAACGAACGTGCCGGTGAGGGCCGGCCACTGGTTGCGGTAGTTCATCACCACCCGGGGGCAGCGTGCGGTGCCTGCGAACGCAGGGTTCAAGTACAGCGGGTTCGCGTAGAACTGCGTGAACTGGGGATCCTGGGCCGTTGCCGACAACGCCGCGATAACGCTCAGTGCACACCCTAGGGCCGCACGCCTAACGGTCCATTCCTTCATGCTCGTGTCTATCGTGGCCTTTTCTGTTCCGCGCCAAGTATACGAAGCCGTTCGTCTTACGGTTGCCCCATCTTGGCAATAACAATGAACCACTGCCGTTGGTGGGGTGTTCCAAAACGCAAGGGTCGAAGGTAGTATTTTTCGGTCCGCTCTGTTGAAAACCTGTTGATCGCTGTTCATGAAGACCATCCTTCCCGCCGTGTTCGCACTGGCCTTGGGCACTACGACCATCGCCGTCGGCCAGGAAACGCTTTCCCGCACGTTACTCTGGGCCGACCGCATGCCCAGTACCGGGGTCAAAACCGCTGAAGTCGATGGCAAGGTCGGATACGACTATGCTTCGAAAAGGGCCATTCTGAAGAACGCCCACCTGGATCTGGAGCGGGACGCGATGCCCATCTGGCAGGAGGTGGTAGCGCTGCCAGCGGGCACCAGTGGGCTCACCGCGGTTCTACAGGATGCCACCTACGAGGTGGTCCCGCAAGGGCAGTTGGATGCGATGCCTTCACTTCGGAACGCCCCGCCAGCGCCTGTGGTGCGCGCTTCGGTGTCGTTCGAGCGGAAGCTGCCTTACGGAAGTGTCTCCGTGGAGCCTTTCCGTACCAACCCCGCTACGGGCCAGGTGGAACGCCTCGTCGATTTCCGGCTGGACCTTACACGGAACAATGCTGCAGCAGGCCAAGGGCGACCGAAGGACTATCCCGCAACGTCGAAAATGGCCAGTGGTGAATGGTTCCGCTTCAGCGTGCTGAACGATGGGGTGTACAAGATGACCTACCAGAACCTCCAGAGCATGGGGGTGAACGTGAACGACCTATCCTCTGACCGTATCAATATATATGGCAGCCACTTCGGTCAGCTACCTTACCAGAACAGCGTGGAGCGTGCCACCGATATGTTGGTGAACGCCATCGAGGTGGTGGATGGGGGCGATGGGGAATTCGGACCGAACGACCACATCCTGTTCTACGCGAGTGGTGCGCACCGTTGGGATCGGGTAAGCGGGAAGTACAAGCACACGAAGAACGCCTATTGCGACAGTGCCACCTATTTCGTCGGGCTGGATGTGCAGGATCCGGTGCGTATCGCCCCGGCCGTTCTTTCCGATGAACCCGCCACCTCCACCGTTACACGCTTCACCGACCGGCAGTTCATCGAGCGCGACCTCATCAACTTGATAAAATCGGGACGTACCTGGTTCGGTGAGACCTTCGATCTTACGCTCTCCTACACCTTCAGTTTCTCGGTCCCCTTCCTCACCGGCGAGCCAGCCACGCTAACGGTGGCCGGCGCGGCGCGCACCTTGGGGACGACGAACTATAGTTCGTTCGATGTGGTGAGCGGTTCCGTGCTTGACCAGAACATTTCGATCTTCGGGGTAGCTGAGAACTACACAGGCCCCTACGGTCGCTACTTCACACAGGACCTCACGTTCTCCCCTACGGGTAGTACCGTTCCGTTGAGCATCACCTTCAACAAGTTCAACCCGGCGAGCTCTCTTGGCTGGTTGGACTACCTGGAGTTGAACTGCCGTCGCGAGCTGCGCATGATCGGTGCGCAACTGGCCTTCTCGGATACGGTCTCGGTCGCGCCTGGTTCGGTCTCGGAGTTCGTAGTGGACCAGGCCGCTCAAGTGTCGCGCATCTGGGAGATCACCGATCCCACCGATGTGCACCGCGTGGAGTTCACCACCGACGGCTCCTCCAAGCGCTTCAAGCTGAGCACTGATGTACTGCGCCGCTTCATCGCTTTCCGTGATGCGGACTACCTGGTGCCCACCCTGATCGGGCGTGTGCCCAACCAGAATTTGCACGCAACAGCTCTCCCTACCGACCTGGTGGTGGTTTGTCCGCCTGAATTGCAAAGCGCCGCCACGCGCCTCGCCGAGCGCCGGGTAAGCGAAGGCTTGAGCGTGGTGATGGTGACGCCACAACAGGTCTACAATGAATTCTCCAGCGGGTCGCGGGACGTGACGGCCATCAAGCGCTACATGCGACTGCTCTATGATAATGCGGATACGCCCGAGGAGTTGCCTCGCTACCTGCTGCTCTTTGGCGATGGTTCGTACAACAACATCAGCGTGG
Source organism: Flavobacteriales bacterium (assembly GCA_016788205.1). GTDB lineage: Bacteria > Bacteroidota > Bacteroidia > Flavobacteriales_F > PHOS-HE28 > PHOS-HE28. The sequence continues at coordinate 65,758 of JAEUTA010000021.1, read as the reverse complement.
TCGCCAACAACCAGAACCTGATACCCAGTTACCAGACGGAAGAATCACTGAACCCTTCGCGGTCGTACACGAGCGATGACTATTTCGGGCTGCTTGATCTGAATGAAGGAGAAGGAACCGCGGATATGATGGATATCGGAGTTGGCCGTTTCCCGGTGAGCTCGCTAGGGCAAGCGAACGAAACAGTGGACAAAGTGCTTGGCTACGACGTGTTGAAAATGCTTTCCCTAACGGGGAGCAGCTGTTCCGAGAACGGCGATGGCGGGCTGGTGGATTGGCGCAGTCACGTGCTCTTCGCATCGGATGATCAGGAAGGGGACAATTACGAGGGTATCATTCACATGTCGCAAAGTGACCAGATGGCCACCCGGGTGGAAACGGAGCACCCGAAATTCAATGTGCATAAGATCTACCTAGATGCGTACCAGCAGGTGAGCACGCCCGGTGGCGAGCGTTATCCGCAGGCCTCCGCGGACCTGCGCGAGATCGTGCAGAAGGGCCTGCTCCTGGTCAATTATGTAGGCCACGGTGGCGAGGTGGGTTGGGCCCACGAGCGCTTCCTGGACAACACCACCATCCTGGGCTGGTCGAATTCCGATCGCCTGCCGCTCTTCATGACCGCCACTTGCGAGTTCTCCCGTTGGGACGATCCTGGACGCACGTCGGCCGGCGAGTATGTCTTCCTTAATCCGAGCGGCGGTGGGGTAGGTTTGATGAGCACCACCCGACTGGCCTTCTCCAACCAGAACGAGAACCTCGCGAACAAGTTCTACGATCATGTCTTCGATGAGGAGGACGAACAGGGCCGACCGAACCGTTTGGGCGATATCGGACGCAGGACCAAGCGAGATATGAGCTTCGATTGGGGGACGAATTATAACCACCGCAACTTCTGCCTGCTCGGAGACCCCAGCATGCGCCTTGCCATTCCGTGGGATGAGATCCGGATCACGGCCATCACTGATACGTTGGGCAATGCCGTAGATACGCTGAAGGCGCTGGCCACCGTGCGCATCCGGGGCTTCGTGGATGACGGTAACGGCCAGCCCAACGCGGGTTTCCAAGGGCAGGTGGTGCCCATCGTGTTCGACAAAGCCCAGCAACAAGCCACGCTGGCCAATGATGGCGGTAATCCGTTCCTATTCATGCTGCGCAACAGCATCATCCACCGCGGAAGGGCCACGGTCAACAGTGGCGAGTTCGACTTCACGTTCGTGGTACCGAAGGACATCAACTACCAGGTGGGCAACGGCCGTGTGAGCTGTTATGCCGAAAGTCTTACCAGCAACGCTACCGGATACGCCAACGATGTGAAGGTGGGTAGCACGGCCACCGATGTCCCCTTGGATGAGCAGGGGCCCGAAGTGGAACTCTATTTGAACGATGAGAATTTCGTGCACGGCGGCATCACCGATCAGGATCCGCTGTTGCTGGGGAAACTCTTCGATGCGAACGGCATCAATACCGTAGGCAGCAGCATCGGCCACGACCTGCTGGCCGTGGTGGACGAGAATACCGACCAGGCCATCGTGCTGAACGATCTCTACGAGGCCGATCTCGATACCTACAAGAGCGGGCAGGTGCGCTACCGGCTGAACGATCTGGCCGAAGGACCGCACACCTTGCGCCTGAAGGCCTGGGACGTGCACAACAACTCCTCGGAGAGCACCACGGAGTTCGTGGTCACCTCCTCGGAGGAAATGGTGCTGGACCACGTGCTCAACTACCCTAACCCCTTTACCACGCGTACGGAGTTCTTCTTCGAGCATAACCGGCCTTGCACCACGCTGGAGGTCCAGGTGCAGGTGTTCACTGTGAGCGGCAGGCTGGTGAAGACCTTGAACCGCCAGCTCGCCTGCACCGGGTTCCGGAGCGAGGGCTTGGAGTGGAACGGGCAGGATGACTTCGGCGACAAGCTGGGTCGCGGCGTTTATGTGTACCGCCTGAACGTGAGCACTCCCGAGGGTGAGAAGGCCGAGAAGTTCGAGAAGCTGGTGATCCTGCGCTGACACAATAAAGGCCGGGGGGTGGGCGTATATTTGCCGTCCTTTTCCTGAACCATCCGCTGATGACCTTCTTCCAGCCGCTCGCTCGTCCTTTTGTTCTGCTGTTCGCCGTGCTGGCACCGGGTCTTATGCTCGCCCAACCCTGCGACCCCCAGTTCCAAGCGGCCGGCCAGCAGTGTGGTGACCAATTGAACACCATCACCACGGCCGTTCCCTTCCTGCTCATCTCACCGGACTCCCGCGCGGGTGGCATGGGCGATGCCGGTGTGGCCGTTTCCCCGGATGCCAACGCCATCCACTGGAACCCTTCGAAGCTTGCCTTCGCAGAGAACGACGGCGAGTTCAGCATGAGCTACAGCCCGTGGCTGCGCAACTTGGTGCCGGATATGAGCCTCGCCTACCTCGCGGGATACAAGCGCTTAAGCAACAAACGCAGCACGGTGGGCGGGTCCTTGCGCTATTTCAACCTCGGTAGCATCCTCTTCACGGATCAGAACGGTTCCACCATCCGCGATTTCAAGCCGGCCGAGTTCGCCGTGGACCTGGCCTTCGCCCAACAGTTCAGTGAGAATTTCTCGGGGGGGATCGCCATCCGCTACGTGAACAGTAACCTTACCGGCGGCATCAGTGTGCAGGGCGCCAATTCCAAGGCTGGCCAGACGGTGGCGGCGGATGTTTCCTTCTACTACCGCAAGGAGCAGATCCAGATGGGCGACAAGGACCTCACTTTTGCTTTCGGCACCAACATCTCCAACATCGGCGCCCGTATGTCCTATACCGAGACCGCCGCCAAGAACTTCATCCCCATCAACCTGCGTATCGGGCCTTCCTTCAAAGTGGATCTCGACCAGTACAACAGCATCGCGTTCAACATGGACGTGAACAAGCTGCTGGTGCCCACGCCGCCGGTCTATCTGCTGGACGAGGACAATGCCGTGGTCATCGATCCTGTTACCCAGCGTCCTGCGGTGGCTAGTGGTCGCGACCCCAACGTTGGCGTCGTGAGCGGCATCATCGGCTCCTTCTCCGACGCCCCCGGTAACGTGAGTTACGACGATAACGGCAATGTGGTGGTGGAGAGCGGTAGCCGCCTGCGCGAAGAACTGCGCGAGATCAACCTGGCGGGTGGCTTCGAATATTGGTACGCCGAGCAGTTCGCCTTCCGCACCGGTTATTTCTGGGAGCACTATACCAAAGGCAACCGCAAGTACTTCACCCTGGGTGCCGGCGTCAAATACAGCATCTTCACGCTGGATCTGAGCTACCTTATCGCGAACACCCAGCGCAGCCCGCTGGCCAACACGCTGCGGTTCACGCTCGGCTTCAAGTTCGATAAGGGCAAGAAGAAGCCCGAAGGCACGAACTGATGATCCGCGTTGGTTTCGGTTTCGATGTGCACCGACTAGTACCGGGTCGTGATCTCTGGTTAGGTGGCGTTCTCATCCCGCACACGGTAGGCGCTCTGGGGCATTCCGATGCCGATGTTTTGCTCCACGCTTTGTGCGATGCGCTCCTGGGTGCAGCCGCACTGGGCGATATCGGCCAGCACTTCCCGGACACCGATGCCAAGTGGAAAGGCGCCGATAGCAAGCGCCTGTTGGAAGCCGTGGTAGGCATGGTGACGGAGAAGGGATGGTCCGTGGGTAACGTGGATCTCACGTTGATCCTGGAGCGCCCGAAGATCATGCCTTACGTGCCCGCGATGCGTGCGGCCATAGCGCCGCTGCTGCGTGTCGGGGAGGATGCGGTGAGCATCAAAGCCACCACCAACGAGAAGATGGGCTTCGTGGGTCGTGAAGAAGGGGTGTCAGCACACGCGGTCGCGCTGCTCCAGAAGGCCTAATCGTCCCCGTCGTCGTCCTTGCCGGTGGTGAAGGACCCGTGGCCCTGCTCATCCTCGAAGTAGTACACGCGCAGTTCGGCGGTGTCCTTAAGCAGGTCGATCTTGCCGATCTCCACGCGCGACACCTTCACGCCCAAACGCGTGTGCAGGTCCTCGAACAACAGGGTGCGGTTCTGGGGTTTGATCAGGTCGATGCGCTCGTAGATGAGGAATTTCGTCGCCTCGTGCCGCGTGAGCCACACGTGTTCCAGCGCATAGGTCATCAGCAGGATCATGCCGTCGGTGAAGACCAGTTCGGCCACGCTGACCTTCTTGCTGGCCAAGGCGTTGATCACCGCCACGCTGATGGTGGCGAAGAGGTAGGTCATGTCCTTGATGCTGATCTGCTCCGTGCGGTAGCGCAGCACCCCGAAAATGGCGAAGAGGCCGAAGGCGAAACCGATGCTCAGTTTCACGCTGTTCAGCAGCACGCACAGGAAAAAGATGAGCGTGTTGAAGAGGAAGTAGGTGAAGAGGTAGTCCTTCTTGCGGTGGATCGGGTAATAGATCAGCCGGATCAGCACGAAGAGCACCACCGTATTGATGCCGAACTTGAAGAGAAGCTCCCACATATCGGCGTGGATGAGCGGCATACCGAAGACTTTCATGGACCAATGATAGGGCTTACTGTCCGTTCAGGACACGGGGAACGGCCGTTAGGCTGCGCTGCGCAACTTGTCCAGCTTCAACAGTACGGCTTTGAAGGCGTTGTGTTTCACGGTGCGGCCGAGCATGATCATGCCCACGCAGTATTTGCTCATGCCCGAAGCCGGGAATACGCGCTCCCGCATGATGCGCACGAAAGGGGACGTGCGGTCAGCGCGTTCCTGTTTCAACTCCGCGATGACCACACCGCCCAGCTCGCGGTCCGCGTTCGCCGCACTGTAGCGGAGGCTCAGGTCCATCGTCAGGCGCTCAGGCGTGTGCTTGTTCACGAACGTGTACCGCGTGAAGTGGTTCCACAGGGTGGCCTGTACCGGTACGGCACTGCGGCTGGCCTGGGCCACGAACGCCTGCTGCTCCGCGGATAGCACGTCCGGTATGCCCTCCACGCGCATGCGCTTCTTGTCCGTACGGCCTCGACCGGTCTTGCGCTTCACTTCCAGGAACACGAGCCCGCTGCCGAGGTATTCGCGGAAACGCACCTTGCTGCGGAACGTGCGCTTGTTGTGGTGCGCTTGGTAGTGCTGCAGGTCGGCGGTATCGAAGTACAGGCTGCGGTAGCTGGTGCCGCGTACACCCTCCACTTCCAGCAAGCGGTAGTGAGGCAGCATGGCTTCCAACACCTCGTTCATGCGGCTTTCGGCGAACACGTACTTGGTGTCCACACGGTCCTGCAGCTTCACGCCATCCATCTCCGCCAGGGAAATGGGGTCGAAACGCGCAATGATCGGGTGTTGCTTATCCATCTGGAAGGAGGCCAAAGCTAGTTGAATGCAACTGGCGCGCTGCCTGCCAAAAGCTCTTGAAGTGCTGTTGGAAAAGCTACATTCATCAGCCCAACCACTATGCAATGCCTTCTCCTGGAGCCTCGTCCTATGCCAACAGATGCATAACCTCGTGTCGTTCGATGTGCTCCTGTACCGCGCTACCCACCCTCGCGCCATGAACTTACGCCACCTGTTCCTTTGGATCGGTCTGTGGGCGACCTTGCCGCAAACCCATGCCCAATCCGTTTGGGAAGGCATGTACTTGGAAGAGGGCTTTCGCCAAGAGGTGATAGCCGACACTGCCACACAAAGGGTGTACTACTTCGGGCTACAACCATCCCCACTACAAGCCGAGTTGTGGGTGTGGGAGTCTGGTGGATGGGGACACTTGGCATCGTTTCCAGAAGCGGCTGCCCGTGGCATTTATCTCCACCAGGATACTGTTCTGATGGGTGTTGCTGCCGTTGAGGGCAATTCTGGACTCTCTTATTACGCACCGGATGGAAGTACGGGTGACTTCGGCCATTTCAGTGATCAGGTCTACCGCGTTCGCTCTATCGATGACACGTTGTACGCTGCGGGCTACTTCGCGGAGGTGGACGGCCAAGCGGCGAGCGGGATCGCCAAACGGGTGGACGGGCATTGGGTGCCTGTAGGTACCATGCCGGATCCTTATCCGTTGATGGGTGACGTGATACGTTACCAAGGTGATCTGATCTCCGTGGGGCAAGGTCATTCGGAAAATGGTGGTCGTTGCATATACCGCTTGGAGGGCGATGAGTGGCATGTGCTGGCCGGCGGCATTACCGACCAATTGTCCTCGGCTAGTGGGTTGGTGGAGTTCCAGGGCGATCTTTATATCTCAGGCTATTTCAGTACCGGGACGGGTAGCGCCGGTTGCGGTGTCATGCGTTGGGATGGCACGGCCTACCACGATGTGGGCGGCGGTCTGTTGCGGGCACCGTTCGATCACGATGGCCCCACCAGCATTACTTCCATGGAGGTGCACAACGGGTTGTTGTATTGCACCGGGGCTTTCCAGTATGCAGGCGATGACACACCGGCCAGCGGCCTGGCCATCTGGGACGGGGCCCGCTGGTGTGGCGCCAACGGCTTGCTCGCGGACTTGGAGGACCATCCGCAGAACTCCGTGACCGACTTGGCCTTCCTCGGCGATACGCTCTTCGTGAGTTGCGGCCCGCGCATAGACGGTGAGGAAGTAGGCAACGCCGCTCGTGCCCCGATGAGCGAGGTGATGGGTGCTTGTGATGATACCGGCCTGCTGGAACCGACACCCGAGCTGCCCCTGACGTTGGTCTCGAACCCTGCGGAAGAGCTGGTCACCGTGCTGTCCATGCCTCCCGGCGCGCGTGCCTGGGTGGTGCGTGATGCCTTGGGAAGAACGGTCTTCACCGGCCAAGTGGTGGGTACGTCGTTCCCCGTGGTCCACCTTGTGCCCGGCGCCTATTCCCTGAGCGTCCTCGGTCAGGGTGGGAATACGTTGGCGTGTGGGCGTTTCGTCCGCCGTTAGCGGCGGGTGCAGTGGTGCATGGGTTCTGGGGCGTCGTCTGATGTACTTTCGGCCTTCTTATCCCGAACCATGCCCACACCCGGTTCCATTGATGTCCCGTACGCACGCTACGCCTCCGTGGCCGAGTTGCCAGAGGCGGACCAAGCCTTGGTGAAGGCCGCGCACGAAGCCGCGCTGCGGGCCTATGCGCCGTATTCGAAGTTCTACGTGGGTGCCGCCCTGCGTACCACCGACGGGCGCATGGTAACGGGCAACAACCAGGAGAACGCTTCGTTCCCGGCGGGCACGTGTGCAGAGCGCACGGCGCTGCATGCGGTCATGGCTCAGGATCCTGCCACGGTGGTGGAGACCATGGCCGTGATCGTTCCGCAGGTCACCGGCGACCGTCCTGTCTCGCCATGTGGCATCTGCCGCCAGGCCTTGTTGGAGCAGGAGCTGCGCCAGGGGCGCAAGCCGCTGCGGTTGCTGATGGCCGTACACAACGGACCGGTCTACGAACTGCGCACCGCATCACTGCTGCTGCCGCTCTACTTCGATGCGTCTTTCCTGAACGGTTAGGCGCAAGGTCGGGGGCTATATTTGCCCTTCCCCATGAGCACCAAGACCGCCGCTGTCGCCAAGGGCAGCAAGTCCACCAAGGCAGAAGGCACCGCCTTCGATAAGGATACCTACCTGCGCTGGTTCAAGGAGATGATGCTGATGCGCCGCTTCGAAGAGAAGACCGGCCAGCTCTACACCATGCAGAAGTTCGGTGGGTTCTGCCACCTCTACATCGGCCAGGAAGCCATCCTCGCCGGCATGGTCACGGCCATCCGCCCTACGGATCGGCTGATCACCGGGTATCGCGACCATGCGCATCCATTGGTGCTCGGCACGCCCAGCAAGCATGTCATGGCCGAACTCTTCGGCAAGATGACCGGTACCAGCAAGGGTAAGGGCGGCAGCATGCACTACTTCGACAAGCAGCGCAATCTCTTCGGTGGGCACGGCATCGTGGGCGGGCAGATCGGCCTGGGTGCCGGTATCGCGTTCGCCGACAAGTACCGCGGTGAGGATCATGTGACCTTGTGCATGATGGGCGATGGCGCCATCCGCCAGGGCATGCTCCACGAGACCTTCAACATGGCCATGACGTGGAAGTTGCCGGTGATCTTCATCATCGAGAACAACAACTACGCGATGGGCACCAGCGTGGAGCGCACCAGCAACGTGCATGACCTCAGCACCATCGGTGAGAGCTACGACATGCCCGGCCTGGGTGTGAACGGCATGCGCTGCGAGGATGTGCATGAGGCCATCGCGATGGCCTGTGCGCACGTGCGCGCTGGCAACGGCCCGTACCTGCTCGACATCAAGACTTACCGCTACAAGGGGCACAGCATGAGCGATCCCCAGAAGTACCGCACCAAGGAAGAGGTGGAGGAGTACAAGAAGCAGGATCCCATCGAGAGCGTGAAGGACACCATCCTGAAGAACCAGTGGGCGAAGGAAGCCGAGCTCGAAGCGATCGATGAGGCCGTGAAGAAGGAAGTGGAGGAAGCCGTGAAGTTCGCCGAGGAAAGCCCGATGGCCACGCCGGACGAGCTCTACAACGACGTGTATTTCGAGAAGAACTATCCGTTCGAGAAAGACTGAGTCATGGCACCGAGATTCTACAAATTCACCGCGATCTTACTTGGATGCGCCTTGATCTCTTGTGGAAAGGATAAAATGGTCATCGATCCAGGATCTGACCTCGGCACTCGAGAGGTTCACACCGGGTCGTTCGCAGGGAACTATTCGTACAGGCATAGTTGGAGGATCGGTAGTGACGAGGGTAGCTATGATACACTGTTCCAAACGACACTGGTAGTGACGAGCCCGGATGAAAGCTCGGCGTTGCACGTGAACTTCCCGGCGGTGGCGAATACTACGAACTGGCCTTTCGCGGCCGAGAGTCTCATCTTTTCCTGGGACGAGGTCGAAGGGCGTTATGTCCGGGGTTGGCAATCAACCATGGAATTCCATGGCCCGGCGGAGGACAGCGTTCGCTTTTATCTTCTGCTGGGAACGACGAATCATGTTAACACGATCCTCTTTGAGGGCGTGCGACAACAATGAAAAGCAAGTAAGAATGGCCGAGATCGTACGCATGCCGAAACTGAGCGATACCATGACCGAAGGGGTGGTGGCCGCCTGGCACAAGAAGGTGGGTGATCCTGTGAAGAGCGGAGAGGTGCTCGCGGAGATCGAGACCGATAAAGCCACCATGGAGTTCGAGAGCTTCACGGATGGCGTGTTGCTGCACATCGGTGTGGAGAAGGGCAAGACCGCTGCCGTGGATAGCGTGCTGGCCGTGCTGGGCAAAGCAGGTGAGGACATCACCACGCTGCTCGCTGGAGAGGCCGCTGCTGCACCGAAGGCCGAGGCTGCTCCTGCGAAGGAAGCGCCGAAAGCAGAACAGAAGAAGGAAGAGCCCAACACCGAAGAGGTCAAGCCGAAAGCCGAACCGGTCGCTGCGAAACCAGCCGCCTCTGGAAGCGTTCCCGCACCGAAGCCGCTGTTCGGTGGTGGTGCAACTGCTGCGCCTGCAGCGCCCGCAAGCAATGGTCGTGTGAAGGCAAGCCCGCTCGCCAAACAACTGGCCGAGGAGAAAGGCATCGACATCAGTCGTGTGGTGGGGAGTGGACCCGATGGTCGTGTGACCAAGCAGGACGTGGAGAACTTCAGTGGTGGTGGCGCCGTGTACGGTGCGCCGCAGATCGAGAAGTTCGAAGAGGTGCCGGTGAGCCAGATGCGCAAGACCATCGCCAAGCGCCTCAGCGAAAGCCTCTTCACCGCGCCACATTTCTACCTCACGTTGGAACTGGACATGGAGCGCGCCATGAGCGTGCGCGAGTCCATCAACAAGCAGATCGCACCGGAGAAGATCTCGTTCAACGATCTGGTGATCAAAGCATGCGCCGTGGCGCTGAAGCAGCACCCGAAGGTGAACAGCAGCTGGCTCGGCGATCGCATCCGTTACAACGAGCACGTACACATCGGTGTGGCCGTGGCGGTGGAGGAAGGATTGCTCGTCCCCGTCGTTCGCTTCGCGGATGGCAAAGCGCTCCGCACCATCGGCAACGAAGTGCGCGACCTCGCCAAACGTGCGAAGGATAAGAAGCTGCAACCCGCAGATTGGGAAGGCAACACCTTCACCATCTCCAACCTAGGCATGTTCGGCATCGACGAGTTCACCGCCATCATCAACCCGCCCGATGCGTGCATCCTGGCCGTGGGTGGCATCATGGAGAAACCCGTGGTGAAGAACGGTGCCATCGTGGTGGGCCATACCATGAAGGTGACCCTGAGCTGCGACCACCGCGTGGTGGACGGCGCTACGGGTGCGGCTTTCCTCAATACACTGAAGAGCCTGTTGGAGGAACCGGCGTTGCTGCTGGGGGTAGGGGCTATCTGATAGCTGGTGCTTTGGATCGCAAGGCTCAAATACTAGCTCGTATTGAGCAACTGCTAGAGATCGAGGAAAAGGGTATTCCTCGTGAGCTGGTGGATTTGATTCCAGCCACGGTTTCAGTGTTGATTCAAGTCTATGGGGTGGGAGATTCTCGTACCGCTGACTTTCTTCGGCAACGCGATTACTACTTAAGATCGTCAGGAGCATATTCCAATGCAGAGAACGTTGCGCCTGTGGCGTGTGCCGTTTTGAAGAGTACTAAGGCGGATGTTGAAGCCGGTTGGGTCGAGAGTCTCGAGCGAACATACTCTGGAATTGTTATCGCAGATTTTGTCGTCATGGCGAGGAACGCCATAGCTGAGGGAAGGACTGAAGTAGCGTCTGTCTTAGCATGCGCGGCGTTGGAGGACGCACTAAAACGAACGGGAGAACTCGCAGGGCTTGCGGTTTCGGAACAGGAAATGCCGGGCGTCATAAATGAACTAGTCAAGGCGGGCATTATTGCTGGGCCGCAGTCAAAACTCGTTCGGTCTTTTTCTGCGATTCGGAATAAGGCTATGCATGCAGAGTTTGACAAAGTGGACTCTGCGGATGTGAAAGCAGTCATTGGATTCACGGAAGCGTTCATCCTGAAGAACCTCTCAGCCTAATTAGGGCGGCTTGTGAGACTGCTACGGCCAAGAACGCCTGACCTCCTTTTTCGCAGGTCCGGCTGTTCTGTGTACAAGGCTGTTTTCCACCATTGGCGGTGCGTTCCAACAGCTATCGACCGACCGGATCCCTGGTCGGCCGGATTACCTTCGTGCGGTCATTGAACGTGGCATTCCCTAGCGTATCCTTTCCGCCGAACGTCCGTTAAACGGCCCATTCTCAACCCCATGGAAGTCAAGAAGGTCGAAGCCTCCGAGTTCTCGCACGAACGCTTCATCAACGAACATTGGAAGCCGGGCATCCCGCTCGTGCTGAAGAACGCCACCCGCGTGTGGGGTGCCTACAACACGTTCTCGCCGGATTGGTTCCGCAAGAACTACGGCAGCCGCAAGACGGTGGTGAACGGCAAGGAGTACACCATGACCGAGATCATGGACCTGGTGGAAGGCAAGGACACGAGCCGTCCGGTGCCTTATCCGTGCAAATACGAGATGGGCGGCGGCTGGCCGGAGCTCACCAACATGATCACGCCGCTCAACATCGGGTTCGCCAAGCCGAACTGGATGGAGAGCTCCTGGTTCCGTCGCGGTTACTGGGGTGGCATCACGGAGTTGTTCATCGGTGGCCCGGGTGGCAAGTTCCCTTACGTGCATCTGGACTACTACCACATGAGCGCGTGGATCAACCAGCTCTACGGGCACAAAGAGTTCACCGTATGGCCGCGCGGGCAGGAGAAGTACCTCTACCCCGATCCCAACGACAAGTGGAAGAGCACCATCCCCGATATCGAGAACGTGGATCTGGAGAAGTTCCCGCTCTACAAGCACGCCACGCCGATCAAGTTCGTGGTGGGACCGGGCGAAACCCTCTTCATCCCCTTCGGCATCTGGCATACCGCGAAGAGCTTGGAGCCCACGATCTCCGTAGCGTTCGACCTGCTCAACGACCACAACTTCCCGCTCTTCTTAAAGGACGTGTGGGAGTTCAAGAAGCGCCAGAGCCTTGTGAAGGCCGTGGCCGCGACCGGTTACGCCGCATTCAGTGGAGCCATGTGCCGCCTGGGCGATATGGTCGGCGTTCAGCGTGTGAGCACTCCGAGCTGACCTCCTTTCCCGAACTTGAGCCGATCCTCGTCCTCGAGCGGTCGGCTTTTTCTTGCCGTGCGTTTCAGTGAAGCACACGGAATGGAGCCTCCTCCACACGGAAGTACGGCGAAGCGGAGCGCCAGATGATGGGGATATGGTCCGCCTCCAGCTTCCCCTCCAACGCGTTGACGAAAGCCTCCTCGTTCACTTCGGGCGGGATCGGAAAGAGCACCACGGTACTGTCGGCTCCGCTCTCTGCTGAAAGTAGGATGACCTCCATGGGGTTCAGCGCCGCGATCGGACCTGCACCGCGGCCGGGAGGCTTGAACGTGGGCAGGTCCAAGACCAGTCCGCGTTCGATCCCCTGCGTGTGTGCCGCTTGGATACGCTCGCGCATCCATTCCACACGCTCCGTGTAGGTGCCAGCGATCCACCACGGAGCTTGCAGACGGAGAACGAGTGCCACGAATAGCACGTAGCCCCAAGCGATGCCCGGGTGCGGCGTTCGGGCTACCAGGGCGTATGTGATGACGATGACCCATATCGCGTACGGATGATCGACGATCTCGCGGTAGATGGTGTGGGTGCCATCGGGGAAGTACAACGAGAACAAGATGTAAAGCAATAGGATACCACCGCTGAACAGCCCTGCTTCGCGCCAGTTCCGATCGTGCACAAGGGAGGCAAGTGCTACACCGCCGATCATGATCACATCGAAATGATCCACCAGACCTTGAAGGCCGTGTGAATAGAGCCGGCCGGGGTGAAACACCCACAGCCAGCCAAGCCGCTCGGCACGGATGATGAACGATCCGAGCGCATTCGCTTCGTAATCAGACAACACGGCAACGCGTATCACTGCCTGGCCGACGAACACCAGGGCCGCGACGACGGTGAACGAGCGATCGCGCCAGAGCCTGATGGTGAAGAAGGTCATCAGTACCACCAACATCGCCAGGAAATGGCTGGAAAGTGTGAGGAACAGCAAGATGCCGAAGAGGGACAGGCGCCAGCCGCTGGACATGCTTCTGTTCTGATGCAGGGCCAGGCAGGCGACGAATAGAAGCCCGCCCGCGTAGAACTCGAAAACCGGGCAGAACAGGGCGTGCGCGAGTCCCATCACCTGTGTGGCCACTACCGCCACACCGGCGGCGCGGTCGTGGAGCACATACCGAACGAACAGGAAGACGGCGAACAGCAGCACGGTCGGGCCCAGCGAATAGAGGCGGATCAATTCGGTCATGGGCAGTCCCGCCTTCACCCCCGCGACCACCATCCATTGCGTCAAGGGCATGATCCAACGGCCCTGGTTCACGAAGAAGGAGCCTTGGTCCACGATGTTCAGCAGGAAGTAGGAGGCATCGCCGTGGATGCGTTCTGCGCTGAAGTGCCAACTGAACCAGGTGAGGTAGGCTATGACCGCCCAGCATAGCACATCCGCCACGCGCCACCACTTCCTGGCGTCGCGAGACGGTTCGTTCACGAAGGTGGCGGACATGGTGGCCCACGAAAGTACCCCGTGCTCCGTGGTACTTTTCGCCCATGCACGATGTGCTCACCACGTCCATCGAATTCCTGAAGGGGGTAGGGCCCCAGCGGGCGGAGCTCTTGCGCACGGAACTGGGTATCTCCACCTTCGGTGAACTCGTCCAGCACTTCCCGTTCCGTTATGTGGATCGCAGCCGTTTCCATCACGTGAGCGATCTGCACGAGGAGATGCCCCAGGCCCAGCTGCGCGGCGTGCTCGGTCCCCTGCGTATGGTGGGCGAGAAGCAGGGTCGTCGACTGGTGAGCAGTTTCACGGACAAGACCGGGGCCGTGGATCTCGTGTGGTTCAAAGGAGCGCGCTGGCTGCAATCATCCTTGAAGCCCGGGCATGAGTACGTGCTTTTCGGGAAGCCGAACATGTTCAAGGGGCGTTTCAATTTCCCCCATCCGGAGCTCGAACTCGCAGCCACCTGGGAGCAAGGTTTGGAGGCAGCGCTTCAGCCCGTGTACAGCACCACGGAGAAGCTCAACGCCAAAGGCCTGGGCAGCCGAACGATCTGGAAATTGCAGAAGGCGTTGATCGCGCAGCTGAGCGGGCAACTGCCGGAGACGCTGAGCCATGAGCTGGTGGAATGGCTGAACGGGGTGGGGCGCGAGCAAGCCTTGAGGCAGGTGCATGCGCCACAGGATCAACCCCGACTGGACGCAGCCGTGAAACGCTTGAAGTTCGAAGAGCTCTTCTTCATCCAGCTGCAATTGCTGAAGCAGAAGTTGCAATTGCAGCAGAGCCTCCGCGGCAACGTCTTCACTTCCGTGGGCGACCATTTCAACCGGTTCTATTCCGAACACCTGCCCTTCGCGCTCACCGGTGCGCAGAAACGCGTGGTGAAGGAGATCCGCAAGGACATGGGCAGTGGTCACCAGATGAACCGTTTGGTGCAGGGTGATGTGGGCAGCGGTAAAACGCTCGTGGGCCTGCTGAGCATGTTGATCGCCCTGGACAACGGTTTCCAGAGCGCGCTGATGGCACCCACCGAGATCCTCGCCCAACAGCACCATGCCACCATCACCCGGTTCCTGGAAGGGCTTCCCATCGAAGTACGCCTCCTCACCGGCAACACCAGGACCGCTGAACGCAAGAGCATCCTCACCGCATTGAAGATGGGTGAGGTGCACATCGTGGTCGGAACGCACGCGTTGCTGGAGGACCGGGTACAGTTCAACAGGCTGGGCCTTGTGGTGATCGATGAGCAACACCGCTTCGGTGTGGCCCAACGCGCGCGCTTGTGGGCGAAGAGCGAGGTGCCGCCGCACGTGTTGGTGATGACCGCAACGCCCATTCCACGCACGCTGGCCATGACGTTGTACGGCGACTTGGACACCAGTGTGATCGATGAGCTGCCTCCAGGGCGCAAGCCGATACGCACGGTGCATCGCTTCGACTCATCGCGCAATGCGGTGTTCGGATTCCTGGAGGAGGAACTGGCCAAAGGAAGGCAGGTCTATGTGGTGTACCCGCTCATCGAAGAAGGTGATCCGGAGAAGATGATGGGCAAGGAACTGAAGGACCTGACCGATGGCTTCGAGAGCATCTCGCGCCGTTTCCCACTACCCAAGTTCGCGGTGAGCATGGTGCACGGACGTATGGACCAGGTCACGAAGGACTACGAGATGGCCCGTTTCAAGAAGGGCGAGACGAACATCCTGGTGGCCACCACGGTGATCGAAGTCGGTGTGGATGTGCCCAACGCAAGCGTGATGGTGATCGAGAACGCGGAACGATTCGGCCTCTCGCAGCTGCACCAGTTGCGCGGCCGTGTCGGACGCGGTGCTGAGCAGAGCTTCTGTATCCTGATGACCGATGAGAAGCTGGGCAACGATGCGCGCGCCAGGATCGAGACCATGGTGCGCACCAACGATGGGTTCGAGATCGCCGAAACGGATCTGCGGCTGCGTGGCCCCGGCGACCTCATGGGTACACAGCAGAGCGGTCTGCCCGAGCTGCACATCGCTGACCTCATCGCCGATTCGGCACTGCTTCAACAAGCGCGTCAGGTGGCCATGCGGCTGCTGGACAAAGACCCGGAGTTACAGGCGCCGGAGAACGCCATCATCGGGCGAAGCCTGGCCGAACGCGTGAAGGGCAAGCCCGTCTGGGGACGGATCAGCTAGGTGCTCAGTGCGGCTTTCCTCCGGATCTCGTCCGGATCCAGCACATGCAGCAAAGCACCCCAAACGATGAGCACTTGGGCCAGCGCGTACGTGAGCATCACCGACCAGGGCGCGTGCGTAAGTGGAAAGATGAACCGGTTCGTAGCCAGCAGACTGTCGCTCAGGATGAAGAACACCGCTCCAGCAAGTACCATGGCGAAACTGCGGAAGTAGGTGCGCCCCAACCGGAACGCGGCCGTGGCACCCATCAGGCAGATGGCCACGGCGTAGATGGCGACCGGTATGGTGATGCTTTCATCCACCATCGGTAGCAGTCGGGCCGCGAAGAAATAGCCGTACGCTACCATCAGCACGGCGATGCACGTGGAGATCAGGTCGCCGCGCGAACGGCCGACTTCCAGGATGTTGTGCAGAAAGGCGATGGCATAGCAGAGTTGCGCGATCAGGAACGCGCCAAGCCCGACCAGGAAGTTGAATTCGTCCACGTGCTGGAACATCAAGGCGATGTCGCCAACGAGCGAGAACACCAAGCCCGCCTGGACGAGCAGGGTGAAGCGATCGCCCACACGACGGCTGTTGTAGTAGAACCAACTGGAGAGGATCAGCATCATGAACGGCTTGCACACGTACACGAGACCATGCGCACCGGTAACCTCCCCCACGATGGTGCCCAGGCTGGCGGCTGCGTACAGCGTCAGGTTCAGCGCGGTGTGTTTGCGGGGATCCATGGAGCGGACGAATGTAGCGTCTCGCCTTTATCGGAAAAGCTCGCGGCGGAGAGTTCGCTGTAACCGCGATCCCGTTCGACGATCACGACCACCGATCCGCTGAGCGCGTCCTGTTCCTAGACCACCGGCGTCGGTCGTTGACGCCAGGCCGGTATGAAGGGTAGCATGAGGAGCATCATCGTGGCCATCACCAGAAGATGCGGCATGGTCAAGCCGATCGTGGCCGTAATGCCGATAAGCAGCACCGATCGGATCGTACCCGATAGCAACGCCCAACGCTGCCCGTTCATCAGAACACCCAGCTCCATCACCCACCAGAGGATGACCACGGCGAGCATCCATTGCGTTGCGGTGCTCAGCGTGTGCTGTTGGAACAGGAAGAACGATGTCACCGCCACCAGCGCTATGAACTGTAGTGCTGCCGCGAACGTCCAGGAGCGCGGTACTTCCGTCTCGAACTTGGTGTGGGTGTCCCGGTCCTTCTGTTCGGCATACACGCGTCCACCCAACTCCTGTGGCCGCCAACCCGGTGGTTTCAGGAACACGAGCACCTTGTTACGCCAACCCTTGCTTCGACGTGCCAACTGGATCAATTCACCCCAGTACGAGAAGTTGGCCGTGAGCGGATCCCAAGTGCGCAACGGTGTGGTGATGCCATAGACGGGTTCTTCCTCTTCGCGTTGGAAGGTGCCAAAGAGCTTGTCCCACACGATCAATGTGCCGGCGTGGTTGCGGTCGATGTATTTCGGATCGCTGCCATGATGCACGCGATGGTGACTGGGCGTATTGAACACCCATTCCAAAGGACCCATCCTGTCAATGGCTTTCGTGTGGATCCAGAACTGGTACAGGGTATTGACGGCTCCCACGGTGACGATCACCACAGGGTGCACGCCGAGCATGGCAAGCGGCAGGTAGAACCACCAGCTGAACAAGCCCTGCCACCAACTTTGCCGTAACGCCACGCTCAGGTTGTATTCCTCGCTCTGGTGATGCACCACATGCGCCGCCCACAGGAAGTTCACTTCATGGCTCAACCGGTGGAACCAATAATACAGCATGTCCACGGCCACGAAGGCCACCATCCACGTCAGCGCCGTGTTCGGTAGCGTGAAGAGACGCCAGTTGTCGAACGTCCACAGGTAGGCGGCGAAGATCATGGTCTTGGTGAAGGCTCCAACGATCTGCGAGCCGATACCGCAGCCCATGTTCGCGATGAAGTCGTTGAACCGATACACCGTTCGGGATGACCAACCGGGCCTGGACCTGGACCAGGCGCTCCACGCCAGCTCCAACCCCATGAGCAGGAAGAAGAACGGAATGGCCAGCGCGATGGCATCCATGGCCCGAATTTACGCTGGGCGGTCAGGGCCTTCCACCGGTGCCCACATTGGTATCTTCGCCGACCTTTCAAGAACCATTCACCTTCGTCGAGGTCTCGGCGGATCCCATGCGCATCTCCTGGAACTGGCTTCGCCAGTACATCGATACCGAACTCACACCGCACGAAGCGGCCGCCATCCTTACCAGTACCGGCCTGGAAACGGAAAGCGTGGAGCTTTTCGAACCGGTGAAAGGCATGCTCGCTGGCGTTGTGGTAGGCCACGTGCTGGAATGCGCGAAGCATCCCGATGCCGATCGCTTGAGCGTGTGCCAGGTCGACATCGGTTCCGGCGAGCCGCACCAGATCGTCTGTGGTGCCCCCAACGTGGCGCAAGGGCAGAAGGTGCTGGTCGCCACCATCGGCACCACCATCCACCTGGCGGACGGCACCAGCTTCGTGATCAAGAAGAGCAGGATCCGCGGGCAGGAGAGCAACGGTATGATCTGCGCCGAGGATGAGCTTGGCCTTGGAAGGAGTCACTCCGGCATCATGGTATTGGATGCCACTGCGAAAGTCGGCGAGGCCGCCTCTGCCTATCTCGGCCTCACCAGTGACCATGTGCTGGAGATCGGCCTGACACCGAACCGGACCGACGCCATGGGCCACTACGGCGTGGCGCGCGACCTGCGTGCGGCCTTGGTGCATCGCACCGGCTCTCCGGTGGAATTGAAGCTGCCATCGGTGGACGCTTTCGCGCAGGATGGCAAGGGTGATGCGATCGCGGTGGAAGTCCATGATGCGTTCGCCTGTCCGCGTTACGCGGGTGTCACATTGGCCGATGTGCGCGTCGGACCGTCCCCGAAATGGTTGCAGGACCGCCTGCTCGCTATCGGGTTGAAACCGATCAATAACGTGGTGGATGTGACCAACTACGTGCAACATGAGCTCGCCCAACCGCTGCACGCCTTCGACGCGGACACCTTGCGCGGCAAGCGGATCGTGGTGCGCATGGCCACCGCCGGTGAAACGTTCACGACGCTGGATGGAAAAGAGCGCAGGCTGGATCCACTGGATCTCGTTATCGCCGATGCCGAACGCCCGGCTTGTATCGCGGGCGTCTTTGGCGGCGCTGAAAGCGGTGTTAGCGAGAAGACCACGAGCGTTTTCCTCGAGAGCGCCTGCTTCGAACCCGGTACGATTCGGCGCACCGCACGTCGGCATGGCCTGAACACGGATGCATCGTTCCGGTTCGAGCGCGGTGTGGATCCGAAAGGGACGGTCTTCGCCTTGGAACGTGCGGCGCTATTGCTCAAGGAAGTCGCCGGTGCGCGTGTCGTCTCTGCGGTCACGGACATCGACAACACCTTGAAGCATGTGCCTACCGTGGCCTTCACCTTTGCGCAATGCGAACGGCTGACCGGCATGCACATCGACCACGCTGCCATGGTTCGTGCATTGGAGCTTCTCGACTTCAAGGTCGTCAAGCGGGACACGCGCGGCCTGGTGGTGGAAGTGCCATCCTACCGTGTGGATGTTCACCGTCCGGCTGATGTGATGGAGGAGATCCTGCGCATCCACGGGTACGACAATGTACCACTACCCGAACGCCTGACAGCCCCACCGGTGCTGCACGCCGCGTTGAACGCTGAGAACCTGGCGGCGCAGCTTTCAGCACACCTGGTGGCCCGTGGCCTGCGCGAGATCATGACGCCCTCCCTGGTGAACGGAACGCGTTGTATCGCCTCCAGCATCGCGACGGAGCACGAACTGGTACGCTTGAAGAATCCCCTCAGCGCGGAACTCGATGTGCTGCGGCCGACGATGCTCTTCGGCGCCTTATCCGCGATCGCGCACAACATCAACCGCCAGAAACGCGACCTCCGTTTCTTCGAACGGGGGCGCGTGTATCGTACCACGGCCAAGGGAACGGTGGAGACCGACATGCTGGCCATCACCATCACCGGTCGTCGTTCACGTGAGCGTTGGCGTGCCGATGACCGCCGCACGGAGCTGATGGATGTGAAGGAAGAACTCGAAGGCATGGTCGGTCGCCTGGGGCTGGATGCCCATCTCGGTCTCGTTCCGAAAGCACATGTTCTCCTGAACGATGCGCACGAGTTGACCATCAATGGTCGTCACGCTGGATGGATCGGTGAGGTGATGCCCGCGCAGTTGAAAGCCTCCGATGTAGCGCAACCGGTGTTCCATGCCGAATTGGAGGAGCAGGTGTTGCTCGATGCGTGCCGTGGCATCAAGGCGGGCTATGCCGAGGTGGGCCGTTTCCCCAGTGTGCGCCGCGATCTGAGCCTGTTGCTCGGTAGCGATGTGCGTTTCGATCAACTGCGCGATGCGGTTTTCGCCGCGGAGAAGAAGTTGCTGCGCGATGTGGATCTCTTCGATGTATATCAAGGCGACAAGCTCGCCGCAGGCAAGAAGAGCTACGCGCTTAGCTTCACGCTACAGGATGACGAGAAGACCTTGACGGACGATCAAGTGGAGAAGGCCATGGGCCGCATCCGCAAGGCGGTCGAGGGGGTGGGCGCGGAGGTGCGCTCCTGATCACCTCACCACCCAACGCTGCACCGTGGCGAGCGCATCGGCCTTCCCCTTCACTGCGATCAACTCCGCACCGTCCACCGGGTCGTAGTTGAGCAACCACGTGACCAGGATATCGCGTGCTGCTTGCGGCAGCTCGTGGATGTCGTCGGCCTCAACGGTGCGCAACTTCGGGTCCACCGGTAGTGCGATCAGTTTGTCGTCACGTTCACCGGCGTCCAGCAACTCAACGATGCCGATGGGTTCCACCTCCATGACGGTTCCGCTGGGTACTGCACCGCAGATCACGAACACGTCCACGGCATCACCGTCGCCGCCTTCCTCCTTCAGCATGCGGGTGCCCGGGATGAAACCGTAATTCGCCGGGTAGGGCAGGAAGGCGATGCGCCGCGGCACACCGTCGCGTTCATCGATCGGGAAAGTATTGGTCGCGACGTCGTACTGCCGCTTCTCCACCGTACCGGCCGGGATCTCGATCACCGCACGCAAGATGCCCGCGCTGATGACAGCCGGCAGTTCTTCCAAGGAACCCTGATGGAGGGAGTCGTCTTTCATGGTGGGTCCGCATGCGGTGAGCACGATGCAGGCGAAGAAAAGGGTCAACGCATATCGCTCCGTCATGGTGCCGCAAGTTCGGCACGGAATGGCGCGCTCCGTCAACGAAGCCTGTAGGTCAAGCTCAACATTCCGCCCCAGCCCGCGTTGCACCGCTGGATATCGCCGCCGCCGAGCGCATCACCGAACTGCATGCGGTACTGGGGTTCGAGACCTACGGCCCATCCGCTGCAGAAACGGTAGCGGACGTAGGCGCGACCGGTGGCACCGAATACGGTGCTCTTGAACGTACGCTCGTTGGAGCTGAAGGAGCCGTCGGATACCGCGCTTGGCAGTGCACCGCGACGGCCGGTCAGCAGGCCTACCGTGGGTCCACCACGCAGCCCCACGGCCCAGTCGCCCTTATCCAGGTGCGCGTCGAAGAACAAGGGTATCTCCACGTAGCTGATGCGATTGGTCGCTTTCATCGCGCGCACGAGTTCCTGCGTGCTGATCGTTGTTGCGGTGCCGCTCACCAAGGTCTGTACCGTGGTTTGGAACGGTTGCGTGATGTAGTACGTCTGCCCGCCGATCTGTGTAGTGCCCACCACGACCATCAAGGTGGTATCCACCGACTGGAAGTAGCTGCTGTCGCGGATGCTCGTGGTGGTGGTGGTCTGCGATCGCACATCGAGATCCTCCGCATAGGTCACGTGATGCACGCCTGCGCCAACGCCGAAGACGCGTCCCATGTGCATCACCTCCGCCGCGAAGGTCGGTGCCCACCTGCTGCGTGAACCATCGCGCCAGAGGTCACTGGTGCCGCCGCTATACGTGCTGTTGGAGTGCGAGGCACCGCCAAGCACGCTCAGGTGCCACGGTGATGTCGCTGGATCGGGCGGTGCCAATCGTGGTGGGACGGTCGTGGAGTCAACGGAGGTGGTGTCCATGCTCGTCGCGTTCAGCGGCACCGTATCGCGTGTTGTCGTGATGGACATCACTGCGGAGTCGGCACTGGAATAGTAGCTGTTTCCCGCTGGCTCCTCCGTTTGGTTCGAGGTCGGAGGCCGTACGATCCCCAGCGCATCATCGCTGGAAGTCACGGCACCTCCATCGCTCTCTAGGTCAGCGGTGGCCAGTGCAGGTTCTGTCGGCATCGGCTCGGTGAGCGCCAGTGATCCGGTGCCCACGGCCGTCGCTGCCACTTCCGGCTCCGTTGGATTTCCGCCCGGGCGCTTAAGGTGTTCGCTTTTGTTGCTGTTCGGTGCCGGTTCGGCGTTGGTTCGTTCCGGCGGGATCCGCAACGGTGGTCGAACCGTGCTGGTCGTGGGTGCTTCGTTCAATGGTCGGCCACCAGAAGGTGAACCCGCTCTTGGAGATAGGGATGGTGCAGTGTCCACGTTCCTTGGCGCGTCGCCCGATGACGCGCTGGACCTATCCGTCACGTCGCGCTTCGAATACGGTTCATCCGGGACCACAGCGACCGTGGCTGGAACGCGCTCTTCAGAGGATGTTCCCTGCTGCACAGGGACGTTATCGTTCGCATGGCCGTTGTCGGTCAGTGCGGCATGGTCCTTCCCGGGCCGCATCCACCAGAGCGCGGCGCCGATGAGCAGCAGCGCGGCGATGATGATGGTGTTGCGTCGCCCGTTGCGGACGGGATGTCGAGCCTCGATCAGGCGCTGTGCAGCGAGCCAGTCCTCTTCTTCCAGCGGGAACCGGCGCTCATCCAGCTTGCGCCGGGCCAGTTCATCGAATTCGTGTTGGTCGCTCATCGCACCGTGCTTTTCATGGTAACGGCCAGCTTGGCTATGGCCTGTTGAAGGATGTCGCGCGCGTTGGACACGTGCCACTTGGATGTGCCCACGCTGATGCCCAGGATGTCGGCGATCTCCGCGTGGGCGAATCCGTCCACGGCGAACAGGTTGAATACGTTGCGCGACATGGAGGGTACCTGCTGCAGCAAGCGCGCGAAGGCTTCGGCCTCCATGTGCTTCAGGTAGTCGTTGATCTCCGCGCCGTGCACGTCGTTCACCGGTCGTTCTTCCGTCTCGTTGCTCCTGCGGTCCCGATCCCGCCGGAAGCCGTCGATCACCGTATTGATCATGATCCGGCGAACCCACGCATCGAAAGGCACTTCGGGCCTGCGCTTGTCCAGGTTCTGCAGGATCTTCAAGAAGCCCTGGTTCATGCGCGCCGTTGAATCCTGTCGGTTGCGTTCGTAGCGCGTGCAGATGGACATCATGAGCGGATACAGCTCCCGATAAAGCTCGTATTGCGCCTTCGTCTCCTGACGGGCGCAGCGTTCGAGCAGTGTATCGGTGATCATCGTCGTTCGTTCGAAAGGGCGCTCCCCGGGTGGAGAGCGCCCTTCACGAACAAGTTAGGTCGTTAGTCGGCCTTCACGAAGCGGCGCACCACGCTCTGCGCACCGTCGCCGATGCGGAGCAGGTACATGCCAGCGGGCAGGTCTGCCACCTCCAGTTGCAGGCGGTTCTTGCCACTGATGGTGCGGTGCAACGTGCCAGCGACGCGGCGTCCATTGGCGTCGATGACCTCGGTACGTACCTGTCCGCCTTTGACACTGTGGAAGGTCACATCCAGGCGGTCCTGGGCGGGGTTAGGCCAGGTGGCCAGCTCCGTCAGGTCGGCCACTTCGGGCACCGCCATGGTCAGTGGGTTCATCACGTTGATCGTGAAGCCTTCGCTGCGGTCGCCTTGCAAGGTGCCCTGGTGGCCATCGCCCTCGAGGACCATGCCGGACAACATGCCGTTCTCGTCTATCCCCACGCTGTCGCAGTAGGTGTCCGTGCAGCCGGTGGCATCGGTCACGGTGAGGCAGATGATGTACGGTCCGTTCTGGGCGTAGGTATGCGTTGGGAAGGCTTCCGTGCTGGTGGTACCATCATCGAAGTTCCACAGGAATTGGAACGCTCCGCTGCCGCCGCTGCTCAGGTTCCATATCCACAATTCGTTGGGCATGGGTTGGCCGCCCAGTGTATCGCCGTTCTCGTAGGCTTGGATCACCCAGAAGGAAGCTTCGCAATCCGCAGGCGCATCAGGTATGCACTCACAATCGTTGCTCCACGTGCCGGTGAGGATGGTGCCGGGGATCTGGCAGGGGGTGCCTGGCAGGTTCGTGCCGTTCGGTACTTGCAAGCAGTCGTAGGTGACGGGGTCGGTACTCACATTCCCGTTGGCATCCACATACACCGTGTGGCAGATCGAACTGGTGCAGCCGTTGCCATCGGAGATGTTCAGGCATGCGGCGTATTCGCCCGGGCCATTGAACGTCCGCGTCACCGTTGCACCGGTTTGTGCTCCACCAGGGCTGAAGTCCCATACATAGGTCGTGGCGCTTGATGTGCCCGAACTGCAGCCCGGGTTGAAGGTGGCCGTGAACGGCGCGCCCTGCTCAATGGTGTAACAAGCCTGGCATGTAGGCGTCTGGCCACAATACAGATCGATGATGACATCCGTGGTGAACGGTGGCGTGAGGGAGTAGGAGGTGCTGTCCTGGAAGAAGATGCCGTTGCTGCAGCTGGCGCCCACGAAGACGATACCAGCGGTGTCAGGCACCAGAAGTTGAGCGTAGTAGTAGCAGTTCTCGTTCAGCGTGGTACTGATCGCCACCGGACCTGATTGATGGCCGTAGACGTGGATGTTCACCGTGCCTCCGGCGTTGGCCGGCGTGCAGGGGTTCATATGACCGGCCACGTAAATGATGTGGCCTTGCGCCGATGCGCCGAGCCCGGTGCCGAGCAGCAGTGCGAGTGAGAGGATGCGTAGAAGCTTGTGCATGGTCGTGGATGTCGTTCGTTAGTTCCTGTGTTCGTACCCATACACGGCGAGCACCGGCTTGGGGTTGGGTGGGCCCGTAGAAATGTTGCAACGGGAGCATGCATGACTCGGAATGAACGGTCAACGACGCTTGATGGCGAACGCCAGGAGGACTGCGACAAGTGAAGATGCCAGCGCCAGGGAGCCATAGACCAGCACGGCATCGGCATCATACACCACCATGGCCTCTTCATCGAAGTATCGACCCTCGCTGTCGTAGTCGAGCCGGACACGGTTCAACCAGAGCACCACGAACACCAGCGCCGCGATCGATGCGAGCAGCATCACCCAGCGCGACAGAATACGCATCACTTCCCGATGGACCGTTCCACCAACCCGTCCTCCGCCTCGTTCGGCAGGGTCACCTTCAACAGTGGCGTGCGCTTCATCTCCTGTTCGATGCTCCACATGGCATTCGGGTTGCGGGCCCAGGCACGACGCGCGATGCCGTTGTTCACATCCCACAGCAGCATGCTCTTCAACCGGCGGTCGCTGTCCGCACTGCCGTCCAGCACCATGCCGAAGCCACCGTTGATCACCTCGCCCCAACCCACGCCGCCGCCGTTGTGCAAGCTGATCCAGGTGGCGCCACGGAAGGCATCGCCCACGAAGTTCTGCACGGCCATGTCGGCGGTGAAGCGTGATCCGTCGCGGATGTTGCTCGTCTCGCGATAGGGGCTGTCGGTGCCGCTCACGTCGTGGTGGTCGCGACCCAGCACGATCGGTGCGGAGATCTCTCCTTGCTTGATCGCGTTGTTGAAGGCTTCGGCGATGCGGATGCGGCCTTCGCTGTCGGCATAGAGGATGCGCGCCTGGCTGCCCACCACGAGTTTGTTCTGCTGCGCGCTTCGGATCCAGTGCAGGTTGTCCGCGATCTGTTGCGCGATCTCCGGTGGCGCTTCCTTCAGCATCGCCTCCAGTACATCACCGGCGATGCGATCGCTCGTGGCGAGGTCCCTGGCATCACCACTGGTGCATACCCAACGGAAGGGCCCGAAGCCATGGTCGAAGCACAGAGGCCCCATGATGTCCTCCACGTAGCTGGGGTAGCGGAATTCTTCGCCGTTCTTCCCGCCGATCTCTGCACCGGCGCGTTTCGCTTCGAGCAGGAAGGCATTGCCGTAGTCGAAGAAGTACATGCCTTTTTCGGCCAACGCGTTCACTGCGGTCACATGACGACGAAGTGTCTCTTGGATCCGTTTCTTGAAGGCATCGGGATCCTTCGCCATCAGAGCATTGCTCTCTTCGTAGCTCAAGCCGACCGGGTAGTAACCACCGGCCCACGGGTTGTGCAAGCTGGTCTGGTCGCTGCCGAGGTCCACGTGGATGCTGCGCGCAGCAAGCCGTTCCCACAGGTCCACGATGTTGCCGAGGTAGGCGATGCTATGCGCTTCGCCCTTCTTCTGCCAAGCCAACGCTGCATCGATGCACGCATCCACATCGTCGATCACTTCATCCACCCAGCCCTGGCTCTGGCGTTTGTGCGCGGCGGTGGCGTTCACTTCCGCGCAGATGGTGACGACACCGGCGATGTTGCCTGCTTTCGGTTGGGCACCGCTCATGCCACCCAGACCGGCCGTCACGAAGAGTTTGCCTTTCGTGCCTTTGTCCTTCAACATGCGGCAGGCATTGAGCACGGTGATCGTGGTCCCATGAACGATCCCCTGCGGACCGATGTACATGTAGCTGCCGGCCGTCATCTGGCCGTATTGCGAAACGCCCAGCGCGTTCATGCGCTCCCAATCGTCGGGCTGGCTGTAGTTGGGGATCACCATGCCGTTGGTCACCACCACGCGCGGCGCATCGGTGTGGCTAGGGAACAGGCCCAGCGGATGGCCGCTGTACATCACCAGCGTCTGCTCATCGGTCATCTCGCTGAGGTACTGCATGCACAAGCGGTACTGGGCCCAGTTCTGGAACACCGCGCCGTTGCCGCCGTAGGTGATCAGTTCGTGCGGATGCTGCGCCACGGCCGGGTCCAGGTTGTTCTGGATCATGAGCATGATGGCTGCGGCCTGCCTGCACTTCGCCGGATAGTGGTCTATGGGCCGTGCGTGCATGGCATGCTCCGGACGCAGACGATACATGTAGATGCGACCATGTTCCTTCAACTCCTGCGCGAACTCGGGTGCCAGCGTAGCGTGGTGCTTCGGGTGGAAGTAGCGCAACGCGTTCTTCAGCGCGAGCTTCTTCTCTTCCGCCGTCAGGATGTCCTTGCGCTTCGGCGCGTGGCTCACGCTCGTGTCAAGCGCGCGGGCGGGAGGGAGGACATCGGGTATGCCTTCACGGATGGTGTGCTGGAAGGCTTGGAGGTCGGAGGCAACGGCAGTGGACATAGTGCGAAGATCGGGATAGGGTGTGGAATGATCACCTCCCATCGTGCTGGATCGGAAAGAGCTCTGTTGGTGATCCGATCAGTATAAAGTTCGGAGCCTGCTGTATTGCCCCTACTTGGATCATTGCTTCATGACCACCCGATGCCACCGATCAGTGCCGCTGGTGATCCGAACAACGTACAAGCTTAGGGGGAGCTCTGGGAGATCGAGTGAATTGACCCCTTCTTGGAGGGTGCGGCGGGACAAGAAGATCGCTCGTCCGGTGAGATCGAGGACCTCCAATATCACATCCGATAGCGCGTCTGCTGTGACGGCCGTCAGGTGCCCCTGCTCATCCATGCCGATCTCCAAGGGCGATGGAATGTGTTCCTGCATGGATACCGCACAAACAGTGAATGGACCCATGGATCCTCGAGGGATGGTATCCACTGACGGTGAAGTGAAATGGCCTACCTCATTGAAGTCTACCATCAACGGGCACGCGTCCAGGTCCGCTGCGGAAATGTTCACGGTATCCGATCGAAAGCAACCTGCCATGTTAAAGACGCCAGTGGTGAAATAGCAGGCCTGAATGCGCACGGTATCTTCTTCAGTGGTGAGCACATGGCTGAATGGCGGACAACCTATCGACAGATCGACCACAACCACCACTTGGATCCCATCTTCGCTCGGTGCGATCGTGGCACTGAGCGGATAGAGTACCGATTGACCATGTACCAACATTCCGGAGAATGCAAGGAACATCATATGCATCGAAGCGACGTGGCGCATGTAGTGGTTTACTGGTGGGTTGAAGTTAGGGGCGCAGCCTCTTGGGCGCGAGCCTTTGCCTGTATTTGATCAACCGTTGCCTGAGGATGTAATGAGGGTTTCAGCTAATATTCCTGTAGATGATGGTCGGTATAGTTGGATCACTCGAATATCATCCTTCGTGGTCCTTTCGCTGGACAATGCCGAACGCTGCCTCACCCCGTCCGTCCCTTGCCCTTCTTCTCATGGAACCCGTATGGGCAATGCCTGCAACCGCTCTGGCAGCAGTGGCCGCGTTTCAGGTGGTATTGCGCGGTGAAGACGATGTAGCCTTCCGGCGTGAAGTAGCAATCGCCGGGTTCCAGGCCGAGCCGCTCCATCCGGGCCTTCTCGGCGTCGGTGTAGGGGGGTAGGGAAGGGCTTTCCGGTTCGGCCATGGGGTGCGAAGATGCGAAGGGGCCATGTCGGCGCGTTATATCCACATTGAATGGTGCGTTACTCGGTGGATGGATCGTGGATAACCCCTCTGGACCCCAATAGTTTCGCACCATCCCGAGGACCGCTTACCAGGCCCGGAGGAGACTGTTCACATGTTCAAAACCATCATCCTGCCCCTTTCCGTGGTGCTCGCCACGGCCCTCTCCGCCCAGGGTCAGCCCCCCGGCCAGCGCTTCACGCCTGAGGAGTATATCAGCGAGTGGAAGGAGGTGGCCGTGCGCAAGATGAAGGAGCACGGCATCCCCGCGAGCATCACGCTGGCACAGGGGCTATTGGAGAGCGGCAACGGCAACAGCGAGCTGGCGCGCGAGGGCAACAACCACTTCGGCATCAAATGCACGCCCGACTGGACCGGCGGCCGCACCTACCACGACGACGACAAGAAGGACGATTGTTTCCGCAAGTACAAGGATGCGGCGCAGAGCTACGATGATCACGCCAAGTTCCTGCAGAAGCCGCGCTACGCGTCCCTGTTCGAACTGAAGCCGACGGATTACGAAGGCTGGGCGAAAGGACTGAAGAAGGCCGGCTACGCTACCGACCCCAATTACCCGAGCAAGCTGATCGCATTGATCGAGCGCTACGAACTGCACAAGCTGGACAAGGGCATCGATGTGACCTACAAGCCCAAGCCCGCGACCTCCGGCACGGCGAGCAAACCGTCGTCCACCAAACCCAGCGGCCGCAAGCCCAATAAACGTGGCGGCGATAGCGATGTGATCACGTGGAGCGCTGGTGCGGGCCGCGCGGTGGAGAGTTTCGAAGGCCGCATCAAGTATGTGACCACCAAGGAGGGCGACGACTTCCGTAAGCTGGCCACAGACCTGGAGATGACGCACGGCATGATCGCGCGCTGGAACGACATGGATAAGAACGCCAAGCTCGAAGCGGGGCAGCGCATCTACATCCAGCCGAAACGCAACGCCTCCAAGACGAACACGGAACACGTTGCCGTGGCCGGTGAAACGCTTTGGGATGTGAGCCAGCAGTACGGCGTGAAGCTGAGCAAGCTGGCGAAGTACAACGCCCTTGCGGAGGATGCGAGGTTGAACGCCGGACAGAAGATCGCGTTGCGCAAACCGAGACGGTAGGCGCTTGGATTAACTTTGGATCGATGGCGAAACGATTGTCCATAGAGGTCCCTGATGCATTCGCTTGGTCTGAGACCGAGGTGCGCGAGATGCTTGCGGCACATTTGTACGAGCACGCCTTGCTGTCACTCGGTCATGCGGCTGATCTGGCTGGCCTCGACAAACGCACGTTCGCGGAGCGTTTAGGAAAGTATGGGGTTTCCCTTTTCAACCATCCTCCGGAGGATCTCGAACGCGATCTGAAGAATCTCCGTGGTCATCATCGCTGATACCACCGCGTTGATCGCGTTGGAGAATGCCGGGCATTTCCAGTTGCTCGAACTGGTTTTCGGTGAACTGACCATTACACCGGTCGTTGCTGCTGAGTGGGGTTCGAAGGTGCCTGTGTGGATGAAGATTGTTGATGTGAAGGATACGGCCCGTTACATGCAGCTCAAGCAGAGCGTCGATGCTGGAGAAGCGAGTTCGTTGGCGTTGGCATTGGAGGTGGTGGGTAGCCAGGTGCTTACCGATGACCGCAAGGCGCGGCAGCTGGCCGAGCAGCTCCACGTCCCCACCACAGGCACGCTCGCGGTTCTACTGTTTGCCAAGGAGCGGGGTCATGTCCCTCGCGTACAGCCCTTGATCACCGCACTCCAGGAAAGTGGCTTCCGCATATCTGCCGCACTTGTGGAGCAGGTCTTGACCTTGGCCGGTGAGGCGGACGGACCCGTGTGATCGGACCAACCTTCACAGCACCTTGTGCATCATCACCCCGGCGATGCTCTGTGCGCGCTGCTTCGCTTCTTCCGCCTTCGGGCCGCTGAAGAGCTCGTCCACGGTGGCTTGGAAGAGCACGACCCAATGCGCG
This sequence comes from Flavobacteriales bacterium, assembly GCA_016788205.1. Classification (GTDB taxonomy): domain Bacteria; phylum Bacteroidota; class Bacteroidia; order Flavobacteriales_F; family PHOS-HE28; genus PHOS-HE28. Next base: position 35,570 of record JAEUTA010000021.1, on the reverse strand, counting down.
AAGTGATCGGGATGCATCGGTAGCCGTGCGTTCAGCTTCTTGTGCGCCGTCATCGGGTCGCCTTGGAAACGGCGGTCGCCGAAGAGCACCATGCACCAGAACTGCGTGATGTGCGGGATGTGGTGGTCCCAGTCGAGTTCAGTGAAGAAGTGACCGATCACCGGGTCGGGCCGCACACGCGTATAGAAGTGCTCGATGAGTTGATACACATCGGCCTCGTGTACGATGTCGGGCTTCGCTGACATGGGGCAAAGGTCGGTGTGCGGTGGCGAGCGTTCCTGATGATCGTCAGTCATGCAGTGCCGGAGTGGAACGCGGGATGATAGACTCCTTTGCTATTTCACCGCAGAGGCGCCCCGGCCTCCGCCAGGGCAGACTCCGACGCAGCGTGAGCGCAGAGAATGAATAGTAGAACTGATGGGAGCTGGAGCGCGCAGAGTGTCCGCCTGCGGCGGATCGGGGAGACGGGCGAGTTCGCTCGCTTCTTCCGGTGCGGTACGCTCAGCGCGTCGGCGTAGAAGCGGGCAGCGCGTTGTACGCCACCACGTGGCCATCGGCGGTCACCGTCACCAGTTCCAAGGTGCCGTCCAGGTCGAGGTCGGCGATGCTGAAGGGCGTTGCACCGCGCAGGGGGAAACCGTCCAGGTCACGGCCGCTGTCATCGATCAAGGTCACCTGTTCGCGTTCGGGGATCATGACACCGAACACGCTCCCTGTATTGAGTTCGTAACGGTGAACTTCCGGAGCGGGCACCGATCCGAACGAGCGCTCAAGCATGTTCTTCGCGCCGTGCGTGACGATCAAGCTATCACCGCTGATGCGGACGATGTCGTACGCGCCGTCATCGGCCAGGTCGCCCAGTGTATTGCGACCAGCGCGCGATAGTGCTTTCGGTGTGCCGTTCAATGCGGCTTCATGGAGCGTGCCGCTGGTATCGGCCCAGATGATGCGCGTGCCGTTCAACTCTAGACCCGGTGCAACCTGCTGCACCCTGGCGTTGGCACCGAGGTCCAGTTCGGTGCGGTCGCGTTCACTGCCACGCCGATCGAGCAGTTTGATCTTGCCATTGCCATCCACCACCACGAGGTAGTCCTTGTTCTTGATGCGCACGTGATGCACCGCGTTCGTTGCGGGGCTGCCCAAGCGTGGCGCTTCCCAACCGGTGGTGATGCTGCCTTCCATGCCGTAGTTCAGTACACGGCCATCAGCGAGCGCCACCAGCACACGGTACTCTTTCGTGCCTTCGTAGTCGAACACGGCGAGCGGAGCGGTCGCCTTCTCCGGCAAACTGATCGGGAAGCCACCCACGTCCTTCCCGTTGCGATCGATCAGGTAGATGCGGCCAGCGGTATTGAGCAACACTTGCAGCTTGCCGTTCTTGAAGCGGTCGATCTGGTGTACCTCGCCCATGATCGGTCCGTCCAACGTGTAGTTCCATAACACCTTGCCCGAACTGCCGAGCAGGTGGATGCGATGTTCTGCATCCTGCACCAGCACTTCGCGCGTGTTGTTCGTATGGTTGCGCAGGATGTCCGGCTTGCGGGTGATGCCCGGTGGCAGCGGCGTGCTCCAGTGTACCCCGTTGTTGCGTTGCTCCACCGGCGCATGTTCCAGCCCGATGGTGATGTGCGTGCGCCCATGTTGCGCGGGTGAAAGCTGCACGGCCAGACCCCCCAGCCGCTGCCAGGCCTCGCGTTCGGCGAAATAGCCGGTGGAAGCTGCGGCCTTCATGTCGGTGCCGAAGTGCTGCCAGTAGCGCGCCACATCCCAGCGCATGGTGCGGCCCGCCGTGCTCGCGATGCGTTCGGTCCAGGCATTGGTGCGCGCATCTTCGGCGAGCGTGCGTCCATCGTTCCAGGCGTCGATCGCGGTACGTAAGGCTTCCGGTGTGGGCGCAAAGACGATCACATCGCCCAGCACGCTCCACCACGGTTGTTGGAAGGCCGTGTAGGCTGCGCCAAGCAAACGTTCATGCGCGTTCAGTACCGGCAACTTCGTCAACCGCGTGCCGCGATGGCTCAAGGTGTCGCAGGTCACACCATCCGGGCACAGTTTGCGGATCTCCGCTGCAGCGCCTTCCGGATCATCGGTCTGGAACAAGGCCCATGCACGGCTCGTGTTGGCGGTGGTGTCGCTGCCGTATGCCACGCCCACACTTCCACGCACCCAGTTGAAGAGGCTTGCCCCCAACGTCGTTATGGTACTATCGTTCGCGGTGCCGAGATCGCGCAGGAAACGTTCGCCATCGTTCACCTGGCGCACATCCCATGCGGCCACTTCAACGGGTAGGTAGCGACCCAGATCATTGCGGCCGGTGCCTTGGTGCTCAAGTGCCGTGAGCGATGCATGCGCTGCTTCGGGGAGAACAAGCCCGCTCAACAGGAAGGCATCCGGACGAGCACGCAGGTCCAGCGCCACCCAGCCTGTTGGTAGGTCTTGCGCATCGATCGCTATGGGTTTCCACCAGGTGTGCAGCAAACTCTTGGCACGTTCCAGGTGAACGAGCACATGCGCGTCAGCGCCGCCGCCCAGGGTCTTCAACGCATCGTTCAGCAAGGGTTCCTTCGCGATGGACTTCCCGCTCTTCACCTGCAACAGCGCTTCGTCCATCATCGCGGGTGAAGTGGCGATCAGCCAGATGCCGCGTTGCACGTTGATGGAAAGCGCAGGCAGCGCGGTGTCCGGCCTGCATTGCACGGTGCCACCATCCTTCAAGGTGTTCAGCGCGGCCTCATCCACTTTCAGCAATTCGGCGAACGTGCGCATGGGCACACCATCCACCGACTTCGGTACGCAGGCCAACAGCAGATCCACCTGCTCGTTGCCGGTGCGCATCACGGAAGCGAGCATGGTCACCCCTTCCAACGCGCCGCGCAAGGCCGCATCGTTCTCCGCACGCGCGGTGGTCTGAGCCATCAAGCGTCCCAAAGCCGCCACGGATGGAATGTGCTCGAAGCTGCTCCAGTGTTGGGAGGTGTGCGTGAAACGGTCCCACGTCACCCACGCATCGGGCACCTCCACGATCATCGCCGAACGTTCCGGCATGGCGATCCACGCATCAGCCGCAGCGATGGTGGTGCGGTTCCAGCGGAAGAGCGTCCACGCGACGGCGCCACAGATGGCCAGAAGAAGAACGATGACGAGGAGACGACGCATGTGCAGTGTTCAAAGGTACCGGGGCGCTTGGGCCGCTTTCCCGCGCCGGACGGGGCGTTTGCACAGGGGGGTGTTGAAGGGGGAGAGCCAATTAGCGGATGTGCCGATCGGCGAATTAGCGAATGGCTGCAGACACCTCAGAACAACACCGGCTCCGCGTAATTCAAGCGGAAGCTCTTGCGGTGGTGTGCGCAAGGTCCTATGCGGTTCAGCGCCTCGCGGTGGTCTTCCGTGGGATAGCCTTTGTTGATGGCCCAGTTGTATGCCGGGTGCTCGCCATGGAGGCGTGTCATCAGTTCGTCGCGGTGCGTTTTGGCGAGTATGCTCGCTGCAGCGATGCTTCTGAAACGACCATCGCCTTTCACCAGGCAGGTGTGCGCGATGCCGTTGTAGGGGATGAAGCGGTTGCCATCGATCAACAGGTGTTGAGGCCGTTGCTGCAAGGCATCGATGGCGCGGTGCATGGCGATGAAGGAGGCGCGCAGGATGTTCAGCACATCGATCTCCGCAGGCTCAACGGCGACGACCGCCCATGCCAGCGCATGCTTTTCGACCAAGGGACGCAAGGCATCGCGCTTGGCGGCGGTGAGCTTCTTGCTGTCGTCCAATCCCGGTATGCGCGCGCCGGGTGGCAGGATCACGGCTGCGGCCACTACGGGTCCCGCCAAACAGCCGCGACCGGCTTCGTCGCAACCGGCTTCCAGCAAGCCTTTGGTGTGGTAGGCGGCGAGGCGGCTCATCGGTGTTGCAGATGAAGTCCCGCATCCTTCGCCATGCGCTCGAACGAGGACCACAGCGCGTTGGCCGCATGGTCCCAAGTGTAGCGTTGTGAACGTTCGATGCCCGCAGCGCTCAACGTCGCGCGCAGCTCGGGGTCGCTGCACACCTCGTGCAGTGCGCGGGCGATGTCGCTCACGTTGAACGGATCGCAGTAGTGCGCCGCATCACCGGCCACCTCGGGCAGGCTCGTAGCTTCCGCAGCCACCACGGGCACGCCGCAGCGCATGGCTTCCGCCACGGGTATACCGAAGCCCTCGAAGTAGCTGACGAACGCCAGCGCCATGGCACCACCCAGGGCACGGTGCAGGTCCACCTGCTGCAAGCGTCCGGTGAAGATCACGCGATCCTGGTGGCGCATGTGTTCCCATGCATCCTCCATGCGCCCGTCCCACCACATGCGTTCGCCCACGATCAGCAAGCGCAGTTCCGAGGGATGCCGCTCCAGCAATTCATCGAAGGCCTGCAAGAGCCGTGCGATGTTCTTGCGCGGGTTGAGCGAGCCGATGCACACGATGTACGAATGACCGCCGGTGAACTCCAGTGCCGCCGCGCGCTTCTCTTCTTCCGAAAGCGGACGGTACACATCGCCCACGCCGTTGTGGATCACATCGATGCGGCTCTCGGGTACGCCGTAGGTCTTCGCGATGTCGCGGCGCGAGTATTCGCTCACCGTGCCGAGCCGCGTGGCGTGCCGTGCGAAACGCGGGAAGTAGCTGCGGTAGTAGTCACGGTAGGCCTTGGGCAGGTCCTCCGGGTAGTGCTCGAAGTTGAGGTCGTGCAGCACGGCCAGCGTGGGCACGTTACTGCGCAGGGCGAGGTAACCATCGGGCGAGATGAAGGCATCCGCTTTCAACGCTTTCAGCTTGCGCGGCAGCAGCCAGCCGAACCACAAGCGGTAGAGCAGGGGATGGCGTGTCGGCGGCGGAAGCACCACGCCTTCCACGTTGGGCGCGTAGATGAACTTGGTGTGGAAGGGGCGATCGAAGAGGAAGATGAACCGATGTTCCGGATTGGCGGCCACCACCCGTTGGAACACTTCGTGCGTGAACCAGCCGATGCCCTCCAGCTTGTTGGAGAGCAGCAGGCGGGTGTTCACCACGATGCGCATGGCACAAAGGTGCGGAACCATTGCCGAGCGTGACCAACACGGGCCACGCCATCTTTTCCCAGGCGCGGGATGATCACGATCTTCACGCTGCCATGCGCCCCATCGTGCTTGCCCTCGCCTGTGTGCTGCTGTGCGCCCAAGCTCCTGCGCGTGTGTTGCTCCACCTCCAGAACGTGAGCGTCTCGCTGGGCCCCACCTGGCATGCCGGTGGGTTGGGCAACGGCCGCTTCATGGAGCTCGGCTACGACCGCTTCGCCCGCAGTTGCCGCCGCCGCAAGCCGTTCTACGCGGTGGCCTTCGGCGTGGGCACGTCGGCCAACGGTGCTGACCCCACCTACAGCCTGCGCTTCTCGTTATCGCCGTACCGCATCGCCATCAGCCGGCGCGTCACCATCTTCACCGTGGCCGGTCTTCGCGGTGGCACCGGCGTGGGCCATCGGTCGCATTCCCCGTTCCTGCGGCCCGAGGTGGGCGCCCAGTTCATGTCCTACAACGTGCTGCTCTCGCCCAAGGTGTTCGTGGGCTACGGTGTGGATATGCGCCAGGCCACCGTCGGCGAGGGACGCACGGTGCTTGCGGGCACGGGGTCGTTCACCGCAACGGTGGGCATCAGCGTCAACCTCGCCACGCTCCGGTGGATGCGCGCGCAGCGGCACAAGGCCACGTCCACGACGGACGGAAGCAACTAGTCCTTCTTCCCTTCGGGTTCAGCGGCCGGGGTCTCCGGCGTATCGCCCAGGATGGCGTGGCCCACTTTCTCGCGCACATCGCTCACCGTGTTCATCACGGCGGCCATGGCGTTCTCCAATGCCTTTTTCACCGGGCTCTTCTTGGCGGCTTTGCGCACGGCCTTCTTCGCCGTCTTCACGGCCTTCACCGCCTTGCGCTCCACCTTGGCCACTGTCTTCTTCGCGCTCTTCACCGCCTTCTTCGCCGCCTTGCTCACCGTGGCCTTCGTGGTGCTCACTGCCGTGCGGCTTGCGCGTGTGGCTGCTTTCTTGGTGCTCTTCGTCGCCTTCTTCGCCACCTTCTTGGTGCTGCGCGCCACGGCTTTCTTCGCGGTCTTCACCACCTTCTTCGCCTTCTTGGCCACGGTGCTGCTGGCTTTGGCCACGGCCTTCTTCACGGCCTTCTTCGCTTTCGCGGGTGCTTTGCCACGTGTGGTGGTCATTGTCTTCTTCGCCGTCTTCTTGGATGTGCTTGCGGTGGTGCGCTTGGCCATGGGAGTAGTTTCCACCAAAAGTAAGTGCGTGCACGTTCCATTGCACATCGGCCAGTGCGGGAAATGTGTCCGCACAACAAAGGCCTCTTCTTCCTGCGGGGAGCGATCGACCGAATGCGAGGTCGATGGACCCCGCCGCATGTACCGGCGCTTCCACGGTCATTCTGCCAGTGGCCGCACGCATGCCGCGCGAACGCTGCATTCCGCTGGCAGCCGTTGGCGGATGCACCGCCCGGTGCGATGCTTGCTCGTGTGCTGATGTCACGAAGAGCAACACTTAACAACACGATGTCATGGCAACTCCAAGTCAACAACAGCGCATACCTACGCCCACGACCAAGCCTGCTGCTTCACCGCAGGGTACCAGCACCAACACGCCGGAACGCCCTTCCGAAGTGCCACAGCCCGCAACGCCCCGCAAAGGCGCCGAGCATGTGAAGATGGACAACAAGGAAGGCAGCCCCGTGCAGAACACGCGCAACGCGGACCGACCGAAGGACCGCGACCTCACCGTGGAGGACGATGGGGCCAACGATGGCGCCACCAACACGGAGCAGGACGAGGATGAAGTGGAGCGCGCAGCGCGCGAACGCGAGGAGAACGAAGAGAAGTGAACCGGACCTCGCAGTGGAATGCCCGGCCCAAGGCCGGGCATTCCACGTTCTTGTGGGTCAGCGGACTTGCATGTTAGGTACCGACCGCTAGTGTAGGTCGTGTAGAACGGCCTCGTTGCTACGGTGCGCGTACGCCGCGTCGTGTACCTTTCCACATGCACAAGCTCGAACGCATCCTCTGGGTCATCGTCGGTATCGGCGCCGTGCTGAAGGTGTTCCATGTACCGTTGAACGGTCTGTTGCTCATCCTCAGCCTCAGCACGCTCAGCATGTTGTACTTCTTCGCTTCGTGGGCGCTCTTCCCGCAGCCTGCCCGCAAGGATCAGGTGGTGTTGCTCAGCGTGTTGGCCGGTGCGGCTTTCAGCATCGCCATCACCGGGATCCTCTTCAAGATCCAGCTCTGGCCGTTCAGCGGCTTCTACTTGTTGGCGGGTATGGTGGCCTTGCTCGGCATCTTCGTCGCGCTGGTCGTTTTGGGCACGCGCAGGCCGGATCTGGCCGCTTATCGCAGTGGCATGCTGCGGCGCGTGCTACCGCTCCTGCTGGCCTGTGCCCTCTTCAATGCATTGCCTTCCGGTACGCTCACCGCATTCTACTACCGCGACGATCCCGAGATGGCACCCCTCATGGTGCGCTACACCACCACCAACGATCCGTCTGAACGCGCATACCTACAGCTGCGCATGGACTCCATCCAACAACAACGGGATCAGCTGCGCTGACCGACCATCGTGAACGGTACTGTTCCCTTGCGACCGGTATGCTGTACGGTGGCCTGTTCAGCGCGCGGCTGGGGCACGAGCCGTCAGCCCAACTGCAGCGGTCGGCGCTGCACCACGGCCTTGCATGGATAGGATGAGGTGACGCGCACGCTGTGCGGAACGTGCAACGGGATGGTGATGCTCTCGCCCGGTCCCATGTGCCGCACCACATCGCCGATGAGCACTTCGCACCGCCCTTCCAAAATGTGGAACGACTCGTGGCAGGCGTCATGCTCCTCTTCCGTCACGTAGTGTTTCACCCACACCACGGCACTGGCCAGTTCGGGTGGGCAGTCCAGGTAGTGCACGTGCATGTTCTCGTAATCGCCCGGTGCGGGGTCGGCCAGCGCGAAGATCCAGCCGGGCAGGTCGGCGGTGCGTGTATGGTCATCGATCACGCACATGGGCGTGTGGTCCGCCGCTACGTGCGCCCACGTGCCCAGGATGCGGTCGCGCAGCTCCGGTGGTGGTGGTGTGCTGCGCACCCAGGCCAGCGTTTCCAAGGCATGTTGCAGGTCTTCCACGGCGCGGCGCACGGCGGCGTCCTGCTCCACGGCTTGGCGCACACGGTCCATCTGGTCGGGCGCGAGCGCACCAAGCACATAGAGTTCCAACGTACCGGGTTCGAACGAACGTGGGTCCGCCATCAGCGAGGGGAATACCTGGTCAGGCTCTTCAGTCGCATGCGCTTTTCAACAGGTCCTTCGGTACGGTCGGTCCCTTCGGGAGCGTGCTGCACCAAGGCGAAACAGTGCAGCAGCAAATGTAGGTCGCGGTCCGAGGTGGCCGGGTCGTGGTGCGCGGCGTCGGTACCCTTCGCCAACACGGCACAGCCCGCAGCGTGCACCTGCCGCAGCAACCAGATCAACGGTCGGCCTTGGTCCGGTGTGTAGCGCTGCTCCGGGCGTTGAATGGCGATGAAGACCGTTGCAACGATGGTGGCGGCCTGCTTCTCGTTGCCGGTCATGCGCAGCGCAGCACCGTAGAGCACCGAGGCGAACCGATCATACACCACGTGCACGGTGCTCGGCCCGATGTCGCTCAACAGCAGACCGGCTTCGTCCCGTGGGTCGTTCACGCACATGGCCGGGAGGGTTTCATGTATGCTGCGCGCTCGTATCCACGGGTGTGCGCATGCGCACCAGCGGGGTCCGCCTCGGGGAAGGATCGCCCCCTGGCCACCGCATATTCCCCATGCCGGTGCGCGCATTCGCACGTGGCGCCGGTCGCGCCGCATGGAAGAACGGCGCGGTGGGCTTGGGCTTCCGGTGCGCGCAGGGGATGGTCGTTGGTCATGTACTGCATCGTGCACCGCCGATCCCGTGCCGCACCTCCAGCAGCGGGAACATGCACGCGTTACGAGGCAAGGGAAGGGCGGACCACTGGCCCGCCCTTCTCTTTGTCCCGTCGGTGCTAGTCCTTCACGAAACGGGTGGAATAGTTGGTGCCCGCGTTGTTCATCCGCACGAAGTAGAGGCCAGCAGGCAGTGCCGCGACATCCAGCGTCAACCGTTCGGAACGGTCGCCGATGGTGCTGGTGCGCACCACGTTGCCCAAGGCATCCACCACCTGCACGGTGGTGTTGTTCGGCAGCGCGTCCGGCAGGGTTATGTTCAGTTGCTCGCCCACGGGAACGGGCCAGGCGGCAAGTGCCTGCGGCAGTTCGCGGTCCACCAGTCCGGTGCCCATGTCGGAACAGGTCACACCCCGGCGCACCTGCCCACGGATCTCGCCGTTGGGGAAGTCCATGGTGTGCACGTTCAGGTAGATGCTGTCGTTGCGGAAAGCCACCGAGCTGGCGGTGGTGAAGGGCATGGGGTCCGTGTTCTTCCAGTAGGTGAATACACCGTTGTTGGCGATCAGGTCGCCCATGGGGAAGATCACCGCGCCGTTCGCTCCAGCGATGGCCTTGTGGAAATGCAAGTCCTGCACCATGTCGGTGGTCACCACGAACATGATGTGCGCATTGCTCTGGTCGCGGTCTATGGAAACGATCCCGGCACCCACGGCCGATGTCGCTGCCACGGGCACTTGCTGGCTGCCGTCGGGCGCCATGGTGTAGCCTTCGCGCATGTAGCGGTACACCTGCCCACGGATCTCGCCATCGGGGTTCAGCGTGGTATGCACGTTCAGGTACAGGTTGCCCTCGAGCATCTCCACCAGGTTGTCCGCCAGGTCAGCGCCGGTCACCCACCCTTGGATGCGGTCGCCCATGATGTTGTCGGCGATGTCGATGACCACACCACCCGTGGTGTTGATGGCACCCGCATGCAGGTGGGCGGCTTGCATGGCACCGCTCAGGCCGGTCACCACCACATCGTACCACAACGAATCCAGGTCCGCGGTGGCCACCAGGCTGGCCGCACCGCGCGCCGTGGTGGTCACCATGGGCACTTGTTGCATGCCGTTCAGCGTGGCATCGAAGGGCACACCGTGCACGGCCATCACCTGCCCACGGATCTCGCCGTTGGGGTTGGCCGCCGTGTGCACGTTCAGGTAGATGTTGCCTGCCAACAGGTCGGCGAGGAACGGGGTGGGGTCCACCATGCCGTTCAGTTGGTTCCCCACCAGGAAGGCTTCCAGATCCTGCACCACCGGGCCGCTGCTGCCCAGGGCCCCACTGTGGAAGTGGATGGCCGTGATGGGGCCAGTGAGGCCGGTGAACACCGCGTTGAACTTCAGCACCGTCCTGTGGTGCGCCAGCGCGAAGGTGCCCAGCCCGTAGCCATCGGTGGTCACCACGGGCACCTGCTGCATCCCGTTCAGGTCGGCCACGTAGGCGTAGTCCGTCTCGGGCAGGATCTGCCCACGTATCTCGCCGTTGGGGTTGTCGGTGGTGTGGATGTTCAGGTAGAGTTCGCCGCGCACGTGTTTCGCCACGATGGCCGGTGTGATGGCCGCACCCGTGAGCATGGTGGTGAGCTGGTCGCCCTGCACGAAGTCCATCAGGTCGATGATCACCGGACCGTTGGTGCCCGCAGCGCCGTCGTGGATGTGGATGCCCGTGAGGGCCGAGCTCAGCCCCGTCCAGCTGGCGTGGATGCACAGCGTGTCGCGGGTGGCGTTGAGGGTGAAGCTGCCCAGGCCCAGCGCCATGCTGGTGTTGGTGGGTACCTGCTGCGCGGCGTTCGCCTTGGCGCTGAAGAGCAGGTGCGGCTGCAGGTGTGCCGCCGAGAGGGGGATGCAGGGAAGACCGAAGGCCAAGGCACTGATCCAGGTGTACATTCTATGCATGATGTGAAGAGGTTAGGTCGATGAATGAGTCCAGTGTTCCCTTTCATGTACGATGCTCGCGGATGAACGGATCAGCTGTTCATGCTTTCTGTGCGGTTGGGGGCTGGACGCTGTTCCACCTCAGCGCAACGCGCCACACGGATGCCCACAGAGCATTGAAGCGCTTCAAGCCGTAACGGTGCGCGGGCCGGCAGCTATCCGGTCCAGCCAGCGCAGCGCTAGCGGGGAGGAGGCGGTGCGCCTTGTCAAGCGGTGAGCAACGCACCTGCGGATCGGTGATCCATGCGCTTCACTCCCTGTACAAGCTTCGTTCGCGCGCCACGCGTTGCGAACGCGCGGCAGCAGCGGTGGTGGCGCCAGCGGCGTGGCAGGCAAGACAGACCCGGCAAGGCCCTTGGTCAAGCCACTTGCCGATCGTCGTCCTTGTGCGCGGTGTGCGTCAGGTGGTGGCCGTGGCAAAGCGGACAGGCGTACACCCGCATGCGGCCCCGGCCCGAATCCCAGATGTGGTTGGCCGTGCGGTGCGCATCGCTCTCGGCATAGATGATCTTGCCGCGGCAACGCGGCACCTCGTGGTTATGGTGTACGATGCGCGTGCTCCCCAGGTAGGTGATCCGGTCGCACAGCACGTTCGCCGTGCCCAGGTCCAACCGTTTTACGCTGGTCATGGCCAGCTCCCGCACCTCGGGATCGGTGAAGCGGAACAGCTCGTCCAACTGCTCGGGATGCGCCCGTATGAACGTCTTCAGCCGATCCTGCTTGGATCTCAGAAGACGCGCTTTCTCGCGGGCGGGGTCCATGGGTAGGCTGCTTGCCCCTTCTAACGGTATCGGACCCGGTGAGGTTGCGGCGACGCGGGGCGTCGCCCGGGTCCGTTCGCACGCCGGGCTGCCGTAGGGCAGGGGGGATGGAGGAGCATGGGGTGGGGGGCTTGCACGGTCGTGGGGATGCAGGGTCGCGAGGCGGAGAGCCTGCGGTGGTATAGAGGCGTTCCTATGCCGGTAACGGGATGGCTGCTGGCTTATCTGCCATAGCCCCGGCCGGTCTCAGGCGATCCAGGAGACACGTTCTTGGATCCGCAACACCTTGGCTCCTGCGCTGAAGGAGACCCGCCACTCGCCGCCATCACCTACATGGCCACCGGACAGCCCATATACAATGGTATACACACGCGGCGAAAGGCGCTTCACGTTAAGGGTCAACTGCAACCCCTGGCGATCCCCTGGCGCATTCTCGAATGCATCGAAGAATGCATCCAGCGACTTGCCCTTGCCCAATTCACGGTTGATGATCCTGATGGCTACCGGCCTATGCGCGGTCTGTGCCGCCCGGAAGAACGCGATGAGGCGTGCGTCGCTCAGTAGCTTACGTGCCGCAGCCAATTGAACCGCAGGAGAGCGTGCCATGTCAGGTGCCGAAGAATGATCGAGAGTGAAATAGCGAACGCACCATAAGGGTCCGAGCTCCACCCACTACAGAAGTAGCGCCGCTCGCCGTTTCTCCCTTGGGGTGCGTTCGAAGCAAAGGTAGATGACGGTCGATGCGCAAAGAAGAGGTTGACTCCTCGTTGGACCGTACGTCGCACGATCCATAGCATCTTCTGGAATACGCGAGCAGGTGGGTGATCCCCGTTGTTCCCAAGAGGGAAGTCCTTGCGAAGTTTTTCCCGGAGCAGCTTAGCGGTGCCTAGGTGGCTTCAGTAGTGCGTTGGCGACTCCCTGTACTGAGGCTGCTGGCGCGTTGACAAGGTTCAACACAGCGGCCTTTGCCGTGTGGTCCACCCGGCCATCCGTCAACCAAGACACGGCGAAGGCCATTAAGCCGACCGACTCAGGCCAAAAGATGGGGCGATCGAAGAAAATGAGCAACGCCGCGCAGATCACTAACGAAGCCACGATGACCGATCCACAGACCAGGTGGATGATGTCTCGGGTTCTCGTCGCCTGCTCCTTATCCTGTCCGTTCTGGGTATGGTAGCGGAACAGGTATAGACTGAACACCGCGAAACATAGGAACAGGGCGGCCGCACCGATGTTATGGAGTATTTGCATGTAGGGGCGCCACCAGTCCGGCCTATCTAGGCAACATTCGGCCTCCGTAGGGAAGAAAGCCAGCATCAGTGCTGCGATCCCCGCCACGATGGAGACCAGTCGCTCCTTCTTCTGCTCATCGCGATCGTAGCCAGGATAGGTGAAGAAGAAAAAGCCCATCGCCACCACCAGACCGATGAACAACGCGTCGGCCCCGGAGTAATAGTAAGCGCTCACCGAGCCCATCGGTGCCCACACATCGGGATGGCTAGGCACCGGTCGCAACCCGGCGATGAACCAAAGCGACAACGGCAGTAGCACCCCGATGGAACCTAGCAATTGCCGGTGAGGGTCGTTCTTCTCATCACCACCCCGTGGCTTGAACATGGGCACCAGACCGTCTTGTTCCGGTTGCAAGGCAGGATCGGTTGAACGCATGGGGCTGTGGATGCGAAGTAGCAGAGATGCGACCAATTGTACAAGGTGAAAAGAACGTGCTCGGTCTCTTTGCACGGCATCCAGCCTCGACAGCCTCACTCCGCGTCCACCTCGGCGCATGGCCAAGCAGGTAGGATGCATCCCGCCTGCGCTCAATCCCATGTCTCGCTCAGGAGCAACTCGGGCTTCAGGCGTGCAGCGCGTTGGCGCAATTCAAAGGCGCGTTGTGTTTCGCCGAGGGCCAGCAGTACCTCCCCCAAACGATAGATGCTCTTCGCATCCAGCGGGTCCACCACCACCAGGCGTTCGTAAACCGCCAGTGCGTTCTTCAGGTCGCCGTTGCGCTGCATGCAACGTGCGCTCCGGTAGGCGGCTTCTTGTGCGTACACCGTGTCGGTCTGCATGATGCCGATGAAGAGCTCCTGCGCGCGCAGGCAATTGCCGCTGCGGTAGGCGCGCGTCGCCATCAGCCATGCTTCATCCACCACCGGCAGATCGCTGCGCGGTGCGGCCACGGCGGCGAATACCTCTTCCATGGGCAGGGCGAAGTTGAGCGCTTGCCCGCCGCCATCGGCGTGCCAGGCCAGGGGCATGCCCAGCAGTCGCGCCTTGCCATCCAACAGCGCGCCGCCGCTGTTGCCTTCGCTGATGGGCGCCGAGAATTGCAGCAGCTTGCGGCCCGTGCCGCCGAATGGCCGCAGCCCGCTCACCAAGCCGTAGCTGATCACCAGTTCCGTACCGTGGGGGTTGCCGATGGCGTAGGCATCCGCCCCGGTGGGTATGGCATCGCTGGTGAGCGCGGTGAGCGTGGGCACTTGCTTCCAAGCGGGCGCTGGTTCGGTACCCAACACCTGCACCACCACCAGGTCGCGCTGCGCATCGGCCGTTACCACCGCACCCAGCACCAACTGCGCAGTGCCCAACCGTGCGCTCAGGGTGCCGCCGTGCTTGTAACCGTGGAAGGTGGTGAGCAACCAGCCCTGCTCCTTCAGCACCACGCCGGTACTGCGCAAGCGGTGCAGGCTATCGGGGCTTACAGACTCTACCCAAGCCACTGCGCCACCCGCTTGCTGGAACACGCGCACGCCCTGATCCTGGCCGCACAGTACGGTGCACAGCAACAGCCCCACCATGGTCTGCAGCAGGCGCTCCATGGCCCTAGGCCACCGCCTTGTTCGCGCTCTTTCGCACCGATGGTTTCGGCTGTTGTACCATGTTGCGCATGGTGGCCAGCAGGAAACCGCGAAGGCTCAAGTGTTCGTCCAGAGCGGGCCAGTGTATACCGGCGCCATCGGGCAGCAATTCGTACTTGTTCAATTGGCCGTCGCTCGCCTTTGCAAGTCGTTTGAAGCCGTCCAGCGGAAACTCCAGCTTGCTGCCGTTGTTCAGGAATACCAGCAACAGGTTCGCCCGCTTCAGCGCGTGAACGGACGTGATCCGCACGTCCTGTTCCCGGATCAGCGCGTTCAATGGATCTTGGATCAACGGTTTCCGGTTGCTCATTGGTCGAAGTGTTCGTCCCATGCGTTGATCAGTTTCGTCAGGTGCTCTTCCACCAGCTCTTGTGCTCGCCTTACTTCCTGCGCTTTCATACGGCCGTTGTCATCCGCAAGTGCAATGGGTTCCAGCCAGTACTTCACCATACCATTCCCTTTGCGCACATGCACATGTCGGGGTTCACTGTTCTCGTTGCTGTAGAAGTAGAACGCAAAGCCCTCGATGTCCGGTTTCAGCGCCTTCGGTGCCATGCTGCCCTCAAAGATAGAAGGCGCTAAGCGAGCTCCCCCCTCACACCCCCACCCACTTCCCCTTCCACACCTTCGCACCGCCCATGGCCACCATGGTCTGCAACAACCGTTCTATCTCCGCCAGGCGTTTCTTGTTCGGTTTGCCGAAGTGCGCTGCTATCTCTTCCAGGGTGCTCAGGGCTTCCACCTCGTGCAGCACGGCGCGTAGGGCGGCGGCTTGGGCGGGTAGCTCGGTGGGCCAGTCTCTGGTGCCAGGCGCAGGGGCAAGAGCAGGTGCAAGCGTATCGTCTCCGACATCCAGTTTCGCTTGCTTGCCACCTGCTCTTGCCCCCGCTCCTGCGCCTGCCCCTGCGCCTTTGGCTTGATACTCCGGCCGCAGCCAGCGCACCACGCCCTTGGCCTCTTCGGCGGCGCGTTCAGCGTTCAGGGCCACCAGTCGTGTCAGGATCTCGTCGGTGGTGAGCGTTGTGGGCCAGCCGTACGCGTCGGCCACAGCGGCATCCAACTCGTCGTGCAGTTGTTTCAGTATGCCGACGAGGCCTTGCTCGTAGACCCTCTGCTCTTTAACGCTAAGCGGTTCCGGCACGTAGTCCACACCATCGTTCAGTTCGCCGCTGAGCATGCGTACGTGCTCCAGCACGTTGTACATACCGGTCATGGTCAGCTCGGGGTGCAGCGCCTGCTGGCGCTTGCGGTGCGCATCCAACTGCTCGCCCAAGGCACGGATCTTCTCCTGTTGTACGGGAGTGCAGTTGGGGAAGGGAAAGGTCTCGAAGCAGCGGGAGTTGTTGTAACGAGGGTCATTGCCCACACCAAGCCGCCCCCCAGTTGCAAGCGACCATTGCACATGTATGCTACTCGAAAGCACACCCAGTACAAATTGGTCTTCACACGCAACAAGCACAATCTCGCTCTCGCAAACAGTTGTTGGATCCAGCGAAACGAAGAATCTATGCTTTGCTGTTCGGGGAGTGACTATGACGCGTTGCAACCCTGCAATGGCCGGTCGAAAGGTCTTTCGTGGTTCACCAAACACCCACCAATTGAGCTTGTAGGAGTCTCTGTTGTTCTGATCACGTTCAGGTTTGACTCGGTCATAGACCCACTGATAAATTCTCGGGAACTCTGACCGCAACTTTGTCTCGTCTAATCCGAAAAGGTCAATCACATATCGCTCACGCGATTGCGCCGCGAGATCTCTTCCACCTAGATATGGCTTGATGACCTTCCCGATGCTGGGGTTGTTTCCGTACCCGAGTTCGTTGGCTTCGCTGGGAGAGAGCACGAACCCTAGCCCATGTAGTTTGACTCCCATGCTGCTCAATTCACCATTCGATTCGAGCGGGCCAACGCTAGCAACATCTGCACCGGCGGTCAGGTCCGCATGAATTGTCCCTCGTTCAAGGTTCAGCGTAACCTCAGAGGCCTCATCGGTATCCGCATCTGATTCCCACAGCACCTTCTGCAACAACCCCTGCTGTGAGCCCGGCACACCGATAGTCATGGCCACACGAACAGCCGCGCCATCCGCACTATCCACCCATGGATGATCCGGGATTGCGAAAGCCAAGGAGATCGGCTTCTTCGCATCCATGTGATGCTGCAACACCTTCCGGTTGAAGGTCTGCCGCAAACTATTCGTGGTGATAAAGCCGAAGCGTTTCGTCTTACCCGTGCGTGTGAGTTCAGCGGCCTTGTCCCACCAGCACATCACGAAGTCGGAGCTGTCGGGCACGTTGTCATACACGCTCCGCAAGGCTTCGGTGTATCCATCACCCAAGGCATCGCGCATCCGTGAAGTCCCAATGAACGGCGGGTTCCCCACGATATAATCCGCTTGCGGCCACTTCGCGGGGCGCGGCTTCGGGTACGTGTACACGGGCACGCGCGCCTCGGGGTCGGGCACGTCTTCGCCGGTAATAGCGTGCTTCTTCGTGGTGTGGCCATCCCAACGGGTCACCACGTTGCCATCGGCATCACGTTGCTCGTGTTTGCTGTCGTAGTCCAGCACGGCATCGCGGTTCTCGATGTTGTGCAGGTCTTTGATGATGGGTTCCGGCAGGTTGTGCAGGTGGCCTTGCGTGCGCAATTGCCATTGCAGGAAACCGATCCACAGCACCTGCTCGGCGATGGCGGCCGCGCGCGGGTTCAACTCGATGCCAAAGAAGTTGGCGGGGCTTATGGTGTGCGTGTTGTACTCCAGCTTGTAGGGCTGGCCCAGTTCCGTAAGGGTGTTCAGCACTTCGCCTTCCAGGCGTTTCAGCAGTTCCAGCGTTACGTACAGGAAGTTGCCGCTGCCGCACGCAGGGTCCAGCACGCGGATGTTGCCCAGCTCGTACAGGAACTGTTCTACAGCGGCGATGGCTTTCTTCGGTTGGTCGTCCTCTGCTAATTGTAACGCGGCTACTTGCACGCCTTTCCATTGGGTGCGCAGCGGCTCTATCACCGTGGGGTTCACCAGGCGCTCCACGTAGGCGCGTGGCGTGTAGTGGGCGCCCAGCTTGTGGCGTTCGCGCGGGTCCAGCGCACGCTCCAGCAAGGTGCCGAAGATGGCGGGTTCCACATCTTTCCAGTTGGCTTTGCTGGCCTCCAGCAGCAGCTGGATCTGGTCTTTGTTCAGGTCGATGGCGAGCGGTGCGCTGGACGCTCCGCGTTTTGCGAGGTCACCCGTATTCCCCGCCTTCGCGGGGACGGGTGAGGACTCCGCGAAGAGGCCACCGTTGAAACGCGGCAGCTTCTTGCGCAGGATGGGACTTAGGCCGCCGGTGTTCATGGTGGCCCAGAGGTTCTCCAACATGCCCTTGAAGTTGCCGGGCTCGTCCTTCAGTTCGCCGAGCAACTTGGTAAAAGAGCCGAAGGGCAACAGTTCCACATCCTCCGCGAACATGGTGAAGAGGCTGCGCATGAGGAAGGCGGCGACATGCTCGGGCGGGTGCTGACCTTCCAACGACTTGGCGAGCTTGGCCAGGCTATCGGCGATCTCGCGCGTCACCTTGGCGCTGCGGCGGCCGGGGTCCAGCGAGAGCGGGTCGGTCCAGATGGCACGCAGGTCGGTGCGTGTCTGCTCGTCCAGCAGACCCTTCAGCGGTATGCGGTAGCTGGCCGGGTCGGGGAAGGGCAGGTACTCGCCGCCCATGCGCGTCCAGTCGGTGTAGAGGCTTATGGTGTGGCCCACGTCCACCACCACAACGAAGGGCGGTCGGCCGTCGGGTATCTCCGTCTTCGGTAGTGCACGCGCATAGCGTTGGGCCTGCGCATGGGCCTTCAGCATGGCGGTATCGAAGCCCTTGGTGCCGTGTTTGCCGTGACCGGTCTTCAGGTTCTTCTTGGCGGCCTTGCCAGCGGCGCTGAGTGGTGCATCGGGCGTTCCATCGTCCGCCGCAACACCCTGTTTGCATTCCAGTACGAAGCAGCCGCGCTTGTACAGGTCCATGAAGTTGGTGGTGCCGGTGCTGTCGTTGAAGATGGCCTTCTCGAAGCAGTAGGCGTTCAGCGTTTCATCCGGCCCGGTGGGCTGCGGGCGCTCCACCTCCAATATGTCGCACAACTCGGTAAGGAAGAGCTGTGCATTGGCGCGCTCGGCGGCGCCACTGTTCTGCCATTTGGTAAGGAAGGACTGGAGCTGTGCTGGAGTGGTGGACATGCGAGGCGTGAAGATGCGAAGGAGCCGGGGAATGCACGTGAGCACGGCATGCAACTGCGCGTGCGCTGCGCGTCGCGTGGGCTGCTCACGCACGTTCGCTGTTCAGGTCTTGGCGCACCCGCGCGCCGCGCGCCCGCCAACGGTTCCTCATTCGCCGCCACCGCGCGCCGCGCAGCTGCATGCGCGGATGGCCGATGCGGTAGCGTATCACCCCGTGCGAAGGCTTTACCAACGCCGGTAGCAGCCGCGCCATCTCGCTTGGCGGTCGCTGATGCTCGAGCCGCATGCGCTTCCCGCGCCAGCGCGTTCGCGCTCGTGTGCCGAGCGGCGGCACGGCCCAGCACAGCCTTGGCGCACCACCGCGCAGCCATCGCTGAACGCGGTCCAGCGATCGTTAGGCTGCACGCTGCATCGGCTGCGGGGCGGGCGGCCGTGGCCTACCGGGGTGCAGCGCAGGCTTGGTCCGGTGCTGCGCTGGCTCGGTGGCCTGGCGCTGCGGCTGTGGCATGCGCTGCGGTGGCTGACCACCGCACGGCCGAAGCCATGCCCCGTTGCGCGTGCGCTGCGGGGCGGATGGCAGCGGCTGTGCGGCACGGGGCGAACGCACGGTGCTGGGCAGCGTGCGACGTGCGACGTGCCGCCCAGGCTGAAGCAAGGCCAGCCGCAACGTAACGGCGGAGTGCAACCGTACACGCCGCCGTTACGTTGAACGCCGCATAACACGAACGCTGGACCATGGCCAAGGTGAAGACGGACCTCCGCAACAAGAACGCACAGGACGTGCTCGGCATCGGCAGGGGGCTCCTTGCGAGAATGACGGCCGACCCGGCTTTCCCAGCGCCGGACCCACCGCTGGCAACACTCGATGCAGCGTGCGAAGCCCTGTTGAAGTGCATCTTGGAGGTGGAAGATGGTGGTTCCCGGGCCGCTTACCTGCACAAGAACCTCCGTCAACAGGAGTTGACCAATATCATCCGCGAGCTTGCCGCTTACGTGACTGTCGTAGCGAAGGGTGATCCACAGATCATTCATCGCTCGGGCTTCGAGGTGGCGCGGCCATCGACCCACATCACCTCCATGAACGCCCCCATGAGCCTGGTGGCGAAGAGCGGGACCATGCCTTGCACCATCAAGCTGAGCTGGAAGCCGGTGAGGGGCACACGCTTCTACAACGTCTACTTCTGCAAGGGCAATGTCAACGACGAGCGCAACTGGCACCTGCTGTGCGCCACCACCAGCAGCCGCTACCTCGCCACCGACCTGGACCCCCTGCAGTACTACGCCTTCCGCGTGGATGCGCACGGGGCCAATACCAGCAGCCCGGTGAGCGATCTGGCCACGGGGTTGTCCATCGGTACCAGCGCTGCTTGATCCCCACACACCCATGACCCCGTTCACCAGCCACCCGCAGCGCAGCCCACGGCATGCGCCCGAGCGGCACACGGGTCCCCTGTTCATCGGCACATCCAATAACCAGAACTACACACGGCCATGATCGTAGCTACGATGCCCCTCGAAGACATGATCGCCGAAGCCCGCAAGGACTATCCGGCCATCCGCAACAAGCTGATCAACGTGCAACGCGAGGCCCGGCGGGACATGATCCGCACCAAACAGGCCCGGCTGCATATGATCGGCTGGACCTCGCAACGCAAGAACGATTGGCTGTTGCTGCTGGTGCAGCGCAAGAAAGGCACCTCCGTGCACACGCTCACCTGGTTCCACGACCTCGATGGCGGCATCAACGCCTTGGTACTGGCGGATAGGGGAATGGTGTACCGGATAGACCGGCACGTGATCGAGCGGTACCGCCAGCGTTTCAATCCCGCCACGAGCGACCTTGAACGGCTGCGCGACTTCTTCACGGAGAACTACGCGTACAGTTGCCAGCCGACCGGTGAGGCCGTGAACGGCCGATGGTCCGTGCAAGTGGGCATGAACCAGGGCATGTGCCTGGGGTATTGGGAGGAAGGCACCGAAGTGGTGCATGCGGACACCTTCATCAACCACGGCCAGATGTTCGCCCAACAGTTGGATGACATGGACCGCATGGACATGGAGCGCTGGATACGCTGCCTTTCTCCGGGGCAGCGGCGCTGGATGGTGGCCGAGTGGAAGCGCCAGAACCCCACGCACATCGGTACGCCCGGCATGCAGTGGCTGGAAAGCCTGGCGGCATAGCGCACCACGCATGCACATGACCCCGTGAACGGGGTACGCGCTCACCGGTAGGAGCGCGAGCGTCCATCGTTCCCGGTGGAACACACAACACGGCGCGGAGATGAAAATGTGGCCCGCTCCGTCGGCGACCCGCATTGCGCATCCTAGCTTTTAGGCGACGGGATCGCCAGCAATCCCGTCGATCATGAACGAAGCGCGCCTGACCGAAAAACTCGCCGTATTGGCCGATGCCGCGAAGTACGATGTGAGCTGCGCCAGCAGTGGCAGCACACGCACCAACCAGAACGGCGGCCTGGGCAATGCCAGCAAGATGGGCATCTGCCACACCTACACCAGCGATGGCCGCTGCGTGAGCCTGCTGAAGATCCTGCTGACCAACCACTGCATCTTCGACTGTGCCTATTGCGTGAGCCGCCGCAGCAACGATGTGCGGCGCGCGGCCTTCACCGTGCAGGAGGTGGTGGACCTCACCCTCAACTTCTACCGCCGCAACTACATCGAGGGCCTCTTCCTCAGCAGCGGCATCTTCAAGGATGCGGACACCACCATGGAGCGGCTGGTGCGCGTGGCCAAGGAGCTGCGCACGGTGCACCGCTTCAACGGCTACATCCACCTGAAGACCATTCCCGGCGCCAGCGAAACACTGATCCACGAAGCGGGGCTGTGGGCGGACCGCCTGAGCATCAACATCGAGATACCGAGCGATGCGGAGCTCCAGCGCGTGGCGCCGGAGAAGAGCCACGAACAGGCCATCAAGCCCATGCGCTACCTGCACCGCACCATCACCGGCCTGCAGGAGGAACGCGCGGTGGTGAAACGCGCACCGCTCTTCGCGCCGGCGGGGCAGAGCACCCAGCTCATCGTGGGTGCCACGCCGGATACGGACCGCACCATCCTGAGCCTGGCCAGCGGGTTGTACCAACAGCACCGGCTGCGGCGCGTGTACTACAGCGGCTACGTGCCCATCAGCAGCGATGCGCGCATGCCCGCCACCGGCAGCACGCCCATGGTGCGCGAGAACCGGTTGTACCAGAGCGACTGGCTGTTGCGCTTCTACGGCTTCGATGTGGCCGACCTGCTCTCCGAAGCACAGCCCCAACTGGACCTGGACCTGGATCCGAAGACGGCCTACGCCCTGCGGCACCCGTACCTGTACCCGGTGGACGTGAACGATGCCCCGCGCGAAATGCTCTTGCGCGTGCCGGGCATCGGGCAGAAGAGCGTGGCCCTCATCCTGGCCGCGCGCCGCCATGGCCCCGTGCGCCTGGAGCACCTGCAGCGCATGGGCGTGGTGCTGAAGCGCGCGCGGTTCTTCCTCACCTTCGGTGGCGCGGCGCACGCGCTGGTGCACCGGCCGGAGAAGCTGCGCGCGCACCTGATCGCACCCCTGCGGCAGAAGGCCGCGCAACTGGACCTCTTCGCATGAAGCCGGCCTGGTGCGCGCCGGACCGCGCCCGACACTACGTGTACGATGGTTCGTGGCCGGGCCTGCTCACCGTGGTGTTCACCGTGTTCGCCGAGAAGAGCGCAGCGGCCTCCGTGGTGCGCGACCGCGCGCAGGTGAGCGAGCTCTTCAGCACCGTGCGCGCGGTGGCTACGGATGAGGCGCAGGCCACGCGTGTGCTGGCCCGTGCCCGCACGCTGCTGGGTCCGCGCCGCGTGCGCGAGCTGTGGTGCTGCCACCTGGCCGAGCGCGCCGAGGTGGACCGGCTGCTCGTGGACCTCTTTACGCTGGCCTTCACCGGGGGCGCGGTGGACGACCCGCGCGACCCCACCGTGCTGGGGCTGCGCCAATGGCGGAAACACGTGCGCCACGAGAAGCACCAGATGGAGGCCTTCGTGCGGTTCCAGCAGAACACCAACGCGGTGTGGACGGCCACCATCGCCCCCGCGTACGATGTGCTGCCGCTCATCGCTGCGCACTTCCGCGCGCGCTATGCGGACATGGAATGGCTGATCGCGGACCAACGGCGCGGCTACGGTCTGCACCACCGCGCAGGTACCGTGGTGCCCGTGGAACTGCTCCACGATGCGCAAGGCATGTTGCCCGCCACGCCCGTGTCCATGGCGGCGGATGAGCGCTCCTACGTGCGCCTGTGGAAGACGTATTTCCGCCGTGTGGACATCCCCGAACGGCGCAACCTGGGGCTGCAGATGCGCCACATGCCCAAGCGGCACTGGCGCTACATGGTGGAGATGATGGGGGCGTGAGGGGGCGTTAGCGCACGTCTTGCAACGTTGCTCGGTTCCTCCAGCCGCAATGGATATGGAACTATTGTTCCAAGGGTTTTCCGGTATTGCACGGGCCGCCTCCATCGGTTTTCTTGCACTGGAGTTCTAGCCTCGAAAAACGCACGTTCCATGCGCCTTTATTCTCCCCACTACTTCGGTGTGATCATCGGGCTCGTTGCCGCGCTCTTTCTCCACCGGCCCCTCGCAGCACAATGCGTGACGATGGACATGAACGTGTCCTCGTTCAACCCGCCGCAGAACGCCGGTTGCCAAGGCAGTGCATACCTGCGTTTCATAGGAAGTAACAACGTTTTCTACCTCGGGTATTTCAACCTGAACACCGGGGCCAGTTTCGGTCGTACGCTGAACGGGTGCGGTTCGGGCTGTACTTACGACCAGCTGAACATCAACCCTGGAGATTACCGGGTGGAGGTGGCCGATGTAAGCCACGTGGTGTGCGCCACCTTCCTGTTCACGGTGCCAGCCTATGGACCCCAGCATGAAATGACCCTTCAGGTGACGGATGATACCACCCTGCCCGATGACCCTTGTGATGGCACCGGTGCGCTTACGGTAGCCTACTCGCTCCCTGTACCCAATTGCCTGCCTCCGGTCTCGGCGCGTCTGTACCTGGGGAATGCGCCTACGGGTGATTGGATAACGGCCGTGGTGAGCGGCGGCTCGTTGCTCTTCGCGGATGTGCCCCTTGCCGAGTCCTACTTCGTGGTGGCCAATGCAGGTCCGTTGGGAGAAATGCTCGCCATTCCACACGCGGTGGACCCCTGTCCCGCGCTGGGCGGCGCGCCCGCGACCACGAATGCGGCACCGGATGCACCGGGCTCCATCAGCGGCGTGGTGCCGCAACTCGGCTGTCCGGTGGCGGTCGCCGTGGTAGCCGTGCAAGGTGGTGCGTCCTTGAGCGTGGTGTGGGATGATGACACGCACTGGCATGCAAGTGCGCCCGCTGGGCAGTATGCCGTGGCCATTGGCACCAGTGGCGGTGCATGTGTGGAGGAGCATGTGGTGGAAGTAGGGGACCAACTTCCAAGTTGTGGAATGTTCGCCTCCATAGGTGGCAGCGCGCAAACCGTGTTCGGCCAAGCCGATGGGCAGGCCACGCTGTTCCTGACCAACACGCAAGGCCATAACGGTGGCACCCTCCGGGTCGTGGATGCCAACGGTGCTACCGCGCAGGAATTGATTGACCCCAGTGGTGTGGTGACCGTTCCCGGGCTCCGCGCAGGGACCTATTCCTTCATCTTCCTATCGACCGACCCGGCGTGCCAGAGCGACCTGGGGAGCTACACCGTTCCCTGCGCTGCGAACACCCACCTTTTCGCGGATCAGGACAACGATGGTTTCGGTGACGCGGCCGACCGGATAACAGCGTGCAACCCCGTGGCGGGCTATGTGCTGGATAGCTTGGATTGCAACGTGAACGTCGTTGACCAACAACATGGAACGCTGTACAGTTACGACGGGGACAACGATCATGTCTACGGGGCGCAACGCGTCTATTGTGGTGTGCCACCGGAAGGCTATGTGCCGATCTCCGAAGCACCGATCGGGCCCGATTGTGATGATGGGGATGCCACGGTGACCCTGGTCGTTGGCGCTGCTTGTGACGATGGGGACAATTGCACGGTGAACGATCGGGTGGGAACCGATTGTACCTGCGAAGGGACCAATGAGGATGCGGACGGTGACGAGATCTGTGATGGGCTGGATGGATGCCTGGGCACTTCAGGGTCCCTGGGCGATCCGTGCGATGACAACGACCCGAATACGGTCAATGACGAACTCGTCATTTCCGGCACCTCGTGCGCATGCGCTGGCACGCCCTGCGCTCCGGGGAATATCCTGTCGCTGTCCATCAACACCGATAACAACGGGGATGACATCTCCTGGTCCGTGATGGACTATGCCAGCAACGAGGTCGTTTGTTCGGGCACCGATCTGGCGAACAACACCGTGGTCACGGCCAGCTGTTGTGTGGAACAGGGGCATTGCTACAAGGTCTCCGTGCTCGACGCCGCTGGCGATGGCATTGGAGCAGTGCACGGGGGCTACGTGGTGCGGGTGGGCGGCCCCAGCGGTCCACGCCTGATCGACAACAGCGATAACTTCAGGACAGGAGGTTCAAGTGCCATCAGTGGTACGGAGCGCCTGTGCTGGAGCCTTGGGCAGGTGAAGGTGGTGGACGCCGACTGTGATAAGCGCAACTGGCTGAAGCGGCAGCACCTGCGCTGCACCGAGGACCCTGACGTGAGTGCGGCCTGGATACCCAACGCATCCAATAGCGCACAGCCGGCGAACACAGGCTACGAGTTCTGGTTCTACGATCCCAACGGCTCGTTCAACGAGGTGTATTTCCGGAGCCACCAGCGCGTGGTGCAACGTGTGCGTCCAGGCCCTGTCCGGGCCACGCATTTCGTCATCAACGATTGGGACCCCGCCACCGTTCCACACCTGCCAGGCAACAAGCTCCTCAACGTGCGGGTGCGTGCCAAGGTGAACGGTGTGAGCCGAAGCTGGGGACCCGCTTGCAGGTTCAAACTGGATCCCTCCCGTGAGGATTGCCCGGTCACCGAGCTGATCAATGACCCATCCGAACGGAATTACAGTTGCAACGTCTCGCGAAGCACCGGCCGTGGGCAAAAGCTGTATGCGACACCCGTGTACTATGCGCTGCGTGATGTGGCCGCTTCACTCGATGACAAGTACCAATTCCGGTTCCGCAACGTGGCCGGCGAACCGACCTATGAGAGCTTCGCATCGGTGAGCCGTAACTGGGTCTTGATCAACCAGGATCTTGCGGGTGCTCCCTTGGTCGCCGGTCGCACCTATGAAGTGGATGTGCGTGTCAGCATGGACGACGGGAACACATGGTGTGTAGGCGGCCCCCTCGTTACCGGACCCTATGAGCCATGGGGCGAGGTCTGCACCGTGACCGTGGTGCCAGCTTCCGGCCTGGTTGAAACTGCGGGAAGATCGAGCGACGTGGCCGATATCGTCCCCGTCCTCTACCCGAACCCGAACAACGGAGAACAAGTGATGGTGGCCATGAATGAGCTGCCATCGGCTGTGGAGCACGTGACCCTGTCGTTCTTCGACCTCTTGGGCGAACAGCTATGGGTGCAGCAACTGCCTGCACAGGATGGTATGTTGCGCGCGACCGTGAACCTGAAGAACACGATGGGGGCGGGGGTGTACCTGGTCACTATGGCCGTCGGCGACCGCACTTTCACGCAGCGGCTGGTCGTGCAGTAGCATCGTTGAACAGGGCGTCGGCAAGTTCCCACGGTACCATCGGGATCCTACTGCTCCGTGCCGTCACGGTCTCACTTCTTCAGGTGCGGTTCACCCGGATGCGCCCAGGTGCAGAGCCAACATTGTACTCGGCAGCTTGCACTACGCATGATCGCCGCGTTGGTCTACGCCATCGAACGGAGCCCCTGATCGGCTCGCCTGCATGGCTCAAGCCCGTGCGCGAAGTGTGAGTCGGTTTGTCGCTGGCCTGTGCGCGGTGCGTAAGAGCCGTTCATCCAAGTGTCGCGTCATTCTGGCCCTGCATGGTCCTTGCTCGGCAGGCACCGAAAGGGCTATCGGATCGTTCCGCATGTGGCCCGGACGTTCGTCATCGCGTGCTTTTGATCCATTCGTACGCGCCACCTTTCCCATCTTCACCCCGCCTTATGCAACGCCGCTTCCTCCTGAACCTCGCTTTGCTGCTGGTGCTGAACCTGCTGGTGAAGCCCTTCTACATCCTGGGCATCGATGCCGGGGTGCAAGATGCGGTGGGCAGCGCCACCTACGGCACCTATGCGGCGCTGCTGAGCCTGGGCTTCCTGCTCAACATCGTGCTGGACCTGGGGATGACCAACCAGAACACGCGGCACATCGCGCAGCACACGCAGCTGATGGGCAAGACGGTGGGCGGTGTCATGGGTGTGCGCTTCGTGCTGGTGGTGTTGTACGCGCTGCTCACCTTGGGCACGGGGCTGGTGCTCGGCTTCCGCGGTGCGCAGCTGGCCCTGCTGGGCTGGCTGGTGGTGAACCAGGCGCTGGTGGCCACCATCCAATACCTGCGCAGCAACATCGCCGGGGCGCAACGCTACAAGCAGGACAGCCTGCTGAGCGTGCTGGACCGTGTGCTGCTCATCGGCATGGTGGGCTGGCTGCTGTGGGGGCGTGGTGCGGGTGCGCCCTTCCGCATGGAGTGGTTCGTGTGGGCGCAAACGGTGGCCTATGGCACCACGGCGCTGGTGGCCTATGTGCTGGTGCATCGGCTGGCCGGTGGTGTGCGCCTGGCCTGGCAGCCCGCCTACGCCTGGGTGGTGGTGCGGCAGAGCTTCCCCTATGCGCTGCTGATCCTGCTGATGACCTTCTACTACCGCATCGATACGCTGATGCTGGAACGCATGCTGCCCGATGGTGCGGTGCAGGCCGGCATCTACGCGCAGGGTTTTCGCTTCTTCGAGGCCTTCAACATGCTGGGCTACCTGATGGCGGGCCTGTTGCTGCCCATGTTCAGCCGCATGCTGGGGCAGAAGGAAGGGGAGCGCGCCGCGCTGGCGCCACTGGTGCGGCTGGCCATGCGCTTGGTTCTTACCGGTACGGTGGCCGTGGCCGCGTTCGGTGCGGTGAACGCCCGTGCCATCATGGACCTGCGCTACACCGAGCACACGGCCCAGAGCGCCCCGGTGTTCGCCCTGCTCATCGCCTGTTTCGTGGCGGTGTGCTCCACCTACGTCTTCGGTACGTTGCTCACCGCCGGTGGGCGCCTGAAGCAGTTGAACTGGCTGGCCGGCGGTGGTGCGGTGCTCAACATCGTGCTCAACCTGGTGCTGATCCCGCGCATGCAGGCGCAGGGTGCCGGGTGGGCCAGCCTGGCCACGCAGGTGCTGACCGCACTGGCCCAGGTGGTGCTGGCCGCTCGGCTCTACGGGGTGGGCCTTCCCGTCGCGTTGTGGCTGCGCGCGCTCGTGTACGCGGTGGCGCTGGTGGCCCTGGCGCTGGGCATCGGCACGTTGGGCTGGGCGTTGGTGCCGGGCCTGCTGCTCTTCGTGGCCGTGGTGCCGGTGCTGGCCTGGGCGGTGGGCTTGGTGGATGGCAAGGTGCTCTACGAAGCGCTGGAGCTGCGGGTGGCGGAGAAGGGGGAGGGGATGGAGCGATAGAGCAATGGAACAATGGAACAATGGGACAATGGATGCAAGGGGCTACCTGCTCCCCCGATGCCCTTGGCGTCCTTAGCGCCTTTGCGGTGGAAACTCGACCCCGCATACCAAGCCCCCGTTCCCCGCGTTCCCGGCAAGGCCTTGGGCCCGGCCCCCGCTAGGGGCTAACCTGTACTTTAGGCCCTCTTTTCGCGGAACGCATGCAGAATTCCAACACGGGGAAGGACCTGGCTTCTTTCGATCTCGTCCTTTTCCTCTGGGCCCGTCGCAACCTCATCATCGGCATCACCCTGCTCGGCGCCATCGCCGGGGTGGTCACCGCCTTCCTCATCACCCCGTTGTACAAGAGCGAGGTGATCATGTTCCCCGCGATCACCAACTCGGTGTCCAAGGCCCTGTTGAACGAGCAGAGCACCGGGCGTGACGATATCCTGGCCCTGGGCGATGAAGAGGACAGCGAGCAGCTCTTGCAGATGTTGCACAGCGACAAGATCCGCGATCGGGTGACGAAGCAGTTCGACCTGATGGCCGTGTACCGCATAGACAGTACCAGCCGGACGCGCAACACCGAGCTGCAGGAGGCGTTCGCCGAGCACATCACCTTCGAGCGCACCAAGTTCAGCAGCGTACGGGCGCAGGTGCTGGACCCCGATCCGCAGCGCGCCTCGGACATCGCCAACTACATCGCCGACCAGGTGGATACCGTGTGGACCGAGATGGCCCGCGAACGGGCCAGCAAGGGGTTCCGTGTGGTGGAAAGCAAGGTGAAGGAATTGGACCAGGAGATCCGCCAGATGGCCGACAGCATGCGTATCCTGCGCGAACTGGGCGTGCACGACTACCACACGCAGACGGAGCGCTACAACGAATACCTGGGAGCCGCCATCGTGAAGGGCGACCAGCGCGCCATCAAGGAGTTCGAGGAGCGCTTCAAGGTGCTGGCGCAGTACGGTGGCCCTTACGTCACCCTGCAGGACCGCCTCTTCAACGAGACCAAGCGCATGAGCGTGCTGCGCATGAAGCTGGAGCAGGCCCAGGCCGATATGGACAGCGACCTGCCGCACAAGTTCGTGGTGAACCGCGCGCAGCCGTCGGACAAGAAGTTCTCGCCCGTGCGCTGGCTGGTGGTGGCCATCAGCACGGTATCCGCCTTGCTGCTCGCGCTGCTGCTGATCGTGGTGCAGACCAACGTGAAAAAGATCCGCGCCAATGGGTAACGAACTCTCCTTCCAACGTTTCTGGGCGCTCATCGTGAAGCATGCGCGCATCTTCTTCGGCGTGGTGGTGCTGGCCGTGCTGCTCTCGGCGGTCTTCAGCGGTCCCAGCTTCATGAAGCCGCGCTACCTCTCCACCGCCACGGTGTACCCGGTGAACCTGAACAGCTATTCCATCGAGACGCGCACGGACCAGCTGTTGCAACTGCTGCGTAGCAACAGCATCCGCGACAGCCTCATCCAGCAGTTCGACCTGATGCACGTGTACGAACTGGACACCACCAAGGCGGGCGGCTACTTCGCGCTGTACAACGAATTCCTCGAGCGCGTGGAGATCAGCAAGACGCAGTACGAGAGCGTGATGATCGAGGTGGTGGACGAGGACCCCGTTCGCGCACGCGACATGGTGAACGCCCTGCTGACCCAGGTGAACCTGCTGGCACGCCGCCTGCAACGGGAGAAGTCGCACGAGTTGCTGCGCATCGCCGAACGCGCGCTGGAGCACGAACGGTACAAGATGGATTCCGTGGAGGCCCGGCTGGACACCCTGCGCAAGAACAGCGGCCTGCTCGCCTACGAGGCTCAGGCCAAGGAGCTCACCAAAGGCTACGTGCGCATGTTGAGCGGCGGCAGCAGTGCCGGCCAACGTGAACAGGTGCTGGCGCTGATCAAGGAACTGGAATCGAAAGGCGGTGAGTTCCGCCAGCTCACCGAGATGAGCAACCTGTTCCGCGGCAACTACGACCGCCTGCTGACCCAGTACGAGCAGGTGGTGAACGATGTGACCAAGGAGCTCACCTACACCAACGTGATCGTGTATCCCGAGGTGAGCGACAAGAAGGTGTACCCCGTGCGCTGGCTCATCGTGCTGATGGCCACCGCGTCCGCGGCGTTGCTCTGCTTCCTGCTCTTGCTCTGGCGCGAACAACGCTCCTGACCCCATGGCCCAGGCCCTGAAGCGCAACTGGACGATACCGCTGCTGTGCGGGCTGTTCGTGCTGGTGAACGCTTTCTTCATGGTGCAACGCGCCTACTGGTTCAGCCTGCTGCCGGTGGCGCTCATCATCGGCTGGGCCATGGTGGCCAGTCCGGACCGGCTGCTCACCTTCATCGCGTTCGCCACGCCGCTCTCCATCAACCTGGAGCAGCTGGACCTGGGCGGTATCGGCGTTTCGCTGCCTACGGAGCCCATCATGGTGGGCCTTACGCTGCTCTTCCTGCTGAAGCTGGCCGTGGAAAAGAGCGTGGTGCGGCTGGCGGTGTGGAAGCACCCCATCACCTGGGTGATCCTGGCACAACTGCTCTGGATGGCCGTGTGCGCCATACCCAGCAGCATGCCGCTGGTCTCCCTCAAGTTCCTCGCCGCGCGCCTCTGGTTCGTCACCACCATGTACTTCATGGTCTCGCGCGCCTTCGAAGAGCCCCGGAACATCCATCGCTTCTTCTGGGCTTACATGCTCGGCCTCGCCGTGGTGGTGATCTACACGCTCGTGCGCCACGCGCAACACGGGTTCGAACATGATCCGGCGCATTGGGTGATGAGCCCCTTCTTCAAGGACCACACGAGCTACGGCGCCATCCTCGCCTTCTTCGTGCCCGTGAGCCTGGCCGCTGTAAGCCTGCCGGGCTATTCGCGCACGCGGAAGGGACTGGCCTTCGTGCTGCTGGTGCTCATCTCCATGGGCCTGGTGTTCTCCTACACGCGTGCGGCGTGGCTCAGCCTCATCGGTGCGGCGGGCATGTTCGTGGTGCTGCGTTTCCGCATTCCCGCCTGGGTCATCGTGGGCCTGTTGCTGGTGGGCGGTGGGGTGCTGTGGGTGGAGCGTGAGCAGATCACCATCGCGCTGGAACGCAACCGCGAGGAATCATCGGACGATATGGGCGAGCACGTGCGCTCCATCTCCAACATCTCCAGCGATGCCTCCAACCTGGAGCGCATCAACCGCTGGAACTCGGCGCTGCGCATGTGGCAGGAGAAGCCCGTGTTCGGCTGGGGCCCCGGAACGTACATGTTCCAGTACGCGCCCTTCCAGGCGGCCGAGGACCGCACCATCATCAGCACCAACTTCGGCCTCAACGGCAATGCGCACAGCGAGTACCTGGGCCCGCTCGCCGAGCAGGGCGTCTTCGGCATGCTGTTGATGATCTCGCTGATCGTGACCACCGCCGTTACCATGTTCCGCCTTTACGGACGAATGCCCAGTGGTACCGACCGCCGCCTGGTGCTGGCCGTGTTCCTCGGACTAGTGACGTATTACCTCCATGCCGCCCTCAACAACTTCCTGGACCTGGACAAGGCGAGCGTTCCGTTCTGGGCCAGCACTGTGCTGGTGGTGTTGATGGACCTGAAGTACCCGAAGCGGGAGGAGAGTGCGCATGTGACCATGTGAGCATGGAATGCAGGTGAACATGTGCCCATGTGGGCATGTGAACATGTGCGCATGGAATGCGCTTCACCTGAGGTGTTGGGAGTAGCTCGACCGTGGGCGGTCTGTAGCTATGCTTGGGCTAATTGACTAAGGAGCATGGTTGCCGAAGCAGGAGGAGAATGCGCATGTGCCCATGTGGGCATGTGCCCATGTGCGCATGGAATGCGCTTCACCTGAGGTGTTGGGAGTAGCTCGACCGTGTGCGGTCCATAGCGCTGCTTGGGCCAATTGACAAAGGAGCATGGATACCGGTAGGGCCTCGGAAAGCACTACGGTTCAAGTACCGTGATGGGCACATGTCCACATGAGCACATGCTCACATGACCACATGTGCGCATTTCCCTACGCGAACCGGCAGGTGAGCAGCGCGATGTCGTCCAGGTAGGGGAGGCCGCCGCGGTGCGTTTCGAAAGTGCTGATGACGGCTTCGTTGATGGCTTGGGCCGTTGACCGCGACAGCGTGTTGAGCACGTTGGTGAGCGGGGCGGTCTCGAAGGAGTTGCCGTTGGCGTCCTCTTGTTCCACCAGGCCGTCGGTGAAGCAGAGCAGCGTGCAGCCGGGGGGCAGGTCCACTTCGCCGCTCTTGAGGAAGGGGAGCTTCGGCATCATGCCCAGGGCGATGCTTCCGTCGCGCAGCGGGGTGATGCCGCTCGCGTGGTGCAGCAGCGGGTCGTTGTGGCCGCTGTTGATGTAGCGCATCTTCCGCGTGTTGGTGTCCACCACACCGATGAAGAGCGTGATGAAGCGCTCGCCGCGCGCGCTGGCGTGCACCTTTCCGTTGAGGTCGTGCACGAGCTGTTCCAGGTCCTGTGCGTGCGGTATGCTGGCGCGCAGGTTCGCTTGGAAGTTGCTCATGAGCAACGCCGCAGCGATGCCTTTGCCGCTCACGTCCGCCACGCAGGCCACATAGCGGCCGTCCGCCAGGGCGATGAGGTCGTAGTAGTCGCCGCCCACTTCGCTGTGGGGCTGGTACCAACCTGCGGCGTCGATGCGTTCGTTCCGGGGCAGGTCGTGCGGCACCAGCATGCTCTGCATCTCGGCCGCCAGCTCCAGCTCGCGTTTGGCCCGTGCGCCGGCGAGCTCCTGCGCGGCGAGGCGCCGGTTCTCCAGCGCCACCACGATCAGGTTGGTCAGCGTCTGGATGAAGTTGAGGTGCTTCACCGTGGGGCTCATGCGGTGCTCTTCTTCGTCGATGTCCCCGATGAGCAGGAACGCCAAGGGCTTGCCGCGGTGGTAAACGGGCACGGCTACATCAAAGGCGCCCAGGCTACCCGTGCTCTCCGAACCGATCACCTGGATCTCCGTGAAGGTGCCGAAGGCGTTCTCGATGTCCATGGCCACGTGGTCCACGTTGTTGCCGAAGGCGATGATGCGCTCCCATTGCGCGGTGCGCTCGAACAACATCAGGCGCGTGATGCCGAGGTCTTCGCGGATGATGCGCTCGTACAGGCGCAGCAGGGATCCCCGATCCTCGGTGTTGTTGATGGCCTTGGTCACGTCCAGCAACGCCTTCAACTGGAACTCTTTCAGGTCCAGCCGTTCGATGATGCGTTCCAACCGGGCCATGCGTTCAGTCCTTCAACTTCTTGAACAGCTCGGGCAGCTTGCCGATCAAGGCTACCTCGCGCATCTTCATCTTCGCTTCACCGGCCGGGCTGCCGAAGTAGGTCTTGCCACCTTCCAGCGAGTTGATGAGGCCGCTTTGGCCCAGCACCGTGGCGCCCTTGCCGATGCGCAACTTGCTGGGTACGCCCACCTGGCCCCAGAGCGTTACGTTGTCCTCGATCACCACGGCGCCGCTGATGCCGACGTGCGAAGCGATGAGGCACTGCCTGCCGATGAGCGTATCGTGACCCACCTGCACGTGGTTGTCGATCTTGGTGCCTGCGCCGATGCGGGTATCGGTGCTTACACCACGATCGATGGTGCACAGCGCACCGATCTCCACATCGTCCTCGATCACCACACTGCCACCGGGGACCATCTTGTCGTAGCCGCTGGGGCGTTTCTTGTAGTAGAACGGGTCGCTGCCGATGACGGTGTTGGCGTGGATGGTGACGCGGTCGCCGATGCGGGTGTTCTCGTAGATCACCACGCCGGGCATGATCAGGCAGTCGGCACCGATGCGCACATTGGCACCGATCACCGCACTGCGATGGATCTCCGTGCCTTCGCCCACCACGGGGTCCTGGCTGTCCCAGGCCTGGCGCGGCATCACCTGGCGCACCAGCGTATTGTACGCCGCGCAGGGGTCGTTGCAGATGATGATGGCCTTGCCCGCCGGTGGCTCCACGTCCTTGTTGATGAGGATGGTGGTGGCCGCGCTGTTCAACGCCTTGTCGTAGTACTTCTCGTGGTCCACGAACACCAGGTCGCCCTCTTCCACGCGGTTGATCTCGTTGAGCCCGGTGACAAGCCGTTGCGTGTTGCCTTTGGCCGTGGCACCGAGCTGCTCGGCGAGTTGGGCGGCTGTCCGTGGTGGGTCTAGGCGCATGGAAGTGCGCCAAAGGTAACCGGGCGGATCACGTTGGGGTGCCAGCCCCCCAAGAGCTTCGGACGGCGCTATTCACGCACCCACTTCATCGCGTTCACCGCGCGAACTCCATCCAGGATACGCACCATGTAACAACCGCGAGCCACCTCGCCAATGGACCAGAAACTCCGAGCAACACCTAGGCTTGTCGTCGCGATCACACGGCCCTGTGCGTCCATGAGGTGCACGGTGGTGTTCGAGGCTAGGGCAGGATCGGCGGTGATGCTCAGCCGATCGGTGCCGGGGTTGGGGGAAAGTGTGAAATGTGCATCTGTGTTCCGCGCATCCGGAACCGTCAACGGGGCCATGCAACTTTCCATGCTGGAATCACCTACGAGGTAGCCCATCTGGTCATCATGGTAGCAGAGGAGACCGGCGTAGTCATAGTCGACCATGAAGTTCATATATGGTTCCAACGGGTTCAATAACAAAGGACCGATGCGCTCGAAGATGGTATCCTGCTCGATGTACCCGTTCATGGCGACGGCGACGTAACGCAAGGGCACACCGTCGATCATGCGCTCACCGGTACCGATCACATCGGCGCGCACTTCAGGGGCGATCATCCAGTGGTCCCCGATGGAAGCACCGAACCAGGCCAGGGTATCGAAGTCCGGTGTTCCATCCCATTCCGAATAGTAGCGCAGCAGGTCGTCCGTCTCTGCGATGAAACCATACGAGGTACTGGTGACGAGTTCACCGAACAAGATGGCCGCGAAACGGCACTTCATGCGATGCGCTTGCACGCCAAGGATGACGGAATCACCCTCACAGGTGATCTCGCGATAACCCCCTCCTTCGATGCTCCACGAACGGGAGCGCCAGGTGGCACTTGGCATGCACCACTGCTGGGCGTTGGAGACCAATGCCAGCGACAAGCAGAACACCACGTGCAGAAGCCTCATGTGCGCGACCATTTAGACGCGTGCAGTATGCGCGTTCCATCCAGGACACGCACCACGTAACATCCCGCTGCCACATCGCCCACGTACCAGCCGCTCTGCGCGGTGCCCCAGTTGGTCGCGGCGATCACCCGGCCTTGTGCATCCACCAGCTGCACGGTGCTATTC
>JAEUTA010000014.1 GCA_016788205.1 Flavobacteriales bacterium | reverse complement strand
GGCCACTTGGAGCGACAACTGCTCCAGCGGCATGAGCACCTGGACCAGCACCGACAGCGTGCAGGTGGTGGGTGACACGACGATCACCATCTATGTGCAGGACATCAGCGGTAACATCGACAGCTGCTCCACCACGCTCACTGTGAGCGATAGCAATCCGCCTGTGGCCCTCTGCCAGGATGCGACCATCTACCTCGACGCCGCTGGCAACGCGACGATCGTGGCAGCAGACATCGACGGCGGCAGCACCGACAATGGCACCATCGTGAGCTTGGTTGCATCGCAGACCAGCTTCGACTGCTCGAACCTCGGTGCGAACAACGTGACCCTGACCGTCACGGACGACGGCGGCAACAGCGAGGATTGCGTTGCGATCGTGACGGTGCTTGATACCATCGCCCCCACCGTGGTGTGCCAGAACATCGACGCCTTCCTCGATGCCAGCGGTAACGTGACCATCACCGGCGCTGATCTGAACGGTGGCTCCAGCGACAACTGCGGTACCGGTTCGCTCACCTTCAGCGCCAGCACCGCCAGCTTCGATTGCAGCAACCTCGGTCCGCAGACCGTGACACTGACCGTCACCGATGCTTCCGGCAACGTGAGCACCTGCGATGCCAGCGTGACCGTGCAGGACACGATCATCCCCACGCTTGCTTGCGCACCCGCCACGGTGAACATCGACGCGAACGGTTGGGCCGTGTTCACCGCCAGCGCGCTGGCCACCTGGAGCGACAACTGCGCCAGCGGCATGAGCGCCTGGACCAGCACCGATAGCGTGCAGGTCGTGGGTGACACGACGATCACCATCTATGCGCAGGACATCAGCGGCAACATCGACTCGTGCAGCACCACGCTGACCGTGAGCGACAGCAACCCGCCAGTGGCCCTCTGCCAGAACGCGACGATCTACCTCGACGCCAGCGGCAACGCGAGCATCGTGGCGAGTGACATCGACGGTGGAAGCACGGACAACGGCACCATCGTGAGCTTGGTCGCTTCGCAGACCAGCTTCGACTGCTCGAACATCGGAGCGAACAACGTGACTTTGACGTTGATCGATGACGGCGGCAACACGGCCTCCTGCACCGCTGTGGTGATCGTGCTCGACACCATCGCGCCCACCGTGGTGTGCCAGAACGCATCGATCTACCTGGATGAAACCGGCAACGTGAACGTTGGACCACTTGATATCTTGGTAAGCGGCACGCACAACTGTTCAGCTACAGGAGCAACAACGTCGGTAAGCGTTATCGAAACCGCTGGCACACACACGATCAGCGTTACTGTTACCGATCAAAGTGGAAACCAATCGTTCTGCAGTGCGATCGTGACCGTTCTTGATACCATTCGCCCCGAGGTGAACTGTAATGTCCTCGGCGGATTGGTGGTGTACTTGGATGCGAATGGCACCGTGACCGTTCCCGCAGAAGACCTGGACGGTGGAAGTACGGATAACGACTCCATCGTCTCCTACGCTTCTTCGCAAACCATCTTCGACTGCTCGGACATCGGGAATAACTCAGTGTCATTCACCGTGACCGATGCGGCAGGCAACACGGCCATGTGCACAACGGTGGTGACAGTCCTGGACACCATAGCACCAGCCGTGATCTGCCAAAGTCTGACAGCTGAACTCGGTCCGGATGGCCAGGCAGTGATCAACGCGATAGACATGGACAACGGAAGCTGGGACAACTGCGGAAGTAGCGCCCTTACCTACACCACGGATATCACCAGCATCTCCACTCCGGGTAGCCACGTGGTCACCTTGACCGTGACCGACGCCAGCGGCAACGGCAGCACCTGCACAGCTACCATCTTCGTGGAGGACAACACACCGCCTGTGGCCGTATGCCAACCGACAACTATCCATCTAGACGAGAATGGCAATGCCAGTATCGTAGTAACGGACATCGACGGAGGCAGCATGGATAACGGTGGCATTGTGAACCTCTCCGCCAGCCAAACAGCGTTCGAATGCGGCGACCTGGGTTCCAACGAAGTGACCCTGACCGTAACCGATGCCAGCGGTAACAGTGCCGAGTGCGTGGCCGTAGTGACAGTACTCGATACGATCGCACCGACAGCGATGTGTCAGAATATCAGTGTGGTGCTCGACCAGAACGGCAATGCGACGATACTTGCTGATGACCTGGTCGCCAGCAGCGCGGACAACTGCGGCACATCCACACTCGCTTACACCGCGAG
This sequence comes from Flavobacteriales bacterium, assembly GCA_016788205.1. GTDB lineage: Bacteria > Bacteroidota > Bacteroidia > Flavobacteriales_F > PHOS-HE28 > PHOS-HE28. Next base: position 174,782 of record JAEUTA010000014.1, on the reverse strand, counting down.
CACCACAGCATTCACCAGTGCCGGTATCCACAGTGTTACACTCACTGTAACGGATGCAAGTGGCAACAGCACGTCCTGCACGGCGAGCGTTACCGTGATCGCCAGCAATGAGCCACCGGTAGCCCTATGCCAGCCTGTGACCATCTACCTCGACGCCAGCGGTAACGCCAGCATCGTGGCCGCGGATGTGGACGGAGGCAGCACGGACGACATCGGGATCGTGAACATGACCGTATCACATACCTCCTTCAATTGTGACCAATTGGGCGAGAACACGGTGATCCTGACCGTTTACGACGCTGCCGGGCTCAGTTCGAATTGCACCGCCCTCGTGACGGTACTGGATACCCTCGGGCCGGTGGTCAATTGTGCAAGCATCACCATCACCTTGAACGAACAAGGCGAGGCAAGCATCGCTGCGACGGACATAGATGGAGGCAGCACGGATAATTGCGGTATCGTAACATGGTCCCTTTCCGTGGAACAATTCACGGTCGCAGGAACGTACACGGCGTCCCTTACCGTTACTGACGGGAGTGGGAATAGCAGCACGTGCATAGCCACCGTTACCGTAGAAGAACCGAAGGAAACATTGACCATACCCAATGGCTTTTCACCGAACGGTGACGGTATCGCTGACACTTGGGAGATCAAGGGACTGGAAGCCTACCCGACGAACAGCCTGAGCATCTTCAACCGCTGGGGATCCAAGATCCACGAAGCGGCACCATATCTGAACGATTGGACCGGCTTCTCCACGGTGAAAGCCACCCTACCCGGCGAATTGCCAGCAGGCACCTACTTCTTCGTGCTCGAACTCGGTGATGGCGAAGATGCGCGCACCGGCTACATCCAAGTGAACCGATGAACAACGCATCCACCCAAAGACCAATGAGAAAGCTCCTCCTTTTCCTTGCGTTGTGGACCATCACCAGCGTACATGCCCAGCAGGATCCCATGTACAGCATGTACATGTGGAACATGATGGCCATCGATCCGGCCTACGCGGGTAGCGCCGACGTACTGAACGTGACAGCGATCTCCCGCCTGCAATGGGTGGGCATCCAGGGTGCCCCCATGACGCACTCGCTGTCCGCTCACTCGCCCATTAACCGGCGCAGTTTGGGTGCGGGCATCAGTGCAGTGAACGATCGCATCGGACGAACCAACAGAACAAGTGTTTCCGGTGATGTCGCCTATCGTATGCACGTTTCGAAACGAACTCGGCTCGCATTCGGTTTGAAACTGGGGATGAACCATGCACAGATCGCGAACACACGCGTGGAGAACACGGACCCCAACGACCCTACGTTCGCGGCGGACATGAGCGGCAAGGTGGTCCCGAACTTCGGCTTCGGCGTCTTCCTCTGGGCGAAGAAGGGTTACGTAGGGTTATCCATGCCCAAACTGTTGCGCAACTACCTGAGTTCGAAGGTTGAAGGCCGTACCGTAGGATATGCGCACGAAAGTCCCCACGCGTTCCTGACAGCCGGCTACGTATTCCCGTTGGGTACGGTCAAGTTCAAGCCAGCACTGATGCTCAAGGCCAGTGAGGGGGCACCACCTTCCATCGACCTGTCAGCGAACTTCTTCATCATGGACCGTCTCTGTCTGGGCGCCGCATACCGGAACGGCGATAGCGTTACCGGCATCGTATCCGTTCAAGTGAACGACCAATGGCGCATGGGGTATGCCTATGATCTGGGCACCTCTGCATTGGCATCGCGCAGTGGCGGAAGTCATGAATTGATGTTGAGCTACGATCCCATCTTCACACGCGAGCGCGTTCGTTCGCCCCGATACTTCTGATCATGTCCGTACAGGTCCGCTATGCAGTCGTTGCACTGCTTCTCATCTCCGTTCGCCACCTATCCGCCCAAGATGGGTTGCTCAAGCTCGGTGACCGCAGCTACGATGACTTCGCGTATATGCAGGCCATCGAGTATTATGAGCAAGCCTTCAAGAAGGACGCCAGCAGCATACCTCATGCGCGCAGGCTTGCGGAGAGCTACTGGAACGTGCGCCAATTGAAACAAGCGGAACAATGGTACGCCATCGTAGCAGCCTCCTCTCAAGCCCAACCGTTGGACATATATCGCTACGCCGAGCTGCTTCGCGTCTCTGGACAGTACGCCGATAGTGATCTCTGGCTGAAGCGCTACGGAGCTGCTTCACCTTCGGACAGCCGTGTGCACACCAAGGAGAACGCCAAGGTGCGTCTGGAGAACATGCTGGAAGCAGAAGCCTTCGCCGATCGGGTCACGGCGGTCTCCTTCAACAGCGACCGTGCGGACATGGCCCCGTTCGTGTTCCAAGACACACTGTACTTCAGTTCGGCGCGTCAGCCGCAATACCTCGCACGCCGTGTCGACCCTTGGAACGACCAACCGTTCATGAACCTCTATCGGGGGCATGTGGCTGAAGACGGAACCGTAAGCGATGTAAAGCCGTTCCGTTCGGATATGAACACCACCTACCACGAGAGCAACCTCGTTGTTTCCGCTGATGGCAAGGAGATGTACTTCACGCGCAATAACTACTTGGGTGGCCAGCACACCTTGAGCGATGACGGTGTGAACAATCTACAGATCTACACCCGCCGGCGAATGGGTGGCACATGGGGACCGATCGAGCCGTTCATCTTCAACTCGCCGATGCACTCCACCGGACACCCGGCCATCAGCGCTGACGGGCAAAGACTGTACTTCACCAGTGACAAACCCGGCGGCATCGGGGGCAAGGATCTCTATGTATGCCTGCGCACCCCCCACAACACATGGGGCGCACCCAACAACCTTGGGGCGGACATCAATACGGAAGGAGATGAGATGTTCCCCTTCATCCACGAGAACGTCCTGTTCTTCGCTTCGGATGGACACCTGGGACTGGGTGGCCTGGACCTCTTCCGCGTCACGGTACGAGCGAAGGGCTTCGGTGTGGTGGAGAACCTGAATGCGCCGATCAACAGTTCTTGCGACGATTTCGGTCTTTGCCTGGTGAAGGACGGCAACGTCGGTTACATGACCTCGGACCGTGAAGGCTCCACATTGGGAGAAGAGATCTACAGCTTCAGGGTCAACTCGGTCCCGCAAGAGGAGCGTAAATGGATAGGAAGAGTGCTGGACGAGAACGATGCCCTACCTCTCGCCCATTTGCCAGTGAAGCTATACGACTTGGACCGCAACGAGATCGCACGCTCGGTGACTTCACAGAACGGCACCTATGAATTCGCTGCGCCAAAGGTCGTGGCCGAGATCTACGCGGAGATCCCGGGAGGTGCAAGGGCGATCCTGAAGAACGATGAGATATCGATATCCACATTCGGCGATACCGAGTTGCCCGACCTCTACATCGATGGCGTCATGGACCTGCCGGTGAACGCCATCCTGAGCGACGGGCGTACGAACGAGCCGCTCGCTGGAGTGCACATCACCGTGAAGGACACACGTGACGGGGCGATACTCTTCGTCGGCGAGACCGATGAGCGCGGCATCTCCCAAGGTCAGATACCCGACCGGCGTTATGGTGATGATATGAACCTGGAAGTCACCTTCACCAAGGACGGATACTTCAAGAAGGTCTCCTTCGTCGACTTCCGCATCCTGATGTTCCTGGAACAAACATTGACCGGACCAGAAGGACAAACACTAAGCGCAGTGGCGGCAGGTGTGGATATCGCGAAGGCGATGAACCTGCGTCCGATCTATTTCGACTTCCGCGAGGCGAAGATCCGCACGGATGCCATGGGCGAATTGGACCTGGTAGCGGAGGTGATGCGGGTCGACCCGGCGATGAAGATCGATCTGCGCTCGCACACGGATAGCCGTGCGAGCGATGAATACAACCAGTCGTTGAGTCAGCGTCGAGCCGACAGCACACGTGAATACCTGATCCAGCAAGGGATCGATGGTTCGCGCATTACAGCACATGGCTACGGCGAACGTGAACTCGTCAACCGGTGTGCGGATGGCATGACATGTAGTGAGGAGGAACATCAGTTGAACCGCCGCACCGAGTTCATCGTGACGAACTGTGCCAACAACGCATTGGGGTCATTCAAGGAGTAGGGGCGCAAGTCGGCCAGCAGCCAACTTAACGCATGAACGGCGCATGGATCCATGCGCCGTTCATGCGTTGGATAAGTCCATCAATCCTTGAACAGCGCGTCAACGAAGGCCTTCTTGTCGAAGACCTGCAAGTGGTGCATGCCCTCGCCCACACCGAGGTATTTGATGGGCACCCCGAACTGCTCGCTGATGCCGATGGCGACTCCGCCTTTCGCGGTGCCGTCGATCTTGGTCAGAGCCAATGCTGTCACGTCCGTTGCCTTGGTGAACTGGCGCGCTTGCTCGATGGCGTTCTGCCCGGTGCTGGCATCCAGTACGAGCAGCACTTCATGCGGCGCGTCGGGGATCACCTTGCGCATGACATTGCGCACTTTGGTGAGTTCGTTCATGAGGCCCACCTTATTGTGCAGGCGACCGGCGGTGTCGATGATCACCACGTCAGCGCCTTTGGCCTTGGCGCTTTCCACCGTGTCGTAGGCAACAGCTGCGGGGTCCGCGCCCATTCCTTGTTGTACGAGCGGGACATCCACGCGTTCGCTCCAGATGCGTAGTTGGTCCACTGCGGCGGCACGGAAGGTATCAGCGGCGCCGAGCACCACATTCTTGCCTTCCTGCTTGAAGGCATGGGCCAACTTGCCGATGGTGGTGGTCTTCCCCACCCCGTTCACGCCCACCACCATGATCACGTAGGGCCTGATGGCGGGATCGACCGGCGCAGGATCCTTCATCAATGAAGCGATCTCCGAACGAAGGATGCCGTTCAACTCCGAGGTGCTCACGTACTTATCGCGCTTCACCCGTTCCTGGATACGCTCGATGATGCGCAAGGTGGTCTCCACACCCACATCGCTGGTCACGAGCACTTCCTCCAGGTCGTCGAGCACGGCGTCATCCACGGTGCTCTTGCCAGCCACCACACGGGCCAGCTTGCTGAAAAGGCCGGTGCGCGAGCGCTCCAGCCCCTGATCCAGGTCTTCCTTCTCGGCAGCGACCTGTTTCTCCTCCTTCTTCTTCCCGAAAAGCCCGAAAAATGCCATGGCGATAGGTCCGAATACTTGAAAAGGCCTACACCGAAGGGTGCGGCCTTTTCAGGAATGGGTCAATTGATCACTTGCCGGAAGCGAGCAGCTTGTCCGCCTCGTCGGTCGGCACTACTTGCTCTACGAAGGAATAGCCTTTTCCGCCTTCCTTCTTCATCATGCGGATGACCTTGGTGAAGGTCTTCGCATCGGCTTTCTTCAGGGTAGCAACGGTCTTCTTTGCCATGGTTCGTGCGCTGAGCGCCTATTACTTGATCTCTTTGTGAACGGTCATCTTCCGGAGGATGGGGTTGTATTTCTTCAACTCCATGCGCTCGGTCGTGTTCTTCCGGTTCTTGGTGGTGATGTAACGGGAAGTGCCGGGCTGACCAGAGGTCTTATGCTCGGTGCATTCCAGGATCACTTGTACACGGTTCCCTTTCTTGGCCATCGCTGTGCGTCTTTGCCCATGCCACGGGCATAGGGGCGGCAAAAGTACGTCAAATTCCCGGTTGGGCCAAATCCGTCCTACTTTGCCATAAGCGCTTCTACCTCATCGGCTTTGCGGGGCGCGCCAGCGGAAAGGTTGACCGGATCGCCTTCGGTGACCAGGATATCGTCCTCGATACGCACGCCGATGCCCCACCAGCGCGGGTCGCATGGGCTGTCCTTGGCGATGTAGATCCCCGGCTCCACGGTAATGACGCTTCCGGCCTTCAACTCGCCGTAGGTACCGGCGTCGTGTACGTCAAGGCCCAGGTAGTGGCTGGTGCCATGCATGAAGTAGCGCCTTAGCTCCGATTCCTCTTTAATGATGCCCAGGTCCTTCATCCCCTTCACGATCACGTTCCACGCGGCATTGTGCGGTGCCCTGAAGGCCTTACCGGCCTTCACTTCGGCGATACCCGCCTCCTGGGCCGCCAGCACGAGGTCGTAGATGGCCCTTTGATCCGCCGTGAACTTGCCGTTGGCGGGGAGCGTACGGGTCACATCCGCCGTGTAGCCGTGGTATTCGGCACCGATGTCGCTCACCAGCAGGTCGCCGTCCGCCAGGGTGCGGCGGTTGGTGATGTAGTGGAGCACGCAGCTATGCGGACCACCGCCCTGGATGCTTGGGAACCCCTCGTGTTCCGCGCCATTGGCCTTGAACACGTACTCCACGATGGCCTCGGTCTGGTACTCGGTCATGTTGGGTTCCAGCTTGTGCATCAGTTCCTTCTGTGCCTCGCAGGTAATGTCGATCGCCTTGCGCATGAGGGCCAATTCCTCCCCTTGCTTCAACTCGCGGAGTTCCGCCATCCAACGGCGAATATCCGCTGGACCATCGACCTTTTTCGAGTCAGCTGGCGGCAACAGGGTCCCAAGGTGTTCGAGAAGGTCGGCCAGGTCGGCGGTTGAATGTGGGTCGTTCTCCGGATCATCGGTCCGGTGGATGTAGATGCCGTCAGTCTCCTTCAACCGGAATTCGATGTTCTTGAAGCGGGCGGCACTCATCGTATGGTCCAAACCAAGCACTTCCCTGGCTTCTTGTGGGCCTGTACTTTTGCCATTCCAGACTTCGGTCTTGGGGTCGCGGTCCTGCACTACCAGCAGTTCCGTGGTGGTCTGCCCGTCCATCATGTGCGGCTCCTTGAAGACGAACAACAGGGCTTCCGGCTCGGTGAGGCCCGAGAGGTAGTAGAAGTTCGGATCCTGGTGGTACTCGTAGTCCACATCGTTGCTGCGGTTGCGCACGGGCGAAGCGAAAAAGACGGCCACCCCGCCTTTTGGCAGCTTTTCGCGCAGGGCTTCGCGTCGTCCCCGGTGGAATTCAGGGCTCAGCAGATCGTTGTCGTAGATGCCGTGTTGCTCATCGGCGATACGCACCGGCTCAGGCATTTCCTGTGCTTGTGCCAACGTGGAAAGCAGGAAGAGGAAGGGAAGCGTGATATGCAGGGTCATGTCCACAAAGAGAAAGCGTCGATCGAAACTAGTTCGACCGACGCCTTCCAATAGTGTGCCGAGGGCTCAGCCGTTGTAGTGGCCGTCCGCCTTCGCCTTCTTCAGCGCGGCGCTGATGCCGAGCTTATTGATGGTACGCATGCCCGCAGCGCTCACACGGATGGACACGGTCTTGTTCTCTTCTGGGATGAAGTACTTACGGTCCTGCAGGTTCGGAGCGAACGTGCGCTTGGTCTTGATGTTCGAGTGGGACACCTTGTTACCGGTGATGACCTTCTTACCGGTGATCTCGCAAACCTTGGACATGGCTATTCTTGATTACGGGGCGCGAAGATAGACAAAAGACGGACTTCCATATCCCTTGTCTCAACAAAATGAGTCTCAGGCTGTTCCCTTTGCCCCGAGCAGTCTTTTTCGAAGCAGATTCAACCCGGCCAGTGCACTTCGTTCGATCACCAGGTCCCGGGTTCCGGGGAAGTTCACCTTGGAACTGCTCACCCCATCAGGTCCGGCTACGGCGATCCACACGGTGCCAACGGGCTTTTCGGGTGTGCCACCATCCGGGCCTGCAACGCCGCTGACGGCCACGCTCCAATCGGTGCGCAGTGCGGTGCGCACCCCGGTTGCCATCTTCTCCACCACGGGCTGGCTAACTGCACCGTTCAGTTCCAACATATCGCTGGGGATGCCCAGTTCCTCCATCTTCACGGCATTGGCGTAGCTCACCACCCCACCGGTGAAGTAGGCCGAACTGCCGGGGATGCTTGTGATCAAGTGGCTAACGAATCCTCCGGTACAGCTTTCCGCCAAAGACAGGGTCTGCCCGTTCTCCTTCAGCATTCGGCCAATGACCTTGGGAAGTCGCTCCTCCCCCTCACCGAAGATCAGTTCGGGGATACGTTGGTAGAGTTCAGCCGCTTTACGGTCCACGCGTTCGTGGGCTGAAGTGCCGTCCGCATCCGCATAGGTGGAGAGGCGCAGTTTCACGATGCCAGGCGAAGGGAGATAGGCCAGCTTGATCCGTTCGGCTTCGAGGCTATCCTCCCAATCCTCGATACGTTTGGCCAACATGCTTTCACCCAAGCCGGTGGTGAGCATTGTACGGTGTACGATCGTAGGCGGCATGAACTTCTCCTTCAGCTTGGGAAGCACGCCGCTGCTCATGATGGCCTTCATCTCGTAGGGTACACCGGGCATACTGACATAGACCTTCCCATCGCGCTCGAACCACATGCCGCTGGCCGTGCCACGGTCATTAGCGAGCACGGTGCAGGATTCCGGCAGATCGGCTTGCGCGCGGTTCACCTCCAGGATATCCTTCGGATCGCGGCCCATGCGGATGAAGATGTCCATTACTCGAGCCTCCACTTCCTTGTTCCTGACGAGCCGCGTGCCGAAGAACTCGCAGAGCACGTGTTTGGTGATATCGTCCTTCGTAGGCCCGAGCCCGCCGGTGATGAGGACCACATCGCACGGTGCAGCGGCCAAGGCTTCGAGGATCTCCTGCTTGTCGTCGCCTATGGTGAGCACCCGTTTGGCCCGGATGCCGATGAGGGCGAGCTGTTCGCCCATCCAACCCGCATTGGTATTGATGGTCTGCCCGATGAGCAGTTCGTCGCCGATGGAGATGATCTCGGCCGTGATCTCGCGTGTCATGGGGCACGAAGGTCGCACCAAAGGTTCGAACCGTAGAGCCGCGAAGCAGGGAATGGATAGCTTTCACCCCCTATGCTAAGCCTCCCCGCCAATACGGACCCGCTGTACGATGCCAACAAGCCCCGTACGGCGCTCGACCGTTTCTTCCTGCGCCTGATCCGCGATGAGCGCGACCTCCCCTTCCCGTACATGACCTTGAAGGTGACGATGCTCATGGTTCCCCTGGCCATCCTCCTCTACATGCCCTTCGTGAACGGTTGGCTGTGGGCTTTGCTGGCCACGATCTACTTCTTCCTTAACAACGTCACCTTCAAAGGCCCGTTCGGTTTGATGATGCATTGCAGCACACACCGGGCACTGTACAAGAAGGAGTACAATGCGTTGAACTACATCATCCCATGGGGGCTCGCACCGTTCTTCGGCCAAAGCCCTGAGACCTACCGCGCACACCATGTCGGCATGCATCACGTGGAGAATAACCTTGAGGACGACGAGAGCAGCACCATGACGTACCAGCGCGATTCGGTGCGCGGGTTCCTGCACTACTACCTGCGTTTCCTGTTCACGGGCATCGCTACGCTGGCCGCCTATCTGTTCAAGAAGAAGCGCAACAAGCTCATGGTGGGCGTCATCCGCGGAGAGTTCCTGTTCCTTGCGTTCTGCTTCGCGATGTGCTTCGTCAACCTGCCGGCAACGATGATGGTCTTCATCATTCCGTTCCTCATATTCCGGTTGGTGGCCATGGCGGGCAATTGGGTGCAGCACACGTTCATCTGCCCGGATGAGCCGGGGAACCACTTCAAGAACAGCATCACGTGCATCAACGTACCGTTCAACCACCGTTGCTGGAACGATGGTTACCACATCAGCCACCACATCGATCCCACGATGCACTGGACGGAGCATCCGGTCTACTTCCGGGAGCACCTGAAGGATTTCGCGGACAACGAGGCGGTGGTGTTCGCTGGGCTGAACTACATGGACGTCTTCTTCAAACTGATGAAGAAGCGCTACGACCTGCTCGCCCAACACTTCGTGGACATCGACGGGCGCTATGCGAACGACGAGGAAGTGATCGCCTTGTTGAAGCGACGAACAGCGCGCATACCCGTTAGCGCGACCCCACCGGTCGCCATAGCGGTAGCCGCTTAAGTAGGCACTGCATGCGAAAAGGGCGCGCTTGAGAACAGCGCGCCCTTTTCCATATGGCGAGTTCTGAACTACTTCAGTTCACCGTATCCGAAAAGTTCGGTTTTGCTCACTTCGCGAACAGGGCCGAGCTTCTCCAGCACCTTCAGGTCCATGGCGCTCTTCTTACCGATCACCAGGAACGTATAGTTGCGGCCTTTGATCTCCTTGTCAAAGAAGGCTTTCATGGCAGCGATATCGATCCCGGGTATGCGGTCGTAGTTCACTTTGCGCACATCGTAGTCCAAACCTCGGCGCTGCGCGGCATCCCAGCTCCAGTAGATGTTCTCCTTGGTCACACGTGTGCTCGAGATCACTTTGAGGGCACTGGTCTTGGCTCCTTCGAACTGTGCGTTGGCTTCGGGCATGTCGTTCATCAGTTTCAGCATCGCGTCCACGGCATCGTTCAGTTTATCGGCCTGGGTGCCGATGAAGGCACGCACGTAGTGGGCTTCATCCTTCTTCGCTGGTGTGCTGTACGAAGCGCTGGCTCCATAGGCCAAAGCCTTCGCCTCACGGATCTCCTGGAACACGATGCTGCTGAGACCACTGCCGAAGAATTCATTGAAAAGACTGGCATAGGGCATCTTCTCCACATCGAAGGGTCCGGCCTTGCTCACCAGCAGCATTTCGGCCTGCACCATGTCATGATCCACGAAGAGCACGGTATTACCCGCAGTAGGTTGTTCCACATAAACGCGCGGAGCAGGGACATCCTTCAGTTTGGAAGGGACACGATGCTTCGCGTTGAGCACGGCGGCAAGCTCCTTCGGGGACTTCTTACCGTAGTAGAACACACGGTGCTTGTAGCCTGGCAGCCCCTTGATGCGGTCCACGAGCACCTTGCTCGTCAGCGCGTTCAACTGCTGATCACTGAGCACATCATTGAACGGTGACTTCGCTCCGTAACGAGCCAAGTTCAGCATGCCGCCTTGGAGAACGCTGTTCTTGTCCTTCATGGCATCCTGACGGCTCTTCCGGATATCGGCGAGCAGGCCTTTCAGCGCATCATCGTTCGGTTGCGCATCGGCGATCAGTTGTTCCATCAGGTCGATGCCCTTTTCCAGGTTCTTCTCCAGACCGCTGAGCGTGATGTAACAACGGTCCTCTCCGGTGGTCGCACTAAGCGTCAAGCCCAGCTTGAACAGTTCCTTCTTCAGATCCGTTGGGCTGAACTTGGAAGTACCCAGGTATTCCAACAGATCGGTGGCGATCTCCAGTTCCCGGTCGTGGTTGGTACCCATCTCCACGATGTAGCGCAAACTGAAGAGATCGTTGGTGGGATTCGTCACGTGCGCGAGTTCCACACCGTTCTTCAGCGGGCTTCGCTGGATGGCGGTCGCATAGTCCACGAATTCTGGCGCTAGCGTGGCCGTGGGCATCTTGTCCCATTCGGTTCGCCAGGCGCTCTTGTTGTCGCGTTTGATATCGATGGCCGTGATCTTCGGCTTCACCACTTTGTGTACGCCGGTCTTTTCGCCGAGGCGCTTGTAGATACCGACATAGTTGTTCGAGAAGTGCGCGTTGGCGAATGCGACCAATTCTGCCTTCGTGATCTTCGCCATGCGGTCGTAGAGGTCCACTTCCTCGCTCCAACGCTTTTTCAGGATGAAGGCATCCGTCATGGCCCCTGCACCAGCGGCATTGTTCTCTCCCCAACGGCGCATGCGACGCTGGCGGAAATCGTTCACCACGGCTTCGATGAGCCACTCGTCGAACGCTCCCTTTCGCAAGGCATCGAGTTCACCGAGCAGCAGGTCTCGTACCTGCTCCAAGGTCTGTCCCTCCTTGGGTTCGCCGTGCAGTTCGAACTCCGAGTAGTCGGTTGAGATACCCGTGAACGCACCGGCACTAAGCACCTTCTGCGCTTGAAGGAGATCGAGGTCGATGAGGCCCGCCCGTCCGTTGGACAGCACACCTTGGATCAACTGCAGCATGATACCGTCCGGCGTATCCTGGCCACCGAAACGCCAGGCCATCTCCACCCACTCCGCTTCCGGACCGAAGACCTCGGCCATTTCCGGCTGTGCGATGGGTAACTCCGTTCGGAACGTGAAGGGCGGCACGTACCCTTTCTCCCATTTGCCGAAGTACTTGTCCACCAAGGCGATGGTCTTATCGAAGTCGATATCACCCGCCAGTACGACGGCCATGTTGTTGGGCACGTAGTAGGTGTCGAAGAACTCATGGATCTTCACCATGCTGGGGTTCTTCAGGTGCTCTCCCGTGCCGATGGTGGTCTGTGTGCCATAAGGGTGGTTGGGATAGAGCAGTTCGTTCAGTCGTTTGCTGGCAGCACGGCCGTCATTGTCCTGCGCCCGGTTGAACTCCTCGTACACCGTTTCGAGCTCGGTGTGGAACAGGCGAAGCACCGCTTCCTGCATGCGTTCGCTCTCGATGGCCATCCAACGCTCCAGCTCGTCACTGGGAATGTCGTTGATGTAAACCGTGCGTTCGGTGCTCGTATACGCGTTCGTGCCTCGCGCACCAAGGCTCTTGATCATCTTGTCGTACTCATTCGGTACGGCAAGCGAAGCGGCCACGGAGCTCAGGCTGTCGATACGCTGGTAGATACGTTCCCGTTCTGCTTCATCCGTGGTGGCCCTGCGCAGCTCGTAAGCATCACTGATCTGTTTCAGCACAGCGCTCTCTTTCGCCCAGTCGGTGGTGGCGATCTTGCTTGTGCCCTTGAAGAGCATGTGCTCCAAGTAGTGCGCCAATCCCGTAGCATCGGCCGGATCGTTCTTGCTACCAGCACGCACCGCTATGTTGGTCTGGATCCGCGGTGCGTCGGCATTGCGGCTCAACCACACTTGTAGGCCATTGTCCAAGGTGTAGATCCTCGCCTGCAAGGGATCACCAGGGACTGACGTGAAGGTGTATGACCGCTGAGCCTGGAGGGGTGCCACGGACAACAGCGCAGGGATGCCAAGAACGATGGAACGCATGGGGAATGAAGTAAGGCCCCGAAGATCCGCAAATCCCCGACGCGGCCGACATTCTTCGGCGTTCAGCCGTGTATGGAGGGCGCCTTGCCGTAGCGGGCCACCACCCCGGCCTCGTAAGCCAGGAATTCCTTCCAGCGGGCATCTACGTCAACGCGGCCGCCATAGGTACGGGCGAAGCCGATGAACGTGGTGTAGTGCCCCGCTTCGCTGACCATGAGGGCGCGGTAGAACTCGCGCAGATCCTCATCCGGCGCCTCTTCGCTGAGCATCTTGAAGCGCTCACAACTGCGCGCTTCGATCATGGCGCTGAAGAGCAGCCGGTCCACCAAGCGCTCCTCACGGCTACCGTCTTTCCGCACGAAAAGAAGGAGTTCGTTCACATAATGGTCCTTTCGTTCGGGGCCGAGCGTCCATCCTCGCTCAACGATCTTCTGGTGCACCTGTCCGAAGTGCTCCACTTCCTCCTGGCAGATACGTGTCAGTTCCGTCACCAGCTCGGTCAGGTCCGGATAGCGCACCATCATGCTCATCACATTGCTGGCGGCCTTCATTTCACACCAGGCATGGTCGGTGAGCAGATCGTGCAGATCACGATGGACCAGTTCGGCCCAGCGGGGGTCGGTAGGGAGTTGCAGGCCGAGCATGTGTTTCATCGCGCTTCCGGTGGGAGGACAAAGATGGTAAGGCGTACCTTCAGGCAGCGGCTCAGCAGTGGATGCGCGTCCTCATCAAGAACATCCGATCATGCGAACACACATTCTTCTCGCGCTGGTTCTCACCACCCCGTTCGCCATGAGGGGACAATTCATCGAAATGGCCGACCAGCACAGCTACGATGTGAGCTATTCCCGAATCGTCCCCGTTAGTGGAGGCTTCGCGGTCGAGGCTTGGTCGCACTATGATGGTCCTGACGTACCTGGCCTTGGGGGTCATGTGCGGTTCATCGACCCTGCAGGTCAACTGTCACTCGCTCAACAGGTCTCTTTGATCAACGGGTCGAACAACGGTTCGGTGATCTATACGAGTCGGGATGGAGGTCTCTGGTGTTTCGGACGATTCTTCGGGGGTGATGTCATCGGCAGCGCGCAGTTGATGAGGTTCAACGGTGCAGGTGACATCCTTATGGAACGCAATTGGGACGAGGAAGCTTGGGTCTTCGCCGATCGCATGGCGAAGGAGCCGACGGAACATCTGGCCTTACTCGGCGAGAGCGACGTGTACATTACGGATACGCTTGGCGATGTAGTGGATCAATGGGCTTCACCTCCAGGCGCAGTTGGCCCATCCCTCTGGTCGAACGATTCCACGCTTGTTCTTTCTTCCGGGGAACACCTCGTGCTAACAAGAATGAACGGTGACATCCTGGCAGAAGCGAACATTGGCAGCGAGGTGCTTGACATCCGTTCGTTCAATGGTGGTTCGTTACTGCTGTGCGAGGATTCGATCCATCTTTTCTCCGCGGCGTTGGTGAAGCTATCGTCCGCTGAGTTCATTGCTTCGGATGGCAGGCGAGCCTTTTTGGAAGGCACGGCAGAAGTGCTTTTCCAAGCAGGAGGCCGACTGTTCCGATGGCAAACTCCCACGAGCATTGAGCTGCTCTTGGAACCTGAACTACTGCCTGGTCAAACGATCAACGGTATGGTGCTGTTGGATACCCTACTCTCCACGGTGAGCACCATACATACGTTCGACCATGGTTCAGGACTCTACAAGACATACGGTTTGAGCAGTGCCACCACCCAGCATTCGATCGATGTTGCGGTAACCGAGATGTTAGTTGACTCAATATGGACCACCTGCCTGCAATCGTCAACTCCCGGCTACGCCTTTTGTTCCACTTGGGCGAATACCACGGTAACGGTCACGAATGTCGGGGATGAGGTGTTAGATGAAGTCGTTCTCGGTCACAAGGGCGAAACGTGGTACCCATGGCCGACATACCCGAATGGCTCCATGCTTCGGCTAACCGACCTTGGTCTTGCCTCCGGTGAAAGCACCACGGTGCAAATGATGGAGATGATCATTCGGGCCAGTTCGTCGCAGCAGGGACAGGTCTATGAAGCGGACATCTGCATCACCGCACTAAGCCCGAACGAACTTGTGGACCGGGATCCGGAGGACAACCGGAACTGCACAACGGCTTCCGTGCTCTTGCCTGTTGGCCTTACCGCACAAAGCACATTCGACCAGCTCTCCATCTCCCCCAACCCCTTCACGGATCGCATCATCCTGCGCAACATACCAAGCGACGCAACAGCCTTCGAGTTGTTCGATGCCACGGGGCGCTGTGTTTTCCAGGCGAATGGGATAGCCATGAACGGGTCGTTGAACATCGACGTTCCAGGACTACTACCGGGGCTTTATCACGGCACCATCACGGCGAGGAGCGGGCTGAAGAGCTTACCTCTCGTGCGCGCTGATCCATAGACATTCCAACGTCCGCCCTCACTCATCCACGGGCACCGAGCTATCCGGCGGCAGCATGTCGGGGGTGATCAACAACGGCGGAGGCTCGGGTATGTGCACCTCGAAATGTGTCAAAGGCATCGGCTTGTTCGCCTCGGAGGAACTGATCTTACGGACCAGTCGACCTGAAAGGCCACCACGCTCGCGGGTCTCGTGCGGGAACAACACGCCGCCGATGGGCTTCCAATCGCTGTAACCGATCACTTGGTGATAGTTGCGACCGTTGTAGAGCAGGTCATCCGTGCGCCGCACCTTAAGGCCAGTCTCCGCATCGAAGTACTCGGCGAAACTCAATCCGGACATGGTCTGGAACATGATCTTGTAGACCGTTCTTCCGCCCAGTTCCGTGCTCCCCAGCAGGATCATGCGCTCCATCACCTTACCATACCGCGCCTCCGGAACAGGGGGCGTCCGCAGCAGGACATCATCGTAACCTGCATCGGTGAGTTCTCCGTTCACTTCCGAATTGGAGAAGAGTACGCGCTTGCCGTCGTGGATCACCTCCTCTTCCACCGCGCCGTTCATCGTGAACCTGGTCCTTAGCTGATCGGGCGCGTACCATTCCTTGGTCATCAGCGTGTCCGCCCCGCGCACCGCCGTGCGTTCGATGAAGAGATGGCGGAGGGCCGCAAGCTTTTCGTTCCCACCTACCGCCTTGATGTACGCATCCAGGATACGCTCAGGGGTGAGATCCTTCACCGGTGTGAGCACTTCGGTCCACGGCGCACCGTTCTCATCCAATTGCACGATACCCGCTTCGGACAGGCTGCTCAGCAGGGCGCGTTCATCTTCGATACGCTCCAGGTCACCCACCACCAGGATGTTCGCCTGATCGGGATGCAGGAAGGCGTTCGCCGCATCCATCACCTGTTGTGCCGTGACGGCTTCCAAGCGCGTGAGATAATTCCGGTAATGATCAGCGGGCAGTTCGTTGAGGTGGGTGTTCAGTGCGAAGCGTGCCACCGTGCGCGGATCCTCGAGGCTGCGGCCGAAACTCCCCATCATGTACTGCTTGGCCAGCTCGAGCTCTTCTGGTGTTACCGGCTCGTAGCGCATCCGGGCCATCTCGTTCAGGATCTCGTTCACGGCACTGTCCGTCACGGCCGTGCGCACGCTGGTGGTGACCACAAAGCTGCTGTTGTGGCGATCCACCTCCAACGAAGAGTAACAGCCGTAGGTGAAACCACGTTTCTCCCGCAGGTTCTGCATCAGGCGGGCATTGAACACGCCACCTCCCAGGAGGGTGTTCATCACCTGGGCCTGCATGCTGCGGATGTCCTTGGGCTGCAGGTTGAGCGGGAACGAAACACGGATCACCGATTGCGCTGCGTCCGGTCGGTCCACGACGAAGACCCTTCGTTCGGTGGGTGGAACGGCGGGTCTGTCCAGTTCGACCAGCAGGCCCATGCCCTCCACCAAGGTGCGGCCATGCTCATCGGTGCTCACCAGTGAGTGATCGGGCTTCCACTTCGCGAAATGCGCTTTCGCAAGGTCCCTTGCCTCTTTCTCCGTGACGTCGCCCACGAAGACCAAGTAGGCGTTCTCGGGCCGGAAGAAATAGCGATGATACGCCCAGATCGAAGCTCTCGTGATGTTGCTGATGGTGCGCTCGGTGACCACTTCGCCGTAGGGATGTGCCCGACCGAAGGTGACCGCCCGGCCAGCCGCTTCGGAAATGGCCTCCGGGTCTTCCATCCGTTGCTGCACCGAGGATCGCGCCCTGAGCTTCGCCTTCACGAGTTCCTCCTCGGGGAACGAGGGGTTCTGCACCACGTCCTCCAGGATATCCATAAGCGGCCCCAGGTTCTTCTTCAGCACGCTGGCATACACCCCATCGTTGCTGGCGAACAGACCCGCACCCAACGCATCCACATCCTCATCGATGCGGACCTTCGTCCGCGTAGGTGTTCCTGCGGTGAGCAGTTCGCCCACCAGATCCACGAAACCGGCCTTATCACCTTGTACGATGGGAGGAACATCGAAACGCAGTTGCACGCTCACCAAGGGCAACTTGTGGTCTTCCACCACGATAAGGCGCATGCCGTTGGGCAGTTCGGTAGTGGTATGATCACCCAATTGCACCACCGGTGCAGGTCCCGGGGCAGGCGGGCGACTTCGATCGAGCTGTGCGTTCATGGATGCCGGTGCGAGCAGGCTCACGAGCAGGCCTGCGGCGATAGCCTGTACAGGGAGCGGTAGAGCGCTGCGGTTCATGGATGGTTGGTCTGTTGAGGCAGGTAGTACAATACCACCCTGTTCTCCGCTACGAAATAGGTCTTCGCTGCGCGTTGCAGGTCCTCGGCGGTAAGCTTCAGGTAGCGGTCGATCTCGGTATTGATCAGCTCCGTGCTACCCAGCAGCACATGCGCCGTGGCAAGCCCGCTGGCGATACCAGCAACACGGCTGTTCTCGCCGATCAGTTCCGTTTCTAGCTGGATCTTCAGCTTGGCCAGTTCCTCGGGTTTGATGGGGGCGTTCTGCAACGCATCGATCTCGCGCTGCATGGCGCTTTCCAACGTACCGGCATCCACACCCGCATTCGCCACGGCGAACATCATGGCGATACCCGGGTGCTCGAAGGGGAAATTGAACGCGCCGACGTACACCGCCAGTTGTTGCTCATCCTTGATGGCCACGTTCATACGGGCCGAATTGCCGCCCGTTAGCAGGCGATTGAGCAATTCCACAGCGTAGAAATCCGGTGTTCCGTTGGCCGGGATACGGTAACCCATCACCACGGCTGGCAGTTGGATGCGGTCGAATATGGTGTCGCGCACCTCTCCCCCCAAAGGCGGTTCCACGGTCACGGGCTGTTCTACGGACGCACCTTTCGGGATACCTCCGAAATACCGCTCCACCAAAGAACGTGTGCGTGCGGGATCCATATCACCGGCCACCACCAATGCAGCATTGTTGGGCACATAGAACTTCTTGTAGAAGGCTTGGTAGTCGGCCTCCGTGGCGGCGTTCAGGTCTTCCATGAACCCGATGGTCGGCCACTGGTACGGATGCTGTTTGAAGGCGCGCTTGAACACCTCCATGGTCACCGTGCCGTAGGGTTGGTTCTCGTAGCGTTGGCGGCGTTCCTCCTTCACCACTTCGCGTTGGGTGTCCACACCCACCTGATCCACCTTGGCGTGCAGCATGCGCTCGCTCTCCAACCAAAGCCCCAATTCCAACTGGTTGCTTGGCAGCACCTCGTAGTAATAGGTACGGTCGCCACTGGTGTTCGCATTGAGCACCCCACCCGCCTTTTCCACCAACTTGCTGAACTCGCCGCGCTGGATGTTCTTGGAACCCTCGAACAGCAGGTGCTCGAAGAAGTGTGCGAAGCCGCGCCGATCCGGTGTTTCGTTCTTGCTGCCTACGTGGTACATCACGCTTACCGCCACGATGGGCGTTCCATGGTCCTCATGCAGGATCACGTGCAAACCGTTGGGCAGGTCGAACTCGGTATAAGCGATGGCACGTTTCTGGGCCGTGAGAGGGGCTGCAAGCATGAAGGCGAGGGGAATGGACAGCAGGGAGCGCATGCTGGGGAACGGATCAGGACTTGGGCATTGGCCAAGAGCCAGGAAACCGGGGCGGCAAGTTAGCGGGTAGCGCCTCTTAGGCCGAGTGACCCTAAATTTCCGAACCATGGAACGTACAGCCCAGCACCACACCATCGTCCGTTGGCGCGCCCTACGTTACCTGGCCACCTTCACCCTTCCGTTGGGCGCGTGGGCCACGTTCACGGACCGGCATGGCTGGTATTGGACCGTACCGATGGTGGGTTTCGTGCTGGTACCCCTGTTGGAACTGGTGGTGCGTGGCCGGCCCAACGTACTGAGCGAAGAAGCCGAGCGAGCGGTGCTCGCCGACCCGTTCTTCGACATGCTGCTCTACGCCATCGTGCCCGTGCAATACGGGCTGCTGTACCTGTTCCTGGACCGGGTGCGCGCCGGTGGGCTGGCGCCTGGGGAACTGCTGGGCTGCGTGGCGGCGATGGGCGTTCTATGCGGCGTGTACGGTATCAACGTGGCGCACGAACTGGGGCATCGGACCCACCGCTGGGAACGGGATCTGGCGCGAGCGCTTTTGCTCACCAGCCTGTACATGCACTTCATCATCGAGCACAACAGAGGGCACCACCGCCGCGTGGCCACACCGGACGACCCTGCGAGCGCGCGATACGGCGAAACCGTGTACGCGTTCTGGCTGCGCAGTATCGTATTCAGCTGGCGTTCGGCGTGGCATATCGAAGCGGACCGCCTGCGCAAAGCGGGCCACGTACCGGTGGGTGTAAGGAACGAGATGGTGCAAGCACTGTTCTGGCAAGGCGCCTTGTTGCTGGTGATCGGCACCGTCTTCGGTCCGAATGCGTTGGCCGCGTTCCTGGGCGCGGCGCTGCTGGGTGTCCTGCTCTTGGAAACGGTGAACTACATCGAGCACTATGGCCTCCGGCGCAAGCGCACGGCCGGTGGCAGCTATGGCCGGGTACACCACGTTCATTCCTGGAACAGCGATCACCTCTTGGGCCGCATCATGCTGTTCGAACTCACGCGGCACAGCGACCACCATTGGAAGGCGAGCAAAAAGTTCCAGGCACTGAACAGCGTGGCCGAAGCACCACAGCTGCCTACCGGGTATCCCGGCACCATGTTGCTGAGTTTGGTGCCTCCGCTCTTCTTCGCGGTGATGCATCCCCGTCTGGACAACTTGGTAGCGAACCACGAGCAGGTGGAGTTAGCGGGTTGAATTCGTCGGTAAGAGCATGCGTTCCGTCGAAACAAAGGACCAAGCGTCTACGTAATATCGCGCCGCATCTGAACGAGCGTGAAGGATCTGGTCAAGGACCGGCTGGTGACCCCTGCCGTACAAGCATTCATCGGTGAATTGGTGCGGAGCTTCGCGGCCCGGCATCGCGACCTTCTATCGCAGCGCGTGCTGCGGCGTTCGGCCCTTGGTGCGGGCGATGTGAACCTGCTTCTGGAGACCGCCAGCATACGGCGCGGCGACTGGCGCGTGGATCCGTTGCCCGAGACGATGCTGGAACGCCGCGTGGAGCTGATCGGCGGCGCGAACCGTTCGGAGCTGATCAACGGGCTCAATGCCGGTGCGAAGAGCTACATCGCCGATCTGTGGAACTTCACGCCGCAGGACACGTGGAGCATCCTTCGTGCGCACAAGAGCCTTCATGGCGCAGCGCACCTGAACCTCGCTTTCCTGGACGATCGCGAAGGTCGTGTACGCGTGAACCCGTCCACGAGCACCCGCTTGATGATGGCTCCCCGGCCTTTGTTCATCTATGAAGCCTCCGTGCAAGTGAACGGGGACCCGGTGCCGGCCGGCTTGTTCGATCTGGCCACGGCACTCCTGGGCCATGGCCGCATCCTGGTCGAGCGGCAAGGTGGCATCTGCCTTTATCTCCGCGATGTGCAAGGGCATTTGGAAGCCCGCCTATGGGCCCGCTTGATCGAGCAGGTCGAAGAGCATTTGGAACTGGACCGCGGTGCCGTGCGCTGCACGGTGATGATCGACAGTATCCCCGGTGCCTTGGAGGCCGAAGAGATCCTCTTCGAACTACAGCACCATAGCGCCGGCCTTTCGCTGGACCCGCAGGGCTATGCGGCCGATCACATCGCGTTGTTCCACGGACCGGAGGTGGCCGTACTGCCCGACCGTGAGACCATCGGTTTGAACGCGCCCTTCCTGCGCGCCCTGAGCCTGAACATGATCGGTATCTGCCACCGACGTGGCTGCCATGCCATGGGCGCACCATCGTTCGTGCTGCCATCACTGGACCTGAGCAAGACCAAGGCCGAGTACCTGGAAATGCTGGCGGACAAGGAACGGGAAGCCGTTGACGGGCATGATGGTACCCTGGTGGTGCACGAGGACATGGTGAACGCATCCATGGTGGAGTTCAATAAGAGCATGCCACGCTCCCACCAGATGGGCTATTTGCGGAATGATGAGATCACACCGGTACAGCTGATCCAGCGGCCTGAAGGGGCCATCTCCGTGGAGAGCTTGAAGAGCATACTTCGCACGGCGCTGCGCAGTTTGATGCAGCGCGAACAGGGCAAGGGCTGGGTGATACAGGGTGGCCGCGTACACGACCGGTCGTCCCTGCTCCTGGCGGTGCGCCTGCTGTGGCAATGGAACCACAGCAAGCATGGCAACATCACGGCCACCAACCTTCCAGTGACGGTGGACCTGATCAAGTTCATGCTGAAGAAGGAAGCCGATAAGATGTTCGACGTGAACGACCCCACGATCCGCAAGCAAGTGGACCGTGCGATGGCCTACATCGTGGAACTGGCGGCCAGCGAAGGAGTGCCCATGCTGTAGAGCGGCGCTATCTTGGCCGCGATGGCAGACTGGATCTCGGTTACGGAGCGTTCTCCTGAGGATGGGCAGCGGTGCCTGTGCCATGTGCCCGACAACGAGGTGTTCCTACCCGGTAAGTCCGGAGCGAAGGAAGCCCGACCGATCGTTATCCTGCGTTTCGCTCAGGACCATTTCCTGAAGAACCCCAGCAAGACCGGGTACAACGGCAGTGCCCACCTGTGGCTTGGTGAAGGCACCAGCAACCGGTTCTTCCACGAGGTGACGCACTGGATGCCACTTCCCGAACGTCCCTGACGGAAATAGCGAAGGGTGCGCCGGTCGCCCAGCGCACCCTTCCATATCATCGCGTGTCTAGGGCTTTGGCACATCCAACAATTCCAGGTCGAACAGCAGAACGCTGTGCGCCGGAATGCGCCCATTGCCCGTGGCACCGTAAGCCAGTTCGCTGGGGATGTAAAGCTTCCATTTGCTGCCAACGGGCATCATCTGGAACGCCTCGATGAAACCCGGGATCCATTGGGTCACCGGCATGGTGACCGGTTCGCCGCGTTCCACCGAGCTATCGAAGGTCTCACCGGAGGTAAACTTGCCGGTGTAGTGCACTTTCACCTGGTCGTTCACGGTCGGTTTCACGCCTTTCCCTTCCGTGATCACTTCGTATTGCAGCCCGCTTGGTGTGGTGATCACACCCGGACGCTTCCCGTTCTCCGCTAGGAAGGTCTCCCCCGCCACGCGGCTCTCCTCCGCTGCCTTCTGCTCCTCGGCCTGGCGTTTGGTCTGCATCCTCATCATGAACGACTGCATCACGGCACGCAGTGTCTCTTCGTCGAGCTTCATAGCGCTATCCAGACCGTCCTGCAAGCCCATGGAAACGATGTCCACGTTCAGCGAGTCGATCTTGCCGCGCTTCAGGTTGCTGCCGATGTCCGCGCCGATGGCATAGCTCACGCTGTCCATGGCGGTCTTCAGGTCGGTGTTGCGGCCTTTCTGGCCTTGGGAGCACGCACTTAGGGCCATTACGGCCACGGCGGCGGTCACTACGCGAACGGTCATTTGCTTGGTTTAGAGGGGCGCGAAGGTAGCGCGCTGGTTCGGCTGGCAACACCGATGACCACACTGACCGCTCAGCCCAAGACGCGCTGCACGAAACGCTGATAGCGAGGGAATCGAGGCAGGTCGCTGTGGTGCCCTTTGGGAAAGGTGATCATTTCCCGGTGCACGTGGCTGGGTGTGAGCGAATAGAGCCGTAGCGCGCTGGCATAAGGTACCACCGCATCGAATTTCCCGTGCAGGATATAGACCGGACAGTTGATGCGCTTGATGGCCTTGTCGTTGCGGAACGGATAGCGCAAGAGCAGTCGGTAAGGGAGGATGGGCAGGTAGTTGGTGGCCACCTCATAGAGGTTGGCGAACGGTGTTTCCAGGATGAGCATGCGCGGCGAACGCTGTGCCGCGAGCGGCGTTGCCAGCCCACTGCCCAGCGAGCGTCCGAATATCACGATGTCCTTCTCCGGCCACACCTTCAGCAATTCCTCATACCACAGCGCCGCGTCCGCATGCAGCGCTTGCTCGCTCAAGGCACCGCGGCTCTTGCCGTACCCGCGCGGATCTGGCAGCAACACATCATAACCGGAACGCACGAACCGTTGCGCGTACTTGCCCCAACGCCGCACACTGCCGGTATTTCCATGGAAATAGAGGACCACGCCTTTCGGTGCTTCGGCCTTGAAGTGGACCGCATGCAGTTCAACATCCGCTGCCGGACGGATGAATCGCTCTTCGAAAACACCGCTGAACTTGTACGTATAGCTCCTTGCGGTGCGGAAACGGATGAAGATGAAACGCTCCTGGAACAAAGCGTAGAAGAGGCATACGCCCACGTAGGCCAACACCAATACCCCGATCCCCGCGAACAACCACGCCATTGCCACGAAGTTACCAGCATTGGTGCCAGCCGTTGCATCTTTGAGCGTGGGACCGAAGTGTGTTCTTCTCTTGGCAGCGTTCATGGCCGCGCAATCGGCCGCCGGGCAAGGGGTGCGCCGCAAGCACTTGGTGATGAGCGTGGGCGGTGGTATCGGCATGATCAACCTTTACAGTGACCGCAAGGACATCTTGGTGGAAGGTCTCGGGGTCGGTGCGCTGCGTGCCGCGTTCGGTTATGCCATCACGGACCGTTGGTCGTTGGGGGTACACTACGACCGCGTAGGTTCCACCTGGCACAATGGAGCGCTTGACCGGCTGCACATGACGAACTATCTGTTCTCCGTTGGCTATCGGCCATGGGTGGGAACGAGCGCTGCCGTTGAGTTCGAGCTGGCCTTGGGAGCCATGGCCGCGTCGCTTTTCCCGGTCGATTCGCGCCTTCCGTACACGACGACCGGTTCCGCGGTGAGCCTTGGTGCGCGCTACCACTACATGTACAACACTACCCTGGGGGTGTTCCTGGCACTGGACCACACCGCCTCCGGTAGTTCGGAGTTGGTGGTGGACGGCGGGCTGGTGAACGCTGACGGGACCCGATCGAGGATCCAATGGAACAGCCCGCGGGCCACGGCAGGCCTGGTCGTCCGGTTCTAGTGCGCGCTCAGTGGAGCATCATGAGCTCCAACAGGATCGCCCGCACCTTCAAGTGCTCGCTCATGGACGAGATGCGATACTCGCTACGTGCAGTGAAGTTGATCAATCTGTCCAGATCGCCGGTCAACCCCAGGGCAGTGGGTCTGCCACGGGAGAATACGATGGCGAGGTGCTGCAGTCCGGGTATCGGACCGCTGCGGTGCGGCACCGGCTTGTATTGGGCCATTCCCTCGCGCACCGTCGCGATCTCCGCCCCCTTCAAGGTAACGTGCTCCGCTTTGGCCTGGTGCAGCTTCCACGCCAGTGCGTTCGCAGAAGCGCTGGTGTATGCAGCGGTCGGCAACTTCTTGAACACGTGAACGCTATCGATCACTTGACCGAAGCCTATCCCTGAACCGAAGGCCAGCCAGGCAACAAGGAGCGGACGCATCATCGACACAAAGGTACCGGCCCACAACGGTCACTTCATACCACGCTGGCGCTGGATGGTCTCGTAGGCCTCTTGAACCTTCTTGAACTTCTCCCCCGCGGCTTTCTGCACCTCTTCGCCCAGTTGGGCCACCTTGTCCGGGTGGAACTTCATGGCCATGCGGCGATACGCCTTCTTCACTTCATCGTCGCTGGCGTTGCTCTGGATCTCCAGGATCTCGTAGGCCGCAGACGGATCGACCGTGCGGAACATCGCACTGAGCGAACCCAGGTCCTTGTCGTTGATACCCAGATCGTGCGCGATGCGTTTGAGCAGATCGACCTCCGAGCGGTCCACATGACCATCCGCATGGGCCAGGCCGATGAGGTAGTGCAGCAGTTGCAAGCGCACCGGATGTGGCATGTTGTGGCGGATCTGCTCGCACACTTGGTGCACGGGGATCTCGCGCTTGAGCACGTCGCGCAGAACGATGAGCAACTGACCAGCCTGCTGTTGGCCGAACTGGCGCACGAAGAACCGGCGCACGTTGTCCAGTTCGCTCTGGGTCACCTTGCCGTCCACCTTCATCAGCGCAGCGATGAGCACTACCAGGCTCATCGTAAGGTCACCACCGGTGGTATATCCGGTCGATCCATGTACGCGACGCTGTTCCGGGCCAGCTTCGTCCTGGGGCCCCTGCATATGATCCAACATGGCACCTACGGCAAAGCCGATAAGCCCGCCGATGGGTCCACCGAAGGCCCAGCCCAGGCCTCCGCCGATCCACTTACTGAAACTCATTCTTGTTGCACGTTACTACCAGCTTCCACCGGCACCACCACCGCCGAAACTGCCACCACCGAAGCCGCCGAAACCGCCGCCGCCACCGCTCCATCCTCCTCCACCACCGGACCAGCCACCGCTGTTCCAACGACCGCGGTGCCGCTGGTCCATCTGGTTCAAGAGCCACATGGCCGTCCAGAAATCCACGTTGTTGGTGCGGGAGTAGCGTCGCACGCGGTTCCTCCAGGACATCACCACGGCGAAGATGATGATCGCGATCACCACCAGAACCGGCCAAGGGAAGCCGATCGCATCGTGAACGGGTTCGCTGTATTCGCCTTTCGCCATGGCCATGAGCACGTCCGTGGCCCGATCCAGACCGCCATAGTAATCACCCGCTTTGAAGTTGGGTATCACGAAGCCCTCGACCACCTGTTTCGCGCGCAGGTCCGGGATCGCTGCTTCCAGTCCGTAGCCGGTGGCGATGAAGACCTTCCGCTCTCCCGGTGTACCGTTCGGTTTGATGAGGAAGACTATGCCGTTATCGAAGCCCGCGTTACCGATGCCCCATTTCTCACCGATCTCGAAGGCCAGATCCGATTCCGGGAGCCCGCAAAGCGTGTCCACCACGATCACCAGGATCCGGTTGCTGGTCTCCCGCGCGAAGCGTGTCAGCTTGGCGTCCAGTTGCTGGGCTTCGTGCGCATCAAGGAAGTCGGTGAATTGCCAGACCAGTTGGTCCTGTTGCTCACGCGGTGGTTGGGAGAGCGCACAATTGAAACGAGCCGCGTTCGCAACGAGCGAAAGGCCAAGCGCCAGCGATAGGAACGCGGTTCTCATCGGCGACCGAAGCTCACGTCGTTGGGAAGTTCATCACGGTCATCGGCCTTCAATGGGAAGTGCGCGCCCAGCTTCTCGCCCACCATGTGCACGGCTTCCTCCAGACCTTCCGCTGCACGCCCGGCCGCCAGATGCAGTTTCAGGATACCGAGCACATCATTCCAGAAGTTCTCCGGAACACGCTGATCGATGGCGTCATCGCCGATCACGGCCAGCTTGCGGTCGCCAACGCTGAGATAGATCAACACCCCGTTCCGGTCGCGCGTACGATGCATGCCGAGCTCTTCGAAGATGAAGGCGGCATGATCCAGTACCTCATCCTCGATGTGGTCTTCCAAGTGGACACGGATCTCACCAGAAGTACGCTTCTCCGCCGCTGTGATGGCCTCGCGCACACGCAGTCGCTCGGCCTCGGTCAGCAGGTCTTCCGCCGCGACCAACTGGTTCACTTGAAGGAGATATCAGGCGCGTTCTCGGTGCCTGCCTGTGCTTCGAAATACCCCTTCTCGCTGAAACCGAACATGCCAGCGAAGATGTTCCCGGGGAAACGCTTGATGCGAGCGTTGAAGTTGCGGGCTACATCGTTATAGCGACCGCGCTCCACACCGATGCGATTCTCCATGCCCTCATACTGCACTTGGAAATCCTGGAACCCTTTCACGGCCTTCAGTTCCGGATAGCGCTCCACCGTGACCATGAGGCGCGAAAGAGCACCACTGAATTGATCCTGTGCGGCTTGGAATTCCTTGATCTTCTCCGGAGAAAGGTCACCGGGCGCGATGTTCACGCTCGTTGCCTTCGCACGGGCCTCCACCACCTGTGTCAAGGTCTCCTTCTCGAAATCAGCAGCACCCTTCACGATCTCGACCAGGTTCTTGGTCTTGTCGGCGCGCAGTTGGTAGGCGTTCTCCACGTTGCTCCATTGTTTGGCCACGTCCTCGTTGAGGCCGACGGTTCCGTTGTAGAAACCCATCAGCCAGAAAGCGATCAGTGCGATGACGCCGAGGCCGATGAAGAGTCCGAGGTACTTTCTCATGGTGGTGTTGTTCTTGGCGCACGAAGGTAATGGGCGTGCGTTGGCCGAGCCGGTCAAGTGCCGTGCCGATCCATGAGCGGCTGACACGGTGGCAGAATGGCGAAATTCGCGGCCGTGCAACTACTCCATGCGGACGGTCGCTTGACCGAAGCCACCAGCCTGCTGCTCGCTGCCGTAAGCGGCGTTCCCGAGCCGCTGGTCCGGGGTGTTCGTGTGTTCCCGAAAGCGCGCAACTGGCTCCGGTTCCCGTGGTATCCAGCGGCAAAAGGCGGCGGAGCCTTCGTGCTCGGCGATCGTATCTATGCGCATCAGCGCTTCTTCCTACCGGAGCATGACCACGCCTTCCTGTTCCTGCTGGCGCATGAGGTCGGCCACCTTCCGCACGCCGAGCCCTTTGGGAGGACCAGATTCGGACGGGCGCGTTTCGTTTGCTGGGCAGCCGGGCACTACCTGCGGAGCGCGCTACGTAACGGCAAGCAAGCGCACCGGTTGGCACGCATCGAGCAGGAGGCCGAACGGGGCCGTTGGGTACTTCGCGAGATCATGAAGATCAGCGTGAAGGACTCTCCGCTGGCGCAACTGGAAGATGCTGCTGGCATGCGCGAATGGCTTCAGCGCAACGCGTCACATCTCTCAGCGCTGCACAGGGGTTATGCGGGCTGGCCGCTTTAGTGCTGCACCACCACCGTGGTGTTCAGCACGGCACGTTCACCCTGCAAAGCGATCGTGTAGGTACCGTTGGCCAGTTCCCGCAGATCCAAGCGCTGCTGCGTTCCCGCTTGAACGTTGAACGTCCTGAGCGCTCGCCCGGAAACATCACGCACCGTCAATCGGCCGTTCACATCCGCTGGTATGGGCACGAAGAGTTCCGCTGCCACGGGATTCGGGTAAGCGGTGAGCGCCCGCCGTTGCAGGGAAATGGCCGTTGTGGTGATATCCTCAGGCTCGTAGAAGAACTCCACGCTGATCGGGATGCCACCGGTGGTGATCACCTCAAGAACGGGTTTGCCCATGCCGGCCGCGAGCCATTTGTACTCGACGGTCTCCGGTTCAGGTAGGCGGAAACCGAAGCCAAGCTGGTCAACGAAAATGGTATCGGTGCGCTGCAACGTGCTTTTCACGCGCAGTACTTCGAACGTATCCGCAGGAAGATACAAAGTACCCCAACCGTCCACCTCGTTGTCCCTCACCTGGTCCTGCCCGAAGTACAACAGCGTAGGCACGCTCACATTGAACGAACTGTTCGAAGAATTTGTGTTCCCGAATTCCATGGGGAAGCTATGGATACGGTCCACCGGCTCGCGGCGCACACTGGTGGGCAATCCGTTCACGTTGGCACCGAAACCGACATTGAAGAACCCCTCTTCATCGGCACGGTAGTAGTCGTAGACATCTGTTAACGACAACACTTGAAAATCGAATTCGGCACCCACCATACCATAGTCCGCTCGATGTTGCGGGAAAAGGAACGGGTTATTGAAGAACAACTGATACAGGAATGGGGTTTCGCCTACGCCCACTGCCGTATCGGCCGCCTCCGCCTGTGGTTGAAGCATACTGTAGTCCCATACCACGTCAGCGCCGGTCATGTCCAGCGACAGGCCTGCGGGGTTCGCCGAGCGGTAGCGCAGGGTATCACCAGCGTTGGGCATATCCGCCTCCGAAATGGTGATCTGGGCGGCAAGCGCTGTGGAAACGACCAAGGAAAGGGAGAGTATGGGTGTGCGCATGTGCATAGGTTCCTGGCAAAGCTATCCGGCAGGCGGCAGCCGGTCAACGCCCTGGGAGGGGATCGAAGAAATGTTAGATCCCGGGCAGCCGCGACCTGTCCGCTAACTTTGGTGCGATGCGTAATGTGATACTCTTGTCCCTGTTCTTGATGGCAAGTGGCGTCTTCGCCCAGCCCGGCAGCAAACCGAACCTGGTCCAGTTCAGTGGCGTGGTGGTCACGGATAGCCTGATGCCAGTGCCCTTCACCCACATTCTGGTGAAGCACTCCTACCGTGGCACCATGAGCGATGTTTATGGCTACTTCAGCTTCGTGGCGCAGGAAGGCGACACCATCCTGTTCAGTGCGGTCGGTTTCCAGCGCGACCAGTATGTGATCCCCGATAGTTTGAACGAGAACAAATATTCGATGATCCACGTGCTGAACAGGGACACGGTGGCGCTTCGCGAGTTCACGGTCTATCCCTGGCCTTCGCGGGAGCAATTCCGCGACGCGTTCCTGGCGCTCCGGCTTCCGGCGGATGACCATCAACTGGCGATGCGCAACCTCTCTCCAGCAGAAATGATGCAGCGCATGGAGAACCTGCCCCCGGATGCCTATCAGAGCTTCCAGTACGCCATGGCGCAGGACCAGACGAAGCTCTACTACTCAGGTGGCACTCCGGTGATCAATCTCTTCAACCCCATCGCCTGGGCCCAATTCGTTCAAGCCTGGCAGAACGGAGCTTTCAAGAAGAAAGACTGAACCGGTCACGAGTATCACGTGAATGGAACTCGAAGAACGCACGTGCATCCTCTTCCGCGCGTCGAAGCTTGTTATTTGACGTTCGCTACTTGACACGTGCCCATGTCCAACTTCCGCATGCTCGCCCAGACCCTCTTCGGGTTGGAAGAAGTTCTTCGGTTGGAGTTGTTGAAGCTTGGGGCACGGGACATCCAGCGCCACAACCGAGCGGTCAGCTTCTCGGGTGACCTCGGTTTCCTCTACAAGGCCAACCTCTGCCTGCGCACCGCCATTCGAGTGCTGGTGCCGTTGGAGACCTTCGATATGCGTTCAGCTGAAGAACTGTACCGCGGCATCGGGCGCATACCGTGGGAAGAGTTCATGACAACACAGGACACGCTGGCCGTGCGTTGTACACTGAATACACCGTACCTGGACCATTCGCAATTCGCGGCGCAGAAGGCCAAGGACGCCATCGTTGATCGTTTCCGGGAGCGTTTCAAGGAACGGCCTTCCGTTGATCTGGAAGACCCGACATTACGGATCCATCTACACATCATCGACGACCAATGCCACGTGTCCCTGGACAGCAGCGGGACATCGTTGCACGAACGCGGTTACCGACAGGACACGGACCTCGCGCCCATCAACGAGGTGCTTGCAGCGGGCATGGTGCAGCTCACCGGTTGGCAGAAGATCCATCCCTTGGTGGACCCCATGTGCGGCTCCGGTACCATCGCCATTGAAGCCGGCCTGCTCGCTTGCAACATACCGCCGGGCCTCTTCCGCAAAGGCTTCGGTTTCCAGAAGTGGAACGACTACGATGCCGATCTGTACGGCACGATCCATGACTCCCTGCTCAAACGCATCAGCGAAGAGCGGCCGGAGATCATCGCTGGTGAACGGTCACATCGCGTAGCGGAAATGGCGCGTGCCAATGTGCAGAGCGCCCAACTGGAGGACACGGTGCAGGTCCGTCATGTTCCTTTCGAAGAATTGGAGCCACCGGAACGTAAGGGCATCCTGATCATCAACCCACCATACGGCGAGCGCATGGACCATCGTGGCCTGGAAGCCGATGCGCACGAGGAGGAGATCAACGCGTTCTACAAAATGATCGGCGATACCCTGAAAAAGCGTTGGGCCGGCTGGCAGGCGTGGGTGATCACCTCCAACCTGGAAGCGGCCAAGTACATCAAACTCACCCCGAAACCGCGGATCCAACTCTTCAATGGCTCGCTGGATTGCCGGTTCATGAAGTATGACCTTTACGAGGGTTCGCGTAGACTCACACCGCGACCAACATCGTCCGCATGAGCGCGACCAACAAGGAAATGGCCCGGCTTTGGTTCGAGGCCTTCAATGCCCACGACCTGGAAGCGCTGCTCTCGCTGTACGCGAGTGACGCCCAGCATTTCAGTCCGAAACTTAAAGTGCGTCAGCCGGAGACCAACGGCTTGATCATAGGCAAAGACGCGTTGCGGGCGTGGTGGAAGCATGCCTTCGATCGCCTGCCCACGCTGAACTACGAGGTGGTGAAGCTGACCGCTGATGAGGAACAGGTCTTCATGGAATACATGCGGCATGTGCAAGGCGAAGAGGATCTGCGCGTTGGTGAGGTGTTGGAGATCCGCGATGGCATGATCGTGGCTTCGCGCGTTTACCACGGATAGTTCAGGTGCATTGAACCTGCGGTGCTGGCGCGTGTACCGCTTGCCAAAAAGCTCTTCATGCATTCCATTACTCGTCTTTTCGCGATGGCCGCATCACTCTGCCTCGCTTTGACCGCACGCCCACAAGCCATGGGCAATCTGATGTACGAGCAGAACAGCCGCATCTTCTTCCAACAGGCCGAACAACCCGTGAAAGCCTCCGTCCAAGGGAATCTGCTCGTGCTTGAAGTG
This sequence comes from Flavobacteriales bacterium, assembly GCA_016788205.1. Lineage (GTDB taxonomy): Bacteria > Bacteroidota > Bacteroidia > Flavobacteriales_F > PHOS-HE28 > PHOS-HE28. Next base: position 143,157 of record JAEUTA010000014.1, on the reverse strand, counting down.
AACGCCATGATGAACATGAAGGCGGACAGCTACCTGGCGATCTTCCATCTCTCGCAACTCGGGCAATCCGCAGAAGAAGCCGATAGCTTGATGAACGCACGTATCGATGGCTTCACCGGACGGGTGAAGAAGGACGGCGTTAAAGAAGCCGATGTCTTCTCGGATATGCTCTCGTTCGTTCCTGTCTACGAGATCGAGACCACGAAGAAGCTCTTCAGCACCACCTACCAGGAAGTACCCGCTGGCTTCGAGATCCAGAAGAACATCCATGTCAAGTTCCGCGATGCACGCATCCTGGACAAACTCGTGACCGCTGCCGCCAAGGAGGAGATCTACGACCTGGTGAAAGTGGACTTTTTCGTGGAACAACAAAGCGCCTGCTACGACACCTTGCGCCTCTTCGCGACGAAACTGCTTCAACAGAAACTGGACAACTTCGATAAGCTGGGTCTTAAGGTCAAGGAGAGCCACCGAACGGCCGCGGAAAAGAACGGGGCATATTTCCCCCTTGATCGGTATACCACCTATCAATCACGGTCGCAAAGCAGCCTCAACAGCCGCCGCAAAGGGCAAGTGGTGAATGATGTGAAGAAGAGCAACACACTGTTCTACAACAAGGTCCCTTACGGGCAATTCGACATCGTGTTGCACGCCGAGATCACGGAGCCGCCCGTACAATACACCTACAACCTGACCATGTATTGCCAGCTACCTGAAGCGTTCCAGGACAAGGAAGGCAAGAAGGAAGTGAAGGACATCATCAAGTACATGTTGATCACGAAGGATGGTGAGGTGAAGGAGTTGAGCCTCTAAGCGCTCCTTGAACATACGCGTGGCATGTGTGTTGTTCACAGGAGACAGCATGAGACCACCATCACCCGCGCTGAAGTACATCATCTGCATCATTGGGACACTGGCCGTGGGTAGCCTTAGCGGGCTTGCCACGGCCGGTTCCATAGATACCTGGTACGCCTCCATTCAGAAACCCTCTTTCAACCCGCCCAATTGGATCTTCGGGCCAGTGTGGACCTTGCTCTACGTATTGATGGGCGTGGCTGCGGCCATGGTGTGGAATAGTCGCCACGATCCTACTGACCTGCGCCGGGCGCTCGTCCTCTACCTGATCCAACTCGGACTTAACGCCACGTGGTCATTGGTGTTCTTCGGCCTGCGGTCCCCGGTCGGAGCCTTGGTCAATATCGTAATGCTGCTCATCGCCATCGTACTCTGTATCGGCGCGTTCAAGAAGATGAACGCACGGTCGGGCCTGTTGCTCTATCCCTACCTGGCCTGGGTAAGCTTCGCCACCGTATTGAACGCATCCATCGTGATACTGAACTGATCACGCTCCAGCAGCGACCCCCATGGTGTTCTGGTACTGCACAGCGATCACATGGACCACGAAAAGAAGCAGCATGGGATCCATGGCCTCCCCCTGTGCGGTAAGCAGTTCCGGTTCGCGTTCGAAGTCACTCCAGTTCATTCGCGTTCGCAAACTGGCCTGTACCACACCATGCAAGTCCAGTACATGGTACTCTTTGCTGAACAGATTCTTACGCCGAACGATGTAAGCCTGATCACCTTTTCCCGGATAAGCGATCCTGATCCGGTCAAAGGCCATATCGGCGGTCAAGACTGGAAAGCCGCCGAAGAAGACCGCTTGATCGCTGCTCCATCGTTTCAAAGACTTCACCTCGTACAAGCCGCCGCCAACCACAAGTTCACGCTTGGAGGAGAACCACTTCGGTTTGACGAGCGAACCGAGCACGGTCCCGTTATCATCCAACAGGCTCCAAGTCCGTTTGTCCGTCCGGTGGAAACGACGGGAATGAGTTGCATGCATGGCCGGTAGTATCGCCTGTGAAGGTGCGACATTCACGAACGGGTCGACCGAGTGTCGGATGAACGGGGAACGCTGTGGATGGTCGGTCAGCGACCGATCATCTCAGCAGGCTTGCCGTTCGTCTTCACGGCCTTCACACGCGCAGCAACGGCGCCATGCACCACCTCCTGGATCTTGGTACGTATCCCCATCTCGGCCAACTTGTTCGTGGTGGCGTTCGGGTACACGCGGTTGCTCAGGAACACATACACCACATGCTGTTCGGGATCCACCCAGGCCATGGTGCCGGTGAAGCCGGTGTGACCGAAGCTCGTGTAGCTCACACAATCGCACGTTGGGCCTCCTTTACCACGAACGGGACGGTCCCAACCCAGACCACGGCGATTACCCGTGCCGCTATGCGAACAGAACTGGCATTTGGTGAACTCCTTCACCACCACCTCGCTCAGGTAGCGACGGCCACCATAGGTTCCTCCATTGGCGAGCATCTGCATCACCATGCCCAGGTCGTTGGCGTTGCTGAATAGACCCGCGTGGCCGGCCACACCACCCTTCATCGCCGCACCGGGGTCGTGCACGTCACCTTGGATCTGCCGCATACGGAACGTGAGGTCGTATTCGGTGGGTGCGATGCGATCCAGTGGGAACCGCTCCCAAGGCTTGTAGCCCATCGTGCCCGCGCCCATCGGTTGGTAGAAGGTGCTGCTCACATACCGATCAAGCGGCATTCCGCTGAGCCGTTCCACCACTTCCTGCAACATGTAGTACCCCATGTCGCTGTAGACGTACTCGCCCTTCTTGCCAAGCGGCGTGTTCACCATCCAGGTGAGCATGCTGTCCTTGTAGGCCTGCGGGATGTAAAGCTTGTTCGCCACGCGCACGGTGAACTTCTCCGTGGCGGTGTCCGATACGATATCGCTGCGCAGCTTGCCGTCCTTCAAAAGTTTCGTGTAGAACGGAACGAAAGCTTTCAACCCGGCCTGATGGGTGAGGATATCGCGGAAGCCCATGCGCGCGTGTGCTGGGCTCATTTCATCCAACTCCGGTAGGTAATGCCCGACAGGCTTGTCCAGATCCAACTTGCCTTCGTCCACCAAGTGCATCAAAGCGATCGTCGTGCTCGCCACCTTCGTCACCGAGGCGAGGTCGTAGATATCATCGGTGCGCACCTTGCGCTTCTTTTCGTAGGTGGTGTGGCCATAGGCTTGGTTGAAGATCACCTGACCATCCACGGCTACGAACACCTCGCAACCTGGATACGCCTGTGCCTTCAAGCCTTCATTCACCGCCAAGTCGATGCCACGCAGATCGGTGCTGCTGATGCCGATGCTCTCCGGCATGGTATACGGGAACCGTCCGTTAGGCTTCAGTTCGCGGCCATCGCCCTGCTTATAGAACGAGGAAGCGGTGATCGGCAAGCGCCCGCTGGTCCCGATGGCCCCGAAGATGGCTTGGGCCATGAGGTCCTGCGTTTCCTCCGTCTCTTCGTAGGCGACCATCACCGAGGCCAGGTGGTGCGCGCCATAAGCCTGCGACAGTTTGTAAGGATTGGCGAAGAGCGCGAAGATGGTGGGCCTGCGCGCGGCGATCTCCCGCACGATATCCATTGCTGTCTCCGGCACGCCGAAGTCCTTGTTCACGCGCCAGGTGGTACTGTGCACCGAAACGATCACCCGGTCGTAGCCTTCGAGTTTGCGCAATAAGGCGTCCAAGCTGTCGCGTTTCATCGCCTTCTCACAGCGGAAGGTCTTCACCGGGGCGTAGCGCTGCAAACTGGTCTGGAACGGATTGCCGATGGTGTCGCCGATGACCAGTGAGGCGATCTTCAACGTATCCAACCGACCAACGGGAATGGCCTTGTGATGGTCGTTGAGCGCGGTAATGGCATTGGCGTAGAGGTTGCGACGCAGCAGCTTCCCGTGGGTGCTGTTGAGATCGGCATACAGGTTCTTCCCGTCCACGTATTGCCTGTTATGCAGCCCTGCCCATTCCTTGGCGCGCAACAGCTTCAGGCACTTGTGATCGATCATGGCACGATCCACCGCGCCACTGTCCACGGCTTGTTTGATGCGTTCGATGGCCTTCACCGGGTCCTGGGGGAAGAGCATGACATCGTTGCCCGCGAGCAAAGCACGCAGTTCGATCTCTCCTGGCTTGTCGGCCTTGGCAACACCTTTCATGTTCAGTGCATCGGTGAAGACCAATCCCCGGAAACCAAGCTCGCGCTCCAGCAACTGTTCCACGATGGGCTTGCTCAAGGTGCTGGGCTGGCCTTTCGTGCTATCCAGTGCAGGCACCTCCAGGTGCGCCACCATCATCGCTGCGATACCCTCTTCCACGATACGCTGGAAGGGATAGAGTTCCAGCGAGTCCAGGCGTGTGCGGCTGTGCGCGATCAGCGGTAGGCCGAAGTGCGAATCCGTGTCCGTATCACCATGCCCGGGAAAGTGCTTCGCCGTGGCGATCACCCCACCCTTTTGCAGACCACGCATGTAAGCGATGCCTTTTCGGGCTACCAGTTCGCGGTCCTCGCCGAAGCTTCGGTCATTGATCACCGGGTTCGCGGGGTTGTTATTCACATCCAACACCGGGCTGAAGCTCACGTGCACGCCCAGTCGCTTCATTTCGCGGGCTATCTCCAACCCCATCTCTTCGATGAGCGTGTCGTTCTTCAGCGCTCCCAACGTCATCTGTCGTGGAAAACGGATGGTGCTGTCCAACCGCATGGCCAAGCCCCATTCCAGGTCCATGCCGATGAGCAACGGCGTCTTCGCCGCGGCTTGGAAACGATTGGTCAGTTTCGCCTGCCTGCCTGGACCGCCCTTGAAGAAGATGATGCCGCCGATGTTGCGTTCGCGCACCATGTCCTCGATGGCTTGTTCGTGCTTGGCGTCCTTGTCGCTATACGCCGCCACCATCATCAACTGGGCTATACGCTGGTCGAGGCTGAGGGAGCTGAACACGGAATCGGCCCAAGGGGTGGCCTGGTCCAGGAAGGGCGGTGGTGTACCCGCATCCACCGCCTGGCGGGGCTGTGCACTGCTGAAGGAAAGGGCAGCGCCGAGGAGTACCGCGATGAAAGAGGATCTGCGATTCATGGTATGGTGCGAAACTATCCCCGTGCCAGAAGCACATCCGGCGATGGATCAGGCAGTTGTGAACACCCCTGTCGTAGCTAAGACCAGAACGTTGAAGGGGTGTGGGCTATTGGGCTCTGGACCAATGAATTCTCAACACCTGGGACCGGCAGAAAACGGATCTGCCATTGCCCGTTGCCGAAAATGCGCTCGCCGAACCCCTTCGCCCACTCGTCGAAACCTCCCAGTAGCGTTCGCAACCTGGAGCGGGCCTCCGCGTATCCTCTCCTCATAACCGCAACCCTGCTCGCCATGAGAACCCTCCTATCCCTGCTTATCCTGATCACAGTGTCCATCGCGGGTGTGCAAGCCGCCCCACCGCCAGCCAGCCGCGCCGCCGATGCCACGGTGGAACTCACGGGCTGGTTGCACGTGGAGGACCTCACCATGAAGGATGTGGTACTGGAAGTGGAGGTGAATGGCACGGTGCGAACAGCCCCTGTCTCGGAGTCGGGCAAATTCAACATCGACCTGCCCGCAGACGCTGCCGTCACCCTTCGCTTCGAAAAGCCGGGCCACGTGACCAAGGAGGTCACCGTGGACACCCGCAACGTGCAGGATGGATCCTTTACCAAGGAGAAGAAGCGCCACGTGAAGTTCGCCGTGATCATGGAGTTGGAGCGTTTCATGGCGGGCCTCACCTACGTCGGACCAGTGGGCGACATCGCGTTCGAGCAAGGCGGCGGTTGTGTGTCGGTGGCACACACCCGCCAAGTGGAACCGGTTCGGAAAGCTGATATGGAATTCTAAGGCGCACAACCGTCTCCACATAGACAAGGCCTCCGGAAGCGGGGGCTTTGTCGTTCCGACCAATTGACCCCGTTCGTATTTCGATCCCGCGCAGCGGGACCCTCTGCGCCCCAGCAACGACGCGTTTACCAACAGGTATTTACGCTGCGCGTTCTCAGCGACCTCGGCGCCTCTGCGGTGAACTATGAAGGAGTTCTAGTGAAGCACGGGGCGGCTACCTTTGGGCGTCCAATGTCCGCTCTGTTCCACGCGCCACAGCGCACCCCGTTCCTTCCCGTCCATGGCTGACCTGATCAGGCTGCTGCCGGACCATGTGGCCAACCAGATCGCGGCTGGCGAGGTGGTGCAACGCCCTGCGAGTGCGGTAAAGGAACTGCTGGAGAACAGCGTGGACGCCGGGGCTTCGCGGATCATCCTGGTGATCAAGGATGCCGGACGCACCTTGATCCAGGTAACGGACGATGGCCGGGGCATGAGCGCGATGGACGCCCGCGCCTGTTTCGAGCGGCACGCGACGAGCAAGATCCGTGAGGCCGATGACCTTTCAGCGCTTCGCACCAAGGGTTTCCGCGGTGAAGCGCTCGCGAGCATCGCTGCCATTGCGCAAGTGGAGCTGTGGACACGCGAGCAGGACCAGGAACTCGGCACCCGCGTCTTGATCGAAGGCAGCCGCGTCCGTGCCCAGGAAGCCATGGCGGGTGCGACGGGAACCACCATAGCCGTACGCAACCTCTTCTTCAACGTACCGGCACGCCGCCAGTTCCTGAAGAGCGATGGCGTGGAGATGAAGCATGTGTTGGATGAATTCCACCGCATCGCCCTGGCGCATCCCGAGGTCGCCTTCCAACTGGTGAACAATGACCACGAGGAGTACAACATGCCCGCCGGTTCGGAACGGCAGCGCATCGTGCATCTCTTCGGCAGGAAATACGACGAACGTCTGGTGCCGGTGGAAGAGAACACGGATTTCGTGAGCGTGACGGGCTTCGTGGGCAAACCGGAATTCGCGAAACGTTCGCGTGGTGAGCAGTACTTCTTCGTGAACCGCCGCTTCATCCGCAGCAACTATTTGGAGCACGCGGTGCGCAAATCCTACGATGAGCTCGTGGCCCGCGAGAACTTCCCCTCGTGGTTCCTGTTCATCGACATCGATCCGGCGCAGATCGACATCAACATCCACCCCACCAAGACGGAGATCAAGTTCCGGGACGACCGCACGGTGTATGCCATCGTGCATGCGGCGGTGCGTCGCGCCTTGGGGCGCTTCAATATCGTACCCAGCCTGGACTTCGAGCCGGAACCGGCCATCCTGGCGGCCTTCGCGCAACAACAACCCGCCTCAGCGCCGCCGCGTGAAGCAGTTCCGGCATGGCGCCCGCATGACCTGGGTTCGTTCCAAGCGCCACCGCGGCCGAACGGTGAAGGTTGGCAACAGCTCTTCGACCTGGGCGCAACATCCCCTGCCACTGCACCAGCCCCTCCGCATCCGACCGAAGAGCCGCGTGTGATACCGTGGCGCGAACACGAAGGCACGCCGGGCGAACGACCGGTCTTCCAACTGCACGGCACCTACATACTCGCTCAATTGAGGAGCGGCTTCATGGTGGTGGACCAACAACGCGCTCACGAGCGCATCCTCTACGAACGCAACCTCAAGCTCATCGAACAAGGCGCTGGCCTCAGCCAGGCGGAGCTTTTCCCCCGACACATCGAACTGAGCGCTGCCGATTTCGCGCTGGTGCAGGATGTGATGCCCGAGTTGCGTAGCATGGGCTTCGAACTGGAGCCGTTCGGTGGGCGTACCATGCAGGTGAACGGCATGCCCGCCGAAGCATCCGAGGAAGACCCCACACGTTTGTTGGAAGGATTGCTGGAACAACTGAAGCACGAACGCGGCACCCTGCGCAACGAGCGCCACGCCATCCTTGCACGCGGCATGGCGCGCAGCATGGCCATCCGTCCAAGTCGTGTGTTGACCACGCCCGAGATGCACGACCTCATCGACAGGTTGTTCGCCTGTGCGATGCCGTACCATACGCCAGCGGGCAAACCCACGTTGATCACCTACGGGCTGGACGACCTGAACGAGCGATTCGAGCGCTAGCCATACGCCGCCCGACCGTTGATGCGATCGACCCTACGTACGCTCTTCCTCGTCTGTATCGTCCCTGTGCACGGGCAGGAACTGGTCGTCAACGGCGGCTTCGAGCAGCGCAAGCGTTGTCCGACCAGGTTCAACGAAAAACCGGCGCGCGCGGTGGAACGGGTGAAGACCCTCGGGGGCATGCCCGGCTACTTCAACGGGTGCGGCAAAATGATGGGAACGCCCGTGAACTGGGCCGGCGTGGAGCCTGCGTTCGAAGGTGAGGCCTACATGGGACTGGTGCTGACGGCACATGGTGGCGGGGAATGTGCCGTGCGCGAGTTCGTGCAACTGGAACTCGCCGAACCACTGGTGAACGGTGGCAAGTACCTCCTATCCTTCCACGTCAGCGTGGCCGACCGTTCAGGCTACATGACCGACCGCATCGGTGCCTGCTTCAGCACACAGGACCGCACGGACAAGCACGGTATCGGAGCTTCGTTGGGCAAGCCGGATGTGGACAATGCGCTGAACCGGTTCATCTCGGACACCGCGGGCTGGATGAAGGTGGAGGGCATCTTCAATGCGCGCGGTGGTGAACGCTTCGTGCAGATCGGCAACTTCCAGTTGTGCGACCGGGCAAGCCGCAAAGCAGTGGTGCCCAACCAAGGAGATGGCAAGCTGCACAACATGAAACGTAAGGGCGAAGCTGACATGGACAGCGATCGCCAGCAGGGGTTGCGGCGGCGGTTGCTGGCCACGCAGGCCTACATCTACCTGGATGCCGTGTCACTCGTTCCGCTGAGCGCTACAGTGGAAGCACGGATACTCTCTCGAAAGGATGCATGCGACAGTGATCCCGGAAAGCCTTCAGCGGAGAACGACCTGGTTCCCGACCCTTCCTTCGACCTTAACATACCCGCTCACCGTTCCGCTTGGAAGAACGCCAGCGGCGGTACGCCGGATCTCGAGGAGGGGCGCACCGGCATCTACCTGCACTCTGCCGTTAACAAGGATCATCGCGAGTACATCCACACCCCGTTGAAGGAACGGCTGGATCCCTGCGGCGTGTACGATGTTCGTTTGCGCATACGACGGAACCCGACATACGCCTATGTGGTGGACCGTATCGGTGTTGCGCTCACCGAGGACTTCGAGAACGACCGACGACGCGATCTCCTCTCCTTCCCCCTGTTGTGGGAACTCCACGGCAAAGGCGTTATGGATGATGCAGAAGCCTGGACGACCATTTGTGGCACCTTCGCAGGCGGTGGTTGTGCGGATCGCTTGCTCGTGGGCAACTTCAGTGGCGACGACAGCACCACTGTCGTGCAACGCGACCCGGACGATGGCCCTTTCGCCTATTACTTCCTGGATGACGTCTCCCTCTGGAGAACCGGCACACTGGACGGATGCTCCGTGGTTTGTCCGGAAGGGATCGTTGCAATCCCCGTTGGAACCGACACCCTCAGCGAGCCACCGCGCTGGCCGTTGATCCTGCATTTCGACGTGGACGACCACGTGCCGGGTGACGACTTGCTGCCAACGGCGGAGGAACTCTTCCATGTGCTGGCCGGACACCCCGACCTACAGGTTACCGTGGCGGGCCATACCGACGCCAGTGGCAACGAACATGCGAACATGAAGCTTGCCGAGGAACGCGCGGTGCACGTTCGGTCGGAGCTGATCCGCCTTGGCATCCCGGCCAAGCGGATAACGGTAGAAGTCCACGGAAGCAAGGCCCCCATCGCCACGAATGGCACACCGGAAGGCCGCTCCCTGAACCGGAGGGTGGAGATCAGCTATCCGGGTTCGGAGCACTAAGAGGCTCGTATTTTCGCCGCCCGATGCAGTACAGTACCAACCCGTTCTCAGGCATCCCGACCGTAGTGAAGAACCTGTTGATCATCAACGGGATCGTCTTCCTGATCAAGCTCACCGGGCTTGGCAATTTCGGTGGCCAGCACATGGAGACCTGGTTCGGTCTGCACTATTTCAGTTCGCCCTTGTTCAAGCCTTGGCAACTGATCACGCACATGTTCATGCACGCCGATGGTTGGCACCTGGTCATGAACATGCTGTTGCTGTTCATGGCCGGTGCTCGACTGGAATATCACTGGGGCTCGAAACGCTTCCTCACGTACTATCTGCTGGTAGGCGTTGGTGCGGGCCTGTTCTATTTGATCCCCGAAGGAGTGGAGGTCTGGCGCGTGACCTCATCGCTCGATGCACGCGAGATCGGTGCGGTGAAGGCGGGCTTCGAGGAAAGCGAGTTCGGCTTCGAGTACCAGCGGCTGGGCATGTCGGCGCTGAACGAACTGTACAACCACGTGATGATCGGCGCCTCGGGAGCTGTTTACGGCTTGATACTCGCCTTCGCGCTGCTCTTTCCTGATCTGGAGATCATGCTCTTCCCACTGTTCATTCCGGTGAAAGTGAAGTACATGGCCTTCGTGCTCTTCGGTCTGGCTTATTACAACTCCTTCGTCAGCAATCCCGGAGACCTCGTAGCGCACCTGGCGCACATGGGTGGCATGGTGATCGGCTATTTCCTGATCCGCTACTGGCGTAGACCGAACGGCCACGGGTTCGGTGGTTGGGGCGCCTGACCCCTCACACCCCACATCCACCTGTTGTGACGATCAACAACGGTACCGGTGATCCCGGCGGATGAACGGACCACCTCCCGGCGCTTTCAGGACCGAACTTTGTACGCATATGGCATCGTTGAACGGCCACGAAGGCTCCTCGAACAAGTTATGAGCATCGCAGAAGAACTGAAGTCCCAATGGCGATCGGGCTCCGTGTTGATGCGGCTGATCCTGATCAATGTCGCATTATTCCTGCTCATCCATGCTGTCGGGATGGTAGGCTGGTTGACCGGCCAAGGGACTTGGGACGGGTTGATCCTCGAACAATTGGTCAGTTCGAACCAGTTGGACCAGGTCCTGCGCAAGCCATGGACCGTGATCACCTACATGTTCACCCACTTCGATCCAGGACACATCATCTGGAACATGTTGATCCTCTTCTTCAGTGGTCGCTTGTTCATGGAGTTCCTTGGGCCGAAACGGATGCTCGGCAATTACCTGCTCGGCGGGATAGCGGGGCTTTTCATGTATTGGCTTGCCACGCTTGGGCCTGCGCACCTCGCATTAGGTGGCGCTGGGGTTATCATGGGCGCCTCGGCGTGCGTCATGGGCGTGCTCATCGGCATCGCCAGCTACCGGCCGGACTATCCGATGGGAATGATGTTCGTAGGTGTTGTGCCACTGAAATACGTGGCCCTGGTCATCGTCATCATCGATCTGATCAGCGTACGTACCGGTGGGAACACCGGTGGGCATCTCGCTCACATCGGCGGCGCGCTCTACGGTTTCCTGGCCGCACAGCAGCTCAAACGAGGTAACGACTGGTCGCTGGGCTTCGTGAATTTCCTGGAGAAGCTCTTGCCTTTCGGAAAGAAGCGACCCTCCAAGCTACGGGTGGAGAAATCGTTCGTTGGGAAGACCCCGAAGAACGACACGGACTACAACGCCAACAAGCGGGCGAAACAAGCTCGTGTGGACACCATTCTCGATAAGATCTCGCGAAGCGGCTACGACAGTCTCAGCAAGGAAGAAAAGGACTTCCTCTTCAAGGCCAGCGACGGTAAATAGGGATCCGAGCGTCAGCACCCAACCAGCGTGAACAAGGTCAGAGGGCATACGACGAACACTCCCGCAGCAGCTCAAGAGCCTAAGGGAACGCTGCGTCCATCACGTTGGCATGCGCCCATGTGGTGGTTGAACATCGGCGCAGCCTTCGTGTTGCTGACCACCTACCTGGCGCCCCACGTCCACCCTGTCACATCCTGGATACCATCGCTGCTTGCGATGACCTTCACATACCAACTTCTACTGCATGTGGGGTTCTTGTTCTGGTGGTCCCTGTTCCGCCGGAAGCGCATGCTCCTTTCGGGTCTGCTCCTGGCACTGGGCTACGGTCACATCGGAGACCATGTGCAGTTGTTCGGGCGGGATGCACCGGCTGAAGAACTCGCCTCAGCGCCGCTGAAGATGATGTCGTACAACGTTCGCCTCTTCGACCTGTACAACTGGAGCAAGAACAAGGAGACCCGCGATGCGATCTTTGAGGTGCTCCACCGCGAAGACCCCGACATACTCTGCCTGCAGGAGTTCTTCTACAGCAGCGACAAGCAGTTCTTCCCCACCAAGCAAAGCTTGATGAAGGACTTCCGCTTCCGGGCCGCACACGAGCGGTACACCGCCAGAACGCGGTTCGACCAGCACTTCGGTATCGCCACGTTCAGCACCCATCCCATCGTGAAGAAGGGCAACATCGAATTCCCGGAGAACCCGAACAACCAGTGCATCTGGTCCGATATCGCGCTCAAGGATGACACCATCCGTGTGTACAATGCACACCTCGCCAGCTACCACTTCGGTGATGCGGATTACAAGTTCATCAAGGACCTTGATACGGACACGAATACCGATAGCTTGAAGCAGGGTGGCGAGCGCATCCTGAAACGCTTGCGGCGCGGCTTCCGGCTACGTGCGGATGAGGTGCAGCGCATCGTTGATCACATGCAACGAAGTCCGCATCCGGTGGTGTATTGTGGCGACATGAACGATGTGCCGATGAGCTACGGCTACCACTTGATGCGCGAACGGCTGGAGGACGCCTTCGTATCGAGCGGTCGTGGCCTCGGCGGCACCTACATCGGCGATCTGCCCAGCTTGCGGATAGACCATCTTCTTTATGGTGATGGGATCGATGCCTGGGACTTCAGAACGCTCGACGATGCATTGAGCGACCATCGGGCCATCACGGCCACCATCGGGCTCGCCAAGGAGTGATCGAACCCACGCACCGGCGGCGTGTACCGTGATGCAATAGGCCGCACGACACGTTCGTTGTGCATCACGGATCACACCATGCGCACCACCTTACCCTTCTTGACGGCGGCAAGTCTCTTTCTGGCCATCGGCTGCGGCCAATCCCGCGAACACGGACCTGGAACGTCCATCGCCGACATTCGCTACGAAGAGGACGCCACTGAAGGGGCGTCCGTGGCGCAGCCGGAAGCACCCGAGCCACGGACCGCACTGAGCAGCAGTGCCGCAAGCTACCGGGACAGTAGTCGGCGGTTCGTGCGTACAGGTGACCTGCGCTTCCGAACGGATGATGTGGTGAAGAGCAGTTTCGCCATCGAAGCGTTGGTAGCACGGCATGGTGGTCACGTCGCGAGCACGCACCTGGCCACGGAGGTGCTCGGTCGATACAATACCGCGATCAGTGCGGACAGCTTGTTGGAGACCACCCGGTACACGGTCGTGAACAGGCTTACCGTTCGCGTTCCCAGCATTGAGTTGGATACGACCTTGAAGTCGTTGATCGCTCTGGTCGACTTCCTGGATCACCGGACCCTGACGGCCACCGACGTACGCATCGCCCTTTTGCGGGACAGGTTGACACGCGACCGTCTCGCACGACACGATAAGCGGTTGACCAATGCCATTGACGACAAGGACGCCAAATTGAAAGAGACCGTAACGGCCGAGGACCGCTTGATCGACCGCCAACAGCAAGCCGATGAGGTCGCACTGAGCACCCTGGAGATGGAGGACCGGATCGCCTTCAGCACACTGACCCTGGATATCTACCAGCGTGAAGGGATCCGCCGCGAATTGCTACCCAACGAGCAGAACATAGAAGCCTATGAACCCGGATTCTTCAGCAAGGCGAGCGAAGCCCTTCGCACCGGCTGGGAACTACTAAAGGATGTTACACTGGCCCTGTTGAGATCGTGGAGCGTATTGCTCCTGCTGGCCATCGCGTTCGTAGCGTACCGCAGGATCGTACGTCGCGCCAAGTAGTTCAGCGTTCCTCTTCCACGGGCTCGGTCTCGAGCATGTACTGATGGGAGTCGCTGATCACGGCTTCAACTGTATGGCCTTGCGCACGAAGGCCTGCGATGAGACCATCGGGACGCGGTAGATGGGCCGCACCGATCAGGAAGAAGATGGACCCACCGTCGCGCAGGAGCTTATCCATGCGTTGCACCATGCGTGCGTTACGTTCGGTAAGCAAGGAACGCTCGAAACTGTCCGGCATGGTACCGGTCTTCTCCGCAACGTCGATCAATTGCTCGATATCCTGCCGCGCATAGACATCGAGCATGGCGTCCATCTGGTCCTGATAGCCTTTGTGGTCCACATGGTCCAGCAACATGGCGGCCTGCTCTTCGATGGGAATGGCGTCAACAGCGGCCATCTGCTCTTTCACCGTTTCAATACCCATCACCCGCTGGCCGTTGGCCTTGGCTCTCTGCTGAAGGAATTCGTCCAGCACTTGGTCTTGATCCCCGTCCATGGCGTTCTCCGTAAGGAGGGCCATCACGAAGAAGGGTTTCATGCGCATGGTCATCGGTGCCATGAAGCCCATCCCCTCCTGGATCGCCGCATCCACGCGTTTCCAGTCCTTCTTCTTGTACAGATCCTCCAGCTTCCGATCGCCGCTCATACGCATGGTCGTGAGCAGCGCCATGCCCATTTCAGCGTTGGCTGTCGAAAGGTCGAGTTCACCGGCGGCTACAGCACAGCGGTCCAACGCAGGAAGTACCGAATCCCCGAACTGGTAGGCCCTATCGTCCTTGCTGTGTACAGTACCATAGAGGTAACTGGAGGCCGGAATACCCGGAGTCGTGATACGCCAGAGCAAGGTTGGCTCCAGATCCTGTGCAGCACCGTAAAGCGGCGCGAAAAGCAAGAATGCCAAGGCGATACGCATTGCGCCCAAGGTAAGCGGCGGAAAAGCTGAACGCGTGATCACCAAGCCACTCTGGCGAGCGCGAAGGATACGATGGCGAGGATGGAGAACAGTAACATGCTCAGCCTGATCAGGTTCGAGCGGTCTGCGGGGCGGGTACGTTCCATGGTCAGTTCCCTATCGAGTATCCTATTGACGGGAATGTCGCGGATGGTTGCTTGCGCGGATATCATTCCTTGACGAAGCGTGCCGTAGACCGCACGCCGTTACGCGCAATGAGGCGCAACGAATATGTGCCCGCAGGCAAGCCCTGCAGATCAAGGGACTGGGAGGCTGATGCGAAGGTGTATGACGCGAAGGTCCGCCCGTCCACTCCCACTATGGTCGCGTGTACGGGCAATGCGCTGTTGGCAGGCAGATCCACGTGCAGACTTCGATCGGCCGGCACCGGTGCGAGAACGGCTGACGCCATACCAGAGCTTCCAGCCTCCGCGGCGGTGCTGAATTCCGCTGTCAGTACGCTCATCGGCGTGATGATGGGCGGATTGAAGTCGAAGAAGATGTTGGCCGTGTTCCGCACTTCAGTACCGGGCAACAAAGGTGTCTTGGGGGCGATGCGGAACGTGAGCTGTCCGTGGCTCAACGGTTCGTTCACGTTGCTGTCCGGGAGCAGTATATCAGCGAAGGTGAATCGCAGAACATTCCCGTAGGCCAATTCCCATGTGAAGGGATGTGACGCCGCTCCGACGAGAAGACTACCTGGATCCAATGTGCCATCCAACGTATCCGTTACCACCACCGTGAAGGCCGTATCCGTTCCCGTGTTCTGGAACCGGATCGTATAGTCCACCCACTCGTCCCCATCGATGAAGTAGAGCGCGTCGCTGGCCCTCGTGCTCGTGAAAGCCAGCTTGTCATTGGGATCGTAGCTACCCGTGACCAAGGTGCTGTACGTGCTGCTGTTATTCGCGGAGTTGAGGTCCAACGTGGCTGAGGACAAGGAGAATGTGGCGTTCAGGAAGGTGCCGATCAAGCCCACATCCGGCGGCACCTGCACCCGTACCTGGAACCACGGCTGGGCCCATGGTGCCACGTTAGGGATCGTCCACACGACGGTCTGTCCGGAGATGAGGTCAGGTGCGGGCAGGGCGCTGATCACGGTGGTGTTCGGGTCCAGCGTGAAGGTTGCTGTCACCACCCCGCTTGCGCCGTAGTTCATGTTATTGGCGTGGAGCGAATAGATCATTTCGAAACCCGGCCGTGCGGGGCCGCTCACGACCGAAGCCCATAGATCGGGCATGGGTCCGGCTTCGCCGATCACCGGTGCATCCAACACCACCGGAACAGCCAGCGATGAGATGGTCGCCTGTGCGGGACATACCGACCCCAATTCGGGATTCGCTGGTTCCAACGTGTAGGTACCCAAGGGCACTTGGGCGCTGTAGTGCCCGGCGAGATCCGTACTTACGTAGCGCGGACCGGGTTGAAGGATGAGCACTTGATGACCTGCACCGATCTCACCACCGTCCATGACGCAATCCTCGTCCGCATCGATGTGGACCGTACCGCTCAGTTCGCCACAAGCGGACCCACCGTCCGGAACGACCACATAGATGCTATCGCCGCATTGGGCAGCGGGCAGCACTTCCCAGTTGATGCTGTTCGTTGCTGGCGTGCGCGTGGTCTGCACCAACCAATGTCCACCCGGTGGCACATCGTAGAAGATCTCCGGGTCATCCGAACCGGTATCCCAGATGGTCTCGTAAGGACCCGTCAATGCAGCGAAATTCCCTCCTGTCCGCTGCACGGTGATCGACCCGTTCGGGGCAGGACCACAACTAGCAGCTACCTCCACCTCCGTGAACGCAGGCCAGTCCACCGAGCCATACACCGAGCCTTCCGCGATGCCGGGACAACCGTTCGCATCAGTGAAACCGATGGAATACCATCCTTCCGGAGCATCGAGGATGTAGCTGTATCCGAGCCAGGCGGGCGAAGTGTTCGTGTTATAGACTTCCGTTGCCGGCCCATCGAACATCAAGGGGAACGCACTGGAAAGATCCACCGAGAACGGATCACCACCTATGGACAGATAGGATGCAGCCACATGACCATAAGAGGACTGCCCATCGCAGTAAGGTTGCGAACCCATGCCGATATTGCCCCATCCGCTCAGCGCTTCCAAGGTTAGTTCAGCCGTCGCCTCATCGCCTAGCGCGTCGGTCACCGTAACGGAATAGGTACCCGCCATAAGCCCCGTCATCTGCCACGATGTTGAACCCGTGTTCCATTGGTACGTGTAGGGAGCTGAGCCTCCTTCTGCACTCGCGTACAAACTGCCATTGGCGTAGTTGCACACCGGTTGTTGCTGTGTCCAGATCTGCACCGTGACCGCATGCAGGTGTGCACACGAAGCGAGCGCTAGGATGGAAAGGATCCTTCTCATGGGTCAATGCTTGATGAACCGTGCTTGGCTGGAAGTACCGTCGACATGATGAACCAGGATGACGTATGCACCACTCCCGAGATCCGCGACGGAGAGGGTACAGATCATGCTCCGCGCTCCGTGTTGAAGGACCGGCCGACCATCCGAAGCGATCACCAGGAGGCTACTGATCGGAGTACGTGAACGGATCTGGAGGAATTCGGTGGCTGGTACAGGGGAAACGCTTAGTTCATTCTTCAGTCCTTCCGCGATGCTGGTACTGAATTCCGCTACCAACACGCTGGGCTCGGTGATCACCGGCTCGTTGTAGTCGAAGTAGATGTTGGCGACGTTCTCGATAACGGTCGCTGGAGCGATCGGCAAGCGCGGCCGTATCCTGAAATTGACCAGACCATGGCTTCCAGGTTCATCGCTCGCGCTGTCGGGCAGCATGATGCCATCGAACCGCCATTCCACCACTCTTCCGGGTTTGAAACTGGCGGTGAACGGATGCGAGGCGGCTCCTTGTTGGAACGTGAGCAGGTCCAACGTGGATGGTAGCGTATCGGTGATCACCACGAATTCAGCCAGGAACGTGCCCGTGTTCTGGAAGCGGATGGTGTAGTCGATCCACTCATCAGCATCGATCAAATAAAGCTCGTCGCTCGTGCGCGTGCTGGTGGTCGCTCGCTTGTCGTTCGGATCATAGCTACCTACCACCTCATCTTGTGCCTGTGCCGCATCGTTGGTCGCAACGGCATCTGGCAGGTTGGTTTCAATGGTGGCGTTCGTGGTCAACGGGGTACCCAAAGCCGTACCCACGGGAACCTGCACTTGGATGTGCGCGGTGAACTCCCCGAAAGGTGCGAACGGCGGTAGTTCCCACGAGAACGAACTGCCGACCTGTGTTGCAGGCGGAACACTGCTTCCCACTGGAAGGAGCAACGGGTCCAATTCCACGGTAACGGTGACCGGACCACTTTGTTGAGGTGAGATATTGCGCACGACAAGATGGTAGTTGGTCGTGAACCCGGGCCTGAACAACGAGCCGCTGATCCCGACCGCGAGATCGAGCGGTAGTGTGGAGCTGTTGGCGAGATCGACCACTTGTTGATCGGATGCGATGGTGAACGGCACCGGCTGGGTTCCCGGACAAATGGGTTCCAATGTCGGATCCAGTTGCTCCAAGGTGTAAGCACCGTTGTACAACGGCAACGCGTATTGCCCTTGCGAGCCTGTCAGTAATGTGTCGTTGCCGGGCATGATCATCAGCGGAGCGTACGGCAGACCCACGTCACCGGCGTCGAATGTGCAATCTTCATCAAGGTCCAAGTAGCTTCTGCCCGAGATGCTGCCACAGACGTCACCCAGGTTCGGAACAGAGACCCACACCGTGTCGTACGCGCATATACCTGGATCAAGATGCTCGGCTGTAACGCCCAGCCACCAATGGAATCCATAAAGCCCGGGAACCAGATCAGGGAATACGGCATTGCCGTTGGCATCGGGAGAAGCTGACCGTTGCAATTGCACTCCATTACCATCGATCAGGTCGATGAACGGCAAGAACAGACCATTCTGAGGGACAGTACCGTCGGCATGCAGGTTGATGGCCCCTAAAGGCTGCGTACCGCAAGAAGGTACTACGCTGGTCACGGCGAGTTGCGGCCAATCGGTGATCTGCGTACCGTTGATGCCCGACACCGTACCTGCACAGCCATTGCCGTCATCCACCGGGTAGGAGAAACTACCATCGGTCGGAACTGAGGGGAACTCGTAGATCCCCATATTGTGCAGGATCGCCGGCGACCCATTCACCGTCCAGGTATTCACAAGCCCGGATACCTCCGGTGCGTTGAAGGCGTGGAAAGGCGCCGTACACCAGGGCATATCGTTCATCATGGACATCAGCTCGTACGGCATCGACAACACCTCCCCTTGTGCGGTCACTTCAGCTCCGCTGCCATCGGTCACCATCACGGAATACTGTCCGGCCGGCAGGCCACTGATGGACTGTGTGGTCTCACCGGTGTTCCAAGCGAACGTGTAAGGCGGCACCCCACCGGAGATAGCGGCGGTCGCGGATCCGCTCGAATACGTGCACGTCTCATGCACCACCTCCACGCTAACGGTGAGGACGCACCAGGACGTGGCCGGAACCAGAAGAAGTGTGGCAAGGAAGAGTGTTCTCGGCGTCATACCGTCCTTATTCTTTGATGAACCTTTCGCGTATCTCAGACCCGTCCATGAACGACGCGCTGATGAAATAGACACCCGCTTTCAGTTGCTCCAACACTATGCTCGCATGGGTCGATCGCACACGCGTGCGCAGCACCTCCCTCCCATCCGCAGCTATGATCCGCACGGCGGTCATCGTTCCTTCAGCGTTCACCAGGAGTTGGTCCCTTGCAGGGTTCGGGAGCAGCCGTAATCGCCCCTGACCAGGCGCTTGATCCCGCGTTCCCGTACTGAACTCCGCCACCAGGACGCTGGGCTCGGTGATCACCGGTGGGTTGAGATCAAAGAAGATGTTCGCGACGTTCTCTATGCCAAGTCCGGGAACCAACGGCTGCTTAGGTCGAACACGGAACGACACGAAACCGTGCGAGGCAGGCTCGTTCACGTTGCTGTCGGGTAGAAGGATGTTCGCGAACATCAAACGCACAGTGCCGCTCCCTTCCAACTCCCATGTGAACGGGTGTGATCCTGCTCCCATCACGAGCGTTGCCGGATCAAGGGTCGTGGGTAGCGTGTCCGTGATCACCACCGTGAACGCCGTATCCGTTCCGGTGTTCTGGAAACGCACCACATAATCCACCCATTCGTCCACATCGATGTAGTAATGTTCCCGGCTTGCACCACTGCTCGTGGTAGCCACCTTGTCGTTCGGATCATAGCTGCCCGTGACCACCACCGAACCGTCGGCTACGTTGTTCAATGTATTCTGATCCCCGTTGCTGCCGAGCGTTGCACTGGCCTGCAGTTCGTTGCCGATCAGGTTCACATCGGGCGGCACCAGAAAACGAACGTTCACATCGCGGTGGCCGAAATAATTGAGCCAGCCGAAGTTGCTCCACGTGATCGTGTTGCCGCTGACGTTGCTGGGCGTCGGTGAAGCGCTCACATAGCTCAGTTCGGCATCCACCGTAAGCACCAGACTGTTGAGCTGATGAGCGGCGCTGGTGAGCGCATCGATATCCAAGGCATAGGACAGTTCGAAACCGGGACGAGCAGGCCCACTGGCCATGGTCAGCTGCACATCGTTGGTCATCAACGCCGTGTCCAGCAGATCGTAGGTCATGTTCCCTGCCACTGTCAACGAGCTTGGATCACCAAGGCAATGTTCCCGCAGCACAGTGCTCTGCTGATGTACCGTGTACGATCCCAGCGGCAGGTGAACCGCATATCCTCCAGTGGTATTGGTCGTGGCGTAATATGGACCAGGGAGGAACTCGAGCACGGTCTCGGGAATGCGCGTATCCGACCATTGCAATGTACAGTCCTCGTTCACATCAAGCGCGACCGTTCCGTTCACGTATCCGCATGTGGGACCCAGGTCTGGAATGGTGATGTACGTAGTATCGCCACACGGGAACCACTGCGCCCAGTCCGGGTCGATGCTGATCTTGCGGACCAACGCATAAGTACCCGGGCCCAGGTCGGGTACGTCGTATTCCGCCCCACCGGTCCAGTTCATGGCCATGGAATTCCAGAACGCCTCGTTCTCCTGCCAATCGGGGTTGTAGAGGTGTGGACGAACACCGTAGATGTAATCGGGCTCTGCCGGTATGCTGAATCGGACCCTCCCATTGGTGCCGCCCGAGCAGGAGCCCTCGATGTCCAGGATACCCACGGGGTAGAACTGGGGCACCTGTGGCACGGTCACTTCCATCGTCCCCGGACATCCCGTGGCATCCGTGTAACCGATCGTGTAGCTCTGCCCCTCCATGCCCAGGAAGCATACGGCGCGTACGGTGCCATTGACGAACCACGACCAATCCGTTGGGATGTTGCCTTCCGCGAACGGCTGTTCCAGACACCCGGTATCGAACTCATGGGGAGCTACGCCAGCCGGGGCCGGGTACTGGTCTCCACCGAAGAACATGTAACCGCCCCCGTTGGGTTCCGGCCCGGGAAGGCAACTGGGGATCGCCTGAGCGAACATCGTATTCGGGTCCCAAGGATAGTTGGGCAAGGTGGGAACCGTGGCTTCAGCTTGCTGCACACCACCCACGAGGTCCGTGACGGTCAACGTATAGGTACCCCCGTTCACATTGTAACGGTTCTGCGTGGTGGGGCCATCACTCCAGCTGAAGGTATAGGGCGGTACACCGCCGCTCACCTGGGTGATGATCACCGCATCCCAATGCGTACAGTGGGCGGGGGAAATGGAGAAGGAAATGCTGGCATGCGCCGAAAGCGATACGAGCGAAAGACCGAACAGCAGGAAAAACTTGGAAGAGTGTAGGGTTCGGATCATTGAGTTCGGCTAAAATGGAATTCGCTTACTGGTCGGGACAGGCTCAACGATGCAAGTGATCCTGAGGGCATGGCCGAAGGGTCCGGGTTCAGTAGGCAGACGTTGGCTGCGCAAATAGATGCCTGAATATAGGCGCTTGGCTTTCAACTGCTTCATCCACCGTGGAGCGGTACCTTCGCCGCCGCTCCGGTCAGGCCATGGTCACATGTCCACCGGAGCACCGGACCACATGAGGCCTTCCAAGACCGTCGCCTTCCATACCCTGGGCTGCAAACTCAACTTCAGCGAGACCAGTACCCTGGCCCGTTCGTTGGAAGAGGCCGGCTATGCCAAGGTGCGCCAGGAGGACCGTCCCGATGTGTTCGTGCTCAACACCTGCAGCGTAACGGAGAATGCCGACAAGGAATGCCGCCGGCATGTGCGCCGTTTCCAGTCCATCAACCCGGATGCGTTCATCGCCGTGGTGGGCTGTTACGCGCAACTGAAGCCCGAGGAGATCGCCGGCATACCCGGTGTGGACCTGGTGTTGGGCGCCAACGAGAAATTCGACCTGGCCTCTCATGTGGACAGGAAGCTGGCCTCGGCCGAAGCCGGGGATCACGGAGGGAAAGGCGAAGCGGTCCACTCTCCGATCAAGGACCTCAAGCATTTCGTCCCCTCCTACAACGCCAACGACCGCACCCGAACGTTCTTGAAGGTGCAGGACGGCTGCGACTACTTCTGTTCGTTCTGCACCATACCGCTGGCCCGTGGGCGTAGCCGCAGCGCCACCGTAGCGGAAACGGTCGCACTGGCCGGTACGATCGCTGCTTCCGGCGTGAAAGAGATCGTCCTGACCGGGGTCAACACGGGGGACTTCGGCCGTGGACATGAGCAGACCTTCCTTCAATTGATCGAAGCCCTGGACGAGGTCGAAGGCATTGAACGATTCAGGATCAGCAGTATCGAGCCGAACCTGTGCCATGACGGTGTCATCGACTTCGTAGCCACCAGCGCACGTTTCGCGCCGCACTTCCACATGCCCCTGCAAAGCGGTAGTGACGCCATCCTGCAGCGCATGCGCCGCCGTTATGACACGGCGCTCTATGCCGAACGCGTCGCGCGCATCAAGGAACGCATGCCGCACGCCTGCGTTGGCGTGGACGTGATCACGGGAACACCGGGCGAGACGGAGGACGAGTTCCTGAAGACGCACGAATTCCTTCGTTCCATAGCCGTGGACTACCTCCACGTTTTCACCTACAGCGAGCGTGCCAACACCACGGCCGTGCGCATGGATGACAGCGTGCCCATGGAAACACGGCGCGAGCGCACCAAGCAACTGCGCATCCTCAGTAACAAGCTGCAACGGGCGTTCTACCAAGATCACCTCGGCTCGGCGCGCAGCGTGCTCTTCGAGGCCGAAGAGAACGACGGCCGCATGCTTGGCTTCACCGACAACTACCTGCGTGTGACCATGCCGTACGACGCAGCGTTCGTCAACCGTATCGTCCCCGTGGAACTGACCCGAATGGATGGTGACGGGCACATCATCGGCCTGACCCCAGAAGTCCAACTCGCTAATTGACGCATCCGCTAAACGGCTTACCAGGATGTACCCAACGATCTACCACGCCCTTCTCGATCTCACCGGGCTTGACCTGTCCTTCCTCAAGTTCCTCAATAGTTTCGGGTTCTTCGTAGCGCTGGCGTTCCTCTTCGCGAGTTGGACCTTGGGGATGGAGCTACGCCGCAAAGAGGGGCTCGGTCTGCTCCAACCGGTTACACGCAAGGTGACCATCGGTCTGCCAGCGTCTCCGGGTGAGCTGATCTGGAGCGGCTTGCTCGGCTTCCTGCTCGGGTGGAAGGGCCTATTTCTTGTGCTGAACCTATCGGAGTCCACGGCGGATCCACAAGGCTTCCTGCTCAGTGGCAAGGGCAATTTCATCGGAGGGGTCATCCTCGGCGGCTTCATGGCCTGGTCGAAGTGGAGGGAGAAAGAGAAGACCAAGCTGGCCGAGCCGAAGACCGAGGAGATCCGCATGCAGGCGCACGAACACGGAGGCAACATCACCATGGTGGCGGCCCTCTGGGGACTCGTGGGTGCCAAGCTCTTCCACTGGTTGGAGAACCCGGACGAGTTCATCTCCTTCGTCAAGAACCCCGGTGGCGATGGCGTCTTCAGCGGCCTCACGATGTACGGCGGGTTGATCGTGGCGGGTGCCATGGTGATCCGCTACTTCCGGAACAACGGCATACCCGCTTGGCACGGCGCGGACAGCGCTGCACCCGGCGTCATGCTCGCTTATGGTGTGGGCCGTATCGGCTGCCAGGTGAGCGGCGATGGCGACTGGGGCATCGTGAACAACACACCCGCACCAAGCTGGCTGCCGGACTGGCTGTGGAGTTACACCTATCCGAACAATGTGAACGGCGTTGGTGTCCCTTTCAGCGGAACGCCCTGCTTCGATGGATACTGCACCGTACTTCCGGAACCGGTATTCCCTACCCCGTTGTATGAGACCATCGTTTGCGTGGGCTTCTTCTTCCTGCTGTGGTCCTTGCGGAAGCGGGTCTCAACTCCGGGCATCATTTTCTTCACCTTCCTGCTGCTCAACGGTGTCGAGCGTTTCTTCATCGAGAAGATCCGCGTCAACGTCGCCTTCGCAGGAAGCTGGACCCAGGCCGAAGTGATCTCCCTCGGTCTGGTCATCGCCGGTATCGCGGGCATCCTTTGGGTCCGCTCGCGCAACAACACCTTGAATGGAACTCAAGAAACTCACTGAACAGGTCGAAGCGATCTGTGTCGATGTCGCCGCGTTCATTCGTAGCGAAGCGGGCAAGCTCACCGCCGCTGGCATTTCGGAAAAGAGCGCGAACAACCTGGTCACCCACGTAGACCACACGGCCGAGGACCGTCTGGTGGAGGCGTTGGAGAAGATCCTTCCCGAAGCCGGGTTCATCGCCGAGGAAGGCAGCGGCGAAAAAGGTGAAGGGCTCAACTGGATCATCGACCCGTTGGACGGCACCACGAACTTCGTTCACGGTATTCCGTGCTACTGCATCAGCATCGCCCTTGTCGATGGCACCGAACCCGTTCTGGGGGTGGTGCATGAGGTAACACGCGACGAACGTTTCACAGCGTGGAAAGGTGGAGGCGCGTTCCTCAATGGGAAGCGTATCCAGGTATCGCCCCGTAAGGAACTGCAGGAAAGCCTGCTGGCCACCGGCTTCCCATACGATGACTTCGGCTACGAAACGGAGTACATGGACCTCTTGCGTGAGCTGATGCACCGTACCCGTGGCATCCGTCGACTGGGTAGTGCCGCCGCCGATCTGGCCTACGTGGCCTGTGGTCGCTTCGAAGCGTTCTACGAGTATGGCCTGAATAGCTGGGACGTGGCCGCCGGAGTACTTCTCGTGCGCGAGGCAGGTGGCCGTGTCAGCGGTTTCGCTCCGAGTAAAGACCCGCTCTTCGATGAAGAGATCGTGGCCAGCAACCGCGCCGTACACGACGAACTGCTGGAGGTGATCGAGCGCAACTGGCAGCGCCAGGATTGACCGTTCTCAGCACCGGGTTGTGAAAGGAACCCTCCCCGGTCCGGCAGCGTAGAACGCGATCCACTGGATCTTTGTCCAGGCCTGATGCAAAAGGAACTCATTCGTCCGCTTACCGCACTGCGGTTCTATGCGGCTTTCGTCGTGTTCTCCCTCCACGCCAGCATGCTGCCGGGCCTGGAATGGCTCGGCCACGAGCATGCCGAGTTACAGGGCCGCCTGGGTGTCTCCATCTTCTTTGTGCTCAGCGGCTTCATCATGACCTATGTCTACTACGGCGAGGACAAGTGGGAGCCAACACGTGCGAACGCCGGTCGCTTCTTGATCGCCCGCGTCACCCGCATCTTCCCGCTCCACCTGCTCACCATGCTGGTGTGCCTGCCCTTGGGTTTGAAGAGCAGCACCTCACCGATCCAACTGGAGAACCTGCCCATTCACATCGCCCTGCTTCAGGAGTGGAGCCCCATCGGCTACCCGGGTCCCGGCCCGAACAAGGTCTCGTGGACGCTGAGCGTAGAGATGCTCTTCTACGTGCTTACCCCGCTCCTCTTCGCCGGTATGCTGAAGGCGGGCAAAAAGAAGGTCCTCTTCCTAGCGTCCATCTTCATCGTGTTGGCAGCCCTGACCCTCGCGTTCTTCACCACGCACAACGACCCGGATGCGTTCATCAAGGTGGAACGTGCGCCGTTCAGGGTGACGGATTACGTGCTCGGCATCCTGGCCTTCCTCTTCTTCAACCGGTTCAAAACCTACTCAGAAGCGTGGAAGCAAGCCCTGTTGCCATTGGGCATCCTCTGGTTCTGTGGCATGATGGCGCTGGAGTATTACCGCGACGAAGCCAGCGGCACCAACCTGTGGATGCTGCCCGGCAGCTTGATGGTGGTGCTCGGCACGGCTTTCCGGCGGGACACGAAGAATTGGTTGCTTGCCAGCGACCGCATGGTGTTCCTGGGTGAGGCCAGCTTCACCTTCTACATGATCCACGAACTGATGCTCCGCTATGGACGGCAGGTCCTGCTGAAGCTGGAGTTCTCGATCCCCGTTTGGATGTACATCCCCTGGTTCATCGCCGTGTTCGTGGTGATCCAGATAGCCGCCAATCAGGTACATCTGCACTTTGAGGCACCGATGAACACCAAGGGTCGCAAGTGGCTCACGAAAGTGTTCGGGCTGGAGAAGAAGAAAACATCGGTCGCCGCCTGATCAGAGCGCGTTCACCGCAGCTTCGAAGGCCTGGAGCGTTGTCGGTTGGTAGGAAAGGCCCACGCTTCCGGTCGGTGTGGTGGTGAAGTTCGTGAAGGCCGAACGGTAGTCATCACCATTTCGCGTTAGGCTCACTGCTATTGCCGGAAGACCTACTGGAACCTGCCCGAAGGCGTACGTCTGAGGAGCGTTCGGCGAACCTCCGGCCACTGCGTTCAGCGTGGGGAACACGAACCAGACCCTAGTGCTGTCGTTGGGCACATCGCTCGGTGTGATCGCCGTGATGGTGGTATTATCCGGACTGAAGGGGAAATAGTCGCAATTGATCCACTGCATGGAATCCACCTGCAGTTGATAGCTATACCCGCCACCACTTCCAGCAGTGTCCACTGCGATCGGTGTGATGGTCGCATTGTCGGCTTCTGTCCAAAGCAGATCCTCGCCCGGTGTTCGGTTCGCGGTGAAAACACCCATTTGCATGCTCACGGTCGTGGCCGGAACGATGATCCCCATACCCTGTGGGCCTAGGAAAAGCTCCGTGTTCCCTTGACGCGCGCTCACATACACGGAACCACCACTATTCAGTACGCGTCGGGTACCGTTGTCATCCCCCACGGTCGTGATGTTCAACAGGATCATATCAGCGATATCCAGCACTTCGATCACTTCCACATTGACACTACCTGCAACGATTCCCCCGCCTTGGGTCTGGAACGCGTTGGGCGGAAAGATGAATTCCACTCCCCCTGCTCCATGTATCGTACCACCCGTGGTAGCGTTCATGGAAAAGTGCTGTGTCGCATTGGCGAGCCGATCCTCGAAGAGGGCGCTCAACCCATCACCTTCATCCACCGGCCCAAAGCTTGTTCCCTTGTGGCACCCGATCAGCGCGAGACAGCACACCGCAGCGAAGGCTATGGGAACGATAGAACGGCTTTGCATTGTAAGCGGACGCAGTACATGTGAGTACCGCTCCGAAATCTATGACGCAGGGATGGAGCGTTATGCTGCCTGCCGCTTGCCGATGAGCCGCAATCCGAGCATGGTCAGCCCGGCCACGACCAGCAGCACTTCGAAACCCATCTTGTAACCGAAGAGCAGTTGCTCCGAATTCTGGCGCAGGATGTAGGTGATGATCGGTGCGGCGATGCACACCACCGGCACCCACCGCTCTTCGGGCTTGCCTTTGAAGAAGAGGCCGTAGGCGAAGAGCCCGAGCAGCGGCCCGTAGGTGAAGCCCGCGATATCGAACAAGGTCTTGATCACGCTCGGCGTGGCCAGCCAATGGAAGTACAGGATGAAAGCCATGAACAAGGCCGCCATGCCCAAGTGAACCCGTTGGCGCACCTGTTTCTGCTTCGCTTCATCCCAACCACGGTCACGTATGCCTATAAGGTCGATGCAAGTACTGGCGGTGAGCGCTGTCAACGCACCATCAGCGCTGGGGAAGAGCGCGCTGATGAGGCCGATGATGAAGAACAGTCCCAGCCACACCGGGAACTGCTGTAATGCCAATGTGGGGAAGACATCGTCCGGACGCTCGGGCAAGGTGATCCCCAGTTTTCCGGAGTAGATGTACAAAAGCGCACCCAGCAACAGGAACAACAGGTTCGCGCCCAGCAGGATCACGCTGAAGACACGCATGTTCTTCTTCGCGCCGCCCACCGTGGCCACGCTCAGGTTCTTCTGCATCATCTCCTGATCAAGACCGGTCATCGCGATGGTGATGAACATGCCCGCGAGGATCTGCTTCAACAGGAACCCGTCGCTGCGCCAATCCAGATCGAGGATGCGCGTCATCCCGCTCTCGGCGAGTAACGGGCGCCAGTCGCTCATCTCAACATGGTTCGTGATATAGATGATGGTACCGATGAGCGCGCCCAGCATGAAGAGCGTCTGCAAGGTGTCCGTCCACACGATGGTCTTCACGCCGCCTTTCAGCGTGTAGAGCACGATCATCAGCATCACCAAACAGGCGGTGAGCTCGAACGGTACACCCATGGCATCCAGCACGAACAGCTGGATCACGTTGAGCACCACGAAGATCCGGATGGTGGCACCCGCCAGTCGTGACAAGATGAAGAACGATGCACCCGTACGATAGCTGACCATGCCGAAACGTTCGCGCAGGTAGCCGTAGATGCTCGTGAGCCCCATGCGGTAGTAGAGCGGCAGCAGGATCCCGGCGACGATCCAATAGCCGATCGCGAACCCAAAGACGAGTTGGAAATACGTCCACCCCTTCGCCGCCACCTGACCGGGTACGCTGATGAACGTGACCCCGCTGAGCGACGTGCCGATCATCCCGAAGGCCACCACCCACCACAGGCTCTTGCGCTCGCCGCTGTAGAAGGCGTGCTCACCAGCACCGCGGCTGGTGTACCACGCAATGCCCAGCAGCAGCAGGAAGTAGCCGAAGACGATGGAGAGGAGGAGCGTTGGGCTCATGGAGCGAAGGAAATGCTCCTTGTCCGCCTCTCTCCGTAGCGATGCTTGGAGTTGTCAGCCGCCGACTGTGAGCGTAAGCTTACGACAAGTACTGCTCCAGTGCCCGTTGCACCCGTGCGTTCATGTCCTCCGTCGGTGCCGGTACTAGCTTTTGTCCTGTGATCCGTTCGTATAGCTCGGTGTAGCGCTCAGTTACACTGCGGACGAAGGCATCATCCATTTCGGGAACCCGCTGCCCTTCCTTGCCCATGAAGTCTTTGGCGATGAGCCATTCGCGCACGAACTCCTTGCTCAGCTGCTTCTGCGGTTCGTTGCGGGCCTGACGCTCTTGATAGCCTTCAGCGTAGAAATAGCGTGAGCTGTCCGGCGTGTGTATCTCGTCGATCAATAGGATCTTCCCCTCTTTCGTTCGACCGAACTCATACTTGGTATCCACTAGGATCAACCCTTGTTTCCCAGCCAGTCGAGTGCCTTCGGCGAAGAGCGCCAGGGCATACCGGCACATGGTCTCCCATTCTTCCTTGGTGCAAACACCGCGCGACAGGATCTCGTCCGGTGTGATGTCTTCGTCGTGGCCTTCTTCGGCTTTCGTGCTCGGTGTGATCAGCGGCTGCGGGAAACGATCATTCTCCTTCAAGCCTTCGGGCATGGCCGCACCGCACAACACACGGTGCCCCGCTTTGTATTGCCGCCACGCGTGACCTGCGAGGTAGCCGCGCACCACCATCTCCACGGGAACGGTCTTGGCCGTGTGACCGATCACCACGTTGGGGTCAGGTGAAGCGATGGCCCAGTTGGGTGCAATGTGCGCCGTGGCCTGCAGCATGTGCCAGCTCAGTTGCGTGAGCACCTGCCCTTTCTGCGGAATGCCGCGCGGTAGCACCACGTCGAACGCGCTGATGCGGTCGCTGGCCACGAGGATCGTGCGGCCATCGGCCAGGTGGTACACGTCTCGCACCTTGCCCCGGTAGATCTTCTCCACACCCGGCAACTTCAGGTCCGAGCGCATCAGCGTGCCATCCATCACAGCGTTCATTTCTTCGTTCCGTTGTTCTCCTCCAATTCGCGGAAAGCCTTCAGCACTTTCGTTACCAGTTCGTGGCGGATCACATCCTTCTCGTCCAGTTCCACCACGGTAACCCCTTCCACGTTGCGCAACATGTTCACCACGGGCAGCAGGCCGCTGGGCTGGCGATCGGGCAGATCCACCTGCGTGGCGTCGCCGGTGATGACGAACTTGGCGTTCCGCCCCATGCGGGTGAGGAACATCTTCATCTGCGTCATCGTGGCGTTCTGCGCTTCGTCCAGGATCACGAAGGCGTGATCGAGCGTACGACCGCGCATGAAGGCCAGCGGCGCGATCTGTATCACACCCTCATCCAAGTGATCAGCGAGCTTGGTGGCCGGGATCATCTCGCGCAGCGCATCGTAGAGCGGCTGCAGGTAGGGGTCCAGTTTCTCACGCAGGTCGCCGGGCAGGAAACCGAGGTTCTCCCCTGCCTCTACGGCCGGACGCGTGAGCACGATGCGGCGCACTTTGCGTTCCTTCAACGCCTTCACCGCGAGGGCCACTGCCGTGTACGTCTTCCCGGTACCGGCCGGGCCGATGGCGAATACCATGTCGCTCGCCTCCACCGCTTCCACCAGCTTCTCCTGGTTCCGCGTACGGGCTTTCACGCGCAAGCCAGCGTTGCCGTAGACGAGCACGTCGGCCTCGTCCGGGTTCTCGCGTTCGCCTGCGGTGGTGTGTGTGCTCATGATATCGTCCAACACCTTGCGCGGCAGCTCGTTGTAGCGGGTGGCGTAGGCCATCAGCTCGCCGAAGCGCTGCTCGAACTGGTCGATCTCGTGGTCGGTGCCGCTCACCTTCAGGGTATCACCCCTGGCGATGATGCTGAGCTTTGGGAAGAACGTGCGGATGATCCGCAGGTTGGCATCGTTGGCGCCCAGGACCTCCACGGGGTCAACGCCACTGATTATGATCAGCTTCTCGATCAAAGTAACTTTCGATTGTTGATTTCTTCAACCAAAGGCCGCTTGCGGCCCGGGATAGTTTTGAGCGCCGAAGGTAGTCCTTGCCCGCACGTTCCGCGCTGTCATGTCCATCATCACCCTCACCACCGACATGGGCCTGAAGGACCACTATGTGGCCACGGTGAAGGGTGCCATATGGACGCAGTTCCCCGAAGCGCGCATCGTGGATGTGAGCCACTCGATCAAGCCGTTCGACAACGGGCAGGCCGCCTTCGTACTTCGCCAGGCTTATCCGGAATTCCCGCGCGGAACCATCCATATCATCGGGGTAAACCCGGAGGCCGATGGACAAACACCGCACCTGGTGGTACGCCACGATGGCCACTTTTTCGTCGGTGCCGACAACGGCATCTTCAGCCTCCTCTTCGATGGGCCGCCGCACGAAGCCTTCGAGATCACCATGAAACTGGATCATGACCATGTGGCCTTCCCCACCCGCAGCGTGTTCGTGAAGGCTGCTTGTCACATCGCCCGCGGCGGCACCATGGATGTGATCGGCCGGAAGGTGGTCTCGATCAGGGAACAGATCGGCTTTCAACCTGCCGTGGACCCTACGAGCATACGTGGCAAGGTGGTCTACGTGGACAGTTACGGGAACGTGGTCACCAACGTGCGCAAGCAGTTGTTCGACGAGATCGGGAAAGGACGCACCTTCCGCATCGGATTCGGGCACCGCGACGACGACATCACCAAACTGCACGCCACGTATGGCGATGTGCCCAACGGCGAACGGCTCGCCTTCTTCAACGCCACAGGGTTGCTGGAGATCGCGGTGAACAAGGGCGTTGAGGGCTCCGGCGGCGGTGCCTCACGGCTTTTCGGCGTGCGTCAGGACGATGCGGTGCGGGTGGACTTCGGAGAATGGAGATGATCGCCCCACTCCGCTGGTGGTGAACCTTTGCGGCCCTTGAAACTTGTACCATGATCGTTCGCATCGTGAAAATGACCTTCCGAGCTGAGGAGGTGGCCCGGTTCCAGGAATTGTTCGTGGGATGGGAGCCGCGCATCCGCTCCTTTCCGGGGTGCCGCCACCTCGAACTGCTGCACGACGTGAACGACCCGCGCATCTTCTTCACCTACAGCCATTGGGATGGGCCGAGCGACCTGGAGGCCTACCGGGTATCCGATGTCTTCGCTTCGGTTTGGCCCGTTGTGAAAGGCCTTTGCGCTGCTCCGGCTGAGGCGTGGAGCGTGGAGCGGGAGCATCATCTGCCCTAGCAATGCTGAAATGAAGCAATTGGTCAATGGAGCAAAGGGCAGACCTGCTCATTATTGCCTTTGCTCCAGTGTCCCATTTCCCCATTGCTTCATTTCCCACCGTTGGTCCGGTCTTTGTCCGATCTTCGGGGCCATGTATCGCTCCCTCCTCTCTGGCCTCGCGCTGCTGCCCCTTTCCCTGCTGGCCCAGCCGGATGCTGATGACCACTTGAAGAACGCCCAAGCCGCGTACAAAGCCAACGACTTGACGCAAGCGCTGGCCTACGCTGATAGTGCCATCACCTTGGAACCTGGAATTCCCGGTGGGTTCAAGCTGCGCGGCGACATCAAGCAGCGCCAGCAGGACCTGCACGGCGCGATGATGGATTATGTGAAGGCGGAAAAGGTGGAACCTGAGAACCCACGCCTGTACGTGAGCCGCTCGGCGGTCCACATCACCGAGAACCGCGTGAAGGAAGCCATGCGGGACATTGAAAAGGCCATAGACCTGGACGATACCGACCCCGATGCCTGGTACAACCGCGCGTGCGCCAACTACATCGGCCGTAATAACGATGGCGCCCTTCGTGATCTGGAGCGCTCCTTGGAACTGCGGCCGGACAATGCCGATGCGCTGTTCCTGCGGGGTGTTGTGAAAGGTGAACTCTTCAAAGAAGCCGAAGGCATCGCGGATATCGAGGGAGCCCTGAACCTGAAGCCCGGACTGGCCGATGGTCTCATGAGCTTGGGCGTGCTCCACTTCGAGACCAAGCAGTACGAAGCTGCCATCGCCACGTTCACGAAAGTCATCGACGCGAAGGACGAGGCGCTGAAAGAGGCGCTCTACTACCGTGCGGATTCGTACTACGCGCTGAAGAACAAGGAGAAGGCGTGTGAAAGCTGGCGTGAAGCGGCAGACCTTGGCGAGGGTGACTCCAAGTTCATCGTGCGCAACTATTGCAATACGGACGAGGAGAAGATCCCGAAGAAGCCCGTACGCGGCCGCCGTAAGTCGGTGATCGAATTCTAGTTGTTCCGGACATTGTTCCTTGTGGTTCACGGTCCGCCCATGCGCAAGGTGGCCTAGCGCACAACTGACAACCACGAACTGACAACTCGGCCGCAGCGATCAAGCAACGGTAAGTCCGCTCCTATCCGGCACCGCTATCTTGGCGCCCGCTTTCACGATGCGTGTCCTCATATTCAAGGAAGTAAGGGGGTTCCTCGGGTCGTTGATCGGCCAGGTGGTGGTGGTGGTGTTCCTGCTGCTCACCGGCCTGTTCCTCTGGGTGTTCCCCAACAACATCCTGGACACGGGCTATGCCGACCTCGCCCCGCTCTTCTTCATCGCTCCCTGGGTGTTCCTCTTCCTTGTACCGGCCGTCACCATGCGCAGCTTCAGCGAGGAACGGCGCACCGGCACCATCGAACTGCTGCTCACCAAGCCGCTCACCGAGATGCAACTGGTGCTGGCCAAGTACATCGCCGCCGTGATCCTGATCCTCTTCGCGTTGCTGCCCACCCTGATCTACTGGCTCAGCCTGCACGAGCTGGCCATGCCGAAGGGCAACCTGGATACCGGAGGCATCATCGGCTCGTACATCGGGTTGCTGCTCCTCGCCTGCTGCTTCGGCGCCATCGGTGTGTTCTCCTCGTCCATCACCGAGAACCAGGTGGTGGCCTTCATGATCGCGGTCTTTCTGTGCTTCTTCCTCTACCTGGGTTTCGATCTCATCGCCAGCTTCGATGCCTTCGGTGCGTTGGAAGGCGCCATCAAGTCCATCGGTATCCAGGACCACTACGACAGCTTGAGCCGTGGCGTGGTGGACCTGCGCGATGTGCTCTACTTCCTGGGCACCATCACCGTGTTCCTCTTGCTCACGCGCACTGCGCTCCAAAGCCGACGTTGGTAGGATGAGAACCACTGAACGCTCCTCCCGCTGGCTTTCCAGGCTTTTCATGGTGCTCGCCATAATCGCTCTGCTCTACGTCCTTCTGCCGATGCTGCTCTCGAATGAAGCGAGTCAAGTCGGAAACACAGTGATGGACATCGGCATACATGACACCTATTTCGTCACCTCCAATGCTTCGATCTTCGGATCGATGACGATCGTTGCACTCTTCTTTTCTCTTTTTTACGCGCGCTACACTGCGCTAACACGTCTTCGTTTAAGTGCGGTACTCAGCTGGACCCATTTCATAGGTTCTGCTGCTTCCGTGTTGTTGCCAGCACCGCTCGTGTACCGGTCCCTTGCGCTCAGTGCAGCACCGCGTCGGTACTACTCCTATTCCGAAATGCCGATGATCGAGGATGATGGTGTGATCGATCTGATGACGCTCATACTGGCCCTTGCGCTCATAGGACAAGCCTGTTTCGTCATCAACTTAGCTGTCAGTCCGTTCCGAAAGAAGACGACATGAGCAAGACCCGCAGCCCACGCACCGCCGACCTGCTGGAGCTCTTGATGGGCCTGGCGATCGTGGGACTCGTGCTGTTCATCGGGTCGTTCCTTCGCCTGCGTGCCGATCTGACGAATGAGAAACGCTTCACGCTGACGCCCGCGACCAAGCAGATGCTCGGCGAGTTGGAGGATGTGGTGTACGTGAAGGTCTACCTCGCCGGGGAACTGCCTGCCGACCTGCAACGCTTCTCGCGCTCCATTAAGGATCTGCTGGATGAGATGCGCGTTGTGCAGCCGGAGAAGTTGCAGTACACCTTCATCGACCCGAGCGAGAGCGAGGACGAGAAGACGCGTAAGGAGACCTACGACCAGTTGCAGAAGGAAGGCCTGCAGTACAGCAGCATCCGCATGCGCGACAAGGAGAGTTTCAGCGAACGCATCGTATTCCCTGGCGCGTTGGTCACCTACCGCGACAAGACCGTGCCCCTGCAACTACTGAAGACCCAGCTGCGCACGCCGGACGCGGACATCGTCAACCGTTCCATCAACAACACGGAGTACGAACTGGCCAACGCGTTCAACCAGGTCACGCAGAAGGAAAAAGCCAAGGTCGCTTTCCTGGAAGGGCATGGTGAATTGGAAGCGATGGAAGTAGCCGACATCACCAGTGCGTTGGAAGAGACCTATGATGTGAGCCGAGTACGCATAGACGAGAAAGTGGACGCCCTTAGTCGTACCGTGGCCGGGATGAAATACCGCGCCAACGATTATGCCGCGCTGATCATCGCAAAACCGGACAGTGCGTTCCCCCAACGCGACCAGTACGTCATCGACCAGTTCATCATGAACGGCGGTCGCGTACTGTGGCTCATCGATCCGATGAACGCGCACTTGGACAGCCTGCGGAAGAACCAGTTCAGCATCGCAGTGCCGTACGAACTTGGCATCGATGAGCAACTTTTCGCGTACGGCGTGCGCATAAACAAGGACCTCGTGCTCGATCGGAGCTGTGCGCCCATCGAACTGTACACACAACCGTACGGCAACCAGCGCAAGCTTGAGCGCTTCCCTTGGTATTGGGAACCGGTCTTGATCCCCGAGAGCAAGCACCCGGTCGTCAGCAACATCGACCCTGTGCACCTGCGTTTCGCAAGTAGCATGGACACCATCGCTACCGATGGAGTGAAAAAGACCATCCTGCTCACCAGTTCCCCCGCCTCGCTGGCACAGCGCAATCCGGTACGCGTAAGCCTGAACGTGGTGGAAATGCCCCCCCCCTTCGAGCGCCAGAGCACGCCGTACATGCCCATGGCCGTGCTGCTTGAAGGTGAATTCATGAGCGCCTTCCTGGACAGGCTTCCAGCGAACTTCACCGCCGACCCGGCCGTTGGTTACCGGGAAAAAGGCAAACGCAGCGCACAACTCGTCGTGAGCGATGGTGATGTCATCGGAAATCGTGTGGATCCCGTGAAGGGGATGTTCTATACGTTGGGCTTCGACCGCTACGCCAATGCCAAGATCTACGGCAACCGCGAGTTCATCGTGAACGCCGTGAACCACCTGCTGAACGACAAGAGCCTGATCAGCATCCGCTCCCGCGAGATCACCCTGCGGCAATTGGATCCGGACCGCATCGTGCAGGATCGCCCGTGGTGGCAGATCGTGAACACGGTGGTGCCGGTGATCCTCGCCGTGCTGGTGGGCATGGCCTACCAGTATTTCCGCCGAAGAAAAGCCACCCGTACCGCATGAACCGTAGGCTGCTCCTTTTGATCGTGGTCGTTGCCCTGGGCGCCGTGGCGTGGTGGCTCTCGCGCAACTCCGCTCCCACCACGCTGGACCGTCCGCTGAGCGATTTCGCGGTGCCGGACACCGGAGCGGTGACGCGCATCTTCATCGCTGACCAGCATGGCCGTACCATCGACCTGAAGCGGTCCGCAGCCGGATGGACCGTGAACGACAAGTTCGCCGCCAAGGAGCATGATGTGAACCTGCTGCTTCGCACGTTCAAACGCGTGGAGGTGAAAAGCCCCGTGCCCAAAGCCGCAGAAGCGAAGATGTTACGCGTGATGGGTGCCGTGGGCAAGAAAGTGGAGATCTACCAAGGTGGGGCCAAGCCCTCGAAGATCTGGATCGTCGGACACGGCACCAAGGACCACTTCGGCACATACGCTCTACTGGAGAAACCGGACGAGGGACGCAGCAACGCTCCGTTCATCCTGGGCATGACAGGCTTCACCGGTATCCTGAGCACCCGGTTCCACACCGACCTTGACATCTGGCGCAGTAGCGCGTACTTCAAGCTGAACGAACTGCGCGACCTAGCTTCCGTGAAGCTGGAAACCCCGCTGGCACCTGCGAATTCGTATACCATCCTGCAAGACCCCACAGGTTCATTCAGTCTGCTGGACGTGGACGGAAGACCCTACCGTTTCGACACGGTCTTGGTGAACGGCGCCATACTCAGCACCAAACAACTCAACTATGAGGAGATCCAACGCGAACCGACTTACCGGGACTCCCTGTTGAAGACGACCCCCAACCACGTCCTTACCTTCACCAAACGCGATGGGGAGGTCACCCGGTTGAAGTTCTGGTACCAGCCCTACCGTGGTGAAGACCCCCCTTTCGGCGTTGCTCGTCCATTGTTCGACGAGTTGCGCATGGACGCAGTGATCCAAGACACCTTGTTGGTGGTGGTACAACGTCCGGCGTTGGAGCGCATGCTGCAACCGATCAGCAATTTCAGGCCTTGATCACAGGGTCCTCGTCCTGTGGATAACCCCCCCTTCGTGTTAATAAGTGGACCTGTGCCCGCGAGGGTGCCCGGCTAACTTTGGCCCACTTCAAAAAGACCTATCGTTCCGATGAAATTCATCGTTTCCAGCACTGCCCTGCTCAAGCAATTGCAGCTTCTCCAAGGGGTGCTCGCCAGCAGCAACACCCTGCCCATCCTGGACAACTTCCTGTTCGACATCGACGGCAAGCAGTTGACGATCACGGCCAGCGACCTGGAAACGACCATCACGGCCACCTTGGCAGTGGAAGCGAAGGACAAGGGCAGCGTGGCCATTCCGGCTCGTCTGCTGCTGGACACGCTGAAAGCCTTCCCCGAGCAGCCGCTCACCTTCAGCATCGATGGCAAGCATTTCGGTGTGGAGATCAACAGCGATCAGGGGAAGTACAAGATGACCGGCTTCAACGGCAGTGAATTCCCACGGAGTCCGGTGTTGGAAGATGCCGCTAAGTTGACCCTGCCCGCTGGTACGCTGGCCATGGCCATCAACAAGACCATCTTCGCCACGGGGAACGATGATCTACGTCCGGTGATGAGCGGGATCTTCTTCGAGCTCACCAACGAGGATGTGCGCTTCGTTGCCACTGATGCCCACAAGCTGGTCCGTTACAAACGCACCGATATCCAGGCACCGAAAGCCGCTTCCTTCATCGTTCCGAAGAAGCCGCTGAACCTGCTGAAGAACACACTGGCTGGCACGAACGCCGAAGTGACCATCGAGTTCAACGAGAACAACGCCGCGTTCCGTTTTGACAACACCCTGCTCGTGTGCCGCCTGATCGATGGCAAGTACCCGAATTATGAGGCCGTCATCCCCAAGACGAACCCGAACAAACTGACGATCGA
Source organism: Flavobacteriales bacterium (assembly GCA_016788205.1). GTDB lineage: Bacteria > Bacteroidota > Bacteroidia > Flavobacteriales_F > PHOS-HE28 > PHOS-HE28. Next base: position 105,201 of record JAEUTA010000014.1, on the reverse strand, counting down.
TCGTGCGACCTTCCTGAGCTCGATCCGCCGCGTGGCCATCTTCGCCAACAAGACCACACATCAGGTGCGCCTGCACATCAACGGCAGCCAGCTCACCATCAGCGCGGAAGACTTGGACTTCGCCAACGAAGCCAACGAGAAACTCACCTGCTCCTACGAGGGCGACGAGATCACCATCGGCTTCAACTCGCGCTTCCTCATGGACATGCTCAACAACCTGGGCACCGAACATGTGATGCTGGAGATGAGCGCACCGAACCGCGCGGGCATTCTGCTTCCTGGCGAAGCCGGCGAAGCTGGAGAGGACGTGTTAATGCTGGTGATGCCGGTGATGCTGAATAACTGATCGTTCGGCACGGGATCAGCATACCTTCGGGTAACCACACATCCGTTATGAAGTACATCCCGCTGGCATTGACCCTGCTCGTTACCATGAGCGCGCACAAGTGCAACGAGAAGACCGCCGCAGCTGCTGGTGATGGAGATGTCGCAATGGGGGCCGAAAAGGTCACGAGCCTCCTGGACAGCAAATGGGTCGTTCGCACCATCAAAGGCAATACGGTAACCATGCCCGATGGTGCCGAGGCTCCTTGGCTTCGCTTGTTGAAGGACGGTGATAAGGTGGAAGGCTTCGGCGGCTGCAACAGCCTGATGGGTGGTTTCCAACTCGAAGGCGAGCGCGTTCAGTTCCCGAACTTGGGTTCCACCAAGAAGTACTGTGAAGGAGTGCAGCCCATCGAGAACGGTTTCATGAGCGCCCTGCGGGCAGCGCGGAAGTTCAACGTGGACAAAAGCGGTGTCCTGGGCCTGATGGATGATGCTGGTGCGGACCTCGCGACCTTCACGCAGGAATGAACACACGCTCTAGAACGAAGCCCCGTTGTTCGACACAGCGGGGCTTTTCATTTGGGAGGCCCGATGTTCCACGTATCGGTGCTGCGCCAGGTGCGGGTTCCATGCTCATCCTCGTCGTTCGTCATGGGATGGAGCGCTTTGTCATCGTTAGGCTCATCTTCTTCATCGTCCCAAACGATCGGCCGTGGATCGTTGACGGCCGATGGAACATGGCGATAGATGAAGGCCATGATAACCCCGGCCGCACCACCCCAGAAATGACTCTCCCAGCTAATGTGAGGGAAGATCGGGAACATGCCCCACAGCAAACCGCCGTAGAGGAAGACCACCAGCAACGCAAGCCCCATCAACGTCCTTTGTCTACGCAGTATTCCACTGGTGAAAAGGAAAGCGGCGAGGCCATAGACCACACCGCTCGCGCCGATGTGATAGCTGGACCGTGCCGACACCCACACACAAAGTCCGCTCACCAACCAGGAACCGATCAGCACCCGACCGGCGAGTCGGGGGAAGAAGTACATCAGCCCCCAACCCAGCACGAAGAGCGGGATGGAGTTGTTGAGCAAATGATCCAGATCACCGTGAATGAACGGAGCCGCCACGACGCCTGAAAGTCCTTTCGCGATGCGGGGAAAGATGCCGAGGCGGTAGAATTCCAGATCGAACACGACATCCAACCAATAGGCACACCACAGCAACAGGACAGCGATAGCTGGAAGCACGGCCGAGTTCACCAGCCCGCGTTCCTTTCGCGGTAGGTGCACCACAGAATCCTCGTCCGATCCGGCCATCGCGAACCTCGCTCAAAGACCAGACCCCTTCCGTGGCACGGCCATTGTGTCAGTGCGCCGTTACTTTGCTCCAGATGGTCCAGACCCGTACCCTGATACTACTCCTGCTTACCGCGCTCGTAGGCTGCTTCGCCAGTTCTCCCGAAAAGGAGGTCGCGGAACGATCGGCACCGGCCGTTCAAGAGCTTACTCCACCGAGTGAATTGGCCTTGATGATGCGCGCCATGGCAATCCATGCCGACAGTGTTAAAGTCGCCGTGAAGCGCGGAGGTCAGCTACCGCCGTACCCGAAGAATTTCAAGAAGCTCCTGACTGCCGAGCCTACGAAAGGCATGCACATCGACCCCATCACCTTCCCCACGTTCGGCAAGGACTACCAGAACAAATTGGACCGCTTATACAAGGTGCGAACGGCGGACCGTTCCCAGGCCTACAACGCTTTGGTGCAAAGCTGCGCGAACTGCCACGGTACGCACTGTCCGGGGCCGCTCATGCGGATCAAGAAGATGTACGTTGACACAGAGGAATAAGCGCGACGACCGTTTCATCCCGCCCTTCTCCCGTTTCGTCAGGTTACCTTCACCACACGACAGCGCGTAGGCCACGCCGAAAGCGGCGACCACGTCGTGAGACCATGGGACCATTAAGCTCTCCCGCCACAACGGTCATCCCAGGAACCGACAACGAAATGCTGTTGGCCCGAGCCATAGCATTACGCGTGCTGGCGTACTTCGATGTGTTCTCACACCCGCTGAAGATCGATGAGATCCTACGCTTCGCGGATGACGGACCACAATGTGCGGAACTGATAGAGCGTGCTCTAGGGGAATTGTCCGATCATGGCATCGTGCAACAGCATGCTTCCTACTGGGGGTTGAGCGACATACGCACGAAGGTGGATCGCAGGATCGCATCTGAACGTCGCGCAGTCGCGCGCATGCCGAAAGCGCATGGCATGTCGCGCCGCATCGCACGTTTCCCTTTCGTGCGCGCCGTGTTCATCAGTGGTAGCATGAGCAAGGGCTGCCTGGCCGAGGATGGGGATATCGACTTCTTCGTGGTGACCACACCTGGCCGTCTGTGGGTGACACGTACACTGCTGGTGATGTACAAGAAGATCTTCCTCTTGAACAGTCGCCGCGATTTCTGTGTGAACTATTTCCTCGACACCGAACATCTCACCGTAGAGGACCGCAACCGCTTCACCGCTACGGAAGTGGTCACGCTGATGCCGATGTACGGTAACGGAACGACCGAGGCCTTCTTTGAGCGCAATGCATGGGCGTTCGGGATGTACCCTGCCGCACCGCAGCCGAAAAGCAGGGAAGTCCCCATCGGGAACGGACGCACGAAGGGTTTGATGGAACGACTCCTCGGTGGCCGCATCGGCACAGTGCTCGATCAATGGGCGATGCAATTGACCTGGTACTATTGGAAACGGAAATTCAGCGGCATGGATGTCCGTTCGTTCGAGATCGCGCTACGTACACGTACGTATGTGAGCAAGCATCATCCCCGCAACTTCCAGAAACTCGTTATGGATGGATACGAGAAGCGCATGAGCATGCTGGAACAACGCCTGGGCGTTCCGCTTTCCTGAGCCATGGCACGCGTACTGATCACGCACAGCTATTTCTATCGCCTCGATCCGAAGCAGTGGGCCGATGCGCGCCCCTACCCTCCGCTCGGTACCATGCTGGCTGCAGCCGTGTTGCGCGAACAAGGGCATGACGTCGAAGTCTTCGATACCGGTCTGCGGAACTCGCCTGATGAGATCATCCCGGAGATCGAACGTTTCCGGCCACATGCGTTGGTGGTGTATGATGACGGCTTCAACTACCTCACCAAAATGTGCCTCACCGTGATGCGCGATGCCGCGTTCCGGATGATCGCCATTGCGAAGGATGCCGGTTGCCGCGTGGCCGTGAACGGTTCCGATGCTACCGATCATTCCGAAGCGTACCTGAACGCCGGAGCCGATGTCGTCATCCTCGGCGAGGGTGAACCCGGAATGCAAGAAGTGATCGCGACGTGGGATGCGAACGCACCGATCGATGAAGTGGCCGGTGTCGTTCTGCTCAAGAACCGCACCGTACACAAAACGGCGAAACGCGCTGTGCTTCGCGAGTTGGATGCACTGCCGCTTCCTGCATGGGATCTTATCGATGTAGATCCGTACCGAGCGATCTGGTTGCGATCCCAAGGTTTCTTCTCGCTGAACATGGCCACCACGCGTGGCTGTCCGTTCAAGTGCAACTGGTGCGCAAAGCCGATCTACGGCAACCGCTACAACAGCCGTTCACCTGAGCATGTGGTACGCGAGTTCGAATTGCTGCAACAGTACAAGCCGGACCACATCTGGTTCGCTGATGACATCTTCGGATTGAAGCCGGGATGGGTGCAGCGTTTCCGTGACCTGCTGATCGAACGTGGGTTGAAGATCCGCTACAAGATCCAAAGCCGCGTGGACCTATTGCTGGAAAGCGACACGATCGACGCGCTCGTCGCGAGCGGCCTTGAAGAAGTATGGGTAGGTGCCGAAAGCGGCAGCCAACATATCCTGGATGCCATGGACAAGGGCACCACCGTGGAACAGATCGCCGAGGCCACGCGCCTGCTGCGCTCGAAAGGCGTCCGTGTCTGCTTCTTCCTGCAGTTCGGCTATCTCGGTGAAACTGACGTTGACGTTGAGAAGACCATCCGCATGGTGGAAGACCTGATGCCGGACGACATCGGTGTATCCGTGTCCTATCCACTCCCCGGCACGGTCTTCTACGAAAAGGTGAAGACCGACCTCAACGCCAAAGCGAACTGGACGGACAGCGACGACCTCGCGATGATGTTCCGGAACCGCCAGCGCCCAGCATACTACAAACGACTTCATCGTTACGTGCACAAGCGCTACCGGCGCAAACAAGCTTTGCTGGCGATCCGTAGTGCGTTGAGCGGTCGACCAGGCTTCACCCCCAAGCGCGCGCTCTCGGCCTTGTACTACATGCCTGCCGCTTTCCTTGAAGGTGAACGTCTGAAACGGCTGGCAAAAGCATGAATGGCACGGCCACGATCGAGCGCGGCACGGCCGCAGATGCCTTCTCGCGGCAATCGGACGTGTTCGATGCCATTGATGCCGCCAACCCGCTGATCGGATGGGTGCGTGATCGGGTGCGCGCGCAGGCCATACGATCCATGAAGGCTGGCGAAAGTCTGCTTGAACTGAATGCGGGCACGGGCATCGACAGCGCCTACTTCGCAGCGCATGGGTTGAAGGTGCTGGCAACGGACGTCGCGCCGGGCATGATCCAACAGCAGGAATTGAAACTGGAGAGGTCCACCGTTCAATGGGTAACGCGCCAGTGTTCCTTCCTTGAACTAGAAAAGCTCGGTGACAAACGCTTCGATCACGTCTTCAGCAACTTCGGAGGCCTCAACTGCACGGATCGATTGGACATCGTACTGCATGGGATCGACCGTGTTCTTCGTCCGGGAGGAACATGCACGTTGGTGATCATGCCGCGCTTCAGCCCGTGGGAGGTGCTCGCAGCATTGAAAGGGAATTTCCGCCTTGCACGCCGTCGTTTCCGGGAACGAACTCCAGCGCAATTGGAAGGTGTTTCCTTCCCTTGCTACTACTACGCACCGAGCTACGTGGAACACCATTTCGGCCCGCGTTATGATGTGATCGCACAGCGCGCCTTGTCGCTGATCGTTCCGCCACCGCATCAGGAGCACTTTCCCTCGCGCTGGCCCACGTTGTTCAAGGTGCTCGCAGCAGTTGAGGACAGCATCGCTTCACTCCCTCTTTTCCGCAACTGGGGCGACCACTTCGTGATCACGTTGCGTAGACGGATATGACGGCAACGGAAGTGAAGAGCCTGCTCTCGCACGCCACTAACGAGCGTGGCGTGGCCGTGTTCGAACCACCATCGGCGTTCGAGGAGTTCTATGGTCGCGTGCGAAACCTGGAGGACCGCATCCTTACGGATGACCAAGTGCGGGCGCTTCCGGATGGCACCGGCCTTTGGAACGCCACCGAATGGCACATCCGAGGGGCCAGCGCTAAAAGACTGAGGGTCGCGCTGGACGAACGCGGTAAAACGTTGAACATACTGGAGGTGGGCTGTGGCAACGGTTGGCTATCCGCACTTCTTCACCGAGCGGGGCACACGGTAGTCGGTATCGATGCTTTCACCGCGGAACTGCAACAGGCCGCGCGCGTGTTCGATGGCCCCTTGTTCGCCCGGGCTGACCTCTTCCGTTCGCCACTGCCCGAAGGCCGCTTCGACGTGGTGCTCTTCGCAGCGAGCTTCCAGTATTTCCCGGATGCAGCCGCTACGATCGACCGATCACGAGAACTGCTCGCTCCACAGGGCCGCATCCATGTTCTGGATACCGTGCTTTACCCGGATGCGCACGAGGCGCGCTCCGCGATGGACCGAAGTGATCGGTATTACAACGAATTGGGTGTGCCGGAAATGGCGGGGAATTATCACGCCCACACGCTTTCTTCCCTGGAAAAACTCGGCGGTATGCAGGTGCTCTCAACCCCGCAGAAGTTCTCCCGCTTGCGCACGGCGTTGGGCATGCCCGCATCACCATTCACGCACATACGGTTCAGTCGCTAGTAGCGCACCGGCGTCATCTTACCGCCCGGCGTACGATGCCCACCCGGGTAGAACGCACCGATCTTGATCCGCTCATCGAGCAGGAATTGCGTGATGTCGAACAACGGGCGTTGCTCCGTGGCTCGGATGACCAACTCCGCCGTGGCGTGTGCATCGTTGCCTGCACGGTGATGCACCAAGGGAATGCCGTGCAATTCGCACATCGGCTTCAACCCATAAGAGGCATGCCCCGGCCACATCTTGCGCGCCATACGAACGCTGCAGAAGTATTGGAACGTAGGGTGCGGCAGGCCGTGCGAGGCCAGCGAACTCCGGAGCACTGACATGTCAAAGGCCGCGTTGTGGGCAACGACGGTCTGCTCGTGCAGAACCGCAGCCACTTCATCCCAGATCTCCTCCCAGCGTGGTGCGTTCGCTACGTCTTCGGGCTTGATACCATGCACAGCCACATTCCAAGGACTGAAGTAGGGCCAGTAGCGCGGCTTGATGAGCCAGTTGTGCACCTCCCTTACCACACCGCGGCGCACCACCGCGATACCGAGTTCGCAGGGACTATCAGCCTGGGCCGTGGCCGTTTCAAAGTCGAGGGCGAGGAAATCCATCGTGTTGCATGAAGATAGAACTCCAGGCGAGTGGCCATTCACCTACTCACAGCTTCACCACTTCCGCATCCGCCAGCGCATGGTAGAGTTTCTTCTCCGTGGCTTCACTGATGTTCACCAAAGGCAGGCGCATCTGATCACCGCAAATGCCAAGTGACTTCAACACGTACTTGATACCACCGGGATTGCCTTCGACGAAAAGAAGGTTGATGATCTCGATCAAACGCAGATGTTCCTTTCGTGCGGCGACCACATCCCCTTTCAACGAGGCATGCACCAATGCACTGGTCTCCGCTGGCAGCGCATTGCCGATGACGCTGATCACACCCACGCCACCGATGGCGATGGCCGGTAGCGTAAGCGTATCATCACCACTGATCAGCATGAAGTCCTTGGGCTTGTGCTTGAGGATCATGCCCATCTGATCGAGGTTGCCGCTGGCCTCCTTGATCGCGACCACGTTGCTGAAGTCCTTCGCGATGCGCACGGTGGTCTCGGCGCTCATGTTGCTGCCGGTGCGACCGGGCACATTGTACAGGATGATCGGACGCAAGCTCGCCTGCGCCACTGCCTTGAAGTGCTGATAGATACCTTCTTGTGTGGGCTTGTTGTAGTAAGGGCTCACGCTGAGGATCCCGTCCACGCCGTCCATCTCGAAGCTGTTGAGGCTCTCGATGACTTCCGCTGTGTTGTTGCCGCCGACACCCAGCACAACGGGCACACGGTTGCGCACCAGTTCCACCGTGGTGGCCAGCAATTGCTTCTTCTCATCCTTGGTGAGAGTGACGCTCTCGCCGGTGGTGCCCATGCTCACCACGTAGTCCACACCACCGGTGATCTGGTGTTCGAGGAGCTTTTCGAGACCGGCGTAATCGATGCCGCCATTGGGGCGGAAGGGCGTGACCAGTGCGACGCCGAGGCCGCGGAAACGTTCGTCCATGTTGGTTGCGCTTGTGCGCCTAGTTGAGAGAGGGTTCGGGTTTGGAGTTCACCATCAGGAGGTAATGGTGGATCTGTTGGATCAACTGCGGCAGGCTGCGTGAACCGGCCATGTCGATCATCATGTCATGGATCTTCTTGTTGCTGTCGCTCCAGCGGCCCACCTTGAAACGGCTGCGGCTCTTGGCGAGGATGTATTGGGTAGGCAGCCGGTCCTCCATGGTGAGGTCGATGATGATCTCGTACTCCTCGGCCATGAAGTTCTGCACGGTGTTGCCCTGCGGGATGCGGTACCAGTTGAGGTCTTTGAGACAGATGGCGTCGAAATTGAGCTTGGCGTGCAGGTAGTGCGGCAGGATCTTCTGGTCGCAATAGCCCAAGGCCATGATGTTGCTGATGCCCAACTCTTCCTTCAACCGTTTCACATAGTTGCGTACCTGGTTGTGCGACGTTTCATCCTCCACCACGTACAGGATGGCCACCTTGCGTGCCAGCGCGAGGTTGCGGGCAATGGGCTTGCGGTCCAGCGGCGTTTCGCGCAGCAGGCGGCGGATCCCCATCCACTCCTTCAGCCTATCGAACAGTTTCATCCTTCGATCATCCGCTTGAATTCGTCCTCGTCGATCACCGGCACCTTCAGCTCTTCAGCCTTCGTGCGCTTGGCTGGCCCCATGTCTGCACCAGCGAGCACATAACTGGTCTTGCTGCTGATGGATCCCGACACCTTGCCTCCGTTGCTTTCGATGACCTCTTTCACGCCGTCGCGGCTGAAATTCCGGAAAACGCCCGAGACCACGAAGGTCTTCCCTTTCAACTTATCCCCTACCGGCTGTGCGGCACTGAGATCGACCTCCATCCGCAGGCCCTTTTCCTTCAACCGTTGTACGATGCTGCGGTTGCCCTCCACGGCGAAGAAGTCGATGATGCTATCAGCGATCACACCACCGACTTCGTCAACAGCGGTCAATTCTTCCTTGGGCATGGCGGCGAGCCTGTCCATACTTCCCACGGAACGTGCGATCTTCTTTGCCACCGTTTCGCCCACGTGCCGGATGCCGATGGCGAACAGGACCTGCTCGAACGGGATCCTCTTGCTGGCCTCTATCCCGGTGATCACCTGGCTGGCGCTCTTCGCACCCCAACCCTTTCCCAGAGCGAGCAATTGCACATTCGTCAGGTCGTAGAGGTCGGCAACGTTGTGGATCAAGCCTGCCTTTACCAGTTCAACTACCGTTTCACCTCCGAGCCCATCGATCGCCATCATCTTACGGCCCACGAAATGCTCGATACGCCCCGTGATCTGCGGCGGACAGGCATGTTCGTTCGGGCAGTAGTGCTGGGCCTCCCCTTCGTAGCGTACCAGTTCGGTGGTGCACTCTGGACAGGCATGCGGGAACACCACGGGCGGAGCGTCCTGCTCCCGCCTATCCACCCCGACGATCTTCGGGATGATCTCGCCGCCCTTCTCCACTTTCACCTGATCGCCAATGTGAAGATCCAATTTCGCGATCTGATCGGCGTTATGGAGTGAAGCACGTTTCACCGTTGTTCCGGCCAGGAGTACGGGCTCCAAGTTGGCCACTGGCGTCACTGCACCGGTGCGACCAACTTGATACGTGACCTCGTTCAACCGTGTGACCGCCTGCTCCGCCTGGAACTTGTACGCGATGGCCCAACGTGGGCTCTTCGCGGTCATGCCCAGTTCCTCCTGGATGCGGCGATCATCCACTTTCACAACGATGCCATCGATGTCCATCTCCAGCTCGTGACGCGCCGTATCCCAGTAGTGGATGAAGGCCATGATGCCCTCTGCACTGTCGGTGCGTTCGATGAACCGTCGTTCCGGGTCCGGTGTCTTGAAGCCCCAGGTAGCCGCTGCGATGATATTCTCGTAGTGGCTGTTGGATGGTAACTGCGGACCTTGGAGCGTGTACACGAAATTGCTGAGCCCGCGTTTGGCGACGTCCTTCGGGTCCTGCTGCTTCAGCGAACCGGCCGCTGTGTTGCGCGGATTGGCGTACAACTCTTCGCCCCTATTCGCACGTTCGGCGTTGAGCTTGTCGAACTGTGCGCGCATGAAGAGGATCTCACCACGTGCTTCAAGTTCCTGCGGGAAGTCGCCGCGCAAGTGCAGCGGAATAGAACGCACCGTGCGTACGTTACTCGTGATGTCGTCGCCTTTTTCACCATCGCCCCGTGTCACCCCACGCACCAGTTGACCATTCACGTAGCTAAGACTGATCGCCACGCCATCGTACTTCAGCTCCATCACGTACTGCGTGCGCCCGATCTCCTTCTCGACGCGCGCAACGAACTCGCCCACTTCCGCCTCGTTGTACGAGTTGCTCAGTGAGAGCATGGGGTACTTGTGAACCACCACCGGAAAGTTCTTGGTGATGTCTCCCCCGACCCGTTGTGTGGGGCTGTTCAGCGACGCGTATTCGGGCCATTCCTTCTCCAGAGCTTCCAGCTCTTTCAGCCGTGTATCGAACTCATGGTCGCTGATCACAGGTTCAGCCAGGACATAATAGCGATGGTTGTGCTCCTCCAGTTCCTTGGATAATGCTGCGATGCGCTGTTGTGCTTGTTCAGATGTCATCCCGAAGACTTTTGCGGACACGCTTCACCACTTCACCGAAACGCAGACCGACCTTGAAGTAATAGGTATAGTCGCTAAGCTTCCGCGTGGCCGCAGGGTCTGCTGCGAGCACATAACGGTAACCAGCTCCGGCTCCCACGAAGAAGAACCAGAACACATTGTAGTCGGCGTGCAAGTAGGCTTCTACAGGTACAAGCTCATTCACGCCATAGGCGATCTCGGTTCCGTTGCTGGTATCCCTGTAGCTGGTTCGGTAGTTGCCAAGGCCGACGGATAGCGGGATACCGGCCTGCCAGCGTTCGGTGTCGATCAATAACCGTTCGTAAGTAAGGGCCGTGTAACTGAATCGCGTGTAGAACTGGCGCTTCCCGAGCGTACCCAGATCAACTGACGGCTGCACATAAGGATCACCGAGACCGTAGTAACCGATGGCGATCAGATCCTTCCCGCGCTGCGCACCTAGCCGCAGGCCGATGAACCGGACGGATGCGTCATTCACCCAGGTTCGCCGCGCATCGAAGTTGAAAACGACCTTGAACGCCGCGTGGACCTTGGCCGTGTCATTCTGCGCCATGCCACGCGGAAGTGCTGCGATGAACAGGCAGAGGAACGCGAGCAGCCTCATCGGATGGCATGGATGAAGCGTGGTGATCCACTGAGGTCGTTCAAGACTTCGACCTTCTCGTAGCCGAGTCGTTCGAGCAGTTCGCCGACTTCGACCGCATGCTTGTAGTGGCCTTCGAACCATAACTCACCGCCGGGCACGAGCATGTCCAAGCCTTTCGTCGCGATCACCCGATAGAACAACAGTGGATCATCATCGTCCACGAAAAGTGCCAGGTGAGGTTCATGATCGCGCACATGAGTTTCGAGTTCCTTCTCTTCCGCACGTGGCACATAGGGCGGATTGCTCACCAATAGATCTAGAGCGCCGAGTGGTGTAAAAACATCTGCGAGCACATCGAAATGTTCCCAGAACACATCCAAGCCTTGATCAGTGCCGTTCTGGCGCGCGATGCGCAAGGCCTCAATAGACACATCGACACCGTGCACCACGGCCTTGGGGAACAGCTTCTTCAAGGCCAGTGCGATACATCCGCTCCCCGTGCCGATGTCCAAGATCCGACCAAAGCCACTGCCACGTTGCCGGATAAGGTCCACCATCTCTTCGGTTTCCGGCCGGGGGATCAGAACGCCTGGACCGACGTACAACCGCAAGCCCATGAACCAGGAATGCCCCAGGACATATTGCAAAGGTTCACCTGCCCGCAATCGCGTAAGAGGTATGTACACCTTCAGCAACTCGGATTCGCTCAGAGCGGTCGTACGCTGCAGATCCAGTTCGGCAGCATCCCAACCGAAGGTCTCCTGAAAGACGACCCGCGCCATTGCCCTAGCTTCAGACGCCCCGAAAAGCGTACCCAGCTCAGACCGGAAAAGGTCCAAAATCGAGCCAACGGTGTTCGTCGCAACGCGCATCTTCGCAGGGTGCGCAAAAGTAGCCCGGCCGGACCTGCTGAATGATGCACCTTTGCGCCCCTTTTCCGGATGAGCCCCCTATCGGACCAACATGACCATTGGATGCGGCGTTGCCTGCGACTCGCCCGACTGGGTGCAGGTTCAGCGGCACCGAATCCGTTGGTGGGCGCGGTGTTGGTGCGCTTCGGGGAGGTGCTGGCGGAAGGCTGGCACAAAGCAGCCGGAGGACCTCACGCCGAGGTTGAATGCCTTCGAGCGTGGGGCGACGCGCCCGTACCCGAGAGCGCCATCCTCTACGTGAATCTTGAGCCCTGTTCGCATCACGGCCGCACTCCGCCATGCGCGGACATGCTGATCCAAAGAAAGGTGAGGCAGGTGGTCATCGGCCAGACGGACCCGTTCCCGCAAGTGGCTGGCCGTGGGATCCGGAAGTTGACGGATGCAGGAATAGTCGTTCTCGCCGATGTGCTCGCCGATGAATGCCGATGGACACAGCGCCGTTTCCTTACTTCCGTGGAGCATGGGAGACCATGGATCGTTCTGAAATGGGCGCGGTCCGTGGATGGTTTCCTGGACCGACACGAACGCAGTGGACGTGGTGTTCAACGTATCAGCTCCCCGGAGACCGATGTGATGGTCCATCGATGGCGGACGGAAGAGCAGGCGATCCTGGTGGGCAGTCGCACGGTATTGAATGACGACCCAGCGCTTACGGTAAGGCATGTCGCGGGGCGTCAGCCCCTGCGCGTCGTACTCGATAGAAAGGGCATCACCCCGCATGCGAGCAAGGTCTTCGACAGGACGGCCGACACACTGCTATTCACTGAAGCCCCACGTCCATCGCTGCACGTGGAGCAGGTGCTTCTGATGAATGAGGCCGATCCCATCGATAGCATGCTCGCAGAACTTCATCGCAGGGGCATCCGGTCGATCATGGTCGAAGGCGGCTCCGAACTGCTCAGCCATTTCATCGATCGGGGCCTGTGGGACGAGGCGCGTGTGATAACGGGTCAAGCAGCGTTCCATGCAGGAACATCGGCGCCCGTATTGGTCGGCACCGCCGTTCACTCCACGACCATCGGACAGGACAGGGTCGAACTCATCACACCGCAACGGCTAGCTGGGTCATCATGGGACTGGTGAGCCTTGCAGCACTGTGCGTGGCGGGCTTCGCCATCACGTTCCGTTTGTTCGAGCGCTACGACGTTCCCCTTCTTCCTGCTATCACCGTCAACTACGCAACTTCAGTCGCATGCGGATTCTTGATAGCACCACCCGACCTTTCGAGGGACCTTACCACACTGGGCCCGGCCGCCATGTTGCTCGGTGCATTGTTCGTGCTCATTTTCACATTGTCCGGGCTTTCGGCGCAGCGTGCAGGATCAGCACGTACGACCATCGCCGGACGCATGAGCCTCGTGCTCACCATCGCAGGCACTGTGATCATCTTCCACGAACGCATCGGAGGTACTACGCTTCTGGGCATCGGGCTCGCACTCGTCGGGCTTGTGCTCAGCTCCATGACGGATGTTGAACAAGGAGCGAGACGTTCATGGGCGCTTCCTCTATCCATCTTCCTATGCAGCGGCGCCGCCGACATCAGCATTACCGTGATCCAACGCACCCTCACCACCACGGAGAATTCCTCAAGCTTCCCCACGTTGTGCTTCGCTGCCTCCACTTGTGTAAGCATCGTATTACTCTTGATACGAAGAGAGCATCGCGCTTTGCGGTACCTACGTACGTGGCTCGGCGGCGCTGCCTTGGGTGTACTGAACTATGCCTCCCTGCTCTTCCTCGTACAAGCATTGGAAGCCGGGGAATACCCAGCCACCGAGATCTTTCCCATGATGAACATCCTCGCGATCCTCTTCGCCACGACCATCGGCATCACGTTCTTCCGCGAGCGCCTTTCGGTGCGCCAGTGGTCTGGCATCGCGCTCTGCATCTCATCATTGGTCCTGATCATGAGCGCGTCGGCATGAGCACGGATCGCTACCGTACGGTCGAAGGCACGAGCGAGGGCATCCACCGCGAATTGGCAAGCAAGTTCATCGCACGCGCATTTCCCATCACGGAAGAAGCCGGGTTCAAGTCGATAGCGGAACGTTTCGGCAATGAACATCCTGCTTCGCGGCACGTCTGCTATGCGTGGATCCTGGGCGATGCCGCTGATAGATATCGCGCCAACGACGATGGTGAACCGAGCGGTACAGCGGGTCTTCCCATCCTTCGTCGCATGCGGTCCCTCGGCCTCACGTATTGCGGCGTGGCTGTCGTGCGATACTTCGGCGGAACCCTGCTGGGCAAGGCGGGCTTGATCCATGCTTATGGAGAGGCCGCACGCATCGCACTGGAGAAAGCGACGATCGTTGAGCGCGTGGTCATGGAAGGTGCGATCCTACGCTGCGGATACGATCGCTTCGATGGGATGAAGTCCGATGTAGCGACACACGGCGGCAGGATCATCGAGAGCACCTTCGCTGCGGATTGCTCAGCGATCGTCGAACTCCCGAAAGGAACGTTAGCCGAACTCCTTCCGAAATGGAGCCTGCTGGGGGTCAGCGTCCAGCCTCAGTGATCGCCGAAGGAACGGCCCAGTACCTCCAGCAAAGCGTTCGGTGCACGGCGCGGTCGCATGGTCGAACGATCCACAAAGACCAATGTCGTGGACGCCTCGCACAGCAACGAACCGGCCTCGTTCCGCAGTTCGTAAGCGAACTCGATACGCACCGTCGGCAACGCCATGATGGTGGTGCGCAGGGTCAGCAGATCATCATAACGAGCCGGTAGGTGATAAAGGGTGCGCAGTTCGCGCACAGGCAGCATCACACCCTCCTCCTCCAGGCGACGATACGGGAAACCAAGACTGCGCAGGGCCTCCACGCGACCTACTTCGAAGTACTCCGCATAATCCCCGTAATACACGTATCCCATCTGGTCCGTTTCCCCATAGCGCACGCGCACCTGCGTCTCGTGACTGAACATGGCGGTAAGATAGCCGTGTGAGCACCACTTCACACGGTCGAAGAAGCTTGCTCAATGGCACTTTCGCGGCTTAACTTTCGGGGCGTACCGGACGATGAGCACAACGGCGATGACCACTCACGGCGACACGCCCTTGTCCTTGCTGATATGTGCAGATACGCCATCGCGGCGATCTTCGCAAACCCGCGTGGGACAAGGAGTAGCGATGATCGGTCGATCAGGAGAAAGCGAAGTGAAATTTTCCTTTCCTGCAAGTATCCACCACTTTTGTTTTTCACTTTCTGTGGTCCATATTTGCCCCCTTGCCGAACGGACCTGATGCACTATGCGCGTGAACGTTCGAACAAGCAACCCAACGGTACCACCCATTAACTCACGGACCCATCCATGAAGAAGGACCACGAGAAGATCTGGGACCGGTGCCTGGAAGTGATCAAGGACAACGTAAGCGAGCAGAGCTTCAAGACCTGGTTCGATCCGATCAGGGCTTTGCGTCTGCAAGACAGCGTACTGACCATCCAGGTACCATCGCAGTTCTTCTACGAATGGCTGGAGGAACATTATATCGGCCTCCTCAAGAAGATCATCAAGAAGGAATTGGGTAACGAAGGGCGTTTGGAGTACTCCATCATCATGGAGAACGGCTTCCAGAACTCCAACCCGTATACGGTGAAGATGCCGACGAGCCATGCACGCGAGGTGAAGAACCCAGCGGTGTCGCTCCCGATCGACGTTGCGAACAGCCCGATCAAGAATCCCTTCATCATCCCTGGTCTGCGCAAGATCAAGGTCGAAAGCCACCTCAACGCGAACTACTCTTTCGACACCTTCATCGAAGGGGATTGCAACCGATTGGCCCGCAGTGCCGGTTATGCCGTAGCGCAGAAGCCCGGAGGTACCGCGTTCAATCCGTTGTTGATCTACGGCGGCGTGGGCCTGGGCAAAACGCACCTTGCGCACGCCATCGGCATCGAGATCAAGAAGAACCATCCGGACAAGACGATCCTCTACGTTCCTGCGGAGAAGTTCACCCAACAGTTCATCGAGGCGGTGAAGAACAATACGGTGGGCGACTTCACACAGTTCTACCAGATGATGGATGTGCTCATCATCGACGATGTGCAGTTCCTTGCTGGCAAGGAGAAGACCCAGGACGTGTTCTTCCACGTGTTCAACGCCCTGCACCAAGGAGGTAAGCAACTGGTGATAACCAGTGACAAGGCTCCCGTGGAAATGGCCGGCATGGAGCAACGCCTTCTCTCCCGCTTCAAGTGGGGCCTCAGCGCCGATCTGCAGACGCCTGGCCTAGAGACGCGTATCGCCATCCTGGAGAAGAAGATGTACGCCGAGGGCATCGACCTGCCCAAGGAAGTAGTGGAATACCTCGCCTACAGCATCACCACGAACATCCGTGAGCTGGAAGGTGCAATGATCAGCCTGATCGCTCAGAGCTCGCTGAACAAGAAGGCCGTGACGCTCGATCTCGCAAAGCAGATGATCGACAAGTTCGTGAAGAACACGGCCCGCGAGGTGAGCATCGACTACATCCAGAAAGTGGTGTGTGATTATTTCGACCTGCCCATCGAACTGCTGAAGAGCAAGACGCGCAAACGCGAGGTGGTGCAAGCTCGCCAGATCGCGATGTACTTCGCCAAGAAGATGACGAAGAGCTCACTGGCCAACATCGGCGCGCACTGCGGTGGCAAGGACCACGCGACCGTACTGCACGCGTGCCGCACCGTGAACAACCTGCAAGAGACGGACAAGCAGTTCCGTGGATACCTCGAAGACCTCGAGAAGAAGCTGAGCATACATTGATCCGACCGCTCCCAACGAAAAGGCCTCCGAACACCGGAGGCCTTTTCATTTCACGATCTTCGTCCTCTGCCAGCGTTAACAGCACGGCCACCATGAAGGTCCTCCTCGTATGTCTTGGGAACATCTGTCGCTCCCCCATGGCAGAAGGCATTCTTCGCGACATGATCCGCACGCAAGGTCTCGACTGGAGCACCGACAGCGCCGGAACAGGGAACTACCATGTTGGTGAGCAGCCGGACAGGCGTGCGATGAAGACGATGACCGCTCGTGGGATCGACATAACGGATCTGCGTGCAAGACACCTGCGCACTTCCGACTTCGAGGAGTTCGATCTGTTGCTGGCGATGGACGCAAGTAACCTGCAAAACATGCGCGCCATCGCTCCCACCCCCGAACACGCGAAGAAGGCCCGCCTGGTGATGGACTTCGCACCGGACCATGCGTTGCGCGAAGTACCAGACCCCTACTTCGGTGGTGATGACGGATTCGTCGACGTCTACGACATGCTGACCATTGCGTGTGCCAATGTTCTGAAGAATGGCGGACGTTAACGGATACGGGACACTCTACCTCATGCCTGTTTGGCTGGGTGATGCTGGCAGCGTGGAACAGCTACCACCTGAGAACATCGTGCTGGCCGAGCGCATCGACCTGTATTTCACCGAGCACGAGAAGACGGCCCGGCAGATGCTGCGACGGATGGTGCCGACCATCGAACTACCGAAGCTGGAGATGCATCGCCTGGACAAGGATACCACGCCAGACGAGACGGACCGGATGATCGATCTGCTGCGGGGTGGGCGTGATGCCGCTATCGTGAGCGAAGCTGGTATGCCGGGGATCGCCGATCCAGGTGCTTTGTTGGTGAGCGTAGCGCATCGATCCGGTGTGCGTGTCGTTCCGCTCATCGGACCGAGCTCGCTCGTCCTTGCGCTTGCGGCTTCAGGCTTGAACGGACAACAATTCACCTTCCACGGTTATCTGCCGGTGAAACCGCCGGAGCGGAAAATGGCGATCAAGAAACTGGAGAGCGAAGCACAACGCACCGGCGCAGCACAGCTCTTCATAGAAACCCCCTATCGCAACGACGGACTGTTGAAAGACCTGGTGGAGCAGTGCGCGGCGAGCACATCGCTCACCATCGCCATCGATATCACGCAGCCGGGCGGGTCCATCATAACGCGCAGCATGGGCGGTTGGAAGAAGAACATTCCTGTACTCGAAAAACGGCCGGCCGTGTTCATACTCGGTAACCCCACGCGCTAGGCGGATCTACCGGGACTTGCGTTCCAAGTGGTCCAAGCGCACGGAGTAGACGACCGGCATGAACGGTTCGAGGATGCCCGGGATCCCCTTCTCTCCGAACGCAAAAGAGCTTGGGAAGATGAACACACCCTCCTGCCCTTCGCGGAGCAACGTCAAAGCGACCTCGATACCGTTCATCACCTGGTCCTTATCCCCATAAGTGAACGTGAGCGGCGCACCATTGCGTTCGGTGTCGTCGAAGACCTGTCGATCTTCCAACCGCCTTCCCGTGTAGCTGATGGTGACCTGGTCGCCTTGTTCGCACGCCGTCGTATCCGTGGTCGTTCCGTTGATGAAGTAATGTATGTCGCTGGTACCCCAGCGTGTGAATGAACGAGCATCCTGGGCTATGAAGGCATGGATCAATCGACGCTCGTAGCCCAGTGGGTCATTGCGCTTCATGCGCTCCCTTTCTGCGCGAAGCATGGCAGGTGAACGCAGGGACATAACGGACAGTTCCGCTTGCACATGACCGGTATCCGGCGGTAGCACATCGGCACCCGTGGCGAGCACGGTCCAAGGCCAGTCTACCGCCTTGGCGATAACGCTCAGACTATCACCTACATGCATGCGCCTGATCACCGCGTCCAAGGCGCCAGTTCGGATATCCTTCACCAGATAGTCCTGTTCGGTACTGAAAAGGCCACCGACCAATTCTCCATGACCACCCAGTCGTATGCGCAGCCGTACGCTATCACTATCGGCAGGTAGCACTTCGCCATCGCCGATCGTGTGGAGATGCAGATGAACATCGTCACCCACCAACGAATATCCCGGGTAGGGTGATCGTTCACATGCGCACAGCATGATGGCAATGCATGCCGACCATGCGCTACGCTTCACGGCTTGTTCTTTATGGCCACCACCCCAAGGTGATAGACGATGGTGCTACGCATGGGAATACGTTGCTGATCACCGATGAGTCCGTGTGCGCGATAGGACGGGATGACGATGACCGCGCTGTCACCCGCGCTCATCAACTGGATCGCTTCATGCAGGCCACTCTCCACCTGGTCCATTTCCACCATGAACGATTCGGGCTTACCGGGCACACTGGCGTAGGCACTATCGCCATTCAGCAAATGCACGGTGTAGTTGACCTTGGCCCATTGATCGGGTTCGGCCGCTCTGCCGACGCTATCCCTCAACATCAAGTATCGCACTCCGGTACCGGTGGCCTGCAGGTCCAGTCCGGTGCGTTTCGCATAGAGATCGATATCATGCTGCTCCAGCTTCACGGCATCGCGGTTCTCTTGCAAAAGATCGGAGCCGGTCGGTTGCGGATGTTGGTTGCGAACGGGAACACGTCCATCACCGTCACATGCGAACAAGAGGATCGCCGCCAGACATGACAACAGGCTTCTCATTCGGGATGCGCAGCGAGGAATGCAGGCAACAAGGACATGAAGCGCTGCACAGCGACCTCCAGACTTTCCTTGGATTGGCCGCCAGCTGCATTCGCATGCCCCCCACCCTCGAAGTGTTCCTTCAAGAAACGATCGACCGGGAGGTCACCCTTTGAACGGAGGCTGATCTTGATCACATCGGGGCGCTCCATGAAGAACGCTGCGAGGCGCATGCCTTTGATGGAGAGACCGTAGTTGACGAAACCTTCCGTGTCGCCGGTCCTGAAGTTGAACCGTTTCAGATCATCCTTGTTCAAGCCGATGACGGTCGTCCGCAGATCGGGGAGCACGGTCATCCGCTCACTCAGGGTAAAGCCCAATAAGCGAAGTCGATCCGCACTGTTGGTATCGGCGATGGAACTGTGGATCGCATCAATGGCCACACCCCGTTCCATGAGGTCGGCAGCCACGCGCATGGTGTGCGGCGTAGTGCTCCGGAAGCGGAATGAGCCAGAATCCGTGACCATGCCGGTGTACAGACAGGTAGCCGCCTCCAGGCCGATATGCTCATCAAGTCCGAGTCCCAACGCGATATCATAGACCATCTGGCAGGTGCTGCTCGCGGTGATATCGGAGAAGATCACCGCAGCGAAATCCCCCGGCTGTTGGTGGTGATCGATCAGCACCTTGACCTTCGCCCCACGCACTGCATCCTCCAAGCCACCGATGCGATCCAGTTGATTGAAGTCCAGACACAATACCATATCGCTCGTGCGGATGGTGGACAGTGAAGCGTCGGGGGATCTATCAAAGCACAGTGCCTCTGATCGCCCCGGCAACCAGTCAAGGAAATCGGCTGGTGTATTCGGAAGGACCACCTTAGCCGAATGCCCAGCCGCGCGAAGGATATGCATCAGGCCGACACTGGATCCGATGGCATCACCATCTGGATTGTAATGTGAAACGATGGCAATACGGCGAGGCTTCGCGAGCATCTCGCGGAGCTTCTCCAATTCTTCTGCTGGAACGGTGGGACTGGACATGGAACGGCCCCGCTCGAAGGAGCGAGGCCGCAAAGGTAGCCTTATGGCTCGGCTTACTGTGCTTCGAAACCCAGCGCCGGTGTGGGCATATGCTCGATCAGGATACCCACGCAGCCGATATCATTCGTCTCTCCGTTCTTCTTGGGTTTGGCCTCGCTATTCCCGCGAGCGATCACCTCGACGGCGATGCGTTTGGTTGCCGTGCAGGAGAACTCCACTTCGTCCGTCATCTCATGCTCGGTATTATCCCAAAGCACCTTTTCCTCCTCTTGATAAACCCGTTTCTTCTCTTTGGTCTTCACCTCCTGGGTCGTCCCTGTGGGGTTCCCTTTCTCATCGAGCACGGGTTGCTGGGTCACCACTTCCACCTGTTCATCGTACGGAACACGGACTTTCTCAACCAGACGGATGGCAAGTTGCTCACCGAGCACTTTTTCATCATGACTGACGGAAATGCGGTAGTCCTGGCCACGGTAAACGATGATGTTCAGCTCGGTCTCCTTTCCCACCTGGACCATGGCGCTCTTGCTCTGGCCATTGACGGAGAAACGCTTATCGCCGGACAGATCACCGTTCATGCGGTGATAATCCGCACACTTGTATTGGGCGTTGGCGACCGTTCCAGCACTGAGGAGTGCCACGGCCACCAGCGTACGAATGGACTTGGTCATCTGTAGATTCAATTAAGCGTTGGTCTTGTCCTCTGGCGCGGTCATACGAGCACGTAGGTCATCCACGGCTTTGGCCAGGGCTTGATATTTCTCTGCTGTCAGATCCACTTGCAGGTCATCACCCAGCACCATTCGGCCGCTGGAAGATGCGCCTTGATGCGCAACGCGTTTCACGTCCACTTGATCATAGACATCGCGCACGGCGATCAAGTCCTTCAACACGGCGGCGACCTCGGCGTCCGCTTCATGGGGCTTCATCATCTCTATGAGGTGCTCCAAGGTCACCTTCTGTTCACCCACGCGCACCATCAATGCCTCGGCCTTACCGGAGCCTTCTATCTGGCGGAGTAGAAGGTGCATGCTTTCAACCCACCCACCGGCAAGCACGATCGCCAGTGTAGAGCCCATCTTCTCATCTTCCAACTTGGCGTAAGCCTTGGCATACGCATCGTTACTGATGATCTCCAGGGAATCTGAATCGCCACGGGTCAAATTCGCTTCCAACCGCACGAAATCTGCATCACTGAAAGCAGAAGCGATACCAAGGCCATCGGCCAACTTCTTCGAGGTAAGGTAGTAGCGCGCAACCTCGACGTTCAATTTGAAATAGCTGGCATACACCAGATCGGTGGAGTAGACCCCGAAGTTGAACGCACGGCTCTTGAGACTGGCGTATTTGTCCACGTTGGCGGTGGGGTTGAGCATCTGTTTGATACCTGCACCGGCCATTTCCCGCACAAGTCCGAAGAGTTCGTTCGGGGTGGGCATCTGGTAAATGCTGGACACCGACTCTTCGGTCCCCTCTCCCCCGATCACCAGATCAGGTCCTTTATCCTTGGCGGGTTCGTTACCGCTGCCGCAGGAAGAGACCATGACGGCCATGAGGGTGATGGAGAGTACGCTGCCTTTCATTGCTGGTGGGTTGAAGATGAGCGCCGGAGCGCGGCGACTACTACGCAACACGAAGGAATAATGTTCCTACCGGGATCACTTGGCGTCCGCCGGTTAGTTTTGCGCGGCTTTTTCAACAATCACGACCCGGAACGGGCACAACGAGCATGAGCAACAGGACTTTCACGATGATCAAACCGGAGGCAGTAGCTGCCGGCCATGCAGGAAAGATCATCGATATGATCACAAGCAATGGTTTCAAGGTCATTGCCCTGAAATACACCCGTCTTTCCCGCGAGGAGGCTGGTAAATTCTATGAGGTACACAAGGAACGCCCCTTCTACGGCGAGCTGGTGGACTACATGGCCAGCGGCCCCATCTATGCGGCCATTCTGGAAAAAAGCAATGCCGTGGAGGATTTCCGCAAGCTGATCGGCGCCACGGACCCCGCACAGGCCGAGGAAGGCACCATTCGCAAGCGCTTCGCCGAGAGCAAGGCCAAGAACGCCAGCCACGGTAGCGACAGCAACGAGAACGCCGAGATCGAAGGCAACTTCTTCTTCAGCGGTCGCGAGCGATTCTAGCCCAAGGTGCAGTGGCAGGGGTCGGCGCGAGACTTGATCTTTGCTCCTACCCCTGCCTCTTTTGCCTACACGCTCACTCCAGCACGATCTCGTGCACCACCTTGCGGCTCGCACGGCGGTTGAGGATCTCGATCAACGCCTCGCGCATGAAGCTGAGCTCGTGACGCAACGGGGCTGAATCCACCTTCACGTTGAGGCGTCCCTTGCGCAGGCGAACGCTTTTGGTGTGTCGCGCGATCATCGGACCCACGGCTTCGTCCCAGCCGGTGGTGATGTCCAGCTCGTCCATCTTCTCCCGCAGACCGTAGGCGTCCACGAAGAGGTCCATGGCCGACCTAAGCGACTGTTCGTTCGACTTTTTCACGGGTCAGTGGCTTGTCATGGTCCAGGTGGAAGAAACGAACGTCGAGTTCCAACCCATCCAACGCTTTGTGCAAGCGGGTGGCATCCGTATCGGTGATTAAGACCTGCCCGAAGCGCTGGCCGCTGAGCAGCTTCAATAAATGGCGCATCCGCTGCGGATCGATCTTGTCGAAAATATCGTCCAGCAGCAGTATCGGGCGGTTGCCGCTTCGTTGGTGGGTAAGGTCGAACTGCGCTAGTTTCAGCGCGATCAAGTAGGTCTTCTGCTGGCCCTGTGATCCGTAGCGTTTCAGCGGCTGGCCGTTGATGGTGAAGAGCAGATCATCCTTGTGGATGCCTTGGGTGGTGTGGCCGGAAAGCCGGTCTCGGTCCCACGCCTGCTTCAGCAGTTCGCGCAACGGCATCTCTTCCAACGCCGACTTGTACTGAAGGGCCACGCGCTCCGGTCCAGCGCTGATGCCTTGGTAATGACGCTCCAGCAGGGGCACCAACTCGTGCATGAAGGCACTGCGAACCTCGAACACCGTGGTGCCATGGGCGATCAGCTGTTCATCCCACGGCTCCAAGGCTTCCAACGAACCACCACCCTGCTCGGCGAAGCGCTTCAGGATGGTATTACGCTGGGTGATGGTGCGGTTGTAGCGCATCAACGCCTCCAGGTAATTGCGGTCGAACTGGGCGATCAAGCCGTCCAGGAAACGGCGGCGCACCTCGGAACCTTCCAGGATCAACTGCCCATCGTACGGGGTGATCATCACCACCGGATAGCGGCCAACATGGTCTGCCAGGCGGTCGTATTCCTTCTTGTTGCGACTGAGGATCTTACGTTGGCCTGTACGCACGCTGCACAGGATGGCATCGTCACCTTGCTCGGTGTGCATGTGCCCCTGCACCATGAAGAGTTCCTCCCCGTGCAGGATGTTGTGCATGTCCACCGGGTCGAAGTAGCTCTTGGCCAGGGAGAGGTAATGCACGGCATCCAGCAGGTTGGTCTTACCCACACCGTTGGGACCTACGAAACAGTTCACCTCGGGCCCCAGTTCCACCTCGGCCTCGCGGTGGTTGCGGAAATGCAACAGGGAAAGGCGCGATAGGTGGAAGCTCATGGCCGGGGCTAAAGATAGCCGCGCCGGACGGGCCTTCCAGAGGTTCCGCGCCGCGTTCATCCACAGGTATCGACCATCCACTGTCCATAAGCCGATACGGGGCTGATCCCCAAGTCCCTAAAAGGTCTACTTTTGCCGCTCCTTAGCGCGACCATGAGCAATAAAGTGAACCCACACGAAGCCCCGACCACGGAGAGCAAGGATGTGGACCTGGGTGATGTATACACCCGTACCGAACTCTTCATCGAAGACAACCGGAAGGCCATCACCATCGGTGTGGTGGGTATCCTCGTGGTGGTGGGTGGCCTCTTGGGCTACAAGAAGTTCATCGCCGAGCCCAAAGCACAGGAAGCCGCCGAGATGGTCTGGAAAGCGGAGTACTACTTCGAGATCGATTCGCTGGATAAAGCACTGAACGGCGATGACCAGTGGCCTGGCTTCGTCACCATCGCCGACGAGTATGGCAGCACCCCCAGCGGGAATCTGGCCAACTACTACTTGGGTTCTATCTACATGCAGAAGGGCGACTTCCAGGCGGCCTTGGACGCTTACAAAAAGGCCGACTTGGACGATGATGTGCTGCGTGTGATGGCCGTGGGCAACCAAGGGGATGCACTTGTTGAACTGGGCCGTGCTGATGAAGCGGTGAAGATGTTCGAGAAAGCCGCTGGTATGACGAACAATGAACTGACCACACCGATGTACCTGATGAAAGCCGGCATCCTGCACCGCCAAGCGGCGAACTGGAGCGCCGCTGCGAAGGCTTTCAAGCGCGTGGCCACTGAGTTCCCCAGCAGTGCTGATGCCAACACCGCGCGCAAGTACGCCGGGCAGGCTGAAGCGATGGGCGGATAGTCGATGGCTACAGCGGAACATCATCTTTCCGAATACGATCCGACCAGCGTCCCCAGTGGCGCTGGTCTTCGTTTCGCCTTGGTCGTGAGCGAATGGAACCGCGAGATCACCGATGCCTTGCGCGCCGGTGCCCGTGAGACCTTGCAGAAACACGGGGTAGCCGAGAAGGATATCGTGGAGACCTGGGTGCCGGGCAGTTTCGAACTGGCGCTGGGCGCTCAACTCATGCTGGAGAAAGGCGGCTTCGACGGTGTGGTATGCCTGGGAAGCGTGGTGCGTGGCGAAACGCCGCACTTCGATTTCGTGTGCCAGGGTGCTACACAAGGCATCATGGCGGTGGGATTGAAGTTCAGTCTGCCAGTGATCTTCGGCCTGCTTACCGATGATACCATGCAACAGGCCCGCGACCGCAGTGGCGGCAAACACGGTAACAAGGGCGTGGACTGCGCCGTGGCCGTGTTAAAGATGGTTGCGCTGAAGCACCGCAAAGGCTGAAGTCCGGCCGCAAAGGCGATCTTGCGCGGGTAATATCCGCCGTCATGCGCCGCTTCCTTCTCCCCTTCCTGTTCCTCCCGATCATGCTCCATGCGCAGACCACGCGCAGCGGACCGCGCTTGGGAGTAGGGCTGGCCACGATATCCGCCGGACAGATCCTGGAATGGAACGGCCTTCCGAAAGTGGGTCCTTTGGGGGGGTGGGCTTGGGAGATCCCATGGACCCGCCAAGCCTCCTGGTTGATCGAGCCGATGTACATCACCAAAGGGAGCTTGACGCAGAACTCTCAGCAACGTGTGTGGACCAGCGTTCGCCTCGGTTACCTGGAACTGCCGGTGGCGATCAAATTCAGCTTGGACACCATGCCCGGCGGCATCTTCCTGACCGGTTCGCTCATCGGTGGTTATTGGATCAACGGTCGTTCTGTGGTGAAGCAGGACGGGAACGTGCTCTTCGACACCAAGTATGTACTCACCAACACCAGGAACCGTCAGCAGGTGAGCGCTGGTATCGGCATGGGCTGGGACATGAACAACAGCGCGTTCGAAGTACGCATCCAGCAGAGCATCACCCCCTTCAGTACGGTGATACGCGGACAGAACCTCGTGGTGGGGCTGCACTACACCTACTACATCCCGAAAAAGGGGCAGAAGTTGAAGAGGACGAAAGACGAGGAGGAGGAGGGTTAGGCCATTTGCGCCTCGCGCCTATCTTGTCCGTGCGGCGGCCACCACGCTGCTCCCCCATGGCATTCACCACCGCCTCTACCGTCGGTCGCGTTCCGTTCGGCCAGAACACACTGCTGAAGATCTTCCTGGGCATCTTCCTGCTCGTGTGGGCATGGACCTTCATCGGCACCACCAACCGGTCCAATTGGATCACCGAGAACGTCCTCACCATGCTCTTCATCGGCGGGCTGGCCTGGGGGCACAAGCGTTTCAAATTCAGTGATCTCAGCTACACGTTGATGTTCGTGTACATCATGCTCCACATCTATGGCGCCATGTACACCTACGCATCCAACCCGTTTGGCTATTGGCTACAGGAAGTCTTCCGTGGTGAACGCAACCATTACGATCGCATCGTTCACTTCAGTTTCGGCCTGCTGCTGGCCTATCCGATGCGAGATTACTTCAAGAATCACTTCGGCTGGCCCAACTGGGTGTGTTGGGTGCTTCCTGTGGAGATCACGCTCAGTTTCAGCGGTGCCTACGAATTGATCGAGTGGGCCGTGGCCGATGTGTTCTTCCCGGCGCAGGGCGCGGATTACCTCGGATCACAAGGCGATATCTGGGATGCGCAGAAAGACATGGGATTGGCCTTCAGCGGAGCGGTCCTGGTGATGGTGGTGGCGAGCATCGTCAGGCGTGCTGCTGCCAGGGCGTAGTTCCTTAGGCCCGGAAGGGGTCCTGTGATGGCGAACCGCTCCCAACGATCTTCCGGAACGTGAGCATGAAGAGGATCACACCGGAAGCCAGGACCGTGACCACGAAGTATGCCCCGAGCATCCATTTGGACCGCCAGTACATGGCGATCCCTGCAACGACCAGCGCGAGCACGAAAGCCACAACGATGGAGAGCACCACGCGCAAGATGAAGTGGATACGTGCGGTCGGCTTACGGATGATCGCGTAGGCAGGTACGATGGCAACTCCCCACATAAGGAGGAAGCCGAAGAAGATCACGATAATGCCTCCGCCCATATGGTCAAACCTTCGTGCGCACCTTGCTCCACAACTTCACCTGCCAGGTGACCGTGGCGGTCGCGAGGTGGTTGCCAGCCTCATCGTGTACCTCTACGGTACTGGTATAGTCCACCGCATCCTGTGATGCTAGCGGGCGTACCACACGCTCGGCGATCTCTTCCGCAGTAGGCACGCACTTCGCCGTCGCTGCTTGTTTCGCCTGGTAGCGATACTCCATGTGCAACGTGCGCATGATCAAGCGGTACAGCTTGGGATCAAGCTTCTCCATCACGGAAAGGCCACTACACATCTCACTGGCCGTAGCGATGGCGCACGCGTGGATACCCTTGATGTGATTGCGGTTCACACGCCAATATGGAATGTACACACTGATACCACCTGAAGGCAGCGGCATCACCTTGAACCCGTGCGGGGCGTTGAAAGGGATGGCCCATGGCAACAGGAAATTCAAGCGCCAGCGCCAGGCAGCGGAAGTGCGGGCTTTGGAAAGCAGCAGCGGCAGGTTCATCGCTCCAGGATCGAAGCGATATCCGGCCTGAAATACGACGGCCCCTTCATCACCTTTCCATCCTCCCGATGGATCGGCTTACCGTCGGCACCCAGCTTGCTCATGTTGCTGCGTTGGATCTCGCGGAAGACCTCATCGATCTTGTGTTCGAGGCCATGTTTCAGCAGCGTGCCACAAAGGACGTAGAGGATATCGCCCAACGCATCGGCCACCTCCACCAGGTCACCTTTCAGCGCCGCTTCCAGGTACTCCTCATTCTCCTCGCGGATCAGCTTGTAGCGCAGCAGTGCATCGCGGTCTCCGATATCGCCTTTCAGGACGGACGAATTGGATATGCCGAACGCATCGTGGAACGCGCGAACATGTTCGGTGGCCTCTTCAAGCGTGAGGGCTTTTGTCGTGGTCTCCATGGGATCCGAAGGTAGAGGTCGGCGGTCCTCTTCGCTGCGATCGACCATTCAAACCATAGGCCCTCAACCGTTCCTGCGACAGCGAATGGTTAACGTTCTTTAACTCGCAAAGCTGAGAAGGCCAACACCGCTCCCAGCACCTTTGCGTAGAACTTGCGGCCGCAGGCCGAGCACAACAGAACCATGGACAACATCCTTTCCGGAACAGCAGAGCCCGTTACCTCGGATAGCATCCGTGCGCTGAACGAACGCATCCAACATGCGAGCGCCTTCGTGGACCTCATCGACCAGGAGATGAGCAAGGTGATCGTTGGGCAAAAGGACATGGTGCAGAAACTGCTCGTGGCCCTGCTCGCCGATGGCCATATCCTGTTGGAAGGTGTGCCCGGCTTGGCGAAGACCATGGCGATCAAAGCCCTCGCACAAGCAGTGGACGTCGGTTTCAGCCGCATCCAGTTCACACCGGACCTGTTGCCAGCCGACTTGATCGGCACCATGATCTACAGCCAGCGCAACGAGGAGTTCACCGTGCGCAAAGGTCCCATCTTCAGCAATTTCGTGCTGGCCGATGAGATCAACAGGGCACCGGCCAAAGTGCAGAGCGCATTGCTCGAAGCCATGCAGGAACGTCAGGTGACCATCGGTGCCACCACCTATGCCCTACCCCAACCCTTCCTCGTGCTCGCCACGATGAACCCGATCGAACAAGAAGGGACGTATCCCCTGCCCGAAGCGCAGACCGACCGTTTCATGCTGAAGGTTGTGCTGGACTATCCCCGCAAAGAAGAGGAGAAGCTGATCATTCGCCAGAACGTTCGTCCTGGGGGCAATCCAGAGCCGCAGAAGGTTGTGCGTCCGGAACAGATACTCAATGCGCGCAAGCTCGTACGTGAGGTTTACATGGACGAGAAGATCGAGCAGTACATCGTGGACATCGTCTACGCCACGCGCAAACCCGATCAATACAAGCTCACCGACCTCACCAGCATGATCGGTTTCGGAGCCAGCCCGCGTGCCAGCATCAACATGGCGCTTGCGGCCAAAGCCTTCGCTTTCACCAAGCGTCGCGGCTACGTCATACCCGAGGATGTGCGCGCCGTGTGCCCCGATATCCTGCGGCACCGCATCGGCCTGACCTACGAAGCAGAAGCCGAGAACATCTCCGTGAACGAGATCATCGATCGCGTGTTGAACACGGTGGAGGTGCCTTGAACATTGGAGCATGTGCCCATGTGACCTTGCGCCCATTCGCACGGTCGTCATGCCTACATGCGCATATGTGCATATGAATACGACCCAACATACCAAGGAGCTCCTGAAGAAGGTGCGCTTGATCGAGCTGAAAACGCGCGGCTTGAGCGAGCACATCTTTTCCGGCGAGTACCACAGTGCGTTCAAGGGGCGCGGCATGACCTTCAGCGAGGTGCGCGAATACACGGCCGGTGATGAGGTACGAACGATCGACTGGAACGTGACGGCGCGTTTCTGTCATCCGTTCGTGAAGGTGTTCGAAGAAGAACGCGAGCTCACCGTGATGCTCGTGGCGGACGTGAGCGGATCCGGCGAGTTCGGCACCGCGCAACAGCTGAAGCGCGAGCTGATCACCGAAGCGTGCGCTACCATCGCTTTCAGCGCCATCAAGAACAACGATAAAGTGGGCCTGATCCTCTTCACCGACACCGTGGAGAAGTTCATACCGCCGAAGAAAGGCCGCAGCCACATCCTTCGTCTGGTGCGCGAACTACTGGAGTTCCGTCCGCAGAGCCGGGGAACGGACATCACGGCTGCATTGCGGTACCTGAACAGCGTTATCAAGAAACGCAGCATCGCCTTCCTTCTCAGCGACATGATGGACGAGAACTACGAACCGGCCTTGAAGATCGCGAACCGCAGGCACGACCTCGTAGTGCTACGCAGTACCGATCCGCGTGAAGGGGAACTACCGAACGTGGGTCTGGCCCAGTTCGTGGACCCGGAGACCGGCGATTCTCGCTGGGTGAATACTGGAAGCCGTTCGGTGCGCAACGCCTTCCGGGCCGCAGCGCTCAAACACCAGAACCGCACACGCGAGATCCTGCGCCGGTCGGGTGTGGATCATGCCACCATCAGCACACAAGAGGGTTATGTGCGGCCATTGATGCAACTGCTCAAACAACGCGAGGTCCGTTGAGGTGGCTGTTGCACATAGCGCTCATCCTTCCGCTGCTCTCCATGGGCCAGAACAGTTATGTGGACGTGCGGATGGATACCGCGGTGATACGCATCGGCGAGCAGGTTAAGCTGCACCTGGAGGTCTCCTACACCACGAAAGAGAGCGTACAATGGCCCGCTCTCTCCGACACGCTGAACAGGCATGTCGAGATCGTGAAAGACAGTGGCATCGACACCACCCAAGCATCCAATGGCCTGATGCGTCAGGTGCGTACCCTCGCCATCACCTCGTTCGACAGTGGTTTCTGGGCCGTGCCTCCATTCCGGTTCTTGGTCAACGGTGCACCGATGGAGACGGAAGCGTTGCTCCTCGAAGTGCGCACGGTTCCGTTGGATACGGCGCTTACGTTACGTGGCATCCACGACATCCAGGTGCTGCCCTTCAGCGTCCAGTATTGGATCCGGCAGCATGCACTATGGATCGTAGGTGGAGCCGCCCTGCTCGCGGCGATCATCACGATGCTCTACTTCCTCTTGCGGAAGAAGTCACCGGTTCAGCAGCGCCAGGCCGCACAAGTCATGATGCCGCTCCATCACCGGATACTTGCGGCCTTGTCGGACCTGGACAAGCAGCGTTTATGGCAACAAGGCGACCACAAGTCCTATCACTCCCGCTTGACCGATCTCCTGCGCGGCTACATCGAAGAACGCTTCCGCATTCCAGCGATGGAAAGCACCACGGATGAACTCGTGAAAGAACTTCGCATAAGTCCATTGAACGGCGAGCAACGCATGCAGCTGGAGAACATGCTGCGACTGGCCGACATGGTGAAGTTCGCCAAGGCCGTGCCGTCACCCCAGGAGAATGAGCGTATGATGACCGAAGCGACCCGCTTCGTTACGGAAACCGCCCAACGCCCGATGTCTACCGACCATGCGTAGGAATAAGGACCTCGTTCTTGCGCTCGTGTGGTGCACCCTTGCCTTTGCCGGTATCGCGGTGGCATTGCTCTGGTCCATACGAAAGTTCGAAGCAGCACATCCTTGGGTGTATTGGTGCTTGATCCTGCTTCTACCGGTGGTCGCGCTCTACATCTGGCGTAACGTGCGACGTGGCCCCATGGTGCGCTTGAGCACGCTTTACGCAGCTGTGAATGGTCCATTGGACGTATTCGCCTTCTTCCGACATCTGCCCTTCGCCACCGGTGTGCTCGGTCTTGGCTTGTTGTTCATCGCACTGGCACGTCCGCAGAGCGAGGATAACTGGCAGGACGTTAAACGCGAAGGCATCGATATCGTGATCGCATTGGACATTTCGGCCAGCATGCTTGCTCGAGACCTGAAGCCCGATAGGTTGGAAGCATCGAAACGCGTGGCCATGGACTTCATTGATGGTCGGCCGAATGACCGTATCGGACTCGTCGTCTACGAAGGTGAAGCGTTCACCCAATGTCCCATCACCACGGATCATCGCGTACTGAAGGAGCTTTTCTCCGAGGCTCATTCAGGGCTGATCGACGGCGGTACGGCGGTCGGAAGTGGGCTGGCCACCGCGCTGAACAGATTGCGGGAAAGTGAAGCGAAGAGCAAGGTGGTGATCCTGCTGACCGACGGTGTGAACAATGCGGGGACCGTACAACCGAACGACGCCGCCCAGATAGCGGAGCAACTCGGGGTTCGGGTCTACACGGTCGGTGTGGGCACCCGAGGGAAGGCGTTATCGCCTGTGGCGCGCTATGCCACCGGACAGTATCGCTACGACCATGTGGACGTTGAGATCGACGAGGCAACGATGAAGAGCATAGCCGATCGAACAGGCGGCAAGTACTTCCGTGCGACCGACGAGAAGAAACTGAAGGATATCTACAGCGAGATCGACCGCTTGGAGAAGACCCGGATCAAGGTCACGGAGCACCGGTCGAAACATGAAGAGTACGAGCCCTACGTTCTTGTTGGCGGTCTCATCCTTCTCTTGGGCCTGCTGCTCGATCGGACCATCCTCCGAAGTATGGCATGAGAACACCGGGCACATATCACGTCGGTGCCACCGTGGCCATCGTCCTCATCCTGGAAGGGGTCAGTGCCTTGTTCTGGTCCGGATGCTGGTGGCTGCTTGAAAAGGAAGTTCCCGCCTTCCAGTTGGAACGCCCTGACATGCTGGCTGGCCTGTTGATCGGGCCGTTGTTCGCATTGATCTTCCTGCTGGACCTTGGCTGGCGCAACCGGGCGCTGAAACGATTCTCATCGGGGGTAACGCTTGCGCGCATGGTGCCCGGCAATTCGACGCTACGGGTTCTCCTGCGCTTCTTGCTGTTGCGCCACGGTCTATCCTTCGTGGTGGTCGCGTTGGCCGGTCCGCAGTTCGGGACCAAATTGGAAGAGGTCAAGTCCGAGGGTATCGACCTGGTGGTCGCCATCGATGTAAGCAACAGCATGGAGTGCGAAGACCTGCGTCCAAGCCGCATGGAGGCGGCTCGCCGGGCGATGTCCCAGCTCATCGATAAGCTGCGCGGAGATCGGTTGGGCATCGTCGTTTTCGCCGGTGAGGCCTTTGTTCAGTTACCCATTACCGCTGACCGGTCAGCCGCCAAGTTGTTCCTGAACACGGTGAACACGAATTCGGTGGGCACACAGGGCACGGCCATTGGGGCGGCGATCTCCCTGGCCCAGGAAAGCTTCGACGCGGAGAGCCCGGGCAGTAAAGCCATCATCATCATAACCGACGGTGAGAACCATGAGGATGATGCCGAGGGTGCCGCACGCGAGGCAGCCGCAGCTGGCATCGTCGTCCACACCATCGGGATGGGAACACCGGAAGGAGGTCCGCTCCCGATCCGTCGCAATGGGCAGGTAACCGGCTTCCGGAAGGATGAGAACGGCAATACGGTGGTGAGCAAACTGAACGAACCCATGCTCGAGCGGATCGCCGCTGAGGGCAAAGGTGCTTA
Source organism: Flavobacteriales bacterium (assembly GCA_016788205.1). Taxonomy (GTDB): domain Bacteria; phylum Bacteroidota; class Bacteroidia; order Flavobacteriales_F; family PHOS-HE28; genus PHOS-HE28. Next base: position 72,126 of record JAEUTA010000014.1, on the reverse strand, counting down.
CGTGCGTGCTACTTCCGGCGCAACTGGTATGGAGCAGCTCGTTGAAGACCTGCGCACCATGGACACCACGGAGAAAGGCAGCTACATGTTCACGGCCCATGAGGATCAGTTCCAATACCCGTTGGGCATCGGCATCATCCTGGTCCTTCTCGGACTTTCGCTCGGTGAGCGCCGCCACTGGCGGAACAAATGGTCAACGCTAAGGCTATGAAGCACTTCGCACCTATCGCCGTGATGGCCTTTGCCACGGCCTGTGGCTCGCCGGAGGAGCGCGCTGCGGAACGGGCGTTGCGAGAAGGTGAACGACCGTATCGCGAGGCCCGTTTCCGTGCGGCGGATTCGATCTATTCCCAAGCCGCGTTCGACCCGCGTGTGGCCTACAACCTGGGGAACGCGCTCTTCGAACAGGCCCTGCTGGACACCGCGCTCCACGCCTACGCACGCACCATCGCGAACAGCGATGAAGCCTTGACCCGGTCGCAAGCCTTCCATAACTCGGGTACGGGCTGGGGCATGCTCGCCATCAACACCGACAGCCTGGCGGAACGAAGCTTAGAACAACTGGCCGACGTGCGGATCGTGGGCGAGGATATCGCCGCCAAAGTGAGGCAGTTCGTGGTGCGGGATTCCCTGCAGAAGGAGCAGGTGCGGCTGGAACATCTCGTGGATTCAGCACTGGCCCAGAGCGCCGGGGCATTGAAGGATGCGCTTCGAATCATCCCCACGGATGAGGATGCCCGCCATAACCTGGCCGTGATCCAAAAGTTGATCGCCCGGCGCGTGAAGGAAGCGGAAGAAAAGGCGAAAAAGGACGAGGACAAGAACAAGAACAAGGGATTGAGCGAACGGGCCAAACAGCTCATCGCTCAAGCCGATGCGCTCGTGGAACAGTATAAGTTCACCGAAGCGTTGAAGGTATTGCAGGATGGATTGAGATCCGAACCCACCTTGCGGCAACAGCAGGACTATATGCATAAACTCGATGTGGTGACCAAAGCAGCACAAGCGAAATGACCCGCCTACGCACACTCATCTTCCTGTTGGCCCTGGCCTCCTGCATGGCCACGCGGGCACAGGACATCACGGCCCAAGCCTACTTCGATCGGGCTTCGAAGGAATATGTGAAGCAGGATAAGATGCTCGCCCTGCGCACGCTGGACGAAGCATTGCAGAAATACCCGGGCGATCCGAAACTCCTGAAGCTGGCCGAAGAACTGGTGAAGGAGGAAGAGAAGAAACAGCAGGACCAGCAACAGAAGGATCAGCAGCAGAAGGAACAAGAGAAGAAGGATCAGGACAAGCAGCAGCAGGATCAGCAACAGGAGCAACAGCAGCAGGAGCAGCAACAGAAAGAACAGCAGCAACAAGAGCAGGAGCGCGCCAAACAGGACCAGCAGAAGGAACGGCAAGGCCAGCCTCAGCCCAATTCCATCGCACCGCAGGACGCCATGCGGATGTTGGATGCACTGGAGCGCTCGGAAAAGGACGTGCAGGAAAAAGTGCGCGCACGTCGCCGTCCAGCTGTGCGCCGTAACATCGAAAAAGACTGGTGATGATCAACGTTCTCCGACATGTCATCGTGCTGGCTGGTCTCATGCTGTGGCTTTCTCCATCCTCGGCGCAAGAGATAAGCTTCACGGCCTCGGTGGACCGTAACGCCATCGCTACAGGCGAATACGTGAAGCTCACGATCAACTTGAGCAACACCCAGGAACGCTTCGAGGCTCCCTCGTTCGGTGGACTGGTCGTGGTACAAGGCCCATTCGAGAACAGCAGTTTCAACTACGTGAACGGCCGTATGACCAGTTCGGTGGGACGTACCTGGGTACTTACGGCCACGGCCCCTGGTAAATACACCATCGGATCGGCGAAAGTGCGTGTGGGCGGCGGTTCCATACAGACGGATCCGATCGTCATAGAAGTGAGCAAAGGAGCTTCCACGCGGCCCAGCGACCCCGGAGCAGCACAAGGCCAGAGCCGGGATGCGAACCTGTTTGCCACTATCGCATTGAGCAAGAACAAAGCCTACGTCGGGGAGCAGGTCATCGCCACTTACACGCTCTATTCACGCTACGCGAATATCGAGCTGTCCAAGTATGACCTACCCAGAATGGACGGGTTCTGGGCCGAAGAGATCGACCTCGGTGACACCAACTGGGAAGACCAATTGCAGACCGTGAACGGCCTGCAGTACCGTGTTGCCGTGCTAAAGCGCCAGGTTCTCTTCCCCCAGCGAAGCGGCAAACTCCGGATCGCACCGGTGGAGCTTGAATGTGTGGTGAACCGGTCGTTCTTCAACCGTGGTACTCCGGTCACCGTGAGAAGCAATACGGTAGAGCTTAACGCCATGGCGCTGCCGGCCAACGCACCAGGGAGTTTCAATGGTGCAGTGGGGGAACTGGAGATGATCGTGAAGGCGGACCGGACCGTGGTGAAAGCGAACGAAGCCATCGAATTGAACATCACCTACGCGGGCCGCGGGAATTTGAAGTTGATGGAGGCGCCTGACCTGAATTTCCCGAGCGATTTCGAAGCCTACGACCCCAAGGTGACCGATAAGATCAACGTCAACGGAGGTGGGATGAGCGGATCGCGGAGCTTCCAGTACCTGGTCATCCCTCGTCACGAAGGCGAGTTCCCGTTGGAGCCTATCATCTTTACCTATTTCGATACGCGCACAGGTGCGTACCGGACCATACAAGCGGACCCCATGACCATCCAGGTCTCTGCAGGGGATGGCAGCACCGGAGCGATGATCACCCGACCGAGCAAAAGTGATGTGGAGGTGCTGGGAAAGGACATCCGATACATCCGTACAGGGGATCTGGAACTCCGCCCGACCGACCATCGGTTGTTCGGTTCGCTGCCGTGGCTCGCCGGCATGGGAACCCCGGCCCTGGCCTTTTTCGCCTTCCTCGCCTGGCGGCGCGAACGAGCGGCAGCGCTACAGGACGTCGCCGGTTCGCGCCGGAAGCGAGCCGACCGCGTAGCACGCAAACGGTTGAACGAGGCGGAGGTGGCATTGAAGAGCAGTGACCGCAATGCCTTCTACGATGCCCTAGGCAAAGCCCTCCACGGTTACATCGGTGATAAGTTCGGATTGGGGCCTGCAGAGATCAGTGCGGCCAACCTGCACGATCGCTTAGGCGGCTACACAGGCGGTGCCTTTCTGGCCGCCGACTTCGTGGAACTGCTGCAAGTGTGCGATATGGCCCGCTATGCACCGGTGGAAGAACGACCGAGGCAGCGATTGTACAGTGAAGCCGCCGCATTGATCGGCCGAACCGAACAATTGGTACGCGCATGAAGAACATCCTGCTTCTCCCACTGCTGCTGCTCAGCATGTCCTCCGCGGCGCTTTCACGCGTAGAGGCCGACACCCTGATCGCCCAAGCGTCCCGCGCCTATGCCCAGGGTGACCACGCGAAGGCGCTGGTGCTCTTCGACTCCGCGCATACGGCCTTCACCTCTCCTTCCCTGCTGTACAACATCGGCAACTGCCATTTCAAACTGAACGATATCCCGCACGCGATCCTTTTCTACGAACGCGCCCTGCGGCTGGCACCGGGCGATGGTGACGTACGCACCAATCTGGAATTGGCGCGCCAGAACGTTGTGGACCGGGTGAACGAACTCCCCTCCTTCACCTTGGGGTCCACGTGGGGTAAGCTGAGAGGTGGCCGGGATGCGGACCAATGGGCGCGACGCTCCTTATGGTCATGCTTGATCCTCTTCGTGGTTCTCGGTATAGGCGTGGGGGTGCATCACCGCACCGCACGACGACTGCTCTTCGGACTGGGCGGGATCATGCTACTGGTAACGGTCCTTGCCATCGCTTTCGCAGCTTTCCGCGACCGGGAGTTGACCGATGAACGGGAAGCCATCATCATGAGCGCCAAGGTCGACGTTAGAAGCGAACCACGGGAAGGCGGAACGGTGCTCTTCGTACTTCATAAGGGAACGAAAGTCTCCATCCTTCAGCAGGATAATGGCTGGAGCGAGGTACAACTGGCCAACGGAAGCGTCGGCTGGATGCCCCCAACGACCTTGGAACGGATCTGATCAGGGAAGCTGCGCTACGCGGGTGGTCGTTGGCACCACACCGCCGATCGTGTTCAGGATCAGGTCGCGGTCGTTATCCGTACCGGTGTACTTGGCGGTACCATCCAGGTTCACATCGCTGCGGGTATAGCCGCTCATGGTATTTGTGGCAACCTGACCTCCGATGGTGCTCAACACCTGATCGCGATCATTCGCTGAACCCGTGTAGATCACCGTTCCATCGGTGTTCACATCACCGGGCCATAGTGCACGATAGGCGCCGCCGAGCTTCATGGGTAGCGTACCATACAGCGTCGTGGTGGCAGCACCGAAATCCACCACCTGACCGTTCGCGGTGATGGCCGTGCTGGCCATGGCGGCAAGGTGGTTGCGATGCCTCACCACCATCTTCTTGCCCACAGGGTTCACGGCGAACGGTATCTGTAGCTCACCGGAAGTGCTCACCACTTCACCATTGGCCCTGAGCAGCGCCGCGCGACGCCCTGCTACCGTTGTACCGTCAGCGTTGCGCAATTCGATGAGCACCCAATCCACGATGGCCTGTGCACCGGTGCCGGTGAGCAGGCTGCTGGTCAAGGTGGCTCCCGCGTTCTCCAGAACGTAGCCAAGTGCCGTATAGGGCTCTGCGGCGGGGATGAGGCCTGCCGAACGCAAATTGTCGCGCATCAGCCCGGTACTCCAATTGAGCGGACCGCCCAGTAGCACCTTGGCTCCAACGGTGGTAGCCGCCACCACGCTACAACCCGTTCCGGGAACATTGTAAATGATCTTGGATGAGTAGGCCGCCACCGTTTGCGGACCGCTCAGTAGCGTACCGCTCATATCGTACCAGCAACCGGCCGGTAGAGTGAAGGCCTGTGCAACACCGGTCTCGTTGGAAAGCAACTTGTGCTCGTTCGCTGCGGGTCGCGGCTGCACGGTAACACGGTGCAGTTCCACATTGTCCAACCAGTACGTGTTCTCCGGGAAGAAATGCGAGAACATGGTCACCGCCTGTTCCGTAAGGTTCCCTTGGAAGTAGATCTCCATGTTCCGGCGCTCCGCGTCGAACGGGATCTGATTCTGATAGATGGCGTAGCCACTGGCCATTTGGCTCACCCCTTTCACCGCAGCGTTCACGATGCCGGGCATGCTGCTCTGGATGCTGAAACGGAAACGATACCACTGTCCGTTCTGCATGCTGAACTGGTCCGGATTCCAAAGGTTGTACTGCGCGCTCTGCGTGGCATTGGGCAGCACCACTTTAAGTGCTCCATTATCCAGATAGGTCACGTCCCGGGTGACGGTCGCATTGGTCGGCCAACCACCCCACCCGGTCACGTTCGAAGTGAAGTTGCCATTGAGCACCAGGTTGGTACTGAGCTCGCTCGTCGTGCTATACAAGGCCGAACGCAGTGGGCTGCGTGTGCTACCGGACTCCTCGTTCCGTTCGGTGCGCCAGCGTTCCAACGAGTACACCTTCGAGTTACCCGCCGCCAGGTTCCAGTTGCGGATGCTCATCTCGTTGAACGGGTTGTACAGCTTGTTGTTGGTGAACGTTCCAAAGTCCACATTGCCCTGTAAGTAGTTGTTCCATAGCTGCAGGCACAACTGGTCCGGGGCAAGGCAGTAGAGCTCATTGCCGGAGTATACCGTGTTGTACGCAGCCACGAAATAGGGCGCGGTGGCGCCCGCACCGTTGTAATTCGACAGATCCGAGATGTTCAGCTGTACCCCATTGTTGAACAGCTTGTTATCCTTCACCTGCACCCCGGACGTGACCATGGTATGGTCCACGTGGATACCGATGGAACAATTGCTCACCGTGTTGCGCTGCACGATGCAGTTCTGGATGAGCGCATTGCCGAAATAGATACCAGGAAGGATCTTGCCGTTCACCGAGTAGTTCGTTGCCGCGCTCTCGATATTGCCTACCGCATCACGGATGATGTTGTCCTGGATCAAGGATCCGGTGCCATTGTCCCAATAGATGCCACCGCCATCGTTCAAGGTGACACAGAAATTAGAGACCACGTTACGCTCCACTGTGGTGGTCTCACCAACGAAGATGCCCGAGTTGCCGGTGTTGTGCACCCGATTGTCCCGTACGGCATTGACACCGCCACCAACGCGCATACCGTGGTAACCGAAAGCCGTTTCACCAAGACCCGCCACCAACGCGATGTCCGTAAGCGTATTCCCGGATACGGTCGTGCCGTTATCGATCACAGCCAAGGCTGCGGCGTACGTATTCTGGAAGTTGTTACCAGCGTAGGTATTGTTGCTGCCATAGCTCTGGATGCCATGGAAGCTCTGCTGGAAACTACACCCGGACACCGTATTGTATGGCCCGGTTACGTATGCCCCGGCCACTCGCTGGCCCCGGAATGCGATGTCCTGCACCTTCACGCGCGTGCGTTGCCAATCAATTGAAACACCGTAGTCATGAACAGAGGCTTCGACGGTGAGGGAACTGGGGTTCGCGCTGTTGGGAGCCCAGAGGTAGAGCGTGCCGGTCGCGGTATCGTGGTACCATTCTCCCGGTGAGTCCAGTTCGCTGAGCTTGTTACAGAAGAAGAATCCCCAGTTGTAGTTCCCGGTGGTGTAGGTCATCGCGGGATAGGAGATCGTTGTCCCGGTCTGTGCAGTGATCGTGCGATTCTCATAGCACCAGTTGGTGCTGCGGATCACCAGCTGAGCATTATTCCAGTAGCCATTGGCCTGGGTTATGCCTGTACTGGTGAGTGAAGTGCTCGTTGACGTGTTCACACGAAGCCAGCCTGTGTTGGGATAGCGGGCCAACGTTTGCAATGCGCCGTTGACGAAAACATATTTCACCGCTTGCGATACCGATGCCTTGTAGATACTGCCGGAGTGGGCGGTCCAGTTGGTCACCGTGGTTGCACCGCTGATCACCGGCAAATTGCCTGTACCGTATGAACCGATGATGATATTCGCAGCACTCGTACCAGAAGTGCTCCACGTAAGCTGCCCAACATAGGTGCCCCCCCGTTGGAACAACACCTGGTCACCTGCCACCGCAGTGGTCGAAAGCTGTTGTACACGAGCAATGGTCTTCCATGGCGTGGCCTGGCTGGTGCCATTGTTCGTATCGCTGCCACTGGGCGAAACGTAGTAGACGGTCGCCTGAGCGGCCGTTACCACGAACATGGTGGCGAGGGAGAGGGTCCTGATCGGGTTGAACATGATCCTTGCAGGGATTTCGGCCGCGAAAATGGCTCCCCCGCAAGGGTTGCAACGATCTGAGGATCAATAGATCTTGAACATTTCGACCAGTCGCCAAGAGCACCCGATGGAGGGTAATGGAGGCTCCGCGATCGATCCGAAGAGCTGCTAGAAGGTCGTTCAGAGGGGGGTACGATCGAAAATGATCGTTGATAACCGTGCTCTCGGGTCGCTTTCTATATTTGCCGCCCCGCCGACCGTGGTGGGTACCTCTGGAGAGGTGGGTGAGTGGCTTAAACCAGTAGTTTGCTAAACTGCCGTACGGGTTATTCTGTACCGGGGGTTCGAATCCCCCCCTCTCCGCCAGATCTGAAGCCGCCGATAGGCGGCTTCTATCGTTGCGGCCACAGCCTGCGCCGCACTGATTTTCGAGAACCGTGCAGACCAAAGCCCTTTTACCGTTCCTTTGCGCCCCCGTTCGGGGCGTAGCGTAGCCCGGTATCGCGCCTGCTTTGGGAGCAGGAGGTCGTCAGTTCGAATCTGGCCGCCCCGACGAACGAAGAAGGCCAGCACCTCGCTGGCCTTCTTTCATTCTCATCTTTGGTGCATGACCCCGTAGCTCAGCTGGATAGAGCAGCAGCCTTCTAAGCTGCCGGTCGTTGGTTCGAATCCAACCGGGGTCGCTCTTACGAAGCATCAGGAACCTCCTTCAACGAGGCTACTTTTGCGCCTTCTTCCTACCAACAACCAACCCACCAGACATGGCCCGTGAAGTCGTCATCGTTTCCGCAGTGCGCACACCCATTGGAAGTTTCGGCGGAAGCCTGGCCGAAGTGAGCGCCACCCAACTGGGCGCCGCCGCCGTGAAAGGCGCCGTGGAGAAGGCCGGCGTGGCCCCTGAAGCCGTGGAGGCCGTGATCATGGGTAGCGTGCTCCAAGGCAATCTCGGACAGGCTCCTGCGCGCCAGGCTAGCAAATTCGCAGGGCTGCCGGACAGTGTGCAAGCCACCACCGTGAACAAGGTGTGCGCCAGCGGTATGAAGGCCGTGGTGATGGCCACGCAGGACATACTGCTCGGTGACGCCGAGATCATCGTGGCCGGTGGCATGGAGAACATGAGCCGTACGCCCTTCTACCTGGAGCAGGCCCGCTACGGCTACCGTTTCGGTAACGGCCAACTGATCGACGGTATCGGCAAGGATGGCCTTACCGATGTGTACCACCAGACCGCCATGGGCGTGAGCGCCGACAATACGGCCAAGGAGCACAAGATCAGCCGCGAGGAGCAGGATGCGTTCGCCATTGAGAGCTACACCCGCGCTGCCAACGCATGGAAGGCCGGCAAATTCAAGGATGAGGTGATCCCCGTGACCGTGAAGACCCGGAAGGGCGATGTGGTGTTCGCCGAGGATGAGCAGTTCAAAGCGGCCATCTTCGAGAAGATCCCCACGCTGAAGCCTGTCTTCACCAAGGAAGGTACTGTGACGGCAGCCAACGCGAGCGCCATCAACGATGGTGCCGCAGCACTTGTCTTGATGAGCGCCGAAAAGGCAAAAGCCCTCGGTTTGAAACCTCTGGCGAAGGTGTTGAGCTATGCCGATGTGGAACAAGCACCCGAATGGTTCACCACGACACCTGCGAAAGCGGTTCCCCGTGCGGTGGAGAAAGCTGGCCTCAAGCTGAGCGACATCAGCTACTTCGAGTTGAATGAAGCCTTCTCCGTGGTGGGTATCGCCAACACGCGCCTGATGAACTTGGATCCTGCGAAGGTGAACGTGAACGGTGGGGCTGTTGCCCTGGGCCATCCGCTCGGATGCAGTGGCGCGCGCATCATCGTTACGCTGATCAACGTATTGAAACAGAACGGCGGCAAATACGGTGCAGCCGGTATCTGCAACGGCGGTGGTGGCGGAAGTGCGATCGTGATCGAAGCGCTGTAAGCCATGCCATCCGTCATCTGCCCCTTGTCCATCGTACCGGTCCGCAAGGATGCGAGCGACCGCGCCGAAATGGTGACGCAATGGCTCTTCGGCGAAACGGCCGAAGTGGTGGAGCGCACCGACAAATGGAGCCGGTTGAAGTTCGACCACGACGGCTATGAGGGCTGGGTGGACAACAAGCAGATCGTCCCCTGCCTCACACCGAACTACGACCCCGATCTGCGGGTGATCGACCTGAACACCTTGGTAGATCTGGGCGAACGGCAGGTTCTGGTCCCCTATGGTGGCGTTGTGCCTTTCTACGAGGACGGTACCATCCTCTGGAATGATGAGCGCGTTCCCGTTAGCGCGGTGACCAACCACAAGCCGGACATCGAACGCGCCGATCTGCTGGAACTGTACCTGCACACTTTTCTGGGCGCACCCTACCTCTGGGGCGGCCGCACACCGGCGGGCGTGGATTGCAGCGGCCTTACACAAATGCTCTTCATCCTCATGGGCATCTACCTCCCGCGCGATGCTTCCGAGCAAGCCATGGAAGGCGACCCCATCGAACTGCTCGACCTTTGCGAGCCCGGCGATCTCGTCTTCTTCGATAACGAGGATGGTCGCATCATCCACGTCGGTGTCATTCTCACCCGAAGTGAAGAAGGCGACCTGCGCGTGGCCCATGCCAGCGGCCGCGTACGTATCGACAAGCTCGATCAGCAGGGCATCTTCAATGCGGAGGACGGGAAGTACTCGCACCGCATGCGGATGGTGCGCAGGGTGCTGTGAGATCGAACTCTTTCAAGTAACAGAAGCGGGACCCTTTCGGATCCCGCTTCTTCGTTATGGAACCGTGCACCTGGTCAGAACCGCAACGTGTATTGCATCACCGGCAGCAGGGCCAGCTGCGGAACGGTCTCGATCGTATCCGAACGGTTGTCGAAATAGTAAAAGACCGGTGTCGTGGCGTTCAGGACATTCTGCACATCGAGCTTGAATTCATGGCTCACCTTGGGGCGGCCGACGCGGTAGCTGGCCACGATGTCCAATTTGTGGATCGCACTCACCTTCTCGCTCCAGACAGGACTTCCCTCCTTCTCAGTATTCGCTGCAATGCTGGCTTGCAGATCGATCGGCGTGTAGTACTGGCCGCCCTGAACCGAATAGCGGAAGCCCGCCATGAGCGTACGATCCTTGCCTTCGGGGCCGAGCTTCCACTCCCTTCCGGCCAGCACGTTGCCAACCGGGCCTAGACTGAAGCGCGAGTTGTGCAACTTGCCATCCAGTGCCTTGTACTTCGACTCACCGTACGATGCGGTGACCATGTAATGATAGCCCCGCGTGAAGAACTTCTCCACGCTCAGTTCCACGCCACAGTTGTAACCGATGCCTTCGTTCACCAGCGGTTTGTTGGTGAACCATTCCATCATGTTATTCACAGTGAACGCGCTGGTGGGATCGTTCTCCACCGGAAGGTCATACAGGTGTTGGTAGTAGACCTCCGCTTTCAGTTGAACATCCTCGGCGAGTTGTTGCTCGTAACCCGCCACGATGTGCGCCGCACGTGTAAGGCCCAAACCTCCGTTAGGTCGAACGATGTTCCCGGCACCATCCACATCCTGCGCCATGTAGGTCATGAGGGCTTCGGTCTTGGAGTGCAGGCCGGTGCCGAAGGTGAACGCACGATCAGGTCTCATCTGGTAGCGCACGGCCAGGCGCGGCTCCACGCTCGCTGCTTTGTTCAGGTCGAAGTACAGCACATGCACACCGCTGGTGAGCGACCACTTCTCGTTCCAGCGCCACTTCCAACTGCTGAACGCTTGCATGGTGCTGGCCGAGCCTTTGCGGTCCAGGTTCACCACCATGCGCTGCCGGTCCGGATCCCATGAGTTGGCGTACATGCGGAACTGCTCGGACGAAACGATGATGCCCGAACGCAGCTTGTGATGTGCGTTGATCCGCGTGTTCAAGGTGCTGGACAAACGCATCGTCCACTTGGACAGATCATCTTCGTGCCGCAACACTTGATCGCTCTCTCCAGGTGCCAGGCTTTCCGTGTAATCCGTGCCGCTGCCATTGCCACTGATGGAGACGTTCGTGTAGAGGAAGCTTCGCTCGCCGAGCGTCTTCGTGTGGCTAAGGCCGAGCACACCCATGCGTGAACCCACGTCAGCGCGGGAGAACAAGGTATCCTCGGTCACACCGCGGTCCTCATCCACGATGGCGCTACGACCACCTAGACCGTAGAGTGCAAGTGTGCCGTACTTCACCGAAGGCAGTTTCACCTTGAAGGCCGCATCGGTGTATCGGGGCACTCCGCCGTAATCCACGATGCCCGCACCATCGAGTAAGGCGAGCGTGCTGTACCGGTAGTTCGCGAGATACGAGCCTCCGTTGGTACCCGGGATCGGTCCTTCGGCCGTGAGATCCGTACCGAGTACGCCAGCCTTCAACGTGTATTCGCGTTTGCGATCGTTGCCATCACGGAGACGCATGTCGAACACCGCGCTGTAGACATTCCCGTACTCGGCGCCGAAAGCTCCGGTGTAGAATTCGGAATCGTCGATCATGTCGCTGTTGAGCACGTTGATCGGACCGCCCGTGCTGCCATCATCTGCAAAGTGGTTCGGGTTGGGTATCTCCACACCTTCCAACCGCCATTGCACGCCTTTGGGGGAGTTGCCACGAACGACCACGGTGTTGTTCCCGCTCGGATCGCCCGCCACGCCAGGAAAGGTGCCCACCATGCGCGCCGGGTCGTTGATACCCCCTGCGATGCGCGATGTTTCCTCCACGCTGATCTTGCGCGCGCTGAGGGTGACCATATCGTTGCGCAATTCGCCCTTACGCTCCGGTGCCTTCACTTCGAACTCTTGCAGTAGAGCAACACTTTCCTGCATGCGCACTTCGAGCACCAATTCCTTCGCGCTAGTGAGTAAAAGGTTGGCCATGCGTTGCTCCTCGAATCCGATCATTCGCACTTGGAGATCCACACGCCCGGTGGGGACGTTGTTGATCGCGAATTTGCCATCGAAGTCGGTGGTGGTGCCGATGATGGGATCCGAACCGATGACCACGACCGATGCACCGATCATGGGCTGACGCGTATCGGTGTCGAGGATGGTACCGCGGATGGTCTGGGTGTGGCCTTGGGCCATCAGCCCGCCGGTAAAGGCGATGAGCAGAAAGGCGATCAAGGAAAGAAGGGCTCGGAGGTGCATGGGTGGTGCTGTTTCCCATGGGACAGTGCACCCAGTGGATACCCCTACTCGGGGGATGACTTTTTTCGGCAGCGATGAAAGAAGGAAGGGAGAAAGAGGAAGCGTGAAGGACAAGAGGTCCTTAGAACCGCACCCCTACTCCGGCCCGGAAGCCCAACCAGCCTTGGAGGTTCAGCACGCCCCGGACATCCTCGTACAGCAGGTCATCGGGGGCCAGTTCGCTCAGGTAGGCCGTGTGTTCAGCATTCCGCCAGTCGGAGGCGAGCAAGTTGAAATTCGGGCCGGCCGTGACCAGCAAGCGCTTACCGAGATCATGCGTGTAATGCACACCGAAACGGCCTAGGATGTTCACCGCACCGATCCATTCCACCTGTTCGTTGACCTGTTCGCCGGTGAGTTCGATGTTGAGGTGGTTGTGTTTGCCAACGCGGATCTCCGAACCGAAGCCATAGAGGAAACCCCAATCGCCATTGTCTTCCGCCGAAGTGGAGATGCCGAGGATGTTGTGGAACTGACGCGTGCCCGTGCGCAATGTCACGTTGAACGGTAGGATGTCCGTTGTTGTCACATCCACACGATGGTAGCCGCGCCGAGCGAAACTGAGGATGCCGATGCTGGTCCCTGTGATCGTATCGCTGATGTTCAGCACACCCACCTGCCAGCCGTCGCATACGGTGGCATAGTTCACGGTGCCTACCTGGCCGCCGCGTGCCGTATCGCTCACCGCATTCACACCGAAGGAGAACTGGCCGCCATCCAGCTTGTGCGCGTAGTTAAGCCCGAAACCGACCTGGCCCGCATCGACCTTGCCAGGAACGATGTTCGCACCGAAGGAGAACTGGCCACCAGTAACGCTGCCCGCATAGTTCAGCCCGAAGCCGACCTGGCCACCGCTCACATTCGTGGGTACGATGTTGACCCCGAACGAGACCTGCCCACCGGTTACCGCCCAGGCGTAGTTGCCACCTAGACCTACCTGCCCACCTCCCACCGAATCCAGTGCGATGTTCACACCTCCGGCGATCTGTGCCCCGCTGACCTTACGGCCGTAGTTCACGCCACCTGCGATCTGTGCCTTCTTCACATCCTTCGGTGTGATGTTGATGCCGCCGGAGATCTGTGTGCCATCCACATCCTGCGTGGCCACGTTGCATCCTCCACTGATCTGCAAACCCTTCATCCCACCCTTCACCACGTTCGCGCCACCGGCGATCTGCACACCGCTCAACGTATCCCACACGGTGTTGCCGAAACCCGCGATCTGCACACCTTCCAATGTGCGCATGGTGTGGTTGATCGCACCCGCGACCTGAACGCCTTTCGTATGGCGACCGACGAGGTTAGTGAACCCGGCTATCTGCATGCCTTTCACATCATGGCTCTCCAGGTTAGCAACACCTCCGATCTCGAAACCCTCCAACCCGCGCGAGTACCCGGCAAGCACGTTCAAAGAGAAATTATTCACGGCGATCGGCGCGATATCCTTATTGCTACTCACGTTCGGCACCAACGAGATCTGCCACTTTCGGTATTCCTCAATGTCCAGGTTCGAGGCCAGGTTGAACTGGCTGTTCGGTACGAGCAACCGGGCAACGCCGAGATCCTCAACGCCGCAGCGATCGTAGAGGCAGATCGGCTCGACCATCTCCAGAACGGCACGTTTTTCCAGCGCCAGACGAGGCATCACGCCATCACGTCCCACGTAGACCACCGTATCGTGATACTCCTTGCGCATGACGAGCAGTGCGGTGCGATCACGTTCACCGCCCACATCCAGCCTGAACGTACCGAGCCCGTCGGTGGCCGTAGCGCTCTTGCCATCCACTTCGTGAACCGACGCCTGCGCAACAGGGCCTCCGGTAGTTGCGTCGTAGATGGCTCCCGTGATGCTGAACTTCCTTCGCGCACCGCCCTTGTCAAGCAAGATGATGTGATCGCCCGTCTCCTTCAACTCGAACCCTGGCCCTACCAGTCCGCTCAAGGCCGCACCCACCGTGCCGTGCACCGCGACGTTCACGAGGCTGTCGCCATTCACCGCCGCAGCATTGTAGCTTAACTTGAACTTGCCATCCCGCGCAATGAGGGAGAGCGCTTCGGAAAGGCGCACACGCTGCGCGTCCACTTGCACGGAGCGCTTGAGGATGGTCTGCGCGGCCGCAAATGCCGGTAACAGCAACGCCAGCAGCATGAAGACCCTACGGTCAGCAGCCTTCACCATCGAGCACATAGGTTCCGGGCGCACCCTGTGTGAGCGTGAGGCGATAGGTATCGGCTATCACACGCAGGATGTAGTCGATCGGCTCATCCTCGAAGGTGGCCGTGAGCGTACACCGCTTCACCGCACTATTGGCCAGTTCCACCTTCACGTTGAAGAGCTTCTCCAACTGTTCCACAACAGTGGGCATCGGTGCCTCCTGGAACTGGATGATGCGCTCGCCGAAGACTTCCGCCGGCGGGGCGGGAAGCCGCTCAAGCATGTGCGCGGCCTTGTTGTAGCGGGCGAAACCTCCGGCTTCCAGGATCACGCTATCACCGTCGGCCACCACACGCACCTTGCCGTGGAGCACGCGCACCAGCACGCTTGACGACGTATCGAAAGCACTCACCTCGAAGGCCGTGCCCAGAACGGTCACCCTCACGTTCTCCGTTTCCACCACGAACGGTCGTTCTTCATCGCGCTGTACTTCGAAGAAGGCTTCGCCGTGCAAGCTGATGTGCCGTTCATCCTTCATCCGCACATTCACACATGAACCTGGGGAGAGCACCACGCTGCTGTTGTCCTGCAGCACGGTGCGTACATGTTCGTTCGCTGCCATGAGTTCTTCGGGGCGTTGGTTGTACCAGTGACGAACACCAACGAAGAGCCCCGTTAGCACGGCCGCAGCGGCCAGCCAGCGTGTTATGGAACGGGAGCGTTGCATGGGGATCACGCGAGCACCACCCTCGGCTTCAGCGATGCGAGCCTCCAGGCGGGTCCAGGCCTTGTCCACGTCCACAGCGGGCGTGACGGCTTGTGCACCGAGATCCCAGATCGCGCGCATCCGCTCCAGCTCAACAGCATTGACCGGATCCGCCGCTGCCCACGCCTCGAGGGCCTGGCGTTCGGCGGGGTCGGCCTCACCACTGAGGTACCGGGCTAGTAATTCGCTCGTATGATCTTTCCCTTCGTTCAATGTGTTCGTCCCTATGACAACATTCCCATCGAATACCCCTATCCTATTTGTTCGACCACCACAATAACCACCCGAGAATGGTCACCGGCATCAGGTCGGCCAGTTCCTCGCGCAGCGTCTTTAGCGCCTTTCCCATCTGGTTCTCAACGGTCTTGACCGAGATCCCCAGCCGTTCGGCGATCTCGTGGTATTTCAAACCCTCGTGTCGGCTCAGCTTGAAGACTTTTCTCCTTTCCTCCGGCAAGGACTCGATCGCGGCGTTGACCCGTGCGGCGCGTTCAGCATGTTCATCTTCCGTACGGCCGTTCTCCTCAACAGCATCGTCCACGTCTTCATTCAGGCTACGGACGCGGCCTTGCACCTTCACGGCGTTCAGACAACGGTTGCGCACGGCTTGGAAGAGGTAGGACTTCAGCGAGGTGGTGACGTTCGTCTTCTCACGATCCATCCACAGGCGGAAGAAAAGGTCCTGCACCAAGTCCTCCGCTCTATCACCATCGTTGACGTACTGCATAGCGAAGGCGCATAACGGCCGGTACTGAGCCTTGAACAAGGCCTCGAAGGCGGTACGATCGCCAGCGGCTATGGGTGCGAACTCCATGGCAATGAGAAGGGCCGAAAGTAGCGAGGGCGACCCGCACTCCATCCGTCAACCCGTTCCAGAGAATACCGGTATGATCAACGGATCAACTGGACGTAGCCACTGACTTCTCTGGCAGTGCCATCCGAACGCTTCAAATGGATCACGTAGTAATAGACCCCTTCGCTACAAAGGCTCACGTTCGCGTAATGCTTGCCGTTCCACGCACGCTGCACCATGTCCCCTTGGAAGACCACATCGCCCCAGCGATTGAATATGCGCGTATCCGCACTGACGAAGCCTCCCGTGGGCAACCAGCTTTCGTTGGCCCCATCGCCGTTCGGGGTGAATACGTTCGGAATGATCAGTTCGCAATCCTCTTCGATCAGCACCAGCGCTGAGGCAGCCGCACAACCATGCTGATCCGTTGCCTGCACGCTCAACTCCTGGCCCGTGGTGATACTGATGCTGTTGGCGACAAGGCCATTGGACCACTGTACATCGCTGAACGAAGCAGGCACGGATACCGTCACCGCCCCACCAGTGCACAGGAACGCCTCGTCCGGCAGGTCCATAGGCTCCGGAGCGAAGACATCGACCCGCCATGAAGCCGCCGGCGACATACAACCATCGTACTGCGCAACGCAACGATAAATACCGCTATCATCAAGTTCGGCGACCGCAACGCTAATGGAAGGAACAGTGAAAGCACCGACCGGGGTGCTCCAAGCGATCGTTACGCTATCCGCAGCATCAACGGAAACTTCGAACGCCTCTCCTTCGCAGACCACGGCCGGGCCGGTGATGTTGAGTGATGCCGGACGCGGCAGGAGTTGGATCGGGACGCCGGCTATGGACCCCGAACATCCGCTCTCGCTCTGTGCCACGTAGACCACCGTTGAGCTAGCTGGCACATACGAAAGCGTTGATCCGGTCCCGAGCAATTGCTCGGCCGCTTCATCCGCATACCACGCGATATTGCCCGAACCCGTTGCCGAAAGTTGGACGGTGTCCCCTGTGCACACGGTATCGCCCAAGGCTGTAACGGGCTCCGGGAAGGTGATAGCCGTTACCTGAACGACGGCCGTGGAATCGGCACAACCTTGGTCGTCTTCTGCGATCAAGTAGTACGCCCCCGTGGTGGAGACCCAGACCGCAGCACCCGCACCCGAAGGCATCCATGTCAGGTTGGGCTGATCGGAGCTGCCTTGCAAGAGAACACTGTCGCCATCGCATAAGGTATATGGCCCAGGAGTGGCAAGTTCGACCTCAACGATGGACAGGCCGATCGCGATGCTCAACTGCGTGGTGATCCCACAGGCCGTGACCGAGCAGAAGTAAGTACCCGGCTGGTCGATGGCCTGGGTGATGGTGGTTCCTGTGAGCGGTGCCTGCCATTCGATGATCGATCCGGCAGTGGCCACCACCTGAAGTTCCACTTCGTCATCCAGCGAACAGAGCACAGGGCGTGGAGCGGCATCCAGGAACGGTGTTCCGTAGTTCACCAGCGTAGCACTGTTGCTGGTCACGTTGCAGCCGCTCACGACCATTACGAGGTAGTAGTCGCCCGGCACGGTGGTGGCCAAGCTGCTGCCCTGGCCAGTGATGGGCCCCTGTGGTCCGTACCACACGTGTCCGGTCCCGGTAGTGGTGGTGCTCAACGTCGCTGAACTTCCCGGACAGATGATGCCATCACCGGGTGTTACCGAGAGCACCTGGCCGGCGGGTGTGATCACCGAGATCGCGGCCTGGCTGGAGAACGAGCAACCGTTCGCATCCTCGGCATATCCCTCCACCCCGTAGGTACCTGCTGAATCGATCCGTATCGTGTCCGGTGCGATCAACGTGAAACCCTGACCGTTCCAATCCAAACCCTGACAAGCGGTGCATGTAGCCACTATGAAGCCTGAATCCCCATCGCACAGGATGGTCGGGCCAGTCAACGTGACCTCCGTGTCGATGACCGGATACAGGTCCACATAGATGCTGTCCGTCTCGTAGAAGATGATGCTGTCCGCGCCGCAGGGTTCGTTGCTCACCATGACCACCAGCTGCTGAACAAGCCAACCGGTCTCCGTCGGGGTGAGCTGCGTGCTTTGAGGTCCTCCATCACCTTCATTCGGTGGCGGCAGTTGGAAGCCCCAGTCCACCGAAAGGCCTTCGGGTAGTTCGCCCACCACACCGTTGATCGTCCACGTGGGCACATACGTGAACTCGAGGCTCCCACCGGGACAAAGTGCGAGCGTGTCGTTGCCATCGGAGTCGTCCGGGAAAGAGATGGCCAGATCGGCAAGTAGATCCGGGAGCGTGATCGTAGGATGATCCACCACGTTGATGGTGTTCTGCCTGACGCATCCGTTGCTCGATACCCGAACCACGGTGTAGACGCCAGTTGTGTCAACCACGACGGAATCACCCGGCACCTGCGTTCCGTCGGGCGCGGTCCAGTACACGCTTCCTCCTGAACTTCCGTTCGGTGTCCAGACCCAATGGGTCTCCGGATCGCACATCTCGATGGTCTGTGTGACATTGGCGCCCTGGTTCAATACCACATCATCGGATATCAACGGGATCTGTGGTGCAGGATCGATGGTCACCTCGATGGTGTCCGTCCATTGCCAGCAACCATTCACAGAAGAGATCTGCACCCAGTAAGTACCCGTGGTCACCACGCCGATCGTCGGTGCCGTGCTACCGGAAGACCAGAGGTAGCTCACCATGGGGCCAAGGAAATTCCCGGTCTGCCCTGGCGTGCTGCTGAACTTGAGATCCACACTAAGCAGAACGGATCCACAGGCTCTGATCGTCTCGGGGCAATCATTACCGTTGACAAGCCCGATGCACGGATCCAACTCAACAAGGTCACAATCGCCGTCCGTCCTGCGCCACCAATCATAAGGCTCACGCTCCTCGACGTAACCGCGTGCGATGAAGCCATCGGTGAGCGCCGCTGAGGTATTGGCAACGAAGTAGCCGTAATCATCGTCCCCGCAATACGTACCCACCCCATTCCCCTCCAGCCCATTCGCCGTGGTGATGTCCGCCTGCATTCCAGGTTCCGCCGGGAAGATCAGGTTTCCTTGGTAGGAGCCGCTGAACACGAGTTCACCGTTGGAAAGGTGCGCGATCGCTCCAGCCGATTTTCCCGATCGCCCGCCGAACTGCTGGGCTTCGAGCAAGGATAGGCCATTGGTCTGGTGCCGCGAAACGAACAGGTCCTCTGCACCCACGGCCATGAACACCCCATCGCCGTACAGCGCACCCAGGTCGGTGAAATGGCAATCGAACTGCCCGATCACCGCCAGATCGTTCCCTTGCACCGACAAGCCTGCAACGCTTACACCATCCGTTGAACCGGTCGTGGTGTGGCCCAAGAGCGCACCGCCCTGATCCACGTCCAAGAGATAGTACGCGTACGCTTCGCCGCTGACGACGTTGGTCTGGCTGCCGCCGAAATAGATCATCGTTCCCTGCACATCGCCAACCACCGCCAGCCGGCCATCGGGCTTTAACACCATATCACGAACATGGTTGAAGCCTGCACCTCCCATCCGTCGGAACCACACTTCGTTACCAGCAGCATCAAAGCGCATTAAGAAGGTGGCGTTCATCAAGGTGTTCGCATGCTGCTGATCGAACGTGATGGTGTCGCTGAACTGTCCGGTCACATACAATTCCCCACCTGGACCATGGACCAGATCGATGGCACGGTCAGCGAATCCGGCCCTGCCCTGCTGCAACCACTCCATGTCGCCGACAGGCGAATACGTGGCGATGAAGACATCCGCATCCGGAGTACCTGTACCAGGATTCGTGGCACTGGTGATCGTTGTTGCGCTCCAACTCGCCGCACCACGGAACTCGCCGGCCACGCTCACCTGGCCATCCGCGCCAACGCTCACACCGTATGGACGATCCGTACCCGTTCCGCCACCACCTTGCCTTATCCATTGCAACTGGCCATCGGCTTTGTTCACCACGGCAACGAACATGTCCGCCGTTCCTGCAACGCTTGTAAGTGTCTGGCTCTGGAAGGTCGCTGTGCCAAGGAATTCACCGGCGACCGCGAGCACAGTGCCTGTACCCAACGCCACTTTAAACCCGCGATCGATGCCGCCGCCACCCCAGGTCCTGAACCATTGCACCTCTCCCGCCGGATTCAACCGGGCCACGAAGGCATCAATGCTTCCCGCACTTGTGTAGGTCTGGCCACCGAAGGTCATCGTACCCCCGAATTCACCGGTCATGTAGATGGATCCATCGGTATCCACCTTCACATCGGCCACGTGATCATTGCCCAACCCTCCTACATCCTTTGCCCAATAAGGCTGAGACGCGCTTTCGGACGTGCAAAGCAGAACAAAGACGGCCACGCCCAAGGTCCTCAAGGACCGGAAGAAGGCAGGCCGTTGCATAGCGCGTAACTTCGATTAAGAGGAAGACAAGGTACAGGGACCGAAAGATGCCTGACCTACCGTTCCTGAATGAAATATTGTCGTGTATGGATCCGGAACAATGCCGAATTGACCAGCCAATACCTGCTGAAGCTGCCGGAAAGACCGAAAGCAACCACCCCTGAAAGCACGGACCAAGGTTTGATCGGAATGGGCGCGCCGAAAAGCGCCGAAGAACATGGACCTGAACAAATTCACCATCCGCTCACAGCAAGCCATCCAACAGGCACAGACCATCGCCACTGGGCACGGTCAGCAGCAGTTGGAGAACGGTCATCTGCTCAAGGGCATCCTGGAAGTGGACACCGATGTGGTGCCCTTCCTGCTGAAGAAGTCGAATGTGAACATGCCGATGCTTCAACAGGCATTGGACCGTATCGTACAAGGCTATCCAAAAGTGAGCGGCGCACAGCTCGCCCTCTCCCGCACGGCAGCCACAACACTGAACAAGGCGCTCGCTGCGCTGAAGGAATTCGACGATGAGTACGCCAGCGTGGAGCACTTGCTCATCGGCATTCTTGAAGGTGGTGACAACGTATCGCAATTGTTGAAAGATGCCGGTGTGAACCGCAAGGACCTCATTGTCGCCATCAAGGAATTGCGCAAAGGCCAACGGGTGACCAGCCAAAGTCAGGAGGAGATCTACAATGCGCTGAACAAGTATGCGAAGAACCTGAACCAGCTCGCCAAAGCGAATAAGCTGGATCCGGTCATCGGGCGCGATGAAGAGATCCGACGGGTGTTGCAGATCCTTTCGCGCCGTACGAAGAACAACCCGATCCTGATCGGTGAACCGGGCGTGGGAAAAACGGCCATCGCTGAAGGCATCGCACAACGCATCGTCACCGGGGACATCCCCGACGACCTCGCCAACAAACAGGTGTACAGTCTGGACATGGGGGCATTGGTCGCCGGTGCGAAATACAAGGGCGAATTCGAAGAACGACTGAAGTCCGTGGTGAAAGAGGTGATCGCGAGCGAAGGCAGCATCGTGCTCTTCATCGACGAGATCCACACGCTCGTTGGGGCCGGAGGTGGCGAAGGTGCAATGGATGCTGCGAACATCCTGAAACCCGCCCTAGCACGTGGTGAACTACGTGCTATCGGCGCCACCACGCTGAACGAGTATCAGAAATACTTCGAGAAGGACAAAGCCCTCGAGCGCCGCTTCCAGCAGGTGATGGTGAACGAGCCTTCACGCGAAGACGCCATCAGCATCCTGCGTGGCTTGAAGGAAAAGTACGAGAGCCACCATAAAGTCCTCATCAAGGATGCGGCCATCATCGCAGCTGTGGAGCTTAGCACGCGCTACATCAGCAACCGTTTTCTGCCGGACAAGGCCATCGACCTGATCGATGAGGCGGCGAGCAAGTTGCGCATGGAGATCAACTCCAAACCCGAAGAGTTGGACGAAGTGGACCGTAGGATCATGCAGCTCGAGATCGAACGCGAAGCCATCAAACGCGAGAACGATACCGCGAAGCTGGCCGAGATCAACCTCCAACTCGCCGAGCTTGGTGAGCAGCGCGATGGCCTGAAAGCCCGTTGGGAAAGCGAGCGCGGTCTGGTGGAGAAGATGAACGAGGCGAAGGAGAAGATCGAGCAGTTGAAGTTCGATGCCGCCCAGGCCGAACGCGAAGGTGACTTCGGCAAAGTGGCCGAGATCCGCTACGGCCGCATGAAAGAGACCGAAGATGCGCTAGCGAAAGCCAAGGCCGACCTGGCCGATGTGCAGGCGAACTCCAAGATGATCAAGGAGGAAGTGGATGTGGAGGAGATCGCCGAAGTGGTGAGCCGCTGGACAGGGATCCCCGTTACTCGCATGCTCGAAGCCGAACGCACCAAACTCCTGAAGTTGGAGGACGAACTCCACAAACGGGTTGTTGGTCAAGAAGCAGCCGTGCGCGCGGTAGCCGATGCCGTACGCCGCAACCGCGCAGGCATGGGTGATGAGAAACGTCCGATCGGTTCGTTCATCTTCTTGGGCACCACCGGCGTGGGCAAGACCGAACTGGCGAAAGCGCTCAGCGAAGTGCTCTTCAACGACGATAACGCGATGACGCGCATCGACATGAGCGAGTACCAGGAACGCCACAGTGTTTCACGGCTCGTTGGCGCGCCTCCAGGTTACGTTGGATACGACGAAGGTGGTCAGCTGACCGAGGCCGTGCGGCGCAAACCGTATAGTGTGGTGCTGCTCGATGAGATCGAAAAAGCGCATCCCGATGTGTGGAACATCCTGCTGCAAGTACTCGATGACGGCCGCCTCACCGACAACAAGGGCCGCGTGGTGAACTTCAAGAACACCATCATCATCATGACCAGCAACATCGGCTCGCACATCATCCAAGAGAACTTCGAGAAGGCGACCGACAAAGAGCTTGCCGCCGTGACCGAGAAGACTGAAGGCCAGGTGATGGACCTACTGCGCAAAACGGTACGTCCCGAATTCCTTAACCGCGTGGACGAGATCATCATGTTCCGTCCGCTGGGTAAGGGCGATGTGCGAAGGATCGTGGAACTGCAACTGCAGATGCTCATGAACAAACTCGCCGAAAAGGACTATCACCTGACGCCGAGCGAAGAGCTGATCGAGCACATCAGCAACACGGGCTTCGACCCGCAGTTCGGTGCGCGCCCGCTGAAACGAATGATCCAGAAGGAACTGCTCAACGAGCTAAGTCGCCAGATCATCGCAGGCAGCATCGAGACCGGCAAGAGCATGGTGGTGGACACGTTCGATGGCAAGATCGTCTTCCGCAAGCCAATCGACGACAACGAGCGGGGTAACGGCAAGTCGAAGAAGGCCATAGCCTAAGCAAGCACTGGAAAGAAGAAGTCCCTGGCACTCCCCACGTGGTTGTGCCAAGGACTTTTTCATGAGGACTCTACTCCACCGCGAGCGGGAACACCACTTCGATATCCGTTTCGCCCCCCGCGTTGGTGATATCGCCCGAGCTAACGCCTGCTGCGTTCTTATCCGGTTCGTGCCGAAGTGTGACCGTTACAGTCCCGCTACCGGCAGACCCAAGCGTCCATGTGCTGAGCAAGCCGATCGGTCGACCGTTCACATCGGTATCAGCATAGACAGCAGTGGCTGCTACGCCGTTGGGTCGGAAGAAGAACTGGTGTGCCGTGCCCTCCTCTTCGATCTCCACGGTGATGTCATCAGCCGGCTCCACACTTTCGTTCAACACTTCGATCTCAACGGCGTAAACACTATCCACGCTCAGCGGCTCAGCCGTGATCACTGGTGCGGCTCCTCCATCACCGTCCTCATCCACGAAGGAAAAGAGCTTGTGCTCCACATCGTTCACCGAGCGAAAATGGAGCTTTACGGTGGTGATCAGTTCCTCCTCATTCGTTGGTGGAGCAGGTGTGATGGGATCATCCTCATCCTTCTTGCAGCCGATCGCTGTCAGCGCCAAGGCGAATAGCGCTACCAAGGTTCGTTGTTGGGTTCTCATTCTCCGGGTTCAATTATCGGTGAGTGTCGTTCCGTATGCATCCTATCGAGGCGCGATCCATCAACGCCATAGGCTGACGAAAGCGTGTGTGATCGCAGCGCCCGCTACGTTACCGGAGGCTATGGCGGCAGCCAATGAACGCATCGGTAAGGTGAGGTCTCCGGCGGCATAGATGCCGGGAACACTGGTCCGTTTCAGGTCATCCACCTCCACATGGCCTGTTCCAACGAGCTTACAACCAAGAGGAAGCACAAGCTCTTCAGGTATGCGGAACGGCATGCGCACGAAAAGCGCGCGAAGCTCGACCTGTGAACCGTCCTCGAACAGGACATGCGAGAGTAGTCCTTCATCATGGACCAGGCGATCGATCGGCACCTCATTCATCAGCACGCCGTGAGCGGTCAGTTCCTCTCGCTGCTCAGGCATCAATGCTGCTGGGCCGTTCGTGAACAAGGTGAGTTGTGCGCTCCAGTTGCGGATCAAACGCACGAACTCGTGGCCGCTGGTTCCCGAGCCAAGAACGCCAAGAGCCTTGTCACGCACTTCGTGGCCGTGGCAGAAGGGACAATGCAGAACACTCCTACCCCAACATTCGGCAAGGCCAGGTACCGCTGGTGGCACATCCTTTACACCAGTGGCAAGCAGGATCTTCCCACCCATCCATGTCCGATCCACGGTCGAGACCTCGAATGAGCCTTCACTGCCTGATATGCCGGTTACTCTACCCGCGATCAGCCGTACCGTGCCGTAGCGCATCAGTTCGTCGCGTGCCCTGGCCCGTAGCTGGTTCGGATCATCTCCATCATGGGTCAGGAAGTTGTGAGCCGCCTCTACCATGTGGTTGCATGGATGACCTGCATCGATGACCAAGACTGAACGCGTGGCCCGACCGAGCGCCAATGCGGCCGAAAGCCCAGCGAAACTGCCACCTATGATGATCACATCGAAGGCGGATGCCGTGGGCCTCAGTTCGCCGGCAGGTGCGGGAATGATGAACGTGGAGGTCATGTTCTGTGTAGTTCGGCATCGAAGCGCCTGACCGAGCCTCATTCTCAGATGATGACAGGTACCCAAACGCAACTCGGTTGCAAATATGAACGATCATTTTGAAATGCAACACAGTTGCGTTTAATTTCGTCACATGTCGAACGAAGAGCTACTGCGTCACCATGGCTTACGGACCACTGCCCTTCGCCTGGATCTTCTACGATTGTTGCAGGCCAGTGATCGGGCGCTCACCCATCAGGAATTCGAGGGTGGACTGAAGGTGGAAGCTGACCGCGTGAGCATCTTCCGATCGCTTAACGCGTTCGTGGAAGCGGGTGTGGCACATCGGGTTCTGGATGGACGTGGAACGAGCTGTTTCGCGCGCTGCGGAACCGATTGCGGGCATGGGCACCATAACGACACACACGCACACTTCCGCTGCAACACGTGCGGACATGTCTATTGCATGGATCCGATCGAGCTGCCCGGCGTAGCCCTACCACGTGGTTTCAAGCTCGCCAAGAGCTATTTGGAACTGGACGGCACGTGCAAGGGTTGCCGGTGAGTCTGGAGGGCAACCTCGATCGTTCATTCGATCGTGCAAAACCCGACGGCAATGGACCCGTAGTACGGACCGGCGAACACTAGTTTGCAATCCGTAAGAACACCTGCGGAATGAACTTCGCCACCCAGTTGAACCAGTTGCAGATCGCGATGCGCCACACGCGTGCGCGTATGCTCGCTCCATTGGACCATCGCCAGCTCCAGCTACCCAACGATCCCGAGATCTTCGTAGAGGATATTCTCCACTACGTGATGGATGAGGTGGCTAATGATGTGCGTACCCTCGGCCACGTGCTTGAACAGGATACCACATGGAAGGATCCTCTCAATCACTATCCCCTTTATCTGCTTCACCTTGCGGGTGGAGATGTACTGAACCTGCACTTCACGGGGGACTTTCCCCATACGCTCTACCTGACCATCTCAAAGGGTTTCCGGCGCACGGAACAGTTCAGCGATGCACGTATGGCTCATGTCACGCTAGGGGTTACGATGGATCCGAACCGCTTGCTGCTCGGCATCCTCGATGGCCTGAACCGTTTCGGCCACTGAGCGACCCCTCGTCATGAAGACGCTCTACCTCTGCCGCCACGCGAAAAGCAGCTGGGCGGACACAGGGATGGACGACTTCGACAGGCCATTGAACGAACGTGGCCTGCGCAACGCTCCTTTCATGGCAAAGGTCTTCGCTGATCGCGGTGAACCCGTTGAACTGATCCTGAGCAGCCCGGCTAATCGTGCGCTTACCACGGCACGCTTCTTTTCGGAGGCTTTAGGTATCAATGAAGAAGGATTCATCCAAGAACGGCTGATGTACCTCGCCGAGCGCCACACGCTCACGCACCTCGCGGAACGGCTCCCGAACAACAAACACCGCGTGATGCTCTTCGGACATAACCCTGGATTCACGGAGTTGACCAACCACCTGAGCGATGCAGGGATCGACAACCTGCCCACCTGTGGTCTGGTCCGTATCGACTTCGCCGTTGGTGACTGGCGCCACATCGTGAAAGGAAGCGGCACCTTGGTATGGTTCGACTACCCGAAACGCCACGCAGGTCAGGAGTGATCAGCGGATCGCCTGCCTGTATAATGTGCGGTGTTGCAGCGAGCCGAACGGACGGTAGATGAAATAAGCATGACCACCATGGACCTGCACCTCCTCCGGGAAAGGATGGTCCAGCGCGCGCATGGGGCCTAGCTCGCCGGTGTTCACGTCAACACTTCGTAACCACGTGTGCAGGTTGCGTGCGAAAAGAGCGTAGACAATACCATCGCTACGGTCCTGCAAGAGCCGTGTTCGCCATGTCTTCTCGCGGTGATGTTTCATCGGCACAGCATCCACTTCGCTCAGGTCCGGCAGGAACTTCCGGATACGTTCCGTGTAGTGATCGAATACGCACAACGTGTCCTTCACCACGAACAGTGGCGCATAGGGCGGGTCGAAGTAGATATCCTTATGGAACTGAGTCATGTATCCTGCGATGATCTCCGCATCGATCCCGGTTTCAATGGCAAGATCCATTGCGGTAACCTTGTCCGCACCGCTCATGTACTTGTATTGACTGCGGAAGAGCTCCATCAGATGATCATCCTGCACGGCACATATAGCTTTGGTCTCTTCGCTCTGCGGGTCGTAAGCGAAGTGTTCGAAGGCTGGAAAGGTCTCATCGAGATTATTCCCCAGTAATCGGCCGGGTATGCTATCCGTCCATGGCAGCACATTCTCCTTCAGCACCTTCATGCTGATCTCTTGCAATCGGACTTCATCATGTTCATGCGAAGCCACCCAGGCTTTGTCCATTCCTTCCACGATGGCGCGGTAAGAAGCATCATGGCGCAAACGGCCCACATCGGAAGGCAGTCGTACCGAGCACAGCTCTACGAAGTCGGTATTCAACAAATGGAGGCGTCCATCCCTATAGACCTGCTTTCCGGCTTCATTCTCCCGGTGCCACAGCTGTGGCTTCTCGTAGGTCAGCACCCACAGGCCTTCATCATTGGTGAAATAGTCGCCCACATGCAGATCCTCGCGCTGATAGACGACTTCCGGACCGGCACGCTGAATGGTCAATGCCGGAAGCTCAATGGCCTGGCGGACCAAGCGTATCCGCAGAACGTCACCGCTCTGAACCATATTCCTTGAGACCAGCCGTTCCTGGGTCGCATATCCTACCAAGGAGATGCGAAGCACGCTGGGCACATCATGTGGAAGTTGTAGGGCGAACGCCCCGTCCGCTGTGCTCGCCGTGCCCAGATCGGCGCCCACGACGGTCACGTGGGCATCGTGAAGTGCCCTGTCCGTCTCCGCATCGACCACCATTCCTCGGACCAGCGTGCGGGTCTGTCCGGCAGCCAGCATGGGCAGCAGGAAGAGCAAAAGGATCGGTGGAATACTGTAACGGCCCATGGTACGTTGCAAGAGTAAGATACCCGGATGACAGCGATCGCATAAATTCACTACAAGAAACGGTCGGCGACACCACGGAACCGATGCAGGGAACACTACGCTACGACCACTACCGAGTGCTTGGCATACCGCGCGATGCATCGCAGCACGAGATAAAGCGTGCATACCGCGACCTTGTGAAGACATGCCATCCGGACCGCAACGATTCGCCTCAGGCATCCACGCTCTTCCAGGCGGTGCACGCAGCTTATGAGACCTTACGCGATGCCGATCGCCGTCAAGCATACGACGCACGTCTGTTGAACTATCGTCCAGTACGACCGGGTCGGCCAATGGAACAGGAACACACCTTCCAGGGGAAACACCCCATGCATAGAGACCGGCAAGTGAACCGCTTCGCTTTCGTGGGACTGCACGTGACCGGCCTTTGTTTCGGCGTGAGCCTGATCGGTGGCATTCTCGTTGGCATCACCTTCCTGAACTGGCCTGCGTACGCCATCGTTTTCACGATACCCGGTGCCGTGGTGATCCCTGATAGCCTCGCAGGTTTACGCACCAAATAAGAAGGTCCCGTTCAGCGGGACCTTCAATTGAATTCGTTCTATTGATCGCCTAAGCCACCGGTACCATCCATGCATATGGATCGGTCACATTACCGCGGCGGATATCATCCAGGCGCTGGCCCACCTTGTTCGCCAGTTCGCGTTGCGCGATCTCCGGTAGTGTGAATTCTTCATCGCCGAACGTTATGCTGGCGATGTGCGCGATCGTGGCCGCCGTACCTGCACCGAACGCGGAGCGCATACGGCCATTACGCGCAGCCACAACGATCTCCTCAACGCTCACCTGCCGCTCTTCCACACGGATGCCTTCATCCTTCGCGATGCGGATGATGCTGTCACGCGTCACACCGCGCAGGATCGTTCCATCCAGACCTGGGGTCACCAACGTGCCATCGATGTTGAAGAATACGTTCATGGTGCCGCTCTCCTCCACGTATTTATGCGTGAGACCGTCCGTCCAGATGAGCTGATGATAGCCACGATCCTGACCCATTTTCGCCGGGTAGAGGCCACCGGCATAGTTCCCACCGCACTTCGCTTCACCCGTACCTCCTGGGAAAGCCCTGCTGTATTCGGTCTCGATGCGCACGCGCACCGGTTCGTTGTAGTAGCCACGAACGGGGCAGGTGAAAATGATGAACTTGTATCCGTCGCTCGGTTTGACACCGATGTATTCATCGCTGGCGTACATGAACGGACGGATGTACAGTGCTGCATCTTCTCCTTGGGGGATCCACTCCCTGTCCACCTTCACGAGTTCCACCAACGCATCCAGGAACAGTCCTTCAGGAAGCGTAGGCATGCACATCCGCTCCGCACTGCGGTTCATGCGTGCGATGTTGGCCTGAGGTCGGAACAGCTTCACCGAGCCATCAGCCGTTCGGTAGGCCTTCAACCCTTCGAAGATGGTCTGGCTGTAATGCAGCACCAACGTCGCCGGGCTCATCTCCAGGTCGCGGAAAGGAACGATGCTCGGGGCGTTCCACGAACCACCCTGGTAGTCCATGACGAACATGTGGTCGCTGAACACGCGGCCGAACTTGACATTATCCAGATCGGTCTCCGGCAGGCGGGACCTCTGCGTGCGCTGTGTAGCTATCTTTTGCCCGGTCGTGATCATCGAACCGTTCGTTAAAGGGTGTGGAACAAATGTAACCCTTTGGCTTACTGGCAAGGCCCCGGCCATAACAGGCGTTAACAAGGCATGTCGGGCACCGCACACAACGTGGAAGACATCCATTCCGTCTTGCAACGGGTGTGGGGCTACCAACAGTTCCGGCCCAGGCAGGAGGAGATCATCCGAGCGGCGCTATCAGGTAAGGATACCTTGGCCCTTTTGCCAACGGGGGGCGGAAAAAGCCTGTGTTTCCAAGTCCCGGCGTTGGCCATGGGAGGGCTTTGCCTCGTGGTCTCCCCGCTGATCGCCTTGATGAAGGACCAAGTGTCGCGCTTGAAGAAACTAGGCGTGCCGGCGCGCGCGATCATCTCCACCATGACGCATGCGGAGATCGATAATGCCCTCGAAAGCGCTGCACTGGGAAAGTATGCGTTCCTGTATGTATCGCCAGAGCGATTGGCCTCGGACCTCTTCCGCGCACGCCTGCCCCGTTTGCCATTGCGCCTCATCGCCATAGACGAAGCGCACTGCATTTCACAGTGGGGCTACGACTTCCGGCCCTCCTACCATAACATCGGTGAAGTGCGCAAGATGCGACCCGAAGTACCGGTACTTGCGCTCACGGCTTCAGCCACGGAAGTGGTCGCGAAGGACATCATGGAGCGGCTCGCCTTCAAGGCACCACACCTGATCCGGGGATCCTTCCAACGGCCCGAACTGACGCTCTGGATCAGCAAGGGCGAGGACAAACAGGGACGTCTGTTGCGAGTGCTTCGCAATGTTCCGGGAACGGCCATCGTGTACGTGCGCGAGCGCCGAAGCACGTTGCGCATCGCAACCCTGCTGCAACAACACGGTGTGTCCGCTGCGGCTTACCATGCCGGTCTACCTTCCGAAGAACGCGATCGCATCCAACAGGAATGGACGGAAGGGAACCTGCGCTGCATGGTCGCCACGAACGCCTTCGGCATGGGTATCGACAAGGCCGATGTACGCGTGGTGGTACACCTGGAACCGCCTCCGGATCTGGAGAGCTACTACCAGGAGGCGGGCCGCGCAGGACGGGATGGCAAAACGTCCTTCGCCTTCTTACTGACCGGTCCGGGTGATCGGAAGAAGATGGAAGAACGCTTTGTCGCCTCCTACCCCTCACTCGACCATGTGCGCAAGGTATACCAAGCTTTCGCCGACTTACACGGCATCGCCATGGGATCGGGCCTTCTGGAGGCTTACCCCGTGGATACACGAGCGCTGGCGGCGCGGACAGGACTTCCTGCGCTCACGGTGAGTCACGCGTTGAAGGCGCTTGAACTCGATGGCAAACTGAGCCTTTCGGAAGGTGTACGCAGCCCATCACGCGTGCTCATCATCGCCGATCAACGATTGATCTATGGCATGCGCGTGAACGACGACCGCAATGGCCCCTTGTTGGAATCGCTGCTGCGCACTTACGGTGGGTTGTTCGAGGAGCCTGTTCTCATCGACGAGATCCGGCTCGCGAAGAGCCTACAGTGGCAGTCCAGCACCGTGGTGAAACGACTGACGGAGATGGACCAGCAACGTGTGCTCTCCTACAAACAACGGAGCGACTCCCCCACCGCTACATTGCTGACACCACGTGCCGATGCGCAGCGCATGGTGCTGGATCCGGCGGCCCTGACGCACCGCAAGCAACGCGCGTTGGATCGCATGAAGGCTATCCTGGACTTCGTAGATGGTACAGACCAATGCCGATCGCGCACACTGATACGTTATTTCGGAGAAGAGATGGAGAAGGACTGCGGAACATGCGACATCTGCCAGCAACGTCTATCGTACAAGAAGGTGAGCTCACGCGCTGCTACCGCCGCTGAACCGCTGGGCCTATCACCCGGGAGCATGCGCGCGATGAGATGGGAAATGGATGAAGATGGTATTTGATACCGTGCAATGGTCAAGCTCAGCACGTCCTACTACGTATCTCGGAACGCTGCGAAAGCCGCGCAAGAGCTCCTTGGCAGAGCGCTTGTAACGAACATCAATGGCGTGCGCACTGCCGGCCTCATCACGGAGACCGAAGCATATATGGGTGTGCAGGACCGAGCGTCACATGCGTACGGAGGCCGTAGAACAGGGCGTAATGAGGTGATGTATGCCGCTGGAGGTGTAGCCTACGTGTACCTCTGCTACGGCATCCATCATCTGTTCAACGTTGTAGTACTGGATAAAGATGTCCCGCATGCGGTGCTCGTCCGCGCCATCCATCCGATCGAAGGCCAGGGAACGATGCTCGCCCGTCGTGGCGTGAAGAAGCTCACGACCGGCGGACCAGGCACATTGACACAAGCGCTGGGCATACGTACAGCGCACAACGGCGAGGACCTGACCGGTCAGCTCATCTGGATCGAGGATGTCGGTGTGAAGGTCCCGAAGAAGCACATCATCATCGGTCCGCGCATCGGTGTGGACTATGCCGGTGAAGACGCCTTGTTGCCATATCGATTCAGGATCGCACCTTCGCACCTGCTGTGATGGAGAACAAGCGCATCGTCTTCATGGGCACACCCGATTTCGCGGTGGCCACCTTGAACGCTTTGGTGGAAGATGGTCAACAGGTGGTCGCCGTGGTGACCGCCGCAGACAAACCTGCAGGACGAGGACGCCAGTTGCGTGGTTCTGCGGTGAAGGAACGCGCACTTCAACTCGGACTTCCTGTTCTTCAACCGGAGAAATTGAAAGACCCTGCGTTCATCGCCGCCTTGGAAGGGTATGATGCAGCGCTCTACGTAGTGGTCGCCTTCCGCATGCTACCCGAACTGGTATGGGCCAGACCCAAGCTCGGTACGGTGAACCTGCACGGGTCATTGCTTCCGGCTTATCGTGGCGCGGCGCCGATCAACTGGGCGGTGATCAATGGGGAGAAGCGCACGGGGGTCACCACCTTCCTTATCCGCCACGAGATAGATACAGGGGACATGTTGTTGCAGGGATCGGTCGACATCGGGCCGGACGAGACCGCTGGTGATGTGCACGACCGGCTGATGACGTTCGGTGCACGGTTGATGGTGCGCACGGTGAATGAGCTTTTCAACGGCACCATCACGGCACACGCACAGCACATCGAGGTCGATTCGCCACCGCCTTCAGCGCCGAAGCTCAACACGGAGAACATGCACTTGGACTTCAATAGGTCCACACGAAATGTACACGACCACGTTCGCGGCATGAGCCCATTCCCCGGAGCGTGGTGCACATGGACCGACCCACACGGCCATGCGCAGCATTGCAAGATCCTGCGTACCGCGCTCACGTCGGTTCGCAGCAACAACAGAAACGGGGAGCTTCGCGTGGATGGTCAGCGTCTATTCGTCACATGTGCCGACGGCGAATTGGAGATCCTCGAGCTGCAGACCGAAGGCCGGAAACGTATGTCGACCGCGGACTTGCTGCGTGGAGCGCGCAACGTTCACCAGAGCGTATTGAGCTGAGCGACGGACCGAAGCATCGGATCGAGAGGATCACTGCCGTTGATTCAACGGGTACGGATCACGTAAGAGGCGGTTCGCTGAAACCCTTGGTACGGGCGGGCTACAGCGCCACTTATCAACAACTCCCCAATGTTTTCAACATTCTCCGAAGGAACCGCTGGAAACCCTTGACAGGCGCGGTCTTCAGGATACATTTGTTCCGAGTTCACTAAACAACAACCAACTCAACACACAACCCCATGAGCTTGAACAAAGCAAGCATGATCGAGGCGATCGCCAACGATGCAAAGATCTCCAAGGCTGATGCAAAGCGCGCACTGGACGCTTTCGTTACCAGCACCACCAAGGCGCTGAAGAAAGGCGACCGCGTGGCTCTCGTTGGCTTCGGCACCTTCTCCATCAGCAAGCGTGCTGCTCGCAAAGGCCGCAACCCACAGACCGGCAAAGAGATCAAGATCGCTGCCAAGAAGGTGGTGAAGTTCAAAGCTGGCGCCGACCTTCAGGCAAAAGTGAAGTAAGCGACATCGCACTTCCCCGAAAGTCCCTCGCCACACAGCGGGGGACTTTCTTTTTCCTAGCCTTTAACCATGACCGACCAGCAACTCTACGAACAGCTCACACAGTTCGTCTCACCCAACAAGCGGGAACTTTTCGATCGTATCGCCCCCACACGGACGCGCCATGTCACCGTTGTCCTGGAAGACGTCTATCAATCACAGAACGCGAGCGCGGTAGTGCGCACGAGCGACCTGGTAGGCTTGCAGGATATCCATGTGATCGAGAACAAGAACGCCTACCAATTGAATCCGGACGTGACGCTGGGTTCATCCAAATGGGTGGACGTCCACCGCTTCCGCACGCATGCCGATAATACGTTGGCTTGTGTTGAAGAGTTGAAGCGCAAAGGCTACCGCGTGATCGCCACTTCTCCTCGTAGCAAGAACATCACGCCGGAGAACATCGACCTGGAGCAGCCCATGGCTTTCTGCTTCGGAACGGAACTGACCGGACTGAGCGAAACGTTGATGAACGCGGCTGATGAACACTTGCGCATACCGATGTACGGCTTCACGGAGAGCTTCAACATCTCGGTCTCCGCAGCCATAACGCTATACACCGTTATGCAGCGGCTGCGTGCCAGCGATGTCCGGTGGCAGTTGACCGAAGAAGCCTTGATCGGCTTGAAGTTATCATGGGCACGGAAGATGGTGCACAGTGCAGGGCACCTCGAGGAACGCCTTCGTCGTGATGCCGAGGCACGTGCGAACGACAAATGAGCATCGTTCTCTAGCAGCTCATGATCATGCCGCAACACTGATCGACTTAGCGTAAGAGCCCCTTCGTTTTCGACAGCTACAGGTTGAGAAGTGCAACCGTGCCATGAATGAGCTCGTACACACGCGCCGGTACTTTTGACCAAACCCTTAACAAACCATACAATGGGAAAAGGTGACAAGAAGACGAAGAAAGGAAAGCGCACGATCGGCAGTGCCGGTAAGAGCCGTCCTTCCAAGCGTCGCGCGCGTGTAGCTACCGCCAAGAAGGCGGGTGCCAAGAAAGCTGCACCGAAGAAAGCCGCCAAGAAAGCCGCCAAGAAAGCCGCTCCGAAGAAAGCTGCGGCCAAGAAGGCAGCTCCGAAGAAGAAGTAGTCTTCGCGACCGACCACAGATGCAAAGACCTCGGCCAACGCCGAGGTCTTCTGCTTTGGTAAAGACCGAGCGGTCAAGGTTGCAAGCGCACGCGCGCCCACGACCCGTCAGCGAAGTGTTCGAAAGCGATCCGATCGTGCAGCCGGCTGGGTCTCCCCTGCCAGAACTCAAGACGTTGCGGGCGTACGCGATATCCGCCCCAATGCAGCGGACGAGGAACTTCCGAATTGATGAAGCGTTGCTGCCAACGCTCGAACCGTTCATCCAGTTGCTTGCGGTCCGCCACCACGCGACTTTGATCGCTGGACCACGCAGCGATGCGACTCTCCAGCGGACGCGTGGCGAAATACGCATCAGACTCACCATCGCTCACCTGCTCCACCTTCCCTTCGATACGGATCTGCCGCTCCAACTGCGGCCAGAAGAAATTCAGCGCTGCTCGAGGGTCGCGTTCCAGATCCATCGACTTGCGACTGTTGTAGTTGGTGTAGAACACGAATCCTTCCGCATCGAATGACCGGAGCAACACGATACGGCAACTGATGGTCAGGCTTCCGGCCGTGGCCAGGGTCATCGCGTGCGGCTCCGGAACACCACTGCGCTGAGCTTGATCCATCCATTTCCCGAAAAGCGAAATGGGATCGGTGCCCGCCTCCTCTTCGGTCAAGATCATCTTGGAATAGTCTATGCGGTCGTGCAAGGGTGTGTCCATAGTTATCGGTACTGGCCGTCGCGAAGGTATCCCTCACCACCGAACGTTGGTCGGAACGAACGTTGGTGCGTTACAACGCCCTTTGGTACGATCGGATTTGTAGGTACCGAAAGGGCATGGTACTTTAAGCTCGATATGTCCAAGGATCCCCTCGACTTAGACCCGGAGAATCGCTTCAAGCCTGCCAAGGGGCGGTTGCTTGTGAGCGAACCCTACCTGCCTGACCCGTACTTCCGGCGAACGGTGGTGCTGCTATGCGAACACAACGATGAAGGATCCTTCGGGTTCGTCCTGAACCGACAAACGGAATTGGGGGTGAACGACCTGATGGAGAATCTACCGCCCATCGGGTCGGCTGTTGGTATCGGCGGTCCGGTACAAAGCAGCGATCTCTATTACCTGCACACCTTGGGCACGCGCATCGAGGGTAGTGTCGAAGTGGTGGACGGCGTGTTCGTGGGAGGGGATTACGAACAACTCCGTGGTATCCTCGCGGCGGATGAACGGCTGACCAAGCACGTTCGTTTCTTCGTGGGCTATTCCGGTTGGGGGAAAGACCAGTTGCAGAAGGAATTGAACGAGAAGTCGTGGTTGGTATCGCAGGCTGACAAGAGGCGCATCATGGATACCCGAACACCGGACTTGTGGGCTGAAACTCTGCGCGCGATGGGGCGCACCTTCGCTCCGCTGGCCAATTTCCCGGACGACCCTTCGCTCAACTGAGCGCGGACCTTACAAGAAGGTCGGTGAGGATGCCTGACATGCGATGGGCGTACCGCTTGGTGCGGTATGTACCCGCCCACTGCAAGCCTTGTACGGCATTGGTGAAGAAAAGCTCATCAGCGGCCAGCAGGTTCTGCGGATTGAGCGAGCATTCGTAGACCTTGATACCGTTGGCGATGGCGAGGTTGATCACCTGGGCCCGCATCACCCCTCCAACACAACCGTCAGAGAGTGAAGGTGTGTACAACACGCCGTTGCTTACGATGAACAGATTGCCGGAACTGCTTTCGATGATGTTACCCCGGTCGTTCTGCAACATGCAATCATCCAAGCCCCTTTGCTGGGCCCAGAGCGAAGCCATGACATAGTACTGGCAATTCAACGTCTTGTGGCGCGCCAGATCGTTCACCGGTTTCCGCATCTCCGGCCAGATATCCACCAAAGCCCCCTGTGCGGCCAAGGAATACGTGGGCTCCGGCAACGCGCTCAACTCGAACGTGAACGCTCCAGCATTGCTCGCGGGTCGGTAGAATCCGGCCGCGTCTCGGAAGAGCGTGAAGCGGCAGCGGGCGTTCACATGTCCGGTCGATCGTACGAGTTCGAGGATGTACCGTTCGAACGAAGCGCGGTCAAGGTTCGCAGGCAGCTCGATCCGCAGCAATGCCGCGCCCGATGTCATTCGCAACCAATGGGCATCCACGAAACAGGGGCGTCCATCGACGATACGCAGACTCTCGAAAAGGCCGTCCGCGAAATGGAAAGCCCGGTTCTTCAGGCTTATGACCGGGCGATCCCCGGGCACCACGTCGCCGTTGAAATTGACAAGGTCCTTCATGGGATCACGCGTTCGAACCGGAGCTGGTCCAACAAAGAGGAATTGGCATCCATCAAGACCCCACGCACACCAGCAGCCATCGCCGCTTCCACATCACGTTGCTTATCTCCGATCATGATCGAAAAAGCGGGATCGGTGCCGTGACGTGCAGCCGCGCGCTCCAGCAAAAGCGAGCCGGGCTTGCGGCAAAGGCATCGCCCCTTGGTGGGATGGTGGGGACAATAGAGGATATCAGCCACGTGGGTTCCGTTCGCTTGGAGCACGTCGTGAAGGTAACCATGCATGCGATCGAGCGCCGCGTGGTCATAAAGACCAAGGTCGATACCGCTCTGGTTCGTGATCACGATCACCGTCCATCCGGCAGCATTGGCAGCGGAAACGGCCTCCGGTACCCCGGGAAGGATCTCAAATTCCTCCAGCCGCACGGTGTGTGCACCACGTTCCCGGTTGATCACCCCATCCCGGTCCAGGAAAAGGGCTCTTTTCATTTCGCGCAACATATCCGCATAACACCTCATTGGAACCATCGCAAGACCAGATCCGGGTCCATTGCGATGGTGAACAACACACCGTAAATAGCACCATAGAGGTGAGCGTCATGCGCGACCCGCGTTCCCCCACGCTTGTCCATGGCGTAAGAATAGTACAGATAAAGACCTCCGAACAACACGGCCGGCAAGGGTACGATCCCGAATAGCCAGATACTATCCAATGGACGTATCACGATCATGGCGAACAGCACAGCGGCCACCGCTCCACTGGCCCCCAAAGAGGAATAACGAGGGTCGTTCCTGTACTTCGCCATTCCAGGGAGTGAAGCGAACAGAGCACCACCCAGATACAGTGCTAGAAAAAGAACGTTCGCGGGCAATGCCGAAAGTCCGGGTAGTTCGCGCTCCAGCACTGAACCGAAAGAGAACAGTACGAACATGTTCAAGCCCAGATGAGGCCAATCGGCGTGGATCAACGCGTGCGAGAACAACCTGTACCACTGGCCGCGATGTTGAACGGCATACGGGCTGAAGGACAATGCTCCTTTCAGTTCCGGCCTTTGGAACGCCATGACGGAGACCAGCCCCGTGGCAATGATTAGCAGGAGGGTGATGGATAGTGACACGACCGCCGCCGAAGATACCGGCTCCTTCAGTACGTATGATCCCGAAGAATGCGCCAACCTTCGGGCGTACGTTCCCATAACAGGGAAAACCCGCCACCCAACGTATCGACCGACCGCACCGATCGCCACGTTCCTGTCAGCCACGCGTACTGGTCACCAGCCATAACCACTTCGTGGATCCCGAACGAAAGGTCACCCATCGCGTCTTTGTCAGGGTAGCTGCGCAGATAGTTCGCGGTGACAGCCTGCTTTCCGCAGGTGATCCCCTTCTTGCTGACGAAACAGACCTGATCGGCATATCCGTCCATGAAAGCGGGGATATCCCCACGGTCCCAAGCCAACTCCTGATCGGCCATCACTTGCCGGATCTCCCGTTCGGCTTCTCCGGTCGGATTCGACCCACAGGCTGCGAACAGCAGCGCAAAGCACCAGGCGTGCTGGAAAGCACATCGAACCGACACGATGGAGAACATCAATTCTTGGACAGGTACGGCCAGCTTTGGGCAGCGCTCAGCACCTCGTAGTGCAGTTCCCCAGCACCATCCAGCCACTGCAATTCAACACGACGCGCACCGTTCTCCCGGCGTTTACGCAGCGCCACCAACAGGTTCTCTTCCGCACGCTTGGCGCGGTTCATAGGCTTGCTGGATAATGCTTGGCGACGGGTCACGTTCCGAATGTACATCAACCGGACAAGGATCCCAACCAACCCGGCAAGAAAAAAGACCTTCCCTTAGGTGGCATCCGTGGGATCATGGCGCTCTTCACCAAGACCGACCGGGGCCATACCGAGCCTGGGCAGCAGCTCCACACCAGCAGGAGAGCGAAGAACACCGCTGAGGTTGCGCACGGACCGTTGACCGTTTGCTTCGGGCGTGATCAAGAGCGATCTTCAACAGCTCAAAGCCCCCGGACCCATGCGTTCCTCCACCCTACCCATCCTATTCTTGTCACCCTTCATCGTTGCTTCGCAGGACGGTACGCTGGACCCGTCATTCAATGGCTCCGGCACGCGCGTGAACGACCTCTCCTTCTATGACGACCGGGCCAGTGCAGTTGTCGTTCAACCAGATGGGGCCATCGTGGCGGCCGGATGGACGGATGATGGCGTAACGACGACGGTGGCTTTGCAGCGTCTCCTGCCGGACGGAACCCCGGATCCTGCGTTCGGGGTCGGCGGCACGGTGCTAAGTCCATTGGCCGGGCATCAGCGCTATGCATACGATGTGGCGCTCCAGAGCACCGGAGCGATCGTTCTAGCGGGTCTGGATTACGACATCAACCTGGACGGGAATGCCCTGCTCATGCGCTACACGGCCGACGGCGAATTGGACTCCGACTTCGGCGTTGGAGGTGTGGTATCAAGTGACCTGGGTGGTGGGGCCGCGTTCCAATCCGCTTGGGCCGTGGAGGTAATGGATGATGACCGCATCGTGATCGTTGGTGAGCGCGGAGAGGACGGAGTCATGTGTGCGCGATTCTCCGCGGAAGGAGAATTGGACACCGACTTCGGCGTGAACGGAGTGGCACTGACCGGTATATCGTTCGGTTCGGGTCTGGCGGTGGCTCTGCAGGATGATGGGGCCATTCTTGCCGGTGGTTACCGGATAGCGGGTAAAGGATCGGATTGGTTGATCGCACGTTTCCGAGCCGATGGTTCCTTGGATGCGGGATTCGGGGACGCTGGGGTCGCCATCGTGGATGTAGGCGGTGGTGATGTGGAGATCCTGAAGAGTTTAAGCATATGCAGTGATGGTCGCATCGCTGCCTGTGGCTATAAGGGGTCAACAGGTACGGACTACGCGCCGGTGGTCGCACTGTTGAATACGGATGGCACATTGGACGAAGGATTCGATGCCGATGGTATTCGCGCCTTTCCGTACAGCGCACCACAATGGGGACAAGCGCACCGCATCATCGCACAAGCTGACGGCACGTTGCTGGTGAGCGGTTTCCGAGTGGAGCCAGGTGAAAGCGAGAACAACGACTTTTTCCTGATGCGGTTGCTCCCTGACGGTTCCTTTGACCCCACTTTCGCAGGGGACGGTCGCGTGCATACCGACCTGACCGGAGCGCAGGACCGCGCCTACGGAATGGCCATCGATGCGGAAGATCGTATCGTTCTTGCTGGACATGGCAGCGGACAACAGCAAGCTTTCGCCTATGCGCGTTACACGAACACCATCGGTTCGGGATTGAACACAACGCCACATGAGGAGAGCCTCAGCGTTTTCCCTGTTCCCTCGCTTGGAACGATCCAGATCAACGGACTCAAGGAAAATAGCACATTGATGGACATCATGCAGTCCGATGGACGTGTCATCCTGCAAGAACGTATCAGTCCACCTTTCAAGGTTGAACTACCAGCGACGTTGTCAAATGGTCACTACCTCCTCCAGTTCGTTCAAGAAGGACATCGCGTCACCTTACCGATCGTTCTTTCCCGGAACACGCCTTGGTGAACGCGCGAATGACAAAGGCCCCGGGAACATCCGGGGCCATCGCCTTCGTGTCGGGTGACACTTGGTCGCACACGCGCTCAATTCTTCATTTCACCAGAAGTCTTGCGGGCTTCATTGGCATCGCACCATTGAGACCACTTCGTGAATTGTTCCGGAGAAAGCACCGCTTTCAACTCGGTCTCATGACGCGCAGCCGCTGTGTACTTCGTTCCAGCCGCCTTAGCCGCATCGTGCTCCTTCAAGCAGGAAGCTTGGATCTCCTTCACCTTGGCGACTTGTTCAGAGGTCAAACCAAGGTCGGTCCACACACCAGCATCGGCCATGATGCAGGAATGCTTATCAGGTGAAGCCGCTTTTGAAGGAGCCACCTTATCCTGCGCGCAAAGGGTCGCAGAGGTCATCAGGGCTAGGCCCAAGGTCAACATGATCGTTCGCATGATTCTTTGTTTTTAGAGGTTTCTCTCGCAGTAAGCGATTTCGTGCCATTGTTCGGTTCGCACGGCCGGGTGCTGGTATTCAAGGCCTTCAACGACAAAGTCACATTGACTAATTGATAAGATCGAGGCTTCAACACCTCGCTGTAGCGCGATTATTCCCCAGTTTAAGTGCTCTCCTTCGCACGTTCCACCCATCTTCGCGGGCTAGCAACCGTTCATGAGCCGCGGATTCGTTAAAGAGGATGACCAGGAGGAAGCGCCTTTCATACCCCCACGGGCGGCGCTACCTGACGGGATCCCCAACTATGTGACACCGCGTGGGCTTCGCTCGCTGCTCGAAGAACGTACGACGCTCGAGCAGGAGCGGGCTTCTGTCTCCGGCTCCGACATGGAACGGCGGAGGGCCCAAGCCGAATACGACGGTCGACTAGCCCTCCTGAACGAACGCATCGTTACAGCCCGGGTGGTGGAGCCCACCACCGCACATACCGATGTGCGCTTCGGGAGCACGGTGACGTTCACCCATGTTGACGGGCCACAGCGGGGCGTTGAACGAACGATCACCATCGTTGGTGTGGACGAAGCAGCGGTAAAAGAGCAGCGTATCGCGTTCACGGCTCCTATCGCACGCGCGTTGATCGGAAAACGGAGCGGCGACACGGCGGAATTCGAACTGGGTCCTACCCTATTGCATCTACATATCACTCATATCCACTGATCATGGAAACCGTGCGATTCGACCTCGAAGGCGAATACATCGAATTGAACCAGTTGCTTAAGCTCACCGGCCTGTGTGCGTCGGGAGGCCAGGGCAAGGTGATCGTGTCCGAAGGACTTGTGAAGGTGGATGGCGCGGTGGAACTGCGCAGGACCTGCAAGATCCGGAGTGGTCAACGCGTGGAATACAACGGCAACACCATCGTGGTGAACTAGGCCATCACATGGCCCGCCGGGTGGTGCGCACGTAACTCAGATCCAGCTTCTCCTGACCGCGCAACGGGTCGCGCAGTTCCAGGCAACCGGCCTTCTTGCCCGTCGCATCCGGCGCATCGGTCACCACCAAGGACTTGTGGCAGCCATCGAAGTTGACATGTGGCACGGCATGCCTCGTGGAGATGATGAAGTCCGGGTTCCACCAACCGATGTTGTTCACATGCACCTGCCCGCTCACATAGGTCAGCACGGGAACGGTGATCGGGCTGTTCCAGTAGATGTTGGTCAGTTCCACGGTGGCCTTCGGTGGCATGTTCACATAGATGCTGGCTTTTCGAAGGCGATGCTCCACGTGTAGATTCTGGAGGGAGAAAGACTTCACCACAGCGTTGTTCGCTGCACGTCCTTCATCGCCATCGGTGGTGGCTGAGAGGAACAGGTCGTAATCCGCCGGCTGGCCCTCACTGATGCAATCCAACATGTGAACGCCACCGCTGTTCAACACGGTGAAAGCCTCTGTTGTCGTTGCGGAACAGTACACCCTGCATTGCTCCAGCACAGTGTGGTTGCTCTGGCTGTTCGATGTGCTCGCACCGGGCCAGTCACCGCATCCGACGCGTATGCCTTTGGCTTTGGGCTTCGTCACCAATACGTTGCGTACCCGGGCCATCAGGCAGAAGTGCAGGTCGATGCTCACTTCGGATTGACCGGTGAAACGGCAGTCCTGTATCGTGCTGTTCAGCGTGGCACGCAGGTCCACCGCTTTCTTCCCGCCTTCTATCGATCCGAAATCACGGATCACATAGCGGTTCGCCGTCTTTCGCATCGCATCCTTCTGGTCTGCCACCGGCACGGTGAATCCGTTGGAGCTGGGTCCGAGTATCAACTTGCAACCCTTCCCATCGATGACCAGCACTTGGCGCGCAGGAAGCACGATATCTCGATCGCAGCGGTATTCGGCCGCAGCCGAAAAGGAAACGTACGTGGCGTCTTCAGGCAGGTCGGCGAAGAAACCCGCCACATCCGCGACGGGTACCACATAGTCCACGGCTCGTGCACCGTACGCCGTGAACGCAGCAGCCAGAAGAACGAAGCGGCGCCATCTCATGCCGCGAAGTTCGTGGTTGAATGGGCCGCCGCTGGCGGAACGCTGAAGAAACCCCGTCGATAGCCCGGATCGAACGCGAGTACCACGATACAGAGGAAGAGGAGCGCAATGAACCCGGCCGAACCGGCAAGCGACGCTACGAGCGTATGACCATCCCACGCGAAGAACATGAACGCCCCGGCAGAGCCATTGATGATCCCATGCAACACGCACGGTCCCCACACACTCTGGCAACGCGCACGGCTCCAATCGAACAATATGGCGAGTAACGAACAAAAGACCATCATGACCGGAATGCCCAGCAGCGGATGACCGGGGTAATTATGCCC
This sequence comes from Flavobacteriales bacterium, assembly GCA_016788205.1. GTDB lineage: Bacteria > Bacteroidota > Bacteroidia > Flavobacteriales_F > PHOS-HE28 > PHOS-HE28. Next base: position 28,663 of record JAEUTA010000014.1, on the reverse strand, counting down.
CATCATGATCAACGGTGCATGCCATAGACCCCAAACCGGACCGATGAGCACCACTCGGTGCCAGGGCGACCAGTTCGAAACCGCCTGGTACAAGTATCCGCGCCATCCCAATTCTTCGCCCAGCATGAACGGAAGGTTCACCGTGAAAGCGGTCACAACGGAGGAAAGCAGCAGCGCGATAACGATGAGGGCTCCCGGCCATTCGCGCACGAGTGAAGTGGAAGGTGCCGATGGAATACCCTTCTCTTCCAACAGCAGCGCAATGCTGTGTGCGAAACGTTCCCCGCTCACCTCCACGTGGCCGAAGGAGGCCATCCCTGCGCCGTCACCGAAGAGTCGCATGACGAGCAGCGTAAGCGGAGTGATGCAGAGCCCGACCAGCACCGTAGCGATCATGAACGACCATCGGATCCGCGCAGGCTGCAGGCCCAGCGCCGACCACGGAGCATGTTCGCTCAGTCGCCATTGGATCAGCGCGGCGATGGCTGGACCGAACATGCAGGATGCCGCAACGAAGACATAGGCGGATGCTGCACATCCACACCGCACAGCGCCGCCACGCCCGCGATGGTCCAAGTGCATCCAAAAGCCAGCACAAGGAACCGGGTGATCCTTCGTGGAGTTGTCATGCCACAAAATAGGCACGGCGGTTGATGCTGGCTACCTTGAACCCAACACCGAACTCATGCAGCACACCTTGTTCCTTCTACATGGCTTTCCGCACGATCGCACGTTGTGGGATGGCAACCTCGGGGCATTGAGCGATACCGCCAAGGTCATCGCATTGGACTTGCCGGGCTTCGGGAACAATACCTACCACCCCACCACGACCACCATGGAAGCCATGGCGTTGGATGTGAAAGAACAGTTGGCGCAACACGGTGTGGAACGCATCGTTCTGTGTGGTCTTTCCATGGGCGGTTACGTTGCGATGGCGTTCATGGAACAATGGCCGGAACTGGTTAGCGGGGCCATTCTGTGCAACACACGCAGCACGGCGGACACGGAGGAAGCGAAAGCCGGCAGGGGAACCACCGCACAGGACGCGCTGGAGAAAGGCATGACGGTCATCGCCCGTGGCATGTTGCCGAAGGTGCTCGGGGCCACCACCCGTCGTGAACGACCTGCACTCGTGGCACAGGTGGAAGCGCTGATGGCTCGTCAGTCCGCGGAGGGCGTGGCAGCGGCGTCGCGAGGAATGGCCCTGCGCCCGGACCGTACCGGGATCTTGCGGGCGTTCACCCCACCCGCGCTGGTCATAACGGGCGCTGAGGATGCGTTGATGCCACTGCCTACCAGCGAAGCCATGGCCAGCGCCTTTCCCAATGCGCAACTGGTGGTGCTGCCGGCAGCCGGCCATTTGAGCAATGTGGAAGCCCCGGACGCGTTCAATACCGCCGTTTCAACTTACCTGCGCGCGTTGTGAGCGTGCTCGACGCTCACGAGCTTCGCACCATGTTGGAACTTGACTTCAGCGATTTCCCACAGCTCACCACCCAACGACTTCAGCTGAGAAGAATGACGTTGAACGATGCGCCCGCCCTATTCCGCATGAGGAACGATGCGAACGTGATGCGTTACATGGGCAGGCCACGGGCAGAACGAATGGAAGACGTTCTCGTTCTCTTCGACACCATGGAGAAGGACCTGTCCGCTAACGAGGGCATCACCTGGGCCATCACGCTGAAAGGAACGGACGAAGTGCTCGGTACCGTCGGCTTCTACCGGCTGAAGAAAGCGCACCATCGGGGCGAGGTAGGGTACGTGCTGCACAGTGATCATTGGCGCAAAGGGTATATGCGTGAAGCGCTGGCGGCAGCGGTCAATTGTGGATTCGACCGGTTCCGATTCCACAGCATAGAGGCGGAGACCGATCCGCGGAACGTGGCCTCCAATACCGTACTGGAGCGCTGTGGGTTCATCCGCGAGGGATACTTCCGGCAGAATTTCCTTTCACACGGGGAATTCCAGGATAGCGCTGTCTATTCCATCCTCGGAACTGATCCTCGGCCCTAAAGCCGCAGCACCCTTTCCCGAGGGTCGGAGCACATGCTCGTCGGCGCAGGAAGCACGTTCATCGACGGTGACAAGACATGCGTACCGGATGACATTCCAAGACTGACACGCGCAAGGCCTGTCCGCACGTCGGCAGATGAGGTAGAGCGGTTAGATTCGGCACCATGAAACCAAGCTGCACGCGAACCCTGCTCGCTTCCTTACCCATGCTCACGCTGCTGGCTTTGCCCGGTGCGGTGAAAGCCCAATGCGACGCCGGCGAATTGGAGGTCACCATTCAAGTGCTCACGGATGACTACGGCAACGAGACGATGTGGCAACTTGTGGAGGCAGGGGCCGGTTGTGATGGCGCCCCGTTGTTCACGGGAGGGAACCCGGCCCTTGGATGCGAAGATGCGGGCACGTTCGAATCCCCAGCGGGTGGTTACGGCAACAACGCGACGATCGATGAGGGACCTTTCTGCCTGACGGAAGGCGCCTCCTACGACATCATCTGTGTGGACTCCTATGGTGATGGACAGGCCTCGTTCATCGTGATGGTGGGTGGCGGCTTCTCCAACAGCTTCGGCGCTGGTGGTGGGTTGAACACGTGGACCTTCGTGGTACAGGAACCCGTGGCCCGTGACATGGCTTTGGTGAACAGCACCACGGGCTTCTATGCGGAGGCAGGTGTACCCGTACCGGTCACGGGAACGGTGAAGAACCAGGGTGGTGAGGCCGTCACGGCTTTCACTATCGCATATGCCGTGGATGGTGGTACGGAAGAGACGGCCGCGTTCACCGTGGACCTCGCTCCCGGTGAGGAATACGATTTCATGCACGAAGCGGAATGGGTACCTGCCGCGGCCGGTGAGCAGGAGATGATCATCCGCATCGCTTCCGTGAACGGCGATACCGACCTGAACACCTCCAACGATGCGACGACCGTGGCGATGAAGGTGAATCCGGAGATCCCGGACCTCATCGCCGAATACGCCTCGGAAGCCCCCTTCATCACCGTGATCGCCGATGAGGACGAAGACCTGCTCGTGCCACGTGACCTGGATTTCCACCCGGACGCCGCACGCAATGAGCTCTGGGTGATCAATAAGGACGTCTTCAGTACCGGTGGTAGCACGGTGCGCCTGTTCGACGCAGGCACCCCGGAGCAGGACTACCAATGGCAACGCGATCCTGCTGCGCGCCACTTCCTCAGCCTTCCCACGGGCATCGCCATGGGCGACAACAACAACTTCGCCACCTGCCCGGGCGTGTACGATGCCAACGGGAACCAGAGCACCAGCACTCCCTTCACCGGCCCCACCCTGTGGAGCGCCGATCCGGCCATTTATGCCGGTACGGGCTTCGGGCCATTGGGCAGTCACCTCGACATGCTTCACGTTACACCGCGCAGCCAGGGCATCGCGCACGAGCGCTGGAACCGCTACTGGGTGGTCGATGGCACCAACAACGATGTGGTGATGCACGACTTCCGTGGCGACCACGGACCTGGACAGGACTATCACGGCAACGCCATCATCCATCGCTACACCGAAGTGAACATCACACGGGACCCTAACAACCACGTGGTGAGCCACTGCGTGGTGGACAAGCGCACGAAGTGGCTGTACATCGTTGACTTCGGGGGCCAGCGTGTGTTGCGACTGGATACCCGATCGGGCAACATCGCAGCAGGGAACCCCTCGTTCGGTCCGTTCGAGTCGTACATCGAATACAAGAACAAGACGGGAGCCACCTGGGAGGTCGTCATCGACCAGGGGCTGCAACAACCTGCCGGTATCGATGTGGTGGGCACGCACCTGTTGGTGAGCGATCACGCCACGGGCGAGATCATCCTGTACGACATGAGCGCGGACTTCGCGGAGATCGGTCGCCTGCCGGTGGGTGCGGGTGTCATGGGCGTGAAGGTGGGGCCCGATGGACGCATCTGGTGCGTGAACGCCACCACCAGCGAACTGATGCGGGTTGATCCCGCCGGGGAAGTGGGGATCACCGAAAGGGCCACCACCACCTTCAGCGCATTCCCGAACCCGGCGAACGCACTGGTCCACCTCCGTTACGGCAACGATATGGCGCCCCATGTGACGGTGGAAGTGCGCGACGCAGCGGGGCGTGTGTGCAAGCGTACGACGGTCGGCCAAAGTGCGAAAGGCATCGACATCTCCGCGCTGAGCGAGGGTGTTTACACGTTGAGCATCGATGGAGCGGGCAGCCAGCGGGTCGTGATCGCACGGTAAGCCTAAGGCCATACGAAAGAGCGGGTACCCAGCAGGTGCCCGCTCTTTTCACGTAGTACGGCGATGGCCAGCGGCACCGAAGGCACGGGACCATCATAAGGCAAGGTGACCACCTCAGGTGGCAACAACGCACGGCCGATATGATCCATCCAGTGCAAGACCGCACCGGTAGCGACACCCTCGATGCGCAGCATACCGTCACGGACGAACATGTTCATCGGAGATGGAAGCCGCGCTCCGGGAGTGCGGGTGGCTCCATCGAATTCATGACAACCGGCATCGAAGCCCGCCCCCAAAGGGCGGGGTGTGCCTTCGATATCAGCGGTCACGAAACCCTGCACGGCAGTACTTCCTGCGTCCACCTGCTGTGCCGTTGCGCTCGCTGCATGGAAGTCGTACCCCACGGCATCGGCGAACAACAGGTTCAGCGCAGCGGCCTCCTGGGCGTGCAGGTCGAAACCTAAAGCCTGCCAGCCGGCCAGATCGAGGATGGTGGCATCCCCATCCGGCGAAAGGCGCGCGGTGAAGATGTTATGGTCGCTGCTGAAGCCCATGAGCGCATCCTCGGCTATGGCGATGCTGCCGCGCCAGGCATGCTGGTTCACCAGAATGTTGTTCAGCAGTTGATTCCCCGTGCATCCTTCGGTGATGTTGATGCACCAGCGGGCATCCGTGGCCTGTACGATGGTATTGTTATAGACCTTGTTGTCCACGCTGGGGCCACCGGCATCGATGCGGTAGAGGCTGATGCCGCTCGCATGGTTGTCGTAAAGCAGATTGTCGTGGAACACGGAGTTGGCCACGCCGTCGCAGTTGATACCACTGCCACCGCCCACACCATTCCCATGGATCACATTACCGTAGACCTGGGCGTTGCTGATCACACCATCGCCCCCCATGCTCTCATCGCCGTTCATGTGGATCCCGTTGGCCCGGTTGTCGAAGCAATGGTTGTAGCGGATCACCGGATCGTCCGCACTGTTGCTGAAGTAGATGCCATGCTCTTCCACACTGCCGCTGCAGGTATTGTGTTCGATGATCACCTGATCGGCGAAACCGGTGAGGATGCCCCAGCGACCGTTGTGGTCGCAGCTGTTATGGCGCAGCGTGATGTGATCGCTCAACGCGGTGCGGATACCGGTGCGTGGCATGCCATCCACGGTGAAACCCTCCACCACCACCCAGGACACGTTCTCCACATTGATGCCGTCCTGGTCATTGTAGGCACAGGGGGTGGTGATGTTCACCTGGGCCCCGAGCCCTGAGAATACGATGGGTGCATTGGCCGTTCCACTGTGCTCCATGGCCGCAAAACCCGCGTAGCTCCCCGCGGTCACCAGCACGGAATCCCCTGCCACGGCCAGATCCGCCGCGTGTTGCAACGTTGCCCAGGCGGTGGCCATGGAAAGCCCGTTCAATGCATCGTTGCCGTCCGGCTTCACGTGGAAGGTCGCACCCAGCAGGGTGCTGCCATGCAGAACGATCAGGCTGAAGGAAAGAGGACGTCGCATGAGCGCTGAACGCACCTGACCGCTGGTCGGTTCTCAGACTTCGCCGGACGTTGCACTCAGGGGCATGGAGCACCGGTAGCGTTCGACCATCCCGCTAGTCGAAGTTCACGGGGATCACATGGAAGGTGCAGACCTGCCTGTCCTTGATGCGGCCCGGCACCCACGTGGGCATCGAGCTTACGGCATCCAACGCCAGTGAATCCATGGCGGGATGCACAGGCACCTTCACCGCGATATCCTTCAACACCCCATCGCATCCTACCAGGAACTGCACGAGGGGGGCCTCCTTGACGCTTTCGGTGCCAGGTGGCCGTGTAAGCCGGTTACCGAGCCACACGTACATCGCCGCTTCGCCCCCGGGGAATTCGGGCACCTTGGTCAGGTCCGGGTCCTCATACACCGTGCGTCCCGTACAGCAGTCAACGACTTCGCCCGCCACCGTGGGCGTTCGGCCGGCACAGCCCGCCCATAGCAGTGCCGCGAAACAGACCAGCAGGAAGTAGAAGGTGTAACGTAGGGAACGGGAGAGGGTCCACATGGCGATGATGCCAAGGTAGTCGGGAAATGTGCCGGTCGATCAAACCTCCGGAACGATTTCTGCGTCATACCCGCATAAGCCTAAATTAGGACCATGAAGAAGACCATCTTGACCACCATGCTGTTAGCCACGCTGACCGCTGTGAACGCCCAGGAAAGCAGGCCGGCCAGTAAGGGCACCAAGGACCCTGCTGTGATGGAGCAGCGCGCGAACGAACGCGCGGAGAAACGCACCGCGACAATGGCCCAGGAACTCGGCCTCAACGCTGGGCAAACGGAAGAGGTGAAGATGATCAATGAGCGCTTCGCCAAGGAAGTGGCCCAGTTGAAACAGGCCGGAGGTAACGAAGAGGCTCGCAAAGCCCGACTGAAGATCCTGAAGGATACACGGGACCGTGACCTGCAGTCCGTCCTTACCGCAGAACAGTTCAACAAGATGCTGGAACTCCGTAAAGCGAAGAAGGAAGGCCATGATGACGATGAGGTGAAGGCTCCGCACAACGAATAAGGCAGCGACACGCTCCTTTTGAAGCGCCCATCCGGTCCCTCCGGATGGGCGTTGTCATTCATCGGCGGTGGGCCTTCTGACATTGGTCAGTGGAGGCAGTTCGGTGGCGGCTACATTTGGCGCACACACTTACCGCGCATGTCCAACGTCTACTATCCCGATTACCTGCAGCTGGACAAGATCCTGGGTGCCCAAGCGCCCGAGAGCGACAAAGTGGGTGTGAAGGCCCACGATGAAATGCTCTTCATCGTGATCCACCAGGCCTATGAACTGTGGTTCAAGCAGATCCTGCATGAAGTGGGCAGTGTCATCGACATGTTCGCCGACCAGCACGTGGACGACAATGGTGGCGAGTTGAACATCGCGGTGCACCGCTTGCAGCGGGTTAAGACGATCCTGGACGTGCTGGTACACCAGATGGACATCATGGAGACCATGACGCCGTTGGATTTCCTGGACTTCCGCGACCTGCTCCGTCCGGCGAGCGGTTTCCAGAGCATGCAGTTCAAGATCCTGGAAGCGCGCCTGGGGTTGCGCATGGAAGCCCGTTTCGGCAAACAGTACTATACCAGCCAACTGCGCCCCGACCACAAAGCGGAGATCGAAAAGCTGGAGAACGCCCTCACCCTCCTGGAACTGGTGAACAGCTGGCTGGAGCGTATGCCCTTCCTGGCCGAACGTTACTGGCCTGCGGATGAGGAGCCCTTCTTCGTGCGCTTGGAAAAACTCTACACCGCAGGTCTGGTGCAGGGCGAGGAAGCCAATGCCGCACTGTGGCGCGAACTGTTCGTGGAAGGAAGTCCGGAGCGGCGTCTCTCCCCGGCCGCCTGCCGCAGTGCGCTCTTCATCATGCTCTACCGCGATGAGCCCATCTTCCAACAGGCCTTCCGTTTCCTGGACGCTTTGCTGGACATCGACGAAGGCATGGCCGGCTGGCGCAGCCGCCACATCAACATGGTGCACCGCATGATCGGCCTGCGCGTAGGTACGGGTGGAAGCACCGGCAAAGCCTATCTGAAAGGCGCCATGGACAGCCACTACATCTTCAGCGAGATCGCCGACCTGAGCAGCTTCCTGTTCGAACGCCGGAAGCTGCCCGCGTTGCCGGCCCAGTTGCGCAGTGCATTGGGCTTCGGCGCTTAGTACCTCACAGTTCGAACCGCTGCCCGCGCTTGGGCACCGCGATGTTGCCGAAACCGTGAGCGGTCAACCGTTCGCGGAGGCCTGCGAAGCCGCGCTCCACGCCATGCACCAGGAAGGTCTTGCGGATGGCTGAAGGCTTCTGGCACTCCAGGAACTTCACCAGCTCGCCACGGTCGGCGTGGGCACTGTAGAAATCCATGCGCAGGATGCGGGCACGCACCGGGATGATATCGCCGAAGATGCTCACCTCCGCTGCGCCTTCCAGCAGTTGCGCACCCAAGGTCCCCGGGGCGCAGAAGCCCACGACGAGCACAGCGTTGCTGGCATCGTCCAACTCGTTGCGCAAGTGGTGGCGTATGCGACCGGCCTCCATCATGCCGCTGGCCGCTATGATGATGGCGGGCTCCTTCACCCCGTTCAACTGCTTGCTGCGGTCGGCGCTGCGCACGAACTCCACGCCGGGGAACGTGAACAGGTCGGGGTCCTTCTCCAGCTCTTCGCGCACGGCCTCGCGGAAAAGCGTGCTGTGCGTACGGGCCACTTCGGTAGCGCTGATGGCGAGCGGGCTGTCCACGAAAACGGGGATGCGCGGCAGGCGCCCTTCGTTGCTCAGCGCGTTGAGCGTATAGAGGATCTCCTGTGTCTTGCCGATGCTGAACGCGGGGATCAGCAGCTTACCCCGGCCCTTCACGCACACGTCCAACACATGGCGCAACAGCTCATCCTCCGCTTCCTTCACCGGTGCGTGGTCACGGTCGCCGTAGGTGCTCTCGCACACCAGCACATCGCACTGGCGGAACGCATCCGGCTCGGGTAGCAAGCGGTCCACGTAGCGCCCCACATCGCCACTGAACGTGAACTTCAACGTGCGCTGGCCGTCGTCGATATCCAGGTGTACCGCAGCACTGCCCAGGATGTGCCCCGTATCAGTGTAGGTGAGCGTGATGCCGGGCCCGATCACGGTAGGCTGCTTGTAACCGGCGGTCTGGAACAGTTTCATGGCGGCAGGCACATCATCCTTGGTGTAGAGCGGTGTGTCGTATTCCAGTTCACGGCCGCGTTTGCGCGCGCGTTTCACATCGTACGCGAAGTCGTACTCCTGGATGTGCGCACTATCCGCCAGCATGATGGCGCAGAGGTCGCGCGTGGCGGGCGTGCTCCAGATGGTACCGTTGAACCCTTCAGCGACCAGGCGCGGCACCAGTCCGCTGTGGTCGATGTGGGCATGGCTCATCACCAGCACATCGATCTCGCGCGGGTCGAAACCGAACTCGCGGTTGGGATCGTGGCTGGCATCGCGCACGGCCTCGCCTTGGAACATGCCGCAATCCAGCAGTACGCGGAAGATGCGACCCTCGCGTTGGACCTCGATCAGATGCTTGCTACCGGTGACCGTACCTGCGGCGCCGTAGCTGGTGAAGGAAATGGGCATTCGTTGCTTCGCTCGTGAACTGTGCGTGGGGTAAAGTTCGCTGACCGGTTCCAATACCAGCACATCACTTTGCGTGCTATGTTACGCCCTTCAACCCGGGGACGGATGACCACCAAATACCTCTTCGCCGTATTCCACCTGCTGGGGCTGGCCATCGGGCTCGCTGCCGTGTACGCGCGCTGGCGTGCGCTGCGCCAGGCGAAAGAGCAAAAGGACATCGCCGCCGTGCTACACGCGGACAGTTGGTACGGGCTGGCGGCGCTCATCTGGATCGGCACCGGCCTGATGCGTGCGTTCGGCGGACTGGAGAAAGGCACCGCGCACTACCTCGGCGACCATTGGTTCATCGGCAAGATGACCCTGTTCCTGATCGTGCTCTGCCTGGAGATCAAGCCCATGTCCACCTTCATGGGTTGGCGTGCCGCACGCGGGAAGACCACGCCCATCGACCTGAGCGGGACCGGCACGCTGGCCACCCTTACGCTGCTGCAACTTCCGCTGCTCGTGCTCATGGTCTTCATGGCCGCTGCCATGGCGCGCGGTCTGTGAGGTTGGAAGGTTGCGCCGTTCCCCTATATTTCGCCAAGCCCCTCCCCGGCCACAACATCGCTTGCGCATGACCCTGCTGAGGATACCGAACACCCTTCGCCGCACTGCACTGCTCCTCTTCTGGCTGGCGACGGCCACGCTGGCCAGTGCACAGCAGTACGAACTGCGCGGCACCGTTACCGACGGCAACAACGGGGAAACGCTCATCGGCGCCAGCGTGGTGATCAAAGGCACCACCACGGGCGCCACCACGGACCTGGATGGCCGCTTCAAGATCCTCACCAACGAATTACCACCCTACACCCTGGTGATCAGCTACGTGGGCTACGCACCGCAGGAGGTGGATGTGAAGAGCCTGGACCAGGAGCTGAAATTCAAACTGGGCGTGGACCAGGTGCTGCTGAAGGAAGCGGAGATCATTGGCAGCCGCATCAGCGAAAAACAGAAGCAGGCACCGTTGACGGTGGAGAGCATGGATCTGTTGGCGATCAAAGAGGCGCCGAGCGGAGATTTCTACGAAGGTCTGGGCACGCTGAAGGGTGTGGACATGACCGCAGCGAGCCTTGGGTTCAAAGTGATCAATACGCGCGGTTTCAATAGCACCAGTCCAGTGCGTTCACTGCAATTGATAGACGGTGTGGACAACCAGAGCCCGGGACTGAACTTCTCCCTTGGCAATTTCCTCGGTTGCAGTGAACTGGATGTGATGAAGGTGGACCTCATCGTGGGAGCGAGTTCGGCCTATTACGGACCTAACGCCTTCAATGGTGTCATCAGCATGACCACCAAGGATCCGTTCATTTTCCCCGGACTTTCGGCCAGTGTGAAGACCGGAGAGCGGGATCTGGTGGAAGCTGCCGTGCGCTATGCCCATGTTTTCAAAGGCAAGTCCGGGACCTCGCGGAATGCGCTCAAGTTCAATCTCTGCTACTTCAGTGCGTTGGATTGGACGGCGGACAACATGAGCGCTACCGAGGACAGCGACGCCGACGCACAGAATCCCGGTGGGTATGACGCGGTGAACAGGTATGGTGATGAGGCCTCCGCAGTACATGGGATCACACCTGAAGGCTTGGGCAACATCCATCGGAACGGATATCGGGAGACCGACCTGGTGGACTATGACACGAAGAACCTGAAATCATCCCTTGCCTTCCATCACAAGTTGAGCGACAGCCTCCAGGTGATCGCTTCCTCCAGCTTCGGCACGGGCACAACGGTGTACCAGGGTGACAACCGGTACAGGCTACAGGACATCCTGTTCTTCCAGAACCGGTTGGAGTTGAACGCGGGCGACCGTGGATTCTTACGCACCTACTTCACCAACGAAGATGCCGGAAGGAGCTATGATGCCGTATTCACCGCCTACCGGTTGCAGGATATGGTGAAAGATGACAACCGGTGGTTCCAGGATTACCGTGCACGCTGGGAAAGTGGTGGCTATGCTGCACAAGTGCGGAACGCCCCCGGATATCCTCAACCCGTGTTCGACCCCGGCCCGCCGCCCACCTTCATTTTCGACCGGCCTGCCATTGAGCAATGGGAGAACGATAACCAGGCCTTTTTGCAAGGCCTGCACGATCAAGTACGCGCCTATGCGAACTCCGATCAGACCAGCGCAGGTACCGTGAACGTCTACCTTGACCGACTGGAACCCGGCACATCAGGATACAAGGACGCGTTCAAGGATATCACCGGGCGTCTCTTCAGCGAAGGAGGTACGCGCTTCTATGATCGCTCCGCGTTGTGGCACACGCAAGGAGAGCGACGGATCAAGGTGGCGAAGTACACGCTGACCGTAGGAGGCAACTACCGCTACTACCTGCCCAACTCCCGTGGCAACATCTTTTCGGATACCGCAGGAACGAAGATCACGAACAGCGAGTTCGGGCTGTACGTAGGTGCGGAACGGCGCGTGCTGAAGAGCGAGAAGTTGAAGTTGACGGCCACCGCCCGGGTGGACAAGAACATCAATTTCCCGTTCGTCTTCTCCCCTGCCGCCAGTGCCGTCTACAGTTTCACCCCTGAGCAGATACTGCGGATCTCCTTCTCCTCCGCCATCCGCAATCCCACGCTGCAGGACCAGTACCTCTACTACAACGTTGGGCGTGCCATCCTGCTGGGGAACCTGAACGGTGTGCAGGACCTGGTCACAGTGCCTTCCTTGATCTCCTCACTCAGCAGTAGCGCTAGCGTACTGGAGTATTTCGACATAGCCCCGGTGGTGCCCGAGAAGGTGAAGACCGTGGAGATCGGGTTCCGCAACACCATCAAGAAGAACCTCTTCGTTGACGGATCCTACTACTACAGCTTCTACAATGATTTCCTTGGCTTCCAACTGGGCGCTGATGTGAACGTGACATCCATTAATCAGGTGGACCTGAGTTCGATACAGGTGTACCGCGTGGCGGCGAACTCCAGCAAGCAGGTCACCACGCAAGGATTCTCGTTCGGGGCCAACTACTTCTTCCGCAAATTCTTCGCCCTGGGTGGCAACTACTCATGGAACCGACTGAATACCCAGGATGACGACCCGATCATCCCCGCGTTCAACACACCCGAACATAAATTCAATGTCACCTTCAGCGCACGTGATATCAGCAAAGTCGTGTGGGGTGTTCCCATCCAGAACTGGGGCTTCAACATCAACTACCGTTGGATACAGAGCTTCCTTTTCGAAGGGTCGCCGCAATTCACCGGCACCATACCCACCTACGACCTGCTGGACGCCCAGGTGAGCAAGAAAGTGCCCGGCATCGACTGTACCTTCAAGGCAGGAGCCAGCAACCTGCTGAATAATAAGGTATACATGGTCTACGGAGGACCGTTGGTGGGCCGCATGGCTTTCGTGTCCGTGCTCTACGAACCCGTCTGGAAGAAGAAAACCGTCACCCCGTAGATGGTCCCTTCCATTTTCAAGTTTAACTTGGCAGTACAAACGATCAATTCTGACCAAAACCATGAAACCAACCTTACGCAACCTCGCACTGCTTGGGGTCATCGCGGCTGTTCCTGCAACGGCCCAGCGATACCTGACCGAGCAGTTCGATGCGGTGGACGTAGCGCCGAACGTCGTCTACGGCAATAACTTCTCCGTGCTCACCGGCACGCCTACTTCGCAGCCGCTGGTGATGGACGTGTACACGCCCTCCGGAGATACGGAAACGGACCGTCCGTTGATCGTCTACCTCCATACGGGGTCTTTCCTTCCGCGCTACCTGAATAACCTGCCAACGGGTTCCAAGAGCGATAGCGCCACGGTGGAGATGTGTCGCCGATTCGCGAAGAAGGGCTATGTAGTGGCCGCAGTAGGCTACCGGGCGGGATGGAACCCTGCTTCCCCATCGGAGCAAACGCGCAAACAGACCATCATCCAAGCTGTCTACCGTTCCATGCAGGACGCGAAGACCGCTGTGCGCTTCCTGCGCAAGAGCATCGCTGAAAGCGGCAACCCTTACGGCATCAGCGGCGACAAGGTCGTTATCGGCGGTCAAGGTTCCGGAGGCTACACAGCCCTGGCTTACGCCACGCTGCAGGAGACCACGGAGATCCAACTCCTGAAGTTCTTCAACACGGAGACCAACCTCTTCATGGTGGACCCCACGATCCTGGGCGACTTCGAAGGCCTTGGCGGCAATCCTGCCTTGAACCAGGACAACCACCCCGGTTACTCCACGGACATCGACATGATCTTCAACATCGGTGGTGCGTTGGGCGATAGCTCCTGGTTGGAAGCCGGTGAAGTGCCCATTTGCAGCGTGCACGGTGTTAGCGACCCGTTCGCACCCTACATGAACGGCACCGTATTCGTGCCGGGCACGAGCTTCGCGGTGGTCAATGTTGACGGTAGCGGTCGTGTGACCGAACTGGCCAATGAGTATGGCAACAACGACATCTGGTTGAACCCACCCTTCACCGATCCGGTAACGAACTATGCGCAAGGCGCGCTGGCGGGTACGGTGAACGAAGGCAACGAAGGCCTCTTCCCCATCACCGCACTGGCCAATTCTTCGGGCCCGTGGGAATGGTGGGACACCACTGCCGTGGTGAACGGTTGTGCTGCGTTGGGCATCGATGAGGCTGGTGCATACCAGCGCATCGCCAACGGCTATGCGAGCAATCCGGTTTACCAGGCCTTGGGTACGGAAGCCGGTCGCCTGCGTGCACTGGCATACATCGACACGCTCCAGAACTTCATCACGCCCCGTATGTACCGCGCGTTGGAACTCAACGTGGGCATCGATGAGCACAGCACGATCGCCGCTGGCGTGAAGGTGTACCCCAACCCGGTCGCGCGCTTCACCGATATCACCAGCACGGAGGCCATCATCCGTAACTACGTGGTCTACGACAACCAAGGCCGCATGGTGCGGAACGACAGTGTGAACAAGGACCGTTTCACGTTCGACCGCACGGGTCTCAGTGCAGGTTCATACATCATCGAATTGTTCTTCAAGGAAGGCAGCCTCAGCCGCAAGCTGATCCTGGAATAAGTCCATTGCAGTCCGACAAAGGAAGGGCCGCCCTCGGGCGGCCTTTTCTTTGCACCAACTTTGCCGCATGACCGTGCAGAAGATCACCGAGAGCACCTCGCGCTACGACCACCTGGAGCAGATGTCCACGGCGGCGTTGTTGCGCAACATCAATGCCGAGGACCGTACCGTGCCCCTTGCCGTGGGTGAGGTGATCCCCGCCATCGAAGCGCTGGTGGATGCCATCGTGGAACGCATGCAACGCGGTGGTCGCCTGTTCTACATGGGCGCAGGTACCAGTGGTCGCTTGGGCATCGTGGATGCGAGCGAGTGCCCGCCCACCTTCGGTGTACCGCACGGCATGGTCATCGGGCTCATCGCCGGGGGTGATGCCGCCATCCGCAAGGCGGTGGAGTTCGCCGAGGACGACCGTGAACAAGGCTGGAACGACCTGCAGGATCACAGCGTGGGCAGTGATGATGTCGTGATCGGCATCGCGGCCAGCGGCGGCACGCCCTATGTGATCGGTGCGCTGGAGAAGTGCAACGCGCTAGGCATCCTCACCGGTGGCATCACCTGCAACCCGGGTAGTGCACTGGCCACCACCGCGCAACACCCCATCGTGGTGGTGGTGGGTCCGGAGTTCGTTACCGGCAGTACGCGCATGAAGAGCGGTACCGCCCAGAAGCTCGTCCTCAACATGATCAGCACCAGCGTGATGATCAAGCTGGGCCGTGTGAAGGGCAACCGCATGGTGGACATGCAGCTGAGCAACCACAAGTTGATAGACCGTGGCACGCGCATGGTGATGGAAGGCCTTGGCGTGGACTACGATACCGCGAACGCACTGTTGAAGAAGCACGGCAGCGTGCGCAAGGCGGTGGAAAGCCAACGGACCTGAAGCCCGGAACGGAAGCAGCATGCACGACATCGAACCCTATTGGAACTGGCGCCACAAGTACACGGCGGAGGAGGATGAGCGGTCACCCTTCTTCGGTGCGGAGCACAGCGAGTTCGAGTTCACCCATGCGGTGTACGACCACGTGATCCATCCGCAGTGGGACAACTTCGGCAGCAGCACGCTATACCTGAAGGTGATCTTCGCCGACTACGACGACGGCTATTGCATCATCGAGCTCATCGGCGAGTGGAACGATCTGTTGCACAACGACATCATGGTGCTGAAGCGCAACATCATCGAGGAACTCATGGCGCAAGGGATCAGCAAGTTCATCCTCATCGGCGAGAACGTGTTCAACTTCCACAGCAGCGACGAAGAGTACTACAGCGAGTGGTTCGAGGAGGTGAGCGATGCCGACGGCTGGATCGCCCTGCTCAACTTCCGCCCGCACGTGCTGGAGGACATGCAACGCGCCAACATCGACCAGTACTTCCTGCTCGGTGGTCAGTTGAACGCGCTGAAATGGCGCACCTACGAACCCGAGGCCGTGTACACCAACGTGGAAGGCATGGTGATGCGGCGGTTAGGCGTGTAGCGCGACCCCAGCTCCGCCTTCGGGCGGCACCACGGCCTTTCGGCGTCCGCTAAGGAGCAGCCAGCTTCAGCGAAAGGCGGTACATGATCGTGCGCAGCGCATCGGGACTCGTCTCGGGCAGGTCCAGGCTGCTGGTGTAGAGGTACGAAGCGCCGAAGCCGATGCGGAAATGCCGCACGAGGGTCACCTCCATCTCCACCCCGGGCTCCAGTGCGAAGAAGGCCTGACCAGCCACCTTGCTGCGGCGGTCGCTGCTATCGGAGCCGGGGATGGGATAGCCGTAGTTGACGCCCCCCGCACCGATGATGATGGGCAAGGCGATGTGGTAGGGCGAACGATGGAACAGGACGGGCTCCACGATGAGGCCGCCGTATCCGTACCGCATCTCCAGACCACCGAGGGTGTTGAGGCCGAGACTGTCGTTGAGGAAGCGCTCGTACGGCTGGTTCTTGATCACGCTGGAGCTGAAGTTGCCCACGAGGCCCACGTTGAGGTTGTCGTTCACCACCACACCGGCGCTGAAGCCGAGCAGGGCCACATCGGTGCGCATCACTTCGGTGTAGCGCATGTGGAAGCCGAAGAATCCGCCGGAGATATCGAGGCTGTCGAACACGGCGCGGGGTCGGTCGCTGTCCTGTGCCTGCGCGGTAAGCGAGGCCACGACAAGGCCTGTGATCAAGCTTGCGGTACGGAAGTGCATGGTGTGGTGTTGGTGTGGTGCGCACGGGCCGCAACTTCCATACCAGCCAAGGACCGTTCGTCCCGTGGCGATCTGGAAACGTGTTCCTCCCGAATAGCCCAGAACGAAGAATGCCGGACCCGCCCACGAGGATCCGGCATTCCACCAAGATCAGACACTGTTACTCCACCACCACCGGCACACGCTGCACGGCATCGCCATCGCGCACTTCCACGATGTAGTGGCCAGCGGTAAGGGTGGCCACGTTCAGCACGGCCTGTCCATCGGCGGTGGCGCGTTGGGTGCGCACGGTGCGGCCTGCGGCATCGAGCACCAGCACCTGCGCGCCGGCCGTGGTGCCGCTCACCACGAGGCGTTCATCCGCCGGTTGGGGGAACACGCGCAAGCTGGCGGCGTCCATGGCATGCAGGCCAACGGAACCGTAGTACACGGTCGCGCTCTCGGCCTGGCAGCCGTTGGCATCGGTGATCACCACGCTGTAGTCACCGTTCGCCGTGGGCGTATAGTCCGCCTCCGTAGCACCGGCCACCGGTTCACCGGCCAGGAGCCATTGGTACGCCGTGGCTGCGGTGGCCACCAACGCAGCACCATCGGAGGTTATGACCGGGGTGGTCGCCGCGGGCACCACCGTAACGGACACCGAGGTGGATGCTTCGCAGCCGAAACCGTCCGTGCCGGTCACCGTCCATGTGAAGTCACCGGCGGGCCAGGCCTGTACGGCGGCTCCGCTGTTGGTGTTGAGGAAGATGTTCGGCGACCAGGTGTAGAGCGAAGCGCCCTCGGCCAGCATGTCCAGGGTGTCGCCGGTGCACAGCACGTTGTTGCCAGCATCCACGGTGAGCACCGGAGCGGGGTGCACGGTGATGGTAACGGCATCGTTGCCCTGGCATCCTTCGGCATCGGTCACCAGCACGGTGTAGGTAACGTTGCCGGTCGGCGTGGTGGTGGGGTTGGCGACGGTCGCATCGCTCAGTCCGGTTGCCGGTATCCATTGGTAGGTCACCCCACCCGTGGCCAGCAGTTGCACCGCCTCTCCTTCGCAGCTATTCTCATCGGCACCGGCGTTGGCCACAGGCAGCTGCTGCACCACCACGGCACCGGGCACCTCCAGTGTATCGGGGCCATCCGCGGTCTGCACGATCAGCGTTACCATGTAACTGCCCGGTGCGGCGTACTGCACCACCGGATCCTGCAAGGTGCTGGTGGCGGGCTGGCCACCTTCGAAGATCCACTCGAACGCGCTGGGGTTGTTGATGCTCGCATCGGTGAAGGCCACCGTTCCGCCGGGGCAGATGCTGGCGTCCGAGTTGCTGAAATCGGCCGAGCCCACTTCGTAGGACAGGCGCAATTGGCGGACCACGGGGTCGTTGAGGAAGCTGCATCCCACACCGGGCTGGCAGCCATCCTCCACATCCACACGTCCCTGTACACTGCCGCCGCCGGTGGCGATGGCATCGGCCAGCTGCCCGGCGGGGATGTTGACGAACTCGTTGACGAAGGTGCAGGACGAGGTGTTGTCGTCCTCGTCCAGGATGGTGACCCAACCCTGGCTGGTGTTGATCTGCAGGGTGATCTCGCTGGGCCCGAAGCCGCCGCTGTAACAGGCCGCCCATTGCAAGCGCAACGTGCCACCACCGGTGGTGGGCGGCGTGGCCGGGAAGGTGAAGTTGACGTAGCTGTTGACACCGGTGTATTCCGTGGGGATGGTGTGGTCGTACGTGGTCTGCGCGGAGAGCTGCGCTGCGCAAAGCGGGATGAGAGGAAGGAGGAGTCGACGCATTAACGTGTTTTGAAGGGGCCGAAAATAGCCTGCCTTCCGTGTTGATCAGTAGCACGAGCGGCTCTTGTGAACACAACGGCTGTTGGATCCTGTGCAGCAGTGATCGGGATCGCACGGCGGTCCGTGCTGACGGTGAGGATTCATGTTGCGCAGGTCTGGAAGGCTTTTGATCCACGCATTGCAAGGTCCCGAAGCGGAGACCCGGCAATGGTTTAGAGGCGGAGACCCATCAGAGGCTTAAGCGACCAGCGCAGTTGCACGCGGTGGCGACGCTAGCCCGGACCGATCGCCTCCGGCAGCATCAGTAGGAAAGGCAGCGCCGCACCGTAGTCCAAGGTATCGTACTCCAAGCCCAGCAGTCGGATGTTGTGGTAGTACATGCGGTGGTGATCGTAGTACTGCTTCTCGCTCTGGATCAACCACGCCTTCTCGCCCAGCTTCTGCGCGAGGAACCATTTCTCCAGCAAGCGCGCACAGCGTCCGTTGCCATCATCGAACGGATGAACCTTCACGAAGACCAAATGCAGCAACGCGGCGAAGTAGAACACCTCGTGCAGTGTGAGGTCCATACGCAACAGCAGCGCCAGGTCGGCGAAGAGCTTCTCCAGTTCCGGCTCCACCACCGCAGGTAAAGCCGCCACGTATTCGATGCGGCCATCGGGTGTGGTCACGAACATGTTGCCTGTACGCACCCGCCCTCCCCGACCTTCGGGAAGGATGTGGCGCGTGAGCATGCGGTGCGCCTTCAGCACGTGATCGCGGTCGCAGGGGCTGCTCTTGGCTAACTGGTAAGCGCCGTAGAGGTCGTCGATCTTCTGTGTATGGTCGGGCAGGAAGGGGATGCCGAAGCGCTTGTGCTTCACATAGCTGTCCAGTTCGATGTCCTCGCCTTCGATCTTGGAAGAGTAGACGGCAGATACCGAAGTGTAGAAACTGAAGGTCTCGATGGACAGTTCGCTATCCACCAGCGTGCTGTACTTCGCAAGGCTGTCCGCTGTTATGGCTTCGGCGTAGCGTTCCAGTAGATGTACTGGCAGGATCTGGAAGCGCGTGCCGTCCATGACTTAGGAATGACTGATCGGGCTGGCGATCTTCTTGGATATCATGCGCTGGTCCATCGGTCCTTCGAACGCAGTTGCAGCGACAGTGAACGAAGCGAATGTAGGGCGCTGGAAGATGACGCCTGTGCTATTGGATAGTGAGCACGAGACGCGCAGGGTCTCCGAGGACGGAAGACCCGGCGCAGGTCTGAATCGATAACTATATTTGCACGTCATCCAACGCCCGCGCCCGGGCACTTCGGACACTGAGCAACGGTCCGTAAAATGTTGCTCTACTGTTTGTTACTAAACAGTATTCGGCTCGAACCTCAGAGCCGTAGAAGAAGAGGATCAACTTCTTTTTCGTAACGAGCGGCATAGGTGCCGACACTACAATTCACGCTATGGCTAAAAATGAGCCAAGGGAACCACGATGGTTCGTTCTATTGTTCATGGTGCTCTTGATCCAGATCCTACGAGAACTACACAAGTAGGTGAACTCTTAAAGAGCATAAGCCCCGCCAAACGGCGGGGCTTATGCATTACTTGTGCGGAGAAACGCTGAACTTAATCTCCCCCTACTCCACCACCACCTTCCCGTTCCTCCGCACCGCCCCCACACGCAGTTGGTACGTGTAGTGCCCCGGCGCCAACCCTTCCGCATCCAGCACCACATTATGCAGCCCCGCGCCGTACACGCGCTCAGCCACTTGGTACACCAAGCGCCCTTGCGCATCATGCACCAACACGCTCACGCGTTCCGGGGTTGACAGTTCAACCGCTATCCGCGTCACATCGCTGAACGGGTTCGGATATGCCGTGCCGATGCCACCGCTGTTGCGTCCATCCACAGCAGGGATCGATGTCGCCACTTCCAGCTCGGAGCCGATCAGTTGGATGCCTTCGTAGAAACTCTCGTTCTGCAGGGTGCCGGCCATCACCAGGCGACCGTCGTTGTGGGCGAAGAGACGCTCGGGGTAGAACTCGCTCAGCTCCGGACCGGTGGTCAGCTCCTCTTCCACTTCGCTGCCGTCGGCGGCTACTTTGCGCACCACCGCCGTTGTGTAGAAGAGGCCGTTGAAGAGGCGCTGCGGGAAGGTGTTGCCTTGCACTTGGTGCAGGATGTAGCTGTTGTCGGCGGCGTCCACGGAGAGGTCGCGGTAGAAGTATTGGTCTTCCGAGATCGTCACCCACTGTTCGGTGCCGTCGGCGGAATAGCGGATCAGCACGTTGTTCAGCGTTTCGTCGTTGGCGAGCATGTAGCCTACCACCACGATGTCGCCGGTGCTCAGTTGTTTCAGCGTGTAGGTGCGTTCGTCGTGTGCGGCATCGCCGTGGCGCTGGCTCCAGAGCACGGTGCCCGTGGGCGAGAGCTTCGCGGTGAAGTGGTCGTACTCCGTGGTGGTCTGGTCCTGCACGGCACCCGTCGCGTAGATGTTGCCCGCATCGTCGATCAGCGCATCCACCGCGCCGCCGCTGCCGTTCTCGACGGCCACCGGTGTTGACCACGCCAGCGTACCATCGGCGTTGAACTTGGTGATGGTGAAATCCATGTCGCTATCGAACCAACCGCCCGTGCCTGCGCTGCCGGGCAGGATGATGCCACCATCATCCGTGGCCACCGCTGCGCCGCCGTTGTGCGCGTTGGCATCGGGTACGGCGTGGAAACTGGTCCAGGCCTCATTGCCGTCGGGATCGAACTTCACCACCACGAAGGCGTTGTCATCGGAACCTTCGGGAACTGCGGAGCCGCTCAGGAAGGTGTTACCGAGGGCATCGGTGATGATGGAATAGAGGTTGGGGCTCTGCAAGGCCTTCTGCGCTTCCCACAACTGGTTGCCGTCCGCGTCCAGCTTCTTCACACGCAGCGTGAGCGGTTCGCCGCTGAAGTCATCCTCGGGCACCAGGTACACGCGCACCGAACCATCGTGACCGGTCGCTGCGGCAATGCCCATGGCCGGACCATCCACCGCCGTGTCGTAGCGTTTCTCCCACGCGATGTCGCCTTGCGCGTCGTGCTTCACCACGATGCGGGTGGTGTTGAGGCCGCTGGTGAAGGTGAGGAAGTCGCCGGTGCAGATGCTGTTGCCCAGGCCATCATCCATGCCGTCGAGCATGCGTGTGCGGCTGCCGAGCTGGTCACCCACTTCAGCGACCCAGTCGGTCGTGGTGGTGCTCTCCGCGAAGTGCGCCGTGGTGGTCTTCGAGCCCTGGCTGGTGTAGAAGATGGCGAGGGTGAGCGCGATGCCGTTGTCCGCATCCACGTCCACACCCGCGAGCGTATTGAAACCGATGGTATCCACCTGCGCAGCCTGGTAGGTCACTTGATCCAGTGTTTCACCGGTGGGGCTGTAGCGTTGTGCGCGTGCGGCGCGCACCATCACGAAGTTCTCCGGATCGATCATTACCGAACCGATGCCGCAGATCACCGCGTTGCCTGCCGCATCCACTTCCAAGTGGCGCACGGTGACGTCGATGAGATCATCCGTTTCCTGTGCCCACAACGAATCACCGGCGGTGGAATAACCGACGAGCACGAAACCGTCGTCGCTGAACTCGCCGTTGCGTTCGCCGCCCACGTAGAGCAGGTCATCGGGACCGAAGGCGAGCATGTACGCATCGGTGAATTCCGTGCCGCTGCGGTAAGTCTTCAGCCACTGCTGCACACCATCGGCGTCGTACTTGATGGTGCCGAACTTGCTGTTGCCACGGTCGATGGTGCCGGTGACATACACGTTGCCTTCCGCATCCACGGCGATGGCGCGCGCGTAGCTGTCGTTGATCTGCGGCGGACCGGTGTAGGTGTAGCGCTGCTGCCAGAGCGGGTCGCCGCTGGCGCTGTACTTCACCGTGTAGTAGCCGTTCCAGAACTGCAGGTTCTCGCTGAAACCGGTGACGTACACGTTGCCATCGGCATCGGTGGTGATGGCTTCCGGCTCGTTCCAGGTGTTGCCGCCCATGCCGTGGTCCGTGGCGGCCCAGAGCTGCGTGCCCGCCGCGTCGACCTTCAGCGTGAGGTAATCGATGCTCATGCCCGACCAGCTGATGCCCGCGACCAGCACGTTGCCGCTGGCATCGGTGGTGAGGGCAGTGGGCATGTCCACGCCATCGGCCGGGCCGGCGTAGGTGGTCTGCCACAGGGTGCTGCCATCGGCCCCGTACTTCGAAAGGCGGATGTCCATGTCGGTGCCGTTCCAGTGCGTGCCCGCCACGATGGGCAGGCCGTCCGCATCCAGGGTGATGGCGATGCCGTGCTCCACCGCGTACTTCGTGCCGGTCTCCAGGATGTTCCACAGCGTATCGCCGCTGGCATCCAGTTTCAGGGTGAACTGCCGGCCGCGTGGATCACCGCCGCGTGTGCTGGCACCGGTGATGTAGAGATTGCCTTCGCCATCGGCCACCGTGGCCATGGGCACCACGTTGCCGCCGTAGCCGTGCACGCCGTAGAACTCGTAGTCGATGGCTTTCGCCGCATCGCGCGGGCGCACACCGGCCTTGCGCTGCAGTTCCCCGAACGGGTCGCGCAGCCTCTCCGTCTCGGCCGTTCGCTGACCGGTCATCATCCGGTGCAGCACCCCTTCGCCCTTGGCCAGTGCCCGTTGGTGCATGGCCGCGAAGGGGTCGTTGCCGGGTGCCTGTTGGGCCGAAGCGTTCAACACGAGCGACAACAGGGCGACGGCGGTTGTGGAGCGAAGGGTCATGGCGAACAGGAGTTGGGGACCGGTGAGAGGAGGACGTAACGAGCTCGGCCACAAGGTGCTCCACCGTGCGCAAAAACCGACGGCACAGGCGTTGACAACCGCGTTGACACCCTACGCCACCAAGCGTTCCAGGAGGTCTTCCAGGGAGGTGTGCCCGGCCGCATCCAGCTTCTTTCGTAGCCGCAACTTGCCCACCCGGGCGCTCTGTGGCGATATGCCCAGCAGGTCCGCCATGTCCTTCGGCGTCAGGCCCAGGCGCAGCAGCACCAGGTAGCGCACCTCCCCTTCGGTGAAGGGCAGCCCGAAGCCGCGGATGCGTCCGAAGAAGTCCGGGTAGATGCCGCTGAACTTGTCCTTGAAGGTCTGCCAGTCGTCCTCCGTCAGGATCTTGTGCTCCAGCAGTTCGGCCACCTCGCCCTCGTGTACGGTGCGTTTCTCCGGCACGTTGGCCAGCAGGTCTTTCATCCGCTGGATCTCCGACGCCTGTTCTGCGATGGCGAGCAGGTGTTCGCGCAGCTCGCGGTCGCGGGTGTTCAGCACATGGCGCGTCTGGTCCAACTCCTCCTCCACCTGCCGCTTGCGTTCCTGCGCCCGGGTCCACTGCCGCCGCACCAGCAGCCCGGCCAGCCCACCCGCCAGCAGGATGCCCACCAGCGCCATGATGCCCCGCGTGCGCTGCAGCGCCTGTTCGCTCTGCAAGGCCTGGATGCGCAGGTCCTTCACCTCCGCCCCCAGCCGCGCCTGCTGGATGGCCAGCGCATGCGCCTTGTTCGCCGCGCCCAGGCTGTCCACATAGGCGGTGTAGGCGCGGTTGTAAAAAAGCGCCGAATCCGTGCGACCGTACTCCTCGTGCAGCCGCGAGAGCAGGTCCAGCGTTTCGCTGATGCGCACCTTGGTGCGCACGCTGCGGCCCACCGCCAGCGCCTTGTGCGCATAGGCGAAGGCGCTGTCCATCTGCTGCTGCCGCGCAAACACATCGGCCAGGTTGTAGTAGGCCGTGGCCACGCCGTCGGTATCGGCCAGCGCCTCGCACAGCTGCAACGAGCGATGGTAGAGGCCCTGCGCCTGCGCGTAGCTGCCGCGGTGCTTGTGGATCTGCCCCTCGTTGTTGAGGGCCAGCGCGCGGTCCTTCACCGCTCCGATGCGGGTGAAGATGGCCAGCGCCCGCGCGTTCATGCCGAAGGCGCTGTCGGTGAGGTCCTGGTTCTTCAGCAGGATGCTGCGGTTGAGGTACGTGAGGCCCAGCAGCCGTTCCATGCCGCACTGCTCCGCCAGCCGGGCCGACTCGGTGTAGGCCGCCATGGCCGCCGAGCAATCGTTGAGCCGCCACTGGATCAGGCCGATCTGGTTGAGGTCGCCCGCCATGCCTTCCAGATCACCGGCGGCGCGGTCCTCCGCATAGGCCTGCGCGAAGTGGTCCAGCGCCACGCTGTAGTTGCCCAGCCGCCACTGCTCCGTGGCGTACGCCTTGCCACCCTTGATGGTGGGGATCGCCTCGTTCGGCGCGGGCAGGAAGGGATGCGTGCGCACCGGCTCTTGCGCGAATCCTGCGGTGCAGGCAGCGAGCAGGATGAGGAAGGCGGAGCGGCGCATCGTGTCGGGCTAAACTAAGACACGGGGGAAGGGGGCGGCGCTGCTTGGGGGACGGTGGCTGCTTAGCAGCACGCATCAAGTAGTTAGTGTGAAGCTATCCTTGCTTACACGGCGATACAATCTCGCTATCTTGTCCGTCGTCCCAATGACGTGAAAATTGACGCACCAGAATGTCGGAGGCAATTGATCAGGTCATAGCTCAGTTAGGCTATAGCAGTGATCCGGCTTTCTATCTCATTCATGAGGATCGCTGGAGGGAGGAGCTTTCTCTCAGAGTCCAAAGGACCCTCGAGGAATTACAGCCTTATGCTGTCCTATGCGTTGATGAACGTCCCTTCGTCGTGTTCTTCGAGATTGAGGACAGAGAGGAAGAGCTGAGGCGCGTTCATCATGCCTGTTGGAATGCGCAGATCCCTGTCCTAGTAGTATACGACGGAGATTTCACGACGTATAATGGGCTAGCTCTCAATTCACGGAGTAGACTATTGAACGTCCTTCTGAAAAAAGGGAATCATCTAGAACTAACACTCTCGAATATCAGATCACAACCGTTCTGGAAGAAACACTTTCAGATCAAGGATCGGTTGGATACGTATCTACTCAACAATATCGAGAGCATCTCAAAGTACCTGCGGGAAAATGATGCAGAGGAATTTTCAACCCGACTAATTCTAAGGCTCATTTTCATTAGGTACCTGATAGACAGAGGTACAAACTTGAACTACATGGGCTTCAATGGAAACCAAGAAGCCGATCGTGGGCTGCTGAAGCACGTGATACAAGAGAAAGACGAGCTGTATGGGTTGTTCAAGTACCTATGGCACAAATTCAATGGAGGCCCGTTCGTTGTCGATCGTGATGAGTACGCAACTATCAACCAAAGACATCTGGACAAACTGTCGTCCTTTATTAGCGGTGATGACATTGATCGGGATCAGCCGAGCCTCTTTGATGTCTATGACTTTAACATCCTACCGATTGAGTTAATCTCATCCATCTATGAGCGTTTTCTTGGTGAAACGGTTAAGAAAAGAGATGAGGCATTCTATACACCGCCCTACTTGGTCGAGCACATACTGGGACAGGTTTTCGCACAGCGGGACGTTCGTGCAGTTCGTGTCTTAGATCCAGCATGTGGTAGCGGCATTTTCCTGGTAGAAGCGCTGCGCAGGATAATTGAGGCTAGCCTTCTATCAAGCAAATACTTGCCTTCCGATGAACTGAGCAGAATAGCTGATCAATCTATCTCTGGCATCGACATTAACAAAGAGGCAGTAGAGGTAACCAGATTTTCCATCTACGTGCTCTTGCTGGACTATGTGGATCCGAAACGGCTTCTTTCGTTCAGCATGCCTGCATTGCAAGGGATTGTGAGAAGCGATGCATTTACTCCGGGACTGCCCGAGTATCTATCCTCTGGTGGTCAATTTGACTTCGTCCTTGGCAATCCACCTTGGGGCAACACCGCTGGTTCACATCTAGAATATTGTTCTCGCCGAGGTGTACCTCAACAGTACAAGGAAATCTGCCGAAGTTTCATGGCCTTGGCCGAGGAGTTTTCGGGCCCCTCCACCATTGTCTGTTTGATAATATCCAGCAAGATCCTGTACAACAAGTCCGGCGACGCCCCTGGGTTCCGCAGGAACTTCCTACTCAATCGTTTTGAACTCATAGAAATACTTGAGCTTTCGACTGTTCGCCGCTATTTGTTCAAGTCCGCAATAGGGCCTGCGGCCATAGTTACATACAGGTGTAGACGTCCATCGGATGTTCATCGGATAAGGCACATTTCCTTGAAACCGACAACCTTTTTCAGGTTGTTCCATCTGCTTCTAGTTTCTTCCTCCGACATCAAGGAGGTTCCCGTAGAATTGCTTCGCACACATGATTATCTATGGAAGCTCTTGCTATGCGGCAACCTCAGAGATTTTGAATTCATCCGGCGTATAGACAAGGAGACGAGCCTTGATGATTTCCTCTCATCGCATGGTTTGGATATGAAGAATGGCTTTCAGCCTAGTTCAACCGATGCTAGTCTTCGACAGGACGCGAGTCACCTGTTTGGACTGGCGTACATGGAGAATTCTAGAATGCTGAAACACCGGTATATTTTCGACGCTTCTCATTTGCCGCCTTTCCGGTTTGAATACGGCCACTATCCAAGAAAGAGACGCATCTACGAGGGGCCAAAGGTTCTGATAAAGAAGGCGCTCATCCCCGAGACGTACGACAACTACGCCGTTTACACTGAGCGCGACTTGGTATTCAACGACTCCATGTCATCGATCTACGGTGACAAGGTGGATGTGCAGTTATTGGCAGCACTCACGTTGATCCTCAACTCTAAGCTGTTTGGGTATTACTTACTTATGACTGGTTCATCGGCGGGTGTGGAACGCGAGCAGGCCTTTAACTTGGAGAGGCTTGCATTTCCTGTACGCGTCACCGAAGCTTTCATGGCCGAGGCGCACGGTCTGATGACTGAAATGCAGAAGCTTCTTGGAGGCGACGAGTTGAGCGTAGAAGAAAAGCTCAGCGAATTGGAAGAACGAGCTTGGGCAGCGGTTGCGGAGTTGTACGAGATGTCCCGAGAGGAAATCGACTTAGTAGACTATGCGCGCAAAGTGAGCATCCCACTCGTGCAAGGTCGCGACGAGATGTTTGCCCCACCAACTGGAGAGGATGTAGCCGCCTACCTTACAATTTACAGTGAACACTTTGCTCGAGTACAAAAGCACCTACCTGCTGTTCCAAAATTGAGCGTGATAGGAGGTCACAATCATGTTGCCCGCGCAGTTCTAGTCTCGTTTAACAATACTGACGGAGAGGAAGAGGCTCTGGTAAAACTCAAGTCATACCTTGAGCAAGCAATGTTTGTGAGTCAGGCAGGGCATATCATCCAGCATCACACCGTCTATTACTTCGAAAATAATCTGATGATTATTCTAAAGCTGAATGAGAAGCGACATTGGAACAGGGCAAGTGCAAGAGTGGATTTAGCTGAGTTGCTTCGGCGGTCTGCTGAATATGTAGCGCAACGTACCTGAAGAATATGAGTGTGCAAGAGAAGCTTTGGTCGAGCGCTGCACTTGGTGCTTTCGATTCAGTTTGTGACGTGTTCCGCTTGATGGTACATGAGTTCATCGAGACTGGTGAACGACTGCCAAATGATGAGAACAGAATTCGCGATCGTCTGCTCGAGTATATTCTGAGCAATGGCCGCAGACTTGGAGCAATTGAAGGGTTCATTATCAATGCGGAAGCACAAGACCCAAATGTTTCCGGAAGCAGTCGAGGATATCCTGACCTAAAGCTGCAACCGGTTCATGAGAAATTCAATGACCAGCTGAGGTACTACTTCAGCATTGAATGCAAGCGCATTGATGGAACACCCGCGCTCAACGGCTTGTATGTGGACCAAGGAATATTGCGTTACTGCGATGGAACTTACTCTTCCCCAACAGGGCTCAATGGCATGCTGGCGTTTGTCGTTGCTAGTTGCAGCGAAGAGGATGTGCGTGGTGGTGTAAACGGCAGATTGATCCTTCGCGCTAGAGGCCACGAGCAGGTTCAACGCAATACCGTGCTAATTGATCGTTGGGACTGGGATTCTCTTCATTCAAAGAGCGCTGGGGGAACGGTCAGATTGAGCCATCGCTTAGCTACCTGTGCCGCAGTAGTGGTGTGAAATTACCGAGACTCGACTGAACTTCTCCCCCTTGGTCAAGTCCTGAGCCGAGAGCATGGCGCTGGAAAGAACAGCCAGCTGATGGGGGCACCCCCTACCACCTAAACAGCCGCCTCCCCTGTAAGCTTCCCCTGATTTCGGGCCGATCATAACTAGAGGCTCCAAGGGCATTTTGGGATCAGGGTTGGATGAGCACTGGCGGCCGGTATCCGAGTGCTTTGTGAGGACGAAGATGGTTGTAGTCGTACATCCACTCGGTA
>JAEUTA010000011.1 GCA_016788205.1 Flavobacteriales bacterium | reverse complement strand
AGATCCTCATCGATCACTTCCTCGACGGCGCCATCGAAGCGGAGAGCGATTCCATCTGCGACGGCGAGATGGTGCGCATCATCGGCATCATGGAGCACATCGAGCCGGCGGGCATCCACAGCGGCGACAGCAACGCCGTGTTGCCGCCCTTCGACCTCAGCGAAAAAGTGATCCAGCAGATCCGCGAGCACACGCACAAGATCGCGCTGGCCCTGAAGACCGTGGGCCTGGTGAACATCCAGTTCGCCATTAAGGATGAAGTGGTGTACGTGATCGAGGCCAACCCGCGCGCCAGCCGCACCGTGCCCTTCATCGCCAAGGCTTACGCCGAGCCCTATGTGAATTGGGCCACCAAGGTGATGCTCGGCGCCAAGTTGAAGGACTTCCAGTTCAAGCCGCGCCTCGATGGCTACGCCATCAAGGTTCCCGTCTTCAGTTTCGACAAGTTCCCCAACGTGGACAAGAGTCTCGGACCCGAGATGAAGAGCACCGGGGAGGCGATCTATTTCATCAAGGACCTGAAGGATCCGTTCTTCCGGCAGGTGTATGGGGAGCGGAGTATGTACCTCTCACGGTAATGGAATATCTGCTGGTCATTCAGTTCCCTATGTCTTCCATCGAGGACTTTGATGAATTGATTGCTATGGAGGACTTGCTCATAGATGGGCTCACCAATGGCGCCGATGTCGATGGACACGACATGGGAGAGGGCGAAGGCAACATCTTCATCATTACCGAAGACGCTAAGGCGACCTTCGAAGGAGTACGAGCTATCCTCGGTAAACGCGTTATCTGGCCAGTCATGCGTGCTGGTTATCGCCGGACAGACAAGGACGCGTACACTCCGCTTTGGCCGATTGATCTTCGTGAGTTCACAGTCGCGTAAGAGCAATGATGAAGAGCACTGACGAGCGATCTAATCTCAAGGACCTGAAGGATCCGTTCTGTCACTGCGAGGCCCGGCTCTGCGGGCCGTGGCAGAGGCAGGTGTATGGGGAGAGAAGCATGTATCTCAACAGGTAGATGAGATGAAGTACGATGCGCCAGACAGCGAGGATGAAGTGCTCCCGAATCTCCTCGGGCTTGCGGACAAGCGCTCGATCGAGTTCGAAGAGGGTCAAGGCTTCTTGCGCGCCGAACTCGTTCTCTATGAAGAGCTGAACGACGATACGGTCTTCGACGCGGCGTACATCAAGCGCTTGCATCAGCTTGCGCTTGAGCGGCTCTTCCCAAACCTCCGCCGGGTCTGTCCGCTGCTTTTGAGCGGACGACCCTGCGGCTCGCAGCCCAGAGCATCACACGCTGCGCTCTTCGATCCACGCGATCGTCCAACAGCCTGTTGGACAACTGGTGCTCGATCGGCACTTGGGCAATAGTGCAACAAGCTGTTGCACAAATGGGCCTTTGCTGGTCGCGTCAATTTTGCAACAGGCTGTTGCAAAATTGGCCGTGTCTCGCGCTGGAACCCTTGCCGGTAGAGGGCTGCGGCCGGATGAGCGTTCTGGTGGAAGTGCAGAGGAGAGCCCCGTGTTACTTTCGGAGCATGCCGAAGAAGATCGTGAAGATGACCAAGGTGGTGGCCAAACGACGCACACGCGCAGTGGAGGTGATGCCCAAGGGCTACGCCGAGTTGCTGGCTGTACTGAAGGAGCGCATCCGCGCAGCGCAGTTACGTGCGGCGCTCGCCGTGAACCATGAACTAGTGGCATTGTACTGGCACATCGGTAAGGAGATCATCGAGCGGCAAGGCAAGCAGGGCTGGGGCACCAAGGTGGTGGATCGCATAGCCAATGACCTGCACCGTGAGTTCCCGGGGATGGGTGGGTTGAGCGAGCGCAACCTGAACAATGCGCTACTTCGCCGATGCATACCCCGAGCCTTCAATTTTGCAACAGCCTGTTGCAAAATTGCCGTGGGGTCACATCGCACTGCTGCTCACCAAGGTGAAGAAGGCCGAGCATCGCCTGTGGTACGCACAGGCCACCATCGCCAATGGCTGGAGCCGTGCGGTGCTCAATGCGCAAGTGGCCACGCATGCGCATCGCCGCCAAGGCAAGGCCGTCACCAACTTCAAGCGCACGCTGCCCGCCGAGCGTTCGGACCTGGCGCAGCAGACCTTGAAGGACCCCTACACCTTCGAGTTCCTCAACATCGCAGCCGATATGCGCGAGCGCGATCTGGAACTGGCCATCGTGGGTCATATCCAAAAGGTGCTGCTGGAACTCGGCGCGGGTTTCGCCTTCGTCGGCAGGCAGGTGCCACTGAAGGTGGGTCGCAAGGACTACTTCCTTGACCTGTTGTTCTATCACTTGAAGTTGCGGTGCTATGTGGTGGTGGAACTGAAGATGGAGGCCTTCGAACCCGAGCATGCGGGCAAGATGAACTTCTATCTCACGGCGGTGGATGAACAGATGCGGCACCTGGACGACAAGCCGTCCATCGGCTTGCTGCTGTGCAAGGACAACGACAAGCTGGTGGTGGAGTACGCGTTGCGCGACGTGGCCAAGCCTATCGGCGTTGCGGAATGGCGCACGCGACTGGTCGCGACCCTGCCGAAAGGGCTGCGCGGTGCCCTGCCCAGCGTAAAGGACATCGAACGGGAGTTGGGCGAGTGAGTGCCAATTGTGCAACAGCTGTTGCACAATTGGTGGTGTGCGCAACTGGACGCCTTGCCCCCCGCTATCGCGGATCTGCGATACATGGTCTGCCAGCAGTTTCGGTTCGCTGTCGCGAGGACGTCGCTGTGAGGCTCTGGGAGCAATTGAGCGGGCACGCCTGCGGCTCACATCCATTATCGATAGAGGCCAGTTGCTCACCTGATCCACGCTACCCTGTTAGTAAGCACGGGTCGCACCGGATCCAAAAGGAAGCCACAGGCTGCAAATTCGTGTCACCCGAAGCGTCCATTCGCATCGCCAAGGACAGGAGCATGTCCGATGACCCGGAGCATACCATTTATATCGATGCCGGCTGCGCGCCTTCGTCGCTTGCTTGGGCACGGTACAACCTCGAACCCAAGGTTCATGTAGCGCTGTATGGATCCCAGGATGACCCGGACTTGAATACGCGTGAACACATCCTGGCGCGCATCACACCACGCGAGTGGCTGTTCATCGAGCACGTGTGTCAGCACCCCGAGCGAACGGATGAGGAGATCATGGCCGCGTTGGGATTGCAGGAACGTACCGTGCAGGCTTACTACACCCACCTGGGCAGGAACTTCCATGTGCGCAGCAGCGCGCAACTAAGGCACTGGGCATTCAAGAACCGACTGATCAGAACCCCTGATGATGCCGTTGAAGAGGAGCTTCCGATAGTTGAAACGCCAACGGATACCCGTCCACGCAAGGACTTCGACCCGTGGGTCAGGTGGTACTAGATCACAACGAGGTATCTTCCCGATACCGGTCTGTCCGCTGTTGCAAGGCTTTGCGAAGTAACTGAGCGGTGTCCCTCAGAGCCGAGGTCACTTCATTGCAACCATGGCTTTTTCGTGGCCTTGAACCGACTGGATCGTTCATATGGCCCATCGGGATCAGTGACCTCAAGAACTAGTGCTCATCCTATCTTCGACTTTCAACCCCAACCCCATGAAGAACTCCCTGCTGTTCATCCTGCCCTTGGTAGCTCTACTGTCTTCCTGCGGAGGCTCCGATCCTGAGCACGAAAAGATCGTGGCCGAACACAAGGCCATGGTGACGGCTGACAGTGTGAAACACGCGTCGACGGAGCAGATGAAGCAGACCGCTCAACGCTTTCTAGATATGTGGTTCTCCGGCAAGACGGATGGCGTTGAGGGTATCGTGGCGGAGAATTTCGTGACGCACATGGAGATGCCGGGTGTCACCTCAACAGGCATTCAGGGGCTGAAGGATATGATCGCGATGTCCTCTGCGGTCTTCACTGGCAACAAGACGGAGGACCTGCAGCTGATCGCCGATGGTGATCGCGTTGTGGCGCATTACACGTGGAAGGGTGTGAACAGCGGTGGTATGGGCGAAGGCATGCCCGCCACCAACAAGCCTGTTGAAGTCAAGGCGGTGGATGTGCTGCGCTTCGAGAACGGGAAGGTGGTGGAGCACTGGGGCTACATGGAGGAGATGAAGATGATGCAGCAGTTGGGCCTGATGCCGGATGCTGAGGCGGGCGCGAAGTAGGGTTCACCCTCAACTTCGCAGCGGTCCATCGCATTTGGTCTCGACCCTGCGGCCCAGTGCCGTGCTACATGGCACGGCATCCTCTACTTTGGCACACGGTTCGACAACGGACCTCCATGCGCATGCTCCGGTCCCTCGCTTCGATCCCTTTTCTTCTTCTTTCCCTGTTCGCACTTCCGCAGAGCGACATACCACAGAACGAGCGGTGGCAATGCCAGCTCATGTTCGGCACCGAGTTCGGTCCGGTGGATACCTACCTGGATCTTGCCTGGTCCGACGCGGCGCACTTCACGGCCAAGTCACCGAAGAACGCGGACAAGCGGGTGTTCGGCACGATGAAGAGCAAGCTGGCCCGGATGATGAAGAAGCTACCGAAGAAGGGCAAGCTGTTGACGGTCACGGATGGCACGATCCAACAGGCGAATGGAACGGACAGTGTGTTCGCCACCTTGTCGATGCCCATGCTCGGCAATTCGGACATCAAGGGCGTGATGCTGGACGGAAGGATCAACGGTGGGCTCTTCAAGAACGGGGAACGTACCGGTTCCATCACCATCACGAAGTCCGGCCTGTTCCAGCGGACGGACTATCCCGGGCTCTACGGTGCGATGCGTTCCACGATCGAGAAGAACATCTATGACCAGTCGCTGCTCCAGACCAAGGAGTGGTTCACCTTCGATAAGAAGATCACCAAAATCGCGAAGCACGTGAAGGATGATGTAGAGTTCTTCTTCGGTTTCAGCGTGCTTTCACAAGGGCTTCCGTTCAGTCATTTGAATCTGCTGCTGATGGAGGAGACGCCTTCGCTTGTTGCCGATCCAAATTCACGGAGCGTGACGATCAAGGCGCTGGATGGATCCACGGCCTACATGGACGTGCAGAACTTCGGCGGCTCGAAACAGGAGATGGATAGCATCTGCGCGATCCTGTTGAACGGCGGCTTCCGAACGCTGATCGTGGACTTGCGGAAGAACGGTGGTGGTGGCCTAGACAGTGCGTTGCCTTTTGGTGAGAGCATCGCCACGGACACCGTGGATGCGGGCTATTTCGTAACGAACAGGTGGGCGAGCAAAGTGAGCCGTCCACCGCAGCCAGCAGCGTTCAAGGACTTGCCGGTCGCGCAGGAGCGGACCACAGAAGCGTTCATCGAAGCGCTGAAGACCTCCGAAGGCAGGCACTTGGTGTTGTACCCGCGCGCCGATGCGTTCAAGGGGAAGGTCTACATCCTCACCAGCAACAGGACCGCCAGCACCTGCGAGCCCATCGTGGATGCGCTGAAGCGTTCGGGCCGCGCTACCATCGTAGGGGAGAACACGGCGGGTACCATGCTGAGCGCGACCTTGTTCAAGGTAACGGGCAAGTACCATCTCTTCCTGCCCATCGCCGATTATTACAACGCGGAGCTACAGCGCTTGGACAAGGTGGGGGTGAAGCCCGATATCGAGGTGAAGGCGGATGATGCCTTGGACCATGTGCGCGCGTTGCCGAGGTGACGGTCGCGGCAGCAGCCTCGTCTACCGCAAGGTTCTCCGGGAACGTTGCGCACATATGGGCCCGTGCATCGCATCATGCTTCAACGCCTTGCTGATCTCCGTGACCCACGCGATCGGCGACGATCCCGGTCAAGCAAGCGGAATGGAGCGGCTCAGGGCATCATGCAACGACCCGCGATGGATGTGCCAGTGGTGCTGGTGAACGTATAGGTGAGCAACCCCTGATGACCCCGCAGATCCACCTCCTGCGCGTTGCGGGTGATGGTGACATCGACGATCATGCGGCCGGTAGCATCCCAAAGACGAAGCTGAAGAGGAACATCGGCAGGGTCGCTCAAGTGTACACGAACATGACCATGGCTGGACGGTGAAAGACCGGCCGAAGCCTGGGGGTATCCGAGCGGTACCGGCAAACCGGTCGCGTACACCGTTTCCAGGTCATCGACCAGGAAGTAGGCGCATGTCCCATCGCTTGACCCGGCACAGAGGCAGTTGCCGCAGGAGGTCATTCGTACGGTGATGGAATCCGGAGCTTCAGTGGAAGTGCTGGAGAGCGCTATGGAGAAAGGCTCCCATGCTTCTTGTTCGCCGAATGCCTGATGACCGGAAGCCACGGTATCGCGCTGGTCGGTCAAGGTATTCCAACGGGTAAGCTCCACGTGGATGTGGGCGTCGTTGTCAAATCCGTCTTGAAGCTCTCCCCCCATACGCTTGAACCATCCGGCGAGCGCGATGGGGCGGCCTTGCACGGGCGTTCCTCCGGGCAGCGGCCAAGCGGTATTGCCGTTCGTAGCCTGTCCCTCCGCGTACCAATACCATGTCCACACACCCAGCGAATAGTTCCCCGAGTGTGCATCCGTCATGCTGCCGAAGCCGAATTCCGTTGGCGAACTCCACTCAGCGGGGAAGATGTCCTCTTCCACGGTCACGCTGGATTCGAAGCCGGCGTTCGGTAATTGGGCGTTCAGCGTGATGCTGAATAGGGCGGTTGCCGGGATCAGGGCGATGCGTCGCATGATGTGCATGTTGGATGCCGCAAAAGAACCTGCAGCCATCAGAACGGACGTTGCACAGGTCCGGGCAAGCCTTGCACGATCCACGGGAAAAGGGGACGCTCAGATCTCCTTTTCAAAGCATACGCTGCTTTCCACCCCGATGTATTGGCCGTAGTTCGGGGTCACGCTGTAGCCACGTTTGGCATACAGGGCGATCGCTTCGTGTTGTTGCTTACCGGTCTCCAGCACACACCGGCGGTAGCCCAGCTCACGGGCCCATATCTCCAGTTCGTTGAGCACTGCTGAGCCGATCCCTTGTTGCCGGTGGGTGGTAGCGGTGAACATGCGCTTGATCTCCACCGTCCGCGCATCGAAGGACTTGAACGCTCCACATCCTGCGGGTCGGTCACCGTACATGATCACCACAACGTGCTTGATGTCTTGAAGTCCGTTGTACTGGGCGAAGAAGGCATGCTCATCTCCGTCGCGCACGGCCAGATCCTTGTCCAACTCGCTCACCAATGAACGGAAGTCAGCGGATCCACTGTCGGTTCGGATAAGGCGCGAATGCGGTGCGATCATGACGGCGAAAGTAGGAATGCCCCCGAAGGGCATGGATGCATGCCGCCTAACGTGCTGGCTGCCTCATCGAGGATGGTCGTTCGGGTGTCCTGGTCAGTGGGGTCGCCTTACGCACAGGTGTCCGTTATTCAGCTCCCGGTCAGTGCGATCTCCTTCATCTGCTTGGCCAGCCAGGCGCGCGCCGCCTGTTCATCGTCCGTTACGTAGATGCGATGGAGCTGCGGGAAATACGAGAAGTAGAGCTTGGTAAGCATTTGGATCATGCTCGCCTTGGCCACGACCGCTGTAGCCAGCAGCTGGCTCTGCGTGCGATCGGCATGGCCTTGGTCCTTGCTCATCGCATCCATGTTGTAATCCACATCCTCGGGTATGATGGTGAGCGTCGCATACGGTCTGTTGCCCATCAAGGAACGCCGCTTTTCCTGGACCTCGCCGACAGCCTGAGCGTTGAACACAGTGCCGGGGTGATAGTGTATCTCTACGAGGTCGGGGCTTACGATGATCAGCGTAGCGATCTCCGTATGATGTTCGCGGGGTTCAAGTGTCATGATCGGGAAAGTGGGAGAGGTGAGCAAGTTAGTGACCGTTCCAGCGCGCAAGCCCGGTTGAGACGGTGCCATGCTTCAAAGCACGATGCCTGGAGCAAGCACGAGTCGGAAGATGACCGCCATGCCGATAAGTGCGGCGTACAGCCAGGGCGCGGGCCGCTGAAGACTTGATGAACCTAAGGCGATGGCGTTGGTGATACGCTTTGCGTTCTTCCAAGGAAATATGAAGACCATGCCGCTCATGATGGGATAGATGATGCTGATAATGGCGACGATGGGCAGATAAAGCAACGTGACCACCAGCGAGCCCAAGAGCCAGGGAAGAATGATGATCGAGCGGTTGAAGTGCAGTCGTGTCGAAGGGCTTCCCAATGTGCTTTGTTCGGCGGCGAAAGACAGGAATTTGCGCGTGGAGCCATAGGCCACGAGCGTGAGCAGGGCTCCACCGACAAGAGCGATGATCACCCGCACCGACATGGGTAGTTCCAGCAGTACTTCCGCCTTGCCCAGGTCACCACCGCTGAAGAAAGGCCCGGTGAGCAGGTATCCGAGGAAATTGCCGAAGCCGAGCAGCATAAGCCAGAGCCCTGATAAGGAGCCTATGCCACCACCGTACCGGCGATGAAGGAACCAGGCCATGATGCTTCCCTGGACGAGACTGACGAGCGGACCGGCCATGGCGATGAGCACCTGGTGTGATACTGGCAGGGTCTCGCGCTGGAAATGTGCCACGTAATTGTGGTGCAATACTGGCGCGCTACCGAGCCAGGACCCCACGAACGCATGTCCGCACTCGTGCAGCACGGTGGTGATAAGGAAGGCGAGCACGTAACAGGCGGCAGAGTTGACGGCGATGAGGTGCGATGGGCGCATGATCCGAATGTAATCGGAGTCGTGTTCGGAACGTGCCGATATGGACCGAGCGCGAAGTCATGCCAGCCCGGTCAAGAATGCTTTT
The DNA here is from genome assembly GCA_016788205.1 of Flavobacteriales bacterium. Classification (GTDB taxonomy): domain Bacteria; phylum Bacteroidota; class Bacteroidia; order Flavobacteriales_F; family PHOS-HE28; genus PHOS-HE28. The sequence continues at coordinate 134,881 of JAEUTA010000011.1, read as the reverse complement.
GCCGTCCCGTGCGATCCCCGCTGATGATTAGTTTCGAGAGCCGCCTTGACCAACATCCGCTCCCATGCGTCCACTGTACCTCTCCATCGTCTGTTTCCTCTTGCTCCGTTCGGCCAATGCCCAGCTATCCTGTGCTTCACCTGCATCGCTCGGTGCGGGTACGACGGTCTGTGCAGGTTTGGTAGGTACGGATCCACCTACCGCGATCTGCACCGTCACCGCGCAAGTTGCGGATCATGCGATATGGTACGTCTATCAACCTACGGCTGATCATCTGGTCACCATTTCCACCGAGGGGAGCGGTGTGGACACCAGGTTGCACGTCCTCACGGGACCGTGTGATGCGCTCAGTTGTGTCGCCGGGAACGACGATGCGGGTTCGAGCGGGACATCCGAGGTCCAGTTCAACGCGGAGGAAGGAGCGGTATACCTCGTGGTATTCGATGACCTGTGGAGCGCTGCAGGATTCGCCTTCCAACTGACCGAAGGAGAACCACAGCTACCACCGGTAGGTCCTGTTGTGTTCACCGCAACAACGCTACCACAGCCGTTGGGTGCCGTACTCACCGTTGTGGACATGGATGGCGATCATCTGGACGATATCGTTTCAGCCGGCTCCACGTCGATCCAGATCGCGCGTCAGGTGGAAAGTGGCCCGTTCGAGATGCAGGCCCATGCGTTCGCAGCGGTGCAGCACGCGGCGGGTTTCAGCGTAGCGGCGGGCGACATGGACAACAATGGTCGTACGGACCTGCTCTACGGTGGAGGTGGTCCTACGTTCATGCTCGCCGATGACGATGGTCAGGGCTTCACCGAATGGTCCAACGATACATACCTCTTCGCGCAACGGACGAACATGGCCGATATCGACAACGATGGCTTCCTGGATGGCTTCTACTGTCACGACTTCGGAACGAATCATTATTACTTCAGTGATGGGCAAGGAGGCTTTACCGAGGGTAGTGGTGAGTTGAGCGTACTGGGCGGGAACTACGGCAGCATCTGGATCGATTTCGACGGGGATGGTGATGTGGACATGTACAACACCAAGTGCGGCGGCGGTAACATCGATGAACTGTACCGGAATGATGGCGATGCGCAGTTCACCGATGTGGCACCCGAGATGGGGTTCGCGGATGCAACGCATCAAGCCTGGTCAACGGCGTGGGGGGATTACGATAGCGACGGCGATCTGGACGCTTTCGTAGGACGATCGGGTTCAGCTGCGCACAAATTGATGCGGAACGATGGCGACGTTTTCACGGATATGATCAATGGTTCAGGAGCCGAGGCAGCTTACAATAGCATCGAATGGCGCACGCATGACTTCAACAATGATGGTCACCTCGATATCCTTGGCAATTCCCAACTGCTCTATGGTATGGGTGACCTTTCCTTCTCCGTGGTCCCCGCACCGATGAACGGTCCCATCGGCGACCTGAACAACGACGGGTTCTTGGACATGATCACCTCCAACTCCATTTACTTCAACAACGGCAACGAGAACCACTGGCTGAAGGTGGCTTTGGAAGGCACCATCAGCAATCGAATGGGAGTGGGAGCGCGGGTTACGGTGATCACACCCCAAGGAGGGCAGATCCGCGACATCATCAGTGGCGACGGATGCCGCTACATGAGCACGTTGAACGCGCACTTCGGATTGGGGTCATCCGCTCTGGTGGAGGAAGTACGCGTACACTGGCCATCGGGCGTGGTGGACGTGATCGCTTCACCTGTCGCCGACGGAACATTGACGGTGGTGGAAGGCGTATCCACTGGATCGGGAGCGAACCTTCCGGAGCCGAACATTCGCCTCGCACAGGATCCTGTCGTTGATCAATTGCGCTTCCTGGGTGTCGATGGCATTACATCCTTGCGCGTGCTCGATGCCACAGGGCGCCTCGTATCATCCGAGCCCGTGTTACGCGCCAGCCATGATGTGAGCATGCTTCCTTCCGGTGTGTACAGCATCGTGCTCATCCAAGGGACGCGGACATGGACGATGCCTTTCGTCAAGGTCAGCGGTCGTTAGCGCACCAGTGTTACGATGCCCTTGCGTGCCACCTCATTGGTCGGCTCGCAGGGGTCGCGCATGCGCATCGTATAGACGTACACACCCGGCGGGAAGGTCGATCCATCCCATTTCGCCTGAGTATCCCGTGTGATCCAGAGGTTGGTCCCCCAGCGGTCGAAGAGCAGGAGTTCAAAACCGTTATCGGGTATCTCGACCGGTCCAGGCCAGGTATCATTGGCCCCATCACCGTCCGGGCTGAATGCGTTCGGTAAGAAGAGGGTCGGCTCCGTCCTCAGGTCGATGTGGGTGCTGGCCGTATCGTCGCAACGGTCCGGTCGTGTAGAGTAGAACGTGATGTCGTAGTCCGAATAGCGTCGCAGATCGAGTTGAACGCTACCGCTGCACAGGTTGAGGTACAGACTGTCACCGATGAACAGGGCGCAGGAATCCGCAGTGCTATGCAGGTCCAGTTGAAGCAGCGTGGTGCATGGGACCTGAGTCGCCGAGTGGTCTGCATAGGACCGTGGGCGCACGAACACGCTATCATGCACCGGTAAGCTACCGCAACCGAGTGCATCGAAACCTTGCACCGAAATGGGCTGCCAGAACGGGTCGTCGTACATGATCGTCGGCTCCAGCGCATTGCTGTTACCGTTCACGCCCCAACGCCAGATGAGCGAGTCCGCATCGCTTTGGTCCAACGTGGGGTGGGTGGGTAGGTGTATGCACAGGCTGTCCACGATGCTGAAGAGCACGGTGGGACCGGTGAGCAGGGTCAGTTCCACCTCGTCGGTCGCGGTACAACCGGTCGTCGAGTTGATCGCCGTTAGGCTCACGCTTCCCTCCAGGCCGGGTTCCACCTGAAGTGTGGACGTGACATCGCCCGTGCTCCAGAGGAAGATGTCCGGTTGGAATCCCCAAACGTTGTCCGTGGTCAAGGTCGGTGGCGAAGCAGGGCAATATTCGAAGGCACCATTGATGAAGATGTCTGGATCGCCGAGCATACCGGTGATGTAGGATGGGCAGATACCGCCCAGCACCAGCGCAGTGTACGAGCCAGCGCCAAGACCTGTGCGGAGTGGATTCGTGATGTTGGGGTCGTCCACCCATTCCCATGTGTATGGTCCCGGGTTCACGGTGAAGGTCGCGGTGCCATCGTCGGTGCCTGCGCAGGAGATGTTCGTTGTCGTGATGGACCCCAGCGGCGGATGGCCGGGGTCCGGCACGACCGTATCGATGAACGAAATGCACCCTTGGTCTCCGGAGATGACGATGGAGTAGCTCCCTACCTCGAGCCCGGCGGCCTGTGGTCCGTTCAAGCCTGTATCGTGTGACCATTCGAAGGTGAATGGCCCGCCTGCACCAGGGATCAACGTAATGGACCCGTCCGCATCTTCGGCACAGGTCGGTGGGTCTATGCTCAACTCCACGGCACAAGGCTCCTGGGCTTGGCCTAGGGTCACCTGAGCGAAGAGAATGAAGCCGAGTGTCGATCGCATCGCGCTGCGAATTTCGGAGGATCCGAACGATCCCGCATCGATAGGAAGTTGTTCAGCAAGCGCTGATCTTCGTACCGCGCCATGGGGGTCATCACGCATAACTGGGCAACGCCTTGCGGAGAATTGATATTGGGCTCCTGGGGCGAAGAACTTTGTTTGTGCGATTGGCAGCATCGTGGCATGCGCAGTACCATTGATGCACGCATCCAAAGAGGGCTTGGAGCCACTTTCGAAAAGGGCTTCAGTAGGACGATAGAAATGGCCCAGGAACAGTTGACGCGTTATTTCGAAGGGACGTTGACCGAGTTCTCTGTTCCGATCCGGTTCATAGGCACGCCCTTTCAATGCGCGGTTTGGGAAGCCCTGCTTCATATTCCGTACGGTCACACCAGTACGTACACGGAACTTACCGCCCGCGTATCCAGACCTGAAGCGATCCGGGCAGTGGCATCGGCGAACGGTGCGAATGCCTTGTCCATACTGGTGCCCTGCCACCGTGTCATAGGAAGTACGGGTGAGTTGGTGGGCTATGCTGGCGGATTGCGGGCCAAGCGACATTTACTTCAATTGGAAGCGGAGAAGGCACGCACCACGTTCGACCTTTTCTCCAACCAACATTCAACGTGATCGACTATAACGACAGACGTTTCAGGCCTGTTCAGAACACGGAGAACGGTGAAACATCCGACGAGACCGTTTTCCACTATCGCCAAGTGGGTGAGGTGGTCACTTCAACTTACGCCGGTGGCAGGATACGCCATGGCCATCTCATAGCCTTGGTGGATGAAAACGGCGCGTTGGATATGCGCTATCATCAAGTGAATGACCTCGGTCAGCTGATGACGGGCATCTGCACGTCGGTCCCGGAGTTGTTACCGGATGGAAGGGTCAGGCTGCACGAGACATGGAGGTGGACCAGTGGTGATCGGTCGGCCGGTAGCTCCATTCTCGAGGAGTTCTGAACTATGGGATGCCTACGGCAACATAGAGCTGCGCACACGCATTTTTCGCATCCCCCAGAAGGAGTTCAGCATTATCGCTGTTCGCCAGTGTCACCAAGCCATACTCGTAGCGCGCTCCCACCTGTACAGCCCCTGCATTGAATGCGATGCCACCGACCAATCCGGCGTCCAAGGTGTTGAAATTATCACGGTCCAATTCTTCGGATCCGCTACCGAGATCGCCTTCGGTATTCGCGTTGGCGTTCATCAGATAAGCAGCATAGCCACCGGCTTGTATCTCAACGGTCTGCTCGGCGAAACGGAAACACAGCAAGGCAGGGATCGACAAGTAGTTCAGGTTGAGATCGACGGTCTGATCGACCAGACCGAATACACCTTCGTAATGGGTACGGTTCCCTTTTGCGGAATAGAGCAACTCCACCTGAAGGCCGATGGACTCTTCTGTGCGCGTGCGTCCGAAGAAACCAGCGTTCAAGCCCAGCACGCTGTTCTGGTCAGTTGCCTTGGCGTTGTAAAGAGTGCTCAGGTTAAGCCCGCCTTTCACCCCGGCGCGGGGTCCTTGTGCTGATGAGGTGAACAGACACAAGGGGATGGACAAGACCAGGATGGATGTGCGCAACAGCATGATGGTGTTTTCGTGGAAGATTGCCGATCGCGAGCCAGGATGGATCATGCGGTGTTGGAGGAGCGTACCGGGGCAGTGGTTCCTCAGTTGTGCCATGGTATGGGGTATCACCGCCGCTTTGCAGCCCCGGGCGCGCGTCAACAAGGAAAGGCTGTGTCGGCAGCTGGGCGAATGAGGTGTTGCGCCAGGCTTCGGATATTGCGGTGGGTGGTGCTCAGCCTCGTGGCACGATACACGAATGATACCTTCGCTGGAGAACCAAGTCCGATGAACCACCTGGCCATACTTATTTGTGCAGTGAGCGTATTCGTGCTCGGTGCTCCATGGTATTCTCCTGCATTGTTCGGCAAGGCATGGGCCAAGGCCAATGGGGTTCCACTGGATCCCAAAGAGCGGAAGGACAGCAAGCATCCCGCTCGCGTCTTTGGTGTTGCCTTCATCATGGCCTGGATCGCAGCATACGCCTTCGCCATCTTGGTAGGGCATGATGCACACAGCCTCCCTCATTGGCTGCGCCATGGGTTCGTCTGTGGATTCGGTGTCGCGGCCACCAGCTTCGCGATCAACTATCAGTTCGCAGGACGAAGCACCACGTTGTTGTTGATCGATGGTGGTTACCACATCGTGCAATTCCTCATCTACGGGCTCATTCTCGGCTTGTGGCGATAAGCTTCCCCGGACGATGGTGGTGGGTGGTACTGGTCATCGCAGGTACCGCCCTGCGCGCAGCGTTCGGTATATCGTGCATGCTGTGGAACAGTGCCCCGGATCAGCTGTCTTGGGGCCTGTCGTTGGAGGATCTTCGTTCAAGCGGTGACCCTCTCTTCAAGCAGCTCATACATTATCCGCACGAAGGCGGGACCTTCTTCCTGTCGCTTCTTTCCATGCTCTTCATACCGCTGGAGGGCATAGTGCCACCACTTTCCTGGGCAGCCTTATTGGTGGACACGTTCTCTCGCGCCGTGCAGTTCCTCGCTGCGCGCAAGCTTTTCGGTGACCGCACCGCCTTCTGGTTCGCGCTGTGGTCCATCTGTTCCGCCCCGCTGATGTTGCCTTGGGCCACGGTCGATTTCGGCTTGCATGCCCTGATGTCCTTCGCACCTTTCATGCTCATTTCAGCAGCGCAGCGCTCGGAGGGTTCCAGGTTCGTGCTGGGGATGCTCTGTGGAGGTTTGGCTTCGCTGGCCTACGATGTATGGGTGTTCGCTCCGGCTTTCATGGCGTGGGAGATCGCGAAAAACGCCACGTGGCGAGTCGGCTTGCGACGCATACTGTTATTCGTGGCCGGGGCGAGCCTGGCTTTTCTACCCCACCTCTTGCTCCGAGCTTTCGTGGATCATGGTTTCGGACTGGAGCAGCTGTCCGTGCTTTCCGTTCGTGGTCTGGAAAAAGGCGATATCGATCCGTTGGCGCTTCCGCAAAAGGCCTGGGCGGTCATCAGTGGTGCATTGCCGGGCTCGTTCACCCTGGAACGAATGGACCAGTGGAATTGGCGACTTGCTGCCTCGGTGGTCCTGTTGTTCATGTTGTTGGGTTCGGCGGGAGCCCTTCGGCTGCAGGATGAAAGAAGCAGGGCACGAGGCCTCGTGATACTTACCCTGTTCATGTTCCTGCTCGCGGTCATCATCGGTCCGTTCTTCGAACCCCGGGCCGATGGGCATGGCTATCTCTACTACCGGTATTTCCCGTTCATCGCACCCTTGTTCGCCCTTCTGCTCTTGGATGGGTTCGCCCATTACCGCCCACTAGCATTTGTGCTGCGAACGGGTTGGGTGCTCGGTTGCACAGCGCTAGCCGCCATATACATGTGGGGCATGCAGCCATATCGAACAACGAACGATGAAGCCACCGGGTGGGTACTAGGGCGGAAGTACGGTGATGATCCAACGCTGCTGTTCCGTATCATCGGACGTGCCGAAGCCGATCAACGTTCTGCCTTGGTGTACGGAGCAGGTTGGGGCCTTACGGCAGCCTTGTTCGATCGCAGGGAACCAAGTGATGAGCGAGCATTGCTCCGATTCGAAGAGCTATGGGCCCAGGTGCCATCGACCGAAAAGCCAATGATGCGCAAGGGTGTCCTGCGGGCATTCGATGCGGGCATCACTCCGGTATTGGACCCGGCGTTCTCTCCGTTGTTGAGCAGCGCTACAGAGCGCTGACGTGCTCGCTTTTGAGGGCGAGCACGTCAGCATCAGTGCCCTTATTTCAGCAAGCTTACGTGACCCAGGTATTCACGTGCACCACCGGTGCTCTTGAGTTGATAGATCAGCCTGTAGGCGTAAACGTCCTGTTTCAGGATGTTCCCCCCGCCATTGTTCAGCGTACCATCCCAGCGCACGGCAGGGTCCGTGGTGGCGAACACCACCTCACCCCAACGATCGAATACCTTCAGGTCGTAGCCCGTCATGTCGGGGATGTTGTAATGGGTGCCCCAGCGCTCGTTCTCCCCATCACCGTCCGGCGTGAACGCGTTGGGGATGTAGGTATAGAGCACATCGTCGATGATCACCGTGTGGCAGATCGTATCGGAACACGCATGATCGTCGCTGGCGATGAGGCAGACCTCGTAGGAGTCGGGCACCTTGTTGGTGAAGGTGTACACCGGGTGCTGCTCGTTGGAGGTCAGCAGCCCGGCGATATCCCATGACCACGTCGTCGAATTCTCGGAAAGGTTCCCGAAGTGGATGGTGGGGGCTTCCACGTTAGCGGGGTTCGGTCCATGGGTGAATTCTGCGATGACCTGTGGCGGTTCCGGCAGGCCATGGATCAAGGTCCCTTCACATCCTGCGGCGTTGCGGATGCGGAGGTCGTACGATCCAGTTGCGAGCTCGGCCGTGAGGGGCGAAGAGGTGTACGTGATACCGCCATCCGAGCTGTATTCCACGGCTTCAGCATCATGGATGGTCAATGAGCCGTTCGCGTCGCCGTGGCACCAAGGCATCACGTGCGTCACGCTGTCGATCTGCAGCAATACCGGTTGCCCGATGGTGAGGTCCGCGGAGGTTGAACACGCGTTCTCGTCGGTGATGATGACGCTATGGTCACCAGCGCAGAACGTTTCGATGAAGTTGGTGTCCGGAAGTGTGGCATCGGACCAGGCGTAGGTGAAGTCACCATTGCCTCCGGTCACTTCCACCAGCGCTGTGCCGTCACAGGCTTCGAAACAGATCGCGTCCGTGACCGTCGTGGTGGCCATCAACGGACGTGTGAAGGTGATGGTGACGCTATCGATCAGATAGCACAACACACCATCATCCTCGATCCAATAGAACATCGCAGGCCCGCTGTCCGGCGCCACCACCTCGCTGTTCGTCGCGTAGGGGTCGGAGAAGGTGTACCCCGGAGGCCCGCTCCATGCACCTACACCGGTATTGCCCGGGGTGGCGTTCAGCTGGTACAGCAGCGTGCAAATGGTCGAGTCAGGCCCTGCATCCGCCACACCGCAGCAGCTGGGGTCGCTTGCGGGAAGGATATAGATATCCACATCAGCGGTGCCGGTGCAGCCCAATGGGGTCACGAGCGTGTAGGTGTACGTGCCAGCGGGGTCCACTTGCGGGTCGAAGACGTTGGCCACCTCGTTGCCGTTGGCGTCGGTCCACGTGCCACCATCATCCGGTGTTCCGCCGAGCAGGTCGATCAATTGGTAGCTGGGGGGCGTGGCACAAAGGACCACGAGCGAATCGACACCAGGGTTCAGTCCGGGATCGATGTCCACGAACACACTGTCCTGTGCATTGCAGACCGGGTGGCCGTTGATGTAGGTGCTCACCACGTACATCGTCGCACTCGTCGTGTACACCATGGGGTTCGAGATGGTGGGGTCCGAAAGGCCGGTCGTGGGCGACCACGACCAGACCATGGCTTGGTTGGGGTCGCACTGTGCCGTGCCGTTGAAAGCGATACCTCCGGAAGGGTCGGTGACTTGGAACACGACCTCGCCCGCATCGTTCCGGATGATGTAGCTGACCTCCTCATCGGACCAGAAACTGGGGAAGTACTCCGAGGTTATCGTCTGGCCTGACTCCACGGGGAAGGTCACCGTTTGCTGGGCTAGGCCCCAATCCATGAAGTAGATCTCGGATGAACCGTCCACGGTGATCTCCAAGGAAGCGCCATCCCAGCTGTTAGAGCCGGCGTCTAACATCTCCAAGGTCCACTCGCAGGCGGAAGCCACGCCGGTCACCGTGGCCTGCAATTGCAGGGAATCGCTGCAGATCACCATATCCTCTCCGGGATCGAGTACGAAGGGATCGTTGATGGTGACCGTGATGGTGGTGTCGTAGGTGCAGCCGAAATTGTCCGTGACCGAATATTGGAACGGATACACCCCAGGCGCAGTGGCGGTGAAGGTGATGTTGTCCCCGTTCGCGGAGATCAGATCGGGTGCGGTGCCACCGGACCATGAGCTGGAATCGGCATCAGGCCCGAATGACGGCGTGAACGTGGTGACGTCCGGGATGATGTCCGGGTTGAAGTTGATGGACCAGGAGCAGATGAAGCCGTTGTCAGCGCCCCAGAGATCGGTGCTCTGATAGGTCCAATCCCCGTTCAGCGGGCAACCCAACAGGTTATTGAAGGTCTGCACGGGTTCGTAAGTGCCCGGGTTGATCGATCCGCTCTGTGGCGTTCCCGAAGGAGTGGTCATTCCACCGGCATTGACGTTGTCCACCCACGTGCCATTCGTGGCCGTTGGGCTCCAGCAGTATTCCCAGCACTCCCCGAACACCGGGTTGTCGTTACTGTCGGTATCGTTGGGTGAGCCGATATAGGTGCCGCCGCCACCTTGTTGATGGAAGATCATGGACTGGCCATTGGGGCAGATCACCTGTAACACAAGATCGCCCATGAAGGTGTGTTCCATCTCCACGCAGATGGACTGGATATCCGTCAGGCTGGTGACCTGCTGGCCGAAATTGAATTGTTCGAAGGTGAGCGTGGAGGTGAAGGGCAGGCCCACATCATCCGGCAGGAAAATGCCCTCGCCGAAATTGGCATCCGGAATGCCCGTCCAGGTGGTCGGCTCACCGTGCCCGTACAGCTCAACGGTCTCTCCGAAGCAGGTCTCAATGCTCGGGTCCGTTTGGGCGAAGGTGGGTGTGGTGCTTACCAGTATCTGCAGGTCGTTCAGGTTGAGGTTACGGCAATCGTTATCGTCCGTCACGTAGAGCTGTACCACATGCTCGCCGTCATCATCGAAGACGTGCGTCACCACGGGGCCGCTCGTGCTGTCCACCGAACCGTCATCGAAATCCCACAGGTACTGTACGATATTGAAGTTGTTCTGGGCGTAGGAGCCGGTACCGTCGAAGGTCACGGCTTCGCCTTGGCAGATGAGCGCGGGTACCGCTTCGGGCATGGTGGCCACTGCGGTGGGGTTGAGGCAGGGCACCGTGCACTGGAAACCAGCGGCGAAGTCGCCGATGCCATTGCTGTTGGAACGGAATACGAGGGTCAAGCAGCCGCTGGTGTTGAACACCGTTCCGCTCACCACCAGGTTCTGTAGGGCACTACCCGTGTAGGAGCCCAAGGAGGTGGCACTGGTGTTATCGCCGTCATAGATGGTGACGTTGTCGGCAGGGTTGCCAGGTCCACCTTGCGGGCTCAGATTGAAGACGAACCAAGTGAGGTAGATCACGTTCCCGGGAACGTCCGGACAAATGGTCAAGGTGAAATTCTCGTTGTCGGAATAGGAGCCATTGGGCCCTCCGGAATCTTCGATCACCCCGGAGCAACTGGTGGCTGAACCTGCGGTGATGCTGATCTGCTGAGCGTTCGAAAGGCTGAAAAGGGACAGACAGAGGGCTGAGAGGAGGATGCGCATGGTAGTGGAGCGGTACGCCAAAGTGAGAAGACCTTTGAGGAAGATGGGTCGCGGACCCGACGGAACGGAGCTCGGAGTGGATGAAGTGGGTTTATTCAGCTTCGAGGTGGAAGGTATCGCTTGCGAACACGCCACCGCAGAACAATGACTGACGGAACGGGCTGCAAGTTGCCCGTTCCTCCAGGAGCTTAGTTCTCCGTTATTCCCAAGCGCCGTGACCGGTCCAGAGCGGTCAGAGCCTTGATCGCCCTGGACCGCACGGCCGGACCGGGATAGGTGCGTAGAGCGTTGGCCAGCAACTGGCGGAACTCTCCCTGCAGTTCAGGGTACAAGCGGACCATACGCTCGCCCACGGTGATGGCGAACGCACGTTGGGCGATGGCGCGGCGCGGGTCGCCGATGCGGTCGAACATCTCCTGCGTAATTCGCCCGTGCAGGTTTTTCGGCAAGTCGCAGAACTGCATGATCCTGATGCTGTTGCGCTGCACTCCTTCGTGTACCGGCCGCTGCAGCACGTCCAACAATTGGCGTACGTAGGGTTTCACCAGCCCCGGACACGCTTCACAAGCGATGTTGACCGCATAGGCTGCACGTTGAGCCACGAGAGGCTCGTTCGCGAGCATCAGGTTCATGAGCGCTCGGAAGCGGTGTGCATCCTCCCCCACGAACTGGGCTATCCTCTCCGTATTCGAACGGCTGTGTTCCTTCAGCAGTTGCGCACGCAGGTCCATCTCTCGGTCCACTTGACGGAGGGTTGGAACGGGTTCCCTGAAGCGACCTATCGATCAGCCTTTGCGCTCCCGCTTGGGGAACTTCGGTTTGGGTTCGTAAAAGCCTTCCTTTTTCTGGAAGCCACCGCGTGCAGGACGGTCACCGGAAGGGCGATCGTTGTTGCCACGGTAGCTGCTTTGTTCCTGCCGACCGCCTTGGTAACCACCACGGTCGTTCCCGCCTTGATAGCCACCGCGGTCGTTGCCACCTTGGTATCCACCTCGATCACTGCCTCCACGGTATCCACCACCGCCCTTGTAGCCGCCGCCACCGCCACCACCGCGATATCCTCCACCTGTAGGACGAGGTTCGCCACCCTTGCTGCCTCCAGCAGCAGCATCCACGCGCACGCTGCGGCCTTTGTAGTTGGCGTTGTTGAAGGCGTTGAGCACCTGCTCGAAGTGGTCCGGTTCGATGTCCACGAAGGAGTACACGTCCTTGATCAACATGCGGCCGATGAACTCGCCGCTGATGCCGCTGATGCCGCAGATGTAACCGAGCATCTTCCCTTTATCGAAGCCATCGGCCGTGCCCAGGTTGATGAACATCTGGCGGCCGGTGCTGAAGCGTTCCAGGGAAGAAGGACGTTCGGCGCGTGCGCTGTGGTCCTTGCGGCTCATGTCGATGTTGAGGTCGAACGCACTGCGCTGGGCTTCGATGATGCGGTTGAACGCGAGGCTCATGAACCGGTCGATCAGCTCTTCCTGGCTGAAGCTCATCAGCTCAGCACGGGCCTCGGAAAGCAGTTCCTCCAAGCCTTCGCTGTCCACTTCCACGCTTTTCAGGCGCTTCATATAGGCGACCACTTGTTGCTTGCCGATCTCGGCGCCACCGGGCACGCGGGTGTAGGTGAAGTGCGTCTTCAACGCGCGCTCCAATTGGCGGATCTTGTTCACGTCGCGCACACCGATGATGCTGAGCGAGATCCCCGCGCGCCCGGCACGACCGGTGCGGCCGCTGCGGTGCGTGTAGTTCTCCGCTTCACCGGGCAGATCGAAGTGGAACACGTGCGTCACGTCCTTCACATCGATCCCGCGCGCAGCCACGTCCGTCGCGATCAGCATGCGGATGCTGCGGGCACGGTAGCGACCCATCACATGGTCGCGCTGCGCCTGGGAAAGGTCACCGTGGATCGCATCGGCGTTGTAGCCGTCCTTCACCAGTGCGGTGGCCAGATCCTGTGTCTCGTGTTTGGTGCGACAGAAGACGATGCCGAAGAGCTCGGGGTCCGCGTCCACGAAACGCTTCAGCGCTGCGTACCGGTCCTTGGAGTGAACGACGCAATATTGGTGCTGGATGGCAGCTGCCGCACTGTTGGCAGGCCCCACGCTCACCTCCTCGAATTCGCGCATGTAGCGCTTGGCGATGCGGCGCACCTCGCCGCTCATCGTGGCGCTGAAGAGCCAGGTCTTCTTGTCTTCGGGCGTTTTCTCCAGGATCTCGGTCAGGTCCTCCTGGAAGCCCATGTTCAGCATCTCGTCGGCTTCGTCGAGCACCACCACGTCAACGGTGGTCAGGTCGAGCACCTCGCGGCCGATCAGGTCGAGCAGGCGTCCGGGCGTGGCCACGATGATCTGCGCACCGCGCTGGATGTCGCGGATCTGGTCGCGGATGCTGGCACCGCCGTAGACGGCTACGATGCGGGTACCCTTTAGATTGGCGGAAAAGCGCTCCAGGTCCTTGGCGATCTGCACACAGAGCTCACGCGTAGGGGCGAGCACCAGGCTTTGGATCGTACGGTCCTGTGGATCGAGGAACTCCAGCATGGGCAGGCCGAAGGCGGCCGTTTTGCCGGTGCCGGTCTGGGCCAGGGCCACCACGTCTTTCTCTGTCTTCAGCAACAGCGGAATGGCCTGTTCCTGAACGGGAGTAGGGGTTGTGAAGCCGATATCGGTAAGAGACTTGAGGGTTTCGGCGCGGAGGCCGAGCGCTTCGAAGGAGGACATGGGGAACTGGGAAGGAAAGGTGGTCGAAGCGCTTATCCGGCGCGGAACGGCCGCGAAGGTACGGGTTCGGAGCCGGGGAAGGGCCGGGGACTATCTTTGGCCGCTTCCGATGAACGTAGTCGAAGCCAGTTTCAACGGCACTTTCCGCACCATACTCATCCTGGTGATCGCCTGGATGGTGCTGCGCATGTTCCTGCGCTACCAGCGTGCCCAGAACCCGCCCCCCGCGCGGCGTACCAACGAACCCCAACGTCCGGCCGGCGAGGTGCGCATCGAGCGTACCGACAGCAAGGATGGGCAGGGCCGCTCCGGCGGTTCCATCGTGGACGCCGACTTCGAGGAGATCAAGTAGACCACCAACCACCCATGAATTCCATCCCCTGGAAGCGCCTGGTGCCCGTGTTCGCGGCCCTGGTCCTGTTCTACGTGCTCAGCTTGGTCTACTTCAGCCCTATGCTGGAGGGAAAGCAGCTCAGCCAGCACGACATCAAACAGTGGATGGGCATGGCCCACGAGGTGGATGAGTTCCGCGAGGCCACCGGGGAAGAAGCCCTTTGGACCGGAAGCATGTTCAGCGGCATGCCAGCCTACCAGATCTCGGTGAAGTGGACGGCCAACCTGCTCTCTTATGTGGACAAGGTTTTCCACGGCTTCCTGCCGCGCCCGGCGAACTTCCTTTTCCTCTACCTCATGGGCATGTTCGTGCTCCTGCGCATCCTGAAGGTGGACCCGTGGCTGAGTGTGGTCGGCGCCATCGCCTTCGCCTTCTCCAGCTACTTCTTCGTGATCCTGCCCGCAGGCCACACCAGCAAGGCCAACGCCATTGGCTACATGCCCATGGTGCTTGGTGGGCTATACCTCCTCTATCGCGGGCGTATGATCCTTGGTGCTGCGCTGCTCGGATTGTTCCTCGGGTTGCAGATCATGCAGAACCACCTGCAGGTGACCTACTACCTCGCGATCGTGCTCGTGCTCTTCGTACTGGCTGAACTGATGCGCTCGGTGCGTGAGAAGCAGCTCGTCGATTTCGCGAAACGATCCGGTCTCGGCGCCATCGCGGCGGGTCTGGCGGTGCTGTGCAACCTGGGCGTACTGTGGAGCACGGTGGAATACGGCAAGTACAGCACACGCGGGAAGAGCGAGATCACGATCCAACCCGATGGTTCGTCGGCGGAAGGTATCCGTACGGCGGGGCTTGATCGCGATTACGTGACGATGTACAGCTACGGCAAGCAGGAGTCCTTCACCCTGCTCGTACCGGATGCGAAAGGCGGTTTTTCCAGCATGATCGGCAACGGTCCCGAGCTGGCAGGTGCCGATCAACGCTACCGCCAGAACCTCGCCCAGATGAACCGCTACTGGGGCGATCAGCTCAGCACGAGCGGTCCGCAGTACGCCGGTGTTATCGTGATCCTGCTGATGCTGATGATGTTGATGCAGGCCGAAGGGCGCGACCGTTGGTGGCTGCTCGGTTCGCTGCTGGTGATCCTCCTGCAGATCATGATCAACAACGCCGCACCGTACGATCCGGAGGTCGCCGTGGCCTACGTCGGTGGCATCAAGGCATCGTTGCTCGCGGGCGGTGTCATCATCCTGTACATCCTCGCTGGCCTCTTCTTCATGCGCGACGGCTTGACCTATGCGCTCTTCAGTGCATTGTTGCTGACATTGATGCTTTCGTGGGGCCGCAACCTGATGCCGCTCACGGATTTCTTCCTTGAGCATGTACCGGGTTATGACAAGTTCCGCGCGGTCACCATCATCCTCGTCATCGTGGAATTGACGGCACCGGTGCTTGCCATCCTTTATCTGGACCGCCTCTTGCGCAGCGGTGGCTGGGACAAGATGATGGAGAAACGTTCGCTCATCGCGATGGCTTCTTTGCTGGTCGTATTGCTGGGGATGGGCCTCGCGCCGGATACCTTCTTCAGCTTCGTGAGCGATCAGGAGCAGGAGATGTTGTTGACCCAGGCCGATGAATCGCCCGCCATGGAGGCACAGGTGCGTGTGTTCGTGGACGAGTTGAAGGCCGTGCGCAAAGGCATCTTCACCGGTGATGTATGGCGCAGCTTCGCTTTCGTTGTGGTGGCGGGTGCCTTGGTGTACTTCTTCGGCAAGAAGAAGATCGGTAAGCCCGTTCTCCTGGTGGGGCTCGGCGCCTTGTTCCTATTGGATCAGTGGACGGTGGACAAGCGCTACATGAACAACGAAAAGGAGCGTGGTCGGTTGGTACAATGGGTGGACGAAGAGGAATTCAAGCGACCTTACCGACCCGACGCGGCGGACAAGGCGATCCTTGAAGCTGAATGGTCGCCCGCTGCGGAAGCCGAGCACAAGGCGCGCATGGCGCGTTTGAAAGCCACAGGTGAGAAGTTCATCAAACCCGATGTTGAACTGGCCGAGCGGTTCAGCAGCCTTCGCCGCCACACGGATTACCGGGTGCTCACGTTGAACAATCCGTTCAACGATGGCAAGATGAGCTACTTCCACCGTAGCGTGGGTGGCTACCATGGCGCCAAGTTGAAACGCTACCAGGAGTTGATCGAGTTCCATCTATCGGCATCCATCCAACGTGTGGGCGGCCTGTTGCAGAGCGGCACATCGCTTCCGCAGATTGATAGCTTGTTGGCGCTGGAGGGTGTGGTCAACATGCTTAATACGCGTTACCTGGTCTACAACCCGGAACGTCCGCCGATCCGCAACACGAACGCCTATGGCGCGGGCTGGTTCGTGGATGAAGTGAAGTGGGCGAAGAACTCCGACGAGGAGATCATGGAGCTTGGCAAGATCGACCCGGCCAACACGGCCGTGATCGACGAACGTTATCGTGCACAACTTGGCGATACGAAGGCTGTTGCCGATCCGTCAGCCAGCGTGGAGTTGACGAAATACGAGACCAATGAGCTTAGCTACACCGTGCGTTCACAGAACGGTGGTGTGGTCGTCTTCAGCGAGATCTGGTACGGCCCCGACTGGCATGCGACCATCGACGGACAACCCGCCGAACATGTACGCGCCGATTACGTGCTGCGCGCGATGGCCCTGCCTGGTGGTGAACACACGGTGGTCTTCAAGATCGACAGCAAGCCGTACAACACATCGCGCCCGATCGCGATGGCCTCCAGCGCGTTGTTGATCATCCTCGTGCTCGGTGCGCTGGGTTGGGAATGGCGCGCATCGCAGAAGGCGGAATGAATCGCGTCCTCATCATCGCCTACTACTGGCCGCCGAACGCCGGGGTAGGGGTGTATCGCTGGCTGAAGTTCACGAAATACCTGCCGCAGTTCGGTTGGCAGCCGGTGGTGTACACGCCGGAGAACCCCGAGCTGATGGCCGTGGACGAGGCCTTGTTGAAGGACGTTCCAGCGGAAGCCGAAGTGATCAAAGCACCGATCACCGAGCCGTACACCTGGTACAAGCGCTTCACCGGAAAGAAGTCGGACGCGCGTTTGCAGACGGCTTTCCTCACAGAGGATGGCGGTGGCCCCACGTGGAAAGAGAACGTGGCCAACTGGGTGCGCAGCAACTTCTTCATCCCCGATGCGCGGGTGTGGTGGGTGAAGCCTTCGGTGAAGCGTCTGCAGGCCTACCTCCAGCAGCATCCGGTGGATGTCATCGTCACCACCGGTTCACCGCACAGCCTGCATTTGATCGGAGGCGAACTGAAGAAACGCACCGGACTTCCATGGATCGCCGACTTCCGCGATCCGTGGACGAACATCGACTACTACGGCCAGCTCAAGCTCTCCAAGTGGGCTGACGCGAAGCAGCATCGCCTGGAACGCGCGGTGCTCACCGAAGCCGATCGCGTCATCACCGTGAGCTGGCGTTGGGCCGAAGAACTGCGCGCGCTCGGTGCGAAGAACGTGGAGGTGATCACCAACGGCTTCGATCCTTCGGACGTGCCTTCACCACCTGCGCCGTTGGATGAGGAATGGTCGCTCGTCCACGTTGGTTCCATCAGTGCTACACGTGATGTACCGGAACTATGGAAGGCGCTCGCTGAACGGACGAAGAATGACCCCGAATTCCGTTCGCGTTTCAAACTCCGATTGATCGGTGGTGTGGATCACACGGTCCAGCGCAGCATCGAAGTAGCGGGGCTTTCATCGTTCGTTGAACGCATCGGACATGTCTCCCACGCCGAAGCCATGCGCCATATGCAACGTGCACGGGCTTTGCTCCTTCCGGTGAACAACACGCCGAACGTGGGCGGTTTCCTTCCTGCGAAAGTATTCGAGTACCTATCGGTGAAACGTCCCATCCTGGCCATCGCTCCACGCGACGCCGATATCATTCGTGTACTGGGACCCACGCATACCGTCGTTGATCGTAACGATCCAACGGCCATGCAACGCGCCGTAGCCGTGCTGTTCATGGAAAGCACTACCGCCCACAGCGATGTCACCGCTTTTGACCGTCGCAACCTGACCGCTCAGCTGGCAAAGCTCTTGTCCGGTGTACGTGGCGAGTAGGGTGGTAGTCCCGACCATTTCTTTACAGCTGCGGATCCGTCGCGTTCTTAGCGCCACTGCGGTGGATGATCCTACTTTCGCACCCGTGCCACTGACCCCCAATTTTCCACGCCGCGCATGGGCATCGTAGTCCGCCAGGCCTCGTGGAACGCTGCACTGGCCTACGTCGGTCTGGCCCTGGGGTTCGTTAATGTCGTGCTGCTCTACCCGAAGATCCTTCCCGAGGATCAGTTCGGACTCACGCGGCTGATCGTGTCCATCGCCACCATCGCGGCACAAGTCGCGCAGCTCGGTTTGGACAATACGGTGATCCGCTACTTCCCGTATTTCCGCGATACCGAGCGAAGGCACAACGGTCTCTTGGCCCTCGTGCTGGGTATCGGTACGGCCGGTGCGTTCGTCGCCATGTTCGTTCTGTGGGCCTTCCACGGCTACTTCGCGTTGTGGTTCGGCGCTGCGGACGGCTTGTATGCCGAGCATGGCATCACGGTGTTACCGCTGGTCCTATCGGAGGTGTACTTCTTCCTGTTCCGCAGCTACAGCCGATCGGTACACCGCAGCATCGCGCCCACGTTCTCGCGAGAGTTCCTCTTGCGCGTGCTGCAGATGGGGTTGATCCTTTTGCAGGCCGCGTATCACTTCGATCTGCGCACCTTCATGCTGCTCTATGTCGGCACCTTCGTGATCAGCACCATAGCGCTGGTGTTCGATCTGTGGCGGAGCGATTCACTTCATTTCGGCGTCGATCGGTTGCGTGTTCCGAAGCGCCTTGGTCGAAGCATGTCGCGCTACGCGATGTTCACCTTCGGCAGCGGCATGGCGGTGATCGCCCTGGGCAACATCGATCAACTGATGGTGGGCGCCATGCTGAAGAACGGTTTGGACAACGTGGCTTACTACGCCGTTGCTTTCTACATCGCCAGTGTGATCCTGATCCCTGCGCGGGCCTTGGTACTACCCAGCATGCCCATCCTCGCCGAAGCATGGAAGAAACGCGATCACGTCAAGATCGACATGATCTACCGGCGCTCCGCAGCGATCCAGCTCGTCATCGGCATCTACCTCTTCCTGTGCCTGTGGAGCGGAGTGGATGCGCTGTTCTCGTTGATGAAACCCGGTTATGCGCTTGCACGGCAAGCACTGCTCATCCTTGCAGCGGTCAATGTCATTAACCTGGCGGGAGGCTTGAGCGGAGGTATCGTTGCTACATCGCGTTCGTATTGGTTCGATGCCGTCAGCGGAGCGGTGCTCGTGGTGTTGAACGTCGTGCTGGACTTCGTCTTCATCAAGCTCTTTGGCCTGACGGGTGCTGCGTGGTCATCCCTCGTCTCGTTCAGCGTGGTGCTGGCGTGGCGTATGGCTTTCCTGCATCGCAAGCATGGGCTCTGGCCCTTCGATGCAAGCACTGCACGTACAGCGCTCATGGGTGTTCTACTAGCGGCTCTGCTCTGGTTCATGCCGACCGTCGGTGCGCTTTGGACCAATGCGATCGTCAGAGTTGTCCTGATCACCGCGCTGTTCTGGCCAGCGGTGTATTTCCTAAGGCTTGCACCCGACCTGAGCGAGCAAGCCGCCACACTGAAACAGCGGTTCATCAACAAGTCCCGATGAACGCATTGACATGGCGGACGTGGAAGGTCAAGATCCAGCGCGAGCTACGCGTGCGGGTCAGTAGCTTGGTGGATGCCGTACTCTATTTCCTGCGTGTACCACCGCGCATTCCCGTCGAGGCGAAAGTGAACGATGCATTGTTGTACGTCGCCGAACTGTTGATGGCGCGTGCGGGTCGCATGGCGAAGTGGGTCACACGGCTCAGCGGCCGCAAGGTGATCCTGCTCTGTCACTCGGAAGGCTTCATCCCCGAATTCGCTGAAGGCTTCACGGTGGTCGTGCGCTACCGCAACGCTTGGCACCTGCGGCGCTTGTTGCGGACCTTTCCGAAGCCCTGGCTCATTCACGGCTTCGCGCCGAAGAGCCACTACCCGGATGTCGCACGCAAAGCGATGCCTGATGTGGCCTACGTGCATGATCTGCAGGACACGTTGGTCGTGTACTACGGCACCACGCCCACCAAACGCTGGCTGCGCGTTGAACTACCGCATGAAAAGGCCTGCATGGCCCAGGCTGACGGCGTGATCGCGCACAGCCTCGAGCCGGCGGAGGGTTTCCGCCGCTATGGCATTCCACGCGGCGAACGTCCACCCACCTTATTCTTCCCGCTTTACTGCGACGATGATCGGTTCATCACCGGTGTCCCGAAGATCTCGGACACGGAGATCCACCTGGTCTACGCCGGTGGCGTGGCAGGCTCACATCGCGATCCGCGCTACTTCGGTAACATTCAGTTCTTCGGGCTGATCGAGACGCTGACGAAGCAAGGTCTGCATCTGCACATCTATCCGAGCCCCACGACATTGGAGGCGGATCGTGCGGAGTATGTTGAACTGGCGCAGAAGAATGAACGGTTCCACTATCATGCTCCAGTTCCGCAGGAGAAGCTGGCCGGGGAGTTGGCGCGGTATCATTTCGGGATGATCCCGTTCTTCGTAGAACGCTCGGATCAATCGCCCGAAAAGCTCAAGTACGCTACTGCACTGAAGCTTTTCAATTTCATCGAGGCTGGTGTTCCAGTCGTGGTTTCGAGTGATCTCGGGTTCCAGAGCTGGATAGCTACTCGAGTAGGTATGGGATTGACTGCAAGCACGACCGACTTGCCGAAGATCATTCACGCACTTCGGCCCATCGATATGATGCGCATTCGTGAAGGACGAAACCTGCTCTCACTGAATGCGCAAGTTCCTCGCCTGCTGGCTTTCTATGACCGAACTATCGAGCGACGACGAAACGTGCGCTAAGCCTTGTCCCATCTTCAGCGGTGGCTGTGACGGAGTAGGAACCATTGGCAAGCCCCCTTGTTGGGACCTTGGTGGAGTTTAGTCCGCGCGAGATAGCTGTCAGCACTAGACGGCCGTCGGCATCGAATACCTGAACGCGTTCCAATTGGGTCATCGTTGAAACATGCAGTTCATGAACACCATTTCCCAAGAGGGTAGGCGTTATGGAGAGACGCGCATCGCGGGCAGGTTGGGTCGCGGTTGGAGGATCTATCTCCTCCTTGCATGCCGCACAGATGTCCCCACCCGATGGTACCAGGCAGACGTCGTCCAGGTAATAGCCGAAGAGGTCGAATGAGCAGGACGGGCAAGCATCGACCGTAATTGTGCTAGCGTCCGACATGAAATTCCCGAGAGCGAGGTGCGTGAATGCCTCCTCCGCGACGAACGTAGCGGTGAACGTGGTCCATCCGGTCTTATTCATCACGATATCCGCCAGCACGACCTGGGGGTCATTATCCACCGGGAAATCGCTGGAGGTGGAGAGTTTGACGCCGAAGTTGTTTGAAGCGAATTGGCTGTTATCCGTATGCGAGAGGCTCACCCGGACCGTATACTCCATACCTATCTCGGTCGGAGCCAGCAATTCGGTGTAAATGTTCTCGCGGTAGCCGTCGGAGAGGTCCGGGGACATTGTGCAGAGCGCCATATACCCGTCCCCCGTAAGTGGTTCTTGGAATCCCCATGTGTTCGAGGGTGCCGAGAACATTGAACTTGAACAGGCATGCAAGAACTCGGTGTGGTGAGCTGCATTGTTATTGTTCGTCGATGGGAACCATCCGATACAACGTTCAACTTGGTTGTAGTAGTCCGGACAATCGGTGAATTCCTCGAAACTGCCATTGCCAACTAGGTTCTGCCCGAAGCCTTCCGTGACCGGCAAACAGGCAATGGAAAGGTACAGTGCGCGGAAGTTCATGGGAATAGGTTGGTTCTGCAAGATAACGCACCATCCTGAGTCCTAAATTCGCGTGCTTTTTCCGGAACATGAAGTCTTTGATCATCGGGGCCAGAGCCGACGGCCATGCCAAAGTGGTGCTGGAGGTGCTACGCGCCGTCGGTGAGCACGAGGTCGTGGGTTTCATTGACGACGATCCGGCGAAAAAGTCCCTCTCCATCAACGGCGTACCAGTGGTCGGTGCCATGAAGGACATTCCGGAATTGCTCCGATCGCATGGTATTGAAGCCGGTATCGTGGCCATCGGGGACAATGCGAAACGCCGTGCGCTTGGGACTGAACTCAAACGGCTAGGTGTCGATCTCATCAACGCCATACACCCGACGGTGGTGCGTGACCCGGACGTGAGCATCGGCGAAGGCTGCTACATCGGCCAGGGCGTCATTCTGGTGACCGGCACTGTGATCGGCGATAGCGTCAACATCCACACGGGTGCCACTATTGACCACGACAATGTGATCGAGGACGGTGCGAACCTTGGACCAGGCGTGCATACAGCCGGGCGTGTACGCATTGAACAAGATGCCTTTCTCGGCACAGGCACGTTGGTCATACCTGATGCGAGCGTTGGTCGCGGTGCGGTCTGCGGCGCAGGTACCGTAGTGCTGGACCGTGTTGAGCCGTTCACCAAGGTGGTGGGCGCCCCGCCACGTGTCATTGAACAACTGAACGAAACGAAGGAACTGTGAAGAACATCTTCATCACCGGCGGTGCCGGATACGTGGGCTCGGTGCTCGTGCCGAAGCTGCTGGACAAGGGGTACAACGTGACCGTGCTGGATCTGATGATCTACGGGGAGGAGGTGCTGCCCAAGCATGAACGCCTCAACGCCGTGAAGGGCGACATCCGCGACCAGGCGCTGCTGAGGAAGTTGTTGGCTGGCCAGGACGCCGTGATCCACCTCGCTTGCATCAGCAACGATCCCAGCTTCGAGTTGAATCCGGAGTTGGGGAAGGGCATCAACCTGGATGCTTTCGAGCCGCTGGTGCGCATCAGCAAGGAGAGCGGCGTGCAACGTTTCATCTACGCGAGCAGCAGCAGCGTCTACGGCATCAAGGAAGAGCCGAACGTGACCGAGGACATGGTGCTGGAGCCGCTCACGGATTACTCCAAGTTCAAGATGATGTGCGAGGAGATCCTTGCGCCGTTCCAGAGCGACGACTTCACCACGGTGACGATCCGCCCCGCAACGGTGTGTGGGTATGGGAAACGCTTGCGTCTTGACCTCAGTGTAAACATCCTTACCAATCTCGCGGTGAACAAAGGTGAGATCACCGTGTTCGGCGGCACGCAGAAGCGACCCAACATCCACATTGAGGACATGACGGACCTCTACGTGCAACTGCTGGTGCTGCCCAAGGAGCGCATCGCGGGCAAAATCTGGAACGCGGGCTACGACAATTTCACCATCAGCGAGATCGCAGGCATGGTGCGCAACGTCATCGGTGATCATGTGCGCATCGTCACCACACCGACCGATGATCTGCGCAGCTACCACGTGAGCAGCGAGAAGATCAAGAAGGACATCGGCTTCGTGGCCACACATAGCCTGGAAGATGCCGTGCGCGATCTGAAGAGAGCCTTCGACGCGGGTGCGATCCCCGACAGCCTCAACGACGACCGTTACTTCAACGTGAAACGGATGCAACGCATCCACCTGAACTGATGGCGGTGGCGACAGCGATCAAAGTGCCGTATGTAAACCTTGGTGCGCAGTACGCGGACATCAAGGCCGAAGTGTTGGAACGGATCGGTGCGCTGCTGGATAGCGGTGCGTTCATCCTCGGTGATGAGCTGGCGCAGTTCGAGAAGTCGTTCGCGGAGCTGTGCGGAACGAAGTACGCCATCGGTGTCGCCAACGGCACGGATGCGCTTTTCCTGAGTTTGATGGCGCTTGGCATTGGCAAGGGTGATGAAGTGATCACCGCACCGAACTCCTACCTCGCGAGCGGTAGCAGCATCGCGCTGGCTGGTGCCACGCCGGTCTTCGCCGATGTGCTGGACGACATGAACCTCGATCCCGCAGCGGTGCGCAAAGCCATCACGTCGAAGACCAAGGCCATCATCGCGGTACACCTTACCGGCCGTCCTGCGCACATGAGCGAATTGATCGCGATCGCGAAAGAGCATGGTCTGCATCTGATCGAGGATTGCGCACAGGCGATCGGTGCCAAGTTGGATGGCAAGCACGTCGGCTCCTTCGGCACCACAGGCTGCTTCAGCCTGCACCCGCTGAAGAACCTGGCTGCTGCTGGCGACGGCGGTGTGATCACCACGAACGATGATGCCCTTGCGACGCAGCTGTTGAAAGCCCGCAACCACGGCATGCGCGACAGGGACCACAGCGACTTCTTCAGCTACAATTCGCGCTTGGACAACCTGCAGGCGGCGATCCTCAACGTGAAGATGCGCGAGCTGCCGCGTTGGACCGAACGTCGTCGTGCGATCGCTGGCATGTACCAACACGGTCTTGCCGGTGTGGGTGATCTGCTGTTGCCGAATGATCGCGGCGGTGAACGTGCGGTGTACCACACCTTCATCGTGCAGACCACGAAGCGCGATGCTTTGAAGCAGTTCCTGGCCGACAACGGCATCGATACCAAGATCCACTATCCGGTGCCCATCCACCTGCAACAGGCCGCAGCTTACCTGGGCTACAAGTGCGGCGACTTCCCGGTGACGGAGAAACAGACCGCGACGATCCTGAGCCTGCCCGTCTTCGCCGAACTCACCGATGAGCAGGTGATGCATGTGATCTCGTCCATCAAAGCCTACTTCGCTAGCTGATGGGCAACTGGCATCTGGCGGGCCCGTTCCTGCGACTCTGTCTCACGCAACCGAAGCGTGTGTTGAAAGGCCTCTTCCATTTCACCATGGAGGAGGACTGCCGCGATCACGTGATAAAGACCTACGGCCTGGCGAAAGGCCTGCCGACGATCGACATCCGCGACATCGCACCGGATCTCGATGACACGATCACCAAGTACACCTACTTGGACGGCACTAGTCGCGTCACCGACTTCGCGCTGTTGCGCGCATTGGCAAAGCGTTTCCCGAACGGTCGCTACATCGAGTTCGGGAGCTGGCGTGGTGAAAGCCTCGCGAACGTGTCGCCGTTGATGAAGGAGGTGATCGCGATGAGCTTTGGAGCTGCGGAGATGAAGAGCATCGGTGCACCGGATGCCGCCGTACGTGCTGCGCACCTGTATAGCCGCAACCTCCCGAACATCCGCATCATCGAACACAACACTCAGACCTACGATTTCAGCGCGCTGAAGGGCACCTGTGACATGATCTTCGTGGATGCCGATCACCAGTATCCCGGCGTCACTATCGACACGCGCAACGCGTTCACGTTGTTGAAGGATGACAAGTCGATCATCGTGTGGCACGACTACGGCCTCGGTTACGAGAAACCCAACTGGCAGGTGTTCCGTGGGATCCTCGACGGTGCACCGAGCGACGAACACCGCAAGCGCATCTACCACGTGAGCAACACGCTCTGCGCGGTCTATCTGCCTGAAGCGGTGAAAGCGAGCTACCCCGAAGTGGGTTGGCCGACGAAGACCTTCAGCGTACGCATCACTGCCGACAAGAACTGATGCGTCCAGAAGAACAGGCCCTTGAAGCGCGCTTCCACGAAGCGTTGAAGAAGGACCGTTCGCACGCTCCGGAATGGATGACGCGCTGGGACTATCAGGTGGGATTGAAGAAGCGCAAACGCACGTACGAGGATGGTGTGGTCAGCGACTTCTTCAAATTCGGAGGGGCGGAGGATCTGCTGAAGTGGATGAGCTGGTTCCGCACGGACTATCCGGACTACATCAACGATGTGCGGGTCGAGGCGTTGGTGAAAGCCAGTCGCGCGAACGATGAACGGATCACGGGATCACTTGGGTTGGATCTGGATGGTTCGATCTACGACAGGCGCGTCGGTTTGAACAACGCTCATGATCATCTGTTGCCGCAGTCGTATCCGGTGCCGGAGCGTGCGCGCATCCGGACGGTGCTCGACTTCGGAGCGGGCTACGGCCGTCAGGCGAACCTTTGGGCCACACAGGATGCGGATCTTTGCTACATCGGCATGGACGCCATCGTGAATTCGTACTGCCTGCAGCACCTGTACTACAAAGGACTTGGTGTGCCGTTCGTGGATTACATCGATGCCCCGGACACATACCGCTTCGAGCGCAGAGGCGGCATCCAACACATTCCCACCTGGCGCAGCGACTTGATCCCTGACGGATCGGTGGATCTGGTGATGTGCGTGCAAGTGCTGCCGGAGCTGAACAGTCGCCTGGTACGCCACATGGTCGATGAGTTCAAGCGGGTGCTGAAGCCCGGTGGTGCGCTCTACATCCGAGACCACGCCTACACCTGGAAGCCCACCGACAACTTCGACGTGGAGGCGCATCTCGGCGCGAACGACTTCGACCTCGAGTTCCGCGCGCACATCATCAACGATGTGGAGATCCATGGCATTCCGCGCATCTGGCGCAAGGCGCTGCCGGAAGTTATCGCCTCGCGCACGCGCACCTGGAAACAGAAACTGGAGCAGGCCGTGGTGGACGTGGACACCTTGACCGGCGGCGGGTTCAAACGCACACTGAAGAAATTGAAAGGCAAGGCATGAGAACGTTGGTGACAGGAGGCTGCGGCTTCATCGGGAGTTGGTTGGTGGAACGATTGCTGCACGACGGCCACGAGGTGCACGTGATCGACAACCTCAGCAGTGGCCATGCGCGCAACCTCGATCATCTGAAGAACGAGCCGAAGCTGCACGTCCACATCGCGGACATCGCCGATCACGCGCGCATCGAACCCTTGTTCAAGGGCATTGATCGCGTGTATCACCTCGCGGCGCTGGCGGATATCGTGCCGAGCATCGAACAACCGTTGAAGTACCACCACAGCAACGTGAACGGCACGGTGAGCGTGTTGGAGGCCTGTCGCAAGCACGGCGTGAAGCGCGTGATCTACGCGGCATCTTCCAGTTGCTATGGCATCCCTGATGTCTACCCGACGCCAGAGACCGCGCCCATCCGTTGCCAGTATCCTTACGCGGTGACGAAGTACCTCGGCGAAGAGTACGCAATGTACTGGGCCAGCGTGTACAAGATGAACATCACCAGCATGCGCTTCTTCAACGTGTACGGTCCGCGCTCCCGCACCAGCGGCACGTACGGTGCGGTGTTCGGTGTGTTCCTGGCGCAAAAGCTCGCGGGCAAACCATTCACCGTGGTGGGTGATGGTCAGCAAACGCGCGACTTCACCTTCGTGAGCGACGTGGCCGATGCCTGCGTCACCGCCAGTGAACGCGATGATGTCTCCGGCCGCATCTTCAATGTGGGCAGTGGAAGCACGTACAGCGTGAACCTGCTTTGCGACCTGCTCGGCGGCGAGAAGATCTACATCCCGAAACGTCCCGGCGAACCCGATCAGACCTTCGCGGACACCAAACGGATCCAGCAGGAACTGGGCTGGAAGCCGAAAGTGAAGTTCGAGGAGGGTGTGAAGACCATGCTCGCCAACATCGACTACTGGCGTGAAGCGCCCGTGTGGGAACCGGGCAGCATCGCAGAAGCAACGAAGGACTGGTTCAAATACCTCGGATGATATTGGGAACGCAGATAGCGCTGATGAGACTGATGAACACGGATCTGAGATGAATAGAACACGGATAACGCTGATCGAGCTGGTGAACACGGATCTGAGATTTTCTGGGATGGTGGTAGTTGCAGGCACGTCCGACAAGGGGAGTTTGAATTATCAGGGTAGATCTGCTTCATCCGCGTCATCAGCGTTCCATCTCCTATGAACAAGATCTTTCCCCTCGACGAACTCGCTTCCGTCATCGCGAAGCATAAGGCCGCAGGCAAACGTGTCGCGCTGTGCCACGGCTGTTTCGACCTGCTCCACCTGGGGCACATGAAACACTTCGAAGCCGCGAAGAAGGACGCTGATGTGCTCATCGTGACCGTCACACCGGATCGGTTCGTGAACAAAGGCCCGGGCCGCCCTGTTTTCACCGAAAGCCTGCGCATGGAAGCGATCGCGGCGCTCGGTGCGGTGGACTACGTTGGCCTGAACAAATGGGAAACCGCCATCGAGACGATCAAGCTCCTGAAGCCCGATCTCTACGTGAAGGGCCAGGACTACAAAGACCGTTCGAAGGACGTGACCGGGATGATCGCGAAGGAGGAAGCCGCCGCGATCGCAGTGGGAGGGAAGCTCCACTTCACCGAAGAGATCCAGTTCAGCAGTAGCACGCTCATCAACGCGCACTTCAGTCCGCTGGATGACAGTGTACAGAGTTTCCTCGCTGGTTTCCGCAAACGCTTCGATGCCGATGCCATCGTCGCCGATCTCGAGGCGCTGAAGAAATTGAAAGTGCTCGTGATCGGTGATACGATCATCGACGAGTACCACTACTGCCGTCCCCTCGGCAAGAGCAGCAAGTCGCCCACGATCAGCAGCATCCTGTTGCGCGAAGAAGCCTACGCCGGTGGTGTGCTCGCGATCGCAAACCACCTGGAGCAGTTCGCCGGAAGCGTTGATCTGATCACCTGTCTGGGTGCGAAGGATGAACGCCGTGAGATGATCGAGGAGAAGCTGAGCCCTGGGGTTCAGCGCACCTACTTCGTTCGTCCGGATGGCCCCACGCCGATCAAGCGTCGCTACCTGGACCATTACCTCAGCATCAAACTCTTCGAGGTCACCTTCATGAACGACGAACCCGTGAGCGGTGCGTTGGAAGCGGACATCATGGAAGCGCTGAAGAAGAAGTTGCCCGATTGTGACCTCGCGCTCGTCGCCGACTTCGGTCATGGTGTGATGAGCCCTGCCATCATCGACCTCTTGCAGAAGAGCGGCAAGTACTTGGTGGTTAACGCGCAGACCAACAGCAACAACTACGGCTACAACTACATCACGAAGTACGGCCGCGTGGATTACATCAGCATCGACGAGGCCGAATTGCGCCTGCCGTTCGGCGCGAAACGTGAACCACTGGATGGATTGATCGACCAGTTGCAGGAGATCACGCACGCCAACGAAGTGCAGATCACCCTGGGCCAGAAGGGTAGCATCTACCGCCGTGGCAAGGCGCAATCGTTGACGCCGGCCTTTGCCACACGCATCAAGGACAGCGTTGGCGCCGGCGATGCGGTACTAAGTGTGACCGCTCTGTGTGCCAAAGCAGGCATGGACCCGGCCGTCATCGGTTTCGTGGGCAACTGCACCGGTTCACTGGCCGTCGAGATAATCGGGAACGAGCACCCGGTGTACAAGAAGGATCTGTTGAAGTTCGTGAAGCACCTGTTGAAATGAGCGCACCTTCCGTCCCCGAATTCATCACGCGCTACACCGGCGCCATCCATGGGCTCATCGATGGCATCAGCGGGAGCAATGCCAACGGTCCACTGCCTTACGCCAAAGCGATAGAGCATGCGGTGGAGTTGGTTCGTGTTGCTCAGGCAGCGGGCCGCAAGGTGATCATGGTAGGCAATGGCGGAAGTGCCGGTATCGCCAGTCACCAGGCCGTTGATTACTGGAAGAACGGAGGCATCCGCGCGGTGGCCTTCAACGATGCCAGTTTGCTCACCTGCATCGGCAACGACCTGGGTTTCGAGAACCTCTTCTCGGCCCCCATCGAACGGTTCGCGGATCCGGAGGATCTGGTCTTCGCCATCAGCAGCAGCGGAGCCTCGCCGAACATCTTGAACGCCGCCAAAGCCGCCCGAACGGCGGGGTGCAGAGTGGTCACCTTCAGCGGGTTCGACCCGGCCAACCCCCTTCATTCACAAGGGGATATCAATTTCCATGTGGCCAGCAGTAGTTATGGGCTGGTGGAGATCCTGCACCTTTACATCATCCACTCCATCTTGGATGCCAAGATGCAGTGCTTCGATGGCCGTGACATCTTCAACAAGAACCGCGTAGTTTGACACCCATGTTGCGGCGTTCATTATTGGTACTAACGGGTCTGGTATGGGCTCTTACAGGAAACGCGCAGACCTTCTTGAAGGTCATCGGTGATCCAGGCCGCGCTGAAGCCGGATTCGTATCGCATGTTTCGACATCCGGCGGCATATACATAGCGGGTAGTGTCAATGACAGCGCGTTGGTTCAGCGCATCGATGGCGATGGTGCAGTCCTTTGGTCAAGGGCATTCCGGCCAACAGGGCAATGGCCCAAGGTGGTATATCACTTGGCCGATACGCCAGAGGGGGATATCATCGGGTGTGGATCAGGCCTGGATGCCACTCAACAACAGGTGGAAGGGTTCCATTTTCGGATGGATGCCACTGGCAACCTGATCTGGTTGCGTTCTTGGGACAACCCCACGATGTACGAGCGGCGCATCATGGTGGTGAATGCCGGTGAGTACATGGTCATTGGTGGGATCTCCGAACCATTCCCCTTCACTTACAGTGATGTGATGAATGCGCGCATCGATGCGGCCACAGGTAATGTCATCGCACTTTCTGATCGGTACGACCTGTATTCGCCCAACTCCTACGTGGATGAGGTGCGGGCGGGGTTGCGTCACAACGACAAATTCTACACCGTGTCGGGGATGTCCGTAAATGGTCCTCCCGTTCAAGGTCGCAGGGTAGGATTGTCCTCTTATGATCTGCTGGGGAACTTCATCGACAACAACTACCTGGTCTTCTCTGATTTTCAGGATCGCCGGGTTTATCCCACGGATGTTGTGATGAAGGATGATTCACTCACGATAGCATATTACGGAGATATCAATGGTTCATCCACGACATGGACAGCGGGCCTCATCCGTTGCGACACGCTGGGCAATGTTGCTTGGGCTAGGGACTTTAACATCGGGGGAAGTGGTCAGGAGCACGGTACTAGACTACTGAGCACGTCGTTCGGGTATGTGCTGGCCGGGCGCACGAGTACATCGACGCCGAATAAGTTGTTCCTCATGGGTATTTCGACTTCCGGCACGATGCTCTGGTGTCGGACTTATGGTGATCCTGTCCAAGCGCATTCGCTGGTGGACTTTTATGCGCATAACGTAGCCGATCTCGGCGACGGGTTTCTGCTTACGGGTATGGTGGATCAAGGGGCCGGTGACCTCGATCTATTGCTTATCCGGACGGATGTGGATGGACAGATCACATGCGACGTCGTAACTGACCGCAACGCCATCACAACAGTTCTTCCGACGTTCAATTTTCCAACGGCAGCGCTATTGTTCCCTTTTCCAGTAGCCACGGACCAGAGTGCGCCCATTGCAGTGGATGCCGGCATAGTAGACCTGTGCGAAGTGGAGGTGGATCTAGGTAACGACACGGCTGTTTGTGGGGTGTTGACGCTGGACGCGGGCATACCGAACGCGGTTTACGAATGGCAGGATGGGAGCACCGGACAGACACTCGATGTGAACGGAAGTGGAACGTATTGGGTCCGTGTGAACCTGGGTTGTTGCATCGGTTCCGATACTATCGTAGTGACCGCTGGTGAGATCGATGGGATAGACTTGGGGCCGGATACCGCTATTTGTGAAGGCGCGCAACTCAGCTTGGAACCGCTCACCGGTACGTGGACCTTCACATGGTCCGATGGGAGCACCGACCCGACCTTACTGGTGAGCGATGCAGGGACCTACTGGGTCGAGGCCATCGACGGGGATTGTTCCGCACAGGATACGATCGAAGTCTCACTGGCGGCGCTTCCAACCGTCCTGCTCGGGCCGGATACCGCTTCCTGTACGGGCGATCCCATCGAGATCATACCTGAAGTGACCGATGTGTTGGATTATCTATGGACGGGCGGTTCCACCGATGCAACGTTCATCGTGGAGGGATCCGGGACCGTTACATTGGAAGTGAGCAATGCATGTGGTTCTGCGACCGATGAGATCACCGTTACCATCATTGATGGTCAAACGGTGGACTTGGGTCCTGACACCATCATTTGCGACGGTGAGACGATCCAACTGAGTGTGGACTTGCCCGGTTGGGACCTGACATGGTCCGATGGTTCAACAGCTTCTACCTTCATGGTGAGCGCGGCGGGGGATTACTGGGTGGATGTGGAACTTTCAGGATGTACCGACACGGACTCCATCACGGTCTTGGGGCGCTCTCTGCCACAAGTGACCTTGCCCTCAGACACATCCTTGTGCCTTGGAGAGGTGTTGGAGTTGGATCCTGTTCTGGTCGATGTTGACGAGTTGATCTGGTCAGATGGCAGCGATACGCCCACGTTGCTCGTGGGAGTGGATGGAACGTATTCCATAACGGTAACGAACACATGTGGCACGGCTACCGATGACATCACCGCTTCGTTCGTAGAGCCTTTGTCTGTTGGCCTTGGGCCTGACACGACGCTCTGTGGGACGGATTCGTTGGTCCTGGACCTCACGGCTACCGGCGCTATACTGGAATGGCAGGACGGTAGTACGGATCCGGTCTTCGTGGTGCATGAGCCGGGGCATTATTGGGTCACTGCGGACGTGGACGGCTGTGTGGATCGCGATACGGTGGATGTGGATTATGACCAATTGGCCCAGTTGGACCTCGATGGGGATCGTACGCTTTGCACGATCTCGTCCTACACGCTTGACGCCGGCTTTCAGGGGAACGATGCGGTTTGGCAGGACGGTACCATAGGGCGCACCTATGTGGCCGAAGCGACCGGCCGTTACATCGCCACCATCACCAACTACTGCGGTGCCGCTGCCGATACGGTACAACTGAATTTCGCGGTCCGCGTGGATGAACTCCCGGACATTGAGCTATGCGCGGCGGAGCAGGTTACGCTGGATCCCGAGGGGGATCTGGTGGAGGTACGTTGGACCACTGGCGATACGGCCGACGCGATCACCGTTGGTGAAGGGGACTACGGTTATGAGGCTACGGATATCTACGGCTGCGCACACGCTGATTTCGTTCGTATCCGCTGGCTGGAAGAGAGTGACGGCCAGATCATGATCCCATTGGCTTTCACGCCCAATGGCGACGACCTGAACGAGGAGTTCCTGGTACATGGTGCCGAGGAAGGCGCTTTCGAACTGGTCCTTTTCAACCGTTGGGGTGCGGAGATCTACCGCACGGACGATCCGTATAAGTCCTGGGATGGCACTTCAGGTGGCGAACCGGTTCCCGACGGGGTCTACGTGTACACGGTCACCTATCAGGACCGCTGCAACGCGAACAGCACGCTCATCACCACTCGCGGCCACGTCTCCGTGTTGCGCTGATCACTTCACTTCGCGGACCCATGTCTGCGTTCTGAAGAAGAACGCTACATAGCCGCGGACCTGGAGCTCTCCATCCTCGACCCAAAGCTTGCAATCGTAGATCTTGCCATTGTCGGGATCCATGATGGTGCCGTCCTCCCACGTGTCATCGTCCTGGACCATATCGCGGATGATGTCCATGCCAAGGATCTTCTTCGCCTTTCTATCGTCCGTACAAGCTTCGCAGGTCTTGTCCGCCTTGCTTTTATCGAAGATCTCCACGATGCGCCCGCTGGCCTTTCCGTTCTTCACGGTGATCTCCACCACGGAACGTTGCTTGCCGGTATTGTCATCGACGGTTACCCAGCGACCGGTGATATCCTGCGCGTGGATCGTGGAAGATGCAAGGAAGGCTGCGAGGGTGATATAGCGCATGGGTCAGAAGCTTCGGCCGATGGCCAGTACGTAGCGGAAGGCAAGGTTGTCGGTCTCGGTAGCGGGTAGTGCGGAGAGCAGCAACGGCATGTCGAACCGGATCGTGAGCGGGTTGATGTCCACCAGCGGTCCCCACTTCTTGATCGTTAGCGCGGCACCGACACCCGCGTCCGCTCGCGGTTCGGCGAGATGGAGTTCTTCACCGTCGGTCTTCGCTATGCGGTACCCCATCATTCCTACGTCACCGAAGACGTACATGTCCAGGTGGATGTACCGTTCAAGCTTACCCGGGCGTAAGCGAACAAGACCATCGAGGTCGATCTCTGCCGAGGCGCTGATACCCGTGTTGCCGGAATAGGTGAATACGAAGTTGCCGTTCTCATCGCGCTCGGGTGCCAGATAGCCGGCGTAGCCACGCAGGCCAAGCCCGCCACCTTGCTGGAAGCTGTTCACGTTCGCTCCGTAACCAAGCCAGTCATAGGGCACGAAACCGATGCTGCGGACGTACTTGTTCTCCATCATCTCCTCCGGTGAAGCGCTGGCGAGGTAGAGCGCGCTTTCACGCGGGGTGCTGCCCGTGCCGAATTGACCGAAAGCACGCGTACGCACCTCGAGTCCGCCAAGCTTGTTGCTGTTCACTGCGGTGAGCCGCAGTTGCGCGTAGTTGGAGGCGGATCCAACAGCACTGTTGCGCAGCTCCGCCTTGATGTCGCCGTTGCCATGTGTGTAGTTGTAACGATGTCGCAGACTGATATCGAGCACGCCGTTCAGTCGATCCAGCTCCCACTGACCGGGATACAGCAGGTAGGTCAGGTCCGTGCTGTCTCGCCGCAGGAAGTAGAGCAGTTCGGCTTTGGCTTCGGTCTTTCCGTTGGGGAACATCCAGCGGAAACCGCCGCCGTAGCGCTCCAGCCCATCCAGCATGCGCGCGTGTACGAAGACGGATGAACCTTTCAGGATCTTCTCCGTGCCGTTCTCATACCGGAAGTTGAACGAGAAGGGGTCATAGGCCGTGTCCGTGTTCCCGGGAATGGAATCCAACATGGCGGATGGATTGCCGGGTGGCAATGACTGTCCCATGCCGGTGTTGAGCCATGCGCTGAAGTGAAGCTGGTGCTTATACTTCATGTAGGCACCGTTGAAATGCACGCCGGCCTTCACGCCGTCATATCCGTTCCACCAGAGATCAGGCCGCACAAAGCCTTGATAGTGGTGCCGGTCCGGTCGGTTGTAGATGTGGTGG
The DNA here is from genome assembly GCA_016788205.1 of Flavobacteriales bacterium. GTDB lineage: Bacteria > Bacteroidota > Bacteroidia > Flavobacteriales_F > PHOS-HE28 > PHOS-HE28. The sequence goes on along the minus strand of JAEUTA010000011.1, from coordinate 100,032 downwards.
TCGAACTGGATGTCCACTGGCGGCCTCAGCTGATCGTTCAGCTTGTACGAATCGGCCAGGCGGTCCGTGGGGTCGATGATGACCTGGTCGATGCCGGATGGCACGTTCACCTTGGCGATGTAGTCGCGCTGCAGTTCATCGTACCCGATCCAACGTGGAAGTACGGTGGCATCCGTGCGTTTCTCGAACCACGTGTTCGGGATGTGGAAATCGTGGATACTGCCGTCGCGCGCCAATACGCGCAGATCGATGGGCATCTGCAGATCGCCCTTGCGGCGGAGGTGGATGACCTGTGAACTATCCCGGTGCTGACCACTCACTTTCGTGATCGCGTAGTCGATGCGCTTGTCCGTATCGATCCACTGGTCGAAGAACCAGTTCAGGTCCACGTGTGTGAAGGAGATGATGCTCTCGCGGAGATCTTCCGGATACGGATGACACATGTGCCACTGCCGGAAGTAGTGCTGCATGGCGGCCAGGAAGAGCGAGTCGCCCAGTACATACTGCAGGTTGTACAGCATGGCGGCGGTCTTGAAGTATACGTGGCCATATCCACGTCCCCCTTTTTCGTAGCGCGAGAACTCGTCACTGTGCGTATTGATCGGTGGAAGTTGATCGCGTACCGCATCACGCTGGTAGCTGTAGTAGATCTCCTCCTCGCGCGGACGTTGTGGTAGCGTGAATCGGCGTGCATAGGCGGTGGCTGGCGTGTCGTTCACCATCGTATCACCATCGATGCTCTCAAGCGCCCATGAAGTAAGGAACTGCGTGAAGCCTTCATCCAGGAAGGCGCGGTAGGTTTCGTTGTTGCCCACCATGCCGAAGAACCAGTTGTGCCCTACTTCATGCGCAAGCAGTCCGCGATAGTCCGGATCGCGTCCGCCATCCAGCGTGAGCATAGGGTATTCCATGCCATCGCGTGCATCGGCCACGATCATTTTGGGATAGGCGTACATGCCGAAGTCGCGGCTGTAGCATGCGATCACCTTCGCCGTGTAGTCCGCAGCGTTCTGCCAGCCGCGTGCATGCGGTTCCTGAACGAGCGCCACGCACTTGATGCCGTTCCATTCCGCTTCGCCGATCCGGTAATTCGGGTCTGCGGTGAAAGCGAAGTCGTGTACGTTCTCCGCATGGAACTTCCACACCTTGCGTTTTCCGGGCTCCGGAGCGGTGATGACCGATGGCTTCTCGTTCCACGGCTTGTCCTTGAAGTTGCGGATGTCCAGTTTCGCTCTCAGCTCCGCGGGCATCACCTCCTTTTCGTTCTGCAACCAGCCCGTGGCGTCGAGCACATAGTGATGTGGGAAGTCCAGATCCACGTCGAATGCACCGAAGTCGCCATAGAACTCGCTGCCGAGGTGTTGTTGGGTGTCCCAGCCGAAACGTGCATCATACACGGCGATGCGGGGGTACCAATGCACGCCATCAAAGTGCTTGGATCCCCAGCTATTGAACAGCTTCATCCGCCGGTACACATCCTGTGTCCAGTGGGTGGTGAAATTGATGCGGAAGGTCGTGCGTTCCCCGGGTACGAGTGGTTTGGGCAACCACACTTTGAGAACGGTATTGTCCTGTTCCTTCTTCAACTCATCCCCATCAGCAGTGATCGAATTGATCCGAGTTCCAGCGTAGTCCAGCTCGCCTTGCTTCGTGCGTCGCAGGCCGCCTTCCATGATGTCCAGGTAGGAGCCACCCACGAAGGCTTCCTGGTAGAGGTGGAAGAACACGAACCGGAGCGTGTCCGGTGAATTGTTCACGTAGGTCAGTGCTTCTTCACCGGTCAGTTGATCGGTGGCATCGTCCATGCGTGCCTTGATCACATAGTGCACATCCTGCTGCCAGTAGCCGGGTTTCGGCGGCCGGTTCTTCCAGTAGTGCGGGTTGTCCGCATTGCGGTAGGTGTTCGGCGGATGTTTGTCGTCGAAAGGCTGGGCGCTGCCACCGAGGGTGAGAGCCAGGCCGAGAAGGAATAGGAGTGTCCGCATGTTCGCGGCTCCAAGTTATCCGATCAAACGGCAGGGGCGGGCGGTGGCGCGAGGTGTTCGCTGCGGATGATCCGGGCCTTCACGATACTGGTGTTCAACTCGTAGCCCACCAGCAGCACGATCATGTTGAAATAGAGCCACAGCTGCACGGCGAGGATGGCCCCGATGGAGCCGTACAGGGCGTTGTAATCCGTGATGTAGGAGAAGAAGAAGGCCAGCACCTGGGACACCAGCAGGATCAGTAACATCGCGAGGATGGCTCCTGGTGTGAACAAGCGGAAGCGCCGAGCCGTGGGATCTCCTGCATTATAGAGCAGGGACACGAACATGACCACCACGAAGATGGACACCACCCACTTCGCGGCGAACAGCGCCGCCACCTGGAAGTAGCTGGTGAAGAAACCGAGGTCGTCCAATTGGTAGATCACCGTACCGCTGAACGTCAGCAGCGGGATGGCGATCATGGTGAGGATGGTGAGCGCCACCAACAGGCCGATGCTGAGAAGGCGTTGTTTCAAGGGCGTATGCCAGGTGGTGTGGTTGGTGCTGTCGCTGAAACCCGCCAGGATCGCATCGATGCTGTTGCTGGCCATGAAGACGCCCACGAGGAAGCTTACCGAGAGCAGGGTCCCGTGCTTCTTGATCAGCAGGTCGTGCAACGTTGACTCGATGAATTCATACACCTCTCCCGGCAGCATGTCGTGGAACGTGGTGAGCAGTTTCGTCTGGAAGTCGGCGATGGGGATGTAAGGGATCATCGTCAGCAGCACGATCACCGCAGGAAAGAAGGCCAGGAAGAGCTTGAAGGAGATGGCCGAAGCCCGCATGACCAGGTTTCCGGTGAAGATGGCCCGGAAGAAGAAGCGGCTGATCTCGTACAGGCTGAAACCTTCGAAGCCGGGAAGGATGATCCGCCGGGCCCACTTGATCAACCGTCGGTTGGAGCGGGAATAGAGGAGCTTCTGTTTCAGCCGTTGCACCATCGTGCTACAGGGCTTTCAGGCTCAGGTCCAAGCTGGGTACAGAGTGGGTAAGAGCACCTACCGAGACGAAGTCGACGCCTGTTTCAGCGAAGCTACGGATGGTGGCCAGCGTTATCCCGCCGGAGGCTTCTGTCTCGAACCGTCGATCGATGATACGCACCGCTTCGCGCATGCGTTCGGGGGTGAAATTGTCCAGCATGATGCGCTGCACACCGCCCACCCGCAACACTTCGTTCACTTCGTCCAGATTCCTTGTCTCCACTTCGATGGCGAGCTGTTTGCCATGTTGTACGAGATAAGAACGAGCAGCTTCGATCGCTTTGGCGATACCCCCCGCGAAATCGTGGTGATTATCCTTGATCATGATCATGTCGTACAGGCCGTGGCGATGGTTCTGGCCCCCTCCCAGCCGCACGGCCCACTTTTCGATGCCCCTGTGGCCCGGGGTGGTCTTGCGTGTATCGAGCACGCGGCAGCCGGTGCCTTCGACCGCATCCACATAGCGGCGCGTCTGCGTGGCGATGCCGCTCATCCGCTGCATGAAATTCAGCAGCACACGCTCCACCATCAGGATACTGCGTACCGGTCCCATCAGGTTGAACGCGATGTCGCCCTTCTTCACCTGTGCTCCATCTTCGAGGTAGATCCGGAAGGAAAGCGCCTTGTCGAAGTGGGCGGCCACCGCTTGTGCGAGCTCCACGCCAGCGAGCACACCATCCTCCTTCACCAGCAGGCGCGCTGCACCGCGTGCATCGGCCGGTATCGTGCTCAAGGAGGTATGATCGCCGTCGCCGATGTCCTCGCGGAAGGCGAGCGCTATCAGTTCTTCGGTGCCCGGTGGAAGCACGGTCAGAAGTCGTTCTTGCTGTTCTCGATGCGCAACTGCTTCACCTGGAACACCGTGTCCGTCTTCTTCAAGAAGAAGGTCACGCGGAAATAACCCGTGGTGGTGCGCAGGATGCCGATGAAGTACTTGTCGCCGAGCTTGCTTACGCCGCTGTGCTCGATCACCAGGTCCACCGGGGGGTTGTCGTTGAAGAACTTGCGGACGATCTGCTCGGCCTGTGCCTTGCTATACACGTCGGCTGTCTCCTTGATGGTGAGATCGATGTTGGGGATGAAGTGGCCGGCCAGATCCTTGGAATTCCCGGTGCGCATGGCTTGTACCACCTTTTCCTTCACATCGTCCTGAGCATGCAGGCCCAAAGCCAGCAGCACGGTGGTGAAGAGAAGTACGAACCTGTTCATCGAACGCTTCATTTGTGGCGAAATTTGCAAATACCGGGCCAACTTGACATGTTGAAGCCCACGGACTTACGAACACAGTTACGCGGATGAAGATGCGTTTGTTGTTGGTTGGACGAAGCGAACGGGGCTTGGTCACCGACGGGTTGGAGCATTACTTGGGCCGCACGGCGCGCATGTTCGGCGTGGAGCAGCTGGTTCTGCCGGAGGCAGGTAAGGGTGAAGCGGCATACCAGCAACGGGTTGAGAGCGAACGGATCCTGGCAGCACTGAAGCCCGGGGAACGTGTAGTGGTATTGGACGAGCGAGGTAAGCACCTGACCAGTCCACAGTTCGCGGAACGCATTGGAAGCTGGCGGGATCAAGGTGTGCGACAGGTGGCGTTCGTGATCGGTGGTGCATATGGTATGACCGACGAAGTGCGCCAACGGGCCGATCTGGTCCTGGCTTTGTCCGCAATGACCTTCCCGCACCAACTGGTGCGCGTGCTTTTCGCCGAGCAACTTTACCGGGCAGCGTCCATCCTACAAGGCAGCCCATACCACCATTGAACGTCTCTCCCAAGGTACGGACGCTCTTACAGCTACCTTCGCCGAGAGTGCCCCTCTCGGCACATCACCAGTTCTGAACATGTCCTCGGTGGCATCACGCTACACCTTCAAACCCGTATCGGCCTGCAACCTCTGCGGGTCCACCCCGGACCAACACCGCGTGATGGGCAAACGCGCAGACCGTTCTCAAGGGTTGCGCCCTTGGCGCTCAAGGGCGGTAACGACAACGGTGGTCCGCTGCCGGCGTTGCGATCTGGTCTTCGCCGATCCCCAGCCCATCCCCTTCGATCTTCAGGACCACTACGGGGTGCCACCCGAAGCGTATTGGAGATCATCGTACTTCGAGGTGGATGCGGGTTACTTCGCCAGGGAGATCGAGAATGCGAAGAGCTTGTTGAAGCGGGATACCGGCATACGGGCCTTGGATATCGGAGCCGGGCTCGGCAAAGCGATGATCGCCATGGAGCGGGCCGGGTTCGAAGCTCACGGGTTCGAACCCTCTGCACCGTTCCATCAGCGGGCCATCGAACGGATGGGCATCCGTCCGGACCGCCTTCGTTTGGGAGGCGTGGAGGAACTGGAGTACCCCGCAGGCATGTTCGACCTCATCACGTTCGGTGCCGTGCTGGAGCATCTATACGATCCCCAGGCGAGCATCGAGAAGGCCCTCCGCTGGTTGGCTCCGGGGGGCGTGATCCACATCGAAGTGCCTTCATCGCGCTGGCTCATGAACGCCGTTTTCAACACCGTGTACCGCGCCATGGGCTCGGACTACGTGGCGAACATCAGCCCGATGCATACACCCTACCACCTGTACGAGTTCGATCGCAAGAGCTTCGACCTTGGTGGTGAGCGCGGTGGATATCGGGTGGTACGGCACTACCACTACGTGTGCCAGACATATGCACCGGCAGTGCTTGACCCACTGTTGCGATGGTACATGGCACGGACGGGGAGGGGCATGCAGCTCACCGTTTGGCTCGGTCACCGAGGTTGAGCGATGTTCCCACTGATCAAGGTCTACTATTACGGCGAGGTCAATATCGCCTATTGGGAATGGGTGCTCGCAGCGCTCTTCGTGTTCATGATCTACGTGTACTTCGCCCGCGAGAAGTCCATCATGATCAAGAAGGCCCCCGAGTATCAGTACTACCTCTGGGGATTGATGGCCAAGTTGTTCGGGGGGGTGGTGTTCAGCCTCATCTACTTCTACTACTACGCGGGGGGTGACACTATCGGGTATTTCTTCTCTGCGATCGCCTTGCGCAACATGGCGGTGGAGAATCCCATGGAGTACTTCTCCCAGATGCTGGGTGATAACTCCATGATGGCCTGGACGAAATACAGCCTACGCACCGGCAAGCCGCTACAGTACCTGTATTTCGACGACCGCACGTTCGTGGTGATCCGATTGGTGAGCATTTTCACGTTCCTCACCTTCAAGAGCTACCTCATCACAACGCTCGTTATCGCGAGCCTTTCGTTCTTCGGGCCTTGGGCGTGTTACCGGACTTTCGTGAGTTATTATCCGCAGCTCTACCGGAAGTTGGCCACGGCATTCCTCTTCATGCCTTCAGCGATATTCTGGGGGTCCGCCATCCTCAAGGATACCTTCACCTTCAGTGCTGTTTGCTGGTGGGTGCATGCAGTGGACGAGGTCTTCTTCAAGCGGCGCAACATTTCGAAGAACTACCTCATCATCGGGGTCAGCGGGCTGTTGCTCATCGTCATCAAGCCTTACATCTTCATGGTTCTTTTCCCGGCCTCGGTCCTCTGGCTTCTCTATTTCCGGGTCGTGCGTATGCGCAATCTCCTCTTCCGTTTCGTACTTCTCCCCATCGCCGTGGTGGTCATGGTCGGCGTTAGTGTATTGGTACTGAGCAGGCTTGGCAACATGCTCGACAAATTCGCGCTGGACGAGGCGCTGCAGACCATCCAGGTCACGCAGAGCGATCTGTCCAATGCAAAGGCCTATGGTCACAATTCATTCAACATCGGAGAGTTCGATGGCACGTGGTTCGGGGTGGTATCCAAATTCCCGATCGCAGTGAACGCGGCCTTGTTCCGGCCGTATCTCTGGGAGTCGAAAAGCGTGGTGATGGCGATGAGCGGTGCGGAGAATTTGTGGGTGCTCGCCATCACCGTTGTCGCCTTGTTCCGTGCCGGGCCTCGGTTCTTCCTGCGTTGTATGGCGGGGGTTCCGCTGTTGCTGATGACCACCACGTTCTCCATCCTCTTCGCCTTCACGGTGGGTGTCACTACGCCCAATTTCGGTGCACTGGTGCGCTTCAAGATCCCGATGGTGCCCTTCTTCATCAGCACCATGTACGTCATCGTCTATCTGTCCCGTATCAAGTGGGCCTTGGAGGATCAACGGCTGCCGTTCGACCTGCGTGAGTTCCGCATGGGTACCGGACACGTGAAGAATATCGTGGAACTCATCCGTGACCGCAGGCGAAGCAAGTCCAAGCGGCGCATGGGAACAGCAGGATGAAAACGGCCAGCGATCTTCATCCAGATGCGACATCGACCAGCGGTGCACGGTCGCCGCGCTCGATACTTGTCTTGACCTATTGGGGCTTCAACGATGCCCTCGTCCAGACGTACACGCTGCCGTACTTGCGCATCATCAGGAACCAACTGCCACTTGGCAGCGTGATCCACTTGGTCACATTGGAAAAGACCACCACCGGTACACGCGATGTGGAGCCGGGGATCCGGGTACATGCGTTCCGCTACGTTCCGTTCGGATGGAAGGCCATGGGCATGATGCTCAACCTGATCTTTCGCTGTTGTTCGCTTGTCAGGGAACAAGGCATCGATACGGTGCATGCGTGGTGCACGCCGGCGGGAATGGTCGGTTATATGGTCTCGGTCCTCACCGGTCGACGATTGATACTGGACAGTTATGAGCCGCATGCCGAGGCCATGGTGGAGAATGGTACGTGGGCAAGGGGAAGCATGGCCTTTCGTATCCTGTTCCTTTTCGAGCGTTTGCAGAGCCGAAGAGCCCAGGTGCATATCGCCGCAGCGGAAGGCATGCGCCACTACGCACTGGAGAAGTACGGTGCGGATTGCCCCCGCTTCTTCGTCAAGCCTGCGTGTGTCGACCTCGAGCGTTTCTCCTGGAAGAATCGGAAGCGTTCGGAGGTGCTGGATAGATTGGGGCTTTCGCAGGAACTGGTCGCGGTTTATGCGGGCAAGTTCGGCGGTATCTACCTGGATCGTGAAGTGTTCTCCTTCCTGCGTGTGGCGCGCGAGCATTGGGGGGAGCGCCTGCATGTGGTGTTGCTCACGGCACATTCGGCAGCGGATCTGGAGCCGTTCATGCGTGCTGAAGGGTTGGAAGCTTCGATGTTCACCATCCTGTTCGTGGACCACAAGGAGGTGCCCGATCTCATGGGCGTGGCCGACTTCGCCCTCACGCCCGTACGACCGGTTCCCACCAAGCGCTATTGTACGCCGATCAAGGACGGTGAATATTGGGCACTGGGGCTGCCGGTGGTGATCACGCCTGACATCTCCGACGATTCACTTATCATCGCACGGTCGAATGCCGGTGTCGTATTGGAAGGGTTGGAGCGAGAGCACTTTCAGCAGGCCGTGAAGCGGCTGGACGTCCTCCTCGCGGAAGGTGCCGGGATGTTGTACGGAAGGATAAGACCATTGGCGGAGAAGTATCGTGATATTGAACGTGCGGTGGGGATCTACCGCTCTATCTATGGGAACAATGAATGATAGGATCCTGGTCACGGGTGGTGCGGGCTACATCGGTTCGCACACCATCATCGAACTTTTGACGCATTGGAAAGGGGAGGTGGTCTCCGTGGATCATTTCGGCAACTCCGACCCGAAGGTGTTCGACCGTATAGAGCGCATCACCGGTCAGCGGGTCCGGAATCATGCAGTGGATCTTTGCGATGCCGGGGCGGTCGCAGCTCTTTTCGCCGCTGAGCGGCACGTGAAAGGTGTCATCCATTTCGCCGCCTACAAATCAGTGCCCGAGTCGATCGCGCATCCTGCGAAGTATTATCACAACAACATCGCTTCACTGCTGAATATCCTCCAGGCGAGTTCAGCGGCGGGCGTGCAGGAATTCATCTTCTCCTCCTCTTGTTCGGTCTATGGCAACATCGATTCCCTGCCGGTGCACGAGGGCACCGCGCTGCGACATGCCGAATCCCCTTACGCGTACACCAAGCAGATCGGCGAGCGTATCGTGGATGATCATGTGCGCACCCATGTGGGCATGCGCGCGATCTCATTGCGCTATTTCAATCCAGCAGGAGCGCACTCCTCCGGGTTGAACGGTGAGGATCCCATCAACCCCCCGAGCAGTCTGGTACCGGTGATCACACGCACGGCCAGTGGTCGTATCGAGGTGATGCACGTTCACGGGACCGATTATCCCACGCGTGATGGTTCATGTATCCGTGACTATGTGCATGTCTCGGACATCGCGGATGCGCACATCGCTGCGCTGCGCAGGGCCGCTTCCGGTTCAATGGTGGGAACGCACGAGATCATCAACCTGGGTACGGGCAATGGGGTCAGCGTGCTTGAGGCGATCGCCGCTTTCGAAGCGGTTAGCGGTCGTCGTCTCAACTATGAACGTGGTCCACGAAGGGATGGTGATGTCGTGGCTGTGTATTCGGATACGACGCGCTCAAAGGCGCTCTTGGGCTGGGAGGCACGTCGAGATCTGGGCGAAATGATGCGCACAGCATGGGCCTGGGAACAGCATCTGGCGAATGAACAACGTTGATCGATAGGTCATGGGTGTACGCATGGAACGAAGGAAGAAGCGGGTCTTCCTGCTCTCGTTGTTGTACCGCATCGATCGGGCCCTGCCTTTTTCCAAGGAGCGCAAGCTGCGGTGGTACCTGGATCTGGAGTGGATATTCGATCGCCTGGCGATGGAAACGTCGTTCAAATACTACGCTGCTGCGGAGCATCCACACCGTAGGTATGCGACCATGTTCCTGGAACGGCACCTCAATGCCGGTCATGCGGTGTTGGATCTCGGGTGCAGCACGGGCGATGTGAGTGCCGTGCTGGCCGAACTAGCCGGGAATGTGGTGGGTGTTGACCACGACGAGGCGAGCATAGCCCGGGCACGGCAGAAGCACCAAGCGGCCAATCTTACCTTCCTCCATATGGATGCATTGGAGTTCCTGCGCAACAGCGAGAAGCGCTTCGATGTATTGGTGCTGTCACATATCCTGGAGCATTTGGATGAACCAGAAGCCTTCTTGGAACGGTTCAAAAGCTACTTCAAGTGGATCTACATCGAGCTGCCGGACTTCGACAAGACCTTCTTGAATCACTACCGGCAGCACCTGAAGGCGGACCTGATCCACACGGATGACGACCACGTGAGCGAATTCGATCGCGATGAGCTCCGGGGCATGCTGGACCGCTGTGGTATCCAGGTGCTGGAGTCCGAATACAGGTTCGGCATCCAGCGGTTGTGGTGCCGAGTTGGTACTTAGTTCCCCGTGCCCCTGCGCCGTGCGCGTTTCATGCGTCTCAGCAGGATGGAAGGGTCCATTACCACGGCGCGGAGCAGATGAGGCAAAGCCTTTGCAGGTGACCGACCATTGACCCACCAACTACCTCCGATGGACCAGGCTGCATTGGCGCGGCATTCCCTGGCGAAGGCGTCGTCACGCAAGAGTCCCATGGCGGCAGCCTCTTCGAACAACCGCACATGGTCCGCAGCGTAGAGCGCTACATTATGGCTCATGCTATGGGGTAGCACCCGATAGCGGTTCAATGCCCTGGGAAGATGCTGGTATCGATGATCCCGTGCCATGGCCAGAACGAAATGCTGGTCGGCTGCATTGGAGAGGTGTTTCGGGAAACGGTAACCGGTATCGAAGCAACTGCGTCGGAGCAGGGCATTGCTGCACATGGCGGGTACGCCGGGGTCGATACCGAGAAGCGTGGTCCTGATCACATCCCCGTCGGTGCCATGCATTACACGTCCCGTAGGGTGCAGCAAGGCATCACAGATGATGAGGTCACCGAACACCCACGCAGCATTGCTTCGGTGCAGGCGTTCGAGTTTCTCCTGAAGTGCGGTGGGCTCCATGGCATCATCCGCATCCAGGAAAGCGATGTACTCACCTTCAGCAGTTCCTAGGCCGGCATTCCGGGCCGAGCTGACGCCACCGTTCGGCTGGTCGATCACCCGCACACGCTGGTCATGGGTACGTCTCGCCAGGGCGGAGGTCTCATCCGTTGATCCATCGTTCACCACGATCAACTCAAGGTCGGTGTGCGTTTGTTCAAGCACCGACCGCGTGGCCTCCAATAAGAAGGGCGCGGCGTTGTAAGCAGGTATGATAACGGAGATGAGAGGACGGACGCTCATAGGGCCGGTCTTGCTTTTTCGTAGACGGCCATCGTACCGCTCCACATGGTATCGAAGCTGTACATCCGGAGTGCGGTCTGGCGTCCAGCCTCACCCATCGCCTTGCGATCGCCCTGCAACATGCGCAACGCTCCTGCGGCCATCGCATCGGCGTCGGCCGTTCGCACCAAGATGCCGTTCACTCCGTCGATGATAGCGTCCGCTGCCGCACCGGTCGGCGTGCTAACGACCGGTACACCGTTCATCATGGCTTCCGCGTAGACCAGCCCGAAGGGCTCAAGGGTGGCAGCATGGATATAGATGTCGAGCAAGCCATAGAAAGATGCCATCTCCTTCGGCGCTATGCGACCCACGAGGAGGATGTGGTCGGACAGACCTTCGGCGACGATGAGTTCACGTATCTCCTGCTCTTGTTCCCCTTGGCCGCAGAACAGGAAGCGGGCTTGTGGCGTGTGTTCCACGATGCGCTTCGCAGCCCCCACGATGTGGCGGTAGCCTTTCCAAGGGATGAATCGCGCCACCGTGCCGAAAACGATATGGTCCGGCTGCATGCCGAAGCGTTCCCGCATGGCGGCCATGGTGGATGCCTGTTGGCCGGTGAAGCGTTCCGGAGGTATGCCGTTGTGCACCAGGTCGATCTTCTCTTCCGGGGCTCCCTCCTTGTCCATGATGAAGCGCTTATTCTCTTCGGAGATGGCGATGATGCGCCGCGCCATCCGGTTGTTCCAACGGTCCAGTGACACCCAACGCGGAGCGTGCAGCCAATGGAAGCCGGTGTCCTGTCGCGTGATCACGCGGGCCTTTATGCCGGCTGCCCAAGCCGCAATGACACCGGGCAGCGTGTCGTCGAACAGGTTGCAGTGTACGATGTCGGGTCTCAAGCGCATCATGTGCCACCAGAGCAGCGGAAGAGCCCTTAGCATACCCCGTTTCCGTGCACGGTCGTCGTATCTGATCCAGATGACAGGGAATCCCAGGCGCTTCATTTCATCCATCATCCGGGGCCGTTCCGCATAGAGGACAATGAACGAGTACCGAACGTTGCGTTCGTGCGCAGCTCGTTCCGCGAACCACGATAGATAGGGGACTTCGCTGTTGTTGGCGAAGGTGTGCAGCACGTGGATCGTACGGGAGACCATGGGAAAAGGTGCGCTCAAGGATGGAACGCTATGCTCTTCGGGCCGAGAACGCTCACTGACAAGCGGTGCATTGGACCGTGCGAAAGATAGAACGTCACGACCTCGCTGCCGATCATGTGTAGGGTGCCGCCGTGGTTGGTATGAACAGCTGGAAGAATGATCTTGTTCACCGGTCAATGGCTCTCTTGTCCCAATACCTCCTGTTGGATGCGCTCCAGTCGGTCAGCTACGGCCGCCATGGAATAGCGTTGGGCCGCTGCACGGGCAATGGCTTCGCGGTCGAACCGCACTTCGCCGGTGATGCATCGGGTGAGCGCCGAGGCCAGTTCTTCGGGTGAACTGGGTGGTACCAAAAGGCCGTTGGTCGCATCGATCATCTCGGGCACGCCGTTCACACGCATGGATACGACAGGTGTGCCACAACAGTGGCTTTCCAGCACCACGCAGGGCAGATTGTCGGCTTTGGTCGGGAGGACGAAAAGGTCCGCGGCCTGCATGGACCTCGCCAACTCGGCCTTTGTCATTGCACCGGTGAATCGGATCTCCACATCCGGCAATTCCTCTCTGCAACGCTGTTGAATGCGTTCCATGTCGGGCCCGAAACCAGCCCATTCCACGAGCACGCGTGTGCGCAAGGAAGGTGTTAGCATGGACAGTGCCTTGATGAACACATCATGATCCTTGGGTGGACGCCAGACCGATGCCAGCAGTATGCGGAAAGGCATTCCGGAGGGATGCATGGCCGGAAGGAAGACATCGGCAGCGACGTTGGGTACGACTTCGATCCTTGAATGATCAACGCCGAACTCATCCACGAGCACACGAGCAAGGTCGTTGGAAACGGGCATCACCTTCTTGATGTTCGCATCTGCGAACCAACGCCGGATCGCTGCGCGTTCCCTGGCCTGTTCGTCCGGTGGAAGGGCGCGGATGCCGAGGTGGTAGAACGAATTGTGTTCGGTCACTATCACCGGAACGCCCATGGCGGCAGCCAACGATGTCGCCGTTGCCGTTGCCTCGGTGCGCACGTGTATGTGCATGATGGCGGGCTTCGGCGATCGGGCGAACAACCGCTCGTACGCACGCTTGGTCAACCATGCTGGAACGCCGAAACGCCTTACCGGTGTTCGTATGCGGATGTGATGCACGGTAAGGCCTTCTTCCATGGTCGTGGAGCAAGTGGTGCGCGGCCACGACAGCCCGGCTTTCTCCACGCTAACGTGGACGACTTGAACAGGTCTATGCCTTGCGATCGCATGGATATGCTCACGGATGAAAATACCCGCGACGTGTCCTTTTCCGGGCCACCACCCTGCAAGGCATAGGCTCATTCCGGGCACCGTCATTTTCGTGGACACCAGTAAGGTGAAGGCATCGAATGTTCGACGGTCTCGTTGTGCATGCCCATCGGATCAGCGTGTGGCGGCCCATGGAGCCTGGCGCAGGAGCGAGGTGATGTCGCTTGGCCGCAACAGGAAAAGGTCGTTGATGGAGATCCCCATGCGTTGGCGGATGGCCCCCAGAAGAATGGCCAGACCAACGGCGTACGATAGTGTACTGGCCACCGCAGCGCCTTGCATGCCCCAGCGAGGAATGAGAGCAAGATCCAACGTGATGGTGACTATCACCGCCACGGTGGTGGCCATGAGGTTGAACCGTTGCAGTCCTCCTTGGATCACCAATTGGGCAAGGAGTTTGGCCATCCCGCTGAACACGATCCCAGGCAGCAATAGTTGGAGTGGAAGGATGGACGGAGCGAATTCGGATCCGAACAAGAGCGGGATGATCCACGGCGCGAACAGGCCCAACCCTATCGCGAGCACGGTCAGCACCGTAGCGTTCAAGCGGGCCACGGCTTTGAAACGCGAGAGCATTTCGTTCCGCTGTTGGCCGAAAAGATAGGGTTGCACCACACGGGAGAACGGCTCGGGGACATTGAAGAGCAACTGGCCAAGACCCACGGCCACGGCGTATAGGCCAAGTTCTGCGGCTCCCTTGTACTGGTCCACTACCCACACATCGAATCGGTAGTTGATCAGGTTGACCAGGTTGCTCAAGTGGCCCACCGCTGAGAACGTGATCATCGGTCGCATCACCCGCCAGGACCATACCGGAACGGGGGGGATGCGTACGTTCACCGCGTAGATCACGCACCAGACCAGGGTGACCAAGGTGCTGGCGATGGCCGTGACCTGCAGCACGAGCGGGAACACTTCATCGTTCCCCCGTTCATCGGGCAGCAAGAACAGGACCAGCATCCCAAGCGCGCTCAGCCCTGCGCTCAACATGCTCATCCAGTTCAGTGCAGCGAACCGCTTGGTCCCGAGCAGTACGGCGGCTACGGCGCTGTTCACAAGGCTCAGCACCACGGTCATGTACACGTAGCCCCAATAAGCCCAATGCTCGCGACCGTCGGGCATCAATACGTTACTGAGGATGCCGCTGAGGGACAAGAGCCAGAGCAGCAGCGGCACCGCGACTATGTTCAGCAGCAGCAGGGTGGTGGCCGTACCGATCGCACTGGCAGGGTGGTCCGGTGTTCTTGAAATGAAATAGGTGATGCCCACGCCGATGTTCATACCCATGACCAGGGCGAGCAATGCACCGAAATTCGTGATCAGGGCATATTCGCCGCGTCCCACCTCTCCGAGCATACGCGTCATCAGTGTGCTGGCGACGAAGTACATCAGCAGTGTGGGGGCCTGGGTGAGGAAGGTGTAGAACAGCCCGCGCTTCATGGACATGGCAATGGCGCGTTAAGGATCAGGAACGGATGGGGCCTACGCGTCATGCGTGCCCGTAGCAAGGAACCGTTCACATGTAGCCTGTTCACTCCTCATCGACGGGCTGCTCATTGGAAAGATGCCCGCTGTGGGTAAAACTAGACCGGCTGGACCCACGTTCGGGGCTCACGAGCTGCGGTCTATCAACGTCCGCTTGCGTATCGAATTCCCTCGCTTCTACGATCAGAAGCGAAAGGGTAGGTTCTGAAGCAGATGATCGAAGCGCAATTCCTGCGCATAGGCGAGGCGTTTTTCGGCAGCTCCAGGGGCATCACCGTGGCGCTTCCACCCATCGAACTGGTGCATCGCCTCATCGGGGTCATCGTTCATGATCACCAGGTCCTGTCGATCGGCGTATTCGGAGAACCAGCTACAGAAGAATGGTTTCCCCTGTGCAAGGAATTGCACCACCTTCTGGCTGGAGATTCGGTTGGCGGGATGGTCCGGACGCATATAGAGGAATCCGAACCCCGCGGCGGCGATCAGCGAGGGCAGTTGATCGTAGGGTAGGGGTCCGATGATATGAACGTTCGATCGGCCGCCTTCACGTAGGAGGGCCAGCCCTTTCGGGTCCGTCACCTGGCTCGGTCCTACGATAAGCCAGTTCACGTCAGGGTGGTCGTGGAACATGCGCTCCCACAAAGCGAAGTCATGACGGTCGTTGATGTTGCCGATGTACAGACCGTAACCGGGCTGTACGGGGAGGTTGGGGGCTGCGGCGGTAGGTGTAAGGTCTTCGTTCGCCAGGCCGTGTGGCACCACCCGAATGGAGTTACTATGCCCCACGAAACGCGGCATGAGATCACGTGCGATGCAGAACACATGATCGCACCGTTCCGCCAACTCCAACTCGGCGGCGTGCCGTAGGGTGTGGTCATCCACGCAGTGATACACGGAAATGAGGGCACCCAAGTGTTCGGGCGATATCAATCGGCTCGGGTCGAAGGTCCAGAACAACGGTGCATGCCAGCCGCTGCGTGCCAGATGTTTCCTGATGCGTGCGGAGATGATGCGGTCGTTGAACGCGCCGAGCCGACCGCCGAAGAGGGGCACAGCATTGCTATAGGAAAGCACGGTGATACCCTCGTTCGTGGTGCGCTCGAGGATCCTTCTCCGGAGCAGGTAGGAGGGACGCCAAGGAGGTGATGGGTCGATGAAGAAGACCTTGCGCCGCGTGCTCAGCGCCAGCGCGAAACGATGCTTGCTGTAGCGCGGGCCGTTCCATCCTTCATTGGATGCGATGAGCACAGGACTGGTGGTGGGCACGAGGGTACGTGCATCCGTGTCCCTGTTCGCGGACGCGTTCGATCGGACATTGGTTCCGCGCTGCTCGAGGGCTGTGCCAAGGGCATCGAGCACCCTTCCGACCAGGTTCGCATATTCGACGCCATCGAGGTACGAGTCGACCGCGGCCACATCGACGTCCGCGGTCTTGGCCCCTACGGCACCCACGAGGCGCACGAACTGGTCGGCATCGTTGGCCTTATAGTGGCCCAGGCCTTCCAACGCCGGTATGTAGCTGTTGTTCGTGGATACGACAGGCAGGCGCTGTGCCAGGTAGGTCAATACCTTCAGGGGGGTACGTCCTGCGGTGGTCGGTACGGCGCTCGGTGGTTCGAAGTCGTACGCCAGCAGCCCCACGGCGGCTCCTTGGATGAGGTCCTTGAGGGTATCCGGATGCAGGACACCGAGGTACTCCACGTTCGGTCGTTCGAAGAGGGTTTCGCGTGCCTCGCGTGCCGCTCCTGTCAGGGTGAACCATTGACCTGCCACCACGATGTGGAGGTCAGGGTGCGCATCGGCCACGCGCTGGAGCAGTGCGTAGTTCACATATCGGTTCACCCCGGTGGCGAGTACGGCATAGCGACCGAACCGCTTCCGGAACCCTTTCATGCCTTCGGGATCGTGTTCGCGATCCTGCGACCGCACCCCGTGCGGTATCAGGATACGGTTCTCGTTCATGCTACCGTAGTAGCGCTCGTACCACGCGTTGATCGCCACGACCAGGTCCACGCTGCGGCTCAGCGGTACATCCCCAGGCATGTTCTGGTAGGGGTCCACAATGTGGTATATGCTGCTGGTGGATGGCCGGTTCATCAGATGCCGCAACAGGCCGTAAGCAGGGTAGAAGCTCCAAAGGAGTGTTTCCCCCTTGGGCATCAGCCTGCGCAGTTTCCATGCATTGAAGCGGTTCTGTATCGTGGCGAACCGTCCGGCGAAGGGGCGTAGCGGAAGATTGTTCCTGTACTCCACCACGTTAACGCCCTCGGGCGTTCGGCGCACGTTGGTCCCGAAAGAGAACAGGTCCGTCCAGCGCCAGCGATCCGGGATACTGACGAAGTAGACGTTGTGCCTCTTGGCCAGATGCGCGGCATAGTGGTGCTTGGAGTACCACATGTCGCCCCATGGCTCCAAGGAGAAAATGAAGATCGCGCTGGGACTGTAGGGCATTGTTAACAGCAGTGCGAAACTAGCCGTTCGGTGAAGGGCGTCATCACAGCCCGATGGCCCGCGCCACGTCGGGCTGGCAGATCAGGAAGTTGAAGTGTCCGCTTCGGCCCAATGTCGCCACGCGCGGCGGAGGCCACGTCACATCATCCACGTTATAGAATTCGTAACCAAGACCGTCAACGTAAGTAGCGACACGCGCGGCCACATCATCGTTCAGCAGTTCGATCAACAAGGTGGGTCTATGTTCCTTCAAAAGCGTTCCACAGCCTTCCAGCACGGCCGGTTCGTGCGTTTCAACGTCTATCTTGAGCAGGGAGGCCTTCTCCTTGCCGTGCGTTCGCAGCAGATCAAGCACGGTCGTGGTAGGCACTTCCACAGGCCTCAGTCGTGTGCTTTGTTTGTTCCATTCCGGGTCCAAGGACACGGAGAGCACATGTTCACTGTCGGGAAGGTCGTACAACGTGGCGGTACCGGTATGGTCGCTCACCGCAGCGCACACAGTGTGCACCCGCGCACCGTTCAAAGCGGCATTGGCCTGGAGCTTTTGGAAGACGCGCGCCACGGGCTCCACCGCGATGATGGTAGCGTCGGGGTTCACCGCCTGTGCCAGCATGGCGTAAACCCCGGTGTTGGCACCGATGTCCAGGATCGTGTCCGAGCGGTGGCACAAGCGTTGCCAAAGCTCCAGCGATACGTGCTCCCATCCCTTCAGACCACGCCAGAAGAGTTCGTTCTCGATCACATAGCCATGATGCATCATGCGGAACGACCCACGGCTATCAACCGGCACCTTGAACACCCCTTTGAAGTGCAGGTGCCTGAAGACGGGTTCCGGAACGGGCATGATGGACCTCACCAGGCCGAAGAACTCCCGTTTGAACGGGATCGCCTCGTACAAGCGCTTCAACGAGCCTTTCACCGATGCCACCATCACTGCACCAAAGAACGGCAAAAGGGCCTGATGGTTGCCGCTTTCCGAGGTGTCGGATTCGCCTTAATCTTGCGGCCGGAGCGGATCATGTCGCATACCGATAACGCATGAAGAAGTTGACCCCGCGGCAGCGGATCATCGTAATGGTGGTGCCATTGGGCATCCTGGCCGTAGGCATCATCGGTCATGCGCTGTTCGGTACGGTAGCGTTGGTCATACCTCCGGTGTTGGCGTGTGTTTTCCTCGCCTATCTGGTCATAGAAGCGCGGCACTATGCCCAGCTGCTGTTCGCCCGTCAGTTGCACGAGAGCAGGGCCACGTACAGGCAGTGGGAGTTGCTCTACGGTATGTCCGAGTTCCTGCGCCCGGTTCACCCCCTGCCTCCAACGCGAGGTTGGGCGGCGTCTCCCGATCTGCTGCGCGAGATCATGACGCACGTCTTGGAGAATGCGCCCGATTGCGTAGTGGAGGCCAGCAGCGGAACATCCACGGTCATCATCGGTTATTGCTTGCAGCGCTTGGGTAAGGGGAAGGTCTATGCGTTGGAGCATGACCCGGTCTATGCCGCGCGCACCCGAAGAGCGCTCGAGCTTCATGGCCTCACCGCGTTCGCCGAGGTCATCGACGCTCCGTTGGTGGAACACGCCGTTGGTGGTGCACGCCACGAGTGGTACGATCTGAAGGGCCTTCAGACCAAGGATGCGATCGGCCTGTTGGTGGTCGACGGCCCTCCGGAGACCGTTCAATCGCAGGCGCGTTACCCGGCCGTGCCTTTGCTGCGGGACCGTCTGGCACCAGGTGCCGTTGTGCTTCTGGACGATGGCGGGCGGGCCGATGAACGGGCCACGGCGGCACGTTGGGCCAACGAATGTCCCGGTTCCGAAGTGAAATACCTGGATCTGGAGGCGGGCGCCTGGTGGTTGCGGATGCCCTTCCGGTGATCAGCTGATCAACCCGGCCTCACGGGATGGCACGGCGGCACCCCGCAGCCCACTGATCCCTTTCGCACGGATACCCCGGATGAGCCGGTGCCCCAGTTCCACGCCTAATAACAGAGCCAGTGGGAACTGATGCACCATGTAGCGCCATTCGCACATGCGCAGCACCACCGGATAGATGAGTATCATATAGGCTGTCATGATGGGCAGCCAGAGATGCAGCAGGGTGGGTGCTTTTCGCCAGTTCCAAAGCAGCAGCAGTACGGCGCACGAGCCGAACGTATAGGCGAACACGTAGAAGACCACCTGCATCACCTTGAAGATGCGCATCCAGATGGGGAGTGTGTGGAACGGGCGCATGAGTATGCCTTCGGTACCGTGTTGCCACATCACGTTCTTCAGCATCCGCACCCGGCTCAGGAGATGATAGTTGAGGGGAGCTTCCCTTTTGTACAGGTCCGCATAACTGTCCAATTTGGCGTTGATGCTGCGTGCTTCCGCCAGCGAATCCTGCGGCGTCAGCCCACCAGCGGACCAGGCGCGGATCCGCTCACTGATCAGATACAGGCTGTCCCGCGTGTAGCCCTCCACGATGGCATGGTCCGGCGGAGGGTTCGCATCGCGGCCTTCATCGTCCAGTTCACCACCCCCTTTCCATACCCCGTACCAGCGCACATCGGCACCAGGTGTCCACCAGATGTAATTGCCGCCATAGCCCTGGAGGAACGCCATCACGTGCCCGCGTATCTCATCGGTGAAATCCGCAGGGAGCAAGCCTTGGTTCGTCAACGGGCTGAATTCGTGGTTCGCGCGCCAGTTGCGGTACGTCCAAAGTCCATCGGCGATGGCGAACGGGAGCAGTACGGCGATGATGGCCTTCCACCGTTGCGGCCAGGTGCCGAAGTGCCAAAGCAGCACCAGCATGGGCAGGAATAGCGCCACGCTGACCGGTCGTAGGAATACCAACCAGGTGAAGAAGGCGCCGGCCAGGACGAGGTCGCGCAGACTGGAGCGGTCCACCGCCCGTTGCAGGAAGAACGCTGTCAGGATGATGGTGGAGACCGCGAAGCTGTCCGAAGAGATGGAGGCATCGAACCAACTGGCATAGGCGCTCAGCAGATAAGCGCCGTAAACGATCAGGCCCACGCGATCAGAGCCCGAAAGCCGTGTTGCGATGAGCCCTAGGAGGTAGACACAAAGACCGGAAAGCAGCCATTGGACGATCACCATGGCGTCGCGGCTCATGCCCACATCCAAGAACTGGCGGAAGACCCAGTACGGGGCGCCTACACCGGGCATGCGATAGTCCGGTTCGTAGCGGCCACCGGCCAGTACGCTTTCGATCGGGTCGAGATAGCCCTTCGTATCGCCCGTTTGCACGGACAATACGCCGATGGTATCCGGCAGGCGCAGCTCGGAGATCTCGAGGGCTACATAGAGCCCCCGGAAAGCCAGGGCGAAGAGCAGGAAGAACAGCCAGTAGCGCTGAAGGGTGGACCGGTCAGGAGCGTGGCTCATCCGTTGCAGGGGAGAATTCGGCGACAAATAGACGGCGTTCGATGGAAAAGGCTGCGCAAGATCCAGAAATAAAGAAGCCTTCATCGGCCGTGCCACCGGCAAGTACCAACAGTCTGGCTGTGATCCGGTCGGAGTTGAGGGCGATCGCCGTTCATTTGAGCCACGGGAAAGCATCGGTGTCCATGGAGGAGAAGGCACTCTACGTAGCGGATCCCCGAGCGGGGTATCTACAGTTGAAACAGGAGATCGATGCGGCCATACAGGGCGTGCTTGATGGTCCTGTCTACATCCTGGGGGAAACCGTTTCTCGTTTCGAGGCGGCCTTCGCGGCCTACATCGGGGCCGGGTACGGTGTTGGAGTGAATAACGGTACCGATGCCATTCACCTGGCGCTGCGTGGGCTGGGCATCGGACCGGGTGATGAGGTCATCACCGTGTCGCACACCGCCGTGGCCACCGTGGCTGCCGTGGTGATGGCTGGCGCCACCCCGGTGCTGGCCGATGTGGACCCTGCCACCTACACCATCTCGCCAGGTGCCGCAGCAGAGTTGATCACCGCGCGCACCAAGGCCATCATCGCCGTACATCTGTACGGCCATCCCGCCGACCTTAACGCTCTGGGTGCGCTTTGCGAACGCAGGGGACTGAAGCTTGTGGAGGACTGTGCCCAAGCGCACGGGGCGCGTTACCATGGCCGGCGGGTCGGCTCTTTCGGGCATGTGTCCACGTTCAGTTTCTACCCCACCAAGAACCTGGGTGCCATCGGTGATGGAGGGATGATGCTCACCTCCGATCCGGAACTGGCCCGTCGCCTGCGGTTGTTACGTCAGTATGGATGGGATACCCCGCAGAACAGTTTGATCCAAGGGTGGAACAGCCGCCTCGACCCGATGCAAGCGGCGATATTGGAGGTGAAGTTGAAGCACCTGGACGCGCATACCGCTCGCCGCCGGGAGTTGGCCCGTGCCTATACCAGTGCTTTCGCCGATCTCCCGTTCGCATGTCCGCTGGAAGCTGATGGTCGTGAACATGTTCACCACTTGTACGTCATCCGTGTTCCGCAGCGTGCCGTGCGTGATGCGTTGCGTACACATCTCCTGAACGCGAACATCCACGCTGGCATCCACTACCCGCACCCCGTGCACCAGCAACCAGCCTACGAAGGTCATCTGCGTACCGGTGA
Source organism: Flavobacteriales bacterium (assembly GCA_016788205.1). Lineage (GTDB taxonomy): Bacteria > Bacteroidota > Bacteroidia > Flavobacteriales_F > PHOS-HE28 > PHOS-HE28. Next base: position 77,949 of record JAEUTA010000011.1, on the reverse strand, counting down.
TATGTCCGTAACGGAAGATGCCGCGGTCACGGTCCTTTCACTGCCGCTCTATCCGGAACTTTCCGATGCCGATCAACAACGGGTGATCCAAACCGTGCGGGCTTACTTCAACAGCGCTTCATGAAAGACAGCAGCATCGGTTCGCTCGTACAGCTCCGTTTCTGGCAGCACATCCGCAACGGGGCCCTCACCGTTATGCCGGATCTGGGTGGTGAGAGCCTGGGTATGGCCATCCACCGGGTCTTCACGGTCACCGGTGTTCCTCCGGGCGGCATCCGCGGCGACCATGCGCATAAGTATTGCACGCAGGTGCTGGTCTGTTTGCACGGAAGGGTGTCCATCGTGTTGGACGACGGGCGTTCTCACTGCCGCATCGTACTGGACCGTCCGGAGCAAGGCCTGTCCATCCCGCCGGGCATCTGGAACCATATCGTGTTCGAAGGAACGGATACGGTGCTTCTCGTTTTCTGCGACCGACCGTACGATCCCGAGGATTACCTGCGCGATCGTGCCGAATACCTGCGGTACAAGGGGCTATGAGCATGGTGCCTCAGGAATATGAGCGTATGGCCGCCCTGGAGGAGACCATGTGGTGGTACCATGGGCTGCACACCAATGTGGTCAACGCGCTGCAGAAGCACGCCGGGCATCTGACCACGTTATTGGACGCTGGCTGTGGCACCGGGGGCACGCTCAAGGCCATCGCGCGTCGCTTTCCCCAAGCCCGGCTCCACGGTCTGGATATCGCTGAGCAGGCTTGCGCGTTCACCCGTGAAAAGACCGGTGCTACGGTAACCGTGGGCTCGGTGGACGCACTGCCTTACACGGATGCGTCATTCGATGCCTTGGTGAGCTGCGATGTGCTCGGCTACCGGATCGATGTGGGCGCCACGCTCCACGGTTTCCATCGGGTGCTGCGGCCGGGCGGTATCTGCGTGCTTAACATGGCCGCCTATCCCTGGATGCTCTCCTATCACGATAAGGCCGTGGGGCAGGTACGGCGCTACACCCGCTCGGAAGCGGAGGGGCTTTTGCGCGAGCATGGTTTCAGGCTCATCTTCGCGTCGTATTGGAACACGGTGCTCTTCCCCCTGATGCTCCTTCGCCGCAAAGTGCTTCCCGCTCCGCCCGCCAGTGATGTCACGCCCTTCAACCCGCTCGCCAATGGGGTGTTCCGCGCGTGCGTAGGCGCCGAGAGCGCATTGCTGAACGCAGGCTTGCCGTTGCCGTTCGGTGGATCCGTGCTCCTCATCGCCCAACGCCCCTGACGCATGACAGCCCTTTCCATCGTCATCCCCGTTTACAACGGTGCGCGCAGCATCGAGCGGCTGGTGAACGAACTCTCCAAGTTGCACATCGACGGCGGCATGGAGGTGGTGCTCGTGAACGACTGCAGCCCGGATGACAGCTGGCAGGTGATCCAGCGCATCTGCGCCAACGCTCCCGTTCCCGTGGTGGCCATCGACCTTGCGCGCAACTTCGGCGAGCACAATGCGGTGATGGCGGGCTATGCCACTGCCAGCGGCACGTTCATCATCAACATCGACGACGATTTCCAGAACCCGCCTTCCGAAGTGCGCAAGGTGTTCGAACATGCGCGCGCGCACCCTGAACTGGACGTGGTGTACACCCACTACGCCGAGAAACACCACTCGTGGTTCCGCAACTTCGGCAGCTGGTTCAACGATGCGGTGGCGCGTTTCATGATCGACAAGCCCAAAGGGCTCTACCTCTCCAGCTTCCGCTGCATCAACCGCTTCATGCGCGACCGCATCCTGGAGTACACGGGCCCTTACCCGTACATCGATGGGTTGATCCTGGAGAACACGCGGCGCGTCGGCCGGTTGCAGGTGGAGCATGCACCGCGCATGGAAGGGAAGAGCAACTACACGTTGCGCAAGCTGGTGCGCCATTGGATGATGATGTTCGTGAACTTCTCGGTGATGCCCTTGCGCATCAGCAGCGTCATCGGGGCCTTGTTCAGTGTGGTGGGTTTCGGTATGGCCATCTACGCCATCGTGGAACGTTTCGTCCGCCACACGCCGCAGGGTTGGGCCTCCACCGTGTCGGTGGTGCTGGTGTTCGCGGGGATCCAATTGCTCACCCTGGGGCTCATCGGCGAATACCTGGGCCGCCTCTACCTTATGCAACGGGGCAAGCCACAGTACGCGGTACGCAGCACGTTGGTGGCGCCGCGCAAGCGTAGCTGAACGCATTGCCGCATGGAACGCATCGTGCTATGCACCGGCAACGCTGGCAAGATGGCCGAGCTGAAAGCCCTATTGCCGCCGAGCGTTCAACTGCTCGGCCTCGCCGATGTGGGCCTGCCCGCGGACCTGCCTGAGACCGGGCATACGTTGCAGGCGAACGCGCTCCAAAAGGCCCGGTTCGCGCATGAGCGCTGCGGACTGCCATGCATCGCTGACGATACCGGACTTGAAGTGGATACGCTGCACGGCGAGCCGGGTGTGTACTCGGCCCGCTATGCCGGTGAGCAACGCGATGCCGCCGCCAACATGGCCAAGCTGTTAGGGGCGTTGCACGGTGTGCAGGACCGTCGTGCGCGTTTCCGCACGGTGCTCGCCTTCATCCGGGAGGGTGTGGAAGAGACCTTCGAAGGGCGCGTGGATGGCACCATTGCGCTGGCGCCCCGGGGCCTTGGCGGCTTCGGTTACGACCCCGTTTTCATACCGGCCGGGTCCACGCTCACCTTCGCAGAAATGGACAAGGCGGCGAAGAACGCCATCAGCCACCGGGCGCGTGCGGTGGAGGCATTGGTACGGTCCCTGACGGCGCGCTACCGCTGAAGCATCGCTGCCACCAGCCCATTGATGGCGGCTGGAACACCGATGCCGGAAACGTTCAACATCTTGGGGAAGATGCTCGCCGGGCTGAAACCGGGCGTGGTGTTCACTTCGATCGTCACCACATCGCCGGTGCGGTCATCGGTGGTGGCCCAGAAATGGTCCACGCGCACCATGCCGTCGCATTTCAGCGCGGTGTAGATCGCTTCGGACCGTTGTTGCACGGTGCGCGTCACCTCATCCGGAAGTGGCGCCGGGATCAGCTCTTGCGTATCGGCGGCGTGGTACTTCGCGTGGTAGTCGAAGAACTCGCTGCTCGTCCGGATCTCGCACACCGGTAATGCGCGCACCACGCCGTTCAGCCGGATCACCCCGCAGGTGAGCTCCCGCCCTTTCACGAAGGCCTCGCACATTACGCTGCTGTCCTCGGCGAAGGCCTTGTCCAGCGCCGCAGCGAGTTCCTCCGCGGTCTTCACCTTGCTGATGCCGAGACTGCTGCCGCTGCCGTCCGGCTTCACGAAACAGGGCAGGCCCACATCGGCCAGCACGCGCCGTTCGGTGTCCGCGGTGCGTTCGCGCAGCAACAGCGACCGCGCCACGTTGAAGCCCATCTGGCGCAGCAGGCCCGTGGTGCTGAATTTGCTCATGGTGATGGCCATGGGCAGCACACCACCGGTCTGGTAGGGCACGCCCAGCATGTCCAGATAACCTTGCAGCTTGCCATCCTCCCCGGGCGTGCCGTGTATGGCGATCAGCGCTGCCGCGAACCGTGTGTGCCCCTGGCCATCGTCCGCGGTGAACAAGGCACGATCGAAGGCGATGTCCGTGCCATCGGCGCGCTCGCACGTCCAGGTCTCACGGCCCACCGTTACGTACAACCCTTGGAACCGCGTGGTGTCCAGCGCTTCCATCATCGTTCGCGCGCTTTGCATGCTGATGACGGATTCGCCGGTGTAGCCGCCGCGCAGAATGGCGATGAGGGGAAGAGGCATGGGTGCGGGATGAGCGGCAAAGCTGGATGAGCCGTGCCTTGTAAGTCGGGTCGTTCATCCTGAAAGTGTGAACGCTCCGGTGTGGACCGGTGCTGAAGGTGGCCGTCTATCTTTGGCGCCGCCTGAAGAAGGCCATTCCCCAAGGGCCGTATGCTCCAAAACCGCTTCGTTCGCATCCTGCTCCCGGTGATCGTGCTGGTAGCGCTGTTGTTCTGTGGATGGCTGTGGCTGCGGCAGTACACCCTGCACAACGTGGCCATGCGCGTGCCGGACCTGAAGGGCCTGTCGCTGGCCGAGGCGGAGAGCTTGCTGGAAAGCCGTGAGCTGCGCGCCTTCGTGATCGATTCGGTCTATTCGGACGAATTGCCCAAGGGAAGCATCGTGGAGCAGGACCCGGTATCGGGCATCGAGGTGAAACCGGGTCGCAAGGTGTACCTGGTGCTCAACGCCAGCCAGCCGAAGATGATCGACATGCCCCGGTTGGTGGACCTGAGCAAACGCCAGGCGATCTCCGTGCTGGACATCATCGGCCTCAAGGTGCAGGAACTGCAATACCGGCCCGACCCCTGTGTGGATTGTGTGATCGCGCAGCTGTACAAGGGACAGCCCATCGCACCGGAGCAGCGCATCCGGCGTGGCGAATCCATCACCCTGGTGCTGGGCAGCGGGGACAAGGGTGAACGCGTACCGGTACCGGACCTCGGTGGGTTGACGCATGCCGAGGTACAGATGGTGCTGAACATGGCTTCGTTGAACCTGGGTGTGCTGGTGGAGTGCGAGGGCTGCAATACGGCCGCCGATTCCACGTTGGCACGGGTGCGTCGCCAGTCACCTTCGGCGAACGCCAACGACCGCATCGCTTTGGGCAGCACCATCGATATCTGGCTTACCGCTGACACCACGGGCTTGAAGCCGAACGACGGTTGGAACGACCCCACGCGCTACACCCGCAACGACACTGTTGAAGATGGACTTGACTAGGATCCTTTGTTCGCTCCTCGCCGGGTGCTTGTGCGCCGGTGTCATGGCGCAGGGCGAAGAGCTGCGCGCTCTTTCGGCACGTCCCGTCGCCGATCCGGGTCGCGCCAAGGACAACGTGAACCGCGTGTTCGAGTACCAGTACGAGATGCAGGAGATCCCGTTGATGGACGACTTCTCCACCGACCGCACACGCAAACGCATCGCCCGTGAAACGGACGCGGACGTAACGCTGGCCAACACGCTCTACCGCCTCACGGTGAACGGGGGATCCACGTGGGACATGCGCTACACGACCGACACCACCTGGCGCACCACGGTGAACGGCAACGACCCGCCGGAGACCGTGCGTGAAGCATTGCCCAGCGTGATGGTCACGGTGCTCGACCTCACGGGGTATCCGCCCACCAGCACTACGGTGGAAGCCTGGCCGCCGTACAACATCCTCGATTCGTTGAGCGCACCGCCAGCGGACACGACCTTCTTGCTGAGCCCGGAACTGATACAGGACTCCGTGCTCGTTTACAGCGTGGCCGCAGCTGGTGGCACCTATCTGATGAACGATGTGGAGACACCGTTGATCCTCTGGCAGGATGATGACGTGTACATCAATGGCACCTATCCCATCGATCCACCCACCATCGGTGTGGCCACCTTCGATGGCTTGGCGCGCACCGGATATCCGTACGACTTCCCCAACTATACCGCTTACGGCCGTGCGGACCACCTCACTTCCGTTCCCATCGACCTGGAGTATGAGATGGGCGATTCCATCTACCTCAGCTTCTTCTACCAGGCCAAAGGCCTCAGTGGCGACGACAACGCCCAGGTGGTGGACAGCTTGATCCTCGAGTTCTACGCACCCTTGGAACAGTCGTGGTACCGGATGTGGGCCATTCCGTACGTGGACCTGGCCGACTTCCAACAAGTGCTGATCCCTGTGCGGCAGGAGCGTTTCCTGAAGGAAGGGTTCCAGTTCCGTTTCGTGAACTGTGCCACGCTGAGCGGTTCGTTCGACCACTGGCACCTGGATTATGTGCGCCTCGCAGCGCAGCGCGCCTACAACGACACGCGCCTGGTGGATGTGGCCTACATGTATCCCGAAGCCACGCTGCTCCAGACCTACACATCGGTGCCCTTCGCTCGTTTCGAAGATGCGCCGGCCTCTTCCATGGCGCTTACCGCGTTGGAGAAGATGCGGAACCTGGACATCGAACCGGCTTTCATCAACTACGGCATGACCGCCGTTTCCGAGGACGGAGGAACGCTCTCCAATTTCACCAATGGCTTGAGCCCGAACGGTAATGCGGCGATGATCATCGATACGCAGCACCCGATCAACAGTGCGCCCAACAATTTCGTTTACGACAATTCACCGAGCACCGATGCGGCTTTCTGGGACGTGAAATTCTGGTGCAACGCCACGCCGGACATCAATCGCTACAACGACACCATCCACCTGCGGCAGGAACTGAGCAACTACTACGCCTACGACGATGGTACGGCGGAGATGGGTTATGGCCTGAACGTGGGTGGTGGCAAGCTGGCCTATCGGTACGATCTCATCGGTCCTGATTCGTTGCGGGCGGTACGGATGTATTTCAACCCGATCGCGAACCAGCCGCCGTTGCTGCCCCCGGACGATGGGTCGTTCCTGATCACGGTGTGGAGCAGCTTGAGCCCCGAGGTGATCCAGCACCAGAACTTCTCGTTCTCCTCGCCCCAGTACCGACTTGATGGCATCGACAAGTTCGTGGAGTACGAACTGGACAGTGCCATCCGCGTGGAAGGCACCATCTACATCGGTTGGGTGCAGACCAACGGTGCGAACATGAACCTGGGTTTCGACCGCAACCGCAACAACGGCAACCGCATCTACTACAACACCTCCGGCAGCTTCGCCAACACCAGTTTCCAAGGTTCGTTGATGATGCGGCCGGTGATGATCGCGGCCGTGGACCCTTGGGCATCCATTCCGGAGCAGGACGCGCCGGGCGATCTGCTGGTGTACCCGAATCCGGCCACGGATGTCGTGCGCGTCGCCCTTTCCGGCGACATGCCGACGCGAGCCAGCGTGCAGTGCATCGACGCAACGGGGCGCATGGTCTGGAGCGAACGAGCGAACGGCACCAACGAATTCAGCACGGCTTCGATCGCCAACGGTGTTTATGTGCTGCGTGTCGTGGATCAAGCTGGTACCTTGCGCGCCCAGGGCCGTATGGTGGTCCAGCACTGATGGACCAGGAACTCGACAATTCAGCGGAGGAACAGGAGCTCTACGAGCACCACCGCATCGTCTGCGACCCCAAGCAGTCGCAGATCCGGCTGGACAAGTTCCTGTTCGACCGGCTGGCGAACACGTCACGCAACCGCATCCAGGTAGCGGCCAAAGCGGGCAATGTGCTCGTGAACGGCAAGAGCGCAAAGCCCAGCCAGAAGGTGAAGCCGGACGATGAGATCAGCATCGTGCTGCCGTATCCCCAGCGCGAAGTGGAGATCCTTCCGGAGGATATCCCCTTGGAAGTGCTGTATGAGGACGATCATATCCTGGTCATCAACAAGCAGGCGGGCCTTGTGGTACACCCCGGCCATGGTAACTGGACCGGCACTTTGGTGAACGCCTTGCTGTTCCACTTCGGCAAGCTGCCGAGTACGCCTGGTGCGGAGATCCCACGTCCGGGTCTGGTCCATCGCCTGGACAAGGATACCAGCGGTGTCATGGTCGTAGGCAAGACGGAGGAAGCGCTTACGCACCTGGCACGCCAGTTCTTCGATCGCACGAGCGACCGCCGTTACAACGCTTTGGTCTGGGGCGACTTCAACGAAGATGAGGGCCTCATCGAAGGCCATATCGGACGCAGCGTGAAGGACCGCACGGTCCAATTCGTCTTCCCGGACGGTGATCAAGGCAAACCGGCGCTGACACGGTGGAAGGTGCTCGAGCGTTTCCGTTACATCACACTGGTGGAGTGCAAGTTGGAGACGGGCCGCACGCACCAGATCCGGGTGCACATGCAGTGGACGGGACATCCGCTCTTCAACGATGCCGCGTACGGCGGTGATCGCGTCCTGAAGGGCACCACCTTCACCAAGTACCGCCAGTTCGTGGAGAACTGTTTCAAGGTGCTGCCACGCCAGGCGCTGCACGCACGTACGCTGGACATCGACCATCCGATCACCGGCAAGCGCATGCACTTCGAGAGTCCGCTACCCGCCGATATGCAGGCCGTGCTGGAGAAGTGGCGTACCTACACGGTGACCAAGCCGATGGGCGACGACGATGACGAGGCGCCGTTGGACAAGGAGGCGGTGAACAACATGAAGTAGGTGCCTTCTACGGTCCGCGCAGGATGTTCAGGCCGAAGGTGAGCAGCATCGCCGTGCCGAAGACCCAGAAGTAGAGCTTCCAGTACGAGGCCTGTCGGTAGAAGCGTTTATCGTATGTGCCGTCCTGCGTGAACGTGTGCCACATCCAGTGGATCGGCCATACGACGATCACGAAAGCGAACGCGTAGAGAAGCAGGAGCGCGAAGAACCAGATCATGGCCGCTTACGGATCACCTTGCCGCCGGATGTGCGCTCGAACGTGGGAACGGTGCGTACACGTCTTGGAAGTTCGTGCGGATGTAGCACCGTCAATAGTAACGGCATCACTTCGTTCATCACGTCCGCTTCATCCTTCGGGCATTCCAGCACGAGCAGCACGCTTTGGCCGAGCAGGTCGTCCGGCGTTGAAGTGAAGTAGTGTGCGTAGGGGATCACGCCTGCGGTCTTCGCCTCCAACTGCTCCGGGAAGATCTTCTTGCCGCCGCTGAGTATCACATTGTCGTAGCGACCGAGCCAGCGGAAATGCGTGTCATCGAGCAGTTCGACGAGGTCGTTCGTTACATGCTGCGGAACACCGAGGTGCGGTGTATGCACGACCAGACATCCCCGCGGGTCGCGACCGAAGTGGACATCTCCCAGGGCGGTGAAGGCATCGCTTGCACCTTCGCCGTTCAACGACCGCAGGGCGACGTGCGTCACCGTTTCCGTGCTGCCGTAACCGATGTGGACCTTCGTCCGCAAGCCCTGCAGCGCTACTGAAAGCGCTTCGCTCACCGGTCCGCCGCCGAGCAGGATGGTCTCGAACTGGGCCTCCACACGGTCCCGGTCTTCGTTCAACGCACGGTGTAACTGCAATGGCACCATGGCGGCGAAACGGAAATGCTCGTTCGTGCCGAGGTGGTCCAATACACTTCCGCGCGGATCGATCACATGCAGGTCCAGGCCGAGCACGAAGGCGCGCACGAGCATCATCTTGCCCGCTACGAAGTCGCTGGGCAGGCAGTGCAACACGCGGTCCCGGGATTTCAGGTCGAATGCACGGGCGGTCAATGCGGCGCTGGCCATAAGGTCCGCGCGTGGGATGATGTATCGCTTGGGAGGTCCGGTGGTGCCACTGGTGGTCGCGCGTAGGCCTGTTGCATTGCCCAGGTCCTCCAGGGTGCTTACCAGCGCGGTGGCCCACGGGTGATCCTCGGACCGTGGGCCGATGAAAGCGCGGAACCGTTGGATGGCCTCCTCGCGCGTAAGGACGAAGCCATCGATGATGATCCGTGCGAAGCGATCGTCGGGAACGCTCATTGGTGGAAGAGCGAAAGATCCCAAGCCACTTCCGGACGATAGTGCAGCGCGCCGCGCTCGGCGAGCAGGGGAGAAGGGATGTTGTTCGTGTACACGCTGCCGGTACCAAGTCCTTGCGGCATGCCCACGTTCAACGTCGCCGTGTATTGCGCGATGGCGTTCAGCCCGATGCTGCTCTCCAGCGCCGAAGTGATCCACCAGCTGATGTGGCGTGCCTTCGCGAGGTCGATCCACTCCTGCGTGGCCACCCAACCGCCCACGAGGCTCGGCTTGATCACGATGTATTGTGGCTTCACGTTGTCCAGCAGATCCACTTTCGCATCGCGGGTGTTCAGGCCGATGAGGTCCTCGTCCAATGCGATCGGCACCGGCGACCGCTCGCAGAGTTCCGCCATCACTTCGTACAAACCGGCGTGTACGGGTTGCTCGATGCTGTGTACGTCAAGATCAGCAAGGCGCTTCAATATGTCCGGCGCTTGTTGTGCACTGAACGCACCGTTCGCGTCCACACGCAGCGTGATGTCACTGGCACGGAACTCACTGCGCACATCACGTAGAAGTTCCAGCTCATCATCGATCCCGATCGCACCGATCTTCATCTTCACCGTGGTGAAGCCCTTTTCGATCTGCTCTCGGATGCGCTGCTTCATCGTGGCCTTGTCGCCCATCCACACCAAGCCATTGATGGGAATGGGTTCCTTTCCAAGGGTGAAGGCGGAAGGGAAGAGTTCCTTGGTGCCGCTCACGCCGAGGTCACGTAGGCATTGCTCCACCGCGAAACGCACGCTCGGAACATCGATCAGGTCGGTGTTCAACCGGCGTTGCCAATTCGTGGTGTCCGCGCATAGTTCGATCAGCTTCGTGCGCACATCCGCCGGGAACTCCTTGCTGTGGCCGGGGAAGAGCGCCGCTTCACCGATGCCGATGAGCTCAGGCCGTTCGGTATGCCACGCTAGCAGATACCAAACGGTGCGTGCGTTGATCGGCCCTTTGGAAGTGCCCAGCTCGAAGCGGGGTTGCAGGGTGCGTTCGATCCAGCGCGCGGCGATCATACCGCAAGGATAAGACCCAGCGAGAACAGCAGCGCGGTGACGAAGGTGCCCATGGCCAACACTTTCAGTTGTGGGTCAAGGGCGCGGGGTTCGGCGGTTGTCCAGATCTTCTTCAGGTGGATGATGAAGCCGGGTGTGACGAGGAGGAAGAGCCAGGAGGTCCAGCCGAGACCGGCAACCAACGCAAATCCGGCAAGCCCTAGCATACCGCCGCAGACGAGCATAGTGTGATAGATGCGTGCGTTGGCCGACCCCATGCGCACGACCAAGGTTCGCTTGCCGCTGGCCGCGTCGTTTACGATATCGCGCATGTTGTTCACGTTGAGCACACCGGCACTGAGCAGCCCGAAGGCAGCGGCTGGAAGTAGAAGTAGAAAGTCGAAGTGGCGTGTGTGGAGGTAGTAAGTGCCGAGGACACCAATGATGCCGAAGAAGAGGAAGACGCTCAAGTCACCGAGCCCGGAGTATCCGTATGGATTATCGCCGAAGGTGTATTTGACCGCCGCGCCGATGGCAAATAGTCCGATGAGCAAGAAAATCAAGGTCTTCAGGGTAACTCCGAGTGCAACGGTGATCAATGAGCAGCCACTGATGAGAGCGAGAAGTCCGCAAATGATCATTGCCCTCCGCATTTTGCGGGGTGTAATTGCACCGCTCTGCACTGCACGCTGCGGACCCACGCGTTCAGCATTGTCAGTGCCATGCTGGTGGTCACCGAGGTCGTTGGCCAGATTGCTCAGGATCTGAAGCAGTACAGCCGTTAGTACTGCAAGGAGGAGAACGACTGGATTGAAGACTAAATAGGAAGACAGTCTCTGTTCCTGATGAGCTACGGCACTGCCTACGATAATGCTGCTCACCGCTAAAGGCAATGTGCGCAATCGAAATGCCTGCAACCAGTGTTTCATCCGCTAGTAGTGCAGCTTCGCATACATGGCGAGAGCTTCTAGGTCGGTCTTTAGCTCCTGGATCACCTGGATCTGCTTCTTCTGCCGTGCATAGGTGAAGGAGAAGTTCGTGATCATAGTGATCAATCCGTCTACTACGGAAGCTCCTACATTCTCCGATGAAGCCTTCTTGTATGCCGCAAGCACTGTCGAATATCGGCCGATGAGATCTTCGGGGACGGAGCTATTCGCACAGCGATCAAGTAAGGTTGTCAGTTCGACATTCAGCCGGTCAAGCCCATCCTCGTCTGGCCCTTTACGGAGTAGCTGTGTGGTTTCCGTGGCGAGGAACCCGAGATACTTGTGGAAGGTGTCAATGTCCAGGACAATAGCCATTTGCGGAGATCAGCTCACGGGAATTTCGGGAACTTCTGGAAATCCGGCGCCCGCTTCTCCAGGAACGCGTTTCGCCCTTCCTGCGCCTCGTCCATCAGGTAGTACATCAGCGTGGCGTCACCCGCGAACTCCATCAACCCGCGTTGACCATCCAGTTCAGCGTTCAAGCCGCGTTTGATCATGCGCAACGCGAGCGGACTGCGTTGCATCATGATCTGGCACCATTCCACGGTGGTATCTTCCAGTTCCGCGAGCGGTACCACCTTGTTCACCATGCCCATATCCTCGGCTTCCTGCGCGCTGTATTGCAGGCAGAGGAACCAGATCTCGCGGGCTTTCTTCTGGCCCACGTGGCGCGCGAGGTAGTTGCTGCCGAAGCCCGCATCGAAGCTGCCCACCTTGGGGCCGGTCTGTCCGAAGCGGGCGTGGTCCGCAGCGATGGTGAGGTCGCACACCACGTGCAGCACGTGCCCGCCACCGATGGCATAGCCGTTCACCATGGCCACCACGGGCTTGGGTAGTTCGCGGATGCGTTTGTGCAGGTCGAGCACATTGAGGCGTGGGATGCCATCGGTGCCGATGTAGCCGCCACGTCCTTTCACGTTCTGGTCGCCGCCGCTGCAGAAGGCCTTGTCACCAGCGCCGGTGAGCACCACCACGCCGATCGCCGGATCCTCGCGGGCGATGTCCATCGCGTCGATCATCTCTTTGTTCGTGTCCGGTCGGAAGGCGTTGTACACCTCGGGCCGGTTGATCGTGATCTTGGCGATGCCTTCGAAGAACTCGAACTTGATGTCCGTGTATTCCTTGATGGTGGTCCAGTTGCGGGAGCTCATTTGAATGCGATTGAACCGCAAAGACGCGAAGGACGCAACGAATGCGCGACGTTCATGAAGTGCGGAGTTGATTGAAGTAGTCACGGAGCACTTGCGGTGAGGTCTGTGCGTCCGTCGTGACGTGCAGTACAGCTGCCTTGTCGTGAACAGCGTACAGCTTGTCGATCCCTGCTTCCAGCGATGCCTGGTCGTTCGCATGGTAGTAGGGTAGGTCGAAGCTCTGCACCAGCTTCTCGATGCTGCGTGCATGTGGCGCCTCGAACCATTGCAGCAGATCGGCATCCTTATCCGGCCCTTCGATGAAACGGAAGATGTTGCCACCACCGTTGTCGATCACGATCACCTTCAGGTTCGGCGAGAGGTGGTCGTTCCAGAAGGCGTTGCTGTCGTAACAGAATGCCGTATCGCCAGTGATGAGCGTGGTGATCTGTTTGGTGGCGAACGCTGCACCGACAGCCGTGCTCGTACAACCATCGATGCCACTTGTTCCACGGTTGCCGAACCAGTGATGGCCGCGCACGCGATCGAAGAGCTGCGCATAACGCGCTGGTGTACTGTTCGCGAGATGCACTGCACTGTCACCGGGGATGCGGTCGTTCAGCGTGTTGAAAACGGTGAGGTCACAGAAAGGCGCATCGGCGATGATACGGTTGTGTTTGCCGCGCGTGCTCTGGTCCATCATCTTCCACGCCTCGCCGTAGAAGCTGTCGTTCGCTTGTACGCCGGAAGCGAGCTGCGCGAAGAAGATCTCCGGGCTCACCGCGATGTCGTGCGTCAGGCTCTGGTAGGTGTCGTAGTGACGCTGGCCGGCATCCACGTTCCAGTGCTGCGCCGGTTCCCATTTGCGCAACAAGGTCTTGATGCGTTTGCTCACCACGGCACCTCCGAAGGTGATCAAGAGCTCGGGACGCAGGTCTTTCTCGTTCTTCTCGCTCACCGCCTCGATCACCCGGTCGATGCAGGTGATGAAAGCGGTGTCGTCCAGGTTGCTGGTCGCTTCGGTGTGTACGGTCACCTGCGGGAGCGATGCGAATTGCGCGAGTTGCTTGCGCATACCATCGCTCCACACGCCTTGTCCGGCGAGCACCATCACCTTCTTGCAGGCCGAGAGCTGCCCGAGCAACCAACGCGCATGATCGGGTAGGATGAAGGATTCTGTCATCACCGGTGCGATGAAGCGCGATGTGCCCACTTCTTCAACCGTTCCATACAACGGCTCGGCGAACGGTACGTTCACATGCACCGGTCCCGCGACCGGGAGCAAGGTGGTGTCGATCGCTTCGTTGATCAAGCGTCCGCAATGCCAGCGCGCGAGTTCATCGCTCGTCATCCGCGGAAGCTGCACGCTGCGTTTCATGTGCAGTGCGAGCACGCCTTGCTGACGGATCGCCTGTCCTTCACCCTGGTCCACCCATTCTTCGGGGCGATCAGCGGTGATCACCAACAAGGGGATGCGTTGGTAGAACGCTTCGGCGATCGCGGGGCCGTAGTTAAGTACCGCACTGCCGCTGGTGCAGATCAGCGCCACTGGCGCGTGCAGCTGCTGCGCCATACCGAGTGCGAAGAAGGCAGCGCTGCGTTCATCGATGACTTGCAGGCACTCGATACCGTCCTGCTTGTTGAAGGCGATCACCAAGGGCGCGCTGCGGCTGCCAGGGCTGATCACCGCATGCTTCACCCCCTTTGCGGCACACAAGCGCGCCAGTTCGGAAGCGGCGAAATGGTCGCTCGTCATGGATCAGGCCGGTATCGGTGTTCGCATCAGTTGCAACCAGCTCTCGGCCTTGTGTTCGGTCTCTTCCCATTCCAAGGCAGGCACCGATCCAGCGGTGATGCCGGCACCTACGCGCAGTTCGGCGTGGTGTGCGTGCACCCGCATGCAGCGGATGTTCACGAACAGTTCCATGCGTCCGTCCGCGCTCCACGGTCCCCAGAAACCGGCGTACAGTTCACGGTCGCGGTCTTCCAGCGCCTGGATGCGTTCGCGTGCCTTCGCGGTGGGTATGCCGCACACGGCAGGGGTGGGGTGTACCACGCCGACCAACTCTTCCACCGCGCGTCCATCCACCTGGGCGCTGATGCGGGTGCGCAGGTGGGCCACCGGCCCGGCGTGCAGCACCTCGGGACCGTCGATGGTGATGTGACGGGCGTCCAGGTCGATCAGCGTACCCGCGATGCTCTTGGCCACCACGCGTTGCTCGTGCCGTTCCTTCTGACCCCATTCCTGGGCTTCGCTGGCGGCGCTGGCGCTGGGCGCGGTACCGGCCAGGGCGTCCACCTGCACGGTGTCGTTCTCGGCCACGATCAGCCGTTCCGGCGTGGCGCCGAGCCACAGGCCGTGCTCGGGTGTCATCACCAAGGCCACGAAGGCATCGGGCCGTGCGCGCACGGCTTCCATGAACAGGGCCGGTGCTTCCGCTTCGCCGATCGCCAGATCCACGGTGCGCGACAGGACGATCTTCTCCACCGCTCCCGCAGCGCATTCGTTGCGGGCCTGTTGCACCGCTGCCTCGAAGGCCGCGCGTGGTGTGGCGGGCAGCCGTGTGGCCATGGGTCGTTCGCTGGTCCCGGTACACTCCAGCAGGCGTTGCCAGTGCGGCTCGGCATCGCCGAAGGTCAATTCCACATCGGAACGGATCAGCGGTGTGCGGTCGCTGAGCAGGAAGGGCGAGAGCAGGAACACATCGTTCAGCTCCCACCACAGGCCGTTCTCCGCGCGGTCCAGATCGGGTGTTTGTTGGGCCCAAAGGGTGACGGGTCCTCCCGGGGTTCGGAACGCGGCGAAAGTGATGCCTTCGCTGATGCAGTGGCGCAGCGCGAGGCGCAGGGCGGGCGTGGTGCTCATCGGCGGTCGATGATCATGTTCGTTAGACGGCAGATGGCGATGAGCCTACCGGCCTCATCGTGTACACGGATGTCCCACACATGGGTCTTGTTCCCTTGGTGCACCAGCTCGCCGGTGGCCGTTACACGGCCGGTCTTCACTCCGCGCAGGTGGTTGGCGGTGATCTCCATACCTACGGTACCCTGCGTGCTCAGGTCTATCAGCATGGCCGAACCCACGCTACCCAGCGTTTCCGCCAGTGCGGCCGTGGCTCCGCCGTGCAACAGACCCATAGGTTGGTGGGTACGTTGGTCCACGGGCATGGAGGCTTGCAGGCGCCCTTCAGCATCCACCCCGAACCGGATGTCCAAATGCTCCACCAGGGTATTGGTCCGCATGGACTCGGCGGCCTGGGCATGCTGGGGTGTGAAACGCATGAGCGGGGGATGGGTGCCAAAGGTAGCCGTGGTCCATCTTTGCGCCATGGAAGAAGCCGTGGCCAAGCCCCGTCTGCTCTTGGTGGAAGATGAGGACGCGCTGCGTTCGGCGCTGCGCCTCAACTTCGAGCTGGAGGGCTACGATGTCACCACCGTGGTCAACGGCCCCGATGCGTTGCAACGGCTACGCGGCGCCCATTACGACGTGGTGGTGATGGATGTGATGCTCCCGGGAATGGACGGTTTCGCCGTGGTGGAGACCATCCGCCTGGAGGGCAACGCCACGCCGGTGCTCTTCCTTACCGCACGCACCGCCACGGCGGACCGTATACGCGGCCTCAAAGCCGGTGAGGACCACTTGGGCAAACCCTTCGAACTGGAAGAGCTGCTGTTGCGCGTGGCCAAGTTGCTGCCCCGCAAGGGTGAGCGGGGCACCAACACGGTGCTCTCCGCCTATTCCTTCGGCGATAACCATGTGGATTTCCAGAGTTACGAGGTGCGCGGCCAAGGCGGGTTGGTGAAGACGCTGAGCCAACGGGAGATGATGCTGTTGCGCCTCTTGCTGGAGCGCCAGGGCGATGTGGTCTCACGCGAAGAGATCCTGCAGAAGGTGTGGGGTTACAACGTGTTCCCCACCACCCGCACGGTGGACAATTTCATCGTCGGTTTCCGCAAGTATTTCGAGCCGGACCCCCGCGAGCCCAGGCACTTCCATTCCATCCGGGGGGTGGGTTACAAGTTCACAGCCTGAAATTTTTCGTCGGGCTGGCAACCCTTTTCAACGGGCGCCGTCTTGGTTACAGAGAGGTCGGTCTTCCTGACCTAATCTGGTTCCATATTCCTTGCAGGTTTACCGCGCAGGGGCTCCGCAAGGAGCCCCTGTTCGGTTTTCAGGGGGCGTCCGTCGGGCTGCAACGGCGCTCCATGCCGCTGGGCCTCAGCTTGCTCTAAGCCCTTGCGCAGGCCGGCCAGGGCTAACTATCTTGCGGCCTCCATAACGCACCGTTAGCCCCTCGCAAGCCGGTCCAACGGAGCACAAAACCAGTCGTATCCATGAACCGGACCCTACGCACCACCGCATTCACCTTTCTGCTGGCGGGTACCGCCGGCCTCGCCAGCGCCCAGAACGCTGTGGACATCGGCCTCTACCAGAACAACGGTGTGTTGGAGGTGAAGGTGCGCCCCGAGGCCGACTTCTCCGGCATCTTCTCTTCGCTGGTCTTCACCGTTCGGTGGGATGCCAATTCCGGTGCCACCCTGGGCGAGAGCGTGCAGGACGAGGCCGTGGCCTCTTACATCGGCGTGCAACGCTCGGGCGACATCCGCGAAGAGGGTGGCCTGCGCTACGCGGTCTATGCCGGTTTCGGCATGAACCCCATGGCCAGCAGCGGCAACAGCTGGCAGGCGGGCCGCGAATACACCATCGCGCGCATCCCCGTCACCGGCCAGGGCGAGTTCGAGCTGGTGAACGATGCCTACACGAGCGACCGCAAGAACAACGCGAACTTCTACGCCGCCTGCGGTGGCACGGATCGCACGGGCATCATCTACAAAGGCCTCGCGCCCGCAGCGGAAGACGGCAGCGTGCTCATCCAACCCAACCCCAACAACGGCCGCTTCACCCTCAGCTTCGCGAACGGCGAAAAGGGTGATGTAACGGTGGAGATCATCAACAGCATCGGCCAGGCCGTGTACAACGAAACGGTGCGCGACCTGGAAGGCACCTACCGCAAGGAGATGGACCTGAGCACCATGGGTGCCGGTGCCTATTACGTGAAACTGAAGCGCAACGGCAACACCACCTCGCACAAGGTGATCTACCGCTAAGCACAGCGCACCGCAGCGCATGGAAAGGAGGCTTCGGCCTCCTTTTCGCTTTTGGGGGTGCGCTGGAGAAGCTGGGCTCTGGATACTTGTTGGCAGCATGGCCCGGTCTTTTGCAGGGCTGGATCGGCCACCGCACGCACCGAAGTCCCGAAGCACAAGCCCCCGCCGTAGCGCGGGCTTTATTGGCTGGAAAAGCGCGGTGGTTGATGCTTGCGCATCGCGGCAGTCTGTATGAAGCCACCGGCTGCTGGTGGGGTATGAATCACGGCCGCATCACTCGTGGCATGCCGTTCGGTGAGCAAGGGCATGTACGTGCGAAAAGTCCCTCACAGTAGGTATAGAGAGAATTTCAAAGGCCGGCTGGCGTGTGCATCCACGGCGCGTGGCATAGCTTTAGCCATCGGCCATGGCGGCCGAGCCACCAACAACATCCACGAGAAGGGCTGAACCATGTGGTTTTGGTAGGCCCCCAGCGCCCCGATACGACATTCTCCCGTCGTGTTCGGGGCGCGCTCGTTGGTGTGGCGAGCGCATGGTCCATGCGGATGGACACAGGATTGAAGCCCAAGCCTCGGAAGTGGAAGTCGGATGCCAACATTGACCGACACTGCGCCGAACCGCCTGATAGCTTCCCATGAAGTCGGCCGGTCAGGACCGCCTCCACCACGCACCTGTTCACCGTTCTGCACAAGCCAAGCGCCGCTCATGACCCCGCAGGCCTATCCCACACAACACAAACAGTACGTGCTTTCCGGGTCGTGTTGGAAGGGCGTGTCGGGGTCCAGCATCGCGTCCACCACCTGGGCCAGCAGGGCATCGATGGCGGGCAACTGGGCGCGGGAGATCACCTCTTCGCCAGCGATGGTGAGGAATTCGCCCGCGGCCTGCGAGGGCCGTTGCAGGGGGATGACACCGGCACGGGCCTGTGGCACCTCCGGGTGTTGGTGCAGGTAGGCCCAGAGGTAGATCAGCAATTGCAGCGCGTAGCGTCGGGCGGGCGTCAGCGTGGCGCGCTCCAGGTCCGGCAGGCGCAGGTCGTTCTCGCGCACGGCCCCGGTCTTCACGTCCAGCACGGTCAGGGTACCATCGCGCAGGTCGATGCGGTCGCAGCGGCCTTTCAGGAGCACGCCATTGGACAGGGTGGCCTTCACATCCAGTTCCACGGCCACCAAGGTGGTGGGCGTTGCGGCACAGCGGTCGCGTTCGGCCTCCAGGTAGGTCTCTACCGCGCGGGTGGCCATTTCGCGGCGCAGGCGGAAGTGCCCGTGCTCCAGCGCATCACGCGAGATGTGTTGGGCCAGGCGGTCGGTAAGGGCGCGGTGCACCTGCGGCCGCAGGGCGTCCACCGCTTCGGGCCTCAGCACCTGGCCCAGGTGCGGGGTCAGCAGGCCGTCCAGCGCCTGGTGTACGGCATCGCCCAGCACATCGCTGCCCAGGGTGCCATCGGCCACCTCGGTGTCGCGGATGCCCAGCACATAGCGGAAGTAGAAGTCCAGCGGGCAACGCAGCCAGGTACCGATGGCGCTGGGGGAGAGGCCGCGTTGGCACAGGGCCTGCAGGCGTGCCAGCACGGCGGCGTCCTTGGCCACACGCACCGGCACGGTAGCGCGCGCGGCGGTGTGGGCGGCCACGGCGTGCTGCTGCACGGTGGTGCGCGAATGACCCACCACCTCGTGCTGCCACTGGGCGATGAAGCGCGACGGTTCGCCCGGCTCGGCGCCATCGCCCGCGGCGTGCACCAGTTCCACGTCCTGCGCCAGGTGCATGCAGCGGTAGAAGTGGTAGGCGGAGATGGCCTCGCCATCGGCCGCGAGGGGCAGCTTGTAGTGGCGCCGCACATCGTGCGGTATCCAACTCTGCGCGGCAGCGGCCTGGGGCAGCACGCCTTCGTTCACGGACAGCATGATCACGCGCTCGTGGTCCAGCGCGCGGGTCTCCAGCACGCCCATCAGCTGCAGCCCTTGCAGGGGTTCGCCCAGGAAGGCGATGCGCTCTTCGCGCAGCAGGCGCTCTCGTATACTGGCGTAGGTGCGCAGGTCCAGGTGGTGTACCTGCAGGCGTTCCAAGGTGCGGTCCATCCGTTGTTGCAGGCGCGCCACCTGGAACAGTTGCTCCTGCACGGTGCGGTCGCTGGCGGCGCAGGCGCGGGCCCAAGTGATGAGGGCGATGAAGCGATCGGACAGCGTGCGCAGGTCGGCGTTCCACGGCTTCAGGCAGGGCGCCAGCAAGGCGGCATGCGGCGAACCCTGCTCCGCCAGCACGGCCACGATGCGTTCGGCGCTCACCTGCGCCCGCTGCTCCGCGCGCAACGCGGCGATGGTGCGCGCGGTGGTGGTGCCTTCGTTCACGAACGGATGGCTCAGCACCGCTTCCACGGCGTGCAACGCATACCGCCCGTCGGCGGCGGCGCTCTCCAGCACGGCGATGTAGGCTTCCACCAGCCCGCTCACGGGCAGGGCTTTCAGCGGCAGCCCCATGGTCACGTTGATGGGGCCCACGTCCGGCGCAAGCTGTTCCAGCAGGGGTAGCAGCAGGTGCTCATCGCCCAGTACCACGGCGGTGCGCGCACGCTCTTCGGGGGTCAGCTCGGCCAGCCGCTGGGCCACGTAGGTGGCTTGGGCGAAGGGCTGCGGGGCGGCCACCACGCGGATGGCGCGGGGCCGGTCGCGTATGGCGGAGGGGGCGGGCAGCTCGCCGGGGCCCAGCGCGGCACGCGAGCGGCGCAGGTAGCGCCCGGCCTCCTGACGTGCGTCGTCCAGGTAGTAGGTATCGGCATCCCACGCCACACGGGCGCGCCCTTCCGCCTGCAAGCGCTTCACCACGGTGGTGGAGGCCGGGTCCAGCGCATTGAGGCCGGCGAACCAGATGCTCGTCCACGGCGCGGAGAGGGTGTTCGCCAACGCCTGCTCCGCACAGGCGCGCGCCACGAAGCCCGAGGTGCCCATGCGCCGTTCGTGCATCAGCGCGCTAAAGGCGTGGTGCAGGTCCTTGGTACCGCGCCACTGGTGGTTCAGGCGTTCCTGGGCGGTGCTAAGGTCCTGGCCCAGGCGGAAGCTCCATTCGTCCAGCTCGTGGTATTCGCGCAGGTCGCGGTACAGTTGGGCGTGGTCCAGCAGGTGGGCGTCCACCTCGCTCATGTCACGCAGCGTCACGGGCGCCCATTCCAGGAATTCGGCCAGCGGCTCGGCCGCTGCACCGGCGGTGCCCAGGTGCGCCTCGTAGAGCAGGAAGAGCAGGTCTATGGTAGTGCCTTGGGCCATGCCGGAGCAGCGCTGCATGAAACCACCGATATCGATGATCTCCGGGCTCCACAGCGCACCGCCGTGCAACTGGGCGAGGTATTTTCGCAGGTACGAACCGGCCCGGCGACTGGGCAGCACCACGGCCACGCGATCCATCGCATGCCGGTGGTGGTGCAGCAGCTGTGCGGCCAGGCGATGAAGGAAGGGATCCATGACGGTGGCGGAAGATAGCGTGGCGATGAACGAGGCGGGGTTCCCGCTCTACCGCAGCAGTGCCAATGGCGCCCACCGCTACCGCATCGAGGGGTGGGACCTTTTCGTGGAGCTGCAACGCATCGGCACACGGTGGGTGGTGCACCGCGTGCAGGCCACGGCCTACCCGGAGAAGCTTCGCATCCGCGACATGGTGGACTGTGCGCACGGCGCCTACACGCCCGCCACTGCTGCGGATTGGGCCGAAGCGTGGGCACGCGTAACGGGGTGATGCGGGGCGGGTGCCGCAGGCGAGTGTTGGAGCAGGTGGCTTCGCGCCGTATTGGCCGGTCGGACTTATCTTACGGTCATGCACCGAGGCGGTGAGTACGTTGGTGGAGCTGTTCGTTCGCGGTGGCGCAGGGTCTCCGAAGACGGAAGACCCTGCGCAGGTTTAGGGTGCAGCTTGCTGGCATTGTGGCTTCTCAAAAGCTCATTATAGAAAATGATTAGTGGTGATGAAAGTTCTAGTGAATAGGGCATCGGCAATGAAGCGCTTCTCTATGTGGTACTTTCTCGGGTGCGCTGCGGTAGTGCTCCTTCCAAGTACCGGCGCGTTCGGCCAGATGCAACCCGGACTTTCCCTACTTCCCTTCGTGGAAAGCGGAGGTACGTTTTATCTGCATCTGCCTTCAGAGAACATCCACGCTAGGGCGGATCAGGCCGGTGTTTACTTCGGCTTGGACATCGAAGTCCGCAAAGGTCCGAAGTTCGGTTATCGATTCGGTATGCTATCCGGCAGCCGGGGGTATGTGGAGGAATACCAACGTGCCGGGAGGTATCACACGCTAGACCACAGGGTGGCAGAGTTGGGTTGGCGTTTCTACGTGGCCCAAGCGCTTCGTTCGAATAGCAGCAGTGTTTGGGAGTTGAACTACGGACTACGTGCGTTCCCTCGCATTCGATCCACGATCAATGTCAGCACATCGCTGGGCGAATCAGTGATGGTGCGCACTTCCGAGGCGGCCTCCTTCGGGTTCATGGTGGGCGCCACGCGCAGCAGTTCCGCCTGGTTGCACGGGAAGCTTCGTGTAGGTGTGATGGTCGATCTGCAGATCGCCTCTGCACAACCATACTTGGAGGTGCCTTGGGTCAATTATGATAACCTCTGGGTGGGTGGTAGTCGTCTCTTCATAGGGGTAGCGCTGAGCTATCGTGTTGTGCGCATGCAGTGGACCAATGTGCCGGAATAGGCCTTGCGACACATGTGTTCCTGAACACGTCGGCCTGGTATAAGGAGGTGTCTCCGGGACATGTTGCGCGGGTTTGTGCGTTTATCCATCCACTGCACATGTAGCCGATCCGGCCCCGGTGCTTACCTTGCTTCACCGACCGGGCAACCATTCTCAAGGTGCAACGGTCCCATGGCTACCATGCGCCTCCTCTCGCTCTCTCTCGCGCTGGTGTTCGCAGCCTCTTCTGCGCACGCCACGCACATCGTCGGTGGTGAGTTGTACTACGACCACCTCGGCGGCGACCAATATCAGGTCTCACTGAAGCTGTATCGCGACTGCGGGCCCGGCAACGTGAACCAGACCGGGTACGATGCCAGCGCGATGCTCGGTGTCTTCGGGGGCGATGGCTCCACGGTCTCCATCCAGAACATGGCCTTTCCCGGTGCCATCGAACTGCCCATCGCGTTGGACAACCCGTGCCTTACGGCGCCACCCGATGTGTGCATCGAACTGGCCATCTACACCATGGTGCTCACGCTGCCCGCCCGCCCGGACGGTTACGTGCTCACCTACCAGCGTTGCTGCCGCACGCCCACCATCATCAACCTGCAGGATGCCGGTGATCAGGGGCTCACCTGTACGGTGCGCATCCCCGGCACGGTGGTGGAGAACAGTTCGGCGCGTTTCATCGCGTACCCGCCCGTGGTGCTGTGCTTGAATGAGCCGCTGTTGTTCGACCACTCCGCCAGCGATGCCGATGGCGATTCACTGGTGTATGCGCTGCGAACACCGCTGAACGGCGGCTCTTCCATCAACCCCACGCCTACGCCGGTGGCTCCGCCGTATGCGCCCATCCTCTGGCAAGGTGGCTACTCCGGCGACTATCCCATGGACTCGTCGCCCATCATGTCCATCCACCCCAGCACCGGTCTGCTCACGGTAACGCCCACCTTGGCGGCGAGCTACACGGTGGCCGTAGAGGTGAAGGAGTACAGGAACGGCACCTTGCTCTCGGAGACGATCCGCGACTTCCGGTTCGATGTCGTGCCATGCCAGGCGCAGGTGAACGCGCAGATCGCCCCGCAGGCCGAATTCTGCCAGGGCCTCACCCTGGCCTTCAACAACACCAGCCCCAGCGGCCAGCTGTGGTCGTGGGAGTTCGGCGAAGGACCCACGGCACAGGACACCTCGTCGCTCCATTCGCCCCAGTGGACCTACACGAGCCCCGGCACGTACACGGTAACGCTCATCGCCAACCCCGGTCTGGTGTGTGCGGATACCACGCAGAGCCTGGTGGATGTGCGCGTGTTGCCCGAAGCATCGTTCACACCGCCGCCCGCCGTTTGTGGTTCTGGAGGCACCACCCTTGTCGCCGAAGGTCGCTTCGGGCCTGGGGCCACCTTCAGCTGGCAGCT
This sequence comes from Flavobacteriales bacterium, assembly GCA_016788205.1. Lineage (GTDB taxonomy): Bacteria > Bacteroidota > Bacteroidia > Flavobacteriales_F > PHOS-HE28 > PHOS-HE28. The sequence continues at coordinate 54,206 of JAEUTA010000011.1, read as the reverse complement.
CAGCGGTGCGGTGCCCTCCACGGCTTCCGGCCCATCGGTGGATGTGATGTTCCCCGCGCCGGGCGTGCACGGTGTCACCCTCACCGTGGTGGATGAGGGATGCTCCAACACCTACACGGACCTGGTCACCACGCGCGCCCTGCCGGAAGCCTACTTCACGCTCTCGCCGGCTTCGCCACAGGCCTACGGCGTGGATGTGGCCTTGCAGGACGGGTCCAGCGCCAACGGCGGCGAGATCGTGGCGTGGAACTGGTACGCCAATGGTGCGCCCATCGGCAGTGGACCGGCGAGCGCCTGGCTGCACCCCGTGCCGGGCACGTACGATGTGCAGCTGTTGGTGACCACAGCGGACGGCTGCACGGCCACCTATTCGCTGCCCTACGAGATCATCGAAGTGCCCATCCACATCCCCAACGTCTTCACACCGAACGGTGATGCGTCCAACGAGCGGTTCTCCATCCTCAACATCGAGCAGCACCAGAACGACCTCACCATCTTCAACCGGTGGGGCACACCGGTGTACGCGGTGCAGAACTACCGCAACCAATGGGCCGCTCCCGGTGTACCGGACGGTACTTATTACTACGAGCTGGTGCTGGCCGATGGCCGCACGTACACGGGCCACCTGACACTGCTGCGCTGATGCTGGCGCGCACAGAACGAGGAACGGTGCCGGGCCAAGGCGACCCGGTCCGTCATCTTTACGTCCTATCCGGTGAGATGAAGCGTCAGGCGTTGCTCGTCGTATCGCTGTGCTGGTCAGTGCTGGCCCTGGCAACGCACATCTTGGGCGGGGAGATGTACTACGACAAGCTGGCCGGTGATGAATACCGCATCACGTTGAAGCTTTACCGCGATTGCGGCCCGGGCAATGTGAACGGAACGGGTTTCGATGCGGAGGCGCAGCTGGCCGTGTACAATGGCCTCGGATTATTGCAGTCCACGCATTTCGTTCCCCTGCCCGTGGGTGGCGAACAGCCCGTTCCGGTGGACCTGAACAACCCGTGCCTGGCGGTGCCCGGTACCATCTGCGCCACCTGGGCGCTGTACACCACGGTACTGGAGTTGCCGCCCAACCCCACGGGTTACGTCATCAGCTACCAGCGTTGCTGCCGCACACCGTCCATGACCAACCTGCCCACCGGGCTGCTGCAAGGGTTGACGTGTACGGTGCAGATACCGCCGTCAGGTGTAACGCTGGTCAACAGCAGCCCGCGCTTTCAGGAGTATCCGCCCGTGGTGCTATGCATCGGTCAGGACATGGTCTTCGATCACTCGGCCACGGACCCGGATGGCGACCAATTGGTGTACGACCTCTACACGCCTTTCGCAGGTGGCACACCGGACTTTCCGCAACCCATGGCAGGGCCGCCGCCTTACGCGCCCATCGTGTGGGGCAATGGGTACTCGGGTGCGGTGCCCATGGATGGTGCACCCGGTGTGGCGGTGGATCCGTCGACCGGTGCGTTCACGGTACACCCTACGGTGATCGGTTCGTTCACCGTGGGCGTGCGCGTTCGCGAATTCCGGAACGGTGTGCAGTTGAGCGAGTCCATCCGTGATGTGCGCATGGACGTGGTGGCGTGCGAGGCGAACATCGTTTCGTCCATCCAGGACCAACAGGAGTTCTGCTCGGGCATGACCGTGTTCCTGGAGAACGAGAGCGTGAACGGCCAGACCTACCATTGGGACTTCGGCGATGCGTCGCTGCTGGGCGATACATCTGCGCTCGCGGAACCGCAATGGACCTACGCGGACACGGGCACTTACGCCATCCAGTTGATCGCGAACCCGGGCTGGCCCTGTGCGGACACGAGCTGGTCCAGCTTCGAGGTGCACATGCCCCTGAACCCGCATTTCGAACGCCCTGCCATACGGTGCACGGACGAGGCGGCCCTGTTGCATGCCACGGGTTCGTTCACCGCTGCGGCCTCCATCGTGTGGGACTTCGGCGACCAATCCGTGCCGGTCACCGCCACGGGGGTGGACGTCGCTGCGGCGTACATCACCACGGGCGTGCATGCCGTACGGCTCACGGTGCAGGACTTCGGCTGCGAGGAGAGCTATACCGATTCGGTGGTCGTCTATCCGCGCCCCACGTTGAGCGCCACGAGCGACGAAGCGGGGTGTGTCAACGTTCCGTTCGATTTCAGCGCTGTGGCCGAAGCCTGGACGGCCTTGCGCTACAGTTGGGACCTGGGTGATGGCACCGGCTCCGCCCAGCCCACGTTGATCCACGCCTATGCGCAGCCCGGCACCTATGATGTGCGGGTGACGGTGAACACCGATGAAGGCTGCATCGATGAGAAGACCCTGTTGCTGGTGGATCAGGTGGAGGTGTACCCGGAGCCTGTGGCGGAGTTCAACGTGACGCCCGAAGAGGTGAGCCTGCTGGATCCCGTGGTGCGGATCAAAGACTACGCCCAGCAAGCCGTGGCGTGGGAGTACCTGATCGATGGAGCGCTGGTCCAGGAACCCTCGTTCACGTATGAGTTCGATGATGCCGGCACCTTCGTGATCACGCAACGGGTCACCAGCGGCACCAACTGCACCAACGAGGTGAGCCATACCGTCAACGTCATCGACCACCTCTTCTACGCGCCCACGGCCTTCACCCCGGATGGCGATGGCATCAACGATGTGTTCCTCCCTTCCGTGCGCGGTGCACGTCTGTACGAGTTGGTCATCATGGACCGTTGGGGCACGGAGCGTTTCCGCACCACCAGCACCAAGGAGGGGTGGAGCGGCGATGGTCTTCCGCAAGGGGTGTACAACTACCAGGTGCACATCGCGGAGTACGGCGCCTTCCGCAAGGCGTACCAAGGGCATGTGACGCTGTTGCGCTGAACGCCCTCACACGTCATCGCGCCGCATATCCACGTGCGGGATACCATCGAGCAGGTAGTCGGCACCCGTGCGGCGGAATCCATGCTGTGCATAGAAACGCTCCAAGTGCGCCTGTGCGGCCAGTGCCGAGCGTTTCGTTCCGTGGCGCGCTTCCACCACCGTTAGCGCCTGTTGCATCAACGCCGACGCGATGCCTTGGCCACGTCGGTCCATCCGCACCACCACGCGTCCGATGTGGGGCAGCCCATCGGTACCCGGTGGCAGCACGCGTGCATAGGCCACCAGTCCGCTGGCATCGTGCAACAGCAGGTGGGTGGCATCGTGGTCCGCTCCATCGAGCTCGGGGTACGGGCAATGCTGTTCCACCACGAACACGTCCACGCGCAACCGCAGGAGATCGTGCAATTGCTGCACGGTGAGGTCCTCGAAGGAGCGGATGGTCCAGGTCCGCATCACGCCACGTGTTCAAGATGCCCGTCACCGACGTACCAGATCGTTCCGTCCACCTGCGGATAGCCCAGCTCGCGCAGCAGTTGCAGGTAGGTGCGCAATTGCCTGGCGTGAGCGTCCGCCGGTCTGCCGGTCTTGATCTCCAGCACGCGCACGTTATCGCCTTCGATGATCAAACGATCCGGCCGCAACGCATGGCCATCCGCCGTGATCAACGCCGCTTCGGCACGTACGTCCAGACCCGGGCCGAACCACGGTGCCATCGTATCCGACGCGATCCATGGCCCCAGTCGTTCAAGCAACACGGATGCCTGCTCCGTAGTGAGGTCTCCGGCGGCTACCGCAGCCTGTAGGGAAGGCCCCCATTGGTCCGCGGTCAACGTGCGTTCCAAGGCCTGGTGAACGGCTGTGCCGTATGCCCGTGCCGGATCCGGATGTGCGGGATCCCAATCGTCGGGCGCCTCGAAACGCAGGGTCACCTTCGGCGATCCGGATGCGCCGCGCACACCGCGCAGCTGATCGCCGGTGGAAGGGCTGCGTTGCTTGCGCGGTGTTTCCGGTGGCGCGTCTGTGCGCGCTAGTTCCGGATGCTCCACAACGAAAGCCCGCAGTGCTTTGGTGATGATGTCGCTGGCTTCCGGAACGAAGGCGTACAGGCGCTGCTCGGGCCGGGTGAAGGCCACGTACAGCAGGTTCAACGCATCCAGGTGGCGCAAGCCTTCTTCCTCCTGCAGTTCTTCAAGCTCGGCGGCCTTGCTCAGTTTGCCTTCGCGGATCAGTGCGACCTCCAGTTCGGGAACGGCTTCACCGGGCTTTATCCAGAAAAGCTCGCCGTGGTCGCCGTTACCTGCCATGCGCGTATCCGGCACGATCACCACCGGGAACTGGAGGCCCTTGGACTTGTGAACGGTCATCACCTGCACGGCTTGTCCTTGTCCTGCGGCTGCGGCGCTGCGTTCGCCTCCGGACCGGTCCCAGTGTTCCAGGAATGCACCGATGTCCTGTGCATGTTCCGTGGTCCAGGCATGAATCTCATCGAGGAGCGTCAACACGGAAGCATCTTCCGCCGGTTCCATGCTGTGCAGGCGGGCCAGCTGTGAGACCAGCGACACGATGGTGGTGCGCAGGCGTGGATCGCCGTTCTGTCGCAGCCACTGCCGCAGTTGAGCGACCGGCTTGGGCAACGCCTCGGGGGAGTGGAAGGGGTCGGTGAACTCCGCTTCCGAAGCCGTACCCAGCACGATGGTGCGCCATTGCAGCACGCGCACGGCGCTCGCCTCTTCTCCGGTATGCAGGAAACGGAGCCACTCGGTAAGCAACTGCACGCCGGGGTCGGCAGCGAGCTGCGATCCATCGGGAGAGACCACGGGGTATCCGTTCTGCAGCAAATGCTTGGCCACTGCACGTCCCGTGCGTTTGGAGCGCACCAGCACCGCGATGTCCCCGGGGCCGAAACCGGCCGCCACGGCTTCCTGCGTCCAGCGCAGGGTGTTCGCGAGCAGGGCCTCCTGCAGCGCTTCGCCGCGTAGCCCGGTCTCCGCGGGTTCGATGTGCACCGCACCGAGGTCAGTGTGCGAGGTACGCTGGTCGTGCGCATCGTACACCTTTTGCAGCGACGTTTGAAGGTGCTTTGCGAGCGCGCCGTGCAACGCGTTGTTGAACGCGATGATCCGCTGTGCCGAGCGCCGATTGTGCGCCAAGCGTTCACCCCGTTGGAAGTAGCGCTCCAAGGTGTCCTGCCGTTGTCGTGCAGCATCATCAGCGGGGTCGCGGCCGAAGAGCTGGGGCAGTTCCACGAACAGCCGCACCTCGCCGTTCCGCCAGCGGTAGATGGCCTGCTTCGCATCGCCCACCAGCAGGGTGCTGCCGCCGTTGGCCAGTGCGTTCTCGATGAGGGGCAGCAAGGCGTTCCATTGCAGGAGCGAGGTGTCCTGGAACTCGTCGATCAGGAAATGGCGGTAACGCTCGCCGAGGCGTTCGTAGATGAACGGCACCGGCTCGTTCTTCACCACTTCCGCCACGCGACGTGTCAGGTCGCTGAAGAACGTTACACCATCTTCGGTCTTGAGCGCCTCCAGTTTCACATCCAGCTCGTGCAGTGCGAAGGCCGGCAGCAGTTCGCGCACCACGGAGCGCTGGATGAAGTGATCGCGAAGGCCGGTGGTGCGCAGTTCTTCGGCACGTTGGAAAAGTGCGGTGAGCCGGTCGGCCAGGCCATCCAACGCCGCGATGGCGGTGGGCGTGGCTTTGCCGGAGTGCCACTTGCCGGTCTCGAACGGCTTCAACGTTTGCGGACCGGGAGCGTCCCACACATCCGCAAAACGTGCCAGCTTGCGGAAGTAGCCGAGCACGCCACCCTTGCCGTGGGCCACATCCGCCTCGGTAAGCCCATGCGCGGCGAACGACTGAAGCGCCTCACGCCCGATGTTCCTTACCTGCTGACGGAATACGGCGATGTCGCGATTCAACCGTTCGGTCAGCGGCCCCAGCTCTTCCGCGGAGAACGAACGAAGGCGCTCCAGCGGAGCGATGGAACTTTCCTTGAGCAACTCGTGGCTCAGGTCCAGGAGCGGTTTGGCCGGGTCCCACGAGCGCTCTTCGTGCAGGAGCTGGAGGCACGCCTGGGACAGGATGGCCGTGATGCGCTCGTCGCTGCCCGCCGCGTCTATCAACGCCTGCACCGCGCGTTCGCGGTAGTAGGTCTGCTCGGTGGTCATGCGCAGGTCGTGGTCCAGGCGTAGGTCGCGTGTGAACGGCCGTACTACGCGGCGTGTGAATGCATCGATGGTGCTGATGGCCACATCGCTCCAGTTGTGGAGCATGTGGCCCAACACGGCATGTGCACGGGTGGCCAACGCCTGTTCGCTGATGGCGGTCACGCTGGTCAAGTGGTCGATCACATCGCGGACCGGGCCTTCGGCGTTACCGGGCTCGGCAAGGCGCTCCAGGTAGCCGATCACACGCTCCTTCATTTCGGCCGCCGCCTTGTTGGTGAAGGTGAGGGCCAGCACCTGCCGGTAGGCACCGTGGTCTTCGCCGCGCAGGCAGTAGGTGAGGTAGTGCTTCACCAGCGCATGGGTCTTGCCGGCGCCAGCGGAACTATGAAGGACCAGGAACATGGTAGGGCCAAGTTAGGCCTACCCGAACGGTTGACGATGAGGCGCTGCATGTCAGGCTCAGGCCCTTGCGCCGACTTATTTTTGTGTACCGCAAGCAACGCTCGAACAACGCAGCCCGATCATGTCCATGAAGCTCGCCGCACGCAGGTTCCCCATCCCGTTCATGTTCGTGCTGCTGGTGGCCTGCGGGCCCGATGAGCCGGTGGAGCCTACTCCCACGCCCACCACCACCACTGGCCAGTTGAAGGTGATCGTAAGGCCCACCTGGAACGGGGCTCCGTTCGTGATGAACACGGTATACCACAATGTGAGCGATTACCGGGTGAAGGTGGAGGGTCTGAAGTTCTACCTGGGCGACGTACGGTTGGTGAACGGCTCGTCGTCATCGGTGGTGAAGGATGTTGAATTCTTCGATCTCGCACACAACGGTGATACGGTCCTTTGGACGGGCGTTCCGACGGGTACATGGAATGGCATGCAGTTGGGGTTCGGTGTCCCCCAAACGTTGAACGACGCCGACCCGATCGTGTATCCGCCTGGCCATCCGTTGGATCTGGCACGGGGCACCTATTGGACATGGGCCACGGCTTATCGCTTCCTCCAATTCGATGGGCGCTACGACTTGAATGGCGCGAGCACCGGAGCTCCGGCATCGCCCTTCTCCATGCACACGGGCCTCAACGCTTGTTATCAGCAGTTCGACCTCGCGTTGAACGGTGAAGTGACCATCACGGCTGGCAACACGAGCACCATCGTACTCGATCTGGCCGTGGACGGATTCTTCCATACCGATAGTGATACGCTTGACCTGGCGACGGAGAACCAGACCCACGGTACGGACCTCCCGCTCGCGCAGAAGTTGACGAACAATGCCGTGCACAGCTTCAGTGCGGAGTGAAGAGGTGGACCTGGATGATCCTGCTGCCGGTCCTCGCTGGCGGTTGCCGCAAGGACCCTGCTGTCGTGCAGAACGACGTTGATGGCCCCTTCCTGCTGGAGTTGCCGCAGGGTTTTCCATCGCCACCTGTTCCGCAGCAGAACCCGCTGACGCAGGCCTCGGTGAAACTGGGCAAGGCGCTCTTCTTCGATCCGCGCCTTTCGCTGGATGGTACGATCTCGTGCGCGAGTTGTCACCTTCCGGATCGTGCGTTCAGCGATACCCTCGCCCTGAGCCGTGGTGTGGACGAACTACCAGGTATGCGGAACGCCCCATCCCTGGGCAACGTGGCGTACCATGATGCGCTGTTCCGCGACGGCGGTGTGGATGACCTCGAACGCCAGGTGATCGCACCGGTGCAGGATCCGGTGGAAATGGCGCACTCGCTACAAGCCGCAGTGGAAGCCGTTTCGGAGGATGCGGATCATCAGCGTTTGAGCCGCATTGCGTATGGCCGTGGCCTGGATGGGTTCGTCATCACCCGTGCCATCGCCAGCTACGAGCGTACGTTGATCAGTGGATGGTCGCGCTACGATCGTTACAGGGCTGGCGAGACGTCGGCGTTGACCGGCAGCGAGGTCAATGGGCTTCAGCTGTTCAATAGTGCTGCATTGAACTGCTCGGCATGCCACAGCGGCTTCGATCTGAGCGACCACTCGTACCAGAACGTAGGTCAATACATGAGCTACGCCGATCCCGGTCGCGAACGCATCACGTTGGATCCGCAGGACAACGGGAAGTTCAAGGTGCCCTCACTGCGTAATGTGGCATTGACCGGTCCGTACATGCACGATGGTGCACTAGCTACACTAAGTGAGGTGATCGACCATTTCGCTTCAGGCGGCCTTCAGCATCCCCAACGCAGTCCGTTAATGACGAACTTTGCATTGAGCGCGCAGGAGAAGTCGGACCTCATCGCATTTCTCCACGCGCTCACCGACGAACGATCATTGGATCAGGTTCCATGAATAGGCAGTTCATCATCATTCCCCTTCTGTTGTTCAGCATCGCGCTGCTGACAGGGTGTAGGCATGAATGCGATGAGGAAGCGGCGCCGGAGACACCGGGTCATTCGGCCACACCCTTGAACGTGCCCATCCCCGCCAATTTTCCGGCGATGCCTATCCCTGCGGACAATCCCTTCACGGTGGAGGGGGTGGCGCTCGGCCGTTACTTGTTCTACGAGGAGAAGCTGAGCGGGGACAATACGATGTCCTGCGGCTCCTGTCATTCCCCTGCGGTGGCCTTCACCGATGACGGCAACCAGTTCAGTACGGGTATCGATGGCGTGGAAGGTCGACGTAACGCGATGGCCTTGATCAACCTGGCGTGGGATACACGTTATTTCTGGGATGGTCGTTCACCCATGTTGGAGGACCAGGTGTTACACCCGGTTCAGGATCCCATTGAGATGCACGAGTCGTGGCCTGAAGCAGTGGCCGAATTGCAGGCGCATGATGCTTATCCGGATCTGTTCCTTGCGGCTTTCGGTACGTCAACGATAGACTCCGTGCTCGCCGCAAAAGCACTGGCGCAATTCCTGCGGACGATGATCAGTGGCAACTCGAACTTCGACAAGTTACAGCGGGGCGAACCGTACCTGCCCACGATCGATGAGCAGTTAGGGATCCAGCTGACGCAGCAGGAGGGTGGGGATCCTGCTTTGGGACTTGGTGGGCAATGGGGAGCGGATTGTTTCCACTGTCATCCACATGCCGGTGGGCGCCTCACGGACGGTCTGATGCACAACAATGGATTGGATGGTGAGTTCACGGACCTGGGCTTGGGCGGAGTGACCGGTGTGCCGGAGGACATGGGCAAGTTCAAGGCTCCTACCCTGCGCAATGTGGCACTTACGGGACCCTACATGCACGACGGACGTTTCCAAACGCTCGAAGAGGTGATAGAGCACTACAACTCCGGCGGTGTTCCTTCGACCACGATAGATCCGTTCATGAAGTACACGCAGGGTGGGCTTCAATTGACCCCCGAGAAGAAGCAGCAACTGCTCGCCTTCTTGAATATGCTCACGGACATGGACTTCGTGAACAACCCGGCGTTCCAGGATCCTGGAGAGCCTTGATCATGCTGCGGCCACGGCACTCTGCACCTGTGGCGACCAGGTGTAGCATTGCATGCGGTCATCGAAGATGCCGGGCTTGAAGATGCTGCGTCCCAAGAGCATGCGCGCACATTCCTGAACGCCTTCCGTGATGCTGGGGTGCGGGTGGATCAGTTCGGCCAGTTCCCGGATCGGCGTACCCAGCCGCATCATCAGGGCAACGGCTTCGATGGCACTTGAAGCATGCTCTCCCACAGCGCGCATACCGAGTACGCGCATCTCGTCATCGTTGCTCACCAGCACCTTGAAGCAACCCTTGGTCCGGCGCATGGCGATGGCTCGCGCAATGCACGAATAGTCGATGCGTGCCACACGGTACGATAGACCGCGTTTGCGACATTCCTGCTCGTTCAATCCGACACCGGCTACTTCGGGGTCCAGGAACATGATGGTGCTCACGTTGTCATAGCTCAAGGCTTCGGTCTTGCCGGCCCAGATGCGCTCCACGGCATGGCGACCTTCCATCTCGCCCAGGTTCACCAGCATATTCGTCGCCGTGGCATCGCCCACCACGTGTACATGCGGTTGGGATGTGCTCGTGTCCGTTACCCGGATCGATCCGGTGATGGGGTCCAGGTCCACGCTGGCATGTTCCAGCCCGAGGCCTTCGACATTCGGCGTGCGGCCTACGCTCAAGAGCGCTTTATCCACGTGCACCGTCTCCGTGCGGCCGTCCATGTAGGAGAGGTCGTAGCGTACTTGACCGTCCTCCACGGCGATGCGGTCGAGTTTCGCGGAGCGATGGATGATGACGCCTTTGCGTTCCAGGTTCCGTGCAACGAGCTCCGAGATGTCGGCATCCTCGAACGGCAGTATGCGGTCGGCACGGTCGATGAGGTGAACACGCGTACCGCCGAGGTTCGAGAAGATCGTTGCGAATTCACAGCCGATGACGCCGGCACCGATGATGACGATGCTCTTCGGAAGCTCATCGATGGCGAAGATGCCATCGCTGGTGAAGATGTGCTTCTCGTCCACCGCGATACCAGGCGCGGTTCGCGGCCGGCTTCCGGTAGCGATGATGATATGATCCGCACGCACGTCCATGCGGAAGTTCGTGCGCTCGATGCGTACCGTGTTGCGGTCGACCAGGCTGCCTGTGCCGCGTTCGTGTTTGAAGAACATGGTGCCCTCCTTGTTGTTGGAGAGCATCTGCATATGACACGCGTAGAGGTACTTCCGTTCGAAGATGGCCTCGTTCACGGTCTTGCCTACTTCTTCCCAGCTTAGTCGGAACGGCTCGCGGCCGCGGGTGCGCATGAGCTCGTTGGTGCTCGAGACGCGGTGAGCGATCTCCCAGAGGGTCTTCGAAGCAAGTGCGCCGTTGTAGATGCCGGTGCCGCCGATACGGTCGCGTTCCACGAGCAATACACGCTTGCCCAGGTCTATGGCGCGCATGGCAGCGGCATAGCCCGCTGGGCCACCGCCGATCACGCACAGGTCGAAATGTTCCATTCGTTGATCGTGGTCCGGCCGTGGTGGAGGTAGGCCGGTCCCATGCGGCGTTCATACGGTTCACAAGCGGTAGGGTTGCCGCCTGCACGGTGCTGTATCCAATTGGCTCTGGCCTGCGTACGAAGGAGCGTGCAAGAGCGCTTCATCGTGAACGTTCGGAAAGCGACCGCCTCGCTCGCTGCCGCCCTTATGGTGTCGGCCGTGGCTGCACAATGCCCGTTGTTGTACGACTACTACGGGGCACCTTCGGCCAACCCTATGTGGTACAGTTGCTCGGGCAACAACTACGCGCTCGTCATCGCCACGTCGCAGCCCGTCGGGAATTTCACGGTCGATTGGGGCGATGGAAGTCCGCTCTATGCCGGAGCCTCGCTCGCACCGCCACAAACGGTGAGTCACGTCTACGCGGCCGCAGTGGATGAGTATGCGGTCGTCTTCACGGAGCTGTCGAGCGGATGTGTGATCTCGGGAACGTTGGTGATGGAGGAGAGCAGCAGTGCATCCATCCAGATCCCGGTAGGCGGTCTCACGCAGGTGTGCGCTCCGCAAGCGGTCGAGTTCATCAACAGCAGTACCAACGTTTCGCCGAACACGGTCTTCACCTGGGACTTCGGCGATGGCTCACCCATCCTCAGCTTCGACCACACCAACTGGGGCCAGACCATTTCGCATACGTACCAGCAGGGAACGGTGGATTGCGAGACCACGGTGCGCCTGACCGCCGAGAACACCTGCAACGATCTGCAAGGCGGACCCAGCTTCGCCACCTTCAACCCGATCCGGATCTGGGACATCGATGATGCGAGCATCGCGGCGAGCGCGACGCTGTTGTGTTTCCCTGACCGTACGGTCACGTTCGCGAACACCACCGATAGGAACTGCTTCAACCAGGGCAACATCTTCCAGCGCTACGAGTACTGGAATTTCGGGGACTACTGGGGAGTAGGTCAGGATAGCATCATAGACTGGTCGCCTTGGCCGCCGACCTTTCCCCGTACCATTCAATATCCCGGCATCGGTAGCTACGAGGTGATGCTGCTCGACAGCAACTACTGCGGCATCGATACGGCCTTCATCACGGTGAACATCGTTCCTCCGCCATCGGTAACGCTTACCGCGACACCGAACCCGGTCTGTGCAGGAGAACAGGTTCAGTTCAACGAGACCACTACGGGCGGTGCCAATTATTTCCAGTGGGATTTCGGCACCGGAAGCGGCTTCGAGTGGACGTCGGCAGGCGATCAGGCGCGCACCTACAACGCACCCGGTAGCTACACCGTGCGGTACACGGCCAGCATACAAGGGGCTACGGCGGGCTGTGCTGATACGGCGACCGTGGTCGTGGACGTGCTGCCAAGCCCAACGGCGCAGTTCACCGTGGATCAGGATGCTGCCTGTGACCAGCTGACGGTGTCCTTCACCAACACCTCGATCAACGGGTTGGGTTATGTGTGGGATTTCGGTGACGGCACCAGCAGCACCGATCAGGACCCGCCTCCGCATTTCTATGGTGCGTACGGTAGCTACACGGTGACGTTGCGTGTCACCAACTCACAGGGCTGTCAGGACATGGCCACGCACGTCGTGAACGTGTATCAGCCGCCGCAGGTGCAGATCGGTGCCCAGAACGTGTGCGAAGGCGTCGTGGCCCAATTCGCGGACCTCACCGTTACAGAACCGGGCAACCCCATCATCCATTGGGCTTGGGACTTCGGCGATGGTGCCACGGATACGATCCAAGCGCCGCAGCATCTGTATGCGGGAGCGGGGGGATACACGGTGACGCTCACCGCGACCACGCCGTATTGCAGTGGCACAGGAACGCTGCCGGTGGTGGTCGAAGCAAAGCCTCAAGCCTCGTTCGTCCCGAACGATGATCTGGGTTGCTCACCGCATGCCGTGGTGTTCAACAACACGAGCATCGGGGGGGTGAACGCCATTTGGACGTTCGGTGACGGTGGTGCCTCCAATGACATGGATCCCGCTCATACGTACCTGAACCTCGGGACGCAGGACAGTGTGTACATGGCTCAGTTGGTGATGACCACCGCGTTCGGTTGTTCCGATACGGCGCGTGCACCGATCACGGTGGCCCCCGGTGTCATGGCCATCTACAGCCACAATGCGATGCCCGGATGTGCGCCATTGGATGTGGATTTCACCAACAGCAGCACGGGCGCGGACAGCTACCTCTGGGATTTCGGCGATGGCACCACGAGCACGGCTACTGCTCCGTCCCACCAGTTCATTAACACGACACTGCTCCTGCAGATCCGGAACGTGTCGCTTATCGCATACAACGATGCCGGTTGTGTGGATACGCTCACGCAGCAGATCCTGGTGTACCCCACGCCGGATTTCACGTTCGTTGCCCAGCCGGACAGCGGTTGTAGTCCGCATACGGTCACATTCCCGGCGGTCGTTGGCGCGGTCACGTATCAATGGGATTTCGGTGATGGATCCACCGGGTCGGGCCCTTCACCAGCGCATATCTATTTCAACGACACGGGCACTGATGCGGTGTACCCGATCACACTGGTGGCATCGAACGCCTTTGGCTGTACCGATACCACGTACGATCAGGTAACGGTGTTCCCGGTACCTGCCGCGCAATTCACAACGGCTCCCACTTCAGGTTGTCACCCGTTGACAGCGACGCTGACGAACACCAGCACAGCTGCCACACAGGTGAGTTGGAGCTACGGCGATGGCAGTACATCGGACACCACGCTGATGTCCCATGAGCACACTTGGTACAATTATGCTGGTGCAGCAGCGATCACCTACCCGATCACCCTCACGGTGAGCAACGCTGCAGGGTGCACCAGTACGGCCTCTTCGCAGGTCCAGGTGTTCCCACAGGTAACGGCAGGGTTCGTTGCGGATAGTTCAGGCTGTGCACCGCTGCCCGTCGACTTCGTCAACATCAGTTCTGGGGCCACCTCCTACGCATGGTCCTTCGGTGATGGGCAGCCGTCCACAGCTGTAGCTCCCTCGCACACGTACACGAACCAAGGTCTTTCCGATGCCACGTTCAACGTGCAGCTCACGGCAACGTCGGCTTTCGGTTGTTCGGATACGGCCACGTTCGCCATTCTGGTCCATCCACAACCGATCGCACAGTTCATACCGAACACCCAATCCGGATGCCAGCCATTGCCGGTGAGCTTTCAGGATCTGAGCATCGGTGCCACAACGGTTGATTGGATCTTCGGTGATGGCGCCACCTTCTCCAGCGTGCCCGGTCCGGTCGCGCACACGTACGTCAACACCGGTAGCGATCCGGTCTTCTTCGATCCTGTGTTGATCGCTGCCACCGCGCACGGTTGCACCGATACGGCATCGTCGCAGATCCAGGTCTATCCGGCCATCACGGCCTCCTTCAATGTCGATAGTCTTTCCTGCTCGCCGTTCGCGGTCGACCTACAGAATACCTCAACGGGTGGTGCGAGCTATCAATGGAACATGGGCGATGGGACCATCCTTGTAGGCAACGAGCCGAGCCACACCTACGTGAACAACACCACGTCGGATCAAGTGCGGGTCATTACGCTTACGGCCACATCTGCCTATGGCTGCGTCAGCACGGCTACGCACCAGGTCACCGTGTATCCGGTTCCTGTGGCGGCGTTCCAGGCAACGCCGAACATGCAGCAATTCCCCAATGCTGATGTGTTGGTGCTGAACAACAGCTCCCCTGGTCCGTGGAGCCATGTGTGGACCTTCGGTGATGGTGGCACGGCGAACGTCGCATCGCCAGGTGCTCACACGTACTCCTCTTGGGGGACATTCGAGATCATGCTGGTGGTTAGCGGCACGTATTGCGCGGATACGGTGGTGCACAGCGTTACCATAACCCCTCCGATCCCATCGGCGAACTTCGTCGGGCAGGGTAATGGTTGTGCCCCACTTTCGGTGTCTTTCACCAATACCAGCCTGCTTGGATCGACCTTCCACTGGGACTTCGGTGATGGTGGAACGAGCACGGCGGATAACCCCACGTACATCTATAACGTACCAGGGGTCTATACCGTGACACTGACAGCGACCGGCATCGGAGGTGGTACCAATACCATGACCAAGGTGGATTCCGTGGTGGTACACCCGCGCGCTACCGCCTTCTTCGTGCTTCAGCCGACGGAAGTGACGGTACCATCCCAGCCGGTGTTCACCTATAACCTCTCTTCGAGCGCGTCGCTCTACACCTGGGATTTCGGCGACGGAACAGGTTCGTCGGAGTTGAATCCGGTACACTACTACCAGCAGGCTGGATCATATGATGTGATGCTCATCGCGAACAATCAATGGAACTGTCCGGATACGTTCCAGTTGTTGGAGGCGGTGACGGCGAAAGGTGCCGGGGAGATCAGCTTCCCCAATGCGTTCACTCCCGGAAGTACGGGCCCTACGGGTGGTGTCTATGACGCGCGCAGTTTCGATAACGATCACTTCTACCCACTCTACCAGGGAGTGGAGGACTACAAGCTCGAGATCTTCAACCGTTGGGGCGAACTGCTGTTCGTGAGCGACGATGTGAAGGTCGGATGGGATGGTTACTACCGTGACCAGCCCGCCAAACAGGATGTCTATGTCTGGAAGGCCTACGCCAAGTTCAGTGATGGCCACGAGACCACGATGAAAGGCGACGTCACACTACTTCGTTGAACCATGCAGCGTTATTACACCACCGCACTCATCCTTCTCATCAGCACTGCCGCCAGCGCGCAGCAGGGTTATAAGAAGGTGCACTATCAGATGCTCGACCAGGCCAAGACCATGCTGGCCAACGAGGATTATGAAGAGGCCGCCAAGATCTACAAGAAGCTGATCCCCGTTGATCCCGCCTTCGTTGAGGCACAGCACGACATGGGGGTTTGCCTGGCGAACCTTCCGGGCCAACGGGACCGCGCGATCCCGTACTTCGAAAAAGGTGTGGAAGGGAATTACATCGAGTCCTTCTATGAACTGGCCCTGGCGCGCCACCGCCAGCAACGGTTCGATGACGCCCTTTCCCTCTTCAACAAGTACAAGACGTTGAACGGGCGGATCGTGGATGACCCGGAAGTGGAACGTCGAAAGTCGATGTCCTTCTCGGCCAAGGCCTTGACGCAAGTGCCCGTGGAACTGGAGATCCGCAACCTGGGTGCCATGATCAATTCCGCGTCGCACGACTATTGCCCGTTGGTGACGGCAGATGGGAACACGATGTACTTCACCTCGCGCCGTGAAGGCACGACGGGCAATTTGAAGGACCCGTACGGCCAGTGGTTCGAGGATATCTACATGGCTCGCCGTATCGACGACGTGTGGACCAACGCGGTGAACGCTGGTACTCCGTTGAACACCATGGTGCATGATGCCACGGTGGGCTTGAATCCGGATGGGAGTTCGATGATCGTTTATCGTACGCAAGAGAACCTCGTGAGCGGTGATCTATACGAAGCGCGCATGCACGCTCGCAAATGGCAGCAACCCGAGTTGATGACCGACCGCATCAACTCCGAGCACCATGAACCCAGTGCGAGCATCGCACCGGGGGCGGATGAGGTCTATTTCTCCAGTGACCGTCCTGGTGGTTTCGGAGGACGGGATCTGTACCGTATCCGCCGCCTGCCCAATGGTGAGTGGAGCCTTCCTCTCAACCTGGGGCCGAATGTGAATACCGCTTTCGATGAAGATGCGCCGTTCATGCACAGTGACGCAACGACGCTGTTCTTCTGTTCCAATGGACACAATACGATGGGGGGGTACGACATCTTCAAGACCGTACTTACCGACTATGACATGAACGGGTGGGGCACGCCCGAGAACATGGGTTACCCCTTGAACACGGTGAATGACGATATCTACTTCTGCCTGAGCGAGGATGGCCGCACGGGTTTCTTCAGCAGCGAACGTGCGGAAGGGATGGGTATGCAGGACATCTATCAGGTCACTTTCCCGAACAGCCAGCTGGATCACATGATCGTGCGTGGTGTGGTGGCCGATGCGGGCGAGGAGCCTGTGAAGGCACGCATCATTCTCACCGATGCCACGGGCGAGGAGATCGTGGGTATCTACAATACGAATGAACGTACGGGCCGCTACCTGATGGTACTGAACCCTGAGCAGGAGTACCACATGAGCGTGGAGGCAGCGGGCTTCATCACCCATGAAAGTACGGTGGTGGCACGCGCGGAAGATGGTTCTCGTGAAATGGCGCTTGACGTTCTCATGCGCCCGGTGCACGCCCAGGAGGGTTTGACAAGGAATGGGAAGTAGGATCGGTGCTGTAGTCCTGTTGGGCTGGGCGGTCGTGTCGCGCATTTGCGCGCAGGACGCCCAGCTTACACAGTTCTATGCCACCCCTACGTACATCAGTCCGGCCTTCGCCGGCACGGGTATCCAGTCGCGCTTCGGTCTTGTGGCTCGTGATCAGTGGCCAGCGATACCCGGCGCTTTCATCACCACGAATTTCGCGTTCGATCATAACCTGAGCGGCATGAACAGCGGGCTTGGCTTGATGGTCCATCATGATCGTTCCGGCTCGGGCGCCCTGAGCTATTCCAGTGTGACGGGTCAATATGCGTACGAGATGCAGCTGAAGCGGAAGGTGTTCCTGCGTCCGGCATTACAGGTCGGATGGGTACAGCACGCCGTGGATTATTCGCGCTTGGTCTTCGGCGATCAGCTTGCAAGGGGTGGAACGGTGGGGACCTACGAGAACATGGATGGCACGCGCGCCAGCTATGCCGATCTGGGTGCCGGTCTGCTCTTCTTCACGCCGAAGTTGTGGTTGGGTACCTCGTTGCATCATATGAACCGGCCGAACCAGTCCTTGCTGCAGAACGAAGCGCAGGTGCCCATGAAGTTCAGCATGCACGGTGGCTATCGTATCACGGTACGAACGCCGGTCATTCTCAAGCATCCGCAGAGCTTCGTTTTCGCCTTCAACTACAAGGCCCAGCAGAAATACGATCAGTTGGACATGGGCATGTACTTCGAGCGCGAACCGTTCTTCATCGGCCTGTGGTACCGTGGTCTTCCGTTGCTGAAACGTTATGAGCCGGGGTACGCGAACAACGATGCGCTCGCGATCCTCGTTGGTACCATCGTGAACGACATGCGTATCGGATACAGCTACGACCTCACCATCTCTCGACTGGCCGCTCACTCCGGTGGTGCGCATGAACTCACCATCGGTTATGAGATCGCGTCGCGGCGCAAGAAGCGTTCTGCGAGCAAGCGTAGGGTGGTGCCCTGCGCGAAATTCTGAGATCGCCTTACGCGCGTTCGCTCAGTTCCAGCCAGCGATCGGTCATCCGGTCAAGTTCCTTGATGGCGCGCTCCAGCTCGATGGAATGCGCCATCATCTTGTGATGGTCGGTGCCACCAGCGGCCATGATGAGAAGCAGCTCTTCTTTCCGCGTCTCGAGCTTGGGCATCTCCTTGTCGATCTTCTGCAACTCGAGCTTCTCGGCGTAGGTCAACTTCTTCTTCGCCTCTGTCGATACGAAGCTGGCAGGCTCCGCTTCATGTCGGGCTGCATCGCCGGAAGCATCTGGTAAGGCGGGGGACTTCGTAGCGCGCACCTTGCTCCGCTCCACATCCTCCTTCTGCTTCTCGCGCAGTTCAGTGTAGCTGCCCACCCACTCCTTGATCTTTCCTTCTCCTTCGAAGACGAGCAGTTTGGTGCACAGCTTATCCATGAAGAACCGGTCGTGGCTCACGATCAGCAGGCACACGTCCAGGTCCACGAGGAATTCCTCCAGTGCATAAAGAGTCGGGATATCGAGGTCGTTCGTGGGCTCGTCCAGGATGAGGACGTTCGGGTTCTTCATCAGTACCGTGCAGAGGTACAGGCGGCGCTTTTCGCCACCGCTCAATGTGCTCACGTACTGGTACTGCTTTTCCTTGTCGAACAGGAAACGCTCCAGCAGGCCGGAGGCGGTCAAGGTCCGTCCTTTGTTCAACGGAATGAGCTCGGCGATGTCACGCACCACTTCGATGATGCGTTTGTCCTCGCTGAGTTGCAGGCCTTTTTGGTCGAAGGTTCCGAGGATCACCGTATCGCCTATGCTCACCGTCCCTTGGTCGGGTTTCATTCGGCCCACGAGCAGGTCGATGAACGTGCTTTTCCCGATCCCGTTCGGGCCTACGATGCCGATCCGGTCGCCGCGCTTAAGAGAGTAACTGAAGTGCGCAACGATGGGTTTGAAGGTCTCGGGCTTGTCCTGCGTTCCGAAGCTCTTCGTGAGATTGCGCGCCTCGATGACCTTGCCACCGAGGCGTTCGGTCTTCACATCGATCTTCACTTCGTCGCGATCGAACTTACGGGTGGCTTGTGCCTTGATCTCATCGAATTTGTCCAGGCGACTCTTGCTTTTGGTGCCACGTGCACGCGGCATCTTGCGGACCCACTCCAGTTCGCTGCGCATCAATCCACGGAGATGCTGCTGTGTGGCATCGCGCACTTCATCCAACAACGCCTTCTTCTCAACGTAATAGCTGTAGTTCCCCTTGAAGCGGGTGAACTCGCCGAATTCCATCTCGATGATCTCGTCGCACACATTGTCTAGGAAGTAGCGGTCGTGCGTGACCAGCAACAGCGTCATGTTCGGCGTGTTCAATTCCTCTTCCAATTGCTCGATCATGTTCAGGTCGAGATGGTTGGTGGGCTCGTCGAGGATAAGCACGTCGGGTTTGTTGATCAGCACCTTCGCCATCGCCAGGCGCTTCTGCTGTCCTCCGCTCAGGGTGTTCACCGGTTGCTCCATGTCGCGCAACCCAAAGCGGAACAGCAACTGCTTCACGCGCGCTTCGTGGTCCCAAGCGCTCAGCTCGGTCATGCGGTTCACGGCTTCCTGCATGGTATGCTCGTCAACATGGCGGGCCACGGCGTGCTCGTAGGCACGGATGGCATTCGTCACGGGCTCGTCCTGGTCGAGCATCTCGTCCACGAGGCTGTGCGTGCCGGACATGACCACGTTCTGGTCCAGATAGCCGATGCGCAGGCCCTTGTTGAAGGTGATGATGCCCTCGTCGGGTGTTTCAATGCCTGCGATGCACTTCAGCAGGGTGCTTTTACCTGTTCCGTTGCGGGCTACGATGGCGGTCTTCTGGCCGCGTTCCAAGCCGAAGGAGATATCCTTGAAGAGTTGACGGGGGCCGTAACGCTTGGCGACCTTTTCGACAGAGAGAACGTTCATTTCGGCGCGAAGGTCGGGAAAGGAGGCTCGTTCGCGACAGTCCTTCTGAGCACAACCTTCACAAGGCGCTTCACGTACGAACCGGCAGAAGCATGTACGATGATACTGTCCTGCATGTCCCTTACGGAGGTGGTTGCCGCCCTACACAAGGACGTGGCAGAGCTTCAGCGCTTCGTGGCCGATCGGTTCTGGGAGGTGGAGCAGGCGCACCGGAGGAACGGTAAAGGCGTAATACAGCGATCCGGGGAGTTCTCTTCCTCGAGCCGGATCCAATGGGTATACGTGGTCGTGGTCAGCCCCAGTAAGACCACGTTGTATCCCATGGGATGGTATTTTACGAGGCAGGGGATCCATGCGTTCCAGATCGATGCGGAAGGCCCTGCCACGTATTTGAGGCCCCATGTACTGGAACGATATCGCCAGCGCTTCCATCCACATGACGATGTACTTAATGCGTTACGGCACATGCACGTACGCAACTACGACAAGGCCGTGGAATACCGCGAATACAAAGGGCGGCCAGCCATAGCCAGTGCCGTGGAGGATGGTTATTTCCTTGGCGAAATGTGCTTCAACGGGGCTTTGGTAGACGTCCATACCTTCTATGATGTGGCCATGGGAGCACGTGAGCCAGCGCTCCGCGAAATGCGCAAATTGCTGGAATGGCGCCGTTACTTCACGGCCACCAGGCAGAATCCCGTCCGAGCAGGGAGCTACATGAGCTGGGGCCTGGGTTTCACCACTCGCTTGGAGCGCCTGCACCGCGCGGCTTGAGGTCGATCAATGATCATCCTCCATCATCGCCGCGCGCTGGGTCAACTCATGATAGCACAGCACATCATCCGCGAAGCAGTGGATCACCATGCTCTTGCGGCTGGCGTTAGGGGTGGTCATCTTTTTGCCGCCGTGCAGCAGGTTGGCATGCCAGATAAGCACATCCCCAGGCTGAGCCAATAGCTCTCTGCGCTCGAAGTGGCCTTCTTGGATGGAGCGGTCAACGGCTTGTTCGTAACGTAGGTAGGCATCTTCGCCGATCACGAAACGGTTGCCTCCGTGGTCGTACTGGCCGTTGAGCAGGTAAGGCAACTTGTGGCTTCCGGGGTGGTACACGAGCGGACCGTTATCTGGCGTGATCTCCTCCAACGCGATCCAGGCGGCGGTCATGTAACCCAGCGGGTAGGTGGTCATGTGGATGCTGTCGCTGTGGGCGGCCTGCTCGCTCCCCGTTAGGAAGTTGATGCTTTGGAACACGCTCATCCTCTTCCCCAGGATGAAATCCATCACATCCAGTACACGTCGGTCGTGCACATACCTGCGCAACAACTGGCTGTGATGGAAAGCGAACATGATCTTCCGCCCGGTGAAGTTGAAGTCGACCACGTTATCGCGGATCAACCGGTCGATCTCGGCGTTGATCTCGGCCACCTCATCGGGTTCGAAGAGACCGCGCAGGATCAGGTAGCCGTTCTGTGGCCAGGCACGGATGGCTTCGCGCGTGGCGGCATCGAACCTTTGCAGGCCAGGATGCGCGCTGAGCGTTGCAATACCGGCATCGGTATCCAACCACGGCAGGTCGGTGGTCTTGGTGGCGGGCAGGTCGGTACTGCTGATCGGCATGAGCACGCTGCGTTCGATGCCGTACTTCTTGTACATGCGGCGTGCGTGTGCGAGCTTCTTCAGGTTGAAGAGGTTCAGCAGCACATAGTTCGCCTTGATCTTGCGCAGGGTGCCGTAGTATCGATCAAGCCATTTCCGCATGGTGCGAAAGTAGGATGCACGTTACCTTGGCTACATGCGTATACCGTTGTTCCCGGCGCTGATGTACTTGTCCGTTGTTCTATTTACCGGGTGCGCCGCGCAGAAGTCGCCCATGCTCACACGGGGAATGACCACCATCTACGTCGTCCGTCACGCAGAGAAGCTCACCAGCGACTTCGACACGCCGCTTTCCCCCGCAGGTGAACTGCGTGCGCAGGCGTTGGCCGAAAAGCTGGCGGAAGGTGGTGTGCAACGCATCTATGCCACGGCACGGCAGCGCACCCAGCAGACCGTGCGTCCCTTGGCGGAGCGGCTGGGGCTTGGGGTCGTTGTGCTGGAGCCCAATGCGGTGGACAGCCTGGTGCAGCTGATCAAGAAGGAGGACCGTGGCCGCGTGTTGCTCGTGGCGGGGCACAACAACACGGTGCCTTCCATCGTGCAGGGGCTTTCAGGCCAGGCGGTGGAGCCTATCCCGGAAAGTGTCTTCGATCGGTTGTATCGCGTGGAGCTTCCAGCGGAAGGCGAGGGAACGGTCACCTTGCTCCATTATGGAGCGCCCACACCTTGATGGCTCAAGAGGCTGACTTCTCCTTGAGCAGTTTCGCGATATCACCGATCAAGCGATCCACGTCCTTCGCGCTGGTGCCATCGTAGAAGCCACGGATGCGGCGTTGTTGATCAACGAGCACGAAGTTCTCGGTGTGCACGAAGTCGTCCGGGCCGCCATCGCCTTCATCCATCGCGGCGAAGTAGCTCTTGCGGGCCAATGCGTAGATCTGCCTGCGGTCGCCAGTGAGGAAACGCCATCGGTCGGGGTCGGCGCGATGCAGTGCGGCATAGGCGGCCAACACGGGCACGGAGTCCATTTCGGGTGTTACGGAGTGGGAGAGCAGCAGCAGTCGGTCCTCTTGCTCGTATGCCTGCTGCACACGTTCCATCTGCACGCTCATCTTGGGGCAGATGGTGGCGCAGGTGGTGAAAAAGAAGTCGGCCACGATGATGCGCCGGCCCACATCGTTCAAGGTGAAGTTGCCGCCGAACTGGTCGGTCAGGTGGAAATCGCTGATGTGGTGTTCGCCCGTAGTGCCCTTCACCGAAGGATCAACGAGACGCTGATCCAGCTGAGCGGGATGATAGACAGGTAGTTCATCCGAGGGCTTCAGGAGGAAATAGCCGACGATGATGGCGGCCAGGGAGATCGCCGTGAAGGTGACGACGCGCAGCCGCAATGACCGGTTGCGTTGTGCATCCATTCTACTTGCGCAGGTTGATGGAGTAGTCCACGGAGAACATGAAGCGGTAGGTGGGTTCGTAGACCATGCGTTCGCGGTCGTGCAGCACGCCAACGCCGATGGTGTGTCCCTTTTTCACGTCGAACTCCGTTCCAAGTTTGTAGCGGGTGCCGAAATAGGCCATGCCCTTGTTGCCCACCCACGTGAAGAACTCCACGCTGAACTGGGGGTCCAGTTTCCACTTGGGTATGTTGTAGCCGCTGATGAACTTGTTGCGCACCACCTCCCGCACATCGCCGTAGGCTCGGAAGTTGTGCTGGTAATCGAAACGATAGCCCAGGTCGAAACGGTCCACCTTCGTTTCGTATTTGAACAACGCGCACAAGCGCTGGCGGTCCACATCATCGCTGCGGTAGGCATAGCGACCCTCTGTCCCCACGGTGATGTGGTCGTTCACTTTGTATCCGATGCCCAGGTCCAGGTAGAACTGTCGGCCGGCGAAGAAGCTGTCCGCGGAACGATAACCCAGTTCGCTGTACGTGCGCAGCTTCTTGGTGAAGCTCTTTCCCAGCATCCCTTCAAGGAACGAAGGCCTGCCCTGCATGCCGAAGCTGGCCCAGAGTTCCTGCCTGATCGCTGGACGCGCGCGTTCCTGCGCCCGGGAGACCATGGGCACAAGGAGAAGCAACAGCGCGAACGTCCTCAGCAGGCGCATCAGTACTTCTTGATGGCCAGCGTGCCGAACTCCACGATCTCCTTCTTGTCGCCGACCTCCACTGTACGCGAGATGGTGGTGGTGCCACCCTCGCAGTCGTTGCATTCCGAAACGGCGAATATGGTATAGGTGCCTTTGCGCAGCCAGGGGAAACGGAAGACGCCACCGGGCCCGGTGTCAACATTGTCATCGGGGTAGGCACCATCGCTGGCATCACCGTAGATGATGTACACGTTCTCTCCGGGTAGCGGATACGGGTCGGTGATGGGGTTGTTGCTGGCGCTGAAGTACTGTTCGGTGAGCACACCGCGTATCTCGGCCTTGCCGCCCTCTCCGGGTTCCTTGTTACAACTGAGCAACAGCAGGCCTGGAACTAGGGCGGTCCAAATGAACTTCATGCGAACTCCGGGTTAAGGGAGCGTAAATGTAGCGGGACGGGCTATTCAGCGCTCGGCGTAGATGCGCTCCACCTCGGCCGCATACTTGGCCATGATGGGCTTCCTGCGCAGCTTGAGCGAGGGGGTCAATTCACCGCCATCGATGGTGAATTCCGCTGGCAGCAGCTCGATCTTCTTGATCTGTTCCCAATGCCCAAGGTCGGCGTTCACCTTCTGCACTTCGGCGAACA
Organism: Flavobacteriales bacterium; assembly: GCA_016788205.1. Lineage (GTDB taxonomy): Bacteria > Bacteroidota > Bacteroidia > Flavobacteriales_F > PHOS-HE28 > PHOS-HE28. Next base: position 29,755 of record JAEUTA010000011.1, on the reverse strand, counting down.
CGCGGTCCATGATGCGCTGATCGCCGATGACCTGTCGGGGGCCTTCGAACGGTATGCCTTTCAACGCACAGTAGTCCTTCAGGAAATTGAAGCTGGGGACGATCAACGCCGCGGGGAACTTGCGGTTCTCGCCGATGACCATGGCCTGCTCGATGAAACGCGAGGCCTTGAGCTGGTTCTCGATGGTCTGTGGTGCCACGTATTTGCCACCGCTGGTCTTGAACATCTCCTTCTTGCGGTCGGTGATGTAGAGGAAGCCATCGCGCACTTCGCCGATGTCACCGGTGTGGAAACAGCCATCGGCATCGAGCACTTCCCGGGTCAGTTCCGGTTCCTTGTAGTAGCCGAGCATGACATTGGGGCCCTTGATCAGGATCTCACCATCCGCAGCGATACGTACTTCCACATCCTTGATCGGTCTTCCCACGGATCCGAAACGCAGGCCATCGTTGCGTGCATCGTTCACGCTCACGACGGGGCTCGTTTCCGTAAGGCCGTAGCCTTCCATCAAGGGCACGCCGGCGGCGTTGAAGATGCGCGCGAGCCTGGGTTGCAGTGCGGCGCTGCCGCTGGCCACGCACTTCACTTCGCCTCCGAGGGCCTCGCGCCATTTGCTGAACACGAGTTTGCGCGCCAGGCCCAATTGCACATCGTACCACCAGCTGCGGCCGTGCACTTCGTAGCGTTCGCCAAGGTCCAACGACCAGAAGAAGAGCTTGCGTTTGATACCGGTGAGCGCTTCTCCTTTGGTGAGGATGGTGTCGTAGATCTTCTCGAGCAGGCGCGGCACGGCGGTGAACACATGCGGCTTCGCTTCGCGGATGCGCGCACCGAGCTCTTCCAATGTCTCCTGGAAGCGCACCTGCATGCCCGCACGCTGGTATAGGTACATGAGCATGCGTTCGTAGATGTGGCACAGGGGCAGGAAGCTGATCGCCTTGCAGCCCCGTTCCACCGGCAGGCGATGTGCGCTGGATTCGACGTTGCTCAGGATGTTGTCATGCGAGAGCATCACACCCTTCGGCTTACCGGTGGTGCCGCTGGTGTAGATGATGGTGGCGAGGTCCCCGTTCTTCACGGCCGCCTTGTAAGCCTGTAATTGCGCCACGAGCGACGTGCCTTTGCCGATCAGCTCTTTCCAGTGTGCGGCGCCCGGTATCCGGTCGAAGGTGAACACATGTGCAAGGGAAGGAGTCTTGGCCTGGGCGAGCAGTGCTTTGCCGAGGATCTCCGCATTGCTCACGAAGAAGGCCTTGCTTTCGGAGTGGCCCAGGATGTACGCGTAGTCGTCGGCGCTCATCGTGGGGTAGATAGGTATACCGATGGCGCCGATGCGCAACACGGCCTGGTCCACGATGGCCCATTCGGAACGGTTGCCGCTGGCGATGGCCACCTTGTCTCCGGGCTTGATGCCCATGTCCATCAATCCCAAGGCCAGGCGTTCGGAGATCTCAACGAATTCCTTCGAACCGTAGGAGCGGAGCTTTCCTTCTTCCAAGGACTCCACACAAACGGGCTGTGGGAATTCGGCGAGTTGGAGGTCGGCGATATCGAACAGGCGGGATACGGGCATGGGTCACAAGATAGGAGGGCGAAGTAGGAAAGCGAACGGCTCCAGCAGGAGCCGTTCGAAAGCCATTGCGGGCGATGTCACTCCAGGCTTCCGTCGAACTCCACCGTGATCACACGTACCTGATTGCCGTTCTTGAAGATGAACTTCTCCTTGAAGTGCGACTTGCGCTCCTGGTCCATGTAGTAGATCTTCTCCACGCGGCGGTTGTCCTTCTTGCCGTCCACGTTCAGGTCGATCTCGAACATGGCGTTCACCGCGCTGCTCTTCAGGCTGCTCCGCTTCACGTTCTGGGTGCTCACCTTCACGCGGCTCTCCAGCGTCATGTCCTGTCCGGCGAAGATCACCACGCGGTCAGAGCCTTCAGCGCCTTTGATCATGGCTGAAACGTCCATGCCGTTCCGTACCTGTTCCTTTTCGGTGATGGTGACATTACTGATCTTATAGATGGTCTGCGCGCTCAGTGTGAAGGACAGGGCTGCGCAAGCCAACAAGGACGGAATGCGGAACATGGTTTGGCCTTTTATTTGTGTTCGTGGCGACAAGATACGTGCCACACCATACCCACACACCCTTCATCATGAACGTCAATTTCCGCTCGGTGCTCCTCGGAGCCGCTCTTCCCCTGGCCCTCGTTCTGGGTTACAGTTTCCGGCCCACGCCCGTTGTTCAGCCTTACACCTACAGGCAGTTCAGCACCATCGAGAGCGTCGTGCCTGGCGGTCTGGGTCGTTCGCGTGTCATCATCAGCGATGCTGGTGATCAGGAGGTAGGCAAGGACCTGCTGAACTTCTACAGCATGGTGGGCATCAACTTCAAGAACGTGGCCAATAACGACCGCTTGATCGTGGAGACGGTGAACGAATGGACCGGTGAGGGCTGGGAGCTGCATACGGTGACCACCGGTGTTCAGAGCGGCAAGGAAGGAGGCGGCATCTTCATCACACGTTACCTCTTCCGCAAGCCGGTCTAAGCCATTACCGTTGAACGAGGAACGCCCCGGCTCCTGTCGGGGCGTTCCTCGTTCAATGGCGCCGCCACTTTACGTCGTCTTTATACCTGCTCCGGTAGTTTTGCGGCCACGTGCTCACGCGGCTCCGCTCCCTTCCTGCGCACGCCCAGTTCGGGTGGTGCATAGCGCTGGTCCTGTTGGTGGCCGGTGCTTGTGGCCTGCTGGCCGCATCGCTCGGGCATCGCTTCACGGCCTTGGTGCTGCTGATGACCGTCTCACTGCTGGCCATGCTGTTCGAGACCTGGCCCGTATTGGTGGCCGCCACGACGAGCGCATTGGTCTGGAACTTCTTCTTCATTCCGCCCATCTACACCTTCCGTATCGGCACTACGGAGGATGGGCTGATGTTCGTGCTCTACTTCGTTGTCGCCTTGGTCAATGCCGTGTTGATGCTGAAGATCCGTGAGGCCGAACGCCGCGCGCGCGACAAGGAGGAGAAGGAGAGGTCCATCGCGCTCTACAACACGCTGTTGAACTCGCTTTCCCATGAGCTTCGCACACCCATTGCGACCATCGTGGGCGCCGTGGATACCCTGCGCGCGCAGGAGAATGGCCTGAGCGCAACGCAGCGCACTGAGCTCTTGGCGGCCATGGACGAGGCAGGCGCCCGACTGGATAGACAGGTGGGCAACCTGTTGCATATGGGCCGCCTCGAGAGCGGGATGTTGGTGGCCAGGGCGGATTGGTGCGATGTGAACGAGGTGGTGGGCACCATTGTGCATGAACTGGCGCCGGTGCAGCACACCCTCGTGTTCCAAGCGGATGCCGGAACGCCGCTCTTCAAGCTCGACGGTGGATTGTTGGAGCAGGTGGTCCACAACCTTCTCCTCAACGCGTGCCAGCACACACCACCCGGAACATCGGTGCATATCAACGTGGTCGCTGGATCGAACCTGTGCATCATCCGTGTGAGCGATGATGGGCCTGGGTTGTCGGATACCGACCGTACACGCGTGTTCGAGAAATTCCATCGGGCGGCGGGTGCCCGAACGGGCGGAACAGGCCTGGGCCTTTCCATCGTGCGCGGCTTCGTGGGCGCCATGGGTGGTACCGTGGAGGTGGAAGCCATCCATCCGCATGGTTCGCTGTTCACCGTTCGCATACCGACCCTGACCTCTCACCTCGATCAACTGAACCATGACTAGAGCGGAGATCCTGGTGGTGGACGATGAACCCGCGATCCGCAAGCTCCTGCGCATCGCGCTGGAGAGCAACGGGTACGTGGTACGCGAAGCGGACAATGCGCGCGACGGGCTGGTGATGGCCGCGAACCATCCACCGGAACTGGTGCTCTTGGATATCGGCCTGCCGGATGTGAGCGGCCACGATGTGCTGAAGGACCTGCGCGGCTGGTACACGAAGGCGATCATCATGTTGAGCGTGCGTGACAGGGAGGAGGATATCGTGCGTGCTCTCGATCGCGGTGCCACCGACTATGTCACGAAGCCCTTCCGCACCGGCGAACTGCTCGCGCGCATCCGTTCCGCCATTCGGCGCAACGCGGAGGAGATGGGCGCAAGCGTGCTCGTGCTCGATGACCTGGAGGTCGACCTTGTCGCTCGCTCCGTGAAGAAGAGCGGCACAGCGGTGAAGCTCACGGCTACGGAATTCAATTTGCTGGCGGTGCTCGCGCGCAACAGCGGTCGGGTGCTCACACATCGGCATCTTTTGAAGGAGGTCTGGGGTGTGGGTTCCCAGGAGGAGACACAGTACTTGCGCGTGTTCATCCGGGCCCTGCGCAAGAAGCTCGAGTCCGATCCCGAACGCCCGCAGCACATCACCACCGAGAGCGGAGTGGGTTATCGCCTCGCCTGAGCCTTTACGTCTTCTTTATGCGGAACGCACAGGCTTTTACGAAGTCCGCATGCGCACGCCGGCACTTTTGCTCCCATCAACCGCACGGCGATGGAAGGGCACGGCAACGGAGCGAGGAACAAGGTCACGGCAACGTCGTTAGTGGTGGCGCTCGGTATCATCTACGGCGACATCGGCACTAGTCCGCTCTATGTGCTGAAGGCCATCATGGGCGATCGCCCGATCAGTGGTGCGCTGGTCTACGGGGCCATCTCGTGCATCTTCTGGACCCTCACGTTCCAGACCTCGTTCAAGTACATCTTCCTGACGCTGAAGGCGGACAACCATGGCGAGGGCGGCGTGTTCTCGTTGTACGCTTTGGTGCGGCGAAACAGCAAGCATCTCGTGCTCCCCACCATCCTGGGGGCCACCACGCTGCTCGCGGACGGCATCATCACACCACCGATCTCGGTGGCGTCCGCCGTTGAGGGCCTTACCAGCGTCCCCGGTATGGAGCACCTGCCCACCGTGCCCATCGTGGTGGTCATCCTTTCGGCGCTGTTCTTCTTCCAACGCTACGGCACGCAGAAGGTGGGGGGCGTGTTCGGCCCGGCCATGTTCGTCTGGTTCGTCATGCTGTGCGTATTGGGCCTCGCGCAGATCGGGGCGTATCCGCACATGCTGCAGGCGCTCAGTCCGGTGCACGCCTATCGCTTCCTGGCGGAATACCCGCACGCGTTCTGGCTGCTCGGTGCGGTGTTCCTGGCCACCACGGGTGCAGAAGCGCTCTACAGCGATCTGGGCCACTGCGGTCGTCGCAACATCCGCATCACCTGGGTCTTCGTGAAGGTGTGCTTGGTTATCAACTACATGGGACAGGCCGCCTGGGTGATGGCACAGGGCGAAGGTGCATCGCTACAAGGGCGCAACCCCTTCTTCGCCATCATGCCGGCGTGGTTCCTGCTCCCGGGCATCATCATCGCCACGCTGGCCGCCATCATCGCCAGCCAGGCGCTCATCAGCGGTAGCTATACCTTGATCAGTGAGGCCATGAACCTCAACTTCTGGCCGCGCATCACCGTGCGGCAGCCAACCGAACTGAAAGGGCAGATCTACATCCCCAGCGTCAACACCATCCTCTGGGTCGGTTGCATCGCCATGATCCTCTATTTCCAGAGCAGCACGCACATGGAGGCGGCCTACGGTTTCAGCATCACCGTGGCCATGCTCATGACCACCGTGCTCTTGATGCACTATCTCTATTTCAGGCTTCGGTGGCCTGTGGTGGTGGTCGGTCTGTTGCTCGTGCTGTTCGCCACCGTGGAGATCAGCTTCTTCGTGGCCAACGTGGCGAAGATCAAGGAGCGCTGGATGTTCCTCTTCTTCGAACTGTTCATCTTCCTGGTGATGTACACCTGGTACCACGCGCGCAGGATCAATGACCGCCTTACGCGTTTCGTGGACCTGGGTGAACAGGTGCCGCTACTGAAGGCGCTGAGCGCTGACGAGGCTGTTCCCAAATTCGCCACGCACCTGGTCCACCTCACCAAAGCTCACCGCCGGCACGAGGTGGAAGAGAAGGTGGTGAGGAGCATCTTCGGAAAACGCCCGAAGCGGGCGGATGTGTACTGGTTCGTGCACCTGCACCGCACGGAGGACCCCTACACCCTTAGCTACGAAGTGAGCGAACTGGTGGATGACAAGTTGATCAAGGTGACCATCAACGCCGGGTTCCGGGTGCAACCGCGAACGGGTGCGTGGTTCAGCCGGATCATGCAGGAGCTGGTGATGAACAAGGAACTCAACCTGCATTCGCGCCCCGACGGAAGCACACGCTACAGCACCGAGCCGGATGTGAAGTTCGTCGTGATCGAGAAGTTCCTCAGCATCGAGAACACCTTCAGCCTGCGAAAGGGGTTGCTGCTGAACAGCTACTTCTTCCTGAAACGGCTGGGGCAGAGCGATGCGCGTGCGTTCGGCCTGGAACGCAGCGACGTGGTCACCGAAGAGATGCCCCTGGTCTTCATGCCCACCGAACGTCCGCAGCTGCAGCGGGTGGGGGCGGCGCTGACACACTGAACAGAATGAAAACGGCGGATCGGCGTGCGGCCGCACGTCGGTGCCATTCCCACACCATGAACACACGGAACCTACTGGCCCCATGCGGCCTGCTCGCCGCGAGCCTCTCGCTCGCCAACGGAACGGATACCACACGCAAGGCCGAACCTTTCGCCTGGGGCGACTTCACCTGGGTGCAGGGCAACAACCGCCAGACGCGGGCACTGCTCTCCTCCACCTACTTCACCGGAGGTCTAACGATGGACATGAACTACAACTATTCGTTCCATCGCCCGAAGGACCACACCAACAGCGGCAGCACCGCCACGTTCCGCAGCAACGAGCTCAACATCTCGTACATCGAAGCTGGCGGTGAGTTCAGCGAGCCCAAGAGCGGCGCACGTGCCAAGCTGATGCTGCAGTTCGGTGCACGCGCCACGGGCATACCACGCAACGACAATACACCGTTGCGCGGGCAGTTCGATCTGTACGACGCACTGCGCTATGTCACCGAAGGGTACGCGGGCTTCCACCTGAACAAGCTGCACGGCGTCAACGTGGACGTCGGCATCTTCAAGAGCTATGTGGGCCTGCTCAGCTACAACAACTTCGAGAACTGGAATTATCAGCCCAGTTTCACCAGCGACAATACGCCGTGGTTCTTCACGGGAGGCCGTGTTCAGCTCTTCCCCTCGGACCGCTTGAAAGTGGAGCTATGGCTGGTCAACGGGTGGCAGACCTACGGCATGTTCAACGAGCTGCCGGGCGTGGGCTACCAGGTGCAATGGCGACCGCGCGAATGGGCCAACCTGGTGAGCAGCAGTTACGTGGGGTGGGACACACCGAACAATAGCGCGCGCACACGCTTCCACACGGACAACAGTGCGGTGATCCGCTATGTGGAGCGCGACGGCGCGAAAGGTGTGAGCCGTGCGGCGTTCTCCCTCACCGGCGACCTGGGCTTCGAGAACGGCGGTCGTGTGGTCCCCTTCAACGGTGATACTCTCCGGCCGGCACAGCACTTCATCAGTGCCATGTTCTACAACCGCTTGTGGTTCGGCGCGCAACGCCGATGGGGGTGGACCATCGGTGGTGGTGTTATCAACAATCCCGGCCGTTACCTGGCGCTGCTTCCCACGGGCAGCGCCGTGCTCACGCAGAACCCGGGCGACCCCTTCCGTGGCTGGGATGCCAGCACCACGGTACAGTACATGCCCAACGAACACATCACCATCGGGCTGGAATACGTGACACGCCATACGGACACACCGTACTTCAGCGGACCCGGTGGCGTCACCTCGCCCAACGGTTGGAACGCACCCATCGGTGACCCCTCTGGGTTCGCAGCGGACCTGGTGAAGGACGAGGACCGCATCATCCTGAGCATGATCGTTCGGTTCTAAGAGAGAACCGGGAGCGCGGCCATCATCGGCCGATCGGACGAGGCCTATTCGGCCCCTGATCCAACCCCTCGTGACCCCTTGAGGCCAGCGCTCCCGGATGTGTGGATGGTACCGGTGCCTTTGGTGAGCAGTTCCAGTCTCCCATCGCTGTATACATGTGCGTTACCCGAGCCGAGCACGTGCACTTTGCCACCCTGGCTCGCCTTGAGGTCGTTCGCGTTCACATCACCGGAGCCTTCCAGCGCGATCTCCACACGCCCCGTTTCGCCACCGATCCGCACGGTGCCGCTACCCAGTAGCTTGATCCGCGAGGTGCCGGAGACGTGCGCCATGGCCACGTCCACACTGCCCGATCCTTGCATGGTGATGTCAAGCTCGCTCACGCGTTGGGCGGCCGATAGGTAGATGCCGCCGGAGCCTAAGATGTCCATCTTCAGCCGTTCGCTGTTGCCCAGCATGGCCAGGTGTATGCCGCCGGAACCCTCGATGTTCATGTTCAGCGCGTCCACCTGATCCACGCGGTCCAACAGGATGTTGCCCGATCCGAGCACGTTGAGGTCCAGGTCGCGCGTGCGCACCAGTTGTTGGGCGTGGATGCTTCCCGAGCCGGTGACCACCAGGTCATCCACGCGCGGCATGCGGATGGCGATGTGTACCGAGCCCCGGTTGCGGTACGAGCCGCGTGTCTGCGCGTAACCGATCTTGAGCATGCCTTGCTCGTTGCGTACGTCAAGTTGTTGGAGCATGTCGGCATCACCCATCGCCACTACGCTGAAAGCTCCGATCTCCACGGTCACGTCCATGCTGGATGCCACGGTCACGCCGGTGAAGTCGCGCAGGTCGAAGGAGCGCTCGTTGCTCAGGGGGCGATACACCGTGGCGGGTGGTAGCACGGAAGCCAGCGGGTCCTCGGGCGCAACAGGGTCCGTTGGTGCCACACCGGGATACGCGGCCGTACCGGCATACGCGGTGGCACCAGGGTACGGCATGGCAGCGGGATAGCGCATCGTGTCTTCCGGGGAAAGCACGGTGCAGGCGATCTCCTCCTTCGGTTCCGGCTTGGGCGCTGGTGCGGCGGGTTTCGGACGCGGCAGGTCCAGCACCACGGCGGGCTCTTCCAACAGTGCTGCGGGCGCGGGCATCTCCACCACCTCGGTGGGTACGGTCAGCACAGCGCGTTCGGCCGGGGCGGTTGGTGCCGCGGTGCTGAAGAAGTAGGCACTGGTGCCAACGATGAGGGTGCCAGCGGTGGTCATGACGATGGAGTTGAGATGGATCTTGGCGGTGGCCAGCCAGGCGGTGAGGCCCACGGCGATGGGGAATGCGGCCACCATGTGCTGCACCTGGTCCAGGCTCACCTCCGGCGGCAGCTCGCGCAGCGCACCCAGGGTGTTCTCGTGTTCGTCAGGCCGTTTCATAGCAGCAGGGTGGTAAGGGAATGCAGCAGTTCGGTGCGCACGGGTTTGGCGCGTCCCTCCAGCCGTTCGCGAACGGCGGCGCGCGCGCGGCTCACACGGGTCTTCACCGCGTTCTCGTTGGTGCCTTGTATCACGGCGATCTCCGCCATGCTCAGGCCCGATACCTCGAACAGCACCAGCGCATCGCGTTGGGCGTTGGGCAGCTTGTCCAGCGCACCGTAGAGTATGCCCACATCAACGAGCATCTCGGCGTTGGCGCCGCGGTCCTTCAGGCGCGCCGCCTGCTTTTCGCAGATGGCCTCGTTGCGTTTGCCGCTGCGCCAGATGCTGATGGAGCGGTTCTTCGCCGCGCGCACCAGGTAGTGCAGCAGCTCATCCTTCTTCTGGATCCGGTCGAACTGTTGGAACGCGCTCAGCAGCACGTCCTGCATCAGGTCCTGCGCGTCCATCTTCCCGTAGGCCAGCGCCGAGCAATAGCGCGCGAACGGCTCGTGGCAGGCCGTGTAGGCTTGCATGAACTCGGTGCGCTTGTCAATGGCCACTGATCGGGGTTTCTGGTGGGTATGTCGCCGAAGTACGCGAAAGGTTACACGGCAGGGATGGATCGTTGGAACGCGTGTCCCTACCGGTAGCCTGCATCGCTCAGTGCGCTCAGGTATTTGTCCACGTAGAGATCCAGGTGTTTCGCCTTGTACTGCATCACGAAGCGTGGGTGCTCCAGCGCAACGATACGGTCGAAGAGCTGCAGCCGTGCGTTCAGCTTGCTGAAGTAGGCCGCGTTCTTCCCGGTGCCGATGCAGAAGGCCACATCGGTGCGCATGCCGCAAGCCACCAGCGTGCGCAGCCAGTGCTCAACGAAAGGCGTCACCGCCTTCTCCAGCGCCGGGTCGTCGTAGTAGTTCAGGTTGATGTCCTGGCCTGCACCGCCCTGCTTCACGAACCCCAGCGGGCAGATGGCATGCACGTACACCTGGCCGTAGAACCGCTCGGCGCCGCCCGCTGCGCGCACCATGCGGTAGAAGAAGTCGCTGCTGGGTTCGTGCGTTCGCAGGCCTGTCACCGGTATCAGCAGGTCGCTCTCGCAGCGCTTGGTGTCGGTGAAGGGAAGTCCCGTGCTCCCTGCGCCCAAGCGGCCCGGGTTGATGCCCAGCATCAGTATACGGGGTCTGTCATCACTGAAGTAACGGTGGTGGAAGAGCGTGACGATGCGGCGCACCTGATCGGCATTTTCGCCATTGAAGGGGTCCAACACGCCCACGCTCCTGGGCAGCTCTGTTCCCTCCAGCGAGAAGGAGAGCACGTGTCGGAGCAACCGGTCGGCCAGCATGGGGCGAAGTTCGTGGCTCGGAGCGCTCCTTCTATCTTGGCTTCATGTTCACACGCTTGCCCGTCGTTGTCGCCACTGTGCTGTTCGTCTCGGCGCCTCGCGTACATGCCCAGGTGCCCGGTGCGGTACAGGTGCTCCCCGTCGATCTGGAGACCCCTCGGCTGGATAAGCACTACGGGCCGTTCTGCAGCGGAGACCGCGCCTATTCCATGGTGCCGTTGGGCGCCACGGGAAAGGGGCGTCGCGATATCGGCATCATCCACTACCTGGACGGTTCCAAGCCGGCGGTGGTGAAAGAGCTCAACCTCCCGTTCATGAAGTTGCACGATACCTTCAATGCGATGTTCGTGCATCAAGGGCGCCCCTGTGTGGTGCACGACAGTTGGGATGCGGAGACCGGTGTGGTGAAACTGTACCTACAGCGCTACGCGACGGAGACCTTCGAAGCGGATGGCCCACCACAGCTTATCGGCGAAGCACAGTTCAGCCACCGCTACATAGAACCCGAATTGAAACTGACCGTTCGTTCCTCACCGGACGGCGAATACCTGCTGCTCCACTTCGACCATGCCGGCAACAACGGCTTCAAGGTGGCTCTGTGCTGGGTGCTCAATGCGGAGTTCGAGGTGGCGTGGAGCAACAGGTTCAAACTGCCGGTGTTCGCCCAAGGCAGTCGAACGGCAGTGACCGTGACCGATGATGCACAGGTGTTGTTGGCCGTGGTGGGCGTCACCATCACCGACGAGCTCACCACGCACGATGAAGAGGGCAAGGAAGAGGTGAAGGGTTTCTCGGCCGCCCTGTCGAACACCAGCTTCAGTGCCTACCGCATGCGCGGCGAGGTCTTCGAGACATGGAACGGCCACCTGCCGGGCGGTCGCCAATTCCTGGATGGCAGCCTGTGCGCGAACGGCGCCGGTGTCTTCTTCACCGGCCTGCTTCCGGTGCAGGAGGGTAAGAAGGCCTTGAACTGGGCCATGCTCCGGTTGGATGACCAATTCCATCCCTCGGGGATCATCGCCGAAGGCGCCACGCCGGACCTGGAAGTGGGCGGCTTCCGCAACACGCAGCTCTGCGCGGCGGGCGATGGCAGCATGTTGTTCGTGGTGGGCGGTGACAAGCTGCTGAGCAACGCCTTTGCGCCGGACGGCACCCTGCGCTGGAGCACCACCACGTCGTGGGGGTGGTTCGTGCCGCAGCTGGTTCCGTATGGCAACAGCATCATCGGTGGGGTGGACCTGTCGCCCCAGGACCTGGACGCTATCAAGGCCGGCAAACCGATGAAGGAGACCTTCGACAAGCGACCGTTCATGCTCATCTGGGACGATACGGGTGCCATCACCTACAGCCCGTTGATCCCCTTCTCGCACCCGGTGAAGAAGGGATCGTACTACAATACCATGCGGCCTTCGTTCCATGGCCTGGGTGCTTGCCGGGCCTATGTGGATTGGGACAACGAGCGACGCCCCAGCTTGTACCGCGTGCCGCTGGAGTAGGGGGCTCGTGCGGAGCGGAGTACACCACACGCGACCGCCCCCGATCAGCGGACCTTCCTACTGCGGAAAGTCGAAACGACATCAAGACCTGTTGAAGAGCTGCGACCTGTGTGAACGACGGTGTGCTGGGCCTTGAGCAGCCTAGCAGCAAGCAGGCTGGAGGCGAAGACAGCAAGGTCTTGTCTTTAGTCAATGCGCCTGCAGGACTATACATGGTCTATATGCACAGAGGGCAGCGGCATTCGGTTGTAAAGGTCATCAAAGGAGAAGGGTGATCGAGAGCGAAGCACTCGAGAACCATGAAACGAACAGTGATGCTCATGGCCTTCGGCCTGAGCGTAAAGAGTATTCAAGCTCTTAAGCCCGAGCAGGCTCTTCTGAGGAACGAAGGCCCGCTGCGTGCCGGTAGCATTGCAGGCTAGTGCATCCTTCATCCCGCCGCTGCGGTGAAAGCTTCACGAATGAACAGGAGCACGCCCTACTTCGGCGCCCCCCTGTAGATGAGCACCCCTACTATTGCGAACACCACGTTGGGCATCCACACGGCGATGAGGGGGTCCAGGCCGGCGTTGGTGGCGGCCACGGTGGTCAGCTTCATGGCGAAGACGTAGAGCAGGCACAGCAATACGCCAAGGGCCAGGTGCAGGCCGGTGCCACCGCGCACCTTGCGGCTGGCGATGCCCACACCGATGAGGGTGAAGACGTAGGTGGCGAAGGGGTAGCTGGTGCGTTGGTGCTTCTCGATCAGGTAGGGGATCACCGTATCGTCGCCCTGTGCGTTCTTGGCGGCGATGTAGTGGTTCAGTTCGCTCCAGCTCATGCTCATGCTGGTCTCCCAGCGCTGTCCCATGTCCGAAGGTGCCAGGTTGATGAGGGTGTCCAGCATATCGCCGCGGCGGATGGTCTCGTTGTCGCCGTCCATGGTGCGGAGCAGGTAGTCGCTCACGCGCCATTTCCCCGAGAGGCTGTCGTACTGGGCGCGGTCGCTGGTGAGCTTGCGGGTGAGCGTGCCATTCTCCCACTGCTCCAGGCTGAAGCGGTAGCCCTGTTTCTTCTGTGCGTCCCACGACTCGAAGTAGGAGATGGTGCCGGGCGCGATCTCGCGGTGCAGGTGCTTCTTGTCCACGAAGTAGGTGGCGCGGATGTGGGCTTCTTCGAACGCGAGGCGCACCTTGTTGGCGGCGGGCAGCACGGTGTGGTTCACGAAGAGCGACATCACCGTAAGGAGCGTTGCGGCCACGAAGTAGGGCCACATGATACGCGGGAAGCTGACCCCGCTGCTGAGCATGGCGATGACCTCGGTGCGATGTGCCAGGCGGCTGGTGAAGAGCAGCACCGCCAGGAAGATGAGCAGCCCGCTGAAGAGGTTGCTGTAGTAGACGATGAAGTTGACGTAGAAGTCGAAGACGATCTCCTTGGTGGTGGCCGTCATCTCGGCGAAGTCCTGGGTCTTCTCGCTGATGTCGAACACCACGGCGATGAGCATGATCACCACCAGGATGAAGAAGAAGGTGCCCAAGAACTGCCGGATGATGTAGCGGTCCAGGGTGGTGAGCATGGGAGCGAAGATCGGGGATGAGGACACGTGTCAAGTCACAAGTGTCAAGTATCACGTGACAACAAGGGCCAGGAGGTGAGTTCCTTGAGCCTTGACACTTGTCCCTTGATGCTTAGAGTCTCGTCTTCAACTTGGGCAACAGCGCATTCTTCCAGGTGGTGAACGTACCGTCGATGATCTTCGTGCGTGCCTCGCGCATTAGGGCGATGTAGAAGCCCAGGTTGTGCAGGCTGGCGATCTGCTGGCCCAGCATCTCGTTGCTCTGGAAGAGGTGGCGCACGAAGGCGCGGGAGTAGAAGGTATCCACCCAACAGTGCGCGCCGGGGTCCAGGGGTGTGTGGTCATCGGCCCACTGGCGGTTCTTGATGTTGACCACGCCTTCGCGGGTGAAGAGCATGCCGTTGCGGCCGTTGCGCGTGGGCATCACACAGTCGAACATGTCCACGCCGCGGGCCATGTTCTCCAACAGGTTCCAGGGGGTGCCCACGCCCATGAGGTAGCGCGGCCGGTCTTTGGGCAGTATGTCGCAGCAGAGCTCCGCCATGGCGTACATCTCCTCCTCGGGTTCGCCCACGCTGAGGCCGCCGATGGCATTGCCCACGGCCCCTTTCCGGGCGATGTACTCGCTGCTCCGCTTGCGCAGTTCGGCGAAGGTGCTGCCCTGCACGATGGGGAAGAGCGCCTGTTCGTGGCCGTACTTCGGCTCGGTACTGTCGAAGCGTGCGATGCAACGGTCCAGCCAGCGGTGGGTGAGGTGCATGCTCTTCTCGGCATAGGCCAGCTCGCAGGGCCACGGTGTGCATTCATCGAAGGCCATGCAGATGTCCGCGCCGATGGTGCGCTGGGTGTCCATCACGCCTTCGGGGGTGAAGAGGTGTTTACTGCCATCGATGTGGCTGCTGAAGCGCACGCCTTCTTCGGTGATCTTGCGGATGTCGCTGAGCGAGTGTACCTGGAATCCGCCGCTATCGGTGAGGATGGGGCGGTCCCACCCGTTGAAGCGGTGCAGTCCGCCGGCGTGTTCCAGCACCTCCATGCCGGGCCGCAGGTACAGGTGGTAGGTGTTGCTGAGCATGATGGGTGCGTTCAGGTCGTTCTTCAGCTCGCGCGGGTGCACGGCCTTCACGGCACCCAGGGTGCCCACGGGCATGAACACCGGTGTGGGTATGTCGCCGTGATCGGTATGCAACACACCCGCGCGGGCGTTGGAGGCCGGGTCGTTGGCCACTAGGTCGAAATGCATGGCGCGAAAGTAGGCCTCGCCTGTGGCGCTGAAGGAAGGTGTGCAGGATCACCTGCTCCAAAGCGCGCCGGTGCCACGCCCGCGAAGGCGGCACTGCCCGGTGAACCCTACGGTACGGCCGCTCCCTCCGGCGGCAGCAGTCCCCAGCGCATGCTGAAGAGCACCAGGCCGGTCTTGCTCTTGATCTCGAACTTGTCGAAGACCGTAGTGCGCACATTGTCCACGGTGCGTCGGTGCACGTTCATGCGCTCGGCGATGGCCTCGTAGGTGAACTCCCGTTCGTCGCACACCAGTTGGATGAATTCCATTTCGCGTGCGGTGAGGTTCTCCACCACTTCGGTGCGTGCCTTGTTGTAGCCATCGGCCGCGGACCAGGCGGGCGCCATGTCCTCACTGGTGCTCTCGCTGTAGTACCCGGTGCGTACGAGGCTGTCCAGGGCTTCCTTCAGGATGGTGGGTCGCACGTTCTTCAGCACGTAGCCACGCGCCCCGGCGTGCACGGCGCGCAGCAGCGTATCGTCGTCCGCATCGAAAGTGAGGATCAGGGGCATGATGGTGGGCGCGTGTTCGCGCATCCAGGCCAGTGTGGCGAAGCCGTCCATCACCGGCATGTTCAGGTCCACCACGGCGATGGTGGGGGCCTGGGCACTGTCCAGCCCCATCTTCTGGAGCTTGCTCACGAACTCGCGTCCGTTGCCGGCCTCCATGGTCACACGGTAGGGTCCCATGCGGTTCACGATGTTGGCAAGCCCCTCGCGGAGGAGGTGGTGGTCATCGATGAGGGCGATGTTATGCGGCATGGGGTGCGAGGGGTTGTAGGTGCCAGGTGCAGCCGCCTCCGGGTGCTGTGATGCACTCGGCCTTGTAGCCGATGAGGGCGCTGCGTTTGTGGATGTTCGCCAGGCCGGCGTGCGTGGTGGTGGTCTCGGGGTCGAAGCCCATCCCGTTGTCGGCGATGGTGAGCACGAGGTCCTGTGCGCCGCCGGGTCTGATGGTGATGTCTATGCGGTCCGCGCCGCTGTGGCGCATGGCGTTGGTGAGGATCACCTGGAACACGCGGAAGAGCACGGTGTTGGTGTCCGGGGGCAGCTTGGGCAGGTCTTCCTCCATCAACACATGCACCTGCACGCGGGCCACGCGTTGTATGCGATCGGCCTCCAGGCTGATGGCATCGGCCAGGGAGCGCTTGGCCCAGAGCTCGCTGTTGAGACTGCGCCCCAGTCGGCGTACCTCTTCGGCCCCCTGGTCAACCGCTTCGCGCGATGCGGCGAGCAGGTTGGGGTCCGGGCCGTCCTGCACCAAAGTGTTCAGCGCCATTTGTGCCACGCTGAGGGTATGGCCCACCCCATCGTGCAGTTCGCGGCCCACCTCGGTCAGGGTCTGTTGCACGGCTTCGCGTTCGGCGGCCATCACCTCCCGCTCGCGCTGGCGGTCGGCTTCGGCCAGGTCCATGCTGTGGCGTACGCGGCGTTGCGCGTTCACCACCATCAGGGCGACCATGGCGAGTACCATCAACACGATCACGAGGGTGATGATGACCACGGCGAAGACCAGTCGTTGGGTCTCGTTCATCGGAGGGGGTGCTGGGTGGTGGCCTGCAGGTGGAAGCCGTAAGTGGTGAGGAGGTAGCGCAGCGCGCACAGCACCGGCATGATGGTCCAGAGCATGGCGGCCATGAGCGGGTCCGCGGAGCGCACTACCTGGGCCAGGATCACCACGGGCGAAAGGGCGCCGAAGTAGAGCAGCAGGCCCATGCCGATCCAGAAGAGCGGCACGCGTTGCACGGGCACCGAACTGGTGTTGGCCACGTGCCACAAGGCCAGCGCGGCGGCCACGGCGAGCAGCAGGGCGAACAGGGCGATGTTCTCGCTGAGCAGGGCGCTCCAGAGATCGCCACGGCGGCCGATGAGCACGGCCGCCAGCGCCGCGATGCCCAGCAGGCCGATGGCGCGGAAAGTCTTGCGCAGCCGGGGCAGTTGTCGTTCCAGTGCCTGTAGCAGGATGCAGAATTCGGTGGTGATGAACACGTTGTAGAGCACCGAGTTGTTCCAAAGGCGCAGGGTGGTGAGGTAGCCCCCCACTTCCACCACCAGGGCTATGGCGGTGAGGAGGCCCAGCAGCTTGATCCCGGGTGGGCGCGGTGCTGCGGTGCGCAGGTATTGCACCAGTGCCAGCAGCATCACGGCCAGCATCAGCAGCGTGCGGAGGTGGTAGAGCAGCATGGGGTTTGGGCTACCGCTTCCAGGGGGTCATTCGCATTCGGCACGCGGGGGTGTGCCGCTGCGGTGGAAGATGAAGGGGGCGGTGGGGCAGCCCGGCGGGCAGGGCGAGCCCAGGTCGCAGGCTTTGGCATGGAAGGGGCGGTCCTCGTACTTCTCATCGTCCAGTTCCACGCCTACGGGTATCCAGGCCACGCCTTGGTGGAATCCCTCTTCGGCGTGGTCCTTATCGTCGATGCGGGTGCGCTGCTCCGGTTCGGCGATGGGTACGATGGACAGGAAGCCTTCCTCCAGTTCGTTGTCCTTGATCAAGGCGCGGATGTCATCCTCGCCATGCACCATGGCGTTGGGCTCCCGCAGCAGGTCCAGCGTGGCCCATGGCCCGTCCGTATCGGACTGTACCACCACGTTCTTGCGGTAGTTGGTCCAGCCACCGGTGCTATCGCGCCAAGCCAGGAGGCCATTGGGGATGAAGGAAAGGTCACCGTCGGGTTTCACGAGGTAGCAGTCGTTGGAAGCGGCGTAGGTATAGGTCTCCTCCAATTCGTCGTACGATAGGCAACGCAGTTGCAGCCGCACGTCGAAGGCATCGCTATCGTTCAGGCCGTAGTGCACGATCACGGCGCGCTCGATGGGCCCGCTCACCGGGCACACGGCAAGGCTGTCCAGCAAGGCCAGCAGTGCGCTCACCTGTACGTTGATGCCACCGGTGCGCACATCGAAAGGGGCGTGCGTGGCGGTATCGCCCAGTTGCACGTGCGCTGCGAAATCGGCGATGGCGCATTGCAGTTCCGTCTTGGGCACCTGGGCGTAGTGGGTGCCCCACACCTTGAAGCTGCTATCGGGTGCGGATAGGCTGAGGGCGGCGGATGTGCGCTGCGTGCGTTGTTCCTGGACGGTGCCCCCGCCACAGGCACCGAAGAACAGTACTGCGGTGAGTGGTAGGCACGCGGTTACGGGGAGGCGGGTGGGGAGGTGGAGCATGGCGAACGGTTCTGGGGCCAAAGCAACGCAGCAGGGATCGGACCTCACACCGTAGTTTACACGGGTCCGGAAGGGGTGGAGACCGTAGTTTACACGGGTACCCGACCCCGCTCCGAGAAGCTCAGCCCGGTCACCGCTCCGGGGTCCGAACCGTATTTCAGGTGGCGTTGACGTGCGGCCTGCCTAGTCCAGCAGCCCCCATTTGTAGGCGAAAAGCACCAGCCCGGCACGGGTCTTCACACCGCACTTGGCGTACACGGATTCGCGGAAGCCGTCCAGCGTGCGGCGGTGCACCTGCATCAGATCGGCGATCTGGTCGTTGGTGTGTTCAGCCTCTTCGCACGCCAGGTCGATGAACTCCAGCTCGCGTTCCGAGAGCTGTTTCAGCACATGGTCCCGTTGGTCCTCCCGTTCGGCGCGCAGTCCTTCTGGGGTGGCTTCGCCGCTGGGCTGGTGGTAGTGGCCCACGAAGGCCACCTGCTGCAGGGCGTCCAGGAATGCGGCCTTGCTGGTGTCCTTGCGCAGGAAACCACAGGCCCCGGCCCGCATGGCGCGTACCATGGCATCCTCGGCCAGGTCGTAGGTGAGCACCAAGGGGCGTGTGCCCGGTGTGTTGGCGCGTATCCAGGCGATGGTCTCGTAGCCGTCCATCACCGGCATGTTCAGGTCCACCACGGCCACGGAGATCTGTATGCCGGTGCGCACGGCCTGCACGTACTCCCGCCCATTAGCGGCTTGCAAGACCACGTCGAACCGCGGCGTATCGTTCAGCATATCGGCCAGTACCGTGCGGAACAGCGTGTGATCATCGATCATCGCAACGGGTATGGCGTTCTTCTTCATGGTGGCGGGCCCAAGTTTAAGGCCCGGTGGGTCAGTGGCCGCTGACCAATAGCCTGCTACCCGTGTGAACGACGGTGCCGAAGCCTGCGTAACCACCAGCACGGCAGGTCACCTACCCGTGTAAACTACGGTGTGTACCCGTGTAAGATACCCCCTCTCCTTTTTTGGTGATGGGCGGCAGGCCCTCTTGCTTTGTGGCGTTAAAGAGATCCTCCGTGTTCCGTTCGGAGAAGCATCATCCTGAGCAGATCGATGTTAGGGTAGGAACACGACGCGCGATGGGTGGGGAAGTAAGAGAGCCCTGCCATCCGCACCTTCGGACCCTGGCGCAAGCCGGGGTTCGTCTTTGGGGGGGCAGGGGTAGGGGAGCGCCGCCAGCTAGGAGGGCAGGGTCAGCAACCCCCAGCGCAGGGCGAAGAGCACCAGGCCGGTCTTGCTCTTGATGTCGAACTTCTCGAACAGGGCGATGCGGTAATTGTCCACCGTGCGGCGGTGCACGCCCATGACGGCGGCGATCTGCTCATAGGTATGCTCCTCGGGGTCGCACACCAGCAGCAGGAATTCCATCTCGCGCGGGGTGATGCTGTTGCGTATCCGTTCCCGCTCGCGCTCCGCGTGGGTGGTGAGGCCGGGGTTGCGCTGCATGGTATCGTGCGTGGCTTCCGTGTAGTAGTAGCCTGTCAGCATCAGGCTGTCCATGGCGCTCTTCAGCACCTCGTAGGGGGCGCTCTTCAGCAGGAAACCGCGTGCGCCGGCGCGCACGGCCTTCACCAAGGCATCGTCCCGCGCATCGAAGGTGAGCGCGAGGGGCAGCACGCCGGGATGCTCCTTGCGCAGCCAGGCGATGGTCTCGTAGCCGTCCATCACCGGCATGTTCAGGTCCACGATGGCGATGTCCGGTGGTGGCAGGGTGGTCAGTGCCGCCATCAGTTCACCGCCGTGCCCGGCCTGGATGGTGACCTCGTAGCCGCCCAGGGCGTTCACCGTGGCCACCAGGCCGTTCCGTACCAAGTGGTGGTCATCCACCAGCGCCACGCTATGTGCCATGTTCATCGAGTTGTTGGAAACGCCAGGTGCAGCCTTTGCCCGGTGCCGTTGTGCAGGTGGCGCTGTAGCCGATGACGCCACAGCGCTTGTGGATGTTCACGAAGCCGCCGTGGCCGTTGGTGTTGGCCGGCTCGAAGCCGATGCCGTCATCCGCCACGGTGAGCAGCGGTCCACCGCGCCCGTCCAGGGTGAAGGTGAGCGTGCTGGGAACGCCGTGCTTCAGCGCGTTCTGCACCACCTCCTGGAACACGCGGAACAGCACCATGGAGGTGTCGGGAGCAAGGGTGGGCAGCGGCCCGTACACCAACACCGACGCCTGTATGCGCACCACCCGTTCCAGGCGCGCCGCTTCGGCACTGATGGCCTCGGCCAAGGAGCGGTCGTGCCAGAGGTCGGTGTTGAGGTCGTGGCCCAGGCGGCGCACTTCGTCCATGCTACGGGTCAACGCATCCATCGGCCCGCGCAGGTCCACCTCGGGCTTCTCGCGCTCTGCCAGTTGCATGCCTATGAAGGCTACGGCGAGGAGCTGGCCCACGTTGTCGTGCATTTCACGGCCCAGGTCGTGCAAGGTCTGCTGCACCGCTTCGCGCTCGGCGGCCATCACCTCGCGGTCGTAGCGCACGCGCAGCTCGGCGAGCTCGGCACGGTAGCGGATGCGGCGGGTGTTGTTGAGGAGGAGGAGCGTAACGACCAGTCCCAGGAAGAACAGCACGATGGCCGTGCTGGCAAGGATGATGACGAACAGGTCGCTCATATGCGGGCCTGTCGTGTTCGCAAGCACATCATTGCAGCGATGATGACCGAGCCGTAGCGTAAGGTAAAGAGGGCGTCGTTGATGAAGTACATGTTCGGCGCCCAAGGCACCTCGCGCTCAATGAGCACGTTGGTCAGGCCCATGAGCGGAATGCTACCACCGAAGAAGATGGCTATGCCGAGCAGCATCCATGCTGCGGGCACGCGAGCGATGGGTGCGTGGGAGCGGAGCGCCAACTGGAACAGACTGATGATGGCCAGCATGACCAGCAACGAGCCGCCTACAGCATAGCCAGCCGCGAGGAACTCCTGTTCCACCCATGCATGCGGGAATTCTTGAACGAGCACGAACGCATAGCATAGGGCACACACCACCAGTGCTCCTGTGCGCTGAGGTTGTTTCCACGATTGGGTCGTGAAGAGGAGCAATAGCGGGAACTCCACCACGAGGTAGACGTCATAAACGCGCATGTTGTTCGTGGACTGGAAGGAGAGCCATGTAGCGATGCCCTCCGCGCATACCGCTGCCAAGAGTTGAAGACCAAGCCAGGTAGCGCCCGCCCCGAGCATGCGTCGGCTCACCAGCCAGAAAACCAGGCTGGTGAGCACGAGCGTGCATTTGAAGAGGGCGATGTAACCCCAGATGGAGATGAGCGGGAACATCGTTGTCTATGCTTCTGTCTTCAATGACTGATGGTACAGCCAGGAGCGGTCGGGTTGCAGTTTTTGCGGACGGGAATACCATGCGCTGGCAGTTCAGCAACGGCGCAGCGGTATGGGCAAGGGGATCCCACATCTAGAGCTTTCATCCTGTAGTTCTGATTCGGGTAATTTCTTCCATCTATGAGGGGTGCACCTTTCTCCATGCACAAAGCGAGTGCGATGTGATGACGCATTCCTTCCATCTCATCGTCATCTTCTTTTGCCGGGTCGTTTTCGATATGTCTAGTAGGTTCGGCGATACTGCTTATCATCAGATGCGTGGGCGCATATGTCTTGTTCTGGTTCAGTAGCTTCTCCAAGCGATTGTTGTGTCGGAAAAGATAGAATCGCACATCAGCGCCTTCCACAACAGGAGTATGGTCATTGTCGGTGGTGTTCAGCTTTCGATGCATGTGGGTTTTGTACGCGGCCCAATCGTCCACAGGGTCGGGAGTGACGAGCTTGCCGTCGGGGTCTATTGAATACCTGTAATTCGGCAAGGTCATGATCTCCCATTCGTCGTTGCCTTTATCCTTCAATCCTACGAACTCGATCTCAGGTCTGTACTGGAAATGGCCTTGTTCCCTGCGCAGGCCGTGGTGTATGACGATACCATGATCGTCGTACGAATAGTTCTGCACCAGATAGTCCAATGCAGCCTGAAATGAAGGCAGGTCCACACGAATGTCACCTTTCAATGAACAAGGTGGTGCGCAATCCGTTCCGTTCGCTTCCTTGGCGATGAAGTAGTTCTTAAAGTCACACGCTAGGCAGTTGTAGTCAGGCAGGGATACGTAGTTGTCGTCAGCGCATAACTCTCCAGGTGGGCAGCCACTATCATCAAGCCATTGAGCGATGATGATGAAGGCGAGAACGGCCACTGCTAAGGCGGCCAGGATCCAGAGCACTGTCTTTTTCATGGTGTGTGTGGTGTGTGACGCAAAACAATGCTGCTGGTTTCTAACCTGCCCTGTGAAAATAACGTGCTCCCGTCCTGTGAATAGGTGGCTGGTGGGTGCCGTGCGGTCGTGGTTGGTTCGCAGGACCAAACTCCTACACCATGAACCGTGCATCTTCACTGTTTCGAACGACTGCTTTCATCTGGACCATTTTCGGGTTGCTTGAAGCTTCATCGGGGCAGTCCGATGATATGTTGACCGCTCGCACGATCAAGAATACCCTTATGGTCGATATCGATGAGCGGTCGAAGAACTTGCGGTTGATCGGGAACAGGAGTGATGTCGACGAAGTGAAATGGGAGTTCGCGACCAAGGAGTCTGAGCCCTACATACTGGTTACCGACAATACCTACAACTTGCAGCTACGAACGATCAATCCTTTGAAATATAGCGTGATCGTTGATGGTCGGACATTCGAGGATGATCCTTACGAAAAGACTTTGCTTGAGCTTGCCGCTAACTTTCAATCACTACTTGGGATAATTTCAAGAGGCAGTCTGACCACCGGTTCATTGAATTCTGGTGATGAATTCCGCAGCGGTCGAGGCGTTGAGGTAGTCGACCCCTCGCAGTTCATTCGGAATAAGATCGAGTTGACGACCCAGCCGGAGATCGATGGTCGAGGCCGCATGGGTGCAGCTGTATCCGAAGTGGAGGAGGTACGCGACTATGAGATCCGAAGGTCCATCATGTTATTGGATCAGATGAGCGGCACTGGTTTCGGTGATATCGAGGCGAACGATGCTTTAGTGAAGGTGGTCGTTGATTCGGTCCTAGCCATTGAGAAGAATGCCAACGTAGATATGATCCAGCAGGCCACAAGTGTGGTGCAGACCTTGGTTCATGTGGATCTTTCCTCCAAGAGCGCTGAAAGTTCGATAGACGATCTCCAGACTTTGATCAAGAAGATGCGGAAGCATAATGTCCGCTTGGTAGAAATGGTCCGGTCACTTTCCCATCTTGATGGTGAGATCGCCAAGGTCGCCGGAAGTCTTCGCAAAGTGCGAGATGAAGAGATCAAGATCCGAATGGCTCAGGTCAAAGACAAGACTTGGTTCAAGGCCGAAGTAAAGCGCCTTAAGAAGGATGGGTGGGATGATGACGAGGCACAGCGGATAGCCGCAGGCGGAGGTGATCCCGCCATGTTCGAGTATATGAGTTATCAAACGAGGCAGGTTAGGCAGTTCGTGATCCTCGCCCTTGAGGAATTTTCGGATCGCATGCTGGAGTTCGCTCAACAACGCCAAGTGCTCATATCCAATCTGACCGAGTTGATGAGCCTTATGACCGATGCGCAGAGCAAAGCGTCGACGACCACCCATGGAACTGAATTGCTTCACCAGGAGAGCATACCGAAGGGAAAGGCCGAGGTGGTGACCATCAAGATCAAGAAGCGATCCTTTGAAGTGAAAGGGAACTATAGTGTCGTAATGGAGGAGTCCGACTTCTTCGCCCAAAAGTTGAAGTTCATGCGCGCGCATACCTTTTATCCTCAAGTATTCCCGGGGCTGGTATTCGTGAATTCTAGCTTTGATGAATTCACAGCGGAGGAAGATTCCACGGGTGTCATGCGCGTTAGCTCGGAGACATCTAAGCCAGGTTACTTCAATGCAGCAGGCATGGTGAATTTCAACTTCAAGCTCGGGCGTCGTGAGGAAGTGCCGTTCCTTCAGATCGGTGTGAGCGCGAAGCGCGCTCGGCCGCAGTTCTTTGTCGGAGCTGGTATCCGATTCACTGATTGGTTCGCGATCTCAACAGGGGCTGCAATGCACTGGCAGGCATCACTGGACAAACTCGCGATCGGCGATAGGGTAAGTAGCCAGGACAACCTAGAGAAGGACCTGAGGTATCAACTCGGTAGGCCGCAACTCTATTTCGGTGTTCAACTACGGCCGAGCGCGCTGACTAAGAAGCCCTAGCCCCCCCGACCCCGGCCCCCGCGCCGGGGTTTCTTCTTTCCACCATGCTGTACCACCATCCCGCACGACCATCCACCCGGTACCACACCACCCCACAGCGCATTCGCCTTCATCCGCGCCCGTCTGCTCCGTCAGTGTCATCAGCGTTCCACCCACGAGCATGTGCCAGCCACGCCACGGGGCAAGCCACCCCGCCAGCAACGCGCGTCTTATCTTCAGCACCAGCACCCAACCTGTTCCCATGCGTATAGTCCTACTCGCTCTTGTGTTGCTTGTACATGGCGCCGCGCGGGCGGTAGATGTTTACACGTCGGTGGTCTCCCATCCGTTCTGCGGGTACATCAATGGCATCATCGAAGTGACGGTGAGCGGGGGAACGCCGCCGTACACCTACGCATGGAACAACGGTGCCATCGGTCCCGACTTGACGGGCCTTGGCCCCGGCAGCTATACGGTGACGGTGACCGATGCCGACGCGGCCACCGACGAGCTTACCGTGGTGCTGGTGAACCAGAGCAGCAACCCGAACACGCTGGCCACGAGCTACATCATAGACCTGGTGGGCTACCACCCGTGCCCGGGGCAGTGTAACGGCCGGTTGCGCGCTGCCGTGGAGTTCCTCAACGGTGTGGCGCCCTATGGCGTGTACGCGCAGGTAGGTTCGGACTTCGTGCCGCAGCTGGGCGTGGACCAGAACGGCAGCCCGTACTTCGGACCGTTCTGCCACGGTGATCAGGTGCAGCTCACCTACACCGATGCCAACGGATGCGGCGGTACGGGCGCTACCGTGATCCTGGGCCCGGAGCTGGTGGAGGCGGTGACGCTGGGCGTGAACGGTGCGTGCAACGGCGCCAATGGTTCGGCGGCGGTGCAGGTGCCCAACGAGGGTTGGCCCACGGACTTGAGCGTGGTGGACATTAGCGACCAGAGCGTGGTGTACACGGACCAGCTGATGGGCGATGCGCTGATCGAGCCCAACGGCTTGCCCGCAGGCATGTACCAGGTGCGGCAGACGTGGAGCGCCGCCACACCGGGATGCAGCTTGGTGACCGGCGGTTTCATCGTGCCCGATGCCGGTGCGGACTGTGGCCTGGTGGGCGGCAGCGTGTGGCTGGACGTGGACGAGGATTGCGCGCTGAGCGCCGGTGATGTGGACCTGCTGAGCCGGTTGCTGCACATCGGCCCGGGCGAGAACTACGCCATCACCGATGGGGGCGGCTACTATGCGGTGAGCCTGCCCTACGGTGCGTACAGCGTGGCCGCGGTGGATGCCGAGATCACGCCCACCTGTCCGCCCATCGCGCCGGCGTTGTTCACCATCGATGCCGCGGCACCGTACCCCGTCGTGGACCTCGCCATGGGCAGCACCGAAGGGTTCGACCTGGAGGTGCAGGGCGCCTCGGGACCGGCAAGGCCCGGCTTCAACTACGCGCTATCGTGCTACGTGAACGACCTCACCATACAGCCCAGCGGCCCCGTTACGCTCACGTTGGTGTTGGACCCGGTGCTCACCTATGTGCAGGCGTTGCCCGTGCCCACGAGCGTGAACGGCAACACGCTCACGTGGTCGTTCCCCAACATCGCTTCCTTCGGTGTGGCGCCGGTGCAGGTGGGTACCACGGTGCCTGCGGATGTGGCGCTGATCGGTACGGTGCTGAACAGCACGGCCACCGTTACGGCCGTGCAGGCCGAGCCCGATGTGAGCAACAACAGCGTGACCATCCAACGTACGGTGACCGGCAGCTACGACCCCAACGACAAGCTGGTGGAACCGGCGGACGTGTTCCTGCTGGATGTGGACACCTACCTGGACTATACCATCCGTTTCCAGAACACGGGCACGGACACGGCCTTCACCGTGGTGGTGGTGGATACGCTGGCCGCCGAGCTGGGCATCGGCTCGTTGCAGGTGGGCGCGGCCTCGCACGCCTTCGTGCCCGAGCTGGAGGGGCGTGTGCTGCGTTTCCGCTTCACGGACATCCTGCTGCCCGATAGCACCACCAACGAAGCGGCGAGCCACGGCCATGTGAGCTTCCGCATCAAGCCCACCGCCGGTGTAGTACCGGGCACGTGGCTGCGCAACCAGGCCGGCATCTATTTCGACTTCAACCCGCCCATCGTAACGCCGGTGGCCGAGGTGGTCACGGGCATCAGCACCGCGGTGCGCGCACACGCCACCACCACCTGGAGCCTGGTGCCCAACCCCGCCACGGACCGCGTACTGCTGCGTGCCCCACAAGCCAGCGCTGCACCGGTGCTGGTCACGTGCATCGCCGCCGATGGCCGCGCCGTGCTGCACGAACGCCTGGCCGCCGATGGTGCGTTGGACCTGCGCAAGCTGCCCCCCGGCACGTATGCCCTGCATGTGATGCAAGGCACAACGCGTGATGTGCTGCGGCTGGTGGTGGCGCGGTAGGAGGTGGTGGAATGCGATGGAACGCTGTGCTGCGCTTCGCTCGCACTGACAGAGCAGATGTGTAAGTGATGAATGCGATGGCATGCGATGGAACGCTGTGCCGCGCTGCGCTCGCACTGACGGAGCACATGTGTAAGTGATGAATGCGGTGGAATGCGATGGAACGCTGATGACACTGATAGGGCTGATGGGCGCTGATGAATGCGTTGGTGTGGGATGGTATGCGATGGAACGCTGATGACGCTGATAGGGCTGATGGGCGCTGATGAATGCGGTGGTGCGGGATGGTATGCGATGGAACGCTGATGACGCTGATAGGGCTGATGGGCGCTGATGAATGCGTTGGTGTGGGATGGAAGGCTGTGCTGCGCTGCGCTCGCACGGACGGGCGCTGATGAATGCGGTGGTGCGGGATGGTATGCGATGGAACGCTGTGCCGCGCTGCGCTCGCACTGACTGACTGACTGACGCGCTTCGCGGTGTGGCGCTCGCACGGATGGTCTTCGTGGTGCATCCGCTGTTCGGCTTTCCCTCCCGTTCCGTCGCCTGCGTGTACCGGCTGGTCCGTGTGTGTTTGAAGTGCGGTGGGGTGTGCGGGTAGGTTCGCTTCACCAATACGAAACACCATGAAGAACGCGCGAACCTCCCTGCAGCAATTCCTTTTCCTGCTCCTGTTCCTTGCCGGTGGCGTGCTGCTCACGTCCTGCTCCAAAGAGGAAGTCTTCGGCCCCAACACGTCCAGCAACGGCAGCACCGATGACAACGGCGGACAGAGCGGCGGCAACGGCAGCGATGACCCCGCAGGCGATGACAACGGCGGACAGAGCGGCGGCAATGGCAGCGACGACCCCGCAGGCGATGACAACGGCGGACAGAACGGCGGCAACGGCAGCGACGACCCCGCAGGCGATGACAACGGCGGACAGAGCGGCGGCAACGGCAGCGAAGACCCCGCAGGCGATGACAACGGCGGGCAGAGCGGTGGCAACGGCAGCGACGACCCCGCAGGCGATGACAACGGCGGACAGAGCGGTGGCAACGGCAGCGACGACCCCGCAGGCGATGACAACGGCAGCGGCGGCCACGGCAGCGACGACGCGAATTGAGTTGCACACCCGGCGCAACAACGTACCTTCATGCGAACGAACCCACTGGCCATGCTCCCACGCAACCCGCTCTTCCGCATCGCGTTGTTCCTGTTCGCCCTGTTCCTGGCCGCGGCGTTGTTGAGCGGCTGCAAGCACGAGCCGCCCGTGCAACCCGACACCACCAACAACGGTGGTGACGACAACGGGGGTGATGATGACGACGACGATGATGGTGACTAGTGACCGCTACACGCACCGCACGAAGAACCCCGGCACCCTGTCGGGGTTCTTGCATTTGCAGCGTTGAGGACGGTGGAAGTCGATGAGCCCCCCGCTAGCGCGCATGTTCGTGTTGCTGGTTCGGATCCGTGATCCGGACCATGCTGCCTGCGGTGCCCCTAGCGAAGCGGGTTTGGAGAGCTTCCGTGTGTTCGTGCCCAACGATAGCTCTGCCTACGTCGACATCATAGGAAAATGGTATAGAGCAGCACAAAAGTAGGACGCTCCCCGGTAGTGCCGGGCAGCGTTCGCCGCCCTTGGACGGTCATATCCAGGCAGGCACCGTGGAAGGCGCCATGGCCACGGAGTCCCCTGTATCTTTTAGAGGGCGGATCGGGCTTGCTAGTCCGGTCAACACGAACTTGAACGAACAATGAGGATCATAGCGTTGAACAATAGGTGGCTTGGTGCAGGCATTGGCTTGGTTGGCTGCCTATTGTTCTTCGCTACCCTCACTTGTGAGGCCCAGAACTTGATCGAGAACCCCAGCTTTGAAGAGATAGATAGTTGCCCTCAACTTCCCATACTCGGCTTTGGCCCAGGTGAAAGGCCCAACGGGTGGTTCTGTGTGAATTCATCACCGGATTACTTCAACCGTTGCCAGCCGTACGGGAACTATGGTGGTGTGCCGTTGAACATAGGTGGTTGGCAGGAGCCAATAGAAGGAGATGCCTACTCAGGGATGTTGACATATTTCCCTAGCGGTACTGGTAGCAGTCTGTATCATGAGCTGATCGGTGCCGAGCTGATCGAGCCGCTCATGGTGGGAGCCACGTATTACGTGAGCTTCTACATCAACGCAGCAGCAGGAGGTTCGGAGTGGCCCATGTCGGCATCGAGCCACTATGGAGCCCTGTTTACCACGGAAGCTGAGGTGTGGGAGGTCGGAATGGCCTTCTGGCCGGCACGGAACTTTGCACATGTGTACCATCCTGAGGTGATGAGCGATACCGCAGCGTGGTTCCTGGTGAGCGGTTCCTTTGTGGCGGATAGCGCCTACCGTTACATGGTGCTTGGGAACCATTTCGACAACACCTATACCGAAGCAGATACCATCATCATACAGGATTCAACAGCCTACCTCTACAGGGCGTATACGTTCGTGGATCAGGTCTGTGTGTCCTTGGACCCCATGGGATGCCCGCTTGCACAGAGTCTATCGGAGCAGGAAGGTGGCAGCCTTTTGTTTTACCCGAACCCAGCAGTGCGGGAGTTGATCATTGCGGGTCTGCAACCACGCGCCCACGTTCGGGTGTATGACGCGGTAGGAAGATCGCTGTGGGAAGGACTATCGCAAGGTGCACAGCTGGAGCTGGACGTGAGCCCATGGGGCCGAGGTTTGTATACAGCTGTGATCCAGGACGAGCAGGGAATTCGTTCGAAGAAGTTCGTGTTGATCGAGTAGCAAGGTCCGGTCTTTCAAGAGTATTCAAAAAACGAAACCCCCGCTAGCGCGCATGTTCGTGTTGCTGGTTCGGATCTGCGATCCGGACCATGCTGCCTGCGGTGCCCCGAGCGAAGCGGGTTTGGAGAGCTTCCGTGTGTTCGTGCCCAACGATAGCTCGGCCTACGTGGGCATAGGTGACTTCTACAGAGCAGGCATCATCAACGCCGGGTTGGAAGACCCTACCGAGCGGCTGCATGTTACCGATGGTACCATACGCATA
>JAEUTA010000008.1 GCA_016788205.1 Flavobacteriales bacterium | reverse complement strand
GATCGGTGATCTGGGGCGTAACCGATAATGGGAAAGTGGAAGGCGTAACGAAAGCGAAAGAGCTTTCCGATGAACTGACCAAGCTCTTGGCGGAGTCAATTCGACCAAGACCAGTTTTCCTTGTACGCACTGAATTGATACATGACAAGGAAGTAGTGCTTGTGGAAGTTGCCGAAGGTGCCTTCAAGCCCTACCGCTTCGGCCCTCATGTTTATGTGCGTCTTGGTGACACGGAGATGCGCGCTTCGATGGATGAGACCGCTCACCTTATGCAGCGGTCAGCGGCATCCCTAACGCGCTGGGAGCAAGAAGCAATGCCAGGATTCTTGCTGGAGCATTGCAATGCGGCTGAACTCCAGACAGCCAAGGACGACATGGTACGGAGTAAACGCTTTGCGCTTGAAGTCCCGTTCGATGACAACGAGTTGCTTTCGCGCTTACAACTCACGTCTGGTTCTCAGTTGACAAACGGGTGTGTCGTCCTCTTCGCCGATGAACCGCGCCGATGGTCACCGCACTTGGATCTACGATTGGTGATCTATTCTGGAGGTACCGACCCAAAGCCTACGCATCGCTTGGCCCTGTCGGGTCCCGCGATCCGCTGTTTGAACGAAGCGATCGGCACACTTCAGCGCCAACATCCGGACCGCATGGTCTTTCGCCCTAACCAAGTGCAGCGAACCGACCTTCCCGCCTATCCTTCATACGCCGTCCGGGAAGCACTGGTCAACGCATTGGTTCATCGGGATTATGCGCAGCCAAACGGGAGTGTGACTGTTGAACTCCACCCAGACCGCCTCGTGTTCATCAACCCGGCCAGTCTACCGGACAACTGGACTGAAAAGGATGCGATCAAGGGACAGGTATCGCGGCTGGTGAACCCAACTATCGCCAACGTATTCCTGTTCCGTGGATACATGGAGCAAATGGGATCCGGCATCCCAGCGATCATTCGTGCGTGTAAGGAGGCGAAAGCGAAAGCACCCACTTGGAGAATGAATGATGGCATGCTCCAATTGACCATGTACAAATCCAAAGTCTGGGAACTACCGGAAACAAGTCCGCGCGAAAGAACCATCCTGGCCCACATGACACTTGGAAGACGCTATTCGATCGGAGAACTCGCTAAGGTGGCCGAGGTGACTGAGCGCCAATTGCGTCGAGACCTTCAAGGATTGATGGACAGCGGAAAGATCCAGCGTGAAGGGAAAGGGCCTGCGACCGTTTACCTGCGTATCCAAGAACGATGAGTGCTGAAACAACACTCATCAGAGATCGGCTATCCGGACATAATCCGGACACATTCGGACATGTCTGTCTAACACACTCAAATCTGACATTCGGCCACTTTGAGTCGGATACCCATGTGCTTATATGTCAGGTGGTTACAAACCAAATCATTGACTACAGGATGAATCCGGAAATCATCCGGACATACTCAGACATCATCCAAAATGGATTGGACCACAGATCAAACTCAAAGCACTGAACTCAGGCAATCCACAATCCCCTGATAAACAAGCTTCATGTACTGATTTGGCTATTGACCTAAAACTCAAAGCGACCTCAATGACCAGTTTCTCTGACCCCGACGAGATTCATTCAATGAAAAGAAGGCTGCGTGAGGGATAGAAGCGGAAAGCCCACAGGCCTGTCTTCAGGCCGAGGACTTGCAGCGGATAGCCCGACGGCGTTGCATTTGAGCGCCGGCACGCCCAACACTTCGACAAGCTCAGTGTGACAACACGAACGAACATGAACGCATACATCATCGCCGGTTTCCGCAGCGCAGTGGGCAAGGCCCCCTGCCTTCGGCATGCAGGCGCGCGGGAATTCCGATCCACCTCATTCAACGCCAAGTCATGAACGCTTACATCATTGCAGGCTTTCGTTCCGCCGTTGGGAAAGCTCCCAGAGGCAAATTCCGTTTCACCCGTCCCGATGACCTGGCGGCGAAGGTGATCCAGCACCTGATGAGCACCGTGCCCAACCTGGCCAAAGAGCAGGTGGACGATGTGATCGTGGGTAACGCGACGCCCGAGGCCGAGCAGGGCCTGAACATCGGCCGCATGATCAGCCTGATGGGCCTGAACACCGACAAGGTGCCGGGCATGACGGTGAACCGCTATTGCAGCAGCGGCAGCGAGACGATCGCCATCGCCGCGGCCAAGATCCACAGCGGGCAGGCGGACGTGATCATCGCCGGCGGCGTGGAGTGCATGAGCCCCATCCCCTTCGGCGGCTGGCGCATCGTGCCCAACTACGAGGTGAGCAAGGTGAATCCGACCTACTACTGGGGCATGGGCCTCACCGCGGAGGCCGTGGCGCGCGACTTTTCGGTGAGCCGCGAGGACCAGGACGCCTTTTCGCTGAAGAGCCACGAGAAGGCGCTGGCGGCGATCAGCGCGGGCCGCTTCAAGGACGAGATCGTGCCGGTGGACGTGGAGCGCGTGTACCTCGACGCGAAGGAGAAGCGACAAGTGGAGAAGTACGTGGTGGATACGGATGAAGGTCCGCGCGCGAGCACCCTGGAAGGTCTGGCGAAGCTGAAGCCGGTGTTCGATGCGAAGGGGAGCGTAACGGCGGGCAACGCGAGCCAGACGAGCGATGGCGCGGCTTTCGTGCTGGTGGTGAGCGAGCGCATGCTGAAACAACTTGGGGTGAAGCCGATCGCGCGCCTGCTCTCCTACCACGTGGCCGGCGTGGAGCCGCGCATCATGGGCATCGGCCCGGTGGCGGCGGTGCCGAAGGCGCTGGAGAAGGCCGGGTTGAAGCTGAACGACATCGGGCTGTTCGAGCTGAACGAGGCTTTCGCGTCGCAATCACTGGCGGTGGTGCGCGAGCTGGGCATCAACCCGGAGATCGTGAACGTGAACGGCGGGGCGATCGCGCTGGGGCATCCGCTGGGGTGCACGGGGACGAAGCTGAGCGTGCAGCTATTCAATGAGATGCGGCGGCGGAAGCAGAAGTACGGCGTGGTGACGATGTGCGTTGGGACCGGGCAGGGGGCGGCGAGTGTTTTTGAGTTGTTGAATTGACCCCAATGGAAAAGGACGTCCGGGCCGTTGTTGAGGAGATTAACCAGCTCGTGCGCGCGCAGGAGTGGTTCGATTTCCACGTTGTCGAATGCGATTTCAGGAAGCTCGTTGTCGGCGGGAGTGAAGACCTGACCTACTACCACAAACTGGAAGTGGTCTTCGAGAACGTCTTCTTTTTCTCCGGCGTAATCAGCGGGTGGGGGACGGACACAAGCAAACCCATGATCACGATCCCCGAAGGAGAAGAACTGCGCGAGCTGAACATGCGCTTTGAGATCCAGGTCGGTTACCAATTGTTCGTCATCCTTCCCGAGGATTTCAAGAACAAGATCTATGTCGCGGCAGAGCGGTTGAGCTACAACACCGACACGGTATTCTACTATCAGAGACCTGACCTGAAAGAGAACGAACGGATAGCACGATGGGTAAAGGACTAAGAGAATGAACCCCGCGCCCTCCATCGTATGTTGTTCAATGCGCGTTGACGAAGAAGCCGTCATCCGCTGAGACCATGAGCGCCCTCCTTCCCTCCGCCACGCTGTTCGAGCAGCACCATATCCGCAGGCTCTATGATGATGCCACGGAGACCTGGTGGTTCTCGGTGATCGACATCATCCAAGTCCTCATTGACCAGCCCGACTATCAGACCGCACGCAAGTACTGGAACAAGCTGAAAGGCCGGCTGGACAAGGAAGGAAGTCAGTCGGTGACAAACTGTCACCGACTGAAATTGGAAGCCGCCGATGGCAAGAAGTACCTCACCGATGTGGCCACCGCTGAGACACTACTGCGACTGGTCCAGTCGGTGCCCAGCCCCAAGGCCGAACCCATCAAACTCTGGCTGGCGAAGGTGGGCTACGAGCGCATGCAAGAGATGGCCGACCCGAGCCTGGGCCTCGACCGCGCCCGCGAGCTCTGGCGCAAGCACGGCCGCAGCGAGAAGTGGATCCAGCAGCGGATGATGGGCCAGGAAACCCGCAACAAGCTCACCGACTACTGGAAGGAACACGACATCAAGGAAGGGGAAGAGTTCGCGATCCTCACGAACATCATCCACCATGAGTGGAGCGGGGTGACGGTGAAGGACCACAAGTCGATCAAAGGCCTGAAGACCCAGAACCTGCGCGACCACATGACCGAGGCCGAGCTGATCTTCACGGCACTGGCCGAGATGAGCACCCGACAGATCGCAGAGACGGAGCAGGCCACCGGAATGCCGAAGAACAAGGTGGCCGCCAAGAAGGGCGGTGGCATCGCGAAGAAGGCGCGGTTGGAATTGGAGCAGAAGACCGGTAAGTCGGTGGTTTCGGGGAGCAACTTCCTGCCACCGAAGAAAAAGGGTTTGAAGAAGTGATCCGATGAACGCTCCGACCTCAAATACATGTGCCGTCCAATCGGTGACAAGTCGTCACCAGTTGAATTGGACTGTGGCTGGGAATCCAGTCGGTGACGGTTTGTCACCAACTGAAATGGAAGGCGGGCAACCCGTTACGGATCGTAACCGGTTGGCTCCTCAGGATGGTCAACTGGTAACAGATCGTTACCAGTTCCAGTCGGTTACAAATTGTAACCAACTGAAACCAGGTCTTCGGAAATTGAGCGTGTGTATGGTTGCATTTGCCCTCTTCACTGCGTGCCAACCGGCACCGCCAACCAAGGAGCCCGAGCCCCGCGAGATCCATACCGCCACCTACGACCTCCTCCTCCCGGCCGACCAAGACCTATCCCGCCAAAGCGGGAAAGCTCTGCTGATCCTCTTCCCTTCCTTCGGCGACAAGGCAGCCGACACACGCACCGAGTCGAAGATCCCGGATGCGGCGGTGAAGGCGGGCATCGCGGTGCTATTGATGGACTTCAATGCGCACATTTTGATGTCCGATGCGGAGCTGGCCGCCATGCGCCACACCATCGATAGTGCGATCACCGCTTATGGGCTGAACGGCAGCAACACCTTCATCGGTGGCTTTTCCGCTGGTGGCAACGTGACGATGTTGCTCACGAAGTCGCTGCTGGCCGAACCGGATCCGTTGATGACGGTAAAAGGCGTGTTCGCCGTGGATGCTCCGTTGGACCTCGCCCTGCTTTACGCCTCCAACAAGCGGAAACTGGAACGCGCCACCTTTCCTGAGCACAAGGGTGAAGCTCAATGGGTGATGGCCTACTTGGACAGCGTGCTCGGTGACCCGGCGATCGATAGTGCGCTGTATGAAGCACGATCACCGTTGATGCCCACCGCAACAAGCGTGAAGCCGCTGGTTGACCTGCCCGTGCGCCTGTACACGGAACCCGATACCACGTGGTGGCGCGTCAATCGCGGAGAGTCGTACCAAGACCTGAACTCCTTCGCCTTCGAGCGGATCCATGGTGTACTGGTGGCCGCAGGCAATACGCGGGCAGAGCTGATCCTGACCAAGGACCGTGGTGTCCAGCACGGGCAGCGCCATCCGCATGCCTGGTCGATCGTGGATGAACAGGATCTGGTGCAGTGGATCGAACGGCTTTCCGAGCACCGTTAAGGAGCACCAGCGATCAGAACAGGGTCGGCTCCGGAGCGGTCAGCTTGAAAGGTTGAACGACATCGTACCGAGCGCCGGGCCGCATTTCACGGCGGAGCAGGAGTAGTTCATCCACGGTCTGGTCACTACGATGGATGTGCGGGGCGAGCAGGTCCCAGGCCTTATCGAACTGGGCCGCCTTTAGTCCAGCGGCGATCGTGAGATGCGGTTCGTTCGTGACCATCACGGCCTCGTTGGACCCGATCGTGCTTCGCACGTGGCACGCCACACTGCTCCGAACGGGTGCGATAGCCTCCTTCTGGACCGGGGCAACATAGATCGTCTTTCGATCAGGGAAGTGGGTAATTCCATCGTAATGCAACGCGAACGAACGATGGCCCACCGCACCGGCCGTGATCCCTTTGATGACAGCAGCCTCCAGTGTACCGGGTAGGTCCGCGACGAAGAGGGTGATGTGTGGAATGGAGTGGCGGCCGCTGAAATAACCGATGTGCGAGGCCAGCAGGTCCTTCCATTCCTCTACCTGTTCAGTAAGTGCTGCATGCGGATGGATGACCAGCAGGAAGCGATGCAGGGTGCTCTCCGTCTCGAACGGGGCTGATTCGGTGGCTTCGGGCTTGGCCATCGCTCAAAGCTCGTTCGATCCGGGTGTTTCACACGAGCCAGAACTCCGTTTCGCAACTTCTTCCACGAACACCGTTGGAAATTTAGTATGCGTGCATACCTTTCGTACGGAACCCCGTAGAAGAGCTACCGTACAACCGACCCGAACACCGAAGACCATGGCCGAGACCAAGACGAAAGCCCTGCAGGGCGGCGAATTCCTGATCCGCGAAAGCGCACCGCAGGACATCTTCATCCCCGAGGAGTTCAACGAGGAGCAGGGCATGATCGCGCAGACCGCGACCGATTTCCTCGCGGCGGAAGTGTGGCCGAACCTTGACCGCATCGATCATCAGGAGGAAGGGCTGATGCAGAGCATCATGGAGAAGGCCGGTGAACTCGGCCTGCTCGGCATCTCGATCCCCGAGGAATACGGCGGCTTCGGCAAGGATTTCGTCACCGGCATGCTCGTGACCGAAAAGACCGGCGCAGGCCACAGCTACAGCGTGGCGATGGCGGCGCACACCGGCATCGGCACCCTGCCCTTGCTCTACTACGGCAACGCCGAACAGAAGGCGAAGTACGTGCCCAAGCTGGCCACCGGCGAATGGAAAGCCTGCTACTGCCTGACCGAACCAGGCAGCGGCAGCGATGCGAACAGCGGCAAAACGAAGGCGGTGCTGAGCCCGGATGGCAAACACTACATCCTGAACGGTCAGAAGATGTGGATCACCAACGGTGGTTTCGCAGACCTCTTCACCGTGTTCGCCAAGATCGATGACGATGAGAACCTCACGGCCTTCCTGGTGGAGAAGGACTTCGGCGGCATCACGCTGAACCCCGAGGAGAAGAAGATGGGGATCAAGGGCAGCAGCACGCGGCAGGTGTTCTTCAACGACTGCAAGGTGCCGGTGGAGAACATGCTGAGCGAGCGCCAGAACGGTTTCAAGATCGCGGTGAACATCCTGAACATCGGCCGCATCAAGCTGGCCGGTGCAGCACTGGGCGGGGCGAAGGCCGTGGTGGACCAGAGTGTGAAGTACGCCAACGAGCGCATCCAGTTCGGCAAGCCGATCAGCGCCTTCGGTGCGATCCGCCAGAAACTGGCCGACCAGGCGACCTACTGTTATGTGGTGGAGAGCGCGACATACCGCTGCAGCTACGACATGGAGCAGGCGATCGAGGAACTGAAAGCCGGGGGTGCCGACCACGCGAAAGCACTGTTGAAAGGCGTGGAGCAGTACGCCGCCGAGGCCGCCATCCTAAAGGTGGCCGGCAGCGAATGCCTGGACTACGTGTGTGATGAAGGCGTGCAGATCTACGGCGGCATGGGCTACAGCGCCGAAAGCCCCGTGGAGCGCGCCTACCGCGACAGCCGCATAAACCGGATCTTCGAAGGCACGAACGAGATCAACCGCATGCTGACGGTGGACATGCTGCTGAAGCGCGCGATGAAAGGTCAGCTCGATCTGTTGGGTCCCGCGCAGACCGTGGCCGGTGAACTGATGGGCATTCCCGACATGCCGGAACCCGATGATTCATTGCTCGGCGATGAGAAGCGCATGGTGGCCAACTTCAAGAAGGCCGTGCTGATGACCGCCGGTGGTGCTGCACAGAAACTCGGTCTGGAACTGGCGAAACACCAGGAGACCTTGATGCACATCGCCGACATCGTGATCGACACCTACCTGGCCGAGAGCGTGCTGTTGCGTACGCTGAAGCTCGCCGAGCTGAAGGGCGCTGCCAACGTGACCGAGCAGATCGCCATGTGCCAGCTGTACATCCACGACGCCGCGGACCGCATCCACAAGTACGCCAAGGAAGCGGTGAACAACTTCGCCGAGGGGGATGAACGTCAGGCGATGCTGATGGGCGCGAAACGGTTCAGCAAGAACACGAACCTGAACACGGCGGAGCTGCGGAAGGTGGTGGCGAAGAAGATGATCGGTGCGGGGAAATACCCGTACTGAGGTTCGGCACTTGTCGCGGCTTACTAAACAAACCTTAGTAAGATCCGTTAACCAAGCCGGTCACCGCACTTTATCACCTCGGGTTAAGATCGACTGACGATCATGAAAAACAAGGCCGAAGCGGAAATCCGCTTCGGCCTTCCTGTTCAAAAAAGAGAGCCATGAAAACTACACGGACGTGTGCTGAGCAATGATCGGAGCCGTTGCCTCTCTAACAAATCGTCTAGCAGATTGGGATTCCTTCCACACGGGAAGAACACCAGCCGTAGAGAGGAAAACCATTGGTTTCGGGAACTGTGCCATATGACTTGACATGAAGAAGCACCAAACAATACCCCCAAGCACTGTCCTGTAACAAGGATGCCCCTGGAACTTCTTCGCTCCTCTTGTTGGCGGCAATATCACACTACCATATTCCGGGATGGTATAGGCAACATGCTCCATGAAACATGCATACTCGTATGCTTCTCCCGGGTCTGATCGATCCAGCATGCTCCTCAGTCTCTCCTCGTGTTTCATCCCAAGCTCCACATTGTCGAAACGCCCCAGGGAAGTCACTCCCATCCGCCAGATCAACGACATCTGAAACAGTTTGAACTGGGGATAGTCGATGCCTGGATACTCCATTCGGTCACCCATATCAATTCCCTTGGGCGCCCTATCAAAAAGCAACTCCTTTACATACTTCTCCCACCGTCCGAATTTCTGCTCACAAGCCCAGCAAAGCAGATGCTCGCGCAAGCCCTTCTGCTCCGGTCGGCCTGCATGAGCCTCATGTTCTGAGAAAACGTAGAACCGCCCCTTCGCATCATAAATGTCCTTGTACAGGAACTCTGAAATGATGTGTGAGTCCTGAAGCTCCACATTCTGCTTCAGGCAGAGTCGGCAAACTCCGATCACCTTCTGCTTAGCCATCACTCCTCTGCTTTTTCCCTGCTTCCACCAACTTCTTCTCCTCTCCCACCAATCGCCGCTGCACCTTCTTCAGATCCTCGGCAGGGGGCAGGGCTTCCGGCTTCACGCCACGCTCTTCAAGCATCTTCCTCACGGCCGTGTTGTTTTCCACGTGTTCCTTCGTGATCGGCACTTCACCTTTCAGATCCTTGTCCACCACGTTGTGGCCGGTGAGTTCTGCGGCGAAGTCTTTCGCTTTGATCGTCAGGGTGGGCAGGAAATCCGCGAGCGGCCGACCCTCGGGAACTCCAAGCTTACGTTTCATGTCGCTGGTGGTGGATCCACCGAAGAGCGCTTGATCACCCTTGGAACGCACCACACCGAAACCGCGTTCGTCAACACCGCGCTCGAAGATGATCCCCGAAAGATTCTTCTCGGACTTGGTCAGCTTCTCACGGGCTGATACACGAACGACATCGAGCATGCGTTTCTCGATCAACTCCTGCTTCCGCGTCTGCACCGCGAAATAGGTCTGTGCGAAGGCGATCTCAGGCTTTCCGGGATCACCATTCTGGGCGATCAGGTAACAGGCGTAACGGGTCAAGGCCACATCCTCAACGGAGCGTTCGGATCCGCTTCCCAACTCGACCATTTTCGTGACGTCACGAAAATGGTCCAACACCGCGCCACCACTGCTTTCGCATGCCTTCCTGGCACGCTCCATCGCGACCTTGAAGTTCTCCCACCGGGCATAGCCAAGAATGTCCTGAAGCTCACGCGCACTCCAGCATTCCACACCTTGGTGGATGTAACACGCCTCTTCGAATCGGGTGAAGAGTGCATCGATCTGTTCCTTGTCCATATTGACGGATTTTCTGTCGCAACGACTCCGTACAATATAGCAGCGCTCGGTGACGACACCACGGCGAGTTATCCACAAGCTCTACCCTTCCCGCAGCAACTTCTTCAAGATCACGATCTGCCCCAGGTGGTAGTGGCTGTGTTCGATGATGCCCGTAAGGTTACGGTACCACGTGCCGTACTTGGGATCGGCCATGTCGGTGTGCAGGCGATCATCCGGTAGTTGTTCTACCAGCGTGGCGAAGCGTTCCGCGTCGGACCACATCTTGTCCAACAGTCGTTGCCAATCGGCCTCGTTGTCGATCGGTGGATGCGTGAAGCTGAACTTGTCGTGCGCATCGAGCGGGCCGCCTTCCAGCACCTTCAGCACGGCATCGACGAAGTAGTTGATGTGGAAGGCCAGCATGGCGATGGTGTTGAAGCCTTCGCGCTGATGCAACGCTTCCTCCATCGTCACATCCTTCAACGTGTCGCGCAAGTTCACCCAGGTCCAGTTGCCGCCGAAGTGGACGTCGCGGAAATGCGTGGCGATGGTGGTGGATGTGGTCATGATGCGAAGTTCACCGCAAAGACGCAGATTCCGCTAAGAAATACGCACTGCTCTCTCCGCGCCCTTTGCGTCTTGCGGTGAATACCTCAGGCAGCCTTCTTCCTTGTCTTCGGCACAGCCTTACCCGTCATCCGCGCGCGGTGCGTGATACCCCAATCCCGCATGGCGGCGATCACCGGTTGCAGTGTGTGACCGTAAGGCGTGAGCTCATACTCTACCGTTACCGGGATCGTAGGCTGCACGGTGCGCGTAACCAGTTGGTTCTGCTCCAGATCGCGAAGTTCCTTGCTCAGCATCTTGGGTGTGATGCGACCGATGTCATGCACCATCTGCATGAAACGCGAACGCCCCTTGGCCGCAAGCACCATGATGATGAGGATCTTCCATTTGCCGGAGAGCAGTTCCAGCGTATCGCGCGTGGGCAGAAGTTCAGAGACACACTTGATCTTGTCTGGATGGGTTTGGAGCGTCTTCATCGGATGCGCATTGTAGTGCAAAGATGCTCCAACTATCCCCGAGGACACCACTTTCTTCCGGGATACCGATATCCATTATATACTGATATGACCGAACCTTTGCGCCACAACAACACGAAAACGATATGTCACAGCAGATCCTCATCACCGGCGCCAGCGGAGGCTTGGGCGGCGGTGTCCTCGATACCTTGGTGAAACTCCTGCCCGCAGGACGCCTAGTGGCTCTGGGTCGCAAAGCGGAGCAGATGCAACGCTTCGCCGACCAAAGTGTGGAGGTGCGCATCGCCGATTTCGATGATGCGGCCGCCACCGAAAAGGCACTGACCGGTATCCACAGCCTGTACCTCGTGCCCACGGCCGCACCCAACCGACTGGAGCAACACCAGCGCGTGATAGAGACGGCGGAGCGAGCCGGGGTGAAACATCTATTCTACTCCAGCGTGATTCACCACGGCGAGACCGGTCATGGAGCGATCATCAGCGATCACCAGGCCACGGAAGCCATGATCCAAGGATCAGGCATCCCGCACACGCTCATCCGCAACAGCATCTACCTGGACGTGCTGCCGATGCTGCTGGGTAACGCCGCCGAAACGGGCTACTTCGCCTATCCGTCCGCACCCATGGGTGTTTCCATGGCCGCTCGCGCGGACATGGCCGAGGCTACGGCGAAGATCATAGCCACGTCGGACCTGCACGATCGTGTGCATGCGCTGAGCCCCGACCAGCCTATCCACTACGCCGACGTCGCCCATGCTTATGGTCATCTGCTCGGCAGGGAGATCGAACATCTGGACTGCACCGTAGCGCAACACCAAGCAGCGCTCGTACAAGGAGGTACCCCCGAATTCCTTGCGCCCTTCCTTGCCGCCATGGCTCGTGGGCTCGCCGAAGGGGTGATACGCGAGCCGAACAGCGCGCTTCAGGAATTGCTCGGTCGGGATCCGGTCAGCGCAGAAACATTCCTCCGCTCCCTGCCCCGGTCCGTTCCTGCCTGAAAAGGGGTCCCCTTTCGCCAAGAAGCGCCGGGATCTTCCTGGCGCTTTGTGTTCCCGATCGCAGCCTTGCACAAGCTACCATCGCTCGCGTGGCACGTCTTTTTCTTGAACGAAGGATACTGTACCTCCTTCGACCGAGTTACATAACTACCAAACCCCATGTCATGACCCGAACCATCGCCCTATGGTCGGCTTTGCTGGTGGTCGCGAACCTCTCAGCACAGCAGAACGAACAGTTGACCATCCACTTCGCTTCGGCGAGCGCGTTGATCAGTGCAGAGGACCGCGCCGCGTTGCAAGCCCTGTGCAAACGGCCTGATGCCGCATCGATCAAAGCGATCGAATTGGTCGGCCATACCGATGTGCGCGGTGATGTGGCCTTCAACGAGGACCTGAGCGCACGGCGGGCACAAGCAGTAGCCGGGGCCATTCTGGCCACGTGCCTAAGTGCTGTGCCGATCTCGATCCATGAGGCTGGAGAGAACGCTCCGTTGAACGAGGGCACCACTCCTGGTGATCATGCACAGAATCGCCGGGTGGAAGTCCACCTGGAACTCGACGCACGCGATGTACGTGGAACGGCTTTCGTCCAACGCCATCCCAGGGTGAAGCCCCTGATGCCCGAAGCGGAGACACGGCATGAGTCTTTCCAAGTGGACCCCAGCTTGCCGATCGAGTTCGTCGCTTCGGACGGGGTACGCGTGCGTATCGCTGCCGGGGCGATCGTTGACCTGCGCGGGAACAACGTCAACGGTCCGGTGGATATCAGCTATCGCTCGTTCAACGACCCCTGGTCCATCATTGCAAGCGGTATCCCGATGCATGTCGGGGATCGGGATAATGCGGACCACATGGAATCCTTGGGCATGTACGAGGTGTATGCCTCACAGAAGGGATCGCCATTGTCCTTGCGCGAAGGAGAAGTCATCAGTCTGACCAAGCCGACTTCTGAAGAGCGTACGGCTGGATACCTCGATTGGGTATTGGATGAAACGACAGGTGAATGGAGGGAACAGATCAAGGCGCAGGAGACCCCGGCACTACAAGTCGTGGGAACAGGCGATGACGTTAGTTCTTCCGCCCGCTTCCGTTACGTGC
This sequence comes from Flavobacteriales bacterium, assembly GCA_016788205.1. Lineage (GTDB taxonomy): Bacteria > Bacteroidota > Bacteroidia > Flavobacteriales_F > PHOS-HE28 > PHOS-HE28. The sequence goes on along the minus strand of JAEUTA010000008.1, from coordinate 57,634 downwards.
AAGCGATCCGTCGGCTGCCCATGCTACCGGATAGCACGCTATTCCTGGACCGCCTTGCCAGTACATCCTATTGCCACACGGAGCCCTGCGGATCAGCGGCGAAACCCTATGTCTACGAGGACGGACGATACGTGAGCCCGTATATGGACAAGGCCATTCCAGCCATCGAGGTGATCGCGGAGAAGGGTGTCTACCGCGGGCAGCGGGTCACGGGATTCCGCATCAAGCTCCGGAACGAGCCCAGCCATACCGAATGGCGTGCATTCCCGACGAGCCGTATCTGGGCCTACAACGGACCTTTGAACAAACGGCGCTTCGCGGAGCGGTACGCGCGCAGGCACTTCTACCAGGACATCGCACTGGAGGTGAGCGCCGATGGACAAAGCGGTATCCTACGCTTGAAGGACCGTGGCACCTGGCTGGAACTCCCGCTGGACCTCACCTTCCATCAAGGAAGCAATACCGATGCGAAGGCTTTCCGCGATGAGCTTATCGCTTACAAAGCTCGATCGGAAGCTAAGCGCACGCGCTTCGACCGGCGGTTGAACGAGAAGCTAGGCACGGCGAAAAAAGACGTGGCACGTGGAAAAGAAAGAGCTTGGAACGACGCCCGCCGTGTGATGAACGATACGGAGTTGGCCATGACCGGATCGGAGTTCGATGTTTATGCAATGAGCAGTGCATTCGCGCAAGCCCAGAATACGTCCTTCGCAGACGCATCCCCAGCGGGACAAGTGGCCCTCAACTTCTCGATGCGCGGGTTCGGGATATATAACTGTGACCAGATCCTGAAGCGAGAAGCCATCGAGCCTCAGCAGATCGCTGTGTTGGATTCTACCGGCAACTACTTCCCGTGGGTCACGGCCTATGGCGTTCTGGAGGGAAGACGCACCGTCATCACTTACTGGGGAGATGGTACCGGAAGCGCGCGGAACATGCGCTTAAGCACGGACATGAGCAGCTTGCTTTTCGTTGGTATCGATGGGAACCTCTTGCTGGTCGATCAACCCGGTTCGCTGTTGCGCCCGGGAAAGGTCACGCTGAAGGGCGTACCACAGCAGCCACCTCAAAGCCCGGCGGAACTCGGTGCGCTCGCTTCGAAAGAGTAGCTTCGATGCATGCGTGCGTTCTTCTGGATACTCTGTTCTAGTGCAGCGTTGCAGGTGCATCCGCAATTCTTTGAATGGACACAGCTCCCCTCCTTCCCCGGCACCGCACGTGATGATGCCTCGGCCTTCACCATTGGCTCCACGATCCATGTTGGGACCGGACGTGATGTGAGCTTTGCATTGACCAGCGATTGGTACGCTTACGATATCGGCGATCAGTCCTGGACCACCATTGCGCCTCTACCAGCTAGCGGACGGCAGTACTGCGCAGCCTTCACGGATGGCGTGTATGGCTACCTCTTCGGCGGTGTGGACGCGAACGGGCCATTGAACGAACTGTGGCGTTACGACCCTTCCGTGGATGCATGGGAAGAGATGCCCGCCTTACCAGGTGCAGGACGCTATGCCACGGTGGCCTTCAGTAACGGCATGGTATGCACGGGCGTGCTGAACGGCGGAATATCAACGAACGAATGCTGGCTGTACGATGCGACCAGCGGCACATGGGCCCAGCGTGCAGAAGTGCCCGGCCCTCCTCGCCACCGGGCCAGTGGAAGTGGAGATCTCGTACAAGTGATCGGTGGTGCGGATGCGGAGGGCAATGCACTATCGGACCGCTACGGTTATGATCCCGATATGGATGAATGGGCAACGCTCGCTCCATTGCCAGCAGCGCGCATCGGCGCGGATGCCGTGTACGACGACGCGTTGGGAACCACGTATCTCGTCGGCGGTGCAAGTTCTCCGACCGAATTCCACAACGATGCCTGGGAGGAGAACGGAAGCGGTTGGTCACCGCTCGCTCCTTTCACCGGTGGACCCCGAAGAGGTGCTGTCATGGCATTCGTCGAAGACGTATCAACCCCGACGATCCGCTTCGTGTTCTATGGCACCGGCGTGGACACCGAACAGCGGCACAACGACTGGTGGGTCTACACCGTACTGACGGAAAGCATTGCGGAGCGCACTTCAGTAGCCCTAAGATCGTTCCCGAACCCCAGCACGGGTGAGGTGCACTTCGAGCTTCCGATCGGGACAAGCACCTCGGGAATGGTGCATGACATCACCGGACGAGTGGTCATGACAGGGCCGGTCAGCGCGAATGGAACACTGGACCTCTCCGGGTTGCGATCAGGTGAGTACATGATCCGCATCGTAGAAAGCGGCCGCACCTACCACAGCCGAACAAGCATCATACATCCATGAAGTTCCTGGACCCCGAGATAGAGCGCTACGCCGAGCAACATTCCGCCAAGGAACCGGAATACCTCTCCGAACTCGCGAAAGAGACGCGCTCCACGATGGACCTGCCACAAATGCTGAGCGGTCATTTACAAGGCCGTTTCCTCAGTCTGCTCAGCAAGCTGGTCCGTCCCAAGCTTGCGTTGGAGATCGGCACCTTCACGGGCTACAGCGCGTTGTGCATTGCGGAAGGCTTGGCACCCGATGGAACGCTTCACACCATCGACATCTTCACTCCGGTGGCGGCCATGGCCGATCGATACTTCCGCAAGGCGGGAATGCAGGATCGCATTCAACAGCACATAGCGCCTGCACTGGAGGTGATCCCACGGATAGAAGGTCGTTTCGACCTGGTCTTCATCGACGCGGACAAGTCCAACTACATCAACTACCTCGACCTGGTGATCGATCGAATGAACGTTGGAGGATTGATCATCGCGGACAATGTGCTGTGGAGTGGAAAAGTGCTCGATGAGGCGAAGGACCAGGACGGTGATACCAAGGGACTTTCAGCCTACGCCCGGCGCGTGAACAGCGACGACCGACTGGAAAGTTCGCTATTGCCGCTGCGCGATGGGTTGTTGGTGAGCCGGAGGAAATAGATCAGCGGTCCATCTCCTGCCCGAACACCACCGCCTGCCAACGGTCGCGATCCTTGCGCATGCGCCAAATGAACGCGTCGATGATGTAGTGTGTAACCTGCGGCAATGCCAGGAGCGGCACCAAGAAGGACAATAGCACATGACCGCTCACCACCGGAAGCGCCTTGAACGGCTTGAAGATCCCATCGTGTTCATCCCAGACCAGGCTGTTCCAGAAGCCCTCTTCCACGTAGGCCAACACGAAGAGAAGGAGCAAGTAGAATGGTATCGCTCGCATACTGAAGAACGCGTGGACCCGACTGCGGTTCCCACCTGCTTCGCTCAGCGCTGATCTCTTCTTGCGGCCGAACGCCCAGACCAATGCCATATACGGCACACCATGACCGACCACATTGAACAATGTGAAGGTCACATCCCCGTCGTAATGGACGATACCGAGGTACCAACCCAATGCCGTTCCGCAGAGCAACACGTTCTTGGGTACGTTAAAGGTCTTCTGCAGTGCCATCCGGACTTCACTGGCCAGATAGAGAACAAGGATGACTCCATATGCCACCATCACCGACGCAGCCAACACCGGAGCGTCCGCGCCGACCATATCCCCCTCAACGAACCAGTCGAACGATCGCGGATAGCTGAAGTGCCAGAAGAGCAGCGGCATCAGCGTAGCTGAATAAATGGTGATGGCATCCAAGCGATGCTTCCAAGTAGGTACCTCATCGCGCCGAGCGTACAAGCGCATGAAACCATACTGCTGGCGGACGAAGTGGAAGATGGCCATGTACGCCATACAGCGCCAGAACCACAAGGCATCCACCGAATACATGATCACCAGGACCACGAAAGCGATCAGCGGCAACCACACGAGTTCGAAACGATAGTGCCGCACGGCCTCTCGATCGAGATAGGTGCGATAGATCGTACTATACACATGTGCCACATCAATGCACAGGACCAGTACGAGCCAGTGCAACTCGGTCAGCTCTGCACGTGGTCCGAACCATTGCGGGAAGAGCATCACCAGCGCTAGGATGAGATAGGGCGGCGCCAGAATGAACGCACCATCCACTCCAGCTGAGTGTATCCACGGTATCCCCCGCTTCATCCGCTCTTGAGTTGCTCGAGCACTTCACGCGCAGCGCGATTGCCGTGGTGGAACGCTTCCTCGAAAATGGAAATGCCGCTGAGATCCGAGTGAGCGAAATGGATGCGGTCCTCGATCGGTTCCGCACTTCTTCTTCTGTCCTCACCGGATATCTCACCGGGCACGGGAATGACCATACCGTGACCCCATAGCGCCACCGAACCTTCGACGATGCGTTCGTCGATATCCGGATGCAGCACGCGCAGCTCATCCAGCGCATCGGTCACCCAATCTTCAGCTGACCGCTCCGAAGCCGCACGTCTCGCCGCTGCAGGGTCGTTCGTCGCCAGTGCGCGATAGTGCGTGATGATCGGTCCCCGCACACGATCCAACACCTGATGGCTTGAGTTCACGTAGCCAAGTCCACGGCTGCGGTGAATGACGTTGTCCCATGCCATCGGTTCGCCGCCGCGTTCTTCGGGGTAGGCGTCCAGCGCAAGGTTCACCACCACCCACGGCGCATAGTGCGGCTGAACATCGCGACCGTCCGCCAACGGCCCTAACAAGCGCCCGGCGATGAAGCGCGGAACGGCCATGATCACTTGATCGGCCAGGAACCGGTGCGAACGCTGTTGCACCACATCGTAAACATCCACAGCCACATTACCGCCGGTCAACCGCACCGCGTGTACCAACTGCCCACCGTGCATTCTGCCCTCCGCATGACGGTTCAACGCCTTCACCAAAAATCCATTTCCATCGGGCCAGGTGAGCAGGTCGCCATGCTCAGCGTTGGCGGCAACACCGCGACGCGAGGCGAAGTAGTGCAGGCCTGCGAACGCACTGACCAGCCCGGCATCGGCTCCGTAATCATCCAAACAACAATAGTCAAGGTACCACCGCAACGGAGCACATGTCAGGCCTTCTCGATCCAGCCATTCAGCGAAGGTGATATCATCCAAGTCAAGCCGATCAGCTACATCCACAGCCTGCGACATATCGGCCATGGGCACGGTGAACACCCATTTCCCTCGCGCATCGCGCGCTTGTGCGCAACGCGCCACGTGGGCATCGAAACGGGCGAACTGCGCAGCCTCTTCCGCAGTGAGCCCAGCGCGCGGCCGAACACCCGAGCGCCATGCGCCCTGATGGAAAAGCCTCTCCTGCGGATGGCTGCAGAGGTAGTCGTCGCGATAGATCGGGATCCCGTTCTCGTCCTCGCCAACGCACGCTCCGCATTCGCGCATGAGATCCATCAGATCCGTATCGGCGGGGTCCGGTAAGGGCAGGTAATGCGCGCCCAAGGGGAAATCGCCCTGCCTGCACGACCCGGCTCTCGAATTGCCACCCGGCCCGCTCTCCAGATCAAGTAGAATGAAGTCGGTCAACCCGGCCTTCGCCAGCGCTCGCGCCGCTGAAAGACCTGCGATACCAGCACCCACGATGACCACGGACCTCTCCGTGGTAGCCGACGGTGCCGGCAACATCCCGTCGCGCAGGGCATGACCGATCGCGGCGTTCGCCCCGTTCATGGTGATCGGGAACGGGAGCTTCTCCCGTGTGGTGCAACGCATGAAAGGAACCGCCGTGGCCGCTGCGATCAACTTCAGGGAACGCCTGCGGTTCATTGGCCCACGCGATCCCACTCGCGTTCGAATAGGTGTACCAGTGCCTGGTTATTCAGCCTATTCACCTCCGTGGCCCGCCAGCCCATATCGGGTGGGAAACGGCATGCATCCGCGAACGTGTTCTCATCCATGAACCGGACTTGCACGTCGAGCGGTGTCATGTTCTCCTTCAACGCGGATGATGACGCGAGGAAGAATCCCCAATCGCCGAAGGATGGCACGTAAACGTGGTATGGCATCACATGGAATCCCTCATGGCGCATGGTGTTGTGGATGCACCAATACGACTCCGCAGCAACGTAGGGCGAAGTGCTCTGCACGGCAACGATGCTGCGCGGGTCTAGACGTTGGGCCAGGGTTCGGTAGAAGGTAGTGGTGTACAGCTTGCCGAGCGCGTAATTGTTCGGGTCTGGAAAGTCGACCAGCACGATATCATAGCTGCTCGTATCCTGCCTTAACCATTGGAAGGCATCCGCATTGTACACATGCACCTTGGACGACCGTAGCGCGCCTTCGTTCAGCTGGCTGAAACCATCGTTCTCGGAGAAGAGCCGTGTCATGGCAGGATCAAGGTCCACGAGATCGACATGCTGGACTCTTTTGTGCTTCAACACTTCCCGCACCGCCAAGCCGTCCCCACCCCCGAGTACAAGGATGCGCCTTGCATCGGGCCGATGCATGAAAGCCGGATGGACCAAGGCTTCGTGGTAGCGGTATTCATCGTAGGTGCTGAATTGCAGATTACCGTTGAGATACAACCGCGTGCCATCCGCTTCGCGTGTGAGCACGATACGCTGGTAAGGCGTGCTTTCCGCGTGGATGATCGGGCCGCTGTACGCCAGTGCTTCCGTGAACCGTTGCACGCGATCGGCCAGCACGAAGGCCACCAGCAGCGCAGCGATACAGAACAGCGACATTACGCGCAGGAACACCACACCGCGCACCTGGTCCTTCAAGCGGACCAGGAGGATGAGGCCTACGACGATGTTGAGGATACCGAACAGGTACGATGTTCGCAGGATGCCGATCGCCGGCATGAGGACCAACGGGAAAATGATGGATGCCAGCAGCGCGCCCACATAGTCGAAGGTGAAGATGTTGGCAACCAGCGATCGGAACTCCACCTGATCCTTCAGGATGCGCATGAGCAACGGAAGCTCCACACCCACGAGCATGCCCGTGATACCGACGAGCACATAAAGCAGCACATGGAAGGCATCGATGGAGCCGAACAAGAGATACAGGAGGGTACTGCTGAAACCGCCGACCAGTCCCACAAGGATCTCGATCCGCACGAACCACGTGAGCAGGTCGCGCTCCAGGTACTTGCTCAACAACGAACCCATGCCCATGGCGAAGAGGTACACCCCGATGACGAGCGAGAACTGCGTAACGCTATCGCCAAGCAGGTAGCTGGCCACCGTGCCCGCGATCAACTCGTAGACGAGACCGCATGTGGCGATGACGAAAACAGTGAGGAAGAGCAGCGTACGCATCAGCGCTCAGCCGTGGATGGCGCTGGCGATGATCAGCGCGATGGCGAGCATGAAACCGGCGGCCATGACGGCGAGCGCAACGTTGCGCTTCTCCAGGATCTCCTTCCACATGTTCTCCGGCGTGATACGTTCCACCAGCCAGAAAACCAGCAGGAAGATGACACAACCAAGAAGCGCGTAAACAAGTGCGTTCAGCACATGAACAGGGTCGACGGTGGCGAGCAGCATGTGACAGGTCATTTATGGTTGTAGGACTGGCCGTAGGCAGCTTGTTCAGTGCCGCTTTCCAGATTCGGTTTCAACAGACGGTGGCCCAGCACTTGCGCACCGACCAAGGCGATCCAAAGCACCGCGATGGCACCGATGAAGATGCGCACGGCACGACTGCGGTAGGGGGATGTGTTCTGCATGATCATTCACCCCAACGGGCGGTCTCGAAACTGCTGTGACGCCACCATATGATAAGCGGAAAGGCCATGGCGAGCAACAGCAGGAAGAAGAAATTGCTCCACAACCGGGGGCGTTCCTCCACACGGATGTTCGCATAAGCGATACGGCGTTTCGGATCGGAGGTCGGATACATCTCCAGGTGATAGTCACCCGCAGGCAGGTTGCTGAAAACGATGGCATCGTCCACGCCACCTTCACGCCAATGCTCACCACCCTCGTAGCCGTGGTAGTATTCGAGGTTGAAGGTGAACTTGCGGGAAGCGCCGGTAGCATCATTCACCACCATGCCATCCATCTCGAACCAGCTGTTATCAACGCCATTGGCACGCAGGAAAAGTTCGATGCCGTTGCGCCACCCGTCCAGATGGAAGCTGTTGCTCACGATCGGTTCATTCGGGACGCTTGGTTCCATGGCCAGATCCCCTTTCAAGAGTTCCTTGGGGCTCCATGAGATGGCAAGGATGAACTGCGTGAGCACGAACAGGGCGAGGATCCAAACACTGAGCGTCTTTAGCACATGCGCAGGGATGACCATGCGCATGGGCTGGCAAGCACCCACGCCCGTGCGGACCGGAGGTGCTGTATTCTTGGCGAAAGCCGCCTTCACCATACCGGGCTCCACGTAGCGGCCATGGAACCAAGTGAGCTCGTTGTCGCGCAGCTCGCGGGTGAGCATATAGGGCGGAGCGATGAACTCGCGCACCTTCGCATACTCCTGGTCCTTCGGGTCTTCGGTGAATTCACCGGCAGCATCGATCACCCGGCATTGGTAGGTATTGAACACCTCATAGGCATTGCGCTCGAACAGCACGATGTCGTTGATGTTCGCCGGCCTTGGATAGACCCGCATGGCCTCGTGGAAGGTCCAGTGTCCATCGAACAGGCTCAATTGCGCGAAGCCATGCACCGGGTTGAAGAGATGATACTCCGTCCAATGGAACGATGTCGAGGTCTCCTTCTTCACCACCCAGCCCGTGACCAGATAGCGGCGGTCGAACAGCGTACCCTCATCTCCAGGTTGGAGATAGGGTACCTTGATGGATCCGCTGAGCGTCCGTTGATGGGTGAGGTAGTGCGACACCGCATCGTACTTGAACACAGCAGAGCACTTCGCACAAGCCACCGAACGGCAAAGTCCGAACGTGCGTATCTCGATGGTCTCGTTGCATATGCTGCATTTCGAGCGCACAGGGACCGGCAACGCGTTTTTCAGGTCCATTGTGCCAACTGAAGGGGTTCCCTGAAATTCAGTTCGGCGTATTCCACCATCACGCCGTGCAAGCAGACCGCATCGCCGTCGGGCTTGATCAGTACCAACACCTTGTCCAGCGGATCCCTCCCCATCTCGATCTCGAACGCGTACGGCACCGGCAATGCCGCTACCAACTCCCCTTCCGTAGCGAACACAGGATCCTTGTCCGCATACTCCACTTGGTATGTCGCACCCGGATCGATCCTGTTGGAGGTCCCCGGTTTCGCGTTCCTCAGCTCGCGCTTCGAGATGACACCGGGATAGGGCTTCAACAACGCGTATTGCCCGTAGGACTGCACCAGCCAAGGGAGATCAAGATCGCCTTTCAAACTCCAGAAATTACGGTAGCCATCGTGCGTGACCGCACGGGTGCGACCAACCACCTTGAATTCCTTGCCTTTGTAAGCGCCCACCATCCCCACTTTGAGGGGCGAAAGATCCTCGACCAGCGGCATGTGCTTGTAGCCCGTGGGGAAACCGTCGCGAAGGATCAACGCGGCACAGCCACCGCAACCCACGGCCCACGAGCCATTGTACTGGAACCGGACGCTACGACCACAAGAGGCACAGGTCTGCTCCATGCTCAACGCCGTAGATCGGTCCTATCATAAGCGCCGTCGCCCAAGTAGGCTTGGATGCAACGGACCAATTCATTCCCCGCAGCATCATTGTCCTTGGAGAAGTTGGAGAGGAAAACGTCGAAGGTCGCACGGCCGTGTTCTGGCCAGGTGTGTATGCTGACATGCGATTCGGTCAGGCAAATAACCGCTGTATACCCACCCCCAGGGAAATCGTGGTACACTGCACCAACGCTGACCAACCCGAGCGCTTCGATCCGTGGCTCGATCATGGACTGGAACCGCATTACTTCCACGAGCCCCGTCTCTTCCAGTCCGTTACCATCCACCACGATGTGCTTGCCCGGCCGATAAGGTCCGCTGACGACCGCCGTGAACTTCGGAGAGCCGGATGGTGTTCCCATGGATGCGCTGGTGAAGATAGAGGGATGGAGCGTTCACCACTTTTCCCGCCAGTATCTTGGCCCTGCATGATCGACCTGCGCTCAGATACGGTTACTAAACCCACAGCCGGCATGCGTGCCGCCATGGCCTCCGCTGAAGTGGGTGATGATGTCTTTGGTGAGGACCCGACAGTCAACGCGTTGGAAGAACGCGTTGCGGACCTATTCGGCAAAGAAGCCGGTCTCTTCTGCCCCAGTGGCACCATGACCAACCAGATCGCGGTCAACGTACACACACGACCCGGCGATGAGGTGCTTTGCGAAGAAGGCGCGCACATCTACCGCTACGAAGGCGGTGGCGTGATGGCCAACAGCGGCTGTAGCGTAAAGCTGCTTCCGAACGATCGCGGACGTTTCACGGCGGAGGCTGTACGGAATGCCTACAGTGATCCGACGAACCCGCACCTGGCACGCACCCGGTTGGTGAACATCGAGAACACCAGCAATCGCGGTGGTGGCGCATTGTGGGACCTTGGCGAAGTCCTGAAGATACGGAAGACCTGCGGTGCACTGGGCCTTGGCTTACACATGGACGGTGCGCGGATCTTCAACGCCATCGTGGCCACGGGCACTTCGGCAGCCGAATGGGGCGCACCGTTCGATTCGGTCTCCATCTGCTTAAGCAAAGGCCTGGGAACTCCGGTGGGCAGCGTGCTCGTTGGTAACAAGGCTTTCATCCACGAAGCACGTCGCGTGCGCAAGCGTTTCGGTGGCGGTATGCGACAGGCGGGCATCATCGCTGCGGCGGGCCTCTACGCGCTCGACCATCATGTGCAACGCTTGGCTGAGGATCATACGAACGCGGCCGAACTAGGTCGCGCATTGGCCGGCCATTCTTACGTGAGCAACGTGATCCCCGTTGACAGCAACATCGTGGTATGCACCTTACGCGACGCATCGAAGCTGGAAGGGCTGCTGCGGCACCTTGAGGTGAATAGCGTCCGGGCCATGGCCTTCGGGCCGGGGATGATGCGCATGGTGACCCATTTGGACGTGGATCGTGCGGGGATCGACCGTACGATCCAAGCACTAGCTTCGTTCGCTGCATGAGAAGCCTGCTTCCGCTCCTCCTCCTTCTAGCCACCACATCGTACGCGCAGTCCAAGTTCATCCACAAAGGTGAACGGAACGGCGTGGAGATGGCCTACCGTTGGAACCACCCCTTGGGCAAGCCGAGTGAACTGCTCCTGAAGTTGAAGAACACTTCGGAGGAGGACAAACGCGTGGACGTCATCATCGACCTGTACTATCAGGGCCTCACGGTGGAGAGCTTCGAAGCGGACACCTGTATCAAAGCCGGTGCGACCATGAATGGCAAGCTTAATGGAATCTACTTCGTGCCGGAGCGTGTCACCACGGAACAGATCAAGAGCGGCGATACAGAGGCGGAACTCACCCGGACCGTGATAGAACCAGGACGATGCCCATGACGGTGAACGAACGCGCAGGTCGTTGGCTGTTCGCGTCCATTGCAGGCGTGCTACTCCTCTTCGCGGCCCTGCTCATTTGGGCCTCCTTCTATCAAGCCCAACGCCGCTTCGACTTGAGCGAACTGGCATTGCAGCGCACGCAACAGCTTTTGCAGATCCGACTGGATGGCTTCTTCCACGAGCTCGCCGAGGATTTGCGTGAAGAGGCGGCTGCGGTGGACCAGAACGACAGTGCCATGGTGTTCGGACGGTGGTTCCCCCTGCTGGAGACGCACTGGCCGATACTCGCCATACGGCTGGCCGATGAGAACGGGAACGAGGTCGCCGTTGTGCGCGAAGACAGCACGTATCGCGTGATGCGCACGGCCGAAGGATCCAAGGACGGGCCTCCCATCCTCATGCGTTATTCCACCGGGGCGGTGCCGCATCCCGTTCGCGGTCCCTGGCTGCACGACACCGATCACGACCCGCGCGAACGATTGTGGTTCGGCAAGGCCTTGGAGGAAACCCAGGGAGAACCCAGTTGGACCTTGCGCATGCGAGACAGCACGGGAACGCCGGTGCTGCAACTCTCCCACCTCATCAGGGCGCGACAACAGAACGAACCGTACCGCATCATCGAATTCTCGGTGGACCTTACCCGTTCTCCATGGATGGACACACGGTCGGCATCCTTGCTACAAGCAGGGATACTCTTGATGGATGACGAGGCGAACACCTTGGTGGACCTCAACGCCTCGAACGATGCGGACATGGCCATCGCCGTTGACCATGCCCTATCGTCGTGGAAGGTCAGCAAGACGAAGGCTCCGTTCACCGTTCAAGGCGGCGAACGCACCTACCGGTGCTTGGTGAGTTCCTATCCGCTGCACGGTCAGGCCTTGAACACCGGTGTTGTAGTAGACCTTGAACCGCTCGGGGTCTGGTTGAAGCCGGAACTGGTCGCGCTGTACGTGATCGCGATACTACTAGCCGTGCTCACCGTACTGCTGTTCTGGGCATGGAATCGGAAACGCAGCTCTGACGAACGTATCCGGAAACAAGCCAAACGCAATCGCTCCCAGGAACTGAAACTTGCGAAGGCCCTTGGTGAACGCGAAGTGCTGAACCGGGAAGTCCATCACCGGGTGAAGAACAACCTGCAGGTGGTGAGCAGCCTGCTGAACCTGCAAGCCATGCGTCTGGAAGAAGGCGACGTGAAGACGGAGTTCCTGCGCGGCAAACGAAGGATCGATACGATCGCGTTGGTGCACCATAAGCTCTACGGCCTGGCCGATCTGCGCAACGTGGACCTGAACCTCTTCTTCAGCGATCTGGTGAAGGCTCTGGCCGAAATGTACCTGCCTCAAAGTCGTTCGGTGAGCTATGAGATCAGCACCACGGGGATAAAAGCCGATCAGGACACGGCGATCGAACTGGGCATCATCCTCTGTGAATTGGTGGCGAACACGTACCAGCACGCATTCCCCTATGCCACTGGTGGTCACGTTGAGGTGCGTGTACAGGCCGTGGAAGGCGACCTCTACCGGTTAGCCGTGAAAGACAATGGCAAGGGCATCGGAGCTGGGGAGCACCAAGGCAGCGGAAAGTTGGGGCTGGAGATCGTGGAGGCGTTGTCCGAACAGTTGGATGGCTCCTTCCACATGCGCACCCAGGAAGGTGTGCTTTTCGAGGTGCTTTTCCGCATGCAGCATGAGGTGAGCGGCGCAGGGTCCAAAGAAGACTGACCTTCACCGCTCCCGGTCACCTGGGATCAACGTATCCACTCCACTTCCACGCGGCGTTCATTGGGGTCACGACCTGTGCTTCGGCTATCGCCGTAATAGTTCACCATCAGCCGGTCGCCAGGCACGCCGCGTTGTAGCAGGTAGTTCCGAACGGCCTTCGCGCGTTGTTCGCTCAGGTACAGGTTCGCTCCGCTGTCGCCGCTGCGATCGCTGTAGCCGGTCACCAGCACACGGTGATCAGGAGAACGTGCGAGTTGTTCGAACACTTCGTTGAGCAGTACGCGATATTCCGCGCTGAGGCGTGTGGAGTTACGCGGAAAACGCACGGTGATGTTCTGCCCGACCAGATCGCTCAGCTCTGCCGACGGATTTTCATCATCGGTCTCTCCGGTCACTTTCACTTCTTCGATGTCCAGTTGAAGACCTGCGAGCCGATCCTCGATGTCCTCCATGCGATCGCGGATCTCCCACAGCTCACGTCGTTGATCCATGTGGTCGATGCGTCCATTGATGGCGTCCAGCTCGGACTTCAGCCAACGGTCACGCTTGCGGATCTTCGGCTGCACTTGGGGAGTATCCACCGTGGGCACTGTTCCCCGTTCCGCCATGGCCCGCATCAACCGTTCACCCAGTTGTGGATCGATACCTCCTCCTCCGGAATCGGCCAGCTGCAGGTCCAGCGCACAGAGGAAGTTCTCCTCGTCGAACACCGTCCCGCACGTGGAGTTGATACGGAGCTGTGAGCCCGGCTCCGCAGCGGCCTTTCCCAGCACGGGCACGGTAGCCAAGGGCAACAGGTCGGCTCGCATCTGCCGTTCCAACTCCTCGCGTTGCATGCGCAGGTAATAGTAGATCGCCAGATACTTGTCCTGGTCTTCACCGGCATCCACGCCATTGCCCGCCTGACTCCAATCGATGTGCGTAAGCCTCGAAAGCTGCATGCGCGTGGCTTCGCTCAGGCCCTGAAACGCAAGGGGTACGCCAAGGTCCTCCGCCGCGGCCTTCACCATGGCATCGATCTCCTCGGCGAGCTGCGCACTCGGCAGGTCGCTCACCACGCCCTGCTTGGTGAAATGGACACGCGAATCGAGATACGCCCCGATACCCGCTTGCAATAGGCGATCGAGCATCAAACGAGTGTTCTCATCCGGCGCGGCCGTGCGTTGGATCTGGAAAACGGCCGTTGCACCCGGCACACCCCTCCAAATGGCTTGGAACAACGGGGCTGGTGCATCCGGATCCTCGGATGTGCCCTGCACGATCACATGCGTGCCGGAACTCTCCCCTACGAGATCGATCGTATGCTGCCCTACGCACCGGGCTGCTCCGCCCAGTAGAAGGCCGGTTGATAGCACTATGGTCGAGCGCCTCACCATTGGAGGTGCAAACTAGAGGGCCACCCGACGCAAGTCCAGTGCTGGCGCGGGAAAGATGTCAACGATCCCCTTGAACAGGATGGAGCAGCGCGGCCAACTGCCGACGTTCCCGGGCCCAGCGGAAAGCGGCCTCCCGCACGATGAACACACGGAACGGGAACGCCGGGCGCTCCACATGCTTGAACAATTCGGCCTGGGCGCGGCTGGTGAAATGGGAGGCGAACAGCGCCACCGGATGACCGTGTGCACCACAGACGCGGCGTAGCAGGGCACGCGCCCGTTCGTCCACCACCACGTGTTCCGGGTATTCCATCATCACCGGTGCGTGGCCACTGCGGTCCATGGCGGCCACCAGGCGGATGAACTCCTTCATGTGCTTCACGTGCACATGCGCGCCTTTGGCCAACACCAGATGAAGGACACCTTCTTCACGCCAAAGTTCGAACGGTTGGTCGAAAGCGGGCTTTTCCCAGGAGAGCATGCCTAAATCTACTGGCCGGAAGACGTGGCACCACGTGACCGGTTGCCCGGATCTCAACAGCGCCTGTGGACAACCGCGATCACCGAAGTACCTCGGGCACGGGTTCGCCGACAGCCGCATCGGGCAGGGCACAGCCCACGATCATGGCGATCGTGGGCACGATATCCGTGATGGACGTTCGCCGGACGACCTCACCATGCTTGATCCCCGCCCCCATCATCAGCACCGGTACATGTGTGTCGTAATTCCACGGTGCACCGTGATCGGTACCACGTTCGGCCATGCCGGAGTAGGATGGCAGGTATCCGGGGCGCAACACGAAGCACACATCACCGCTGCGCATCGGCATGAACCCGCGTTGCATGCTGTTGCGCAGGCCGGTGGGGTATGTCGTATGAGCGAGATCCGTCGCCGTGAGCACATCAGCGATGAGCGGATGTTGCGATAAAGCGTCCGCTACCGCGCGTTGCACCTCGCTCCTGTCCACCTTGTTCGCTCCGATCAACGAGTCGTTCAGGAATAGCTGTTGTTTGATGCGTTTACGCACCCAGTTACCCGCGCCGAAGCGTTCGGATGATACCGCGTTCGCAAGGTCCACCACCTCCCTCATGTCCACATAACCGGCGCTGCCTTGTTGGTCGCGCAGATAGGCCGGGACATCCACAGCCGCATGATCGGCGGTGAGGAAGACGGTGTAGCTACCTGTGCCGACCTGCGCATCCAGGGCGCTGAAGAGGCGGGCCAGTTCAAGGTCCAGCCGGATGTACATATCCTCCACCTCCATGGAACGTGGTCCCATCTCGTGTCCGATCTCGTCCGGCGCACCATAGCTGATGGCGAGCAGATCGGTCACCGCATCCTGGCCCATCGCTTCCCCTTTCAAGGCCGCAAGGGCGAAATCGGTGGTGTAGGTGTTGCTGGCGGGAATGGAACGCAGCAACACGGTGCTTTGGCCGGCAGCCTCGTACATGCTCTTAACGTCCAGCGGCAGGGTGGCTTTAGCCGAACCGGCCAGGGGCTCCTCGTAGATGTTGTCATCGGGAGTGGGCGTGTGGTACCGTTCACGCGCCAACAACGGCTCCCAGGAAGTGCTCAGGTACTTCTTCGCCAGGCCTTGCGCGTTGAAGTCCTTCACCCATTGCGGTACCTCGCTCATGTACCAGGTGCTCGTGGCGAAGGACCCATCGGTACCTTCGAAGAACCAATAAGCCGCATCACCTGTACGGCCGATGGGAAGGATCGATCCGCGATCCTTCATCGCCACCCCGATCGTCTTTGAACGGTTATCCGTCCGGCGCTCGATCTCATCGGCCAACGTGGTGCTCAACAGGTTCACCGGTGAACGCTGGCCTTTGTACCCTGTGCCGCCCACGCCCGTCACCGCATCATCCTGCACGCAGTACATGTCCTTGTTGCCGTCGCGGATGAACATGTCGTTGGCCACGATGCCGTGGTGCATCGGTGTGCTGCCGGTATATACGCTCGCGTGGCCCGGAGCGGTCTGTGTGGGCATGTAGTCGAAGTGTGCGTTGCGCTGGAAGGCTCCTTCGCGGACCAAGCGTTTGAAACCTCCATCACCGAAGTTGTCCCAGTAGCGGTAGATGTAATCCACGCGCATCTGGTCCACCACGATGCCAACGACCAATTTCGGCGGCGCCGTCCACGATGAAGGATGCCCTACCGGGGTCTTCGGTGGCAGTGGTTTCAACCGTGCCTGACCGAGCACGGGAGGAGTGAACGCGAGCGCCAGCAGGACGGATGGGATCGGCTTCATGCAGAACGTGCGAAAAGGTGGAAGAGCAGTATGCCCGCGCCCACACTGATGAGGATATTGAGCGCGGCATATCCGACGAGGCCCTCGCGCAGCAGTTGGAAATTCTCGTAGCTGAAGGTGCTGAGCGTGCTGAAGCCGCCGCAGAAACCGATGGCCAGGAGTGCCCGCCATTGCTCCTTCCCTTGCGCGTGAATTTCGAAACGCAGGATGAGCCAGGCGAGAAAAGCCGTGGCGAGCGTGTTCGCGCAGAGCGTGGCCCAGGGGAACGCCCCCTTCACCTCGATACGTTGGAAGAGATGGCTGATCGCGTAACGCATCACGCTACCCGCACCTCCTCCAAGGAATACCGCGAGCCAGAGGTTCATGCCGAAGTGGGTATCACGCGTTGCACGATGCGGCGGAACAGTACCGCGAAGATCGCGCCGACGGCCGCACCGTAGAGTCCACCCACGAATACATCACCGGGATAGTGCACGCCCAGGTAGACACGGCTATAGCAGATGAGTGCGGCCCAAGCGATCAAGGTAGGTAGCGCCCATCGTGGCGTGCCACCCAACGCGCCAGCCATGAACAACGCAATGGCGAAGTGATTGCTGGCGTGCGAAGAGACGAATCCGAACTGGCCACCGCAAGCGTCCTTCACAAGATGCACCAAACCTTGAAGCGACGGTTCGTGGCAGGGACGAAGGCGTTGCACGGTCTCCTTGAAAAGCACCACCGACCCCTTGTCGCTACAAAGGATCATCAGGCCCAGAACGGGGATGGAACACGCCAGGCCACGCCAGCCGAAGCGGCGCTGGATCAGGAAAAGGAAGAACAAGTACAACGGAGCCCACGTGAACATCTCGCTCACGAGCAACATCGGCACATCCGCCCACGAGGCATGCCAGCCGTTGATCGCCAGGAAGGCCGAACGGTCAAGGGCTTCCAGGCTTTCCATGGTGCGCTATTCGACGCGGTCGGCGGGGAAGCCACCGTGCAATTTCTTCCAGAGCTTGTCCTTCAGATCATCCAGACCGATCTGTGCCACGCTGCTGATCATCACGTGCTCCACTCCCTTCGGCAGTTCCTTTTTCAGCTGCTTCATCATCACCTCGTCGAGCATATCGCATTTGGTGATGGCCAGCACACGGTCCTTGTCGAGCAGTTCGGGCGAGTACTGTTCAAGCTCGTTCAACAGCACCTTGTAATCCTTCTTCACATCACTGGTATCGGCCGGGATCATGAAGAGCAGCACGCTGTTGCGCTCGATATGGCGGAGGAAACGCAGCCCGAGCCCTTTACCCTCAGAAGCGCCTTCGATGATGCCCGGAATGTCCGCCATGACGAAGCTCTTGTGATCGCGGTACGGGACGATGCCCAGGTTCGGCGTTAGGGTGGTGAAGGCGTAGTCAGCGATCTTGGGCTTGGCCGCCGTGATCACACTCAGCAGCGTGCTTTTGCCAGCATTGGGAAAACCAACGAGGCCCACATCCGCCAGCACTTTCAACTCCATGATCACCCACTTCTCGATACCGGGCTCGCCCGGCTGGGCGTAGCGAGGGGTCTGGTTGGTGCTGGTCTTGAAGTGTTGGTTGCCCAAACCGCCGCGTCCTCCCGGGAACAGGATATGCTCCTCCCCGTTCTTGGTCACTTCGCAAAGCACCTCACCGGTCTCATCATCCTTGATCACCGTACCCAGCGGCAGTTCGATCACCTGATCGTTGCCGCTACGGCCGCTGCATTGGTTGCTGCCGCCCACCTGCCCCTCTTCGGCGATCACGTGTTTCGTGTAGCGCAGGTGAAGCAATGTCCAGAGCTGGGCGTTGCCACGCACGATGATGTGGCCACCGCGCCCGCCATCGCCGCCGTCCGGACCACCCTTGGGCATGTACTTCTCGCGCCGCAGGTGGCTGCTGCCCTTGCCGCCCTTTCCGGAGCGGCATTCAATGCGGATGTGGTCGATGAAGTTCATGGGTGCTATCCGCTCGTGGCGGGGCTCAAAGGTCGCGAAAGTGAGTCGAACGGATCGGCTGAGGTAGTTAGATGAACGATGTACCGGTCCTGAACGAAAGGACCCGGCTGCTGACCGGGTCCTCTCGCTGCAGAACAACGAGGTGTCCTAGCCGATCGCCTTCACCAAACGTTCGGTGATCTCGGGCAATGTACCAACACCGTCGATACCCTTGAATTTGCCTTGTGCGCTATAGTAGTGCTTCAGTGGAGCGGTCTTGCTCTCGTACTCGCGGATGCGATTACGGATGATGCTCTCGTTGCTGTCATCCGCACGGCCACTGGTGGCCCCGCGACCGAGCAGCCGCTTCACCAATTCCTGCTCCGGCACTTCCAAGGCGAGCATGGCCCTGATGGGCTCGCTCTTCGAGTTGAGCATTTCATCCAACGCTTGGGCCTGTGCCTCGGTGCGTGGGAACCCATCGAAGATGAAGCCTTTGGCCTCGTGGTGCGCATCGATCTTGTTGCGGATCATCCCGATCACCACGGAATCGGGAACGAGGTCGCCGCGATCCATGAGTTCCTTCGCGGTAAGCCCCAGCTCCGTCTCCGCTTTGATCTCCGCGCGCAACAGGTCGCCGGTGCTCAGGTGTACCAGACCGTAACGTTCGATGAGGAAGGCGCTCTGTGTGCCTTTGCCGGCCCCCGGAGGACCGAAAAGGACAAGGTTCAATTTGGACATGGTCGTTATTGAATGATGCGGTAGATGCCGGGCAGGTTGCGGCCGAGACCATCATGGTCCAGTCCCGAGCCCACGACGAAATCGTTCGGGATCCTTACCGCGACGTGTTCGATGGGCAGCGTCTGCTTGTAGGCATCGGGCTTGAAGAGCAGAGTGGCGATGCTCACACTGGCCGGATGGTGATCCGTGAGGGCGTCTAGGATGTGTTTCACCGTGTTGCCCGTATCCACGATATCCTCCACCACCACCACGTGCCGGCCTTCGAGGCGCTCGTTCAGGCCGATCAGATCCGTGACGCGGCCGGTACTGTTCGTGCCCAGGTAACTGGCCACCTTCACGAAGGTGATCTCGCATTCGATGTCCAACCGCTTCATCAGTTCAGCGGCGAAAAAGAACGCCCCATTGAGCACACCGATGAAGAGCGGGCGCTTGCCTTCGTACTTCACCTTCAGTTCGCGGGCTAGCCTGTCCACCGCTGCGTTCACCTCGGCTTCCGGGATGAAAAGCTCGAACTCGAGGTCGTGCAATTTGACGCGGCTCATGGATCCGGTTGAGAGGGCGCGAAGGTAGTGATCGCTTCCGGCGCGGTCGGCGCGATCCGGTGAACAGCGAACGCACGAACCCATTACATTCGGTGCGATGCGTTCACTTTTCCTCGCCTTGGGCAGCACTCTGGCCCTGCATGTTCTCGCTGGCGGAGAGCCGTTGCCAACAGGTGCACGTTTCGCGGGCATGGGCTACGCGGGCCTCACCATGGCCGATCTTTGGAGCATACGCCTGAACCCTGCAGGCCTGGCCGGACTGGACAAACCCATCGCCGGTGTGTTCTACCAGAGTCATTGGTTATCCCAGGACCTGGCACAGCAGGGCCTAGCGGTTGCGATCCCTCTTGGTAAGGGGACGTTCGGCCTGGCCGGTGATCGTTTCGGTTACGACCTGTACAACGAGACGAAGGTGAGCGCGGCCTATGCCATGCGTTTCGGCGATGGTCTTCGCGCAGCTGTACAATTCGACTACCTCGGTGTGCGGCTCGGCGAGAACTATGGGAGTGCGAGCACCTTCGCTGCGGAAGTGGGTGTACAAGCGCGCCTGACCGATGCGTTATGGATCGGTGCACATGTTTACAACCCCACACGCGCTCTGCTGGGCGGGCCCTACGACGAGCGCGTGCCCACGTTATTGCGCGCTGGATTCGGCTACACCTTCAGCAAGAAATTGCTGATGACCCTGGAAGCCGAGAAGGACATGGATCGTGCGGAGCGCATCCGTGCGGGTGTGGAATACCACCCGAACGATGTGCTGTACCTGCGAACAGGCATCAGTACGGGAGCCATACAGGGCCATTTCGGCGCCGGTGTTCGGCTCAAGCGTATCGACATCGACCTAGCGGTGGCCATTCGTTCGCAGTTGGGGGCCACACCGATCATCGGCCTGAACTACCGCTTCCAATGAGAGCGTTCCTCGGGCTTTGCGGCATGCTCCTGTCGTGTGTTCCCCTGCACGCACAGGTGGACGGTGTGCCCAAGGATGTGATCGAACAACGCATCGAGGCAGCGGCCGAGCAGCTCGGTGGCGAGGCGGATCTGAGCAACCTCTTCGAACTGCTCACCGATCGCTACCTGGACCCGATCGACCTGAACCATACTGACGCACAGGAACTGAGCACGATCCTGTTGCTCACGGATGTGCAGATCAGCGCGATCCTGCAGCACATCCAACGCCACGGGAAACTGCTGAACCTCTATGAACTTCAGACAGTGAACAGCATGGATGCCCGTACCATAGCGCTGATACGCCCGTTCGTGGAGGTGCGTGAGAACCCGTTGGGCAGCACCGCTTCGTTCCGCGAGATCCTGAAACAGGGCACGAACGAGCTCACCGTGCGCAGCACCATGACCATCGAATCGCGACGCGGTTTCATGGACCGCTCCAACCCGTTCGGAAAGAACTACGTGGATCCCGATGGGGATGCACTTCCTGACTTCGCCAATGCCACCACACTGGACTCGCTGCGACGCAATAACCGGCTGTACCTCGGAAGTCCGTTCCGTGTCTACACCCGCTATCGCTTCCGTTACCGCCAGAACATCAGTTTCGGTTTCACGGCGGAAAAGGATGAAGGCGAACAGTTCTTCAAAGGCACTCAGCCCAACGGTTTCGATTACTACAGCGCGCACTTCTTCGTGCGCAACATCGGCCGGTTGAAGGCGCTCGCACTGGGTGATTACCAGGCGCAATTCGGGCAGGGTCTCACCTTCTGGAACGGCCTGGGGTTCGCGGCGAAGAGCAGCTTCACCATGAACGTGAAACGGAACGCACCCGGCCTGGCACCCTATACCAGTGTGAACGAGAACCTCTTCCTGCGCGGGGCCGCAGCCACGTTCGAAGTGGGCAAGCGCTTCGAGGTCACCGCCTTCGGCTCGCGTAAACGGATCGATGCCAACCTCTCCGCCCCAACCGCCGATGATAGTCTTGGCACCAACCTCGGCACGGAAGTGATCTTCAGCAGTTTCCTGGAGGACGGTTTCCACCGCACATACAACGAGATGGACAACAAGGATGCGTTAGGTGAGACCATCCTCGGTGGGCACGCCGTGTACAAGCAGCGGAACCTGAGCGTGGGCGCCACAGCAGCGCACGTATCATACAGTGGTGATCTGCAACGCAACGCGCAGCCGTACAACCAATTCGACTTCAACGGCAGGGAGAACACCACGGCCGGCGTGGATTGGAACGTTCTGTACCGCAACCTGACGTGGTTCGGCGAAGCGGCCACCAGCGCCAACGGCGGCATGGCGATGAATACCGGCCTGCTGGTGTCGTTGGACAAGCGTGTGAGCATGAGCGTGCTCTACCGCAACTACGGGCGCGATTACCATGGTTTATACAGTGTGGCGTTCGCTGAAGGGACCAATCCCTGGAACGAGCGTGGGCTCTTCACGGGTTTGGAGATCCGCCCAAATCGCCAGTGGACCATCAATGCATACTTCGATCAGTTCACCTTCCCGTGGCTCCGTTTCTTGACCGATGCACCGAGCAGCGGCTACGATTGGCTCGCCCAGGTGAACTGGCGGCCGAGCAAACAGGTGGAGATCTACGGGCGTGTCCGTCACCAGGACCGTGCTCGCAACACGGATGACGACATCGATGGCGTTGACTTCCTCGTACGCGTGGAGCAAACGAACTACCGCGTGAACGCCAGCTACAAGGTGAGCGAATCCGTAAGCCTGCGCACGCGCGTGGAGACCGTGGATTTCCAACGCGGGTCAACGCCGCTGGAACATGGCTTCCTGATGTACCAGGATATCGTGCATCGCCCGCTGAGCAGTCCGCTGGAACTCACCTTGCGTTTCGCGCTCTTCGACACCGAAGGCTACGACCCGCGCATCTACGCGTACGAGAACGACCTCATCGGTGTCTTCAGCATCCCGCCCTACTATGGTCGCGGCATCCGCTGGTACGCCATGGCCCGTGTAACGCCCATGCGCCGCGTGGACGTGTGGCTGCGCTACGGTGCGTTCATCTTCCAGGATGAAACGGTGTTGGGGAGCGGTCTTCAGGAGATCAGTGGCAATGTGCGCAGCGACCTGAAGATGCAGGTGCGGTGGATCTTCTGAACGATGGCCGTACACCATATCCGCTTCGACAGACAGAACACGGAAGCCCGATTGACGGGCTACACCATGCCGCGGCTGGAGTTCCGTCAGGCCTTGTTCCGTTCCCCGAAACCCGACTGGCAACGCCGCCTGTATACGGCAGCCCTTACCGTGAACACGACAGCCAACGGTGTGGACGACCGCAGGCTGGCGATGGATCACCAGAGCTTCCGGTTCGCCTCGCTCTACAATGCTTCCTGGCCCGAGCCGGTGTTCCGGGACATCAAGCGCTGGCCGTACAAGCCACTTGAGTTGAAAGAGGATGCGCCTGTGATCTCGTGGACCGTGGAGATGCGTTTGCGCGATCTACGGTTGGGTGAAGATGAATGGGTGGAAGTGATCTTCCTGGGTTGAAACGGCAGAGCCGCCTCCTTACCCGCACCGGGTTCGAAGACGGCTCCCCACCAAACCTCGGGCCCTGCGGCCCGATGTTCACATCTTCGGCATCAGCACGCGGTCGATCACGTGGATCACGCCGTTCTTCTGCATCACATCGTAGGTACTGATGTTCGCGTAGGCACCGGTCGCATCCCAGACCTGGATGTTGTGCGGTCCGTTCATGGCGATGGTGAGTTCCTGGCCTTGAACGGTCTTGAGCTTGGCCTGTCCACCAGCCTTGTCGATCGCGGCTTTCAAGGCCTTCATGTCCATGTTACCAGCCACCACGTGGTAGGTGAGCACACCCGTCAATGTTCCTTTCGCTTCGGGTTTCAGCAGGCCATCCACCGTGCCTGGGGGCAGTGCGGCGAAGGCGTTGTTCGTAGGGGCGAACACCGTGAAGGGTCCTGCACCTTGAAGCGTTTCCACAAGGCCCGCTGCTTTCACCGCGGCCACCAGGGTGGTATGGTCCTTCGAGTTGATGGCGTTCTCCACAATGTTCTTCATCGGGTACATCGCTTCGCCACCCACCATCACCGTACTGGTGTTGGAGGTATCGGTCTTCTTCATGCCTTGTGCGGCAGCGGTCATCGTGAGCAGTCCCGCAGCAGCGAGGACGAGCATCGGTCTCATTAGCTTCTCCATGGTCGTTGATCGGTTTCGTGTGGGTTGTCGTGATCGATACTGAACGTTCATCCATACCTACGCGACCCACGGGCCGATTGGATCAGCGCCGACCCGGTAAAATGAAAAAGCCCCGATCTCACAGGGCCTTTCGAACGAATGGAAATGATCAGACGTTCCCCAGCAACACCATCGCTTCGAGCGTTGGCGTGGGACTACCACCTTCCATCTCTATGGTGACGGCGAAAGCCTGTGCAGCCGGCACATCCTTCATCTCTTGCAAGGAGTCGGCCTTCTCGCCTTTCGCGATCATGCCTGCATCCACGGGTTTGCCGTCCACGAGCGCCCAGAGCTGGTACTGTTGGCCTTCCGGCAGTGCAGCCAGGGAGAGTGGATCGATGTGCACCTGGTGCGAAGCCATGTCCCAATAGATGCGTGCCTTGCTGCCGAGCGCCTTGCCTACGCCGTTCAGCAACACGCTCTGGCGATGCGGATCGGTGATCACGGCCAGCTGCTCGTTGGTGCGTTGCAGGCTTGCACGCTGCACCTGCAGTTCTTCAGCCAGTACACTGCGGTCGTTCTCAAGACGCGCCAGTTCTCCCCGCACGTTGCGGAGTTCGTTGTATTGGAGGAAGTTCATTCCGGCGCTAACGAGCAATCCGATCACACTGGCGGCGGCAAGCCAGTTGAAGCCGCGTTCCTTCACCGTTGCGATGGGCACCACAGGTGTCTCACGACGTGCCGGCTCTTGCGCGATGCGCTCCATGATGTTGGCCTTCAGCGCCGGTGGTGGCGGGATGGCTTGTTGCACGGCATGCTGCTCGAACATGATCTCGATCGCTTCCAGTTCTGCACGAACGGAGGCATCCGAAGCACGCGACCATTCCACGAGGCGCACCTCTTCCGGCGAGGCCTGGCCCAGCACGTAGGCTTCGAGAAGCCCTGATCGGATGAGTTCTTCGGCGTTCATCGGTGATCCTTCAATAGCATCCTCAGTTCGAGCAGTGCAGTACGGGTACGCGACTTCACCGTGCCCAATGGCAATCCTGTGCGTTCGGCTATCTCCTGTTGCGAATAGCCTTGGTAGTAGGCCAGATCGATCAGCTCACGGTGTTCGGGCTTCAGTTTGGCCACCACGTCGCGCACGTCGGCATTACCCACCTGTTCACGCACTTCATCGTGGCCGGTACGATATACGTCCTTGTCCAACGATCGGATCGACTCCCCATGGCGAACGGCCGCCGAACGGACCATATCGATGGCCGCGTTCCGAGCGATGTTCATCATCCAGGTGAACGGCCTGCCTTTGCCGGGATCGTAGCCGGCAGCATTGCGCCAGATCTTGACGAACGTGTCCTGCAACACCTCTTGGGCCAGTTCTTCCCGTTCCACCACCCGCATGATCACCCCATAGAGCGCGCCGCCGTACGCATCGTACAAAGCCGCCAGCGCGTGCTGGTCACCTTGCTGCAAGGCAGCGATGAGGGGTGCATCTTGAACGGACACGGTTCCCGGTAGAAAGGGACCGCAAGATAGCCGGAAGTGGCCGCCCTACCTTTACGGCCCTTCGACCGTCCATCATCCATGCGTACGCTACTCCTCGCTCTTGCCCTGTGCACCACGCTCATCGGCAGGGGGCAATTGAACAATTGGGACCCGAGCTGGTACCCCACGGACAGCACCTTGGTGTTCCACGACGACCTGGACTACTACCTGAACGCTTACAGCAAAACGGACATCAAGGGCATGCGCAAACAGGTCAGCATCTGGCGCATGAACTTCGACAAGCTGATGCGGCTCACCATCAAAGAGCTTCGCACGTACAGCGAGGGCGGTGGCATGGACCCGCACACGCACGACTTCACACTGCCCGTTGCACAGGATGGAACCACGTATTCCCTGGGCGCGAACGATGGCAAGGTCCGCGCCTTCATGTTCGGCAGTATCACCAACCCACCCTCGCGTGTACAGATGGAACGTTGGAGCCGACTGCTGAAGAAGTATGCCCAAGAGGACGTGCAGTTGTTCGTCGTGTACGGCGAAGAGCTTCACCCGGGCGACACCAAGAGCTTCAGATCCTACCCGAAACCGAAGAGCGAGTACGAGAAGATGGCATATGCCAAGGAATTCGCGCAATTGGGCCAACTACCCGTGCTGGTGGACGGATTGAACAACGCCACGTTCGATGCCTACGGGAAAGCTCCGAACGGCGCCTATCTCATTGACAAGGACGGCAACCTCGTGTTCCGTGGCACTTGGGCCGATGCACGCAAGATCGAACACATGATCGACACCCTGCTCAAGTGGTACAAGGCGGGGAAGCCGAAGGGGTATGCGGCGCAGTGAAGAAATGGAGCCATGTTCCAAATGGTCAATGGAGCAAAACTCCTTGGCTCGCAGCGTGGCACGTTAGCTGCAGAGAGCCTTTGCTCCATTCAATCATGGCTCCATTGTACATGGCTCTTCTCACACCTTCACCGTCTTCCACTTCCCGCGCTGGAAGAGGTAGGCACTGAGCACGGCGAGGAAGCTCTCGCTCATGGGCACGGCAGCGAAAGCACCATCGGGGCCCCAGGCGAGATACTGGGAAAGGAACCAGGCCAGTGGGATCTGGATCAGCAGGAAACAGAACGCGTTCATGTATGTAGGCGTGAGCGTATCGCCAGCGCCATTGAAAGCCTGTGCGAATACCATCCCATACCCGTAGAAGAAGTAGCCAAGGCAAAGGATCCGGAGTGCCGAGACCGCGTAACCAGAAACCTCGACATCGGTCGTGAAGAAACTCACCAACCAAGAGGTGGTACACCAGAATAGAATGGCCACAAAGACCATGTACACCATGTTCATGTGGCCACAGAGCCAAGCGGATCTCGCAGCGCGGTCGGGTTGTTTCGCACCGAGGTTCTGACCGACCAATGTGCTTGCTGCATTGGCCACACCCCACGACGGAAGCAATGAGAAGATCATGATGCGCACGGCGATGGTGTACCCCGCCACGGCCCCACTACCGAACACGGCCACGATCCGCGAGAGGAAGATCCAACTCACCGAGGGAAGCAGGAACTGGACGACACCTCCGGCAGACACCTTGATGATGTTGATCATCACCGCAGGATCCAGCACCATCGGTATGCCCTTGATGGAAATACGTCCACGTCCATCGAACAAGTGGACCAATTGGTAGATGACCCCGCAACCACGTCCGATGGATGTGGCCATGGCAGCACCCATGATACCGAAGCCAGCCCAGCTCCCCACACCGTGGATCAGCAATGGGCACAGAAGGATGTTCATCCCGTTGGCCAGCATGAGGGAACGCATCGCCATGGCCGCGTCCCCAGCGCCGCGATAGATGGCGTTGATGCCGAACAACAGCAGGATGATCACATTCCCACCGAGCATGATGCGCATATAAGTCGGACCGTCCACGAGCACATCGGCTTCCGCTCCCATCAGCACAAGGATGTCGCGCGCATAGATCACCCCTGGGATGGCGATGGCGATGCCCAAGGCGATGGCGAGCAGCACCCCTTGCATGGCGGCACGTGCGGCACCGCTGGGGTCCTTCTCCCCTGTACGTCTCGCCACTACAGCCGTAATGCCCATGCCCAACCCCCATGCGAGCGAGTATACCAACGTGAGTACGCTTTCCGTAAGTCCCACGGTGGCTATGGCGTGTTTGCCCAGCTTGCTCACGAAGAAGATGTCGACCAGCGCGAACACCGACTCCATGGCCATTTCCAACACCATGGGGATGCTCAGCAGCACGATAGCACGTCGCACACCGATACCGGTGTAGTCGGTGTCCTCCGAAGCCGAGAGACTTTCCTTGATGAGCGAGAAGACCTTACGCATGGCGCTATGGGGCGCGAAAGTACCATGGCGTTCCATCTGGACATGTGACCACTCAAATACGAAGAGCTGCGCTCGGCTCTTGGAACGGCCCGCCCCATGTTCATTGACCCATTCTGCCGCACATTCACGTGCAAATGGGCACATGAACACATGCCCCTATGTTCACATGTCCCGGCCCTCTTCCGGCCCGATGCTTGTTACGCGCCGGTAGCTTTGTTCCCATGATGCGCACGATCATCCTTCTCATGACCCTCGGCGTTGGTGCTTCATCCTATGCCCAGAACGTATTGCAGCGCAACCTGCTGAATGACACGATGCCCAACGTGGTGCCGAACCCCGGGTTCGAGGAAAGCGCGCGCACATTCTGCAGCTGGACACAGGATCCCGCCAAGTTCAACGCGAACATGAGCGGCTGGAACTCGCCCACGCAGACCACGCCGGACCACTTCAGCACGAAGAACGATGGCGAATGCTGGGCACATCCATCCAAGCACAGCGGCGGTAAGCAGAGCACGCACAGTGGTCAGGCGATGGCGGGTATCAAGACGTACGGCAAGGGCAACACGCCCAGCTATTGGCACGAGTATCTACAGATAGGCCTGCCCACACCGTTGGAGACCGGCAAGCGTTACATCGCCGAATGCTGGGTATTGCGTTCCGCGCGCAGCAACGAAGCGAGTAACAACATCGGCATCGCCTTGCGCGAACTACCGATGTCCACACGGGATTGCCTGCCGCTGTACATCACGCCCCAAGTGAACGAGGATAAAGTGGTGAAGAGCAGTTGGCACAAGGTGAGCGGCGTGTTCGATGCCACGGGCAATGAGCAGTACCTGATCATCGGCAACTTCTACGGCGATGAAGTGACCGATCACGAGAAACAGCCCGAAGGCGAGCGCGGCGCCTACTACTATATCGACGATGTGAACGTACGCATCGCGCCAGCCGGCACCAACCTTACGCCGAAGCCCAAAGCGAGCGTGCCGCCACCTCCGAAGAAAGTGGTACCCGACCACGTAAGTACCAAGACCGTGGACATCCACGAAGTGGAACCCGCGGTAGGCACCCGCGTACGGCTGGATAATGTGCAGTTCGAGTTCGACAAGGCGGTGCTGCTACCTGGCTACGAGAAAGAGCTGGACAAACTGGTGGATGTGATGACCGACTACCCATTCGTGCGTGCCGAGATCGAAGGCCATACGGATGACCAGGGGAGCGATACCTATAACCTGAAGCTGAGCGACGACCGAGCCAAAGCCGTTATGGATTACCTGATCAAGAAGAAGATCGATAAGGAACGACTTGCTTGGAAAGGATATGGCGAGACCAAACCGCTGAAGCCGAACACCAGCGATGAGAACCGGGCGGTGAACCGAAGGGTGGAATTCAGGGTGGTGGAGCGGTAGGCTTCCGAACCAGCTGTTCTTCGATCGGACGAGTCACGGATCGACTCACTTCAGGGGTTTGAAGAAACCGAATCCGATGTAGGCTTGGACCTGACGGCTGCGAACACCATCGAGTACGGGTCCCGTCCCTACATCTTCCAATCCGTACAAGTAACGTGCGCCCGCGTAAAAGTGGCCCAGTCGCAGACCTGCACCACCAAGTAGCCCAAGGCCATTATCCGCCAGGTCCGCTACACGAACGGTATTTCCATCGAACGTGATGTCCGAGTCGGTCGTAAAGCTCTTCGTGAGGTACTTCTCATAATACCCTCCGGCGTGCAACTCGAACGGACCGAACGCCATCACAATGAAAAGCGGTGCTTGCAAAGATGCGGTGCGTAAGTCCAACTCCTGGCCTTCTGCGCGTACGTTGGTACCCAATGTCGATACAAGCAACTCACCTTGCACACCGGGAAGAACAGGTGGTTTCACACGAGCGAAGATCCCGGCATGCCCTCCCAACAAGGGTTCGTGCTGGAATGAGCTGCGTAGATCGTCCTGATTGACCCCTCCTTTAAGCCCAAGGTCGAACAATTGGGCTTGAGCGGCGAGCAGGAAGAACGAGAACGTAATGGTGAGCAGAGAACGCATGGCACATATGTTAGTCGGTGATGGTCATGAGGCGGCTCTGCGCGTAATGGTCAAGTAGGGATTCCTTCGCTGCAATTCGCCTTCGCTCACATCCTCGATATGTGTTGCGATCCACCAGATGTTGCCCCAGCGATCTTGTAAACCTCCGTTCCTATCCCCATAGAACCGATCATCGGGCTCCAGGATCTTCGTAGCACCACATTGCAACGCGTGGCGATACACGGCATCCACATCAGCCACGTAGAAATAAAGTGTTCCTGGTCGAGGTTCATGTTCACCCATGGGATCACCCAACATGATGTGGGAGTCGCCCAGTCGAACCTGGGCATGAGCGATCTTTCCCGCATCATCGGCCAGCGCCCGAACCACCTGCACATCGAACGCTTTGCGCGCGAATTCGAGAAATCCGGCGATGTCGTTCAGCATGAGGAATGGAGATACAGCATGATAACCATGCGGTATCGGGGATATGTCAATGGCTTTCACGATGGAAGAATTGGATCAACGAACTACTCCATCCACTAGCATGGTTTACATCCTGTCTGGCAAAGGCGAACAACGGCCCATTCCTTCAATTCATGGCCCAAGCGTCCTTTGCGCGATAGTCGGCCATCCAAGAGCGCACTTCCGCTACCTCCTTCAACTGAACGTCACGCATGGAAGCCCAAGTGGCGTCGTTGGCCGTACCCAATGCCGCGAGTGCACGGTCCACACGTTCCAAGCCTTGCGCTAGATCGGCAGCCAGAGCCTTGTCCGCTTCCCGTACCGGGGCGGGACGTGCGCCATCATTCAAACGGATCCGCACGGCCTCCAGGTCAGCTACCAACAAGCTGCGCAAGCCGCGCATGTCATTCGTTGCCATCAAGCGCTCCTTTGCCGGCGTGTAGGTAGCGGATGAAGATGTACTTGCACCGTTGGTAGCTGCCGCAGTAGCGATATCATGCTCGTCGTACATGGCGTTCACTTCCGCGTCCAATTGAGAACCGGTGACCGTAGCTGTGCCGGGGACTTCCGAGTTGTCACCGTTGGCAGCCATGGTAGTTGAAGCATCTTCATTCGGATCGCTCGAGCATTGAACGAAGAGGATAGCGCCCATGACCACGGGAATGCCCCAAGCGAGTGTGTGTTTGAAATTCTGTGCGGTAGACATGGTGTTCTGATTTGAACATTCTGGAACAAGCACTGGACCGAAGGCCTATCACACTCTCCATCAATTGCTTACGAAGAACATGGCGCACGATGCTTCGGGGTCATGCTTCCACAAGTGGGGAAGCGCGGCCGCCTACCTTCGCGGCCGTGAAACCGGCGGAGATAGCAGCCCTCTTGCGTCTGGAAATGGCCTTGGACCTGCGTCAGCGCGCGGCTTGGGCGGGCATGCTGCTGTATGTGGTCAGCGCCGTGTACGTGTGCTACCTCGCGGTGAAGGGCGGATTGGGCCTTGCCACCTGGAACGCCTTGTTCTGGATCATCCTCCTGTTCGCGGCCTTCAACGCGCTCGCCCGTTCGTTCCAGCGGGAAGATGCCGGGCGTCAGCTCTACCTCTACACCTTGGTGGATCCACGCAGCGTGATCCTGGCCCGGGCCATCTACAATGGCGCGACCATGATCGTGCTGAGCCTGCTTAGCCTGCTGGTCTACTCGCTACTCCTTGGGACGGAAGTGCTCGAAGAAGCCGACCTGTTACAATTCGTCCTAGCTGTCGTTCTTGGCGGCATCGGTTTCGCGGCGGTGCTCACGTTGATCTCCGCCATCGCGGCCCGGGCCGGTAATGGCATCGGGTTGATGGCGATCCTCGGCTTCCCGCTGGTGCTGCCCCTGCTGCTCACGGTGATGCGGGCGAGTAAGCTGGCGCTGGACGGCGTGGCGTGGAGCATCACCAGCACCTACTTCGGTGGATTGGTATTGCTGGACGTGATCACCGTCAGTCTGGCCTGGATACTCTTCCCGTACCTTTGGCGCGACTGAGAATACATGTTCACTGCAGAGGCGCAGCGTACGCAGTGAACGCAGAGGAAATGCAGAAAGCGAGCATAGCAGTAGTTCAGGTAGGGCGAGTGGCGCAGAGGGTCCGCCAAGGCGGAGAGGAACTGCGTAACGACCTATTGATGCTCGGCAATTCGAATACCTGCCCGCTGCGATGAAACACTGGTGGAAATTCCTGGGCATCGGGCTGCTGCTGTTCGCTTCCATCGCCGCGTTGCGCGTACCGTTGGCACCGGCACTGGTGCATGTATCGCCGGATCGCATCGCGCCGGGGCCGGTGGAACTGACGATCACGGGATACAATACACGGTTCGGGAAGGAAGAGTCCGTGTATCTGAAGAACGATAACCAACGCGTTTGTGCCACGAGCGTTACGACGTTGGATGGAACACACTTAAGCGCTCGCTTCGATATTCCAGCGGGCATGAAGGCGAACCTGACGGACATCGCTGTCGGTCGGCTGATCTATAATGGCGCCTTGTTCACGGAAGGGTTGGGCGCCGGCATCACGAGCGGCTCTTGTGGACCAAGCACGAACAAGATCGACATGTCTGGTCTGGCATTCGTTTTTCCCAACCGCAGCATCCTCTACGAGAGCATCCGCAACCTGCACTTCCACGTGCCCATGTGGTTCACCATGATCGTGCTGATGGGTATCTCGGTGTTCCAGAGCATCAAGGTGCTCGGATCGAATTCACTCGATCGCGATCTGGCGGCGGAGATGTCCGTACGCATCGGCTTGGTGTTCTGCGTGCTCGGGTTGATAACCGGTGCGTTGTGGGCACGTGCCACGTGGGGCGCGTTCTGGACCAACGATGTGAAACTGAACGGCGCGGCGGTAACTGGCTTGATCTACGTGGCCTACCTCGTGTTGCGCGGATCGGTGCAGGATGCGCACAAACGCGCGCGTCTCGCCGCGATCTACAACGTCTTCGCCTTCGTGTTGCTGGTGCTCTTCCTCTTCGTGGTGCCGCGCCTCAACGCCATCGACAGCCTGCACCCCGGCAACGGTGGCAACAGCGGCTTCAGCGATCTGGATATGGACAACAACCTGCGCAGCATCTTTTACCCGGCCGTACTCGGCTGGATCCTGTTGGGTTGTTGGATGTACGACCTGCGGGTGCGTGCCGCGCGCCTCGCCAATGCCTTGGACCGATGAGAACACTACTCTCTTGTGAACAAACCTCAGCAGGGTCCTCTGCGAGAAACCCTGCTGTACGCGTCGAGATCGCCGCAGGGTCCCTTCCTACGTCAGGAGACCACTGCGGAGGTAGAGCACCGATGAGAACACTCCTCTCCTTCTTTCTTCTGCTGACGACCATCATCGCGAACGCACAAAACGCGGCACCGAGCTGGCTGGAAAGCACGCTCTACGGCAGTGGCAAGATCAACGTGGTGGTCGGCGTGGTCGCGGTCATCATTCTCGGCATCGGCATCTGGCTCTGGCGCATGGATCGCCGGATCTCCAATCTCGAACGCAAGCCATGAGCACGCCCGACCACACCATGCCGTCCTATCCGAACGCACACGTTCCGAAGGGTATGAAGCGTTCGCACATCATCGCCATCGTGATCATCGCGGTGGCCATCGGTG
Organism: Flavobacteriales bacterium; assembly: GCA_016788205.1. Classification (GTDB taxonomy): domain Bacteria; phylum Bacteroidota; class Bacteroidia; order Flavobacteriales_F; family PHOS-HE28; genus PHOS-HE28. Next base: position 24,163 of record JAEUTA010000008.1, on the reverse strand, counting down.
CGTTGGTGGGATCGCTGTACGACAGCAGCACCTACGCCGACCTGGAGCAGGCGATGGAGCATCCGGGCAAGGAGTACCATGTCGTCGGCACCTTGGATCGTTCGGCGGAGATCGTGTACGAGCCCAGCTTGAATGCGAGCCTCACCACCTTCACCATGCGCGATCTCAACGGGAAGACCTGCAAAGTGCATCTGGCGAAAGCCAAGCCGCAGGACTTTGAACGCAGCGAACGGCTGGTGCTGATCGGTGAAGCCAATGCGAACGGTGAGTTCGAAGCGCGGGACATGCTGATGAAGTGCCCGAGCAAGTACAACGAGGAGAACAAGGTGAACGGTTAGGGACGACGTTCACGTCGTCCGACCCTGAACCATACATGGAGCAATGACTGAATACATCGGCGAACACCTCTGGGCGGGCCAGTTGGGACATGCCCTCACGGTGATCTCGTTGGTGGGTGCCTTACTGGCGACATCGGGGTACTTCCAAGGCACGCGTACAGGACAGATCGAGTGGACGCGTTTGGGCCGCATCGGTTTCCGCATGCATTCGCTCGCGGTGCTCGGCATCGTGGTCACGCTGTTCGTCATGCTCTTCAACCATTGGTTCGAGTACGACTACGTGTGGAAGCACAGCAACCTGGCCATGCCGATGAAGTACATCGCCAGTTGCTTCTGGGAAGGTCAGGAAGGCTCGTTCCTGCTGTGGACCTTCTGGCATGTGGTGCTGGGCAACGTGCTCATCTGGCGCGCCAAGGCTTGGGAAGGTCCGGTGATGACGGTCTTCGCCACGGTGCAGGTGTTCCTGGCGATCATGATCCTTGGTGTCTATGTGGGCGACGTGCGCGTAGGCAGCAGCCCGTTCCTGCTGATCCGTGAGTTACCCGAGAACATCGGCCTTCCATGGACAGCGATGGCGAACTACCTCAGCGCGATCCCGCAGTTCGCGGATGGTCGTGGGCTGAATCCCTTGTTGCAGAACTATTGGATGGTCATCCATCCGCCCACGCTCTTCCTAGGCTTCGCATCCACACTGGTGCCTTTCGCCTTCGCCATCGCGGGCTTGTGGCGGAAGGACCGCACCGGATGGATCACTCCTGCCCTGCCGTGGACCTTCTTCGGCATCATGGTACTCGGAACAGGCATCCTGATGGGTGGTGCTTGGGCCTATGAAGCCTTGAGTTTTGGTGGCTTCTGGGCGTGGGATCCGGTGGAGAACGCCTCGCTCGTTCCGTGGATCACGCTCGTTGCTGCGGGCCACTTGATGCTGGTGAACAAGCGCAAACCCACCGCTCTCTTCAGTCTGTTCCTGCTCACGCTCATCACCTTCATCCTCGTTCTCTACTCCACCTTCCTCACGCGCAGTGGGGTTCTCGGGGATACGAGCGTACACAGCTTCACCGGCGATGGCATGTTGCCCGGCCTGCTGCTCTTCCTGCTCTTCTACATCAGCCTGAGCGTAGTGATGCTCCTGACCGACAAAGGCCAGCGCCAGTTCTACGCGGGGATCTCCGTCGTGATGCTCGCGATCGGTGTCGGTCTGGAAGTACAGGTACCCGCCATCCTGCTGTTCGGAGCCATCAGCATCGGCATGCTGGTTAGCGCGTATCGGCAGGGTTTCATCAGCAAGGAGCCTGAAGAATCGTTGTGGTCGCGTGAGTTCTGGCTGTTCATCGGATCGCTCGTGCTGTTGTTGAGCGCGATGCAGATCACGTTCAGCACTTCGGTACCGGTCTTCAACCTCCTGCTTGAACCGTTCGACAAGGTCTTCGGCTGGATCGGCGACAAGACCGGCAGCGAGTTCTTCCAAGGCCTTGCTGATGCCAAGCTCGCACCACCGGGTGAAGCCATCGCGCACTACAACAAGTGGCAGATCCCCTTCGCCTTCATCGTCACGTTCTTGATCGCGTTCGGCCAGTATCTGCGCTGGAAGGATACCGATGTGAAGAAATTCCGCAAGCAGCTCGCGGCCTCCTTCATCGCTTCCGTTCTGCTCACCGCATTGGGTGTCTACCTCTTGAAGTACGAACTGGCGGAGCTTAACCTGATCGCGCTGTTCTTCGCCACGGTCTTCGCCATACTCGCCAACGCGTGGTACATCCCGAGCGTGTTGAAAGGCAGCTTGAAGAGCGCTGGTGCATCCGTGGCGCACGTCGGTTTCGGCTTGGTCTTGTTGGGTGCGTTGATCAGTACCAGCCGTCAGGACGAAGTGAGCCGCAACACGCGCAACATGGACCTGCGCTTCCTGAACGAAGGGTTCAGCAACAGCGAGGACATCCTGCTCTACCGGGGCGACACGGTGTTGATGGGCGAGCATTACGTGCGCTACAACGCGAAACGGCAGGAAGGCGTGAACCTCTATTACGCCATGGACTACTTCGCCGCTGTTCCGCGCAATTACACGGCGGGGGATACGGTGCGTGTGGGAGACATGCTGTTCGCTGCGAAGGATGCGCACACGGCCGGGAAATTCTTCCTGGAGGATCAGCCGGCCCATTGGCTGCCGCTGGATGTCTTCACACGCCGTGAATTGTGGCATGCGCAGGAATGGAGTTCCAGCAAGCCGGGAGAACAGGTCTTCTCACTGGATCCGTTCGTCCAGTTGAACCCGCGTTTCGGCAACGTGGCCGAACCGAGCACGAAACACTGGGCACATCGCGATCTCTACACGCACGTCCGCTATGCGGATATGGCCATCGCCAGCGATACCGCCGATGATGCCTGGATGCCCGACCGCCTGTACGACAAGCACGTCGGCGACTCCATCATCACACCCACCGCGATGGCCATCATCGACAGCGTGTACATGGTGAAGGACAGCGTAACGAAGAAGATGCTCGGCGCGCAGTACACGGTCTACGCGGCGCATTTGCGCGTGCGCGATCTGTATCAACCCGATCGCTGGTTCGAGGCACGCCCGCTGGTGATCTATGCCGGTGGCGAACCGGTGATGGGCAAAGCCGCAGAGCTTGGTCCACTGCGCATCCGCTACAGCCTGGCCACGGTGAAGTTCGAGGATGGACCGGTGATGGGTCACGGTGGGCCGATCCCCGGTACGGACAAACCGCGGATCGCTGTTGGTTTGAATGTGGCCGAATCCGAATTCCTGGTGATGCAGGCGATCGTGTTCCCGGGCATCAACATCCTGTGGATCGGTTGTGTGCTACTTTTCGTGGGCACCTTCATGGCCGTGTGGCAGCGCGTGAAGCGATAACTTCGGAAGCATGCGCGCGCTCTTCCTCCTTTTCATCCTCTTACACGCATCGGTCTGCCTCGCGCAAGCCAACATGTGCGCCGTGCTGGATTCCATCGTCCGCACGATGCAGCGCATTTCGTTCTACAACACGTATGGTGCTCAAGAACGTATTGCGAAGCTCGATCTCTCGGGTTGTGCGCAAGCGGATTCATTACATGAGCTCGCACCCCAACTGACGGCTGTGATGAACGCACTCGGTGATCACCACGGACGCATCATGCTGGACTGGCAGCCCCTCGCGTGGATGAGCGATGCCACATACACCAACAACCACGATACTCGTTCACCTGACCAAGCGTTCTGGAGTGAAGTACAGCGCGGGCGATACGGATTCGAGGCCTCCATGCGTGGGAAGAACGTGGGTTACCTGCGGATCCCCGCAGTGAATGGTGGCGACGTTCAGCAGATCGCCAAAAAGTTCCGGCACAGTCTGGACAGCTTGTTAGCGCTCGGCGCAGATCGCTGGATCATCGACCTGCGCGTGAACAGCGGTGGTAACATGTGGCCCATGCTCGAAGCGCTGGCGCCGCTCTTCCCCCCCGGCCGCGCGGCTACCACGATCGACAGGCATGACGGAATGTTCGCTTCCTACGACTTCCGTGATGGGCACTTCGAACGCAACGCCTACAGGATGATCGAACTGCCGAGCACCGCATTTCTGTTCAAGGATCCCGTTGTCGTGCTGATGGGGCGCTACACGGCCAGTTCCGGCGAAGCCGTTGCAGCCTGTTTCGTGAACCGGCCGAACACTACCTCCATCGGCGAAGCCACCGCCGACTATGCCACGGAAACGGGCTGGGTCACCGTCTATGATCGGGTGCTGATCAGCATTGCGGAAAGTGTGTTCTGCAATTTAGAGGGACACCAATACCGGCATGGCTTCATCCCCACCGTAGTGATACCGCAACCGGCACCAGGATTCGACAACGGTGACCCTGCGATCAAAGCGGCACTGGATCAATTGAACGAGCGCTGATCATGTCCAAGATCCTCCTCATCGGAACCGGACGCGTGGCTTTCCACTTGGGCCATGCGTTGAAGCGCCCTGGCCACGAAATCGTTGGGATCGCCGGGCGCACTGTCGATCATGTTCGCGATCTTGCCAATAAGCTCGGCGCACCTGGTCTCTCGCGGAACGATACGCTGCCACAAGCCGACATCATCCTCATCGCCGTAAGCGACGATGCCATCGCCGATGTATCCATGAACATCCCGATCAGCGATGCCGTGGTGATCCATACCAGCGGTGCCAGCGACCTCGACAGGCTTCTTCCCCACCCCGACCGCGCGGTCCTGTGGCCGGTGATGTCGTTGAGCCCTGGTGAGCCGATGGACTTCGAGCGTGTTCCATTGGTGATCGACGCGAACACGGAGCGTGCACACCAAGTAGTGAAGGACCTCGCCGATAGCTTGAGCGGTCACGTTCTCCAACTGGACCATGCCCAGCGCGAGCTGGTTCACGCTGCGGCGGCCATCAGCTTGAATTTCCCCATGCATCTGCTGGCTCGGGCCCAGGAACTGCTCGGGAACCACGGCATCGACCCGTCGGTGCTTGCGCCTTCCTTCGTGGCGATGGCGCAGAAAGCCTCAGCCATCGGGGCTTCCGAGGCGTTGACCGGTCCGGCCCGTCGCGGGGATATCGGCACCATCCACCATCACCTCGATCGCTTAACAGAGGATGCCGAACTTCGCGCCGCCTACGCCCGCCTGAGCAGCATGATCCTGCGCGCGTATGGGCATCCGGACCATGGATACACGGACGTATAAAGAGCGGCTGGCGGAACTGAAGACCTTCTGTTTCGATGTGGATGGCGTGTTCACCGACGGGCGGAACCTGATGTTCCCCGGCATGGACCCTGTGCGCACCTTGCACTCGCGCGATGCCTATGCCATCCAGCACGCCATCAAGGAAGGGCTGCGCATCATCATCATCACCGGTGGACGTAGTGCGGGCATGCAGGAGTCGTTCGCGCGCATGCGGATCACCGAGTATTTCGATCACCAGTTCGACAAGGTGAAGCGGCTCGAGCAGCTCATCAGCGAAACCGGCCTGGATCCTGCGACCACGGCCTACATGGGCGACGACATCCCGGACATCCGTGTGATGCAGCGCGTGGGCTTCCCGTGCTGCCCTGCTGATGCGGCACCCGAGATCAAGGCCATCAGTGCGTACGTGAGCCATAAGAACGGCGGCGAAGGCTGTGTGCGGGATCTGCTGGAACAAGTGATGAAGGTGCAGGGCAAGTGGTTGACGGAAGCGGCACATACGTGGTGATGAAGGACCTGCTGAAGCTTACCCGTCCGACCAACCTGCTCATCATCGCGGCCACCATGCTGCTGATGCGCTACGGCGTGATCGGCGGTCACTTGGAGCGCGGTCTCAATCAGCTTGTCGCCGAAGTAGGCGGCGTGGAACGCAGTGAACTCATCCTGCCAGCGGGCTTCGGTCCACAGATGCCGTTGCTGCATTTCATCCTGTTGATCCTGAGCACGGTCTTCATCGCGGCCGGTGGCAACGTGATCAACGACTACTTCGATACGCGTATCGATCGCATCAACAAACCGGGACAGGTGATCGTAGGGCGCACGGTGAAACGCCGCGTGGCGATGACAGCACATGCCGTGCTCAGCGGTGCGGGCTTGTTGCTCGGCGCCTTCGTTGCCTGGCGCAGTGGGCTGCTGAAGTGGGCTGCCATCCCCGCTTTCGCCATCGGTGCCTTATGGGTCTACAGCACCACGCTGAAGCGCCAATTGATCATGGGCAATGGTCTGGTAGCCACGCTCACCGCGCTCGTGCCGCTGACCGTGGGTCTCTATGAACTTCCCTTGTTGCAACGCGCGATGGACCCGGCATGGGTGGTAGCGCTGCCCAACGGCGACCAGTACGAGATGCAACCGTTCTACATCGAACTCTGGTACTGGATCCTCGGCTTCGCGGTCTTCGCTTTCCTGAGCACGTTGGTGCGCGAACTGCAGAAGGACATGGCCGATGTGAAGGGCGATGAGGCTGACGGTTGCCGCACCATCCCGATCGTCTGGGGCATGAAATGGGCACGTGTGATCGCCCTCGTGGATATCGGCGCCATCATCGTCTTGCTGCTCTTCATCCGTTCGCAAGTGCTGCGCGATCCGCTCTCCTATTGGTACATCGGCATCGCTGTGCTCGGTCCGTTGTTGTTATCGGCAGGCTTTACGTACCAGGCCCACCAGCGCAACGAATTCGTTCGCGCTGGCACGTTGATGAAAGTGGCCATGGTGATGGCGATCGGTTACGCTGTGCTCATTCGTTTTCTTCCATGAACCTGAACTTCCGTCTGATCCTCGCTTCGGCCTCTCCCCGTCGCAGGCAATTGCTCCTTGGTCTCGACCTTCCCGTGGAAGTGACCAGCACCGATGTGGACGAGACGCCTCCTGCGGGCATGCCCATTGAGCAAGTAGCCGAGCACCTCGCGTTGAAGAAGGCCAATGCGTACAGCGGCCAGCTTGCCGAAGACCAGGTGCTGATCACCGCCGACACTACCGTGATCGTGGACGAACACCTGCTGAACAAGCCGGAAAGCGCGGCCGATGCGCAGCGCATGCTCGGCCTGCTCGCCGGCCGCACGCACAAGGTGGTGACCGGTGTTTGTTTGCGCACCGCTGACCATACGATCGCCTTCTCCGACATCGCCGAGGTCACCTTTGCGGCGCTGACACCGGAAGAGATCGCCTACTACGTGGAGCGCCACAAACCCTTCGATAAAGCCGGTGCCTACGGCGTACAGGACTGGATCGGCTATGCGGCGGTGGAGCGCATCAACGGCAGCTTCTACACCGTGATGGGATTACCCCTGCACCGCGTGTACCGCGCACTGAACGAACTGGCTATCACGACCGCGAAATGATGTGACCTTTGCTGCGGCGAACGTCCAAACCACCAACCCGAACGAACGACCATGCGCACCCCACTTCTACTCTCCAGCGCCCTGCTCCTGAGCCTCACGAGCGCAGCACAGACCACCAAGGAAGGCTATGCCTTGCTGTGGAGCAATACGATCACCGTTGTTCCTGACACGCTACTCAACGGCAAACATAAACTGCCGGCCTTCACCATCACCGTGTTCGAGAGCGACGGCGGTGCCGCGCTGGACATGTGGCGTGCGGAGTACAAGCCGATGAGCCAGGAGATCTCCGGAAAGCCCCTGAAGGCGATCGGTGTGACGCAGCCTTCGGTCGCTCCCGCACCGTTGATGATCGTTGCCGGTTCCGCCACGGACAAGAAGGCTGGCTTGGGACGACTGACCCTCGCCTTCGCGAAGAACGACAGCACGCCCATCGACGATCAGCAGGCCGCTGAAAAGGCCGCGCGTGAGATGGCGGTGAAGTACAACAAGGCCGTGGTGCAGGCCCAGATAACCGCCAAGGAGAAGAGCTTGGATAAAGCGACCGGCAAACAGGAAAGCGCACAAGCCGATGCGGCGAAACTGGACAAGAAAAGCGCGAAGGCCAACAGCGACCTGAAGAAGATCAAGGCCAAGCAGGGCAAGATCCAAGCGAACAACGCGAAGTTGAACGGCGAGATCGCAGGGCTGGAAAAGAAGTTCCAGTTGACCAACGACCCGAAGGACCTGGCGAAACTGGCCAAGCTGCGCTCCAAGCTCACCACGGGAGAGGCTGACCTGGCCAAGCTGATGAGCGGCGAGGCCAAGCTGCAGGGCAGTCTGAACAAGATCGAAGGCGACAAGCCCGATGCGGCGAAGGAGGAAGCCCTGCGCACGCGAACACGCGAAGAGACTCAAAAGGAAGTGGAGCAGCTACGACGCAAGCAGAACGATATCCGCTGAGCACCACTGGACCCTTGAACGAAGAAGCCCGGCTTGGCCGGGCTTCTTCGTTCAAGGGTCAGCGCACCAAGGTCACATGTCCTTGTCGTTGTTGCAGGTCGCCTTCCCGATCGCGCAGGCGCACCTGCCAGGCATACACTCCGATAGGCTGCCCTGAACCATCCCATCCCTTGTAGGGATCATCCGTGGAATAGAGCACACGACCCCAACGGTCGTAGATGGTCAAGAGGAAGGACTCTGGATCACTCACCGTGGTCAGCACACCGAATTCATCGTTGATGGCATCGTTGTTCGGGCTGAAGCAGTTGGGCACATACAGCGCGAAGGCGTCCTCCACGCACACCAAGGCCACTTCGGAATCCGTGCATCCGCCTTCGTTGCTTACCGTGAGGCTCACCACGTAGCACCCCACGGCGGGATAGGTGAATTCCGGCGATACCTCCGTTGACTCCGTGTTCAGCGGATCCCCGAAGCTCCATCGCCAGGTGGTGGCGTCGCTGCTGTTGTCCAGGAACCGGAACGAGGGATCATCGATCAACGCCACATCGGGTGAAGGCCTGAAGGCGGCTGTCGGGTTGGGGAAAACGCTGATGATGTCCGCAACGGTGATCGTTCCGGTGCATCCCTCGGCGGACACCACCGTCAACGTGGCACCGAATGATCCCGCTTGGGCGAAACAATGTTGCGGCGTGGTCACATCACCCGCTGCACCACCATCGCTGAACGACCATGAGCGCACGCCAGCAGCTGCCGTCTCATCGGTGAAGGTGACGCACACCGGTGCGCAGCCTTCATCCACGTCCCACGAGAACGAGGGCTCCAACGCACCGGACACGGTCACCGTGGTTTGTGCGGGATCGCTGGAACAACCGTTGGCATCGGTGGCCACTACCTCGTACACCGTGGTCGCGGTCGGCTCCACATCCGGCCCTGCCGGCGACCAGGCGAACGTGAACGGTCCACTGCCCCCACTGGCCTCGGCGACCAACGTGGTGCTTTGCCCTAGGCAGATGGTACCACCGGCATCCACCACCACGCTCACCGCCGTCGGCTCATCAATGGTCACCTCCACTTCTGCGGAGCAGCCGGCATCGTCTTCCACGGTACAGGTGTACGCGCCCGGCGCAAGGCCCGTGGCCGTCGCGTTGGTGCCACCCGAGGGCGACCAGGCGTAGGTGTAAAAGCCCGAACCTCCACTGGCGGTAACCGTGGCGCTGCCGTCACTGGCCCCATTGCAGGCAACATCCTCGTGCTCCTCCGTGAGTTCAATGGACGTACCGATGGTCTGCACGGTCGCGGTGCCTTGCACGGGACACATGTCGGTGGCTTGCACCAGCACGGTGTAGCTGCCGGGCGCCAGCCCATCGATGGTCTGTGTGGTCTCTCCACCGGGCTCCCAATCATACGTGTACGGCCCGCTCCCACCGGTGATGTTCGCTGTTACAGCGCCGGAGTTCGGCGCGCAGCTCACGTCCGTGATGTCGAAGGCGAGCTGCGGGATCACGATGGTACGATCCACGGTGACCGGAGCGCTGCAGGAACTCGTCATGGTGAAGGTGACCGTGTATTCACCGGGACCAGGATAGGTGTGCGACACGGTGGTGCCCGTGCCGCTGTTGGCCGCTCCCGAAGGCGGATCACCGAAGGACCACACCCCATCGGCCACGCAACCTGCCAGTCCACTGCCAGTGAACGAAATGGTATTACCGGCGCAGGTGTAGGTGAACGATGGATCAAGGTCCGGAGCTTCACCGAGATAGAAGGCATCGATGGCCGCACCATCGAACGTATTGCAGATGGTACCTGCGCCGAAGATGAACCGGAACTTCACAGGATCGGCGGAGGGCAGGTCCGACAGGCAGTGCGAGGCCGTCACATATCCATTGCTTCCGCCGCCACTGGCACATCCACCGGTGATGGATGTCCCGCTCCAACCGCTGCGTGGGCTCGCCAGGTTCAGCGCAGTGATGTTGGCACTGTTGAACCAGTTCGCCGTGTGGCAATCCTCAGCATCCCCTTCGGCGCCCACGTTGATCCAGGTGGTGCCACCGTTGGGCGAATACTGGAACCCGACACCATCGTAGTTCGGCTCGGTCTCCCACCAGATGCTGAAGCTCACCCACGGATAACTGAGACCCGACAGGTCGAAGCAGGGCGTCTCCAGCCAGCTCTGCTGTCCGTTGCTGTAAAAACTACCGGTCAAGCCACCGACGCACCACGCGTTCACACCGTTCGCAGCGGCGTTGATGGTCGGATGCGCGGGTACGCCCCATGCCCAATCGCTGTTGGTACCACCACTGGTCCATGCCGGGCCTGCTTCGAGATCTTCCGTGTGAGGGAAGGTGGTGATGGTGGTGGTACACTGCGCGGAAAGCAAGGACGGGACACACCACACCAGCGCGACCAACGCATGCCACAGGGGCTTCAAGGTGCGTTCGCGGTGGCTCATCCTTCCAACAACGTTCTTGGCGCCCCGTTCGTTCGAGCGGGCACGCTCACCGCACTAGGGTAATGTGGCCGTTCATGTCGTAGGTCTTCCCATCCGTGCCTTCTGCCGAAAGGGTGTAGAAGTACGTGCCATCCGGTACCAGGTCGCCGCTCATGGACCGTGCATCCCAGCTTTCGCCCACGCGCTTCAGCTCGTTCACCTTCTGGCCCCAACGGTTGTAGATCAGCACCTCCACCTTGCGGATGTTCACGGCCGTCATCACCAACAGGTCGTTCTGGTGATCGCCGTTCGGGGTGAAGACGTTGGGGATCACGATGCTGCTGTTCGTCCCAACGGGCGGTGTGCCCACGTTGATCACCGCCACGGCCGTTGCCGTGCAGCCATCCAGGGTCGCTTCCAAGGTTATCGTGTAGGAACCCTGCGCCTCGAAGAGGTGTGTGGGCGATGTGCCGGTGCTGCTGCCTTCACCATCGAAATCCCAGACGTAGGTGGCTCCGCTCGGGGTGGTGGCGTTGGTGAAGAGCACGGTAAGCGGTGCGGGGCCGGAGGTCACGCTCGGCGTAAAGGCAGCATCGAGCAGGGAGGCCGTCACGGCGAAGCCGTCGTTATCGCTGCCGCATCCATTGGTGGCCGTGGCCACATAAAGGCCGGCCGCGCTCACGGTGATGGTGGGACCGGTGGCACCGGTGTTCCACGTGATGGGCGCAACGCTCACCGCCGTCAGCACCACCTGCTCGCCGGGGCACAGGAGCGCATCGCCGGTCACGTTCACGGTAGGTGCTTGCTGCGCGATGATGGTCACCGTTGCATCACCCTCGCCGCACGCGGTGATACCTACCACGCTGATGTCGCCCGGGGCGTCCACCGTGATGGAAGTGCCCGTTGCCCCCGTGCTCCACACATAAGTGTCTGCGCCGGAGGCGGTGAGCGTGGTGCTTTGCCCATCGCAGACGGCGAGCGTACCGCTGATGCTGACCACCGGACCGGGGCTTTGTTCCACCTCCGCCGTGGCGCTAGCTGTACCGCAACCGTTGGTGGCGGTAACGGAGTAGGTACCCGTGCTGTTCACGGTAATACTGTTGCTGGTGGACCCGGTGCTCCAGAGGAAGGAACCCGAACCCGTGGCCGTAAGCGTGGTGCTTTCACCGGGACAGATGGCCAGATCACCCGTGATGGAGACCGACGGTGGTGTGCCCAGCGTCACGATGCGCGATTCCGTGGTGGAGCCGCAGGCGCTGCTGCCGGTAACGCTGTACGTGCCGGGCCCGGTTATGGTGATGCTGGGCGTTGTAGCGCCCGTGTCCCACAGGAAATTCGGTGCACCGCTGGCGGTGAGCACCACGGTCGCGGGCGGGCATATCTGCGAAGGGCCCGTTATGGTGATGGTGATGCCCGAAGCAGGTGTAACCTCCACGGAAGCGGAGCCGGTGCCGCATGCGTTGGTACCGGTAACGCTGTAGGTACCGGGGCTGGTCACGGTGATGGAGGGTGTGGCCTCGCCGCCACCCCACGTGTAATCGTCCGCACCGGTGGCGCTCAGCACGAGGTCTTCTCCCGCGCACAGCGCAAGCGGCCCATCGGCCGTGATGGTGATGGTGGGGCCCGAACCGGACGGGATGCTCACGCTGCCGCAGATGGGGTCCGCACAGGCCGTTTGCGCGCAGAGGGTCAGCAGCACGGTGCCCACATCCCCGCTACCGGCGGTGTACGTGGTGCTCAAGGCGTTGGCATCGCCGAAGGTGCCGGTGCCACCGGTCCACTGCACGGTGGTGAAGGCGCCACCGATCACTTCGGCGCTGATGTTCACGGTGCCCGTTCCGCCGCAGAGCGCGCCGGTGGCCTCCGCCTGCACCAGTAGTGGTGTAAAGGGCGCCTGGCAGCCGTAGTTCACGTACGTGGCTTCGGGAATGCCCGGCCAGCTGAAGACGGCGGTGCCGCCATCGCTCTCGCCGCTCTGCCCACCGTAGCTGCCCACGTTGTTCACCAGCTGCTCCCGGATGTAGGTAGCGGTATCGCTGCAGGCGCTGGGGTTGTGGTAGATGATGAGGGTGCGCGCGCCGCTGCCTGGGGGTGGCGTAGGACTTACGGGTTGGCCCGCTGCGGGGCTGTTGGCGAAGTGGCCGGCGGTGTTCCCCGCGTTCTGGAAGATCAGGTAGATGGTCTCCGCCAAACCGGCGAAGGAATTGCCCGCCACGCACATCTCCGTACTGGTCACCAGCAGCACCTCGCTGCCTGCGGGGATGATGCCGCCGGGTGGCTCCAGCAACTGGCCGCAGCTGGTGATGGTGGCGTTGAGCTGGCTGGTGAGGGAGGCCGTGGTGGCATTCTGCGCCAGACCCCGCCAGGTGCCATTGGGCCAGTCGGCTTCCAGGTCGCCGATGGCGATGGGCTCCGGTCCCACGCGGAAACGCACCATCTCGTTCTGTCCCTCGGAACTACCGGGGCAGACGGAAGAAGGGTTGCAGGCATCCACCAGAATGCTCTCGATCTCCAGGCATTTCGTGGGTACCTGGGCGAAGAGGCGCACCGGCAGCGACAGAAGAACGAGCAGCAGCGGGGCGGACCAGAAGCGGACGAGAGGCACGATCATGCGCAAGGGTGACGGAATTCGGGCTGCAAAGGTCGCTCGATCGCGCTGATCGTCAGTAGCCTTAAGATCAGTAGAATGTCAAGAAACCCGCATGACCGGGCGATCACCCGGGGCCGCGCCAGCGGGTCGGCCGGTTCAGTGGCCGTGCTGGAGAGCGATGTACGCTACCCCGGCCGCCGTGAGGATGACCATCAACGTGGAGAAGAAGAGCAATAGCGCGACGAACGCGCGCAGCACCACACGCTCCGCAGGCCTGTCGTTGTAGAGCTGGGCCAGGGTAAGGATGAAGCCCGCGGTATAGGCCACCCACAGGATGCTGCCGGAGAGCATGACCCCGGCGGTACCCAACAGGTTCAGGGGCAGGAACACGATGCTGACCACGATACGTTGCGCGGCGATGTAGGCCTGTATCACCAGGTGCTCCACGTAATTGTGCCCGTACTTGCGCATCACCACCCAGGTGCACAGGGCGAACAGCGGCAGCATGGCCAGTTCCAGGAATGCGTAGTACTGCCCCATCCACTGGTTCCACAGCTCCATCAGCTGCGCCATGTCCTTGTTCAGGGTGATCCCGTTCAAGGTGGGGCGCATCAACCGGTAGAGCAGGCTGTACACCGTAGCGGTGATGATCACCGTGGCGAAAGGCTTGAAGTGGCGCACGCGATGCCCCTCCAGGAACTCGCGGATGGACCTGCCCGGCCGCGTGAAGAGTTCCTTCAGGGTGAAGAGCAATCCCTTGTCCACATGGAACAGGGTATGCTGCAGCTCATGCGCCAGCCAGGCCCAGCCCATCCGTTGGGTGGAGGCTTTCTGCCCGCACGCCGCACAGTAGGCACCCGTCAGTTCGCGCTCACAGTTCTTGCAGGCCTCCATCGTCAATGGCCCTTCGCGCGTTCCCAATAGGCATCCATCTCCGCCAGCGTCATCTCCCCCATCACCTTGCCGTCCTTGGCGCTTTCGCGTTCCAGGAACTGGAACCGTTGGATGAACTTGCGGTTGGTACGCTCCAATGCTTCATCGGGGTCTATGCCCAGGAAGCGCGCGTAGTTCACCAGGCTGAAGAGCACATCACCCAGTTCCTCCGCTTGGCGGGGACTGTCGGTATCCACCTCGTGCTTCAACTCGCCCAGCTCTTCGTTCACCTTGGCCCACACCTGGTCGCGGTGTTCCCAATCAAAACCGACGCCGCGTGCTTTGTCCTGCACGCGGATGGCTTTCACCAAGCTGGGTAACCCGCGGGGTACGCCGTCCAGCACGCTGGGCGCTTGCCCGTGGGCGGTGCCGTTCTTCGCCTTCTCGGCCAGCTTTATCTTCTCCCAGTTGGCCTTCACCTCCTCCTCATCCTTCACCTTCACCTCACCGTAGATGTGCGGGTGCCTGTTGATCAACTTCTCGCAGATGCCGTTGAGCACATCGGTGATGTCGAAGGCGCCTTTCTCCTGCCCGATGCGGGCGTAGAACACCATGTGCAGGAGCAGGTCGCCCAGCTCCTTCTTCACTTCGGGCAGGTCGTTGTTCAGGATCGCATCGCCCAGCTCGTAGGTCTCCTCGATGGTGAGCGGGCGCAACGTCTCCAGGGTCTGCTTCCTGTCCCACGGGCATTCGGCACGCAAGGTGTCCATGATGTCCAACAGGCGCAGGAAAGCGGCAGCACGCGGGTCCATGGCGGAAAGGTAGGTGGAGCAGTGGGGAAAGGAAGGGGAAAAGGGAATGGAGCGATGGGACAATGGAGCAAAGGGCGCGTGCCGCTAGGTCAGCGGGCACTTCTGCCTTTGCTCCATCGCTCCATCTCAGCCATCGCTCCATCCTCCATTGCTCCATTCTTTCAATTGCTCCATATCCTCCAATTGCTCCATCCCTAAAAACCAAGCGCCCAAAGCGCATCAAGCTCCGCCATTGCTCCATTGTCCCATTGCTCCATTGCTCCATTCTTTCACTTGCTCCATCCCTGAAAGCACGCACCCAAAGCGCATCCAGCTCCGCCATCGCTCCATTGCTCCATTCCTCCCCTTGGTCCATTGTCCCATTGTCCAGTTGCTCCATTCCTCCCGTTGCTCCATCCCTAAAAGCCACTCGCCCGAAGCGCATCAAGCTCCCCCATTGCTCCATTGTCCCATTGCTCCATTCTTTCAATTCCTCCATTCCTCCCCTTGCTCCATGGCTAAAGCCCCCTTCCTCTACCTTGCGCCCATGCCGACAAGACGGGTGTATTTCTTCGGGCGCAACGCAGCCATGATGGCGTTGGTGGATCAACAGTTGAAGGCCGCCGGCATCCACGCCACGGGCCATATGGACGAGCAGGCCTTGCTGGGCGATCTGGCCAAGGGCGACGCCAAACTGGTGGTGATCGGTGGTGGTGTGGAAGAAGAGGCGCGCACCCGCCTGCGCGAAGCCTGCGGGCGCTACAACGTGCTGGTGCTGGAGCATTTCGGCGGGCCTGGGCAGCTGGTGCAGAACATCAGCGGCGTGCTGGGCTGAAGCCTCCATACTTCGCGCAAGAAGCCCCCGTTATCTTAGCCGACCTTTCGCATGCGGCACGTCCTGCTGACCTTATTCCTCCTGCACAGCGCATGGACGTTGGCCCAGAGCACCGGCACCCTTACCGGCACCGTACGCGATGCGTATGGCAACACCCTGCCCCGCGCCAACGTGTCCATCGTGGGCACCACCACCGGCACGGCCTGCGACGACCAGGGGCGCTACACCCTAACGCTGCCCGGCGGCGAGTCCGTACTGCTGCGCTGGAGCTATACCGGCATGCAGCCCTTCGAACACCGCGTGATCGTGGATGGCGGGGCCACGGTCTCGTATGACATCAGCCTGCAGGTGACCGAGCTGGGCGGCACCACCATACGCGGCACCCGGCGCGACCGCGAAGAAGGCCTGGAGTCGCTGGACCCGCGCGTGGCGCGTTTCGTGCCCAGTGTGCAGGGCGGTGTGGAAGCCTTGCTGCAAGGGCAGCTCGGTTACAGCACACGCAACGAGTTGAGCGCGGGCTACAACATCCGTGGCGGCAACTTCGACGAGAACCTCGTGTACGTGAACGACATCGAGGTATACCGCCCGTTCCTGGCGCGCGCCGGGCAGCAGGAAGGCCTCAGCTTCCCCAATCCGGACATGATCGAGCGCATCCAGTTCAGCCCCGGTGGTTTCGAGGCGCGCTACGGCGACAAGATGAGCAGCGTGCTGGACATCACCTACAAGCGGCCCAAGAAGTTCGCGGGCAGCGCCATGGCCAGCCTGCTCGGTGGCGCCTTCCACCTGGAGAACACCATGCTGAACAAGCGGCTGCGCCAGGTATCCGGTGTGCGCTACCGCACCAACACCCTCGTGCTCAACGGCCTCGACACCAAGGGCCAGTACCGCCCAGCCTACACGGACATACAGAGCTACTGGACCTACGACATCACCGACCAGGTGGAGCTCGGCTTCCTGGGCCTTTACTCCAGCAACAAGTACGGCGTGGTGCCCGAAAGCCGCGAAACGGAATACGGCAGCTTTAACCAGGCCCTGCGCTTCACCTCCTACTTCGAGGGGCAGGAAGTGACCCGGTTCGAGACCTTGTTCGGCGCGCTCAACCTCAACGTGCAGGCCAACAAGAACACGCGCCTCAAATTCACCGCCAGCGCCTTCAACACCGTGGAGAGCGAACGCTTCGATGTGCTGAGCGAGTACTACCTGGACGAGCTGGAGCGCGACCCCAACAGCAGCCGCTACGGCGAGGTGAAACAGAACCTGGGCATCGGCCGCTCGCTGAAACACGCGCGCAATGCGCTGGACGCCACCGTGCTCGCCTTCGCCCACAAAGGCTACCTGCAACGCGAACGCAGCTACCTGCAGTGGGGCGCCGATGTGCGCAGCGAGGTGATCAACGACAAGCTGAGCGAGTGGACGGTGATCGACTCGGCGGACTTCAGCATACCGCTGAACCAGAGCGACGACCTGAAGCTGAACTACGTGCTGAAGAGCAGGCTGAACATGGAGAGCCTGCGGGCCAGCGGCTACCTGCAGAACACCTGGCGCTGGGAGCGCGGCAACGACAAGTGGTACACCCTCATCGCCGGTGCGCGCGCGCAGCACTGGACCTACAACGGCCAAACGGTGGCCAGCCCACGCGTGCGCTTCACCTACCACCCCGGGTGGAAGAAGGTGGACGAGCAGGGCGACACGCTGGATGTGGACTACAGCTTCTGGGCCGCCTTCGGTGTGTACTACCAACCGCCCTTCTACCGCGAGGTGCGCAACCTGCAGGGGCAGCTGAACCCGGACATCAAGGCCCAGCGCAGCATCCACTACGTGCTGGGCATGGACCGCCGCTTCACCATCTGGGAGCGGCCCTTCAAATTCACGGCCGAGGGCTACTACAAGCAGATGGACGACCTGATCCCGTACGAGCTGGACAACGTGCGCATCCGCTATTACGGCGCCAACCTGGCCAAAGGCTTCGCCACCGGACTGGACATGAAGTTGAACGGCGAGTTCATCGATGGGGTGGAAAGCTGGATCGGCGCCAGCGTGATGAGCATACAGGAAGACCTTTACGCGGACAGCTACACCAAGCGCTACAACGCAGCGGGCGACCTGATCGTGCCGGGCTACACCTTCGACCAGGTGGCCGTTGATACCGTTGTGGTAAAACCCGGCTGGATACCGCGCCCCACGGACCAACGCGTGAACGTGGCCTTCTTCTTCCAGGACGAGATGCCCAGCATACCCACGCTGAAGGTGCACCTGAACGTGAACTTCGGCACCGGCGTACCCTTTGGCCCACCCACCGCCACGCGCTATGCCGATACGCTGCGCACCACCCTGTACCGCCGTGTGGACATCGGCTTCAGCAAACAGCTGCTGGGCGCCAAGGGACAGGAGAAGCGCGGCTTCCTTGGCAGCATAGACAACATGTGGGTGAGCCTGGAGGTGTTCAACCTGCTCAACATCAACAACACCATCACCCACACCTGGATAGAGAGCGTGGATGGCAGGCAGTATTCCGTGCCCGACTACCTGACACCCCGGCGGTACAACTTGAAGTTGATCGCGTGGTTCTGAGGGGGGCCTGCCCAAGCACAGCCCAGTCCTAAAAACGAACAACCCCGGCCGAGAATGCCGGGGTTGTTCCGTTACAGGAGCGTTGCGCTTAGGCGGCGATGCCTTTTGCGGGGTCGCTCTGTGCGCCTTCGCCGGCGGAGCCCATGGCGCTAACGCAGAACCAGTAGGCCTTCACGCTCTCCAGTCCGTCCGCGGTGAAGCGTGCGCGGGTGGTGTAGGCGATGGCTTTCCAGTTGGCGGCCACGGCGGGGTCGCTTTCGCTGATCCACACGTGGTACCCATGGGCACCGCGTACCGTACGCCAACGCAGGTCCACCTCGCCACGGCGCTGGGTGAACAGCGCCACCAGCTCCTTGGTGACACCCGGCAGGCCCACCGGTTCGCGCTGCTTCGCCAGCTCGAAACCACTGCTGGCCAGCATCACCGCATCGCCCTTGGCAATGCTGCGCACGTAATCCGCCTGGACGCGCAGCATGGACCGCACCTCCTCTACCAGCGCATCGCGCTCCAGCTTGCTCAGGCGGCTGCCGTTGGTCGCGTTCTCTATCGCGGCCTCCAGTTTGTCCGCCGCCGTTACCATCGCACTTACCGTCACCGCTGGCGTGGTGAAGAAGGCGTTCCCCGTCATTTTTGCGATCACGTTACGGATGAGCGCAAGGAGCCTGACGAAGGTGAGCTCGAAAAGGGAAAGCTTGATATTCGCTTTCATGGTGTTGGGTGGATCACGTTTGTGCGATCCGGGCCTTGGTACGCTGAACGCCGGAAAAGCGTGCACCACAATACCACGATACGCCAATTGGAGTACGCGACCTGCCACGCAGTGCCCATGCCCGCTGGGTTACGCGCGGCCACAACCCATGTGGAGTATTCTAGCAACACCGTAACCACCGTGGGTACGGTGGGCTGGCAGCGCTGCCCTTTTCGCGCGTACCAAGGCCAAGGTAGACTGCCAATGTACCCACGATGGCCTGCCACCGTACCCACGATGGACTGACAACGTACCCACGATGCCAGCGCATCGTACCCATGGTGTGGGAGCATGGTACACACGATGCCCTGGCACCGTGCCCTTGGTATGGGCGCACCAAGGCCTTGGTGTGCTGGCACCGTGCACTGGGTGCGTGCACACCATGGCCTCGGTGTATGGGCATCGTACCCACGGTACGCCCACACCAAGGGTACGGTGCCACCGAACAAGACCTTGACCGCACAAGGCCTGGCCTGCTATGGCCTACACCTTGTCCCTTTGGCAGGCCATCGTACACACGGTGCGGTGGCAACGTACCCTTGGTACATGCGCACCATGCCCTTGGTGCAGTGGCATCGTGGGTACTGTGCGGGCATCGCCGCCGGGCACAACGTACACGAGCGCCTGCCGCACCACCGCTCATCGGCCTGCATCATGGGCACCCTCCACACCCTGCGGCCGCATGGGGCGGCGTGTGCTGAAGACCTGCAGGGACTGTTCCAGAAAGAGCGCGAGCACGTCCATCTCCTCGAAGCTGGGCTTGCGTGTGTCGCGCTCCAAGCTGCTCAGGCGGCTCTGCTTAAGACCGGTCAGCGCTACCAAGGTGTGTTGGTCCCAACCCTTGCTCTCGCGCAGGTACACGATCAGCTTGCCCAGCGTGTCGCATTGGGCCAGCGTGTAGGTGAGGCGCACCATGGCGCGCTTCACGCGCTTCACCGCAGGTGGCCGCTTGCCGCGTTCGCGTTGCCGTGCCATGGACGTGTGGTGTTGGTGGCGACCCGGTGGCAGACCAACGGACCTGTGGCAGGTAACGTTGGCCCCAAGGCCACATGGCTCCGGTGTGGTAGAGCGGTGAACATGAGCAGGTACCCGGCCGCTGGTGCGCAGCCAGCACAAGATGCGCCGCACACGGGGCACGTGCACTACCACGCCACAGCCGGAACCCTCCGCTCCTCGTTCCAACGGGTACACCCCTGCGCATGGAGCATACGGGCAACGCACGGAGCAACGCAGGAGTGGCCGTGCATGGAGCGGACCGATCACCGAAGCGGGTTTGCGCGTGCACCCTGTACTGACCGTGCGCAACGTGGTAGAAGCGCATGGCATGCTGCTGCTTGGTAGGCACCAGCACATGCTCCATCCAGCACCGTGTGAAGCACGCATCAACTTTTTCCACATCGCTTGGAATGCTCCGGTCGCGCATTATCTTGGCAATGCATCCGCTGCCGATCTTCTCACCAAGCAGTTGCTGCGCTCTCGCCGTTCTCTCTGCAAAAACCACTTACCACAAAACACGCAGGCCTAACCCGCCTGGCACAACAAAGAAGCCCCCGGTGCTTGCAACACCGAGGGCCTTGGTCGCTACTGTCCCACCAAACCCACTGGTATAGGTAAACGAAACAGCGCAATGCAAAGGTAGGTCGCTCCCCGGTAGTGCCGGGCAGCGTTCGCCGCCCTTGGACGGTCATATCCAAGCAGGCACCGTGGAAGGCGCCATGGCCACGGAATCCCCTGTATCTTTTAGAGGGCGGATCGGGCTTGCTAACCCGGTCAACATGAACTTGAACGAACGATGATCGATCCTAACCGTTCCATCCACGCAAGCATGCTTCCCGGCCTATTGCTGGGTTTGGTGATGCAATTGACCGGCCAACAAGCAGCGGCACAGGGCAACTTGGTTTACAACGGATCTTTTGAGTTGCATGACACTTGCAGACAAGTCTTGGGCTTCTACTCCGAAACAGATGGACCGTTGGGGTGGTTCTCAGCAAGTGGGTCGCCCGATTACTATCAAGGCTGTTTGCCAAGCGGGACTGCCAATGGAATTCCTCAAAGTACGGCCGCTTTTCAGTACCCACAGGATGGAGAGTACTTTGCAGGACTGGTTACATATCAATTGCCCTCTGGTCTGCGGGAGTATATGGCTATTGAACTTAGTGAGTACTTAGTGGTTGGCGAAACCTATTTCGTTAGCTTCTTCGCCAATGCGGCTTGGAACGGTAGCGAGGAATACCCCGGACTCTATGCGGCGTCAAGCCACGTCGGAGCACTATTCATCATGGATCCTGGACATTGGAATATCGGCGATCCTTACCGAATGCCTGGCAATCATGCACAGGTCTACCGTCCGGATGTGCTTGCTGATACGGTGAACTGGACCTTGGTGAGCGGCAGTTTCGTTGCCGACAGTGCCTACCGTTACATCATGCTGGGCAATCACTTCGACAACGCCACAACGGATACGGTCCTTTTCGCTCACCACGAATGGTTGCCCAAGGCCTATACCTTGATCGACAACGTAAGGGTGAGTACTGATCCGCTGCCTTCTGGGATGGCCCACTACGGTTCCGACGGCGTAAGACTCTACCCTAATCCTTCGGTAGGGGTGCTTACGGTTAGTGGCGTGCCGCCGGGAACGAGCATGCAGGTGCTGGATACCGCTGGGAGATTGGTGTACAGTGGAGTTGTAGCTAGCGCATTGTTGCAACTCGATGTGGCCTCTTGGGCACGGGGCAGCTACGTATTGCGAGCGGTTAAGGGAGAAGAAAGCCGAGCGTTCAAGTTCGTGTTGACCGAGTAGCAACGGTCCGGTCTTTCGGTGAAGAGTCTCTCAAACACCAAAGACCATGTTCACAAAACACAGTTTCAGGCCTGTCCTGCTGGCCAGCAGTTTACTCCTGTTCCAAAGTGCAGGAGCGCATGGAATACGGCTGCACGGCAGGCGCGAGCACATGCTCCATCCAACGCCGTGTGAAGCAGTCATCAACTTTTTCCACATCGGTTGGAAAGCTCCGTTCGCGCATTAACTTGGCAATGCATCCGCTGCCGATCTTCTCACCAAGCAGTTGCTGCACTATCGCCGTTCTCTCTGCGAAAACCACTTACCACAAAACACGCAGGCCTAACCCGCCTAGCCCAACAAAGAAGCCCCCGGTGCTTGTAACACCGAGGGCCCTGGTCGCTACTGTCCCACCAAACCCACTGGTATAGGTAAACGAAACAGCGCAACGCAAAGATAGGGTGCCCCCGAATGGCCTACAGGCAGCGCCCGCCGCACAGCAGCGGTCTAGAATAGGGGGACCACGCTTGCGCGCCGCAGCAAGCGAATGGTCGGAAGAAGCGGTAACTTGACCGGACAAAAGCGAAAGGTCAATACGAACAACGAACGATGAATTCCTCAACAACGACCGGCAGGTGGCAGGCCACCCTTCTTCCGCTGTGGTTTTGCCACCTGCTGGGCGTTGCACCTTCCGTTTGCACGGCACAGTCCCTGATCCCGAATGGATCTTTTGAGGAATCTGATACCTGCCTCGCTGTACTTGGCTTTCAAGATCAAGGGGATGGCCCGCAATATTGGTTTAGTTCCAATTTAACCCCGGACTATCTTCAGGCATGCTTGCCTTACGGGGCCGTGAATGGATTACCGATGAACTTCTTCACCTTCCAAGAGCCCTTTGATGGAGCATCGTGCATCGGTCTCTTCAGCTACCATCGGAACGGTGTTGAAGAACAGCGTGAATGGGCCATGGTTGAATTACTGGAACCCTTGGTTGTGGGCCAGACTTACTACGCCAGTTTCTATGCGAACGCTGCCTTTGGAGGGAACGCCCAGTATCCGCAGATCTGGTTGGCCACGAACAACATCGGCATGTTGTTCACCACCCAGTCGCGCCAATGGCATTGGGGTGATGCATACCCATCAGCACCGAACACGTCCCATATCCGCCGAACCACAATCCTATCCGATACGGTGGGCTGGAACTTGGTGAGTGGAAGCTTCGTGGCCGACAGTGCGTACCGGTATGTGATGCTTGGGAACTTCTTCAACAATGCACAGACCGATACGCTTCACTTTGCTGCACCAAACTCAGTGTTCCCATGGTATCCGCGTTCATACACCTTGATCGACAAGGTGTGCGTTACCAGCAACCCGGACGGATGTGATCTTGGGCAGGGTGTCGCGATATTGCCGGGTGCGGGTGTGGTCGTGTATCCTAACCCAGCCACAGACCAGCTGTACATACGAACTGCGCAGGGTTACCAAGGAAGCGTGTTCGACGCCGTGGGACGTAGGCTATGGTCCGACACGATCGCTACCGACGAGGTGGCCTTGGAAGTCGGGCAGTGGGCAAGAGGTGCTTACACACTGCGTTTGGTAGGCAAAGGAGAACAACGTTCGTTCAAATTCTTGTTGGTCGAGTAGTGCCGTGCAGCGCTTCGCCCAATGAAGCGTTGTGCAGATCCGGTCTTTCGGTAGTTCACAACAAACACGAAAGATCATGCGAACACATAAATGGATACGGCCCTTGATCGTGGCCGTTGGTTTAGCTGGTTTCAGCCGTACATATGGCCAAACCACGGTGCTGGGTAATGCTGGAGGCCTTGGTGATTATACGGGCTGGGATAGCGGTACGACCCTTCCCTTGGACATCCGCCACAACGGCAACCAGCCGATCGACTTCTACACGGATAGCATTCAACGGGCGCGATTCACTCCCAGCCTTACCGGTGCCATGGGGCCCAATAACCAATATCCGAGTGTGAACCGCACCGGCTACCTGTTGTTGAGCGGGCAGCCCGATGCGTTCACCAACATCAACTGCCGTGCTCCTTTCACACGGCTTCATTTGATCGACTCGCTGGGCGCAGCAAACGCTACGGTGTATGCCCAACAGCACGGCTACCGCTTGTGGCAGCGCAACGGTGTAACCTTCACGGGTAATAGCGACCAGGCGTACGTGGGCGCCAAATACGCGGGCAACGACAGCAGCGATATCGTGCTGCAATGGAGCGACAACCCGGACAATTCCATCTACGGCACGGATAGGTTACGCTTCCTGTTCACCAACCGCATGGACAATGCGGCCTATGGCGCCCGGAGCGAAGAGGGGTTGGAGAGCTTCCGTGTGTTCGTGCCCAACGATAGCTCGGCCTACGTGGGCATAGGTGACTTCTACAGAGCAGGCATCATCAACGCCGGGTTGGAAGACCCTACCGAGCGGCTGCATGTTACCGATGGTACCATACGCATA
>JAEUTA010000007.1 GCA_016788205.1 Flavobacteriales bacterium | reverse complement strand
AGCTTGCGCAGCACCTTCACCACCAGGTTGTTCTTGTCCTTCTCGCCCTTGCCGAGCTTGCTGCTGGTGAGGTCGAGGTCCTCGAAGAGGTTGGCGAAATCGTCCTCGCTCTCGTGCCCGCGCGTGCTGTCGCTGATGTGGCGGAGCACGGCGGTGAGCTTGTCCAGGATGAAGGGCGCATCGGCACCTTCGGCCTCTTCGCCGGTGGGCACGATGTTCTTGAAGAGCTCTTCGGGCTCCAGGAAGTAGCCGAGGTGCTCCACGCTCAGCTCGCTCACGGCCTTCAGGTAGGCGGTGCGGTCCTTGGTGCTGGGCTTGATCTCGTCGTAGGTGATGCCGTCCGGGTGCAGGATCTCGTCGGCATAGAGCTCCATCTTCTCGCTGAGGTACTTGAAGAAGATGAAGCCGAGGATGTAGTCGCGGAAGTCGTCCGCGCTCATCTTGCCGCGCAGGGTGTTGGCGATGTCCCAGAGGGTGGCTTCGAGTTTCTGCTTGGCTGTCATGAGGTGTGGGCGGTGAAAGTAGAGCCTGCGTGCTTCACCCCTCCTGTTCGTTCCGCGGTGGTGTGGCGCATGGGTGCGGATGCAGCACCATGCACGCGCGAGCCCGCACCTGCATCCCTACGCATACTGCGCCCCGCCGTCCAACTTGCCCCATACGCTGCGCAGCTCCAGGGCGCAGCGGCGCGGGTCGAACCCGTGGGGGTGTTCGCCCAGCAAGGCGCTGAAGCTGCATTGGAGCGCTTCGGCTATCTCTTGCAGCACGTGCATGCTGGGGTGCCGTCCTTTCTCGTATCGGCTGATGCGTGAGCGGTGGAAGTTGAGCATGGCTGCGAGCTGGGCTTGGGTGAGGTTGCGGAATTCGCGCATCCGTTTCAGGCGTTCGCCCAGGTTTATCCGGTTCATGCGGTGGTGGTCCTGTGCTGGGAGGGACCGGGCCGAATGTGTATGACCGCTTGGTGATATGCAAGAAAAGGGGCTTAGTACTTTAACCCACCCCTTTCGGAAAATCGTGGAATGGGCGGGACTTTCGGTTGGTTTCCTACGGAGGCGGTGTGGACGCTGAACACTTGCGTGGTATGCTGGCCGGACCCTGCATACAGGTATTCCTAGGGGTGGGGCGGTGCCCTTGCTCACAGGCGACGAGTTTTCAACAGCCAGTCCACACCGCCGTTCTGCGGGTCCAATGCGCCGTTGCCGAGCAGGTGGTGGAGCGGTGGGTGAGCGCACCTCGGCACCGGGCATTGCGCGCAACGTTCGTGGTCCGGTGCGCTGTGCACATTGTAGTGCAGTAGCAGGGTGGTGTACGTGCGACACCATGGCCGTGTACACGCTGCACAACGGTCGACCTGGTGGAGCATAACGGTCGTTAGGGTGCAGCACCATGGCCGTGTTGGTGGTGCATAACGGTCGTTAGGGTGTAGCACCATGGCCGTGTTGGTGGAGCATAACGGTCGTTAGGGTGTAGTACCATGGCCGTGTTGGTGTGGCACAACGGTCGACTTGGTGGAGCATAACGGTCGTTAGGGTGCAGCACCATGGCCGTGTTGGTGGAGCATAACGGTCAACAGGATGCAGCACCATGGCCGTATAGGTTCGTCACCACGGTCGATGTGCTGCAACACAACGGTCGTGCACGCGCGGCACAACGGTCCACCTGTTGAAGCATAACGGCCGTGTGCGTTGGGTACAACGGTCGACGTGGTGGAGCCTAACGACCGTGCTGGTGCAGTACCACGCCGTTGATGCGGCGCACCACGGTGCACCGCGTGTAGCGTTGCGTTGGACATACTATACCAGCACGGCCCTGTCGCATCCGGCGCTGCCGCCCGTGGTGCAGGAGCGGGCGTGTTGGTAAAGCACGCGTTGCGCGAGGGGCCTGCGTGCGGTTGCAGCGGCCGGTGCATGCCCTGCCTGTGCACGCTGGATGCTGCGGATATGCCCTGCTTACCGATGGGCGTTGTGGCCTTGCAGCACGGTCGTATGCCACATGTGCGGCGACCACGTGGCCAAGTGAGCAGCGGTGTTGCCGGGCCTACACCTGAACGACACCTTTCCCAGCGGTTGAGGTTTAAGTGTACCGTGCCACTAACAGAATCCGGAGGGCATACCGGAGGCACGGAAAGTCCCGCGCAAGATGCGTTCAAATATCAGAACCGCCCTTTCGTTGTTGTTGCCAGTCGCACTGGTGGTATTGTATAACCGGGTATGCAAGATGATGACGGGCAACATCCACTTCCCGAACCCGCCCGTGTCCATGGCGTCCATGAGCACCCTGGGCGACGAGCTGATGGCGGCGGTAGAAGCGGCCATCGGAGGTAGCGTGCAGCAGCGCAAGCACCGGGACGCCAAGGTGGCGGAGGCCAAGGAGGTGCTGCGCATGCAGGCGGATTACCAGCGCGCCGTTTGCGCCGGTGATGCCGAGAAGTTGGCGAGCGGTGGGTTCGAACTGGCGAAGAAGCCAGAGCCCATCACGGTAGTGGGTGTAGCGGGCAACCTGCGTGCCCGTGCCACGGACCAGAGCGGCCAGTTGCGCCTGCGTTGGAATCATGCGTTCGGCGGCAAGCTGTACGATGTGGAACAGGCCGATGGCGACCCTACGTTGGGCACCACCACCTGGACCTCCGTGGGCATGACCAGCAAGGTCTACTTCGATGTGAACGGGTTGGAGCCGTACGCCGCCCACTGGTTCCGCATCGTGGCCATCGGTAAGGACAGCCAGGGCCTGCCGAGCGACATCGTCATGGGCCGCGCCGCATAAGCCGCACGCCTACGGATGCCCCGCCCGGTAACGGGGTCGCCACCACGCTTTGTCAAAACCCCCAGGTCGTCCCTGGGGGTTTTGCCGTTCTGGTACCTGGGCCCCGTGCACCAGCTTCAGGGGTACACCGCGTCCGTTGGAATGAACGGAGCGGCAGATGCACGCCGTGCTATCGCATGACTATATTGTTGTCCTCAGTTTGACGAAATATCCGACATCATGCTTCATTTCCCCTTGCCCCATACCATGCTACCCTTCGGTGCCGTGCAGGCCGAGTGGGCCAATACGCTGGACCGTGTCCAGCAGCTGTGTCCCGTTATCCGTGCCGCCGAGGTGGTGCGTCCGGAGCGTTTCGCGTACATCGAGATCGGGATGGAGCACCAGGACCTGGTGGACACCATCGAGCGCATCCTGTTCCAGAACCTGCTGCTACGTCCGCTGCAACGGGTGGAAGACCGGGGCACCATCGAATTCCAGGCGGACTGGTTGTGGAACTGGCGGCAGAGCGTGCCGTGGAGCTGCGAGCGCAGCACCCTGGCGCGGCTGCTGCCCGATGCGCCGGAGCGCAGCTACGTGTACGGCTACAGCTTGGTGCTGGTGGAAGGGTAGTGCCCACGGTGCAAGGGCCTGTACACCCTGGCACCCCCAGGCGTGGTGGTGGGGCGGAAGTTCCACGTGCGTTGGTCGCGAACCACGGTGCGGTGTACACGATCGGTAGGGTTGGACGTGGCGCACCGGCGGCGGCGCGTAGCGCTGCACCCCAAGGCCTGCACGGTGTTGCCGCAACGCAGTGCAACGTTGCACCTCCCTGGTGGCGCCTTGTGGAGGCAGGCCTGCGCACCGCGCGTGGTGCGTGGCATGTATTGTGCGCGTGACGGCGGATGCGCGTGCAGGTGTGGGAGAATGCGAGCGTAGCGTAGCGCGCCGTTCCGTTGATGTCCTTCACCGCTTCCATGCCTCACCACCCATGAGCCGAACCCCGAGCCCCCGACCTGTACCACCCGCCGCCGTGCCCAGCGTACACCTGGAAGAAGTGAACGGCACGGCCACCCCCTTCGATGTGCTGCCGCTGGCGGACGCGATGAACGTGCATGGCCCGTGCGTGTTCGTGGTGTGCCACTTCGTGTACAAACAAGGTGTGGTGGTGCCGGTGAACCTGTACCTGAGCCACACCACGCACCTGGCGCGCACCCTGGCCGACCCGCAGCTGCAGGCCTGCCTCACGCGCCACGGTGCCACCCATGTGCGGGTGTTGCACGAAGCGTTGAGCGCGCGCCGAAAAGCCGGTGTGGCCGCCTTGCGCGCCTTGCGCGGCCCGTGCAACGAGCAGCTGTCGCAGCCGTCGCGCTAGTCACGTGTTGGTTCAGATGCCGCTGATCAAGCGCTTGAGGGCATCCAGTTCCACGGGCTTCACCAAGTGGTGGTCGAACCCGGCCTGCATGGCCCGTTCGCGGTCCTGCTCCTGGCCCCAGCCGGTAAGGGCGATGAGGACGGGGCGGTAGGCGGCATCGTCCATGGCGCGTATCTGCATGGCGGCCTCGTACCCGTTGAGGCGCGGCATGCCGATGTCCATGAGCACCATTTCCGGCCGCTGCTCGTTCACTGCGTCCACGGCCTCTTGTCCATCGGCGGCGGTGCTCACCTCGTGGCCCAGGCGTTTCAGCAACAGGGAGAGTGTGAAGAGGGAATCGGGGTTATCGTCCACCACCAGGATGCGGCGCATGGTGAAGGCCTCGGCTGCCTTGGGCCCGGCGGCGGCGCCCTCGGGCGCGGCGGTGCGGCGTGGCAGGCGCACGGAGAAGGTGGCGCCTTGGTCCACCCCGGGGCTGGTCACTTCCACCTTGCCTTCGTGCAGGGCCACCAGCTTCTTCACCAGGGTGAGGCCGATGCCGAGGCCGCCCTGCGCGTGGGCCATGGTATGGTCCATCTGGGTGAAGAGGTCGAACACCTTGCGCAGCATGGCCTGTGGAATGCCCATGCCATTGTCCTGCACATCCACCTGCACCCACTCGGGCTCCACCTGCATGGCCATGCGCACGTGCCCCCCTTTGGGAGTGTATTTGGCGCTGTTGTTGAGCAGGTTGGCGAACACCTGTGCCAGGCGCGCCAGGTCGCCCATCACCATGACGGGGTGCGGGGGCAGGTCCAGCTGCAAGTGATGGCCGGCTGCGGCGATCAAGGGTTGACTGGTCTCCACGGCCTGGCGTACCACCTGCACCAGGTCCAGGGGCTCTTCGCGGAGCACGATGAGGCCGCGTTCGATGCGGCTCATGTCCAGCAGGTCGTCTATGAGGCGGACCAGCATGTTCACCTGGCGGTCCATGAGCTCGAGGGTCTCCCGTTGTTCGTTGCGGCGCTCGTCCAGCTTCAGCAGTTCCATGGCGTTGCTCAGTGGGGCCAGCGGGTTGCGCAGTTCGTGGGCCAGGGTGGCGATGAACTGGGCCTTGCGTCGGTTGGCATCGGAGAGGTCTGCGGCCAGGGTGCGCAGCTCGTTCTCGGCCTTGCGGCGATCGGTGATGTCGCGCAGGAAAGCGGTGAAGAGCGGGTCGCCGTGCACCTGCACCTTGGCCACGGTGAGCTCGCAGGGGAACAACTCCCCATCGGCACGCAGGGCTTCCAACTCCAGGCGTTTGTCCAGGATGGGTCCTTCGCCGGTGCTGAGGAAGTGGGCCATGCCGCGGCGGTGCTGGTCGCGGAAGTTGGGCGGTATGATGAGGGCCGCCAGTTCCTGCCCTACGACGTTGGCACGGGCGTGGCCGAAGATGCGTTCGGCCGAAGCATTGAACTCCACGATGCGTCCTTCGTGGTCGATGGTGATGATGGCGTCCAGGGCCGTGGCCAGCATGGCGCGGTTGCGGGCCTCGCTCACCTCGATGCGCCGTGCCGCCGCGCGCTGCACACCGATGTCCCGGAAGATGAGCACGCTGCCCGCCACGGTACCATCCTCCATGCGGATGGGGGCCGCACTATCGTCTATGGCCACTTCGGTACCATCGCGGCGCAGGAGCACCGTATGGTTGGCCAGGCCCACCACCACGCCTTCGCGCAGGGCGCGTAGCGCGGGGTTTTCCACGGTGGCGCGCGTGGTCTCGTTCACGATGGGGAAGATGGTCTCCAAGGGCTGTCCCTGGGCCTCCTGCATGGTCCATCCGGTGAGTTCCTCGGCCACCTTGTTCAGGGTGTCCACACGGCCGTGCGCATCGGTGGTGATGACGCCGTCGCCGATGCTGCGCAGGGTGGTGCGCAGGTAGGTCCGTTGCGCGTCCACGGCCCGTGCGGCCTCTTCGCGAAGGTGCATATGGCGTCTTGCGCTGAACCAGGCGGAGAGCAGCAGCAGGGAGCCCAGCACGCCGGTGCCGATGAGCACGATGCGCAACTCGGTGAGGGCGCGCAGCCGTTGTTGTTGTTTGAAGGCGATTCGCTCGCCCTCGGAGCGCAACATCCGTGCGAAGCGCGCGCGCAGCAGGTCCATGTAGTGGCGGCCAGAGCCGGCGCGCACGACCTCCTGTGCTTCGCCCCACTTGCCCGCTTCGCCCAGGGAAACGCTGGTGCGCAGCTCCTGCAATTTCAGGCGCAGCAGGTCTTCCGCCGAGTCCAGGGCCAGTGTCTGGCCGGGCAGGTCGTCCAACAAGGCCCGCAGTTGGCGGAACTGAACGGGAACCTCACTGGCGGCCACGAGGTAGGGGCCCAGGTAGGAGGTGTCGCGGCTCAGGAGGTAGCCGCGCTGGCCCACCTCCAGGTCCTTCAGGGAACTGAGCAATGCGGTGGCGCTCTTCTCCACCGTGTAGCCGTGCTCCACGGCGTTGCGTGCCGCTACGATGCGATCCACACCGCGCAGGCCGAGGAACATGCCTACGGCGAACGCTGCGAGGGCCAGCAGCAGGATGATGTTGAAGACGGGCGTCCGGGGAGAGGTCAAACCGGGAGCAAGATAGTGACGAACGGGGCGGGGTTCGACAGCGCTGCGAAAGACGGTGATGTAAGGCCAGGGCATCAGGCCACGGCCGCAGCTGCCGCAGGTGGTGCGTCCAGTACGGCATCGCAAAGGAGCATCTCCTCCGCATTGCCTGGGGCCTGCACCAGCACCTTCTGCAAGGGATGCGTCACCTGGCTCCGCCCACTGAGCACGGCCAGTGAGCCATCGGGGTTCTGCAATTCACCGGCGGCGTTGCAGTAGGCGAAGAGGATGTCGTTCTCGAAGGCACGCGTGGTGCAGAGCGAGTCGATCAGCAGCACTTCATCATCCAGCAGTTCCTCGGAACGCAGGGCCTTCTTGGGGAACGACCAGTAGGTGGGCGAGATCACCAGGCGTGCGCCGAGGTGGCGCATGGCGATGAACATCTCGGGGAAGGAGATGTCCCAACAAATGATGAGGCCCACCAGGCCGAAGCGCGTGGGGAACACGCTTACGCCGGGCCCGGGAGCGATGTGCAGCTTCTCCGTGGCCCACAGGTTCACCTTGCTGTACCACCCGGCCAGTGTGCCATCGGCGTTGATGTAGAAGGTGCGGTTGTAGAGCACACCGTTCTCCGCCACGGTCCACGAGCCGGGCACGATGTCCACCCCCAGGCGCAGCGCCAGGGCCTGCATGCGCGCGAGGTACTCGGCGGCGTAGGGCACGAAGGCCGTTTGCCCCTGCAGCGGACCGCACACGGCATCTTCGGGGAACACCACCAGTTGGGCCCCGGCGGCTTTGGCCTTGGCGGCATGCTCCTCCATGCGGGCCAGGTTCTTCAAGGGCTCCATGGGTACGATGTCCAGCTGCACCAGCGCGATCTTCACTTGCATGGGTACAAGGTAGCGCCGCACCGGGGTGGCGCCGTGCGCCGTGGGCAGGGCCTGCCAATGGCGCGTGGCACGCAATACGGTACCCACCGTAATTCCCGGGGACTTGTTTGCAGCAGGGTGTGCGAAGAGCATGCACAGGGCGCGGAACAGGTGGCGTTGAGCGGTCCACTTTCGCAGCACCAATCCTAGAACGACATGAAACGAGCTCTCCTTCTCACGGCCGTGGTGGCCGGTATCGCTGGTACGGCCAGCGCACAGTACAAACCTGCCGCTGGCGAACGCACGCTGGAGGTGAACTTCGCTCCCCTGGGCGGCACGCCGGTGAGCATCGGCGGCATCAAGTACCGGAAGTTCAGCAGCGAGACCAAGGCCTTCCGCCTGGCGCTGTTCCTGGGCCACGCGAACACCACCACCACCACGCAGGACGAGGACAACACCTTGAGCCAGGTGGAACTGAAGGACAAGGAAAGCGAGACCACCATCAGCATACAGCCCGGCATCGAGAAGCACTTCGCGGGCACCGAGCGCCTCTCGCCCTACATCGGTGCGGTGCTCAACGTAGGCTATGGCATGACCAACAAGCGCGAGGAACAGCAGGAGCCCAACAACGCGGTGGGCGCCAAGATCACCAAGGGTGGTTCGCTGGACCTGGGCCTCAACGCGGTGGCCGGTTTCGACTACTACGTGGCGAACAAACTGTACCTGGGCACGGAGATCGGTTTCGGCGTGGCGCTGAGCAACGACCTCACCAACAAGATCAGCTGGGAGAACGTGACGGGTGCACAGGACTCGGAGAGCAACGTGGACAACCAGGCGAAGTTCAACGTGGGCCCCAACGTCATCGGTCAGCTGCGTCTGGGCTGGGTGTTCTAGTGGGGCAGCGCACAAGCACACGCACATGAACGGCATACGTACATACAAGCGGGCCGCACTGCCCCTGGTGGGCGCGGTGCTGCTGGGCGCGGGCCTGCTGGCCGGTTGCTCCAAAGAGGGAGCGGTGGCCACCCCGCGCACCGCACGCACGCTGGACCCCGCGGTGCAGCAGCGCATCCGCGAGCAGGTGCAGCAGCTGCCGGGCGTAGGCATCTACAACCGCACCATGAATAAGGTGATCGTGTTCAAGAGCCTGCCCGATGGCAGCCGCAGCTTCAACTTCGTGGACCCACCCACCGGTGGCATCGACTTCGCCAGCAGCAACGGCGGGCAGTGGACCTGGAGCGAGACCCAGGGCCTGATGATCCTGACCGAACCGAGCAGCGGCACGGGCGGCGGCGGTGGCACGGTGGTGGCCGGCGATGCCTCACTGGACATCGAACTGGCGGTCTGCTTCAGCTTCGATGAAGAGGGACTGGGCATGGACCTGTTCGATACCGGCATCAACGATGTGGCGGGCGTCATCGGCATCGCGGGCGACTTCGATGCCTTGATCAACGGGGACTTCTCCTCCGGCGAGGAGGACCTCTTCGACTACTTCCACGGCTTCGCGTACTACCTGGTCTATGCCGAGCAGCTGGGCAACAACAGCTACGAGGTGCTCAACTGGATAGACGACCTGGACCAGGACGAGGAGGATCTGGAGAACTTCGGCTTCTCCTTCGTGGTGAGCTTCCAGAACGAAGGCGGCATCTACCTCTCGCAGGATGGTGAGTTGCAGGTGAGCGGTGGTTCCATCGGCTTCAACGGCAACTACTACGCGCTGGAAGGCGTGGGTTTCTTCGAAGAAGATGAAGAAGGGGATGGCAGCGCCAGCACGGTGCCCGGTTTCGGCACCATGGGCTGCGACCAGTAGACATCGGTTGTAGTTTGGTTCAGCGAAGGCCGCTCGCGAGGGCGGCCTTCTGCTGTCACGCGGTGGCGCGCCGCGTGCTCCAGGCATACAGCGCGTACAGCACGCCCGGCAGCAGCATCAACAGGAAGGTGGGCTGCAACAGGTGCGGCTGTATGGCAACGATGGCCACCAAGCTGCCCACCACCAATGCCGCACCCAAGCCCGGCCTGGCGTAGGCCAGTGCGAGCCCGGCGATGCTGCATACCGGGAATAGCACGAAGCCCACCACCTCGCGCGTGCCGTTGAAGCGCATGCCGTGCGGGCCGTTGGCATCGCCCGTGAGGTGGCCCACCAGCATGAAGAGCAGGAACAGCAACCACACCGTGCCGGTGATGCGCGCTGCCCAGAAAAGGATGCGGGTGCGGGACATGGGGATGCGAACGGTCGTGCGAACATAGCATCCGCTCCAGCTTCTGGTTGGGCATGGTACTCGCGCGCTGCATCGGTGTGCACACGCCGCGTTGCAGGGAAGGCGGAGCGTGCGGCTGGTGGCGTGTGCAGCGGTGCCTCGACCGGTCGCGCTTATCTTACCGTCATGTATGAGCGTGTGGACCCGGCTCTTGGAACTGTTCGTTCGCGGTGGCGCAGGGTCTCCGAAGACGGAAGACGCTGCGTAGGTTTAAGGGTCGTTCGTCCATATCTTTCTGAAGCGAACTACTACA
Source organism: Flavobacteriales bacterium (assembly GCA_016788205.1). Lineage (GTDB taxonomy): Bacteria > Bacteroidota > Bacteroidia > Flavobacteriales_F > PHOS-HE28 > PHOS-HE28. The sequence continues at coordinate 153,288 of JAEUTA010000007.1, read as the reverse complement.
CCTTGCCGCTTCGCTGCTGAATTCGTTCGCAGTGGTGTAGGTGTTCCGCTGTGAAGAGCCAGAGCACGAGTACCTGTGGCGGCTGAATTGCAAAGAACCAAGTACATGAGACGCAGGATACGGATGAACTATATAGGTGCTTGTTCCATAGCGATCCTCTTGCGAACGGAGGGGGATGCCCAAACATCATGGATGCACTTCTATGATGATTCATCCTTCTACAATAATTGTCCTACTGAGCTACCCGGTGGCAGCGTTCTTATCGGTGTCGTATTTTCAGGTATTGCAGTGATGGATCAGGGCGGTTCACACATTGAGATGAATTCCTTTTCCACCCCATACAGCGAATATCCTTGGATGCGTGGTATTGCTGCATACGATGGGGATCGCTATGTTTTCACTTCTGTGATGTACAGTGGGAGCTGTACAATGAACTCGGGATCCACAACGCGACACTTCGATCCAGCGATTGGATTCATGGATTCATTGGGAAGGGTGTCGGAGTTGCATCGCTATCGATTGAACGGTCCGGATTGTACGGGCCACCCCGACGACCTCTTGGTCACCAGTGATGGTTCTGTACTGATCTGGGGTAAGTCCAGTTTCTATGCGTTGAAGGCATCTGCGTCGGGTGAGGTCATCTGGGCTAAGCGATTCAATGGTTCTGGCGGATTCGATTTCATCAAGGAACTTCCAAGCGGAGACCTTCTTGCGGGTGTTTCCATGGATGGTGCAGGGGCAACAGTGCTAAGAATGTCCCCGATGGGAGAGGTCCTGTGGTGCAGGTCCTATTTCCGACCGACAGGCGTCATGTGCGATGCCATTATCCGCTCCGACGGTTCATTCGCTGTGGTGGGCTTTACCACTGGACGACCGCACGAGTACCCACCACCACCAGGATACGACCCAAGCCTATTTGTCATGGAACTGGACGGGGCAGGCGATATTCAAGGTTGCAGAGGTTTTGATGCAGAAGCGGTATGGGATGTCCAGTATTCCGCGCGCGCAACGCCAACGAGCGATGGGCGAGAAGTGTTCATGGTAAGCTCATCAACGGGCTCGATGTTGATGAAGCTACAGCTTGACGGAGATACACTATGGACAAGATGGCAGGGGGCCGATGGCTTCGTGTATGAAGTGATGGGTCTATTGGCGATGTCCGATGGTGGATTCTTGATCAACGGAAGAGCCACCGGGAGCTTCTCATGGAGTCCTTTGATCACACGGTCCTACTTCTTCAAGACCGACACAATGGGGCGGTTGCCGTGTTTCGACCGGCAGCTGCCAGTGTATGTAACGGACCTTGCACCGATGGATAGTGCATTCACCATCAGTGCGAACGATGGAGCGGACATGGAGAATGTGCAATTCGAGAACCTGAATGTACCTGTGTTCGAGTCCTACGAAGGTTGTGTCTATAACAGCATTCCCCCTATTGAAGAAGTGTCATTTCACATCCGCCCCAACCCCAACACGGGCCACTTCACCGTGCAGTTCGCAGACCCGTTGCGTGCCGAGAGTTACTACAGCGTGTACGACACCATGGGCAAATTGCTGGTGCAACGCAGGCTGCCCACCGGCGCCACGGTGGAGGAGGTGGACCTGTCACGCTTCGGTGCGGGCACCTATGCCATCAAATTCACCAGCCCCAGCGGCGTGTGCCTCGAGCGGGTGGTGGTGGAGTAGGTGTACGTTGCGCGGTGCGGCTGGGCAGCGTTGCGTGCAGTTGAGCTACGCTCCCTTCCCGCACCCCCCGCACGTCGCGCACGCGGGACAGGTGGGAGCCATGGGCTGCACCACCGGCGCGCGCTTCAGCAGCACCGCGTTGCGCCAGGTCCTGGGCATCCATTCCCACGCCACGTAGGCCACGGCGGCCAGCACAACGAGTATGGCGATCAGCGTTTGCATCAGTGCGCGGTGAGGTAGCTGGTGAGCTGGTAGGTGAAGAGGCTGGCAAGGTAGGCCAGTGCGAAGAGGTAGCCGCCCATGAGCCACATGTAGGTCCACGAGTTGGTCTCGCGTTTCACGACCACGAAGGTGCTGAGGCACTGGGGGGCGAAGACCATCCACAGCAGCAAGGAGAGCTTGGTGGCCAGCGACCACTCGCGGGCGATGTGCGCCTCCAGCTGGCTGCCCACTTCGGCCTCGTTGCCTTCCATGGCGTAGACCAGGCCCAGGGAGCTCACCACCACTTCGCGCGCGGCCATGCCGGGCACCAGCGCGATGGCGATGTGCTCGTTGAAGCCGATGGGCGCGAACACATGCTTGAGGGCATGGCCGATCTCGCCGGCCAGGCTGTTCTCGATGGGGGAGCCGCCGTTCCGCGTGCGGGGCGAGGGGATGGTGTAGAGCGCCCACATCACGATGGTGAGCGCCAGGATGATGGTGCCCACGCGCTTGAGGAAGATCATGGCGCGCTCGTACAAGCCGATGGCGAGGCTGCGCCAGTCCGGCCACTGGTAGCTGGGCAGTTCCATGAGCAGCACCGAATGGCGTGTGCTGCCGGTGCTGCGCTTCATGACCCAGGCCACGGCCATGGCGCTTACGATGCCCAGCACGTACAGGCCGATCATGAGCAGGGTGGCCTCCAGCGGGTCGCCGGGGAAGAGGGCGGCCACCAGCAGGGTGTACACGGGGATGCGCGCCGAGCAGGCCATGAGCGGCGCGATCATGATGGTGGTGAGCCGGTCGCGCCAGTTGGTGATGGAGCGGGTGGCCATGATGCCCGGTATGGCGCACGCGAAGCTGGAGAGCAGGGGGATGAAGGAGCGGCCCGAGAGGCCCGCTTTGCTCATGGGCTTGTCCAGCAGGAAGGCTGCGCGCGGCAGGTAGCCGGAGTCTTCCAGCGCGAGGATGAAGAGGAAGAGGATGAGGATCTGCGGCAGGAACACGAGCACGCCGCCCACGCCGCCGATGAGGCCTTCCACCAGCAGGCCGCGCAAGGGCCCATCGGCCATGGCGCTTTCCACAAGTGCGGCCACCCAGGCGGTGCCTTGTTCGATGAAGCCGGTGAGCCAGGCGCCCACGGAGAACACGGAGATGAAGGTGACGAAGAGCACCACGCCGAGGATGAGCAGGCCCCAGAAGGGATGCATGATCACCCGGTCGATGCGTTCGCTGGGGTCGGCGTCCACGGCCGGTTCGTGCACGGTGCTGCGGAAGATGCGTTGCACCTCGTGCTGGGTGTGGCGCACGGCATGCAGGTCCGGCGGCTGCCAAGTGGAGGGTGTGCGGCGGGCGAGGGGTTTGTCCAGCACCTTCAGGAGCTCTTGTGCGCCGTGGGCCTGTATGCTCACGGTGCCCACCACGGGCATGCCCAGCTCGCGGGCGAGGGCTTCCAGGTCTATGCGGATGCCGAGCTTCTTCGCGCGGTCCATCTTGTTCACCGCCACCACCAGGGGCAGGCCCAGCTGTTTCGCCTCCAGCACCATGCGCAGGTGCAGCCGCAGGTTGGTGGCATCGGTCACGCACACCAGCAGGTCCGGCAGGGCTTCTGCGCTGTGGCCGGTGATCACGTCGCGGGTCACGGCCTCGTCGTTGGAGAGGGCGTTGAGGCTGTATGCGCCGGGCAGGTCCAGCACGTTCACGCGTCGGCCACCGGCGGTGCGCAGGCGTCCTTCTTTGCGTTCCACGGTGACCCCCGCGTAGTTGGCCACCTTCTGTCGGCTGCCGGTAAGCAGGTTGAAGAGGGCCGTTTTGCCGCAGTTGGGGTTGCCCAGCAGGGCGATGTTGGCCGGGAAGGCGAGCTGGGTCAGTGGCATGGATCAGCTCAGCGGCTCAACAAGGATGAAGGAGGCTTCGTAGCGGCGCAGGGCGAAGGTGGTGTGGCCCACGCGCACGGCCAGGGGGTCGCGCCCGGCGATGCCTTCGGCCACGATGCGCAGGCGCTCGCCCGGCACGAAGCCCAGTTCCACCAGGCGCAGCACCAGTTCGCGGTCGGGCCCATGATCGGGCACGGTGATGTCGGCCACCGTGGCCCAGCGCTGCTCGGGCAGTTCGTTGAGGGGGAGCGGTGCGCTGCGGGTGGGCATGGCAGGGTGCAAAGGTCAGGCTTGGATGGTTCTGCCCGTCATGGCCGTGTTAGAACTGCACGGTGAACGTTCGGCTACTTTCGGTGTACCGCCCTGCGATGCGTTCACCCTTGCTTGTTCTGCTGGCCTTGGTAGCCCTGCACCTGCGTGCGCAGGACCCGGACCAGAACCCGTACTGGACACGCTACACCGTAGTGGAGGACAGCGCCGTGCTGCTTCCGTTGCAGGGCCCGTACGCGGTGTACTACCTGCGCTCCGGCATGTGGTGGAGCATGCCGCTGCACTACTACCCGATAGTTGCGCTACCGGAGAAGGGGATGCGCCTGCTGCCGCTCTTCGCACCGGACCTGCCGCGTTTCCTGGCCACACCGGCGCAAGGCACCGAACTGCCGGATGAGAAGCTGGTGGTGGTGCGCGGTGCGGACACCATGGTGGTGGAGCTAACGGCGTACTACGCGGGCTTCCGTTCCGATGTGGACGAGCGCTGCAAGCACATGGACAGCGCGCGCCGCCCACCCGTGGTGCTGCCGTTCCGTGCCGGTCGCTTCCGGGCGAACGGCAGGCGCTACGCCGATGATACGAACGATGCCATGGACCCGCGCACGGCGGACCTGACGCAGCGGTTCGACGCGTTGTGGGCGAAGGCGATGAAGCGTGAGCGCATCATCCCACAGTTGAACACGGACACGTGCCGACAGGAACTGACCGTGCCCGCGGACCTGGATGTACCGGTGGAGGCCGGCGGTCCCAACCAGACCGATGTGTGGGTGATGCGGTCGGCGTATTGCTGCACGCACTTCGTATCGTTCCCGCCGTGGGGTACCAGCGCGCAGTACTCCATCACCTTCGTGCCGTACCGACCGGAAGAGCGCAAGGACCCGGTCCACATCAACGTTCGGGCGGGTGCGGTGGCCCGATCTTGGGTGGACGTGAGCGACTGGCCCGTTGGCGACCACCTGGTCCACTTGTCGGGCTGTAGCAACGGAGGCACCTTCACGCTGAAGCTGCGATGAGGTACGGAGCCTTGGTGCCGCTGGTGCTGCTCTGCGTGTTGAAGGCGAACGCCCAACCCGGCCCGCCCTCGCTCCTCATCACCCTGGCGGAAGACCGCGACGCACTGCGGCCGCTGGTGCGCGAGGTGCAGGTGGTGCAGTATTTCCGCGAGCACCAGTCGTACATCAATGCCGATGGCAGCTGGCTTGGGCCGTTGCGTTCCATCCCCATCCAGCGCGGGCCCCTGGTGCGCGACGAGCCCGATGGGTGGATCGTGTACCGCCCCAGTGAGAGCGTGGCCGTATCGTACCTGCTCATCACCAGCGGCGCCGACACCATGCGTGTGGATCTGCCGGGAACGTATACGAGGATCCAACTCCACGCCATGCAACGCTCCACCAGGGATACGCCCGAAGTGCTTCGTTTCCGCGCAGGGCATTTCGTGCTGGAAGAGCTGGCCTTTGAGCCATGGTCCGCGAAAGCCGCCCAGCGGATCGTGGATCGGATGAAGGAAACCGACCTGGCGGAATACCGGCGCTCGGTGGCGGCCGAAGAACGCAGGAGAAGGGAAATGAAGGAGGCGGAGACGAAGAAGGAAGCAGGTGTTCCGCCCGTTCATCCGAAGCAAGAACGATCGGTGGGGCTGAAGAAGGTGGAATTGGAGCGTGTGAGCGGCGATACGGTCTGCCTGCGGGTCACCGGCCGCGTGACGTTGGATGGCGGCTGCGCGAGCAACGACCCGTTCGTCGCGCTGGAGATGCACACGGACAGCGGATGGGTGGAGCGCCTCCCGATGCCGTTCGCGCAGATGGACTGCGGCATGCCCTGGGCGGACTGGGAGGATCGTGCGCTGTGTGTGCCGCCGTTGCGGTGGTGGGCAAGTGTGCGTCAGCCGGAAGGGAAGAAGGAGCTGCTGCCGGGCCGTTACCGCATCGTCCTGCTCGGTGGCGATGGCGAACAGGTGCGCAGCAAGGCGTTCGAGTTGGACTGAAGGGTTCCTGCGCCGGGTCGGACATCCCCGTGATCATGCAGGTGTTGATGAAGTGCTGGCGGCGGTGTTGACCGTAGCGGATGGCCGCGGTTCCTTTGTGCCATGCCGCGCAAGGCCACCGCCGATGCATTGTCGCTCTTCGACACACTGGTCTATACCTGCCAGTACCGGCTGGTCATAGACCCGGCGAGCCACTTGGCGGCACGCGTGATGGAATGGCGTCAGCTGCTGCGACAACGCATCGGCACCTTCAACGAGGCGTACCAGATGCCGGGCATCGTGCTCTTCAACAGCGAACTGCCACCGGAGTACGAAGGACCGCTGGCCGATGCCATCGAGCGCGGCGCGGAAGGCTTTCCACCGTTCGCCCTGAGCCTGGGCGTGGTCTCGCATACGGAGGACAAGAAGAGCATCGGCATCGAACTGGGTGAGCGCGGCACCATCGCCGCACTGCGCCAGCGCGTGGTGGACCATGTGCGCACCAACCGGCGCATCAAGAAGCTGGGCGTGGAGGTGGTGGAACATCCGCGGCTGGTGATCGCTTCGGGCCTGAAGGCCGATCAGTTCAACAGCGCGTGGGCGCTGCTGGCCGATCAGGGTAACACCATCCAGCAACGGGTGAGCGACGTGGTGCTGATGAAGCGTGAACTGGATGCCACGAGCATAGACCAGCACGTGCGCACCTTCCCGCTGACGATGACGGCCTGAGCGCCCGCTATTCCAAGACCAGCTGGTGCACGGTGGTGATGCCCGTGGCGCCGATGATGCGCAGGAGATAGGCGCCAGTGCGCATCCGTGCAAGATCCAGCTGGATATCAGCGTTGCCAAGGAACTGCTGCTGAAGGACGACACGCCCGGTGATGTCCGCTAAGGACACGGTGTGCGCACGATCGCTCATCAGTCCGCTGATCGTAACGCGCTCATGTGCCGGGTTGGGGAAGAGGCGGATGGCGGAGGATGTGATCGCTTGCATGTCGGTGCTCAGGATCTGCACGCAGGCACTGGTGTCCACACAGGCACCCAGGGCGATGCGCACCGCGTATTCGCCATCCGGTGGTGCGATGGTCTGCCCGGTCGCATCGGGTATCGGGGCGAAGTCGTTCAGGCAATCGAGCCATTGGTACTCCGCACCATCGGCGAGCGCGGTAAGGCTGCTGCCATCGCTGATCACGCCGAGGTTCAATGCGCACGCTGCCGTGGTAACGAAGAAGGCTTGCTCGCGCCCCGGGTCGTGGAAGCCGATACGGATGTGCTCGTTCTCCACCACCATGCTGTTGTACCGGTTGATCCGTGAGTGGAGCTGCGTGGGGCTCCCCCATGCGGCACCGTTCAGGTCCGAGGCCTTCGCGTAGCGCATGCCTGCACGACTGTGAACGATGATGGGCAGGCCTTCGTGAACGCCCAGCACGCCGTATTGCCCACCGTTCAGGTCCACGGTAACGGGCAGGCCCCAGGTGGATCCGGTAGCCGTGTTGGCCCGTGCGAAGATCAATGCGTTCTGGGCGCCGCTCCAATAGCTCACCGCTGGGTTGCCGTTCACCACGGCGAGGCTCGCGAAGCGTGGCTGGGCGAAACCCGTGGTGACCGTGGTGCTAACGGCCGCGCCGGCGCTGAAGTCGGCGTTCGTTCCCGTGGTGAAGAGCAGGGCACCGTTCTGTTGGTTGAAGGCTACAGCAGGTCTCCCATTGAGGTCGATGAGCGCGACTTCCACATCGAAGTCGGCACTGGACCCCAGCGTGTAGCCGTTGGTGGGCCAAGTGTCGCCGTTGGCATCCAGCGCGCGCAGGTAGCGCACGTTGCCGTTGGTGTTGTTCTGGTAGGCGATGGCGGGCCTTCCTCCGATGAGGGCGAGCGCGATGCCCTGTCCGCGTGGCCCGCTCTGGCTGTTGTCCATGCTCGTGGGTGTGCCCCAGGTCTCGCCGTTGGCATCGTTGGCGCGCACGTAGCGCACGTTCTGGAGCTCATCGAAGTAGGCGATGGCCGGTCGCCCGTTCACGACCAACAACCTGCAATAGGCTCCCAGCTCACCCACGGAGTCCACGGTGATGGAGGTGGACCATTGGGTACCCTCCGCATCCACGGCCCGGATGTAGCGCAGGTCCTTGTTGCTGGCATCGTAGTAAGCCAGTGCGGGGAGTCCGTTCACCATCGCCAGGCTCGTGTGTGCGCCGAGGGCAGGATGCGTGTCGATGTGGATCGGTGCGTTCCAGGCATTCGGACCGGTGCCCGTTGGGTTGTTGGCGGCCGCGAAGAGGAGGTCGCCTTGTGTGGCATCATAGCAGACGGTGGCCGGTCGGCCCTCCACCAGCACCGCGCTGATATCGGTGCCCACTTGTCCATCAGCGGCCAGTACCGAGGGCGCTGTCCATGTCGTTCCGGTTGCATCGTTGGCTCGTGTGTAGAGCAGGTCGGCGTTGGTCACGTTCTGGAATACGATGGCCGGAACGCCACCAACGTCCAGGATGCGCGCATGTCCACCTACGTTCTGTCCGGATACGGCATGCACCATGATGTCGCTGCCCCAGCTGTCCCCGCTCGGGGTGTTCGCCCGAAGGAACATGAGCCGTGAAGTGGCCACGTTGTGGAAGGCCATGCACGGCATGCCACCCACAACGGCCAGTGTTGGCGCCGTTCCATTGTTGGTGCCGGTAACAATGGTAATGCCACTGTTCCACGTGGTGCCGTCCGCGTCGGCAGCGCGGATGTACCGCGAGTTGCCCCCCCGCCCGAAGCCGATGGCCGGGTTGCCGTTCACGGTCCTCAACTCAGTGCGGTGTACGAGACCGACGATGGCTTCGGGGTTCACCGGTGCTCCCCAGGTCGTTCCATTGGTATCCGTGGCACGCACGTAGCACAGGCGGTTGATGCCGTTGGTGCCCGCCTGGTAGTAGGCGATGGCGGGCTTGCCGTTCACAACGGCGAGGCTTGCGGCTTTCCCCACATCACCGTTGTCCGCCAGGGTGATGGATGTTCCCCAGGTATCGCCGTTCGCATCGTTCGCGCGCACGTACATCAGGTCCAGCGAGAAGTCGCTCTGGTACGCGATGGCCGGCCTGCCGTTCACTTCGGCAAGGGAGAGGTGCGTACCGTCCACGGGTATCGCGCTGATCGAAACGGGTGTGCCCCAAGCAGTGCCCGCAGCGTCGGCGGCACGCACATAGCGGATGCATTGGTGCGTTCTGTCCACCGTGGCAATGGCCGGGTGTCCGTTGATGATGGCCAGGCTGTTGAAGGTGCCGATATCGCCACCGGTGCCGCGATGATCAGGTACTTCCACTGGTGCGTTCCAGGATTGCGCGAGGATCACCGAGGCGGTGAGCGTGAACGCTGACAAGGCAGCGAGGGGCCGGAGAATGGAGGGCATGCGTGTGCTCGTTGCTCGCCAAGCGTACACGCGGAACGGGTACGCTTGGTTGGGTCGAAGATCCTTGTTTTGTGAACAGTTCATGCACGGCACCCGGGTCATAGTTCAGAACTTCGTGATCGACCAGCCATGCGTTTCCTTCCGCACGAACACGCCGACCTTACCGCCACGCTGAACCGCCATGGCGTACATCCGGTAACGGTGCTCTTCGTGAAGCGCCGTGGCCGGTTGCATGTGGAGGTACCCGGGCACTCCCCTGCGTTCGCGTTCTTCCGGGCGAAGAGCACCAAGCTCGGCGATGATGGCCAATGGCAGGAGCGCGTTCAGTACTTCATCGGTCCGGGCAAGAGCGAACCCTGCGACTGGCCGGATGTGCTGCACGCGTTCGAGCGATGGCTGACCTAGCGGGTGATCAATCCCGCGAAGCGAGGAAGCTGGCGCCGAACTGGTAGATCAACAAGCCGGTGAGGAAGTAGCCGATGATGCCGTTGAGCACGATGCCGGTGGTGGAGGCGATGAAGGTTCCAAGCAGCCCCAGCGCAGCCAGGAGGATGCAGGCGCCTACGAGGATCCACCGGTGTTTGCGACCCGGACGCAGCATGCTGCCCAGCGGGATCATCATCAAGAAGCCCACGCCGCACAGCGCGAGCGAGCCCGCACCATCCGTGACCAGCCAACTGATGAACGCAAGTACGCTGATGCCCAAGGATACGCCGGTGAGCGTGCTGCTCAAGGTCTCTTCCTTGTCCAGTGCATAGCGCCCGTACTTGTTGAAGCGCAGGAACAGGTTGCTCACGGGAACAAGGATCCAGGTGCTGAGCGCGAAGAGCAGGTAGGCGATCAAGATGGGATAGAGGAAGGGAGCCAGCGCGGGGTTGGATTCGATGAGGTTGTTGAGCAGCCGGTTCAGCAGGTAGAGCCCCACCATCAGCATCACCTGCACATTGCCTTTCAGGTTGCTTACCCAGAAGGCATAACGCAACCAAAGGCGATAGATCCAGTAACGCGCCTTCAAAGCTTCCACCATGCCGGCCTTGGCATGTGCGTTCATCGGGTCGCGGCGCAGCGCTTCGCGGAAATGGTCCAATGCCTTGGAGTGGTCGCCACGGCGCAGCACGGCCCAGCCGGTGTTGCTGTGCGTGTACGGGTTCTCCGGATCCAGCTCCAGGCTCTTGTCGATGGTGCGGTCCGCTTCCTCCTTGCGGCCCAGACGTGCGAGCGCTTCCGTTCGGATGTTGAGGCATTGGATGTCCTCCGGGTCTATCGCCAATCCGCGATCAGCGGACTCCAGCGCGCGCAGAGGCTCCGAGCGACGCAGCAGCACGAACGCGAGAATGGCGTGATTGGAGCTATCGCCGGGGTCCAGTTCAACGGCCTGCTTCGCGTGCTCCTCGGCTTTTGCGGCCGCACCATCCGCGAGTTCGATGCGTGCGAGCAGGTTGTGCGCATCGGCGCTGTGCGGATGCATGCCCAGCACCTGCTGTGCGATGTTGCGCGCTTCTGCATGACGGTCCTGTTGCAGGTACGTAGCGGCCAGCAGATGCAAGGCGTGCCCCTGTTGCGGATCACCGGTTAGGATGTCGCGCAGCGCCTTCTCGGCATCGGCATAGCGACGCTGGTTGTAGAGCAGCACGGCGTGGGCGAAGCGGTTGTCTTCCATCGTTCGGCTACGCGCTATTTCGTGTACTTCAGGATCTCGTCGTACAGCCCGCTCTCGTTGGCATACAGCGCGTAGTTCTTCGCCGTGGTGAACCATTCGCGCGTGGTGGCCTTGTGCGTGCCGGCGGCCTTCAGCAGGTCCTTCGTACTCAACGGTTCGGGGATGCCGGTCTTCATGGCGCTCCTCAGCTTCTCCTCGATCGCGATATCGATCACCGCTTTCAAGTCGGCGCCACTGAAGTGTTCGGTCTTCTTCGCGATGTCCTGCGCAGCCACATCTTTCACCGGTTTTCCTTTCAGCAGGATCTCCAGGATGCTCGTGCGCCCTGCCATGTCCGGTGGTGGAACGAAGATGGTGCGGTCGAAACGGCCGGGGCGACGGAACGCCGGGTCGATGTGCCACGGCATGTTGGTGGCACCGATCACGAGCAGGCCTTCGTTGTCCGCGTCGATGCCGTCCATCTCGGTGAGGAACTGGTTGATCACGTGGCTGCCGGCGCTGTGTTTCATGTGGCTGCGGTTCGCGCCAAGTGCATCGATCTCGTCGATGAAGAGCACGCACGGCTTGTTCTTGCGCGCCACTTCGAAGATGCGCTTCATGTTGCGCTCGCTCTTGCCGATCCACATGTCCAGCACATCGGCGATGCCCATGCTGATGAAGGTGGCCTTGATCTCACCGGCCGTAGCGCGCGCCATGTGCGTCTTTCCACAACCGGGCGGACCATAGAGCAGAATACCACCGCCGATCTTCTTACCGTAGGCCTTGTAAAGATCCGGGTGCAGCAGCGGTTGGATGATCTTCAGCCCGATCTCATCCTTCACGCCTTGCATGCCACCGACGTCGGCGAAGGTGGTGTCGCTCTTCACGATCAGGTCGCGCGCGCTCAGTTCGCCCGGTGGGCCATCGTCATACTCCGCGTCGTCATCCTCCTGATCGGGTCCCTGACCCGTCACGCGGAAGTGCTCATCCAACTCGGCATCGGGTCGGTCTGGCCAGCGCTTCAAGAGCTCCTCGTAAATGTCCATGGCCTTGCCGAAGCTGCCTTCGTTCAACAGCACACGGCTGTAGAGCAAGTGCACCTCGTGTTCGGGAGGGCCTTGGTGGTGCAGGTCTTCCAGGATCACGATGGCTGCGCTCCATTGTTGTTGGGCGGCGAAGGCACGTGCCAGTCCCAGCTTGCTCTGCTTGTCGTGCGGGGCGTTCTGTAGCACGCGCTTGAATTCCGTCGCCGCCTCTTCCGCCTTGCCCGCCGTGAGCAGCGTGCGTGCCAGATGTGCGCGCAACTTGTCGTTGTCCGGTGTCAGCTCCAGTGCTTCACGCAGGTTCTGGAGCAGGTCGTTGATGTCCATGGAAGTAAGTGGACCGCAAGGTAGCAGCGCATGGGATGCTTCCGGACAAGGGATCCCTCCCTACATTTCGCCATGCGCCACCTGCGCCGTGCTCTCCTCTTCTTGGCCTGTTCGTTCCTGGCGTTCGCGGCCACGGCGCAGAGCATCCGGTTCAACACACCGGAGAGCATGGTGTCGTTCGACCTGCGCGATCTGGAAGAGGGGACCACCGAGGTTCCCGGTCAGGGTGGCGAGGTGGCCGGTATCGATCTGATCCGGAACAGCACACGGCACAGGATCGGCGATAGCGCGTTGTACGCATCGCCCTTGTTGGAGGACAGTACCTGGGTGTTGCTGAACGATGCATTGGACACCTTGGTACCTGGTGAGCGCGTGCATTGGTTCCGCACCTGGGTGGATCCGGATGTTTCGCTCAAGGGTGTGCCGTTGTTGCTCACCATCGCTGTGGAGGATGGTTTCGAGGTCTTCCACAACGGACGGTCCCTGGTGCACGGCGATGCACGTCTGGCGGGTTCGGGGGCGGCGAAGCCCGATAGCATCTCGGTGATGAACGTGCCGTTGATGTTGCGTTGTGATGGATCACCGGAGCTGTTGGCCTTGCGGTTCGAAGGCGATCCGGGAAAGCCGCTTCGAGACACGGAGCTGAGCATGACGCTCCACCCGGCGGACGCCAGCTTCGGTGTTCAACGGCGGGTGATGCACTTCGGCGTCTTCGTGGGCATCAACCTCATCATCATGTTGCTCGCCTTGGTGATCTGGTCGCTGGAGAAGCGCGGTTGGAGCTGGTTGTTACTGGCCCTGCTCTCGTTCGTATCCGCGCTGGACACCATTTGCGAAGTGGCCAGTGAGATGGGGCTGCTCGGTCTTTCGAAAAGTGCCCTGGCCGTGTTGCATGCGCTGGACATCCTGCTCCTGCCATGGCCCATGTACCTGCTCATCCTGGTCCTGGGCTCCATGGGCGTGGAACTCACCGCACGGCGCAAACGGCTGTATACCATCGGGGTGTTGCTGGTCACGCTCACCTGTGCTGGATACCTGTGGGCCGAACGTGCGGGCCTTGCGGAGAGCGAGAACGGACTGGCGCTCCTGAACGATTCGCCCTGGGTGATCATCCCCGGCTTGTTCCTGATCACGGTGTTCGGTATCACGGTGGCGTGGTTCTCCATCGATGTCATCCGCCTGGGCATCCGGCTGCTGCGCAAGAAGGGCTATGTGCGTTGGGTGGGCGGCGGTGCCGTGGCTTCCAGTTTGTTCGCCTTGTTCCTGAACGTGATCAGTTCGGCCACCGGCTTGGGCATGTCGTCCTGGTTGACGTTGGTAGCCGACTATTGCTCCTATGTGGCGGTGCCGGTTTCCGTGGCGGTGTACCTCGCCATCCGCAGTGCGCACCACAACCGGTTGGTGGAACGGCAGCGTGATGATCTGGATCGCGAGGTGCAGGAACGCACGGCGGAATTGCGCAAGGAGAAGGAGCGTTCCGATGAGCTCCTATTGAACATCCTTCCCGCTGAAGTCGCCGAGGAATTGAAATCGCAAGGTTCGGCGGCAGCACGTCACTTCGACGAGGCTTCGGTGCTCTTCACCGACTTCAAAGGCTTCACCAGCATGGCCGCCCAAGTGGATGCCGGTGAACTGCTGAAGGAATTGAACACCTGCTTCCATGCGTTCGATGACATCATCGATGCGCACGGTGTGGAGAAGATCAAGACCATCGGCGATGCGTACATGTGCGCTGGTGGCCTGCCCGATCCGCGTTCGGCCGGGCCGCTCGCTGTGGTGCTGGCCGCGTTGGAGATGCAGGAGTTCATGCTGAAACGCCGTGTTGAACGGATGGCGGAGGGCAAGCCCGCGTTCGAGATGCGGTTGGGCATACATACCGGGCCTGTGGTGGCCGGCATCGTGGGCGTGAAGAAGTTCCAGTACGACATCTGGGGCGATACCGTGAACACCGCCAGTCGTATGGAAAGCACCGGCGAGGTGGGTCGGGTCAACATCAGCGGAGCCACCTATGCCGCCGTGAAGGATTCACCGGGATTGAGCTTCAAGCCACGTGGGCATGTGGAGGTGAAGGGCAAGGGTGCCATGGAGATGTACTTCGTGCATCGCGGTTGATGGCACGGTCACCGACCGGACAGTAGAACCGGTATTTCTACGGGGCGGCACGCCATGGCGATCCCGGAGTTTTGGACCGATCCTCGGACCAATCCCACCTTTCCCATGAAACTCAGTACGCTCGTCTCACACGCCGTGGCCCTGTCGCTCGGCTTCGCCGCCTTGGGCGCGCATGCCCAATCCAACCAGATCGGCCAGGCTATCAACGGTAGTGCTGGCGGGGTCAACAGCTCCTACCTCACCATCTACGGGACCACGGGCCCCGGATGCGGTGTGCTGAACTACCGCTACACCATGGCCGATCCCTCGGCGCCTTGGGGAGGTGCGATCGGCACAACAGCCAACTACTATTCATTACCTGCGGCGAAGGGGCCGCAGTCGTTCAACGTGGCCTTCGGTTATTCATCCGCCAACGAAGCCCAACCGACCTACGACGTCTACGTTGATGGGCAGTACTGCTCGAGCTGTGCGGCGACGGTCAATTCCCATTCGGTCAACGGCATACCCGGGGTCACGGACATCACCATCCAGGACTACATCACCATCACGCACCAGATGGGCGATGCCTGGAGCGAACCCAACAATGGCGTGCGCGAGATCGGTCTGCGCTACAAGCAAGGCGGACAGCCCGTCGCGGATATCCGTTTCAAAGTGGTGTTCGTGGGCAACGTCTTCACTAACGTGCTGGGCCACTACAACACGCCCGCGCTTCCGCAGTACATCCTGCGCGATCCGCCCGGTGACGCCAGTTACAGCAGCATTACGCTGGCCAATGGTGCCTGTGTGGGTGAGACCCGCGCAGTGACAACGGGCAACTCGCAGAACGGCTACTTCAAAGCACGGATCGGCGTGTCGTTCACGCTCGGTTTCGTGATGACGGTGCCTGTGGAGATCTACGGTGAGGTCGGCGCGGACATCAGCGCAACACAGACGGAGACGGAGAATTTCGAGAACCTCACGTGTTTGGAATCGTCCACCACCTACAGCACGAATCCTGTGGGCCCGCCGAGCGACCTGTTCATGCTCACCGCCACGCGCTTCGCTTACGGCATGGCGAAGATCATCGATCGGCCTACCTGCGCCGTGATCAACAAGACCAACTACATGGTTACCGTGCCTGTGGAGAACCTGGGCAGTTACAGGGCCACAGAGAGCGATATCAAGGATGTGCTGATGCCCGAGATACAGGAAATGCTGGATGCCCTGGACCCGGTCGCCGATAGCGTGGCGTACAAGGCCGCACAAACCCAGTTGAGCGTGTGGCAGCAGACGCTGGACATGAACGATGCGATCAAGGCCGATGCGACCGAAGGTGCAGCTCCCGAGAACTTCTTCGGTGCGGGTGCGGTGATCGACCATGCGCTGACGACCACAACGACCGAGAGCTACGCCATCAACTACGAAGCAGCGTTGGATGCGGGCTTGTCCTACGAATTCGGTGTGAACATCGGTGGGTCGGGCATCACCGCCGGAGGTGGCGCACACTTCAGCAACGGCTATGGCGTGGGCCAGAACCAGTCGAACACGGTGACCAACACCGTGACCTACCACATGGAGGATGATGACCTCGGTGACCGTTTCCGCGTGAAGATCAAGCAGGACAAGGTCTTCGGTACGTACGTGTTCGAACTCGATACCCTGGTCTCCGAGACCAGCTGCGGCTACGAAGGAGGCTACCAACGTGAGCAGCCGTCGCTGAGCGTGGGCGCACCCGGGAACAACTACATGGTGGTGAACGAGGTTCCTTTCGGCGAACCTGTCGGCTTCCCGTTGTACATCTGCAACAACAGCACCGATGAAATGACCTACTACCTCAAATTCCGCAACGAAACCAATACGGAGAGCGGCGAATTGGAGGTGCTGGGCGATCCGCTCAATTCCACCGGGAATGGAAAGGATGTCACCATCCCCGGTGGCCAGTGCCTCAGCGTAACGAACCTGGTCCTCTCCGAGCCGGATCTTCCCATTGGTCCGGACTACAGCATCGAGTTGTACCTCTATTCGCTGTGCGAACCGGAGATCAGTTCCAGCGTTACCATCGCCGCGCATTATGGCCCCGGCAACTTCGGCAGCTATTGCGAGCCGACAAGCGCTTCGGGTCCCGCCTTCGGTGACTACATCGATGGCGTGCAGATCGGCAGCATCAACAACACCGGCACGGGTGGTGTAAGCGGTCCTACCTACACCGACCACAGCGCGCAGCAGAGCACGACACTTTCGCGCAACGCGCCAACCGTGCTTACCATCACCAGCGGCACCAACGCGGGCGGTAGCTACGCCGCCTGGATCGATTGGGACCAGGACAACACCTTCGAGGCGAGCGAGACGGTCGGGCAGTTACCCAACGCCACGCCCGGCAGCGCTGTCAACCTCTTCTTCACCGTACCCGACAACGCCGCACTCGGCACCACCAGGATGCGTGTGCGTGGTGCGCATGTGTTGGGCAATGAACCCGCCATCCTCAACGCCTGCTACAACTATTCGTTGGGCGAAACGGAGGACTATGCGGTGGTGATCAATGCGAACACGCCACAGGATTGCCTGGGTGCGAACAACGGTCCTGCACTGCCCGGAACGGCCTGCAACGACAACAACGCCAGTACAGGAAATGATACCTGGAGCGCGAACTGCCAGTGCATCGGTACCGCCGAGGATTGCGAAGGCACACCGGGTGGTCCTGTCGGTCCGGGAAGCCCCTGCGACGATGGCAACCTCAACACGGCGAACGATGCGTATAACGCTTCCTGCCAATGCACCGGTCAGTTGATCGACTGCGAAGGCTTGCCCGGGGGCGGTGCGTTGCCCGGCACGGCCTGCGATGATGGTGACGCGACCACCGGGGGTGATGTCTACAACTTCGCCTGCACGTGCTTCGGCTTCGAGATCGACTGCCTCGGTGTGATCGGCGGTACTACGCTACCGGGAACAGCGTGCAACGATGGCAACCCGCTCACCGGTGGTGACATGTTCACGCCCAACTGCCTGTGCGCGGGCACCTTTGCCACGGATTGCGCTGGTGTGGAAGGAGGCCCCGCGCAGCCCGGAACGGCTTGTGATGACAACAACCCCACGACCGGCAACGATACCTACGACCTGGGCTGCGTGTGCGCCGGACAGGTGTACGATTGCCTGAGCGTGCCCGGTGGATCCGCATTCCCGGGCACTGCTTGCGACGACCAGAACCCGGAGACGAGCAACGATGAATGGAACGGGGACTGCGTTTGCCTGGGTGTTGCCGCAACGGATTGCGCCGGCGTGGTGGGTGGAACAGCACAGCCCGGCACCGCTTGCGATGATGGCGATGCCGATACAGGTAACGATACGTGGAGCGCGTCCTGCCAATGCGAAGGACAACTGATCGACTGCGAGGGCATGGTCGGTGGACCGGCCCTACCCGGACTGCCGTGCGATGATGGCAATGCGAACACCGGCAACGACCTGATCAACGCGAACTGCAATTGCGTTGGCCAGTTGATCGATTGCGAAGGTGTCGCCGGTGGAACGAACACGATCGGCACCGCATGCAACGACGGCAATGCGGCGACCAGCAACGATGTGTACACCGCGAACTGCATCTGCGCCGGAACGCTTGCCAATGATTGCGAAGGTGTCGCTGGAGGTGCCGCACAACCCGGGACATCTTGTAATGATGGTGATGCCACCACGGGGAACGACGTGTACACCGCGAACTGCACCTGCGCTGGTCAGTTGATCGATTGCGAAGGGTCCATAGGCGGTAGCGCTTTACCCGGTAGCCCCTGCGACGATGGCGACCCCTGCACCGTGAACGATGTGCGGGGAACGGATTGCGCCTGCAGCGGGACAACGCTCAGCATCGGTACCGTGACCGGACCCACAACGGTGGCTGGCAACACGAGCAGCGCCTTCATCGTGACGCCTGTGGCCAACGCGACGAGCTACACCTGGGACCTGCCCAACGGTTGGACGTCGGGCGACAACACCGCCTTCGCCCTTGTTGCCACCGCGAACAACACCGCTGGTCCGGTACAACTCTGTGTTACAGCGATGGTCGGTACCTGCGAGCTCACAAGTTGCACAACAGTGGTCGTGGACTTCAACACAGGCATCACGATCAACGAGGCCGGATCGGATGATTGGTTCACGGTTCAACCGAACCCGACCAGTGGCATCTTCCAATTGCGAACACCAACGACCAGTGGAAGGCCGCTGCGCATCAGTGTGCGCAACGCCTTGGGCCAGGAAGTGCTGGCACCGTTCACCTTGGCCGGTCAACGCGCCATCGACATGGACATGAGCGATGTGGCCTCCGGTGCGTACTACCTGCTCGCCACCCGCGATGGTGAGCGACAAGTGATCAAGATCATGGTACAGCACTAGGCACTGCTGGAGTGCTCGGCATTTCAGGGCGGGTCTTCGTGAGGAGGTCCGCCCTGTCCGTTGTGCTGGGTTGGGAAGGCGCGATCGGAGCGGGTGCTCTAATTTGCCGCTCCGATGGCTCTCCACGTCGATCTCGGTTTCTTGCGTCGCATCTGCAAGGGCGATCATGCCCGTATGGCCGAGTTCATCCGCGCATACCTGACCACGGCTCCCAGGCTCTATGAGGATCTGACTGAAGCGGCACAGCGTGGCGATGCGAAGGCACTGAGCGCCGCTACGCATGACCTCCGTCCGCAGGTGCACTACATGGGTGCGCATCGCCTGGCCGAGTTGCTGGAGACGATCGATCAACAAGCACGTTTGGAACCACCCGTGCTACGGATCGATCTGGTGGACCTGGCCTTGCCCATCGGCGGTGCTTTGTCCGTTGAATTGCACGAAGTCTTGGAAGGATCGGTCAGGCCATGAGCAGCAGGGCTGGAACCCGTGGAAATACGGGGAAAGGAACAATGACGAACATGGAACTTGCACCCGTGAACGAACTCCCGATGATCCGCCTCGCCGTTGCAGATGATCAGCCGCTTTTCCGTCGGGGTTTCTCCATGCTCCTACGTGACATGTCGGATGTGCAGGTCGTGTTCGAGTGCGCCAACGGTGAGGAACTGCTCACCGGGCTCAACGGGAACGCAGTCGATATCGTACTGCTCGATCTGGAGATGCCCGTGATGGACGGCAGTGAAGCGATGAAGCGTATCCGCGCGGATCACCCGGCGGTGAAAGTGATCGTACTCAGCATGCACACCGAGGAGAAGTACATAGCACACCTGATGGAACTGGGTGCCAACGGCTACGTGCTGAAGACAGCGGAGCCTGACGAATTGGAGAATGCGATCCATTCGGTGGCCACCACGGGTTACTACTTCAGCGATCGGGTGAGCCGTGTGATGCTGCAAGGCCTGGTGAAGAAGGAGAAGCTCCTGCCGAAGTTCAAAGACCTTGATGCGCTCACGGAACGCGAGGTTGAAGTGCTGCGCGCCATTTGTCAGGAGATGACCACCACCGAGATCGCCGGGAAATTATTCTTGAGCCCCCGCACGGTGGAGTTCCACCGTAACAACCTGCTGTTGAAGACCGGGGCGAAGAACGTGGCGGGTCTGGTGGTGTATGCCATGACGACGGGACGTTACACGCCGTGACATGTTCCGTGCGGCACCGCTCTTCATGCTGATGGCCCTTTGTGCGGGGGGGCGTGCCCAGATGGATACGCTCACCTTGCCGTTCCGGGCCTTGACCATCGAGGATGGCTTGTCGCAGGGCATGGTGAACAACATCATCCAGGACAAGTACGGCTTCATGTGGTTCGCCACGAAGGATGGGTTGAACCGCTACGACGGCTATACGTTCACCGTCTACCGTCATGACCCTGGGGATAGTGGAACGGTGCAGCACAACTACATCTATTCCTTGCTGGAGGATCGGCAGGGGCGGTTGTGGGTGGGTACGGGAACGGGATTGGACCTGTTCGACCGGTCGAGCGAAACCTTCCTCCATGTGCAAGCAGGGTCTTCGTTCATCAAGGACATCGTGCACACGATCGCGCAGGATGCGAACGATGATCTCTGGGTGTCGCACAACAACGGCGTTGTCAAGCTCACCTTCACCGGAGCCATCGGCAACGATGGAATGCCGGCCTGTACAAGCAAGAACGTGTTGGACCGTACATGCTTCGTAAGCTCCGATCGCGCGGGCAATGTATGGGTGGGTCAACTGGACCTTGCGGGCTTTCGCATCCTTCCGGATCATAACGGTAGCGATGTGGTCGATACCCTCCATCTCGATCGTCCGGCTGGCAATGCACGAACCGGGCGCTCCATGACGGACCTTACCGGTCTTACCATCGTCGAGGACACCATCGGCAGGCGCATCTACGGGTTGCACATGTTCGGCATCGTAGAGATCGACGCACGTTCGGCGCGCGTGCATTCGTTGATCGAACTGGGCGATCAGTTGGGCGAAATGCGCGGCGCGAATGCCGCGTTGGATGCGAAGGGCCGTTTGTGGATCTCCGTGTTCACGGGGATCTATGTCTTCGATCCAGCCACCCGGGTGTTATCGCGGGTGCTACCAAGCGACCCGAACCTGCTACGGTCAGCGAACAGGGCGAAATGCGCATATCGCGATACCAACGGTCTGATCTGGATGGGCACCACGGGTTACGGCATATTCACCTATGAACCGCGCGAAGGGCGATTCCACACGGTGGCTAGTGGGAGCTGTGGCGCGATGCGGCCTTTGCGAAATGGTCGCGTTTTCGTCACCTTCTACGACGGCTTCGTGAACGAATTCGATCCGCGAACGCGCACATGGCCGGTTTGGGTCCCAGGTGCTTCGAAGAACGATCATCCGGAACTGCATATGCTCAACCGTGCGACCAAGAGTATGCAGCAGGATGAGCGGGGCCTGTACTGGTTCAATCACGCCGGGATCCTGACCTATGATATCAAGCGGGATCGGATCGTTCGATTCCCACGAGACCGCCTGGCAGTGGCGGCGTACCCGGAAGAGACGTACCACGAGGCGTTGTTCCTGGAAGGTGATTCCAACATCTGGTCCGGCACGGCCACAACGCTGTGCCGCTTCGATCGCCGCACGCTGACCTATCACCATGTTCCATTCCCGCGCACACGAAGAGGCGACACGGAACAATTCCTTCATGTCATCCATCGGGCACCGGACGGCACCTTGTGGCTCGGTACATCGGCCGGCCTCTTCCGGTACGAACGGAATGCGAAGGCCGGTACCGATCCTTGGAAGGTCTACATCAACGATCCCTCGGCCAGCGCGTCCATATCCACGGACATCGTGTACACCATCGCCGCTGACCCGCTGGAACCCCACCATGTGCTCTGGATCGGCACCAACGGCGGCGGCTTGAACCGCTTGGATTCGCGCACTGGGGAATTCCGACGCTACAGCATGCGGAACGGGTTACCGAACGATGTGGTGTATGGCATCCTCAGTGATGAACGCGGCTGCTTGTGGATGAGCACCAACAAGGGCATTGCCCGCTTCGATCCCAGAAATGGCTCGTTCCGTAATTACGATGCGAGCGATGGATTGCAGAGCGATGAATTCAATCGATACGCGTACTGCAAGCAGGCCGATGGCACCCTCTTCTTCGGCGGGGTGAGAGGCTTCAACTACTTCAAACCCGAGGGATTGGAGGACGATAGCTCGGCTAGCGCCATCCGCATCACGGGCATCAAGTTGATCAACAAGGCCGTGGATCATCGCGCTGTGGGTTCACCGCTCAACGCTCCAGCGTATTTGAGCGACGGCATGACCATCCCGCACAGTACCAATATGGTAACGTTCGAGTTCGCGAGCATGGAATTCTCCGCGCCGAACGAACACCGTTACCAGTACATGATGGAAGGGTTCGATACGGATTGGATCATGGCGGGCACGGACCGTAGCGCGGTCTACACCAACCTCGATCCAGGTAGTTACACCTTCCGCGTGCGCGGCGACAACCGCGATGGCATCTGGGATGGACGGGGCACATCATTCCTGCTCACCGTATTACCGCCGTGGTACCGCACCTGGTGGTTCTACGCGATCGCTGTGATAGCCCTTGGTGGCGCGGTCTGGTGGTATCTGCGTTCGTTGCGGGAGCGGAACCGGAAGCTGGAACGTACCGTGGCCCAGCGCACGGTGGAATTGGTCGCTGCGAAGGACCGTGCGGAACACAGCGAACAGGTGAAGCAGCAATTCCTGGCGAACATGAGCCACGAGATCCGCACCCCCATGAACGCCATCATGGGCCTCACCAACATCCTGCGTCGTGGTGTGCATTCACCGGTGGAAACAGCGCAGCTGAACGCCATCGCGAGCAGCAGCGAACACCTGCTCGTCATCGTCAACGACATCCTGGACCTCAGCAAGATCGAAGCGGGTAAACTGGACCTGGAGAAGGTGGAGATGGGACCCCAGGAGCAATTGGAACACGTGCTGGACGTGATGCGCTACCGCGCCGAAGAGAAGGGTCTCACCCTGGCGATGGAGATCGCACCGGATGTTCCGGACACGGTGATCGGTGATCCCACACGCCTGGATCAGGTGCTGATCAACCTCGTGGGCAACGCGATCAAGTTCACAGCTCATGGAACGGTACGCGTCCGCTTGGATGTGACGCAACACGTACAGAATCCACCCTTATCGTCGACCCGATCGGTCGACCCGAACGGTGAGAGGACCGGCGAAGTGGTCGGTATTCATTACACGATCACCGACACGGGCGTGGGGATCGCACCGGACCGGATCGGTCGGATCTTCGAGGAATTCACACAGGCGGAGACCGACCATTCACGGAAATTCGGGGGAACCGGATTGGGACTGGCGATCAGCAAACGCCTGGTGGAGATGCAGGGCGGCAGCATCAAGGTGGAAAGCGAAGCCGGGAAGGGGAGCACGTTCAGCGTGACGATACCGTATGCCATTGCAGCGGTAGAAGCGCACACGACTGCGCGGACCAGTGCGAACTCTCACCACGGAGCCCGTCAAGGCGCAACGCCGTTGCGGATCCTCCTCGCCGAAGACCATCCCCTGAACGTGATGGTAGCCCAGGCCGAACTGGCAGAGGTCTATCCCAACGCGACAGTGGACGTAGCGGAGAATGGTGAACGCGCTCTGGAGATGGCCAGTATGACCGACTATGACCTGGTATTGATGGATGTGCAAATGCCGGTGATGGACGGTTACGAAGCCGCACGTGCCATCCGGGCCTTGGCGGGTGGACGCTCACGCGTGCCGATCATCGCCATGACGGCGAACGTGATGGAGGCCGAAGTGGAGCGCTGCAAGCAGGAAGGCATGGACGGTTTCATTCCGAAGCCTTTCGAACAGGAAGAACTGGCTGCGGCCATTCAGCAGGTCCTGTGATCATTTCCCATCATCCTAACAGTTGCCCAGCGCTCGAGAGGGGTGGGTCCGGCAGCATCCGCATTTCAGTTCTTAGCGTTGGGGAAGTGCACGGATGCCCATGGCCGCACCAGCCGGTAGTACGCCGAAGTCCGCATTTCGGGTAAGTGCGGTGGGGCCGCATTCCTTCGCGGGGATCCAGGGCCACTTACGATCGGGATCGGAGAGTGCTTACCATTCGAGGCCTGAGATCGCAGGTACTATCTTGCTCGCGTGCCGGTGACACTTTTCGTGTCAGTGACGACCGGAGCCGTTCTGCATCACCATGAAACATGTTCTTCCCGAATGAAGCACGCACTTCCGACCTTCGCGAAGTGAATTCCGACCGTTCAACCTCCGATGCGCACGTCGAGACCGAAATGGCCACCCTGGCCGCGCGCTTCGTAAACAGCACGAATCGCCACGTATTCCTTACCGGGAAGGCCGGCACCGGAAAGACCACCTTCCTCCACAAGCTGGCCGCCAGCACCCACAAGCGGTATGTGATCCTGGCCCCCACGGGCATCGCGGCGCTCAACGCGAAGGGTGTCACCATCCACTCGCAATTCCTGTTGCCGTTCGGGACGTTCATTCCGGAAAAGCACCTGCCTGCGGACATCACCAGCGGGCAGTTCCATGATCAGGACACGCTCACGAAGCGCCACCCGCTCAACAACATCCGGCGCAACGTGCTGCGCGAAGTGGACCTGCTCATCATCGACGAGGTGAGCATGCTGCGCGCCGATGTGCTCGATGCCATTGATTTCCGCATGCGTGCCGTGCGTCAGAATAGGCAGCAGAGCTTCGGTGGCGCACAAGTGCTCTTGATCGGTGATCTGTACCAGTTGCCCCCTGTGGTGAAGGACGAGGAGTTCCGTGTGCTGCAACGTTGGTACCGCAGTCCGCACTTCTTCGAGAGCCATGTGATGCAACAGTATGGCTACGCGCACATCGAGCTGGACAAGATCTTCCGCCAGCAGGATGGCGACTTCATCCACATCCTCAACAACCTGCGCAACAACACGGTCACGCAAGCGGACATCGCTACGCTGAACGAGCACTACCGGAACGAGATAAGCGAAAAGGAAAGCGAGGGCATCATCACCCTGACCACCCACAACTACAAGGCCGATGAGCTGAACCAGCGCGCGCTGGCCAAACTGCCCGGGCGTACCTACATGTTCGAGGCGATCAGCGATGGCGACTTCCCCGAGAGCATGTATCCCGTGCTGGAGCGTATCGAACTGAAGGAGGGTGCCCAGGTGATGTTCGTGAAGAACGATATGGAGAAGGCTTACTTCAATGGCAAGCTCGCGAAAGTGGAAACGCTCGCTGTGGATGGCATCACCGTGCGCATGGATACCGGCGAGGTGTATAAGTTGAAGCGTGAAAGCTGGGAGAACAAGCGTTACGTGGTGAACGCCACCACCAAGGAACAAGAGGAACAGTTGCTGGGCACCTTCGAGCAGTACCCGATCAAGCTCGCGTGGGCGATCACCGTACACAAGAGCCAGGGCCTTACGTTCGACAAGGCCATCATCGACGTGGGCAGTGCCTTCGCACCGGGGCAGGTCTATGTGGCCTTGTCACGCTTGCGTTCCCTCGATGGTCTGATCCTCCGTACGCGCATCGATCCCTCCGTGGTGAGCAACGATAGGGAGGTGGTCGCCTTCACCGAACGCGGCTTCGCTCAAGATCCTTTGGTGGACCAATTGAAAGCCCGCCAGCGCGAATACCTGCAACTGTTGCTAGGCGGAACGTTCGACTTCGGTGATATGCTGCGGAAGATCGAATACACACAAAAGGATCATCCGGAGACCGCGCAGTTCGCCGATGACAGCATGAAGACCGCGTTGCAGGTGTTGCGGGAGAAGTTGCGGGCCGAAGAGGAGAATACACAGAAGTTCCGTGGCCAGTTGATGCGCTTGATGTTCGAGGATAAGCGTGAGGAACTGTTGGAACGCATCGAGAAGGGCGGTGCGTACTACAATGGCATGTTGCAGAAGAGCATGCGCGCGTTGTTCGAGCACCTGGCGCAAGTGGAGCTGTTGAGCAAGGCCAAGGAATACGGCAACGCGTTGAAGGAGATCGACGGTATGTTGATGAAGAAGATCGCCACCATCGCCAAAGTCGGCTACGTGGCGGGTTGCATTCTCAACGGTGAGGAGGTGAAGAAGCGCCCCGAGATCGAACGTGGCCTTGCCGAAAAGCGCGCGGCCATGGTGGGTGAGGTGCGCATCTGGGCCGAAGAGAACCGACCGAAGGGCAGAACTGGCAAAAAGCGCAAACGCAGTTCGGATACGGATGACGTTCCCGACAGCACCAGTAGCGTCGACCCACTGGGTCGACACGTAGGTGCCAAGCCCAAGGAACGCCCCGCCAAAGGCAGCACCTACGAAACCACCTACGCCTTGCAGAAGGAAGGCATGGGCATAGACGAGATCGCCTCAACGCGGTCCATGGCGAAGAGCACCATCGAAGGCCATTTCGCACGGGGCATCGCCGAAGGTGTACTGGACATCGAGTCCGTGATGCCCGCAGAGGAGCGCGAGACCATCGCCGATTGGATGCGTGAGAACGAAGGCAAAGGGCTCAACGAGGCTCGTGCCAACTTCGGTGACCGGTTCAGCTTCGGGAAGCTCCGGATGGTGCAGGCGTGGGTGAAGAAGGAGGCGTAAACGAGCGAGAGGCATGAGGGTCATTCCTCACACCCCTCGTTCGTATCAAAGTAGGCCGTCAATCCTCCGCCGCACTTCCATCGCCGCACATCCGCACCACTTTCGGCGTGAATGAACCGATCACTTCCACCAGTTCACGCTGGCTGTTCATCACCGTATGGATGTCCTTGTAGGCCATGGGTGCTTCATCCAGCCCGCCACCGATCAGGTCGATGCCGTGTTCCTCCAAGTGCTGCTTCACGCTCTTCGCATCCAGCGCCTCCTTGGCCTTTGTACGGCTCATCAAGCGTCCAGCCCCGTGGCTCGCTGAAGAGATGCTCTCCGCCACACCGGTCCCGCGTACGATGTACCCTGGAGCGGTCATGCTGCCGGGGATCACCCCCAACACACCTTTCCCCGCAGGCGTCGCGCCTTTGCGATGAACGATCACTTCCTTGCCGCCGTGGATCTCTTTCCACGCGAAGTTGTGATGGTTCTCCACCATGGCGGCGGGCTTTTCACCCAACGCTTTCGCGATGCGCGCATGGATGTGGTGATGGCAGGCCGAAGCAAAGTCACCGGCCAGGTTCATGGCCAGCCAGTACTCCATACCGGCGGAGCTGTCCAACGATAGCCACGCGAGGTTTTGTGCCTCCGCAGGCAGCTTGCATTGCTCCTTCGCCACACGCGTGTAATGCGCCGCGATACCGGCACCCATGCCGCGCGATCCGCTGTGCGAGAGCAGCGCGAGATAATTCCCCAAGGGCAGGCCGAATTCGTTCTGCGCATCGGTGATCTCCACCACACCGAACTCCACGAAGTGGTTGCCGCTACCGCTGGAGCCGATCTGCATCCATGCACGGTCCTTCAGGTGCTTCACTACGGGAATGGTGTTGAACTCCGCGCGTTCCAAGACAGGGTCATCCATGCGCTTCTCATGTACAGCACGACCGAAACGCGTGTGCTCCACCAGCAAGCGCTTGTAGTCCGCACGGTTCTTCTCCATCACTTCGGGTGCGATGTTGAAGATGCTCAGGCACATGCGGCAACCGATGTCCACACCCACGCCATAGGGGATTACCGCGTTCTCCACGGCGAGTACGCCACCGATGGGCAGGCCATAGCCCTGGTGCGCATCGGGCATCAGCGCACCGGACACCGTCACGGGCAACTTCATCGCTACTTCCATCTGATGGATGGCGCCTTGCTCGATGTGCTCGCTGCCGTAGGCGCGGTAGTCCTTGCGGGCCACCAGCTCGTGCTGCGCTTCACTCTTGCGGTCGCGACCGGTCAACGCATCCGCGATGGGCGCGTATACTTCGTGGTCCGCAAAGGCGGATGGGTCGGAGGCGATGCGGGCCAGCTCGGCCAACACTTCGTCCTTGTTCGTTTTGCGGTGATGCTTCAACATCACGTTGATAGCGATGCCGATCGCGCGTCCTTCCGGGAATCCGGCGGCGATCAGGTCTTTGCCATGTAGTTTCAAGCCTTTCATCTTCTTCGTTGCTAATGTTCACTTCTTTGGTGGAAGTCGCAGGATCCGGACCTGCTCAGCCCGAAGGCTCCGGTTTTACAGACCGGCCCAGCTCTCCAGCGCTGGCGCACGTCCATGTGGAAGAGGATGGGGTCGAACCATCACCTACCGGGCTTCAACCGGCCGCTCTACCCGAGAGCTGCTCTTCCATATCGGGCGATGCATACGTCGCCCTTGCACTGTTGGCCGGCGTGATTCGAACCCGCACCCCTCGGTTAAAAGCCGAGTAGTCTGCCATACGACCTCCAAGCCAATTAGCGGTGCCGACGGGGATCGAACCCGTGAACTCCCGGTAGACAGCCGGGCATCGTACCGCTCAACTACGGCACCATTGCAGAGGGTGCGGGGATCGAACCCGCGTCAACGCGTTGAAAGCGCGCTATCCTGTTCCTGCTAGACGAACCCTCCATTCATTTCCAGATCTGCGCTGATCAGTTGGATCAGCGCTATCAGCGTTCCATTGACCATCAGGCCGGACTCGAACCGACATCCTCCGCCTTCGCAAAGCGGCGCTGGCATCCATTTCAGCTTCTGATGGGTGGTGGTGTCCAGTGATGTGCGAACGCGTCCGTCCGCACATCACCATTCACCGTTCATTCAACTCGATCTATCGGCGCCTTGTCAGTCCGAGCGGAGCCGAAGACTCAAGGCGCCTTGCCCGGAGAGAAGATCTCCTTCAGTTGGTCCAGCACCTTGGCGTTACCGTTGAGGGAGAGCGTGATCACCTTTTCGGCGATCTTCTCCACGTACTCCATCTCCTTCAGCTTGAAGAGCATGGCGTTGTCCTCCATCAGCTTCGCGGTGTTCAGCAGGCTGCGCGTGCTTGCCGTTTCCTCGCGGCGCATGATGGTGTTCGCTTCCGCCTTCTTCTGCGCGATCAGCACCTGGTTCATGATCTCCTTCATGTCGCCGGGAAGGATGATGTCCTTGATACCGTTGTACTTGATCGCCACACCGATGGCCTCGGCCTTCTCCTTCACGGTGGCGTCCACGTAGGCCGTCACTTCTTCCTTGTTGCCGAGGATCTCGTCCAGCGTCTTCGTACCGATGAACTCGCGCAGTGCCAGCTGCACGGTCACATACAACTGCTTCTCGAAGTCCTTGGTCTCCAACAGCGCCTTGCGGATGTCGGTAACGCGGTACTGCGTGTTGAAGTTGATGCGCAGTGCGGCCTTGTCCTTCGTGAGGATGTCCTGGCCGTTCACTTCCAGTTGGAGCAAACGCAGGTCCGCCTTCAGCACTTGGATCACGGTGCTGTTCTTCGCATAGAAGTACACACCGGGCTGCAGCAAGGCCTTGGCTTCACCGTCCACCATCAGGATGCCCTGTTCGTGCGGATCCACGCTGTACACCCGGATGTAGGGGAGCAGTGCGGGCTTCATCAGCAGGTCGCGATCGATCTCCTTCGTGATCTCGATATCGCCCAGGTCCATCGTGATGAACGTGAGTTGGATCAAGGAGTTGAAGAAGGCATAGCGGCCGGGCTTCAGCACCTCTTGGAAGTTGCCGTTGCGGTACTTCAGCACCAGCTGGTTGTCACCCACCTCCACGATGGTGAGCATCGCGGCGAGCTCGGCATCGCGCAGGAGCAGTTCCAGAGTGACAGGCGCGTTGAAGGGCAGCGCGGTGTCGTAGACCTTCACGGCATCGAACAAGCCGATGAAATGGAAGCCGGGCTTCAGGACGCGCAGGTAGTTACCGTTGCGGAAGACGAGCGCGACCTTGCCTTCCTGGATACGTATGGTCATCATGGTACATCAGGTGTTGGCCAGCGCATCGCAGTACCATGCGAAACGTTGGTGAGTTGTGGTGCCGCTTCCGGTGGGCACCGTTGACCGGTTATTTCATGAGTGATGGGATCACTTGTATTGTTCAAGAGAAAGCGATGAGGATCCACCACCCGCGTTCGGCGGGGAACCCGTTGCGTGGCGTTGGCCGACCGTTGACCGCTCACCGTTGTGCATCATTGCCGCAACACGAAATGCGTGAAGTGGTCCCGATGCGTTCGGGTGAAGGGTGTTCGATGGCCGCTGCCGTGCAGAGTGGGATCCGCAGGACGGACGCCGGTCGTCGTGCGCGTTCAAGGGCAACATGCAGGACCGGTGGATCCAACATCGCTTTCAGGGATGGGCATTTTTGAGATGGTACCCGACCATTCCATCTGGATTAACAGTCCAGTGCTCTACCACTGAGCTATCTTGACGAGTGGTCAAGAACGGGATTCGAACCCGTGACCCATGGATTGGTGCTCTAACCGAACTGAGCTACATGGCCTAGTGACCACGGCAGGATTCGAACCTGCGACTTCCAATTGTGAGGAACAGAACTCCTGTGCGGCGGCATACCGCGAGCGAAGCGCTACGGCACCATGGGGCGTTGAAACCCGCATCTGGTCCGACACATTCGGCCTCTCCTCGTGCTTGCCCTTTCGAGCAAGGTCTTTTGTGCTGAAAGCACAGTATGTAAAGAACGTCTTCGTGCCCAGTGAGGGAGTCGAACCCCCAGCATCCTCGTTCTGAGCGAGGCGTGTCTGCCATTTCACCAACCTGGCTTATCGATGATCGGGGATCCCTGCGCTACGGTCCGGTGTTGTTCCGGATCGTAGTTCAGCCTATTGCAGGGATCCCCTTCGCGTATCGCGGGACCGCTGTAAAACAGCGAACCCGGTCGTTGCGGACCGGGTTCGTGAACGGAGTTGCGTGTGCAGCTCGTTACCGTATCCGGTTCCGTATTGGGCAGGGTTTCTCATCGAAACCCTGGAAGCTTGAGGGCAGTATCGCATGCTCCCGCATGCGTAATGCTGTCCGTCGCTCGATGCTGTCGTTGTTCTTCATGCTCGTCTGTTGGGGTCGATCATGATCGACCTTTTCTGTTATCATGTCCTGAAATGCGAAGCCCCGGCTTGTGGTCGGGGCTTCCTCGGTGGGTGATGTTGGTCACTCCGTTCAAGGTCGCCCGTTCCTCTCGAAGAGGTTGCGCTGATCGCTTGTTATCGTGTACAGCTTCCGCATTTCGATGGTCAAGACGGCACGCGTTGCGCGATGGTTGCTCGCTGGGGCAAAATAATTTTCTGCACGGCTGTTCGCATCAAGTGAACGCAGGTGCAGGCTTGCGCATGGGCGTGTACGTGCCCTCGCGTGCATACGCGCACGCGAGGCGATCACATTTTGATCACGGCTTTCACTTGCTGCTGCATGCCGTTCTGCACGCGGCAGTAGTATGCACCCGACGGAAGATCCGAGAGGTCCACCTGCAGGCGGTGTTCGCCACGCGCCAGCGGACCGTTGAATATCGTGCGCACCACCTGCCCATTCTCTCCGTAGACCTGAACGAGCGTCCGATCACCGCTCGCATCGAAGCGTAAGTTGATCACAGCTGTGAATGGGTTCGGGAACACATCGAGCATGGATATTCCAGCGGTCTGGTTGGCATCACGGACGCTCGTATCCATGCAACCGCTGGGGTCTAGGAGGGAAAGGGTTTGATACGTATCGAGCAGAACGGTGTCCACCGCATCCTGGTCGAGGCAGAACCAATCCTTCAGCACGCTCGCATACAAGCTGCGGAAATCGTATTGCATGGGCAGGTTCGTGTCGTAGGTGGTGTTAGCCGGGATGTCGGGGTTCTCGCCAAGCATGCCTGGAAGCACATTGGTGCCGAAGAGGAAGAGCGGAGCCGCCGTTCCGTGATCGGTGCCACGTGAAGCGTTGCTCTTGATCCTACGCCCGAACTCGGAGAAGGTCATGCCGATCACGCGCTGGTCCAAGCCGAGCAGCTCAAGGTCGTTCTGGAAAGCGTGTACACTGTCCGATAGTCCCTTCAGGAGATCGGCATGTGCGCCGGTCGTCGTGTTGCCTGCGACCACTTGTTGGGCATGGGTATCGAAGCCATCGATACCCACCCAGTAGATCCGTGTTCTCAAACCGCCGCAGATCAATTGTGCCACGATCTTCAACGCGTTCGCTAGCTCTGCACCGGGCTCGTTGCCGGTGGGATAAAGGGTGCTCATGTTGCAGCCCGGTTGTGCCGCCGCCTCGATCACATCGCCGTAGAGATCGGCCTGGCGTTGCACGGTGCGCACGAAATCGAGCTTCGAGCCCATGCAATCCGCGGTCACGGGATCATTGAATAGGTTGCCGGTCAGGTTGAGCGAATCCTCCGTGTTATAGATGGAAGCGCCCATGGCCACACCTTGATGCTGCAGGCCGATGCTGATAGGCCCACCGATGCGGATCGCCAACGGATCGGGCATCGTGGCGTTCGGGTAGCCGTTCGGGAAGTTGGGATATTCGTTGTGCAGGTATCGGCCGGTCCATCCACTGGCGAGCAGTTGGTCGCTGTTCGCGCCGGTCTCCCAGATGTCGGTGCTGCGGAAATGTGAGAAGTCAGGATTAGGATAGCCCACCCCTTGGATGATGCTGAGCTTGCCGTTCTGCCACAGTTCGCGCATGCCGCCCATGACGGGATGCAGGCCTGTGGCGGAAAGTCCGGGTAGGTCGAGCACGGCACTTTCGGGGATCAGCACGTTGGACCGTACGGTCGAGAGTACTCCGTACTGATCGAGGGGGATCACGGTATTCAGGCCATCGTTGCCACCGTAGAGTTGAATGATGACCAGCACGCGGTCTTCAGCCACATCGCTCAGCAGCGGAGCGAGCATCGGGTTGCTGAAACCACGAACGGCGAAACCACCAAGGGTGGCGGCCGAGGCGGAGCGGAGGAAGGAGCGGCGGCGCATGGTGGTGTGGGTCAGAAGATGTGACGTTCAGCGGCCTTCTGTATATCTCCGATCAGCCAACGCAGGATCTCTGGTACGAGTTGTGCCGTCATGTTCGTGGTGTTCGGATCGCTGATGTAGAGTTCGTAAGCCTCGGTCCAATAGATGTCGCTCAACTGGCCGAAGAGCAGGTATTGCTGTTTCAGTTGCTGCTTGACCGTGGCCGAGATAGTGTTCACATAGAACAGGTCCACCAGATCCTGGATCAAGACGTTAGGGTCGGCTGGATCGCTGAGCTGCTCTGCGAAAGCGACGATATCCACCCTGAACTCCAGGTTCGCATTGTCCGGCAGGACGGTGTTGTTGGGCGTTTCCACGGAACCATAGA
Organism: Flavobacteriales bacterium; assembly: GCA_016788205.1. Classification (GTDB taxonomy): domain Bacteria; phylum Bacteroidota; class Bacteroidia; order Flavobacteriales_F; family PHOS-HE28; genus PHOS-HE28. The sequence continues at coordinate 120,174 of JAEUTA010000007.1, read as the reverse complement.
CCACGGCGAGCAGGGAATTGTTCCGCTGCGGATAAGTAGCGGTGTCCAGCCAGAGTTCGTCGTAACTGGGATAGAGATAATAGGCTGGCCAGCCTGCTACGTTCGGTGGTTCCAGCAGATTCTGTCCGGCGTACGCCACGAGCCAGTATTGCTCCAGGTTCACGATGTGTCGCGCTTCGGGCAACGCTTGGTTCGGGGTGGGGAATCCGAAGAGACGATAGTCGCCAACGACCAGGTCCACGGGGCTCTTCACCATGCAGCCACGGATGATGGGGCTGAAGAAGTGATCGCTCGTGAGCAGTGCGCGCATGACGATCGCGATCTGGTCAGGCGCGTCAACGTTGTCGTGGAAGAGTTCGGCTAGCGGCACGATCACGTCTGCTTCGGCCTGCTCGCTGATCTCACCATGTACGAAGAAGCGGTAGAGCTCGCGACAGATGAAGCGCGGGCATTCTTCCGTAGCGAGGATCATATCCAGCAACACGTTCAGTTCGGTCTCGCCCGCGTTCGCTCCGCTCTGTCCCTGGATAACCGTGTTGTTGAAGAAGCCACTGAATTGCTTGTCCGTCGTGGTGTGGTTGGGAGCGTAGAAGTAGCTCTGCGGGAGGATCGGCTGATCGTTCTCATCCTCCTGCCTGAAGGTCCATCCGGTCAGAACACGCGCCGCCGCTTGCACATCTTCCTCCGTGTAACCGCTTCCCTGGCCCAGTGTGAAAAGCTCCAGCAACTCCCTTCCGTAGTTCTCGTCCGGAGCACTGGCGATGTTCAAGTAGCCGTTCAGGTAATACAACATCGCAGGTTCCAGTGTCACATCGTGGATCAACTGCCTGAAGTTGCCTTTGCATTGCGTGCGCAACAACTGGTTCATGCTGTACTGCATCTCGCTCTGGTAAACGACGGCCGTTTGCGTGGGCATGTGGTTGTGCCAGAAGAGCGTGAGTTTTTCGCGCAGGTTCCGTTGCTGATCCACCATCTGCCCCATCCACCAAGCTGCCCAACTGCGCAGCCGTAGTTCGATGATGTCGGTATCATTCGTTGGAACGATGGGCGTGCTCACCCAGGTCTGGCCGAAGGGCACCGCCGGGTCGATACCATCGGGGTTGCCGTTCTCGTCGGTGTAGGTGCGTACCGGAGGTACACTATCGTTGGTGAAGCTGAGCAATTCGTCCACCACGGCGGTAAGGCTCATGCCTGCGAAGTGTGCGCGATCGGCTACGGTACAACCGAACAAGCTACGCCGCAAGAGGTGTTGGAGCTCCGCTCTTTCAAAGGGGCCGGTGTATGGGGTGATGGGCATGGTGATGGCTCGGTTCCGAAAACTAGGAAGGCTCAGGTGGTGCTACGCGGATGGACGGTCAAAGTGATCAACATGTAGACGGTGTGACGTTGGAACGACGACGAAGTTCAATTCATTGCCTACGAGGAGGTGCACAGGCGCTCGTATCCGGCCCATTTCCCAAGGCTTCAACGAACGATCCCGGCCTTCGGGGCCGGGATCGGAGCATGGAAGAGGGTAGGTTCAGCGCACCTTCAGCAGGTTTCGCACCTGTTGGTTGGTCCCGTTCTGCAGACGTGCATAGTAGATACCCGTCTGCATATCTCCGAGATCGAGGTCGGCCTTGTAGGTTCCCGGAGCCATCACCTTGTTGAACAAGGTGCGCACGATCTGCCCTTGTTCGTTGAACACTTGCAGCATGGTGGGCCCTCCGAGCGTGGTGTACTCCAACGTGGTGCGTTCCACGAAAGGGTTCGGATAGGCATTGAGCAATTCCACACCCGCGTTCTGGTTCGCCTCACGGATGTCCGTACTGATGCAGCCTGCGTTGTTGATCACGTTCAAGGGCTGGTAAGTGTTCAGCAGAACGGTATCGATATCATGCTGCTCCAGGCAGAACCAGTCCCGCAGCACACTGGCGTAGACACTGCGGAAGTCGTACTGCATGGCCAGATTGGTGGCCGAGGTGGTGTTCGTGGGGATCACGGGGTTGGTCCCCAGCATCCCCGGCAGAACACTGGTGCCGAACAGGAACATGGGTTGTGCGCTGCCGTGGTCGGTGCCGTAGGAGGCATTGCTGGTGATACGTCGGCCGAATTCGCTGAAGGTCATACCCATCACGCGGTCTTCCACGCCCATGATCTGCAGGTCATGCTGGAAGGCACGGATATTATCGCTCACCGCACGCAGCAGATTGGCATGTGTACCGGTGGCATGATTCCCGGGGTCGACCTGCGATGCATGCGTATCGAATCCACCCATGCTGACCCAGTAGATCTTGGTCTTGAGCCCACCACAGATGAGTTGGGATACGATCTTCAGCGCGTTGCCCAAACGAGTGGCTTCGGTGCTGAAAGTGGGATATAGGGTACTGTGCGTACAACTGCTTCCCGCCGCGCTCTCGATAACGTTGCCGTACAGATCCGTCTGGCGTTGAACGGTGCGGAGCATCGCGAGTTTGTCGCCCTTGCAATCGGCTGTGACCGGATCGGTGTAGATGTTGCCGGTGAGGTTGAGCGGGTCGTTCGTGTTGTTGATGCTCATCCCCATGTTCACCCCCATGTTCTGCAGTCCGATACCCACACCACCATCCACGCGTATGGCGAGCGGGTCGGTCATGTTGGTATTGGGGTAGCCCACCGGGTAATTGGGATACTCGAAGCTGAGGTAGCGTCCGGCCCAGCCCGAGCTCAGGATCTGATCCGCATCGGAACCGGTCTCGTAGATGTCCGCAGCGCGGAAGTGACTGAAGTTCGGGTCTGGGTAGCTCACACCTTGCACGATCGATAGCTTACCATCGTTCCAGAGCTGCTGCATACCTCCCATGGCTGGATGCAGACCTGTGCCACTGAGACCGCTCAGAGGGAGCACGGAGGACTGTGGGATGATCACTTGGGATCGCAGCGCGCTCAGCTGGCTGTATGAGCTGATGGGGATCACCGTGTTCAAGCCATCGTTGCCACCATAGAGCTGTATGATCACCAGCACACGGTCCTCTGCAACGCTGCGGCTCAGGGGGGCGAGCAACGGAGCGCTGAGGCCGCGCACTGCCATGCCACCGATGGTAACGGTTCCTGCCGACCGAAGGAAATGACGTCTGTTCATGGTGGTGCGGTTCAGAACATCTGTGATTCACCTGCCTTGGCCATATCCAAGAGCAGGAAGTTGATCAAGCTGGGTACCATTTGCGCGGTCTGGTTCGTGGTGTTCGGGTCGGCCACGCGCAGTTCATAGGCCTCGGTCCAGTAAACATCACTGGATTGGCCAAGGAGCAGACGTTGGGTCTTCAGGGTGTTCTTCACGCCTTGCGAAACAGGGATGGCATAGAGCATGTCCGCACAACCGCTCACCACGTTGTCGGGGTCGTTCGGTGCATCGAACTCCGCAGCGATGGCCATGTAATCTGGGTCTATGGACACGTTGCGGCTCGCGGCCTGGTAGAAATCAGCACCGGTCGTGAAGCCCTGTCCGATGATGCCTTGCACGGCGAAGTTGCGCGCGGCATAAGCGGCCGTGTCCACCCACAGCTCGTCGAACTGGGGTCCTTGGTAATAGGCGGGCCAACCGGCCACATTCGGCGGGTCGAACAGGTTCTGACCGCAATTGACGCAGATGTAGTACGCGTCCAGGAACATCCTGTATCGCGCTTCAAGCTGGGTGCTTTCACTCGGGAAGGTGAAGTGCATTTTGCGGATCATGCCGATGACGATATCCGCAGTGCTCATCACCATGCATGCACGGTTGTTCGCGTTGAAGAAATGATCGCTCGTGAGCAACGCGCGCATCACCACTTTCAGTTGGTCGGGCGAACCGGCATTGTTGCGGAACAGCTCCGCCAGGGGCACGATCAGTTCGCTCTCCGTCTGGGCATTGATCTCTCCGTGCACGAAGAACCGGTAGAGCTGGCGGCAGATGAAGAGCGAGACCTCCTGTTTGGCGAAGATCATGTCTAGCAGGGCGTTCAGCTCGGTGGTACCTGCATTTGTGCCGCTCTGCCCTTGGATGATCGTGTTGTTGAAGAACGAGGAGAACTGCTTGTTGCTGGTGGTATGGTTGCCCGGGGCGAAGTAGGTCTGCGGCATCATCGGTGATCCGTCGAGCGTCTCTCGCGTGGACCAACCGGTGAGCACCTTGCTGGCAGCTTGTACATCGGTTTCGGTGTAGCCGCTTCCTTCTCCCAAGGTGAACAGTTCCATCAGCTCGCGGGCGTAGTTCTCGTCCGGGGCCGAGGCCATGTTCTGCTTGCCGTTCAAATATTCGAGCATGCAGGGGTCCAACGTCACATCGTACATCAACTGCCTGAAGTTGCCCAAGCATTTGTTGCGAAGCAGCTGATCGTACCCGTAGTGCAGCAGCCCGTTGAACACCACGCTCACCTGAATGGGCATGTGGTTGTACCAGAACAGGAGCATTTTCTCCAGGATGGAACGCTCCTGATGGATCATCAGGCCAGTGCGCCACGCCATGAAGCTGTACATGCGGTAAACGTTGGCGTTCACTGCCGTAACGGTGTGTGGTGTCCCCACCCAGGTGCTGCCGAAGGGTACGGCGGCATCCACTGCGTTGGGGTCGCGTACACCGCCGTTGAGCACCCAATAGTTCTTCAGCGGTGGTGTCTGTGCGGTGTTGATGGTCAACAGCGCATCCACCACCTGCCCCAATGACTGGCCTGAGAAATAGGCGATATCGACATTCGTCGCGCCGAACATGGTGCGACGCAGGAGGTGCTTCAACTCCTCTCGACCGAACGTTCCACTGTAGGGAGTTACAGGCATGGCGAGCTACTGTTTTGGACGACTATCCGCTTTGGCGGCTGCAAAGAATGGAGGTTCGGTCTTGCCGAGACCCGGAAATTTGCCCGACGGGCCTGTGTTGCAGGCGAATACGGGCTTCGAGCCGATGAAGCCTGTTCCGGTTGACCTTCCGGAATGCCGTGATAGTCAGGGGATATGAACATTTAACAGCGGTTTCGTGGATAGCGTGTCAAGGTGGAAGGCCGATATCCGTCGCACGGCACGGGCGTTTTACGCCGGGCCGATGGTGTAGGTTCGCATCCCTACCGAATTGATCGACCAGCATGAAACTCGTCTCGTTCAACGTGAATGGAATACGGGCCAGCGTCACCAAAGGCCTTCACGCTTCCCTGCGCTCCATGGCCGCCGATGTGGTCTGTTTTCAGGAGACCAAAGCCACGCCGGAACAAGTGGCCGAAGCCCTGAAAGGGGTGGAGGGCTACCACGTACACGCCAGCGGTGCCGAAAAGCCCGGGTACAGCGGTACCGCCATCATGAGCAAGCAGCAACCGACCAGCGTGGTCTACGGCATTCCGGATGCCGATGAGCACAACAAGGAAGGCCGTGTGATCACCGCCACCTTCAAGGATCACATCGTGGTGAACACCTACGTGCCCAACAGCGGCCAGGACCTCAAACGCTTGGGTTATCGCGGTACATGGGATGAAACCCTGCGCAACTACTTGGTGAAGCTCGCCAGTGGCAAACTACCGGTCATCTTCACCGGTGATCTGAATGTGGCGCACCAACCCATCGACATCGCGCGCCCAAAGCCCAACTACAACAAGACCGCCGGTTACATGCAGAGCGAGATCGATGGTATCACCGCGCTGCTCGGCACCGGTTACGTGGACACATTCCGGCACCTGCACCCCGAAGTGGTGAAGTACAGCTGGTGGAGCCAGCGTTTCGGTGCCCGTGAGAAGAACGTGGGTTGGCGCATTGACTACGTGCTGGTGAGCAAAGGATTCGAGAAGAAGGTGAAGGATGCCTTCATCCTCAACGAGGTCATGGGCAGTGACCATTGCCCGGTGGGGATTGAGTGGTGAGGACCGATTAGCTGATGCGACAATTAGCCGATTAGCGAATGAAGAACCTGCTGAAGCTTGAAGAACTGGCGCAGTTCCTTGCATGTGCGCTTGCATTGTATGTTCTTGATGTTCCTTGGTGGGTCTATATCCTACTTGCTGTCGGTCCTGATATTGGGATGATCGGTTATTTGATCGATACTCGTGCTGGGGCGTTGACCTACAACGCACTACATCATAAGGGAATTGCAATTTTGACAGGCGCTTTTGGTGTCGTGTTAGGGATGATTAGCGTTCACGCACCGGAAATGAGAGGCCCGGATCATATGCTCTATGTCAGTGCATTCATCCTTTACGGCCACGCCAGCATGGACCGCATCTTCGGCTACGGTCTCAAGTTCGGCGACAGCTTCCAGCACACGCACCTGGGGTGGATCGGGAAACTCAAGGGTCAGGAGCAGTAGGCATCGCCCTCGCTTCTGCACTTTTCTCAGCTCATGCGCATCCTTCTCCTCGACAACTACGACAGCTTCACCTGGAACCTACACCACCTGCTGGAGCCGCATGCTGAAGTGGATGTGGTGTTGAACGATCGCATCACCGTGGACGATGCCGCGCGTTACGATCGTATCGTGATCTCGCCCGGACCTGGCCTTCCGGTGGAAGCGGGTATCACCATGGAACTGTTGCAGAAGCTCATGCCAACGCACCCCATCCTTGGCGTTTGCCTCGGCATGCAAGCGATCGTTGAAGTATGTGGAGGCAAGCTCTTCAACCAGCATCGCGTGATGCACGGTGTGGCGGTGGATTGTGTACACATGGAACCGCGCGATCCGCTCTTCGCGGAGATGCCTTCAACTTTCCCGGTGGGGCTCTACCACAGTTGGGCCGCCGATCCGAAGTCACTTCCATCAACCCTTCGGATCACCGCTCGCAGCCAGGCGGATGTGATCATGGCCGTACGACACATGCAGTACGATGTGTGCGGTGTGCAGTTCCATCCGGAAAGCGTGCTGACGCCCACGGGAGAGAAGATCATCGCGAATTGGATCGTGGGCTGATCAGAACAACAGGTTGTTGTCGTTGTTCCCGTAAGGTCTGCGCTGCTCGAACTTCAGGTCGCGGAGGATGCTCGCCTTCACGTTGATCCGGAAGCTGAAGCTCTTGCGCGTGCCCAGCGGGATCACGTTGAGGTTGAACTCCCAGCAGTGAAGATCCCAGTAGAGGTTGAGGCTTGTGTAGGTCCAGTCCCTGGCTTCGAGATCGTAACCACTGCTGAACCCGATCTTCCAATACTTCAACACGTTCAGGTCCCCGTTGAAGAGGATGCTCTGGCGCTGCGTGTCGGTGGTGGTGTTGTTCGCGTAGCTGCGTGTTACGTCGTAGCTGTAGTTCACGTTCAAGTGCCAAGGCAGTGTGAAGTTGATGCGTGCACCTTTGCTGGGGTCGCTGTCCTCCACCACCTGACGGTCGTTGCCATCGTTGCTTGAAGGTGCCTGGCCGTACCGCTTGCTCTTCAGATCGAAACCAGCGGCGATGTTCGTGTAGGTCATGCGCGCCCAACGACCGGTCCGTGAGCGTTCGCTGCGATCGATCCGCTGGCCAAGGTCGTTCACCGCATACGGATCCCATATGCTGTTGAAGTTGATGTTCACCTTGTTGAAGAGCACGGTACGTGCAGCCAGGCTCAGCGGCGACCACCGCAGCGAATCCTGCATCATGTCGTAGTTGGTGCTTACGCCTACGAAGTCGAACAACTTGATCTTCTTCAATTGCACGGCATCGGAAACAGCGGTGCTATCCGCCATGGCCTTGCCGTCGCGCACCTTCGCTTCCAGGCTTTGGATAAGACTGAGGTTCACGGCGCCACTTTCGCCGGCCGTGGGTTTTCCGAAGATGCCGATGTCGTAAGGCGAGTAGCTGCTCAGGGTGCCGTTCGTGCCGAAAGGTCCTTCGATCTGTGTGCTCTGGTCAGGACGGTAGGTGAAGGTGGCGCTGGGCGTGATCACATGACGGATGGCCTTGATGCGGTCTCCCCGGAAGGTATACATGCCATAGAGCTTGCTGGTGAGGGCTACGCTCGCGTTCCACTCGAACGGTGCGGCGAAGGTGGGCACCGTGTCCGTGATCGTCGAAAGGCCTTCCGGCGTGCTGATCGTCGTCTTCCGCAGCTGCTCGAAGTACATCCGGTCGATGACGCGGAACTCGGGGTTGAGGGTGAAGTAGGCGTTCTTAACGGTGGAACTTACCGCGGCCGAATGCCGGATCCCGTTGCGCATCCGTTGTACAAGGTTCGGCACATTGGCCCAGAAGAGCTGTTGCTCGGTCGTGTTCAACACGTTCTGGAAGTCGGCGGTGTATTGGATGCCGATCTGGTCGTAGAAGCGCGATGGTGCTGCCGTAGCGCGCATCATCTGGAAGGGGAAGATGCGTTGCAGGTTGAAGTTTGCGGAAGGCGCCGTAATGGTGAAGGTTCGGTCTCGGGTGTTCTGGCTATGGCGCATGTTCACCGAGAGTGAATACGGTTTGCCTGTCCACAGATGACCGTAAGCGATGTTGCTCTGGAACGTATTGCTCAGGAAGTCGACGGCACTGCTGTTGAAATTGCTGGTGAAGTTCTGGTTGGTGCCCAGGTTCACAGCAGCGCTGAAGCGATCGGTGAGGCTGGCTTTGGGGTCCACCTGGTGGTTCCAACGGATGAAGAAGTTCCTTTGCCTGCTGAAGTCAGGATACTCCGGATCGCTGTTCAACAGCGTACTGTAGCTCAGGTCCACGTTCCCGCCGAACCGGTAGCGCGTTCTGTAGCGGCTTCCGGCGCGCAGGGCCCACGAACCCCGGCTATAGATATCCCCTGTGAGCGAAAGGTCCGCATGGTCGCTGATGGGTTGGTACCAGCCGCCATTGAGGAGGTAGTAGCCGCGCGTCTGGTCGTTGCCCCAGGTGGGGATCAGCACGCCCGCGCTGCCGCCTTTGGTGTTCGGGAAGAGCCCGAAAGGCAGCGCAAGTGGCGTGGGTACGTTACCCACCTTCATGTACGTGGGCCCGGTGATGATCTTGTCGTCCGGGATCACCATCATCTTGCTCACCTTGAAATGATAGTGGGGCTTGGGGCGATCGCAAGTCGTAAGCATGCCACCCTTGCTGTGTACTTCGCCGTTCGCGTGGCGTTTGCTCAGGCTGGCGCTCACCCAGCTTTCCTGTTCGTGGGTGCGCACCTGGCGTATGAGGCCCTGCTTCGTCTTGAAGTTGTAACGGATGCTGTCCGCCTCGATCATGGTGCCATCTTGCGTGAACTGCGGTTTACCGGCGATGGTCCCTGAGCTGTCCGGGGCACCAAAAGCCTGTGCTTCATCGTTCTTGAAGCTGAAGATGATCCGGTCCGCCGTCATCTCAACAGTGCCGTATTTCACCGTTGCGCCCCCATAGAGGTACACTGTTTGCTCAGCGATATCGTAACGCATGCTGTCACGGGCACCATAGCGCACCTCGCTCTGCAAGGTCTGCGCAGATGTCATCCCGGACGCGCACATCAACAGGAACGTGATGAAAACTGCACCTACCGTGGGGGAAGCCCACCATGCTCCCCCTCTAGTTTCGCGCCGCAAGGGCATGGAGCAACGCGTTTCTGGCATGGACCGGGTGGGTCGCCTTTCGGCGGGGCCGAAAAGTACGGAAGCGGTACGCGCCGTAAGGAAAGGCTTGCTGTCCGGGCGTTTCGCCACGTTCATGGTGCTGATGCTGGCTGCGTGGGGCTTCGCGCAAGCACAAACACCGGGCCGCGACCCTAACCGTATCCGCACGGTGGTGCTCGATGCCGGTCACGGCGGCAAGGATCCCGGCAACCTGGGCACTGGCCGGTACAAGACCACGGAGAAGCACATTTCGCTCAACGTCGCCAAGCTCATCGGCAAGTACATCAACGAGACCTACCCGGACGTCAAGGTGATCTACACCCGTGAGGACGACACCTTCATTGAGCTGAAGGAACGCTGCAACATCGCGAACAAGGCCAAGGCGGATGTGTTCATCAGTATCCACTGCAACGCCAACGACAGCAAAGACCCGCACGGCTGCGAGACCTACGTGATGGGTTTGCACAAGACCGAGGCCAATATGCGCGTGGCACAGAAGGAGAACTCCGCCATCCTCTTGGAGGACGGTCATGAGTTGAAGTATGATGGGTACGACCCGAAGGATCCCGAGAGCATCATCGCGCTAAGCTTGCGCCAGAACACGCACTTGGACCATAGTTTGTTGCTCAGCGCGCTGATCCAAAAGCAGTTCAAGGAACGCGTTGGTCGCCCCGATCGCGGTGTGAAACAGGCGGGTTTCCTGGTGATCAGTTACAACACGATGCCCAGCGTTCTGGTGGAACTCGGTTTCCTCACCAACGCCAACGAAGAGGATTACCTCCAGAAAGCCGAGGGGCAGGACTACATGGCCAGCGCCATCTACCGGGCTTTCAAGGAATACAAGGCCACCGTTGAAGGCACGGGGTCCGCAGCGCCAGTGGCGGAGGCGCCCGTTGTGAAGCCGGATACGACCAAGAGGGAACCGGTGAAGGAACCAGTGAAGCAGGAGCCCGAGGCCAGCCTCGTCTTCAAGGTCCAGATCGCCACGAGCAGCAAGCGGATCGAATTGAAGGCGAAGAACTTCAACGGCATCCAGGGCGTGCAAGAACACCAAGGGGCGGGTATGTACAAGTACACGGTGGGTTCAGAACCTTCGCTCGCCGGGGCGCGCAAGGTGCAGGAGGTCTGCAAGTCCAAGGGATATACGGAGAGTTTCATCGTTGCATTCCGCAATGGCGAGCGCATCGCTATGTCGGATGCCCTTAAATTCGCCGAGGCCCACTAAGGTCATAGCACGCACTGGATGAAGATCAAACGAGAGTATTCCATCGCCGCACTGGTCCTTGGGGGCGTTGGGCTGCTCATCTTCGGGGTCAATTTCCTTCGGGGGCTGGACCTGTTCCAGAAGCGTAACGTCTACCATGCCGTGTACAACAACGTAGCCGGCATCACCAGCGCCAGCCCGGTCTACTACAATGGCTTCAAAGTGGGGCAGGTGATCAAGACTGCGCTGATGCCGGATGGCAGTGGACATGTGGCGGTGAGCTTCCAGATCAACGAGGATGCCCTTGCGATACCGAAGAACACCAAGGTGCAGATCTACAGCGCCGATCTGTTCAGCCGGGCGTTGCAGATGGATCTCGGGACCGGTGAACTCGCGGAGGCGGGTGATACCTTGGTGGGTGATGTACAGTTGAGCCTGACCGACGCGGTAAGTGCGCAGATGGACCCGCTTAAAGCGAAGGCCGAAGGGATGATCTCGAAGGTCGACTCCGTGCTGAACGCCTTCCAGCAGATGCTCAACAAGAAAGCCGTCGGCGATATCGACAGCAGTTTCACCAGTATCCGTGATGCGCTCGAGAGCCTGAGCAGCACGGCGGAAAGGTTGGATCGCCTCGTGGCCGTTGAAAGCGTTACGCTGAGCGCCACGTTGAAGAACTTGGAAACGGTGAGCGGTACCCTGGCGCGTAACAGTGACGAGATGGACCACATCTTCACCAACCTCGACACCTTGAGCGCTGACCTCGCGAAAGGTCGCCTTCGGAAGATCATGGACGAACTGGCCGTGGCGAGCACCGAGATGAAAAAGGCGGCCATGGCCATAAGCAGTGGGGAAGGCACCATGGGCAAGTTGATGAAGGATGACAGCCTGTATACCAACCTCAACAGCGCATCACGGGAGCTTGATCTGTTGCTCGAGGACCTGCGGGTGAATCCGAACCGCTACCTCAGTATCTTCGGCAAGAAGGATCGCCTACCCAAATTGAGCGATGCCGACATCGAACGTATCGGCAAGGTCCTGGACGAGGAAAAGAAGAACTGATCCATGGGTATCGCGAGCATCGTCTTCATCCTCTTGGTCGGTGCTTCCTCATGGCTCTTCGCGCGCAACATCATGCGTGTGCGCCGCAACATACTGCTGGGCAAGGAAGAAGTGATAGACGATCGCAAGGGAGAGCGCTGGGCGGTGATGACGCGCGTGGCGCTCGGCCAGAGCAAGATGGTGGTGCGCCCCATCGCGGGTTTCCTGCACATCATCGTCTACGCGGGCTTCGTCATCATCAACATCGAAGTGCTGGAGATCATCATCGACGGCATCTTCGGAACCCACCGCGTGCTCTCGTTCATGGGGGGCTTCTACGACTTCCTCATCGGTAGCTTCGAGTGGCTTGCTCTGGGTGTGTGGGTGGCCTGCGCCATCTTCCTCGTTCGCCGGAACATCATCAAGCTGAAGCGCTTCATCATGAAGGAGCTGGACGGCTGGCCACGCACCGATGCCAACCTGATCCTCGCCACCGAGATCGCGCTGATGACGGCTTTCCTGCTGATGAACGCCGCCGACTGGAGCCTCCAACAAAAAGGAGCCGAACACTACACCGTAGCCGGAGCATTCCCGGTAAGTAGCGTCCTCGCAGGCGCATTGTCCAATTGTTCCGTTGCTTCGTTGATAGCGATCGAACGCATTTGCTGGTGGTTCCACATCATCGGCATCCTGGCCTTCCTCAACTACCTGCCGTACAGCAAGCACCTGCACATCCTGCTGGCCTTCCCCAACGTGTGGTACAGCAAGCTGAAGCCGAAGACGGAGATCGCCAACATGGAGCGCGTCACCGGTGAAGTGAAGAGCATGCTCGACCCCAGCGTGCAACCGCCTGCGCCCGCTGCACCACGCACGGTGGCTGGTCACGAGGTGGCCGATCGGTTCGGGGCCAAGGATGTGTTCGATCTCAGCTGGAAGAGCCTGATGGACGCCTACAGCTGCACCGAATGTGGCCGTTGCACCAGCGAGTGTCCAGCGAACATCACCGGGAAGTTGTTGAGCCCGCGCAAGATCATGATGGACACCCGCGATCGCATGGAAGAAGTGGGCAAGGCCATCGATACGAAAGGCAAGTGGGAGGACGATGGTAAGAGCCTGCACACCCGCATCACCGACGAAGAGTTGTGGGCCTGCACCACCTGCAACGCGTGTACCCAGGCCTGTCCGGTCAACATCGATCCGGTCAACATCATCGTGGAGATGCGCCGCTACCTGGTAATGGAAGAGAGCAAGACGCGCCCCGCGTTGACCAGCATGTTCAACAACGTGGAGAACAACGGCGCACCCTGGGCGTTCGGGCCGGATAAACGATTGGATTGGACGCAACAATGATGGCCATTCCCGCTGCCCTCATGGAATGCACCTGTACCGTCGACCCACGGGGTCGACACACCACCCCATGAGCGAAGCATTGCAGATCCGCACCATGGCCGAATTCGCCGCAGCAGGCGAAGTGCCCGAGGTATTGTTCTGGGTGGGCTGCGCCGGTTCGTTCGATGATCGTGCGAAGAAGATCACGAAGGCCTTCGTGCGCATCCTGAACGCGGCCAACGTCAAGTTCGCCATCCTTGGTCAGGAAGAAACGTGTACGGGTGACCCTGCACGTCGCGCGGGCAACGAGTTCCTGTTCCAGATGCAGGCGTTGCAGAACGTCACCGTGCTGAACGGATATGGCGTGAAGCGCATCGTCACTGCCTGCCCACACTGCTTCAACACGCTGAAGAACGAATACCCACCGCTGGGTGGCACCTACGAAGTGCTGCACCACACGCAGTTCATCAATGCGCTGATGAAGGAGGGCCGCATCAAGGTGGAAGGCGGCAGCTTCAAGGGCAAACGCATCACCTTCCACGATCCCTGTTATCTAGGCCGCGGCAACAACGAATACGAAGCACCACGCGAAGTGCTGTTGAAACTGGATGCGGCGCTGGTGGAATTGAAGCGCAGTAAGCAGAACGGTCTGTGCTGTGGTGCCGGCGGAGCGCAGATGTTCAAGGAAGCCGAACCCGGTAAACGCGAGGTGAACGTCGAACGTAGTGAAGAAGCGCTGGGTGTGGAGCCGAACGTGATCGCCGCAGGTTGTCCGTTCTGCAACACCATGTTGACGGATGGCGTGAAGCATTTCAATAGGGAGGGCGAGGTCCGTGTGAAGGACATTGCTGAACTGGTGGCTGAAGCGGGCGATCTTTAGGTAACCGAACCTCGGTCGAGATGACCGCGCTACGCGACGCTTTCGAAGATCTGATACGGAGGCAGCATGGGACGGACCATCTTGTCGCCTCTCTCTGGGAAGAAGTCGAAGCAGCATATTCAGCGAGCGGTAGGCACTATCATGGCCTCTCGCATATTGAGGGTCTTCATCGGCAACTTCAACCATGTCGTGATCTGTTACAAGACGCTGACGCGGTGCTCTTGGCGATCATCTATCATGACCTGATCATCAAGGTGACCAGGAGCGACAACGAGCAGCGTAGCGCGGAGCGGATGCAGCAGATCCTGTTGGCCGATGCTGGTTTTCCCGAAGCTTTGGTCAACCGGACAAAGGGCCACATTCTGGCAACGAAGAAGCACGAGCCTTCGAATGATCCGGATACGAACTACTTCGTCGACGCGGATCTGAGCATACTCGGAAGTGGACGCGAGCAGTACGCACGATATGCGAGCCAGGTGCGGAAGGAGTATCGCCGTTTTCCGGATCTGCTCTACAAGCCGGGTCGTCGAAAGGTGCTGCAACACTTCCTTTCTCAACCGGCGATCTTCAAGACCGAGTGGTTCAGAGGGCGATATGAGCGGTCTGCGAAGGAGAATTTGGAGTGGGAGCTATCTCACTTGACAGCCTAGGTTCAATTGTATGGGCAGCGCCATCGGTCATCCCAACGTCATCCTTTCAGGCAGGCATACCGCCAGGCCCTACCTTGCGTTCCTCGTGTTGAACGAATAGCGTGACCGATCATGACCGCGACAGCCCTTTCACCCGCCAAACGCCTCACCGACCTGCCCGACCACGCCCGTGTCTGGGTGTACAAGACCGCGCGCGACCTCAGCCATGCTGAACAGAAACTCGCGCGTGACCGCGGTGCCGCCTTCACCAGCGGTTGGGCCGCGCACGGCGCACCGTTGGATGCCACGGTGGAGGTGCTCTACGGTCGTTTCGTTATCGTGGCTGTTGACGAGGAACAGGCCATGGCCAGCGGCTGCAGCATCGACAAGAGCGTCGGGTTCATCAAACAACTCGAGCACGACCTCAACCTGATGCTCACTGATCGGATGATCGTGGTGTATGAAGTAGATGGCGAGGTAACGAGTTGCCGTTTGCAGGAACTGCCGCAACTCTTGAAGGACGGGGCCATCACTGCGGATACCATCGTGTTCGATGACCTTGTGCCCACGCTCGGCGACCTCCGCGCACGCTTCCGTATCCCGCTGAAGAGCACCTGGCTGGAGCGCTATCTGGGATGAGCAAGAGCTAGGGCAATTCGTAGCGGTACACCTGCGCGCTGCGCGCTGCGAACTGGTCCGTTGGCTTCAGCCCCTGCGCGGTGAGTGCCGCAATGATCGTGTTCGTATCCCGCTTCCGCATGTGCGTGAACACGAACCAAGTAGGACCGTGTTGCGTGAGCCCTTGCTGTAGGTAGTATTCTTGATCGTCGTTCACGGGCCCGAAGACGACGTGCTCGGGTAGGTCGAATGCGCGGATGTGCGCGTAATAGCGAAAGGCGGCCTGGGCTCCAATGTCCACATAGATGCGGTCTCCGGGTCTGGCATGATCGGCAATGTGGGCCAGACAAGGCTTGATCTCCTGCTTCTCCCGTGGATACCCCGCCCGGAACAGCGGGAATGCAACGATCGCTGGAAGTAGGATCAACAGGGCTGGGTGCTCCAGCCCCGGCAGGGCTTTCGATATCCATTTGAAGGAGCGGTGCGCACCTTCAACGCCCAAGAGGATGAAGCAGGGAATGAGGTAAAGCACCAAACGGGTCTCGAACGGGTAAAGGTGCAGGATGGCCAGTGCCAGATGCAGGGCGATGGGCGCGAGCAGCAGCACGAGCAGCCCCTTTCGCGGCGACAATGCAAGGCTCAAAAGACCGATCGGACAAAGGACCTGTAGCGGATAGAAGTTGCGGAACCCGTAGGGAAGCAGTACGGTGAAGACCTGATGCGCGCGTTCGTAGAGCGCCATGTAGAAAGCCGTGGAGAAAGGATCGTTAGGGAGAAGGCCGTTCGCATCGAGCCAGAAGCGTTCCATGAAAGCCCGGGCGGGGTGGTCTTGCACGGTGGCGAAATAGTAGATCGCGAGAACGATGCACCAGACCGCTCCCCACAGAAAGGAGTTGCGCAACCAGCTGCGGTCCAACGTGCGCTCGTTGAAGGTGCGATGCAACAGGTAGGCGAAAGCTGCAACGGTGATGATAGGTGTGGCGCTGGAGAACCAGATGGCGATGGTCGCAAATGCACCAAGGAGATGCACGCCCCTACGATCAAGGGAGGGACGGAGCACGAACCAGAACATGGAACAACACACCGCCAGATCGCCCATGTATTGTTTCACCTCACTGGCATAGAGGATCAGGTTGGTATTGAAGGCGAAAAGCGACACGGCGAACACCTGCACCGCCACGTGCTTGAACAGCGACTGAGTGATACGGAGGAAAGCGAATGATGCCACAGCATGGCACAGGAGCGGTAGAAGACGCAGCCCGTACTCACTGTTCGGGATGATCCAGCTTAAGAGTTTCTCCAGCAACAGGAAAAGCAAGGGCGCCACCTGGCGATCGGCCAATGGGGCGAACAGTTCTCTCGGTGATCGCTCCACGATGTTCAAGGCAAGCATCGCTTCATCCACCCACAAGCTGCGGCAGTGGAGGAATTGGATGAGCGCCAGCACAATTCCGATGACCGTTACCGCTCCCGGTAGTAGGTCGGTCCAACGGGTGGTGTTCGGAACGGCGTTCAAGGACATCGCCGGGAAGGTAATGCGCGGCCCGTTGGGTGTATGGGCGTTACCGGAACGGTCGAAAGCAGCGCTTTGCTCAACGCGGTCTTGAAAACTACTTGCTCGTGCATAGGTCGAACGCCTTTCAACTGCCGACCTTGCACGCAACGTATCGCTATCCATGCGTACCGAAGCCGAACGGTGGACTGGTGCCTTGCTGCACGGATGGGTCGAAGTGCTTACGCTCTTCGGCATGTTGCTTGTCGCGCTTCTGCTTATCGGATGGTGTTGGAACCGGGGCCTGCGGCCGTCGGACCGTCCGGGTGTGATCCCATGGCAGTTATTGATCACCGGATATGCTCTTGCACTGGTCCTGCGTCATTTCAAAGAAGGGCTGTGGCCGGCGATCATCATCGCTGTAGGGGTGATGGTCGCAGGTGTAATCGCGCGCGTAGGTAGCCACCGTGGCCTATGGATCCCAGTGATGCTCCTTGCTGCACTGCTGGGGTCGGGCTACAATCTCAGTTTCTTGCTGCTCACCCTGCTTATCATGCTCGTCCTGTTGCTCAGCGCAGGTCGCAACCGATGAAACGCGATCGCCGCGGCACCGGTGTTGGGTGGCTCATTGCGCTTGGTATCGTGTTGGTCTCGCTTGTGGTTTTCGCTGCCTTGTTGGGCCCCGGTCGTACCGCACGCATCGCCGTGGCATCGTTCCTGAGCACCACGGTTGATGGGTTGGCAGAAGCACCTGGTCCCCATCGCCTTCGGGTCATTGATCTACGGATCGATCAGGGACACTTGGACACATTGAACAGTGACCTGCCTTGGAGCGGCGATCACAATGTGCCAGCCATGCTAGTTGAACATGGTGTCGAATACCCGGTGAAGTTCCGGTACCGCGGCATCTACTCGGCTTCGCACTACCTAGGTGGTAAAAAGTCGTTCCGGTTGACATTGGGGAAGGACGGTCCATTCGGGCCCTATCGCCGGTTGAATTTCATCAACCCTAAGTCCTTCAATATGGTGAACGACCACATGGGAATGTGGATAGCCGGGAGGATGGGTGTGGCAGTGCCATGGAACGAAATGGTGTTCGTTCGCTTGAACGGTGAGGATTACGGCGTCATGGAGATGTACGAGCAACCGGATGGCCGTTTCGAGAAGAACAGGAGGTTGACCACCGATGAAGTTCCAGTGTATCGCGGTGAATATCCCCCCATCACCGGCCGTGAGCTGACGGAGAAGCGCACGCTCTGGCGAAAGGCTTCGAACTGGCAGTATGTGAGCGATGCTGACAGTTCATTGGCCCATGCACATCTCCAGGCATTGGTGGACGTGATCTACGATAGCACGCTCACCCTCACACAGCGAAGGGATACGCTCGGCAGCCTCATCGATGTGGATGCCTATGCGCGCTACCTCGCCGCCATGCTCGTCGTGAACACGAAGCACATGGACCAATACCACAATCAGTGGTTGGTCATGTCCGAGCGAACGGGTCTGTTCTACCCCATCTTCTGGGACGGTCTCCTCATGTTCCCGCCGGAAGGCGAGCCGCTCTATTTCATCAACGATGCGCTCGCACATTGGTTCCTGCGCATCCCCGAGTGGCGTCTGCTGCGCGATCGTTACGCCTTTGAGGGCTTACGCGAACTTCATCGTAGTGGAGCCTTCCTGGCGGAATACGACCGGACGATCGAGCGGATCAAGCCATCGGTCCTGGCCGATCGGAACAAGTATGGGCACGTCTCCTTGGTCCCGGCGGACGTTCATCGGTTCTCCGTGGCGCACGTTATCAGTTCTTTCGCGGGTATGCGCTCCACGGTGAGCGGTTACTGGGATCGCACCCTGGCACGTTTATCGGACGGGAAGGTCGCTGTGGTGCGTAGCAGCACGCTCCGGCTCACTACGGCCAACGAGGCGCCGCTGGAACTGCGGTGGCGCAGTTTCGCATCGACACCACCGGTGGTCATCGTTGGTGCGGACACGCTGACCACCATGCGCAAAGAGGGTGGTTGGTCATTGATGGTGCATCGCGAGGTGGGTCTTCCGGAGGGGAGCTGGGACCGGCCCTTCGCGAATTGGCAACACTACGTGGTGAAGCCACTGGACATTGAACTCTCCTTCCCGGGCGGAGTGCCAGCCGGGCTCACGATCACGAATGCCATAACCGATGAAGCGGTCGATCAAGCCCCGTAAGGTGGGCGTGATGCCCTGGCTCATCGGCACGGTGCTGATGGGCGGGTCGCTTGTGCTCCTGTTCACCTTCGGCAAAGCCGACTGGTTGCGCCGCCTCCCGTTGGTCGAAGCTGGAGACCGGGAGTGGAATTCCTATTCGGCATTGTTCGATCGGGCCATCACGCAGCCGGATAGCGCTCGTTCCACCATCCTTCGCATCGGAGGATCCAGTAGAACAGGGGCCTGCGTTGAGGATCAACTCGGTGGGTCATGGTATCCTCGTTGGTTCGAAGGTGTTGGCTATGGTGATTCCGTTGAAGTGCGGAATTCATTGGACCGCGAAGGCTTCGTAGTGCGGTTCAAGAAGAACGCTCCGTATCGGGATCAGCGCAGGATCATGCTTACACCGACCACGACAGGCCATGTACAAGCGCAGCAACTCGTGTCGATCGCTTCGGAACTTGGATTGGTGACCACCGGTACCTCGCTTGTGCGTGTTCTTTCCTGTGGTAAGGAGTTGGGCACGTATCTACAAACGGAATGGGTGGACGATGAGATGCTTGAACGCCGTGGCATCAGCGGGGCCATACTGGTGAAGCAAGGCTTCGATCCTTCACGTCCCGATCACCAGTTCGCCGTGATCGAAGCGGACAGCGCCGAGCGGGTGCATTTGCGGGGTGTGATCGAACGCGCGCTTTCGGAGGTGCAGCGCGGAAACACCGATATGCTTGCAGGGCTCGTGGATGAGAAGTCCGCCATCGCCTGGTTGCTCATGGCCTGGGTGGATGGTCGCGACCTGCGAACGGAGCCGGTGATGTTCGCCTACAATTGGTCTACCGGTCGCTTCAGCCCGATCTATCAACCACCCGCGCGAACGGGTGGGCGCAATGCGGATGCGCCGTTGTCGTACAACCTCCTTACACCGTTGTTGCGCAGGGCCGGATTCAAGGCACAGTTCGCGAAACGCCAAGCGGAACTCGCTGCCAGGTTACCCGAGATGCGGCAACGCTGGAACTCTGGCGAGTTGCAGACGATGTTAGCTGTAGCGCATGTTTCCGATGCCAATGCCGCCACTGCACTGGATAGGCCGCTTATCGCCGGTCCCGGTCACGCCACGTTCATGAACGGTATGGTCATGCCGTCCGTGGCAGCCGCGACGGTGGAGGACACCGCCATGATCGCACACCTGGCCAAGCGGTACAAGTTGATCCTCCAAGGCGACTCGGTCATCTTTCCACGGGGCAAATACATGATCAACGAGGACATCGAGTTCCCTTCGACCCGTTCCGTGCTGATGTTGCAAGGAGCGCGTGTTTTCCTTGGACCGGGAAGAAGCCTGGTGTGTAAGGGTGATCTGTACATCCGTGGTACGATGCGCAACCCGGTGTTCATCCGTCCGCAGGAGGATGGTGCGCCTTTCGGGACCGTTGCGGTGCTGGGCAGTGGAACGCAACAGTGCGCCATCAGTGGTTTGTATGTTTCCGGCGGTGCTGGTGCTAAGGTGGCGGGTAACAAGTGTGGAGGTATGGTCACTGTTCAAGGTGTCGCACGCACGCTACTGAATTCCACGGTGTTCCAGGAGAATCGCGCCGATGCTTCCTTGCTGATCAACGGGGGAGAAGTGGAGATGCGTGAGGTACGCTTCGAGGATGCCGCACAGCAGTTCGTGCAATTGGAGCATGTGAACGGAGTGTTGCGTGATGTGACGATGGTGGGTGCGAGGACGAACACGACCGATGGCCTGCGGATCGGCACAGGAACGGTAGCGGTGATCCGAGGTATTTACACCGGTTTGCGGGGTACCGCGATACTGGCCGATGGTGCCGCACAGGTGCTGGTGCATAAGGTGCGACTTTCACAGAACGCTACAGCATTACGTTGTGAGGCACGGGCAGTGTTGCACGCCGACGGGAATACCTTGGAAGGTAATGATCTCGTGTTCTCGACGCCTTCCACAGGAACGAGTGCCCGTATGCTCGTTTATCCGAACACGCTGACCGGGAACAAGAGCGAGCGCACTGCGGGGTCGAGCATCGTGGAGAAGACGGAACTGGATGCCGTTACGGTCGCTCCTTTCGGTGTTCAACTGAACGAACCCGTGCCCGAGGTGAAGAAGCCGCGACGGGGCCGTGCCTCACGGAGCAGTTCCACTGCCGATTGATCGGAAGATGTCCGCGCGGTCCGTCGGACGCTCATCGGATCGCCATTCGGAACCTTTCATGCGAAGTTCTTCGGCGGGAGCCTTGTCAAGGGGATAGAGCACTGCATCAGGCCGGTCAAGGAAGATGACCGTGTTCACTTTGCCTTCTTTCAATTCTACCCGGATGCGACTACAGTCCGCCCTGTTCACGCCCATGATGCTCTCCATGCCGTTCTTGGTCTCCTCGGCGAAATAGACGGTCCGCGCATTCCCTTCCACAAGGAGCGATCGCAATCCTTCATCGCCGAACAGACCGGTCATGTCATTGCCGGTCACTTGGTCGAAGTAGGCGGTGTCGACTTGGGAAACGAGGAAGGCATCCTGCTCCACATGAAGTTTGTGGGCCTTGCCATTACGCAACGCGATCCGGATGTGTCCTCCCGTGATCTGATCGGTACCGCTCCAAAGTACCGGTGCATGGAAGAGTGATATCAGGCTGTCGGCATCACTGTAGATCAATGTGTCGCAAGTGCCCTGCAGGTCGTTGCGGAAAAAGCGCACATGCCGTCTGGCGATGATGCGTTTCCCTGTGCCATCCGGTCGGGTGAAGAGCGTATCACCATGCAAGAAAAGCGTGTCCTTGTCCATCCTGAGTTCAAGCTCAGCGTGCCCGGTGATGGTGGCGTTATCGGTGATCTCATTGTATCGCCCCTCGTCGCCCCGCACGACGATTTCGCTCGCTGTGTCACTTACCACTACGTTGCCCCACGCCAGTCCGGTGCCGCTCTTGCGCTCGTAGTGAAGGCTATCACCTTCCAAGGTGCGTCCTTTGTTGTCGATCGTGGTCCGCCGTGTGAAGCGCGCACGTTCATTGCGGGTATCGTATTGCCCGCGTAGGGTGTGTATGATGGTGTGCTCTTGTTCGATCACAGTGGGACCGAAGAACTCGGCCACACCGGAGGAGGTGACGTAGTGCATCGTATCTCCTTTGATGGTACGTTCAGGGTGCGCGATGAGCACGTTGCGACTGAAGATGAAGCGGCGCGATTCGGTGAGGTAGGTGCCTGCATCGCTGGTCAGGGTATTGTTCCCGTTGCGACTCACGATCCTGCCGCCATTCGCATAGAAGGCCCTGCGGTTCCGAAGATCATAGTCCAAGGCTTGCGTGGTGAGTTCCATGTCACTATTGCGCATGAGCACATCACCTTCCATGCGTGCGGTCCTGTCCGCACCGGTGTACGTGCAGCGGTCGGCTTCCACATGAAGCGTATCGCCTTGGTCTATGGCTACACGTCCGAAGGCCTGCACACGCTGGTCTTTGTACAGGTACGCGCTGTCGCAACGCATGATGGCATCCTTGTGCTTGAACCGAACGTTGCCTTTCAGGCGCTGCGCTCCAGGTGCGATCTTGTCGTCGTACTCTCCCCGGTCGGCGCTTAGGATCTCGATGCGTTCACCGCTTGTAGCGACCTTGCTCTGCCCGAAGAGCCCGGTGCTGAACAGGATGAAGCATGTGGCCAAGCGAATACCTTTCATACAGGAACGGATCGGCAAAAGGCATACCATCCGGAACCGAGGTCAGTTCATGGAAATTCCCGGCAGCTTTCGCATCTGCTTGTAGTGAACGCTAAGGGCCTCGAGCAGCTTCCGCATGTGTCCTTCGGATTCTGTGGTGCTTTCGCTCACGTTCTTTCCCTGAGCACGAAGCAACATCACCCCGTATATCGCCGTGAAACAGGTAGCGACGGGGCCTTCCGCTTCTTCATCGGCCTGAGTTCGCAAAGCGGTTATCCCCGGCAGTGCAGCTTCGAAGAGCCTGTCATACTCAGCGTCGTGCACCACTTCGACCAGGGTCCGGTGCAGGAATTCGAGGTCGTTCATGACCTCTTCCACTTCAGAAAGGTGCCCGTAGCGCTGGAGGCCCTCCTCCTTCATGCGTTGGATGATATCAGCGTACCATGCACGCACTTCGGCTCGCTTCTCCTCATCGGCATCGATCGGCGCGATGAGTTGTTCCTCCACCTTGCGCGGGTCCAGGTCGTTGGCGCGCATCACGTCCTCCACGTGCCACATGCTGATCACGTAGCTCGCGATATTGTTCTGCTTCTTTTCGTCCAACAGGCCCATGGTCACTTCGCTCCGCCTTTGGTGGCGTGGTAACGTGCGTTCAATCCGTCGATGAGGTCGTTGCTGATGTCCAGGTCCTTATTGCCTACCCAGATCTGACCGCCATTCTGTACGCTGAAGATGTAGTCGAAGCCTGCGTTCTTGTTGTACTGTTCCAGATGGTCCTTCAACTCCTTGGTGATCTCCGTGAGCATCTGGGCTTCCATCCGTGCTAGTTGTTCTTCGCTTTGCGCTTGCTGACCCTGTATGCGCGCCATGAGGCCTTGTAGTTCCTGTTCATCCCGGGCCACCTCCGCCTGCGTGCTGTAGGTATGGTCTTTCTTCATCAATTCGTCATAGCGTGCCTGCGCCTTGGCCATTTCGTTCTTCAAGCTGTTCTCCAAGCGCTGTCCTTCACTGCGGAAACGCTTATCCTTCTCGGAGATCAGCTCATATTTCTTCTGCACGCTGTCCATGTAGAAATAGGCGATGCGTGCCTCCTTCAGCGCGGCGCTGTCTCGCACCAGGAAAGGCTCCGGGGCATTGGGCTCCTGAATGCCGGAGGTCCCGGTCATTGCGACTTCGGGATCGGTAGGACCGCTCATGAGGCTGCGTACAGCGAACACGCTCAGCACCACGTTCCAGATGATGAGCAGAATGGATAAGTTCTTCGACATGCGGGCGTTGGTGTGGTATCCCGTTCACGGGGACGCACAAAGGTAGCCGCTACCGCACGACGGCTAGATACCGATGCCTGGCGTGTCGCAGTGGCCTCCTTCGGCCGATGTTATCTTGTGGCCATGGTGCCGGACCAGATCATTCGTATCCTGGTGGTCGATGCGCAGGAGATCGTCGCTATTGGCCTGCGATCCTGGCTTCTGGATGTGGATGATCTGGACGTGGTGGGCTATGCGAACACAGGCAGGGCGGCGTTAGAGCATCTTAAAGCCGCGATGGTCGATGTGGTCCTCATGGATGTATCGCTTACTGGCATGGACGGCATCGATACCACCAGGGCGCTTCATTCGAGTTACCCTCAGGTGCGCGTTCTGGCCCACTCCAGTCTGGCTGAGATCGAATACGCCAACAGCATGTTGAAGGAGGGAGCGACGGGCTACCTGTTGAAAGGAGCCGACAAGGAAGAGTTCACGAAAGCGGTCCGCGCCACAGCGCAAGGACAGCGTTACGTGAGCCCAGCGGTGCAGCGCAACATCGATATGGGCTACACCTGGACCGAGAAACGTTTCGACGGTGAATATGTGGGGTTGACCGATCGCGAGCGGGAGGTGATCCGGCTGATCGCGTTGGAAAAGACCAATGAGGAGATCTCCTTGGCTTTGGAGGTGAGCTTGGAAACGGTGAAGACACACCGGAAAAGACTCATGGCCAAGCTGGATGTTCGCAACACGGCTGGACTGGTGAAGTACGCTCTGGACCGGCGTTGGGTCTAGGGTGAACCGGTCACCTCAACAGGCCCAGAGCGTACCAACGCCTGCGAAGACGGCAAGCCACACAAGGCCCTTCACCAGGAAGAAAAGGAATCCAGCCCAACCGAGGCGCTTGAGCCAGCTTCCCTTCTTCGTTGCTTTTGGTTCAGTTACCGTGCTCATGAACGCAGCGCATTCTCCACCTCGGCGACCAGGTCACGCCAGGCCCCCAGTTCCGGGATGCCCGGTTTGCGTTTACCGAAGACTTGTACGAGCTGCGAGCCCTTCGCATCGTAGCATTCCAGGGCTGTGACCATCCCATCCGTCGTTGGTTTCCGCACGATCCACGATGTCGCGATCGCTTCCTCACGCACGTGCAGGTTGAATTCCGGGTCCAGCACATTGAACCATCCTCGCGCATCCACCACGTTCTTCACCTCGCCCGTATGTATCTGCAACATACCGGGGTTGCCAACGAAGACCATGATCGGAAGTGCGCCCTTGGCCGCATCCGTTAGCACCTTGCGAAGTGCCTCGTTGCGCACCGTTACCGCGTACCCGCCTTCGGGGGCCAGGCGCAGAGCCTGCATACGCGATAGCCGATGACGACCTACCAGCATGTGGAAGTCGTGGGTGTCTTTCAAAGCCAGCCAACCCGAGCGGAATGCGGCTACATCGACGGCATCGTCCGGCATTTCCGGCATCGCTGCTTTGCGCGGCTGAACGGTCACTTCCTCCGACTGGTCATCGGATCGGAATGCACCGACGATGGTGGCATAAGCGGCCGTATCGCTCTTCTCGGTCAGGTAGATCTTATGGATCGCCTCCCCGTCATGACCGAAGAACTGAAGACTTGCACGATCACCGTCCTTGCCGGGCTCGGTGACGGCGAAGGCATGCCCCCAACTGCCCCAAAAGATGCGCAGGTCGATGTCGGCTCCAACGAACAGCCCCACCGGGCCTTTGTCAAGTGAAGCGTTCAAGTAGGTGCCCTTGCGCTCATGTACGACATCGTCGTTGCGCGTGAGCGCCATCACGTGGCCGAGTTCCGCTGCGCGGGAGAGGAGCGCCGGGAATTCAGGGCGAAGGCGGGTGACATTCGCTCCCGCACCGAGCGCGAGCAGTTGGAGTTCGCTCACGCCCAACGCATGAGCCGCGTTGCGGATGCGCAGGTGAGGTTGTTGGTGCAGGAGTTCAGCCCAGCGTTTCCGCAGATCGGTGAGAGTAACGCTGTCGGCGTTCGGAGAGATCGTGTTCATGGTTGCAAAGAGACACTACCATGACACAGGAACGGAATACCACGATCGAGGTAATTTGAGGAACGGTGACGCGAGACTAAAGGCTCAACAGGTCTTTGAAGCGTGCGGCCTGCCTGCGCGATACTTCCATGCTTTCAGGTTGTCCGTTCTTGTCCAGGCTTTTGAGCTTCACCATCAATCCGCCATTGAACCAAGGCTCGATCTTGTCCACCCACCGCAGGTTGATGATGTGCTTTCGGCTTGCACGGAAATACACCAAGGGGTCCAGCTTCTCCTCCAGTTTGTTCAACGAGCGTAGCACCAACGGTTTCTGGTCGTCGAATCGGACGCGCACGTAGTTGCCTTCGCTCTCGAAATAGCGCACATCTTTCAGGGTCACGAACCAGCACTTCTCGCCGTCTTTCAGGAAGATCTGGTCGGTCTCGCGCAGGATCTCGCGCTGAGGCAGATCGGGGTCGTGCTTGGTGTGCAATTTGCCCAGTGCGGCCGCTAAGCGATCGGGATCTATGGGCTTCACCACATAATCCAGCGCATTCACCTGGAACGCGCGCAGGGCATGTTCATCGTATGCTGTGACGAAGATGACCTGTGGCGCAGGGTCCAGAGCGGCGAGCAGCTCGAAACCGTCGCGTCCGGGCATGTTGATGTCAAGGAAGATCAGGTCAGGACGTTTCTCCGCGACGATCGCTTCAGCCTCGTCCGCGTTGGCGGCTTCGCCCACGATCTCGATCCCGTCATGTTTTTCGAGCAGACCGGCTAGTTCTTTCCTGGCGAGCCTTTCGTCGTCAATGATGATGGCTTTCATGATCCTGTTCTTCAGCTATTGATCGTTGCTTGTTCCCCTCGAGCGGGTAGGTCCACGCGGCTCTCCACCATGCCGTCAAGATCGGCGATGTGGAAATTCGCCTGTCCACCATAGAGCATGTCCAATCGTTTCCGTGTGTTGCGTAGACCGATCCCGGAGCCTTGGCTTTTGCCGGGTGTGTATCGTCCGGTGTTGCGCACGATGAGCGCGAGCCCGCCGGCGGTGCGTTGGGCGATCACATGCAGGTCGCCACCGCCCAGCAGTGGCGCGATGCCGTGCCGTACGGCGTTCTCAACGAGCGTTTGCAACAGCATGGGCGGCACTTGTTCGCGTTCCAGTTCGGCGGGTACCGAGAAGTGCACACGGAGCCGCTCCTCGTAACGCATCTTCTCCAATTCGAGGTACGCTTTCACGATGTCGATCTCTTCGCCCAGTGGCACAACGTTCCGTTTCACCGTGGCCATGGCATTGCGCAGTATGGCGCTCAACTGTGTGATCGCTTTTTTGGCCTGGTCAGGATCCTCGTCCACCAACGCGCGTATTCCGTTAAGGGCGTTGAACATGAAATGCGGGTTCATCTGCGCGCGCAACGTGTTCAACTGGTTCTCGCGATTGGCCGTTGCCAGCCTCAAGCTGCGGATCTCCTCACGGCGACTGCGAACGAAGTAGGTGTAGGCGAAATAGCCCAAGGACCAGATGAAGAGGAGCAGGGTCCAATTGATGATGTTGAGCAGCACCTCGAGCGGGTCGGGTACGAGCAACGGGGGATATTCACGGAAGAACAGGTCGTGCATCACCGCCATCACCAAGAACGCGGCGATGCTCAAGAGGAGCGCCACGAAAGAAAGTCGGGGAGTGACGTAGCCGATATCTCGTTCCAACCAACCGTTGCGGATGATCACGTGGCGGAACCAGTGGCTGATACCGATACCCGTGAAGTAGAACAGTACTAACACCTTGAATTGGTCGATGCTCAACTGGTCATGCTTGAACAGGAACAGCCCGAAGAGGGTGACCAGCAAACTCCAGGCGAGCAATTGAACGGTCCAATACACCGTTCTGCGCGACCTTTCCGTGCTGGGTTGGACGATGTTCATCTATGGCGAAGGTATCGGGACCGGTTAAGCCCGCGTGTTCGATCACATGAACGGTGGGGCGAACGGTCCAACGGGCATGCCGGGTTACCTTCGCGCTCTTTTCCGATGAATTTTCTAGGGCATCTATTCCTGTCGGGGGATGTGGAGATGGTGATCGTCGGCAACTTCATGGCCGATGCGGTCAAGGGCAGGGATCTATCCCGATACCCGGAAGGCGTGCAACAGGGCATCCGTTTGCATCGTGCGATCGATTCGTTCACCGATTCACATCCGATCCAGCAGCGCGGTCGGGAACGTGCGCATGCCCATGCCGGTAGGTATGCGTCCGTGGTGATGGATCTCTTCTATGATCACCTTCTGGCCCGGAACTGGGAACGATGGCGCACCGATCCGCTGCCGGCTTTCGCCCGGGGGATGTACGGCCTGTTGCAGAAGAACCAGGAACGCATGCCCGATCGTACACAGCAGATGCTCCCGTACATGATTCAAGGGGATTGGCTCGTTTCCTATGCCTCGTTGGCCGGTATCGGTCGGGCTTTGGACGGTCTCTCACGCCGCGTGCCGGAGGGTGGTGTCATGCGAGGGGCTGAACGTGTGTTGGAAGAGCACATTGAACTCTACACCGAGGAATTCAACACTTTCCTGCCTTCGATCATCGAACACACAGCAGCTTACCGATGATCGTTCGCCAGCGTACGGGTTTCATCCTACTGCTCGTCGCCGTTGCGATCGCTGCGTGCTTCGTGCTCTTTCTGCGGAAGGACAGGATCGTTCCACAACCTGAAGTGCCTTGGGACCATCCTCACGTTGAGCGCGATCTGGACGCCATCCGGGCCGATACGTTGCGCATTCTCGCCCTGCGCGATCCCTTGTCCTGGGAGCAGCGGCCGAATGCGACCACAGGACTTGAATTCGAATTGTTGGAGCGCTTCGCAAGGCAGCAAGACCTTGTTATCGAAGTGATACCCGTGGATGACCGCGATTCCATGATGCTCTGGCTTCAGCAGGGCAAAGGCGATGTGCTCGCCGCTCAATTCACCCAGAAGCAGCGTGAGCAACGCTGGATGAGATACACCACACCGTATCATACGGTCGAACCTATGTTGGCCCGACCACGGGTGGATCCGTGGTCCCCGCATGGTGTTAACGCTGACACGGCCTACATCTCCACATGGTCACCGTTCACGGATGAACTGTCGGGGTCCGGACAAAGGATCCCGAAGGTCATGCTCCTGCCCGGAACACCGGAGGATCAATTGATGGAGGTGGTCATAGGTACCCTACCTGCGGTGGTGGTGACCGATGCGCTCGCGGCGTATGAAGGCCAGCGGTTCCCTGCCATAGAATTCACTGCCATGAAGGGGCATGAGCGAGCGCTGTGCTTCGCGCTGCGTAGCAACTCCCCGGAGCTTTTACATACGCTCGATACGTGGTTGAAGAGGCCCGAGGAGCAGGCCTTCAGGAAGGCGTTGCTGGATCCCTACCTTCATCACCTGCCCAAGCCTGGAGCCTTGCGCAAGCGTACCATGCCGGCCGTGGCCGACAGTATTTCCCCTTACGATGCTGCGTTCAAGAAGCACGGTGGTGGATCCCCTTGGCGTTGGCAACTTCTCACGGCCATGGCCTGGAAGGAATCACGTTTCGACAGCACGGCGGTTTCGAACATGGGCGCCCAGGGCATCATGCAATTCATGCCGAGCACGGCCACGCACTATGGGCTGGATTCGGCGGTGTCGGTCGGAGACCATATCGATGCTGCCAAGCGCTACATCACGCGGTTGGATACGCTGTGGATGCGTGCGGTACCAGACCGTGAACAACGACTACGGTTCGTGCTGGCATCGTACAACGCAGGCGTAGGGCATATCATCGATGCACAACGCCTGGCCGAGCGATTGGGGCTGGATCCGAAGCGCTGGGAGCACCATGTCGAGCGAGCGGTGCTACTACTGGCCAAGCCGCGCTACTATATGCGCCCGGAGATCAAGAACGGGTTCTGCAAGGGAAGCCAGGTGTTCCACTACGTGCGCGATATCGTTGCGCTCTACCATCAGCTTACGGGCCTGCCGCAGGCGCCAACGTTGTCGCCTCCGCCGGAAGAGCCTCTTCCCGTTGCTCCCGTCATAGAAGACGATGAGGAGGGTCGAACCCTTCCAAGGGTGAGCTACGTTGAGACGGCTTAGGTAGCTATTGTAGCCCTATTTTCGGAGCATGCGCTTCACGTTCTCGGCCCATGCGGCACTGTTCATATTGGGTCTGTGCTCATCATCGGTCGTCGCTCAAGAGTTCCTTCCGCACGGCCTGTCCCCGCAGGAGCATGGTCTGATCCGGCCTTATCGTGATTCGCGTGCGAGCGCCACGCGGGGAATATCAGCTCCTCCGCCATTTCCGGTGCGAACCATGGCAGAATGGGAGGAAGTGCAGAGCCTTGTGGTCACGTGGACCGGTTTCCCGGGCATCTTGAAGCAGATCGTTCGCCACGCCGTTGAGGAATGCGAAGTGATCATCGCCTGCGAAGACCAGGACGAAGTGATCCAGTATCTCCAGAACGCCGAGCATGGTGGCCCGCTGGATGAACTGGGCAATATCACGTTCGTGAACGCCGCTTTCAACAGCATCTGGGCCCGGGACTACTTCGCAGAGAGCATCTACGCCAACGAGGTGGATTCTTTGCTCTTGCTCGATTGGATATACAATAGACCCCGACCGGACGATGACCTGCTGAGCGATGCGATAGGAGATGAGCGGGGCATCGTGGTATACAGCACCACACAGGCCCCTTATGACCTTGTGCACACCGGGGGCAATTTCATGTGCGATGGTGCGGGCACGGCCTTCAGCAGTGAACTCGTTCTTGATGAGAACGGTGCCTCAGGATCCTTTAACCAGACCGTGCGCGATGAAGCCGGGATCGATTCGATCATGGAACAGTTCATGGGTGTGGACCACTACATCAAGATGACGACGTTGCCGTATGATGGCATACATCATATAGACATGCACATGAAATTGTTGGACGAGGAGACGCTGTTGGTGGGCCAGTTCCCAGAGGGGCAGAGCGACGGGCCGCAGATGGAGGAGAACATCGCCGCCATCCTGGGGCAGGAGACGTCCTGTTTCGGAACACCGTACCGGGTGGTGCGCATACCCATGCCACCGAGCGCGAGCGGGAATTTCGCGCCGGATGCGAGCTATCGCACCTATGCCAATAACGTTTTCATCAACCGCAAGGTGCTGGTGCCTTTGTATCGTACGGAATACGATACCACCGCGCTGCGCATCTTGCGCGCCGAGCTACCGGGATATGATGTGGTCGGGATCGATTGTGATTCTGAGCAGAACATCATCAGCCAGAGCGGGGCCATTCATTGCATCACCAAGACGATCGGGGTCGCCGATCCATTGTTGATCCGTCATCAGCCACTTGCCGACACCGACCAGACGATGGAACCGTATGTGGTGAACGCTTACCTCCGTCATCGCAGCGGCATCGCTTCGGCCACTTTGTTCTGGACCACGGATACGTCCAACGGGTTCGCTAGTGCACCGATGGTCGACCTGGGTGACGGTCACTGGTCCGCTGCCATCCCGCCACAGGTTGCGGGCAGCGACGTGCACTACTACGTCCAAGGCATGTCCAACAGCGGCAAAGTCCAGGTAAGGCCCATCGTAGCACCTCAGGGTTGGTGGCGTTTCCGCGTGTTCGATATCACTTCCGGGTCAGCGGAAATGGCCCCGCCGATCATTGCCGAGGTATTTCCCAATCCCACCTCATCCGTACTCGTAACCACGATGTCGGGGGTAGGGGACGCACGCGTGAGGCTCACGCTGGAGGATGCCCTCGGCCGAACTGTTCTTCGGTTGCACGATGGTGTTCTGCCGCAGGATAGGCGTGTGATGGTGGATATCGGTACGCTTCCGGCCGGACCTTACTTGTTGGTAGCGGGAACCAACAGAGCACGCAGCTCGGCGCGGGTCATCAAGCGATAGCGGGAATGAAGAAGCCCCACGTTGTAGCGTGGGGCTTCTTCATGGAAGACGTTGTCACTCTTTGATGAAGCGACCCAGCGTGGCGCCATCATCATCCAGCGAACGCACCACATAACTACCCGGTGCCAGTGCATGGACATCCAGTTCGATCAGCGCGGTGGTGTTGATCCGATGGGTCATCACCGTCCTTCCTTGCAGATCGACGATCGCTATGCGTCCAGCGTGCGCTCCGCTGATGTTGACCCGTCCACTGGCTGGATTCGGCCAAAGCACGACGGTCTGGCCGGGCTCTACGTTCGCCACGCTGGTGGTGAGGTCGGTCTCTACGCAAACAGCGAACGTGCCGGCGTCAGGTCCGCCGCCGTTCCACATGCGTAGGTAGTACGTGCTCTCGGGTTCCAGGTTATTCAGCGGCCAAACAGCGTTCAGTCCGGTCTCACACTCCACGTATTCCGGCGTCCCGCAATCACGGTAAAGCGCGATGTTGACACCTTCTGCGCTGAGGGCTGTGGCATAGACGAGGAAGGAGGTGAACGGTCCGCTCTCGAACTGGTACCAGATGTCGATGATCGGGGAGAAAGGATCGCACGGCGGATTGGCTGTCCCGGGTGCGAACGCACAGGTGTTGTTGCCCGAGGTGGGTTGGCACAGACCGATCCCGGAAACATCAAGGAGGACCGCACCGCTGCAATCGTCATTTGCGGCCACAGGTGAACACGTGGGGGCACAGGAAAGACTGAGTGTGAAGGTGCCGACTTGATCTTCATAAGCGTGTACGAAGGCGTAGTAGGAAGTACCGCTGTTCGTCGGGAAACTGACCGTGCTGGTATTACCATCGCAGCCGGGTGCGTCATCTCCGCCGGCCACACAGGCAAGCGCCCCGCACGAGCCACTGTACACGCTGATCTTGGTGTCGAAATCCGCGGCGTCACAGGTGCTCAAGGTCATGGTCTGCCCGTTCCCTGTGAAGCTGTACCAAAGACCCGGAGCGCTGATGTAGGCAGCGCCGCAAGTGATGCCGGGAAGGAAGAAGCCCTCCTGCGTATCGCCCTCAACCGATCCGCCGCAGGCGATGCCGATGGCACCACCACATTGTGCGTTGCTCGCTGGTGGGGCCTCCAACGTGGTGAAGGTGAAGACACCGATGGTCGCGCTTTGGTCTTCTGAGCCGCAGACCTCATGGATATAGAACGCATACTCAGTTCCTGGGTCAAGGTCCGGAATGGTGGCCGAAGCGGCGGCGGTATTGACCGTCCCGTTCACCACCGTGCCGCTGCCAAGTGCGAAACCGAGCGGCCCGTACTCGATCTCGTACGTGGAACCAACGTTGGCGCTCTGCCAGTTGATGAAGGCGGAAACGTCGCTGGCGGATGCGGTGATCGCAGTGGGCGCGAGGCAGGTGGGGCAGGCCATCTCCAATAGGAAGTCGCCGACCTCCCCGTCGTATCCTTGTACGAGGATGAAATAGGTCTCGTCCGCTGCGGCATTGAAATTCACCGTACTGCAGGTCCCGACATTGGGCGTATCGTCATTGCCGGTCACACAGACGAAAGCGCCGCAGCTTCCGGTATAGACGTTCAATCGGGAGTCGTAGTTCACGCTTTCGCAGGTGCTCAGTTGTACCGGACCTGCAACGCCGGTGAAGGTGTACCAAACCCCGGGTGCTTGCACGCTGCTCTCGCAAAAGGGCACGGCATCCGTGGTGGCTTCGGTGGTGGAGCCGCTCAAGCTCTGGCTGCACGTTATGGCAACGGCTCCCTGGCAATAGTCGTTGGTGATCGGCCCACAGGTGGCGGTGAGCTCGAAGTCGCCGGTAGCGCCCTCGTACCCTTGCACGAAAATGTAATACGGCACGCCCTGCTCAGCTGCGAAGGCCAGAGTGCTACCTACGTCACAGTTGCCGCCGTCGTCGTTACCGGCTACGCAGATCAGACTTCCGCAAGTACCGGCATAGACGTTCAAGCGCGTATCGTAGGTGAAGTCCGTACAAGTGCTCAGCGTCACTGCTTGACCGGTGCCCGTGATGGAGTACCATACCCCTGCGGCTTGCACCGAAGTACCACAGTTGATGGCATTGAGGTCTGCGGTGGCCGTTGAGGTACTTCCGGTGATCGCCTGTCCACAGGTCATCGGAATGGCCGCAGCGCACGCATCATTGGGCGGGGCTTGTGCGGAAAGCAACGTGCTCGTGCCAATGGCGCTGTAAAGGAGAAAGTGGTGTAGGAGTGTTCGCATCGGTTCGTCGGTTGCGCCGAATATAGGTTGACGCGGGGATGGTGCGGGAACGAAAAGGTCCTTCCGATCGATCGTGCTGCCTTATCCTTGCGGTATGCCGTCGTCCATCATCGATACCGGGATAGCTTTCGTGGAGCGTACTTCGGCCGATCTGGTGGAAGTCCGCTTCAAATCCGGTGCTGTTTTGAGCGCATCTGGCATAACGGCATTGTTGGATGCCCGTGAGCGGATGGCCGGTGCAGGACCCGCCTTGGTGTTGATCATGTTCCCGAACGAGCAGATGGACTTCGAGCTGGCCATGATGACAACGGATAACTATCAGGGAAGGCCGGCCCAGCGACACAGCCGGGCGGTGGCGTGGGTCACGCGGAACGCGCACAACGACCGGTTCACGCGCCTGTATTTCACCTATTTCCCAAGTCCTGTCGCAGCAGGCATATTCATGGACGAGCAGGAGGCCCGAGCTTGGTTGAGGCTGCAGTGAGGCCCGTTGCCCGGCTGTCATTCTATTCTTAAGGAATGTGAACGGCCGCTGGTACGCGGCAACCCGCACCGGTACAGGGTCGTCATGCTCATGAACAAGCTCCGTTACCCATGGACTCCCTCATCCGCCGTATCCCCTCCAACTTGTTGGTGGCTGGTCTTTACATCGTGCTCGTGGCATTCGCCTTGGTGGCTTTCGCGAACCCGATGTAGGGTACCCGGCCGTTTCAGCTCGTCGAGGCCTTACCTGGTCATTGACAAGGCCGCCATCACCATTTGGTGGGCGGTCTTCACTTCTGTTTCCTACGGATCCGTTCAGGATCCTCGTGGAAATAATAGCGTAGGTCCACCGTGAGGTAAGCACCGCTCAGACTGCCTCGCATGGTGTAGGGGAAGAATCCGTTGGCGCGGTCGTAGTAGCTCAGATCCGCAGTGGCCATTGGGGTGAAAGGGCGGTGGAAGGTGGCGCCCACGTAGAGGATCCCGCTTTTTTCCGTGCGGAATTCAACTCCCACATTGCCCAAGGCGCCCAGTTGTGCCCATCGGTTCCGGAAGATGTAGATGCGCCCATCCTCCAAGTCTCGCTGCACATCGCCGGGATAGAAGTCGGCGGAAAGTCCCAAGGCCACGTTCATGTAGCTCTTCTCGCCCAAGCGTAGATAGACAAGGAGCGCAACGGGCAGTTCGTAGCCGACATACCGCACCTCACTGCTTTCGGCGTAGCCACTTGTATCATTGGCCAGTGAGAACGAATAACGGCGCTGGATCTGTCCCAGGCCGGTCTCCAAGGAGAGCATCTTCGAAAGGCCTATGCGCACGTTCATGCCAAAGGAGAATCCACCATCCAAGCTGATACGCCCGTTCAAGTGCTGCCGTTCGAGCGTGATGGTAGGGTCGAAGTAGGATACCGGTATCACGGGTTTCAGTTGCACACCGAGCGTGGTGACCCCTTGTTGAGCATGGGACAGGAGAGCCGTGGCGAATAACGCCAGCCCCAGCAGGGCGGTACGCGTATGGCGCTGGGCCGGTCTCATGTCGCCAAAGATGCGGCACAGGGACGTGCGCGCGCCTCGCGGAACGTGCAACGGTCGGTCATCGGCCTTGATCGTCGGCCCCGTTGCGCCACTGAACCACGTTCTCCAGCGGCTTGCGGTAACCCTTTGGCCATTCCACCGCAGGATACCCCATGTAGAACAATCCCAAGGCCTGCCCGCCTTCGCTCAGCCCGAGGAAGTTCCGCATGCCATCACTGGTCAACGCTGCACCGGTCGCCCAGAACGCTCCCAGGCCATAGGCCGTGGCGGTCAGGTACATGTTCTGCACGGCGCAGGCGCAAGCGAGAAGCTCTTCCCGTTCGCTGATCTTGCCGTTCGGGTCGCGTTCCATCCCCAAGCCGATCACCACGGAAGCTTGCAAAGGACGTTGCGTTACGTTGTCGTATTTCTTCTGAAGGAACTTCTTCGTGGGGGTGATCCGTTTATACTCGTCGCCAAGGAAAGCGGAGAGTTGGTGTCGTGCTTCGCCCATGAATACGGTGAAGCGCCAGGGCTGCGTCATACCATGGTTCGGGGCCCAGGTACCGTTGGTGATCACACGTTCCACCATTTCGCGCTGCACGAGCCGTTCGGTGTAGTCTTTCGGGAATATCGTACGACGGTGACGGATAAGTTCCGTGATCTCGCTCAGGCTGAATTTCATCGGTGCGGTTGCTTGGGCCGGTCGGCAAAGAGACGAACTCCGTCGGATCCACGGTGGCGCGGGCAGCATTCGGCAGGCAAAGCCCGTCTTACCTTCACCCGCTCAAAACCGGAAACTGGATGCAACGTCATAACGCTCTTGTAATCGCTACGCTGGCTTTGGCCGGTCCGCTGGTGGCACAACCCACCTTGGATTTTCCCGCTGATGGTCCCTCTCCCATGGGGGCTCCCTATGCGGTCACCACCTTTACTACGCCCAATTCGGCGCAGTTCGTGCCTGCTGGCAATGCCGGTGCGGACCAGACCTATGGCTACTGGATGGTACCCTCCACGGGCAATTATGATCGTTTCCTGGATGAACCGTCGGTGACCCCATCGAGCACGAGTTTCAGCGGGGTTACGGTGCTGAGCACGAACGGAGGGCAGGATACTTCGTTCTATAAGGTGGATGCCGAGGGTGTGCATCTTTTGGGCATCCGCGGTTCTTTGGAGGGTGTGGCGCCATTCTCCGATGCGGCCTTGGAGCTGAAATTCCCTTGCACGTTCGGTACCACTTGGTCCGATGCGTTCGCCTGCACCTACACGGTGAGCGGCTTCCCTGTTAACCGCGCTGGTACGGTGGCCGGTATCGCTGATGGTTACGGTAGCATCCAGCTGCCACAGCAACAGATCGACGATGTGCTCCGGGTGAAGGTGCGCAAGGTGCAGATCGATCAATCCGCGATCGTGAACGCCTACCGCACCTTCGATACGTACTACTATTTCCAAGCAGGCCTGCGCTACCCGCTCATGAAAGCTTCACAGGACACGGTGATCCTGGGTAGCGGAAGCCCTGCTGTGACCTATACCGCTGAGTGGCTTTATGGCGCTGGCGATGTGGGGATGAGCGAAGCGGATGCCGCGCAAGTGGTCTTCACGCCGTATCCGAATCCGACCAACGGTTCCCTTGATCTCCGCTTGAACGGCGAGGCGGTCCGCAGTATCGAAGTGTTCGATGCCACCGGTAGCGTAGTGCGCACCGAGAGCTTGCGTTCGGCCGATGGCACCACTGCTGCCATGGACCTCAGCGGTCTTTCCGCAGGGGTGTATCAGGTCCGTGTTACCCAGGCCGATGGCCGCAGGGGTACACAGCGCGTGGTCCTGCGCTGATCGGATAGGAAGAAGTGTGCGCCCCCGGCTCTTGCCGGGGGCGCTTTTTGTTCGCGGCCATCACCGAACAGCTCGCCTTCGTCAGGCGTTACATTTCGCCCATGAGCGGTCATCGCTTCACCAAGTTCGTCCCACCGCGCGACGACAGAACGCCATTCGAGCGTTTGTTACCGCTATTCCTCGAGATGCTGACGCACACCAGCGGCGACGTGGAAGAGGCGCTTGACTGGATGGATCAGTTGGATAAGGAACATCACTTCTACAGTGATCGATATGGACGCCCGCAGTTCGAAGCGGATCTGCGGAAGCAGGGCATCATCGGTGACCCACCGACCAAGGGTGGCAAGGCACCGCTTACCGGTAAAGCGGAGAAGCTGATACGTGAGCGTGCTTTGGATCAAGTGTTCGGTAGCCTTAGGAAGAGTGATCGGGGCGACCATGGCCTGCGGCGGGCAGGTCAAGGCGATGAAGCCACGAGCGATCGTCGCGCCTACCGGTTCGGCGATCGTATTGAACAGGTAGCCATGAGCGACAGTATCCGCAATGCGCAGCAACGCGGCGTGGACGAACTCAACCTGAGCGAGTCCGACCTGGAGGTGGTGGAGACCGAACACCAGAGTGCGTGCGCCACGGTGCTCATGATAGATATCAGCCACAGCATGATCCTGTATGGGGAGGATCGTATCACCCCGGCCAAGAAGGTGGCCATGGCGTTGGCGGAATTGATCGCAAGACGTTATCCGAGGGACACGCTGGACATCGTGGTGTTCGGCAACGATGCCTGGCAGGTCAGCCTCAAGGATCTGCCATACCTCCAAGTCGGCCCATTCCACACCAACACCGTAGCGGGGTTGGAATTATCCATGGATATCCTTCGTCGCCGCAAATTGAAGAACCGACGTATCGTCATGATCACTGATGGCAAACCCAGCTGCATCAAGCGCGATGGCGAGTACTACATGAACAGTTTCGGTCTGGATGACCTGATCGTTGCACGAACGTTGGATGCAGCGGTACGCGCGCGCAAGGCCGGCATACCCATCACCACCTTCATGATCGCTCAAGATCACTTCTTGCAGCGGTTCATCGAACGTTTCACCGAGGCCAATCAAGGCAGAGCGTTCTATACGGGCTTGCAAGGGTTGGCCGATTCGGTCTTTCGGGACCACGCCTCGAATAAAAGGACCAATTGAACAGCGGGCAGTCGGTGAGGATGCCCATCATTCGTTTAGAGCATATGAACAACACCACGCTCGGGGAACTGAAGAGAAGCGGTTGGAAAAGCCGCTCAGTGAAGGAGGAACTGCGCAGTAATCTCATCGCTCGGATCCGTAAAGGGGAGTCCCTCTTCGAAGGCATCCATGGCTACGAGGACACCGTTCTACCAGCGATGGAACGCGCCATCCTCGCTGGGCACAGCATCAACCTCCTCGGTCTACGTGGCCAGGCCAAAACGCGGATGGCCCGTTCACTCGTCCACTTGTTGGATGAGTGGATGCCCGTAGTAGCCGGTAGTGAGATCAATGATGATCCCTTTGCGCCGATCTCGAGCCATGCACGGTCCGTTATCGAGAGGATGAGGGATGACACACCGGTGTCATGGGTGCATCGCGATCAGCGTTATACCGAGAAGCTGGCCACGCCCGATGTCACGGTCGCCGATCTCGTAGGCGACAGTGACCCCATTAAAGCAGCCAACCTGAAGCTCGACTACAGCGACGAACGTGTGATCCACTTCGGCCTGATCCCTCGAAGTCATCGTGGTATTTTCGTTATCAACGAGCTTCCTGATCTGCAGCCCCGCATACAAGTCGCGCTCTTCAACATCCTCCAAGAGGGCGATGTACAGATCCGGGGCTTCAAGCTGCGGCTGCCGTTGGATATCCAGTTCGTATTCACCGCGAACCCTGAGGACTACACCAATCGTGGCGCGATCATCACTCCACTGAAGGACCGCATACAAGCCCAGATACTCACGCACTATCCGCCCACGTTGGAGATGGGCATGCGCATCACGGCGCAGGAGGTTCGCTCTCCGGAGGAACAAGTGGCACGGGTGCGTGTTCCGGAGCTCATCCGCGTGCTGGTGGAGCGGATCGCTTGGGAGGCACGTGATAGCGAATTCGTGGACCGTAAGAGCGGCGTCAGTGCGCGCCTGACCATCAGCGCGTTGGAAAGTGTGATCAGTGCTGCTGAACGCCGCGCGCTTCGCAATGGAGAAGAGCGAACGGTGGTTCGTATCGGAGACCTGCAGGCCGTGGTGCCCGCCATCACAGGAAAGATCGAACTCGTCTACGAAGGGGAGCAGGAGGGACCGGAGAAGATCGCGCATCATCTCCTTGGCCATGCCATCCGGAATGTTTTCGCCGAGTTGTTCCCCGCTCCAGCGAAACAACG
Organism: Flavobacteriales bacterium; assembly: GCA_016788205.1. Classification (GTDB taxonomy): domain Bacteria; phylum Bacteroidota; class Bacteroidia; order Flavobacteriales_F; family PHOS-HE28; genus PHOS-HE28. The sequence goes on along the minus strand of JAEUTA010000007.1, from coordinate 80,570 downwards.
CAAGAGTGCACGGTCAACAGGCGCTCCTGTTCCCCAGATGACCTATGCGACCATCATAGCTTACTTCGAGGAGCATGATCTCCATCTCTCGTTCGACGGGGCCCAGAACGAATACGAAGCGTCCTTACGCAAAGTAGATGGCCTTCTGCATCTCGTAGGTGATCTACATGCCGAGCTTGATGCCGAGGAACGTTCGTTGTGGAGCGAGTTCGTGCTGCATGGGCTGGCCGAACACAGCCGTCTTAGTCGCACGGTGGCACTCGGTTCAACGCGCTTTGGCGATTTGGTGGGGAGCATGTTGCCTGGTGACCCTACTGAATAGTGCCGCACAATGGCGGTGTCATGAGACATCGGCTCATTGACCGGCTCCGATCGGTATTCGTTCAGTCCTTGGCCATCTTGTGGTAATCGCCGAATTCTTGGTCCATCTTGCGCTTCACCAAGTGCATCTTATGGCCGATGACCGCGAGTTCCTTGTGCCCATTCTTCATCAGCCAGTCGAGGTCTTCCTCATTCCCATCCCCGGCCAGGGCCACGTGCTTCAGTACGGTCATTCCATTCTGCTCAAGCCATGACAGCGCGCTCTTGTCTCCCTCAATACCAGTTATGATCGCCATCAGATGCGGATGCCCGTTCTTCATCAACCAGTCGCGCGCCTCCTGTTTATTGCGCAAAGCGAAACAGAATAGCCCCAGTTCGGGATAGTCGTTCTTGATGAGCCAGTCGCGGAGGGCGACATTGCCGGTGATGGCCTCGCCCCAAGCAAGCAGGATCTTCGCTGGGTATTGCGTACGCATGGTGGACGGCGAAATTACTGGCCTAGAGGGGGCTGGCCGCTCGGTATCTTCGCCCGATGCGATATGGACTATCGGTTTTAATGGTGTTCTGCGCGGCTTTGGTCCACGCCCAGTTCGAAAAGGCAGAGATGAAGGTGCGCGCAGCCTTGGCGGATGGTAAGCCGTACAAGGCGATCACATTGAGCGAAAGGGCGCTGACGAAGAAAGGAGCTCCGCCCATCTTCCATGTTCTGCGAGCCGATGGGTTCATCCGCGTAGGACGGTACCAACAGGCCCGCTATCACCTCGAACAAGCCCGTGAAGCGTTGGGTGGCACACCGGAGTTCCGTTCACAGTTGATCGGTGTTCACTTGGGCCAGGGCCAGAGTGACAGCGCCTTCCTGTTGGTACAGGAACCGGAAGTGGTAGTTAACGATGCCGAACAGTTGTTCCGATGCGGTACGCTATTCCAGCGCAAAGGCGATGCCCAGCGCGCACTGCGCTACTTCGACCTGGGCGTTCGTACCTACCCGGATATGGTGCGCATGCTTCGCGAACGCGCGAGTTGCCACGCCCAATTGGGTGATACCGTGCAGGCTCGGGCGGACTTCGATCGTGCCATCGCCTTGGCGCCGCGCGATGCGGCCAATTACAACAGCCGGGGATACCATCTCCATATGCGGAACGGGGACTATGCTCGCGCCATGGCGGACATGAACAAAGCGATCAAGCAGGACCCTAACTATGGCTTCGCTTTCAGCAATCGTGGTTGGTGCGCTTACAAGATGGGCGATGTGGAGAAGGCCCGGAAGGATCTTGCCCTCGCGATCCGCAAGAATCCAGGCAATGCCTATGCCTTCAGAAGTCTCGGTATCATTGATGTGGGGTCCGGTGATCAGGTGGCGGGATGCGTTCACTTTCACAAGGCACTCGAACTCGGTTTCACCGACCATCATGGACCCGAAGTGGCGGAGCTTGTTGGGAGGTACTGTGCTTCAGCCTCCCCGGTGGTAGCGCCCGTTCCAGTCGTACCGGTACAGGAGCCACCCGCGAACGCACCCGGAGGAACCGTTCCGAAGAGCAACGCTCCCTAGCGTATAGGTCGCACGCGGTCCTAAGCGGGAGAACGAAGGTGCCTAGTCCACCACTACCACCAGGTACTTGGAGATGCTCCAGAACTTGGTGGGGTCCGTTATCACCAGTTTCTCCGCACCATTCTCGAAGCGGTAGCTTCCTTCGGGGTGCGAGGTGGCCAACTTGGCCTTCTTCGCTCCGATAGCTATCTCTCCGGAGTTGGTGATGTCCACGGCCGTGAAATAGTCCGTTGGCAATGCGGCGGTGTTCAATTTATTCACTCCGCCTATACCAGCCACGCCACCTTCCTTGGTAAGCACGCCTTTCGTCTTCAATTCCTTCGCTGTGCCGATGGCATAGAACGCGCTGTTCATCTCGTTGCGCTGCATGTCCGCCAGCTGCGATTTATCCCGATACATGTCGATCAACGTGGCGAGTGAAGCATTGGTGCTGGAGAGCTGTTCCTTCAGCGTATCGATCTCAGCGTTCTTCGCCGTGATGCTGGCCTCCATGTCCAATATGCTCTTCTCCAGTTCGGAAAGGCGCGCGCCGGACTTCTTGGATTGTTTGCGCAGTTGGGCTATCAGCGCTTTGTTCTCCGCCAAAAGAGAATCGATGGCGGCCAGGTCACCCATAACGCGCTGTTCCATGTCCACCCCGTTTTCATTACTGCCGGAAGTGACCAGACCGCCTTGCCTGGATCGGATCTCCCGGAGATTATCACTGATCCGGTTGAAGGTCCCGAAAAGAGCGTTGATCGCGGAATCCTTCTCCACTACCTGGGACTGTGTCATGCGTTGGTCCTCTTCCAACTGTCGGTAGGGTTCACTCGTCTTGGGATCTTCCGGGGTACAGGCCTGAAGTAGAGCAAGCGCAACAGCGAACGAAAGCAGATGTTTCATGGTCGTGATGAGAACGGAACGCTGGCCGCGCCTCGTATGCTGGGCTTGGTTCCGCCTGCGAAGTTAGGGTTGAGCCACTGGTCGTGGATAAGCAACAACTTGTGCGAGGCGAACGTATAACGCGCGCCTGCGATCTTCACGGGCTAAAGCATGGATATGTACCGCCACATCCCCTCCCGGCTGGGTTCGCTAGCAGGTGGGATGCTATTGGCCTTGACGATCCATGCGCAGCGGGACGGAAGTCTGGCGCGCGATTTTGACAAACTCAGTGCGAAAGAACGGGCCCGTGTGGCCAAGGAAGAACAGGATGGCGCCGCAAAGGATGTGGCGTACCAAGCGGTGATGGGGGATGCGGAGAAGCTATTTCAACAGCAGCGATACGAGGCTTCCATGGAGAAGTTCAAGGAGGCCCGTACCATGCGGCCGTACAACGTGTACCCCAAGGTGAAGATCCAGGATCTGGAGGCTTTGATCGCCCGGCGGGATGCCATGGCTGCGGTGGATACGGTAGATGCCACAGAGCCCATCGCCACCTCCGTTCCGACACCTGCCAACACCGAGAGCCCCGTGGAGACCATGCCGTTGCCGGCATCCGCCCCGGCCAAGTTGGTGATATCGGCAACGGAAGCTCCCGTGCGGACCGCGCATCCATCGCAGGCTGGTGCGGTGCCCAGAACATCAGGTCCAGCGTCCGCCAAACCCATGGAGCGGCCGATCATCGCCGAAAGGACCACGCTGATGGAACGCCGAGTTGAACCTAAGCCGGCGCCAGTGCTGGAAGAAGGAGAGCGCATCTATAAAGAAGGACGCTCCGTGGTGTTGGAGCGCCGGTTGGCCGTGGAGGGCCGCATAGTCGTGTTCCGCAAAGTGAGCCACCCGTGGGGTGAGATACACTACTTCAGGGAAGGGATCGCGATCTCCAGCCGCGAATTCGAAGAGGCCAGGTGAACGTGGTTCACTCGTCGATCTCCTTCAGCTTCACCGGGAAGTCAAGCAGGGAACGATAGTCCTCTCCAGCTTCTTTCATGTCCAGGTCCTCGTGGGAGTAGCACCATTCCAGTACCACCTGCGAAAGGCCCGCAGCGTGCAGGTCTTCCATGCGTTTCATCAGGTCCAGCAGGTATTTGGAGGTGCTGGAGTTGAAGTAGGTCAGCGCGATCCGCAACGTGGTCTTCGGCCGGGGTGCCAAGGCATACCGTTCCATGCGGTCCTGAATGGGCGAGTAGAAACGGTCTGCGTTCTCCGGTATGGAACAACCGGTGATCTCCCAGATCCCCTGTTCCGGCCGAATGCTGACGGCGGGGGTCTTTTCCGTGGCGGCTAGTTCGAGCTGGATGTCCATCGCGGGGGAGAGTCGGCGAAAGTATGCATGTGAGCGGTTCCTGACCGTTGTTTGGTCCAACCAGCCGTGTGTTGTTAACTTCAACCAGCCGGTCAAAGCCCCCATCATCATGGCCATACGAACGATCGTCGTACCCTACGACTTCTCGGATTGCGCCACCGACGCCTTACGCGTGGCCGCCAAGCTTGCGCGCATCACCGGAGCAGTGGTCGAAGTGGTCCACCTCTACGAACAGATGACGGACTTCCACACCGAGAACCAGCGTTTGCGTGACGAGATCGAGGCGAAGCTTGAAAGAGTACCCGAGTTGCCCTTCATGAAGGGCATCGAGTTGAAGAAGTTCATGCTCCGGCAACTCTCGCTGAACGAGATCTTCAAGAATGAAAGGCTGCAGAAGGCCGATCTTATCGTGATGGGGTCTCATGGAGCCACGGGGTTGCGAGGCATCGTCGGCTCGAACACGCAACGCATCGTGCGCCAGGCACCCATGCCGGTCCTGGTGATCAAGCAGCATGCGGATGATTTCGAGGTGCGCGATATGGTCTATGCCTCCAACTTCACCGATCAGGACGTGGAGAAGTTCGCTGCCTTCCTGCCGGTGATCGAACTATTCGACCCCAAAGTGCATTTGCTCAAGGTCAACACACCGCGCAGTTTCGAGCGCAGCGAGGATAGCCATAAAGCCATCGATCGTTTCCTGCAGCGCCATGAGTTGAAGCGGTTCACGGCCACGATCTATAACGACCTGAGTATTGAAGAAGGCATCCTCAATTTCGCCCGGGGCATCGATGCGGACCTCATCGCCATGGCCACGCACGGTCGAACTGGTTTCTTCCACGTCGTGAACGGCAGTCTCACGGAGGATATCGTCAACCACACGACCTTCCCGGTACTCAGTGTCAAGCTTTAGTGGGCGGGGTGTACCGGCATAATGACCACGTCGTATCTTAGCGCAAACCATTCTTCCGCAGCATGAAGTTCCTGTTCCGTCCCTTCGAAGCGAAGCGTAAAGAGATCATCGAAGTGGAGATCGATCAGCCGACCAAGGTCAAGTTCATGACCGCGCGCGATCTGAAGTCCTATCGCATGGGGAAGACGTATTCGTTCCACGGAGGGCTGTTCGAGGAGTCTCCAGTGCGTTTCGTTATCCCATACGATGGTATGTGGAACGCCGTGGTGGAGCAAGGCACGTTCCATAAACCGTTGGCGGTGAAGGCCAACTGCCGAAGGCTTTCGCCCAACGGCTTGGTACGCTCCTCCATCGCTGTTGATGCACCACCTGAAGTGCGCCAGTTCGCTTTGGACCGTGCTAACGAGGAGGATGCTGCACAGCACGCCTCGGAGATCAGCCTGGCTTCCCGTAGCGAAGGGTGATGAACTGATCGGTGCCCTGCTGCGTTATTCCGTCAACGACCATGGCAACGCACACTGAACGCGAACGACTGGAGCGATTGCTCCTGGGGCAGCAGAACATACTTGCCGAAGTACACCTACTGCTCGCGGACGAGCAGAAACAGGATGACCTACTTCGGGCCATGGTGTTCAGTTCCACTGAGGAAAAGACCGTTCGGCTCAGCTCAATGGACCCTGAACGTATTTTCCACCGGGAAGCGATAAGGGACACGTGTGTACGTTATCGGCTACGGTTCCTGCCTGCAGCGTATTTCAAAGGCCCCTTGCCCCACCAAGCCGTGCATGCTTTGCGCGTGCTGGAACGTAAAGCTGATGGCCCGATCCGAAGCTTCATGATCATGGCGCCCCCATCCCGATTCAAGTTGTGCGATAGTGAGGCCGATCCCTTGCTGTTCGTGCCAGTGGGCGATGATCGCTTTTATCTGGTGCACAAATGGGGCAATGATCTTGCTCCGTACCGTTCCTTGGTGAATTGGCCTTTACGTAGTCCGCTTACCCTGGCGATCGTGGTTCTGATGGTGGCCTTTGCATTGGCCGCGTTAGTGCCTACAAGCCTGCTGACCACCGAACCGGGCGTTGGGCATTGGGGTACGCACCGATTCGTGATGATGTTCTGGAGCACAATGGTCTGTGCGAGCTTCACCGTGTTCGGGTGGTTCGCATTCTTCGGGCAGTTCAGCAAGGAAGCGTGGAACAGCCGCTACTTCAACTGACCTGACTACTCGCGTCCCGAGCGCACCGGTACGGGCTTCAATACGCCCTGTTCCACGCGACAAACGCACGCGCTGCGGAACCACACCTTCAACTGCTCGCGTTCCTCCGGTAGAAGGCGCTTGAACGCCTTGCGCATTTCCTTGCGGAAGGTGCGTGCATCAGCCGTACTGATCTTGTCGAGCACTTCCTGATAATAGGAGAGGAGGTCGCGTTTCATGTGGCTGTTGTTGTGTTCGGGTCTACGCCGCTGGTTCCCCCGAAGTTACGCTCGTTCGACGAAGGCTCAAAAGAAGAAGACCGCCTTGCGGCGGCCTTCTTCAGTCCGGTGCGGAGCCTTTATCCAATGTTGATCTCGCGGGTCACCGGTTTGGCCGGTTCCGTCTTCGGAATGTTCACGCTGAGCACGCCGTTCGTGTGTTCGGCGTGAATGGCGTCCAAGTTCACGGTCTCCGGCAAGCTGAAGCTGCGGCTGAACGTGCTCGCCTGGAACTCCCGGCGGAGAAAGCGCTCGTTCTCATTGCTCGAGTTGGCGGTCTTCTCACCTTTTATGGTCAGCGTGTTCTTCTCGGTACTGATCTTCAGCTCATCCTTCGCGAAGCCGGGCACCCGCAGGCTGACCACGAACTTCTCGGGTGTTTCGGTGATGTTCACGCGAGGCGTGAATTGACCCAGGTCGTCGCTTCCGAAGAACTGGCTGATGTCGCGTCCGAACACACCGCCGATCAGGTCATTGAAGGGGTGTACGAACGAATGCTGGGGGCGATATTTGGTTATCATGGCTACAGGTTCTTTTGCCGCCACCTCAGTCAAACGAAATGCCTTATCATTAATACCGGCCATTTTGGCCGACATCACTGTTTCTGAAGCGTCAAAATGGCTTATTGGGCAAGAAAAAGAAAGTACAGCGTGCCCTTTTGCGGATCTTGGGCAGGGCCTAAGCTGTTGAACCTTGCTCGTCGAGCTGATGCCATTGCATGTTCCAACATGCATTCATCGGCGCCCTCGCTCCGGCTCGGGTCCAATTCCGCCTTCGTTACTCGTCCTTGTGTGTCCACTGAAATGGAAATGGCCACACGGCCCAGCTCCTTGCAGAGATAGCCGGGCACATCATCCTCGCGGGTTCGGCCTTTGAGATCGTGCCATACCGTAGTGGCGCCTTCCACCTTTACTGGCTCGGCCGCATTCTTCATGTACAGTTCCTTATTCCATTTCGTAGGGTCGAGTTGTGGGATCACGATCTCTTTGCCTTGGTCACGACGTTCCTGTGCAAGACGCTCGAATTCGGCCTGCTCCATGGCCTTCAGATCGCTCTCCACGGCCTCGGCCATGCGCGCTTGCGAGGCGCGGCTCATGGAGGTTTGCGCGGTGATATTGCTGGTGGCGTTGGTCACCTGCATATTCTCGGCGAGTTCCGGATGCTCGATGCGTTGGATGAACTGCTCCACTTCCGCCGGTGGTATCACCTCCACATAAGCCTCGGCCACGGTGGCTTTCTCCGGCACGGTACGCAGCGTAGAAAGGGAGAAGAGGAAGAGCAGGAAAGAGTGCACGGTCAGCGTCGCGATGATGCTGTACTTGTGATCCTCGAACCAATCCAGGAAGCCGTGCATGTTGCTGCTCAATGGGCCTGCGACCAAGATACGTGCGGGGCGTTGGGATGTTGCGAACGGATGCGCCACCCGGCGGGCCAGCGGTTGTTCCAGCGATTACCCGCGCCCTGCAGCCAACCAAGACCAACGTTCCTGTGAGTGGCCAATGCGATGCCTTGGGCATTGGAAGCGGTAAGTGCGTTACCGCGCAAGTAGGAGAGCGCCTCGTCCATGTTCAGCGGTACACGCGTGAAGTGCGAAGGGTCGAGGTCCGACGCCAATGCCAGCGCGTGGTGCGGCCGCCATTCACCAGCCTTTCGTTCGGCCAGCGGAACACCGGGAGAGATCACGTTCAATGTCCTCTGGATGTCGTTCAACGCCCCGCTCCATGTTGCATCCGTTGCGAAGAGTTCCTCGCCGACTTCTACAGTGGCCCACGAGCTTCGCGGATGAAGCCACTTCGCAGGTGCGTAATAGCTGTGTGCACCTGCGTTGGAATACTGTGCGGTCCATTCCCCCGGCTTGCGCACCGCAGCGATGAAGAAGCCTTCGCCTTTCACATGGTGCGGATAACAACGCAAAGCATCCACGCCAAGGCGTTCCGAGCGAACAACACCCCATGACGCATCGATCGGGATGGAGATGCATGTACCCCCCTGTTCCATCAGCCATGCCATCTGGGCTTCGTTCTCGCTGATCTCCCACGTGCAGGTGCTGTAAACGATCACACCGCCGGGCCTCAGGCTTTCCCATGCGTGCAGCAACGCGTTGCGCTGCATCGCAGCGCATTGATCGACCAATCGTTCATTCCACTGCGCGCGCGCGAAGGGATCCTTGCGGAACATGCCTTCACCGGAACATGGCGCATCCACCACGATCAGGTCGAAGAACTCAGGGAGGCGTTGGAGCTGTGTTGGTGCACTGCCAGTGATCACGACGTTCGCGGCGCCCCATTTCCACAGGTTCTCCTGCAGGATCACCTGTCTCTTGCGATCGATCTCGTTGGAGACCAGGAGCGAGTCGGCATGCAAAAGGCTTCTGAGGTGCGTGCTCTTTCCGCCGGGAGCGGCACAGAGATCCAAAGCCAGGATGCGTTCATGCGCAAAGCCGCTGGCACGGAACGCCTGCTCCAGTAACATGCTGCTCGCTTCCTGCACGTAGTAGCAGCCCGCATGCAGTAACGGATCGAAGGTGAAGGCGGGGCGTTCAGGCAGGTAAGCCCCGTTCGTACACCAAGGCACACGAGCCGCTTCGGGACCTGGCCACTTCGCTTCGTTCCCCCGGATGCTCGTGGGCGATATCGCCAGCAACGCATCGGCGAGCCCATCGACTTCCGCACCGAGTCGTGCGCGAAGACGATCGAAGAATGAAGGGTCGATCTCGGCCGAGGTGGGACTTGAGCGACGTTGCGCGTTCCGACCCATCGTGGGCTCAGTGAACGAGCGCGGTCCGGCGATGCACGGTCTCGGCGCGATCGGGCCCAAGGGATACCAGCGTGACCGGTACACCTACATGCCGTTCGATCATCGCGATGTAGCGCTCCAAACCTGTGGGAAGCGGGACATCGGTACTGAGATCGCCCCAACCATCAACACGCTCGAGGATCGGTTCGATGCCGCCGGAGATGTCGTACGGTAGGCGGTCGGTAGTCTTGCCATTCACTCTGTAGCCAGTGCAGACCTGCAGATCAGGCATGTTGTTGAGCACGTCGGCCTTCATCATGGCAAGCTCCGTCACGCCATTGATCATCACCGCGTAGTGCAGGGCAGGAAGATCGAGCCAGCCACAGCGACGAGGCCTCCCGGTAGTACTGCCGAATTCGTGGCCCACTTGTCGGATGCGCTCGCCCGCAGCATCGTTCAACTCCGTTGGGAAGGGACCGCTGCCTACACGTGTACAGTAGGCCTTGAAGATGCCCACCACCTTGCCTATTCGGTTCGGTGCGATGCCAAGTCCAGTGCAAGCACCGGCAGAGATCGTGTTGCTGCTGGTAACGAAGGGGTACGTGCCGAAATCGATGTCGAGCAAGGTGCCTTGTGCCCCTTCCGCCAATATCCGTTTCCCGCTGCGCAAGGCTTGGTCGAGGTAATGTTCACTGTCAACGAGCGGCATGTTGCGCAGCACCTCAGCGGCTGCGAGCCATTCTTCCTCGGCCTCCTTTGCCGCACCGGGCCTATCGTAAAGGGCGAGAAGGCGTTCGTGTTTCTTCACCAAGGCTCGAAAACGGTCTATACTATCGGGCAACTCCAGGTCTCCCACACGCAGACCATTGCGGCCGGTCTTGTCCATGTAGGTGGGACCGATGCCTTTCAGCGTGCTACCGATCTTGGAAGTGCCTTTGTCCGCTTCGCTGGCGGCGTCCAGCGCGCGGTGCGTGGGTAGGATCAGGTGCGCGCGACGAGAGATCAACAGGTTGTCGCGCACATCCACACCGGCAGCCTTCAATGCTTGGATCTCCTTGAGGAAGATCACCGGGTCGATCACCACTCCATTACCTACGAGGTTCATCGTTCCAGCGCGGAAGATGCCGCTGGGAATGGTGTGGAGAACATGCTTGCGACCGTCGAAGATCAGTGTGTGACCAGCGTTGGGGCCGCCTTGGAAACGGGCGATGATGTCGTATCCGGGTGCGATCACATCAACGACCTTGCCCTTGCCCTCGTCGCCCCATTGGGCCCCGAGCAGCACATCCATGCGTGCGGTCATGGTCACACGCTCAGTTTGGCGACCGCTTCATCCACTGTGGAAGTGATGGTGAAGACGGTATCGAGCTTGGTGACTACGAAGAGCTGGCGTACGCTGTTCGAAACGGCCGCGATCAAAGTATCGCCACCGGAGTTGCGTGTTCGGGTGAGCACGTTGATGAGGATGTTCAGCCCCGTACTGTTCATGTATTGAAGCTCTCCCATGTCCAACACCACCGTCTTGTGCCCTCCGCTGAGCTCGGTATCCAGCGTGCCCATCAACTTGTCGGCCTGTTGCTGGTCCATCAGGCGGCCCTTCAAGTGGAAGACCTTGCAATTCCGTTCATCGGAAACGGCGAGGTCGAACATGGGGCGGTCGGTCACGGTCATTGTCGTTGGCGTTTTTCTTGACAGCTTTTGCAGGTCCCGTGGATCTGCAGGGTATGATAGCGCACTTCGAATCCCATCACTTCACTGGCCGTTGTGCGGATCTGCTGCAGGCGCGGATCGCAGAACTCCTGCACCGCACCGCAGTTCGTGCAGACCAGGTGGTCGTGCTGGCGATAGGAATGTGCTTTTTCGAACTGGGACTGGGTTCCGTTGAAGCGATGGCGACGCACGAGGTCGCAATCCAGCAACAGGTCCATGGTGTTGTACAGGGTAGCTCGGCTCACCCGGTACTTCTTCGTCTTCATGCGGCCATAGAGGCGCTCGATGTCGAAATGCCCGTCGTGGGCATAGACCTCGGTAAGTATGGCGAAGCGCTCCGGCGTCTTGCGGTGCCCGTGGCGTTCGAGGTACTCGCTGAAGATACGCTGGACGTTGGCTTGTTGTTCGGCCACCACCATGGCGGCAAAGGTAAGGGACGCTTTCCGGACCAGCGGCCTCGGGATGGACGGGCTTTCAACAGTTGTGCACGGGGCTACCCAGGCATTTCAGGAGCCGCCGTTCGTCACGATCGGACATCAACTCACTAGTGGTCCACGCGCTCAACACTGCGCACGCCTCGAACGCGCTTCAGCTTTTCCATCAGCGAATTCAGGTGATCCGTGTCGTGAACATAGGCCATCACCTTGCCGGCGAAGATCCCGTCGTTGCTCTCAAAGCTGATCGCGCGCATGTTCACGTTGTGCTCGTGACTGATGATGGTGGTGATCTTGTTCACCAGGCCCACATCGTCGATACCACTGAACTTGATGCCTGCCAGGAACTCCACGGTATCCTTGCCTTTCCACCGTGCTTTCACGATCCGGTAGGCGAAGTTGCTCATGAGTTGCACGGCGTTCGGGCAGTTCACTCGATGGATCTTGATGCCTTCGTCCGGGCTGATGAAACCGAACACATCGTCGCCGGCGATCGGATTGCAGCAAGGGGAGAGCTGATAGTCGATCTTTTTCAGGTCGTCGCCGAGGGTGAGCGAAGCATTCTTGTCGCTTCCGCGGATCTCCGCCACCACCTCTTCCAACGAGCGTTCATCCTCGGCCTTTTTCAGCTTCGGAAGGATCACCCGGCCGTTCTTCATTTGCAAGGCGGGCAGCGGATCCAGCACGTGTTTGCCCCGAGCGATCTGGTAGTAGAGGTCCATAGGATCCTTGCTGCCGAAATGGTCCACAAGGGTGGCGATGTTGGTCGTATCCACCTTGGCTCCCCAGGTACGAAGTTGCCGCTGCACGGCCTCCCTTCCGACCACGGCCAGTTTCCGCTTCTGCTCGCGCAGAGCCTGCTTGATGCGATGCTTGGCCTTGGCGGTGACCACGTACGTCAGCCAGTCCTCTTTCGGTTGCTGCTTTTTGCTGGTTATGATCTCGATCTGGTCGCCGCTGCGCAAGGGCTGGCTCAAGGGTACCAGCTTGTGGTTCACCTTGGCTCCGATGCACTGCCTGCCGATCTGGGAGTGGATATCGAAGGCGAAGTCCAACGCGGTGGCACCGGCGGGCAGGTTGCGCATCTCTCCGTTGGGAGTGAAGACCACGATCTCATCGCTGAAGAGATCGAGCTTGAAGTCGCGAACGAAGTCAACCGCATTGGTGCCGGTATCCTCCAGCATCTCACGGATGCGGTTGAGCCAGTTGTCCAGCGCTACATTATGCTCGTCTTCGTCCTTGTAGCGGTAATGTGCAGCGAGGCCCATCTCGGCCACTTCGTCCATCCGACCGCTGCGTATCTGCACTTCCACCCACCGACCGCCGGGGCTCATCACCGTTGTTTGCAGGCTCTCGTAGCCATTCGCTTTGGGCGTACTGATCCAATCGCGCAGGCGGTCCGGATTGGGCTGGTAGTAGTCGGTTACGATGCTGTACACCTTCCAGCAATCGGCTTTCTCAAGCTCCGGGCGGGTGTTGATGATGATGCGGATGGCAAAGACGTCATAGACCTCTTCGAAGGCCACGTGCTTCTTCAACATCTTGTTGTAGATGCTGTGCACGCTCTTCGGTCGTCCCTTGATCTCGTAGCTGAAGCCCTCCTTGTCCATCGCTTCGCGGATGGGAAGGATGAAGCGGCTGATGAAGCGCTTGCGGACAGCTTCACCTTTCTTCAGTTTCGCGCTGATCTCTTCGTAGATGGTCGGCTCTTTGAACTTGAGTGAAAGATCCTCCAGCTCGCTCTTGATGTTATAGAGGCCGAGGCGGTGCGCGAGGGGCGCGTAGAGGAAGAGCGTTTCACTCGCGATCTTCAGCTGCTTGTCCCGTGCCATGCTATCCAGCGTGCGCATGTTGTGCAGCCGGTCGGCAAGCTTCACGAGGATCACGCGCACATCCTGGGCCAGTGTCATGAGCACCTTGCGGAAGTTCTCGGCCTGGATGCTATCCGTTCCGAACTGCATGCCGCTGATCTTCGTAAGGCCGTCGATGATCGTGGCTACGGTCGGGCCGAAGAGATCCTTCACATCATCCAGCGTGAGGTCCGTATCTTCCACGGTGTCGTGCAGGAGCGCGGCCACCACGCTCGTGGCTCCCAGCCCGATCTCCTCGGCGCAGATGCGTGCCACGGCGATCGGATGGTAGATGTAAGGTTCGCCGCTCTTGCGTCGTTGTTCCTTGTGCGCTTCAACCGCGATGTTGAAGGCTTTGCGGATCATGCGGCTCTCTTCCGCTGTGCGCTCACCGCGTATGGCGCGCAGCAATCCCCGGTAACGTCGCAGGATCTCCGCGCGTTCCTTCACCAGGTCGATCTCCACCTTCTGTACGGCCGTTCCGTCCTTCGTTCCCTTCGGGTCGCTCATCGCCGAAAGTTAGCTCCTCTGGCCTAGGCGAAGGGAATGGCGGGTAGCACCTTGGAGGCTACGTTCCCGAAACCCAGGCGCACGCCATCTCTCTCACAATGACCGGTCATCGTCACCGTGTCCCCATCCGCGATGAACTTCCGCTCTTCTCCATGGGCGAGCGCGATGGGCTTCGTGCCGCGCCAAGTGAGTTCCAACATGCTGCCGAAGCTATCCGGCGTGGGGCCGCTGATGGTGCCACTGGCCATCAGGTCGCCGCAGCGCACGTTGCATCCGTTCACCGTATGGTGAGCGAGCTGTTGGGCCATGCTCCAATACAAGTGTTTGAAGTTGCTCCTGCATACGATGCTCGGTGTTGCGTTCTCGGCTGCGATGCTTACTTCCAGGTTGATGTCGAAAGCACGCGGTCCGGTGGTGCGGAGGTAGGTAAGTGGTTCCGGATCCTGTGCCGGGCCTTGCGTACGGAATGGTTCCAAGGCATCCAGCAATATCACCCAAGGCGACATCGACGAGGCGAAGTTCTTCGCTAGGAAGGGCCCCAACGGCACGTACTCCCAACTCTGGATGTCGCGCGCGCTCCAATCGTTGAAGAGTACCAGGCCGAAGATGTGGTCTTCTGCTTCGGCCGTACTGATGCGTTGGCCAAGCGGTTTGCCGGAGTAGGTGAAGAAGCCCACTTCGAGTTCGAAGTCCAGCTGTTTGGTTGGGCCGAAGACCGGTGGCGCGTTGGGGTCCGGACGCGTTTGACCCATGGGACGATGGATCGGTGTTCCACTCGTCAACAGGCTGCTCGCACGACCGTGATAGCCAACGGGTAGGTGGAGCCAGTTCGGCAACAGGGCGTTCGCCGGGTCGCGGAACATGGTGCCAACGTTGGTGGCGTGCTCGCGGCTGCTGTAGAAATCGGTGTAGTCGCCCACCTCTACGGGGAGGTGCATGCTTACCTGGTCAAGGGGCAACAGCGCGTCTTCACGTAATTGATTATCGTCGCGCAGGGAGGTATTGTCATCGCGCAACAACTCGCTGATCCGTTGTCGCAAGGCGCGCACAGCGGGTTTCCCACAGGCCATGATGGCGTTGAGCCTGGGCTCAAGGAAGGCTTCGCGCGGAATGCCCAAGCCATCGAGCAGCGCTACATCGGAAAGGATGCTGAGGTCCACCACCGTATCCCCGATGCGCGTGCATGGAACGGGCGACTCACCGTTCCAGGATGCGATCCCGAGCGGCAGGTTCTGGATGGGGAAATCGCTTCCCTTGGATACGTTGATCCAGGAGCGGAGGGTGGGGGCGTTGGGGTGCGTGGACATGGTCGGCGGCAAAATTAGCCGTGCGACCATGTCCACGCCCATCTATTCCGCTTTCACCCACCGCCCGCTCGCACGCAATTCACCTTGTGCATCGGTCACCCGGTAAGCGTACACACCAGACTTCAAGGGCTTGGTATCGACATCGGCACTGTTGCCACGCAGTGCGGCATGGGCAACTTCTCGACCGTTCATATCCCAAAGGGAGACAAAGGCGGATACGATGGGGCCGTTGAGCTGAACGCGCATGCGATCTGCACCGGGGTTGGGTGATACGGTGGCGTCCAGATCGTGGAAGCCCTCTTCGATGCTCGTGAAACAATCAGCGGGACCGAACTTCTGCACCCAGCCGACCAACCTACTATTGGGTTGGTCCAGATCGAAGCGACCACCACAGAGCAGATATCCGCCATCGCTGGTGGCCTTAATGCGGTCCACCCAGTAGTAGGCGTTCTCGGCGAAGCCATCCACGATGTTGGTGCAGATCACGTTGAGGGCGGTGTCCAGCTTGAAGATCTTCACTTGGTTCGGGTGGTCGGGCAAGAAAAAGCTGCCAGTTTCCAAGCCAGGGTCGAAATTTTCCATTGAGGCTAACCAGACCTCGTTGCCCACAAGGAGTGAAGACCTCAAGGCAGCCGGGTAGTCCATAGGAAATTCGCTTTCAGGTGCGAATACGGCCTTCCAATCTCCATTCGGTCCAAGTTTGAGAATCACTGTTCGAACATTATTGCTGCCCGACGGTCTACCACTTATGACCAAGTTGCGGCTTGCTAATCTCGAAAGGTGTAGTGCATCGAACAAGGTGTTTCCAAAGGCAATCGGACCTGAAGATCCATCAAAAGGGCGACTTATGAATCCGCCGACGAGATCGAGATCTTGGTTGAATTTCGAGTAGCTCCCAAAACTCCACTCTTGTAGAAATGGAGAGTTGAAGATGCCAAGTGTAGAAACAAGAATGGTGTCCGGGTCGGTTATCAGAATATCCCTAGGGATCAACGTGCCGGTGCTCGCGCGAACATCACTGTCCAGGGAGTCACCCTCCACAGTAGTGCGTAAAAGCAAATGTGCATTCGGCCAACCATCGCCGGAAGTTGATCCACCCATGGCTGCCACAATACCTGTACCGCCTGGAAGCATCAGCGCATTGTCCATGGACGGTCCTGTGATGCCGCTGAAAACGAACTCGTTTGAATCTATCGGATCCAAACCCTGGCTCATTGCGTAGTAGAAATAGGAAGCATCGACCGCTCCTCGGTCGATGCTTCCGAGCACGATTATTCGGGGTGGCAGGCTGCTGTTTAGTAGAATGCTAGCACTTGTTGAAGCGCTTTCATCCCCAAAATGTCTTGCGAATACGAATTCACCCCCTTGTCCGAGCCGAACCATCGAACACTTCCCTCTTGGTGAAGAGAACTCGCCGTACGCCGACGCTAAAAGTGTGTAGCCGGCTGGGTCTTCAAGAACATCCGTGATGCGTACCCTCCTGACATTGGGTTCGAGGAGGTGTGACCAAGCTAGCTGAGCCATCGCCGCTTCTGCGGCGATGGCTCCGAAAAGGACCAGCAAGCTTTTCATTGCTTATCCACGCGTGCAATTCAGCCTAGCATAGGTGTATAAGGCCATTTGCCAGTATTGTGAATTTGCTCCATTCAGCGTATTGGTTCCATCCATTGCGCATGAAACAGGAACCTTGTTCGTTGGTTTCAGCTGGTTCATGATGTCAAACGAACCTTGAGTGTAGAAGCTCATCATGCTCGGTGACATGCAGCCGCAATTGGCCCCTTGACAGCGATAAATCTTGTAGGGCGTGACAGGAATGCCGGTTGGAAAACCAGTGCCAGATGTGTTCATGGTCAGATTGGGGGCGTTGCCCAACCAATCTACCCCACGACTTTCTACGTCTGTGTAATAGCAACCATACGAGAGTCCGTCCATGGTAGCATTCACGCGCTGCGCGATTCGCATGTTTGAACAAGTGGTGGCGCCGCCTTGGTTGGTTCCACAACCGCAATTGTTATTCGTCAGACCTGCGTTCGTGAAATAGATGAACTCATTAGCACCGTAGCCGGTCATGAGTTGGTTGGTCTTGCTGTAGCCGGAGCCGATCACTATCAAAACCTTCGCGACAGCTTCGGTTCCGTTGGTGTAGACCAAGTTCACATCGGCCATGATCAAGTGGTTCTCACCGGTCACCAGCTTGGAGACGATACCGGTGTGCAGCGCATTGTAAGCCGAAAAAGCTGTATTCTCGGCAACCCCGCTTTCGCTCACGGGGATGGTTACTTCCAAACTATCAAGAGTTCGGTCAGTACAGTCGATCCATGGTGTACCAAGCTCGAAGTTCAACCCCGCTTCGATGTACCATTCGGCGCTATCCAAACTCAACGAGTTCGCATCCTTATGCCTGTTCTTGATTGTAGCTTGCTGAATGAAGGTCTTGATGCGCGGGGTGAAGTTGGCTTCGGTGCTGCCAGTGCTGGACACGGTTGGTGTTTCCTCCTTCCGGCAGGCAATAAAGGTGACCGAAAGTGCCATGCCAGCCAGCAAAGTCCTAAGCGCTAGGCGCTTCTGCGTTCTGCGTTCTGCGTTCTGCGTTCATTGATGTGGGGTTTGTAACGAAGTTATCTCGGGACCATACTTCACACGTCAAGTGGAGGGACAAAAGTTTTCCATGTCGAAAGAATTCGACTGGTAGGCACCTTCGTTCGCTCCCATAGAAGGCCCATCTTCACATCCCCATGTCACCGCGCATCGCCCGCTTGATCACCGTATCGATCGTTGCTGTACACATCGGCATGGCGCTCTGTTACACGTTACCGCGGACCATGGTCCCGGATACATGGTCCTTCTTGAGCCAACGTTACATGCGCCCCCTGTTCCATCAACAATGGAGCCTCTTCGCGCCGGATCCTCCCAGATGTGCGTGCGTGGTGCAAGTAGGTCTACAGGATGGCTCTTGGCGGCCGCTGGTAACGGATGATGACCATTACCTCGTGCGGCGCATGGCACGGCCGCTGGCCGATCATGTGCAAGAGCAGCTCGAACGTGACGACACGGTGCTCATGCCTGTTCTTTCCGATGCCATGCGCGGGCTGGTGCGCGACATCGGCCGGGAGTCACCGGGCTTACGGTTCCGGCTGATCGAGCGTTGTGTGAAAGACCCTGCACGACCTTTCGAGCGGGATGAACGCATAACATCCTTGCACCTGCCAGAGCCATGAGGCTGGCTTGGCGATCCATACGGCTGTTGCAGCGCGCTGTGCATCTGTGGCTATTCGGCTACCTGCTGAGTGCTTTGCCTGCCGCTGAATGGCTGTGGGACTTTCCGGTCGTTCCGCCATTACCGCCCCCGCCCGGCCTGCTTTCGCCCCTTACACATGCGTTCAGTACGTGGCTTCCGCAGGCCTTCGCTATCCCGTCGGTGTTGCTGCTCTTGGTGCTGGCCTTGCGCGGTGTGTTCGCACGTTCGTATTGGTGGATCACGTTGCTCGAATGGGTGTTGTTCAGCGGCTTGATGAACCTGGCCTGGCTCGCGGCGAGCGGTGGACATCAACTGATCGCGAACGTGTTGTTCTGGATGATCTTCCTGCCCGGCAAGGAACCGTTGGAGGTTGCGGGTAAGGTGACCGCGACTCGAGTGATGCATACCTCCGCGTTCTGGATCATCCGCTTTCAATTGCTGCTGGCTTACGCTGTCACCGGCATCCAGAAGCTCAGTGGGTCGTATTGGATCTCGGGTGAAGCGGTGCGTATCGTTTCAACCGATGCGGATTACGGCCCCGCGTTCATCGCAGCACTGCCCTTCGTGGGCATAGTGGTGAATTATGGCGTGCTGCTATTCCAGCTCACGTTCCCATTGGCCGTATGGCGGAGCGATACGCGGAGCTGGTGGATGTGGGCAGGCGTGTTCTTCCACCTCCTCACAGGTATCACGTTCGGCATACTCGATATGGGCACCGCCTTTCTGGCGGTTTACCCCGTGTGGTTCGGCGGACCAAGCCGGGTCGAAGCCCATCCAGAGTTCAACATGCGAAGTTCATGAGAGCTCGAACAAGGGCTTCAAACGCATCATACCGTTCACCTGAAAACGGATCCGGTCCAGTTCGGCGCTGCTGTCGCGATGTGTGATGGCCGCATCGATCAACTGAACGATCTGGGCGCATTCCGCCTCTTTCAATCCACGCGAGGTCACGGCCGGAGTACCGATGCGGATACCACTTGTGACGAACGGGCTCTGCGTATCGAAGGGGACCATGTTCTTGTTCACGGTGATATCGACCTTGCCCAAAGCGGCTTCCGCCTCTTTCCCGTTCACGCCTTTGCTGCGCAGGTCGATGAGCATGCTATGATTGTCGGTGCCATCGCTGATCACCTTATACCCAAGGTCCACCAACCCTTTTGCTAGCACGCGAGCATTGGCCATGACCTGTTGACCGTAGGCCACGAAAGCAGGAGTGAGCGCTTCGCCGAACGCAACGGCTTTTGCGGCGATCACGTGTTCCAGCGGTCCTCCTTGTGTGCCAGGGAAAACTGCGCCGTCCAGCATGGCGCTCATCGTCCGTATCTCCCCCTTCGGCGTTTTCGCCCCCCAAGGGTTCGGGAAGTCCTGCCCCATCATGATAAGCCCCCCACGAGGACCGCGCAGGGTCTTGTGCGTAGTGGTGGTCACGATGTGGCAATGGGGCATGGGATCGTTCAACAGTTTCGCCGCGATCAAGCCAGCAGGATGGCTTATGTCGGCCATTAACAATGCCCCCACCTCGTCCGCGATGGCACGGAAGGCAGCGTAATCCCAATCACGGCTGTAAGCGCTGGCGCCACAAATGATCAATTTGGGCTTTTCCGCCAACGCCATCTTGCGCACATCGGCCATGTCGATGCGGCCGGTGTCCTGCCGCACGCCATAGAAGGTCGGTCGATAAAGTTTGCCGCTGAAATTCACCGGACTACCATGCGTGAGGTGCCCGCCATGGCTCAGGTCGAATCCGAGGATGGTGTCGCCGGGTTTCAGGCAGGCCAGCATGACGGATGCATTGGCTTGTGCGCCACTGTGCGGTTGCACGTTGGCCCATGCGGCACCGAACAGTTGCTTCACGCGTGCGATGGCCAGGTTCTCCACCTCGTCCACGAATTCGCAACCACCGTAGTAACGTTTACCGGGCAGCCCCTCAGCATACTTGTTCGTGAGCACAGACCCCATGGCCTCCAACACCTGTTCGCTGACATAGTTCTCGCTGGCAATGAGTTCCAGCCCTTTGGTCTGGCGCCATTTTTCCTGAGCGATGAGGTCGAAGATGATCTGGTCTCGTTGCATGGGGGATGTTGAGAGCGTTCAAAGGTAACGGGCCATCGTTCAAGCTGTCCGCTCGCGTAGAAGAGCAGCGGCCCAGAGGAAGAAGAGCAGCACCGGATATTGCAGCAGGTGGATGAGCTTGATGGACGCCAATGCGAGAGCTGGCACATGCTGGGCGGCCAGGTGGAGTGCCAGTGCCAGTGCTGCGATGACAACGAAACCCCACATGATAGGGCGCGCATAGCGGTGGTCGCCGAACAACAGACGCGCGGTGAACACGGAGGCACCGAGCATAACCCCGATGAAGGCGATGGTGAAGGACCACTTCAACACGACGAGCGAGTTGAGCGTAAGCCCCTCCACCGCTTTCCTGAACAGGCTATGGGCATAGTTCACCTGGCGATGGTTGGCCAAGTGGTCGATGCAATAGTTGAGGTTGATGAAAACGAACTCCCGCATCGCTCCCACGGCCACCGTAACGAGCAGGATGGCGACAAGGGTGATCCGTCTCGATGTCATGCTGAAGGGCGCGCGTTCGATGCCTTGGCGTAGCGCAGCACCCAGATGATCCACAGCAGGAACACCCAGCCGTAAACGATGACGTAGAAGGTATAGTCGTGGTTGAAATTCAGTAGCTCATAATCATACTTCACGATGATGCAAAGGGCTGCGACACGGAGCGCATTGATCAGGTGTATGGACAGCACGCCCAAGGGTGCGAACCAGAGTTTGTGTTCCCATGGCCCGGGATAGGCAGCCAGGAAGATCAGGTACACTGCGAAAAGGCCGATACCGTTGCATGGGTCACCGATCCACAGCAGATGACCGCCTTGAACGCCGATCGTGCGGATGTTCTCCGCGTTGGCGGGCTCAGGAATGAGCTCGTATCCTAAAGCGCGCAGGATGGCCGAGGCCCAATTCAGTAGGCTATTTATCGCCGCTTTATCCAGCCAACCGTTGGGATGGATGGCGAATTCGAAGAGGAGGTACCAACCGAGGTAAAGCCCGGCAGCCAGTGCCAGGAATCGGAGAACGGGATCGCCTTTCACCACCGGGGTGGCGATCGGTGTGGACATCAGACGGACCGCTTGTGGTCGCGACGCAGGTCCAGCGCCTTTTTGCCACCCAACAAAGCGCCAGCGGCCACCAACAGGCTCAGGCCACCATCAATGGGGATGCAGGGCGGAGGCCAGCAAGGCGGTGTTCCACCAACACCGGTGGCCATCACCTCTCCGGCCAAGGGCATAACGACCAGAAAGAGCAGGCCAAGGCGTAGGATCTTGTTCATGAGCCGATTTGCGAATGCGGTCAAAGGTAAACAAAGCTACCATACTGTAACGGCATTGTCCAGAGCAGGGGTTCCATGAGGGTGGCCGGGCAACTGCGTCGGTTCAACCCTGGGTCGCAGGACGAGGTCGGCAAAAGAAGGAGGCTATATTTGGCGCCCTTTGCGTCCCGGCTAGTACCAAGTCGGTTATTTCACAGTACCGGCTTCAAGCCACTCCCTATCAATGGCTGAGAGTATCAATCGACAGCGCGGCAGCATCATCGATGCCAAGGACCTGCGCCACTTCATGCGCATCGCATCGAAGAACTGGTACTTCGTGGTCGTGGCCCTGCTGCTCTCCGGTGTTCTCTCTTACCTCTACAGCTATAAGCTGCCGGATATCTATGGGGCCAGCACGCAGATCCTGTTGAAGGATGACGAGGTGTACGACTACCAGAGCCAGGTATACAGGAGCTTGGGTTACGTTCAGTCCTACAGCGATATCATCAACCAGAAGCGGGTGTTGACATCCTATGATCTCGTGGATGCCACCCTCGCCAAGCTCGATTTCGATATCTCCTATTTCATCGTAGGGCGCTTCAAGACCTCCCAGGAGTATGGAACTCTGCCATTCACGGTGGAAATGGACGTCATAGATCCGCGGATCTATGAACGGCCGTTCGATCTGCAGATCGTGGACGTGAATACCTATGAGTTGAGCTATGATCAGGATGGGGAATTGAAGAACCAGACTTTTCGGTTCGACCAGGATGCACGCGACCCGCAAGGTCAGTTCATCCTTCGTGTGATCCGATCACCGTACATCAACGAAAAGACCATACATAAGCTCAAGGAGACCGACTATCAGTTCATCCGGCATGAACGGAGCACCTTGGTGAACAAATACAAGGGACGTATCGCGGTGGAGAACCAGGAGTTCACCACGATCCTGGATGTTACCGTGGAAGATGAGGTGGGGGTGCGGGCCAAGATGTTCTTGGATACCCTTTCCAAGGAGTACATCCGTTATACACTGCAGAGCGAGTTCGAGATAAACCAGAACACGCTGGAGTACATCGACAAGCAACTGTCGGAGGTTAGCGTGATCTTGGAACAGCACGAGGATGAACTGCAGACTTACCGCGAGAACAAGGAGATCCTTGACCTCACGCGCGAGGAGGGCCTGTACTTCACGGAGCTCGTCAAGTACGATCAGCAGCGTCGCGAGCAGGAATTGCAGGTACAGTCGCTCAATTCGTTGGAGGATTATGTACTGAACAGCCGGGATGAGAAGTTGCTTCCACCAGCCGTGTACATAGCGAACGACGATTACATCAGGACCACACTGAGCCAGCTCTATTCCATGCAGATGGATCGGAACTCCGACCTGTTCACCGGAACGGCTGCGAACTCGACCATTCAGCGTCTGGATTCCGCCATTCAATGGAACAGGGCGAATCTGCTCACCTACATCAAGAACGCCCGCAAAGCGATCAACGATAAGATGGGCGATCTCCAGGGTCAGGTGAACGACTACGAACGCCTGATCCGTAATCTCCCGAAAAGTCAGCGTGACATCCTGAACATCGAACGTCGCCTGCAGGTGAACGAGAAGATGTATCTGTTCCTGTTGGAAAAACGTGCCAGCACGGTCATCGCGCGGGCGGGCATCGTACCCAAGACCAAGGTGATCGAGAATGCGCGCGGTCTGGGTGTGGTGAGACCGGACAAGATGAAGATCTTCTACACCTTCATGCTTGGTGGCGTGGTCATAGCCCTTCTGGTGGTCTTCGTCCGCGTGATGTTCTATGACCGGATCGAGAACGCGGATCAGTTGAAGGAACTCACTTCCTTACCGGTGTTCGGTGAGATCATAGCAAGTGAGAAGGCCGAGGAGAATTACGTGGTAGTGGATAGCGACCCGAAAGCGGCCATCACCGAATCGTTCCGTACGGTGCGCACGAACATCGAATATGTTCCAAGTCCGGCCGGTCGTGGAAAGGTGGTGATGGTGACCAGCTATCGACCGAACGAAGGCAAGACATTCTGTTCTGTGAACCTGAGCGCGATCCTCGCCAAGGCGGGCAAGAAGGTGTTGCTGTTGGAGTTGGATCTGCACAAGCCCAAGGTGGCCACAGGTCTGGGTATGACCGCCCAGGTAGGATTGAGCAATGTGCTCATTGGCAAGGTGCACTGGCGTGAGGCGGTGCTGCCCACGCGGTTCGATAACTTCCACGTCATGCTCTCGGGCCCGACGCCGCCGAACGCTTCGGAGCTGATCCTCAGTAAACACCTCTCCGAATCCCTGGAGGAAGCCGCATTGTCCTACGACTACGTACTCGTTGATACCCCGCCGGTCGGGCTGATCACCGATGCCTTGTTGCTGATGCGCCATGTGGATTGCACCTTGTTCGTGGTGAACGTGCGCTTCGCCAGCAAGGATCACGTGAACAACGCATTGGACGTTCTCCAGGCCAACCCCGCGAAGAACACCGGCTTCATCCTGAACGCCGTCCGTATCAAAAAGAGCAAGTACTACTACAATACGAACTACGGGTACGGTTACCGGTACGCGTACGGCTATGGTTCGGGTTATGGCTATGGCTACGGCTATGGCCGTGGTTCCCGGAAAAAGGATGGCGGCGACAAGAACCGCACCGCCCAGAGCAGCTAGACGTTCACACGACTCCCATGGATGAGCAGCACCAGGAGCGATGGGATGTGGTAGTCGGAGAACCCAGGCCTTGGTGGCACATCGAGGTTCGCGAGATCTGGCGCTACCGAGACCTGCTCTGGCTATTGGTACGTCGTGATCTGCTGGCTATCTACAAGCAATCGTTGCTCGGTCCGTTGTGGCAGGTATTGCAACCGGTATTGACGGCTGTGGCGTTCGCTGTCGTATTCGGTTGGCTCGGTAGAATGGCCGATAAAGGCGTGCCACCTGTCCTGTTCTATCTATCGGCCATCGTGCCTTGGACGTTCTTCGCCAATGTGGTCAATCGCACATCGCAGACGCTGATCTGGAATGCCGCTCTGATGACCAAGGTGTACTTCCCCCGGATCCTATCGCCCCTGGCTACGACACTGTCCACAGCGTTCAGCTTTCTTGTTCAACTGGCGGCTTTCGCGGCGCTTGCGGTAGGCTATCATGCCACCACCGATTTCGCTTGGCACCTTGACAGCGGGATCCTCATGCTCCCTGTTCTCATCGCCTTGCTCACGATATTGGCCTTCGGGGCTGGAGTCCTGGTATCAGCTCTCACCACGCGGTTCCGCGATCTCGGGTTCCTCCTCGGCTTCGCCATCCAACTGCTCATGTATGTCTCTCCGGTGATCTTCCCGTTGGATTCCCTTCCTCCGGCCTCAGGATTGAGGCGGGTGCTCGAAGTGAATCCCATGACACCTTTGATAGAGGGCTTCCGTGCAGCTTTGCTAGGGGGCGGAATGGACGTTCCTGCTTTGTGGTATCCACTGCTATTCGCGTGCATCTTGTTGGCAGTGGGTACCATCACCTTCCATAGAGTACAACGCTCTTTCGCTGATGTGATATGAGCAACGGTAGTGTGGTCATCAGCGTGGAGGATCTTCACAAGCGCTATCGTCTTGGAACGTTGGATGCGGGTACCATCGGCGATGAACTCTCCGCCTGGCTGGCCAGGGCACGGGGTAAAGGGGACCCTCGCGCACCCATCGGCGAGGAGCAACGCGTCGGGGATCATTTTTGGGCACTTCGTGGCGTGAACTTCCAGGTGAACGAAGGCGAGGTGGTCGGTCTGATCGGAAGGAATGGAGCGGGAAAGAGCACATTGCTCAAACTCTTGTCACGCATCACCACCCCCACCGCAGGACGGCTGCGCATGCGCGGTCATGTGGCCAGTCTGCTCGAAGTGGGCACGGGCTTCCATCCGGAACTAACGGGCCGGGAGAATATCTACTTGAACGGGGCCATCATGGGTATGCGCCGCGCAGAGATCGCGCGAAAGCTGGACGAGATCGTGGCCTTCAGTGGTATCGAGCACCACATCGATACCCCGATCAAACGTTACAGTACGGGTATGAAGGTGCGGTTGGGGTTCGCCGTGGCCGCGCACCTGGAACCGCAGATACTCCTTGTTGACGAGGTGCTTGCAGTTGGCGATGTGGCGTTCCAGAGGAAGTCGATGGGCCGTATGCGTTCAGTCGCGGACTCTGGGCGAACGGTGATTTTCGTAAGCCACAACATGTTCTCGGTGCAAAGTCTATGTTCCCGGGCCATCTGGCTGGATCAAGGTCGTATCAGACAAGACGGTCCTGTGGCTGAAGTGGTCCGTGACCATTTGGCCGAACATGCGGTGCGGACGGTAGAACGCACCTGGTCGATGCAGGATGCTCCGGGCACTGCGGACCTGAGGCTGGTGGGGGTACGGGTGAAGGGGAGCGGTGGGCAGGATGTGTTCCGTACCACGGATGAACTCGTTGTGGAATTGGAGCTGCAGAATCTGACGATAGTGGATGAAGACCTCAACATACAGTTGATCGTGCATACGGAGAATGATGTGGTGGCCTTCGTCTCGGATATGACCGAGGTGTTGGGTACGGCGTTGTGGCATGTGGGGCCGAACAAGGTCAGCTGCACGATACCACCGCATTTATTGAACGATGGGGAACATCGACTATCTCTCCTCTTTCAACGCAGGGCCAACCGCCATTTCAGGGAGGATCACGTCCTGCGCTTCGAAGTGCTCGAAGGTCCGCGTCGAGGCGCATGGTTCCAAAAATGGGTAGGGGCGGTCCGACCGAAACTCCGCTGGCAACGCTGAAAGTCATGTCGATCAAGGAGGTCATTCGAGAACTGCTGCCACCGATCGTATTGCGTCCGTTCAAAAAGAAGCGGGTCGCCATCGTCCCATCCACATCACCCGAGGTTCATCGCGTACTCGGTGGCCCGCTGTTCGGCGGCCGTCTCTATGCCGATATCGGGCGACCGGCGTTCAAGGACATGGTCCAGGGCGCTTATGATACCTTCTTGTGGTCAACTGTGCATGAGCCGTGGGCGAGCGGTGTCATCCTGGATGTCGGTGCGCACATCGGTTACCACAGTCTTTGCTTCGCCTCCCTTCAGCCGGCCTGTGATATCGTCGCTTTTGAGCCGAATCCGGTCAATATCGAGCGTTTTCGACATAACGTGGGCCTGAACGATCAGCTGGCTCGCAGGATATCGTTACGGCCCCTGGCCTTGTCCGATACGGAAGGCCGCTCGGTGTTCAACGCTTCGAGCAATATCGATGACCAGACCAGCTCGGGCGGTTATATCGAGCACGCCCGCCCGCCGCTGGACCCGATGATCTACGAGCGATCAGGATTCGCCCGATTTGAAGTCCAGGTCCATCGGTTGGATACGCTCGCCGCTACGGAAGTTTGGCCGGTGATACGTGCCATCAAGATCGATGTGGAAGGTGCCGAACACCTGGTGCTCACCGGTGCCCAGCATATCCTGAAAAGGGATCATCCCTTGCTCTTGCTGGAGATACACTCGGCCGTATGCATGATGGAGGTACTGAAGCTGTTGCTGCCTTTGGGTTACGCAGTGGAACTTTTGCACGAGGATAGACCCGGTCGTTGCTTCATTTCGGCCAAGTGGAGCGGGGTGCTGTCACAAGGCTAAGTCCTATATTTGCTGGCCTTTCCGAGCCCCTCGGAATTTTCTGAGGAACGCCGATGAATACCAGCTTTCGCTTGCCGCCCGCCACCTTTTTCCATGACACGGTAGCTGCATTGTGATGGAGGACCGGCAGGAAAGAAGAGTGGTTCGTGCAGGTGGTGAGGGCGCTATACGCATAACGCACTATGGGTCGGAGCGTTCCGCCGGTGATCGGAACGGGCTTTGGCTTTCGATGTGGCAGGATCTGTATGCCTCCAAGGAGCTTTCGTGGCGACTGGCCCGGCGCGACATCAGTGCACAGTACCGTGGTACCATCCTGGGTTACCTCTGGGCGTTCATACTCCCATTGGCCAATACCTTGACCTGGGTATTCCTGCAGGGAGCAGGCATCGTCAAAGTCGCGGATACGGGTATGCCTTATGCGGTCTATGTCCTTACAGGAACGATGTTGTGGCAGATGTTCATCGAAGCATTGCAGTCACCATTGCAACAAGTCACGGCAGCGCGCAGCATGCTCGCGAAACTGAATTTTCCCAGGGAAGCGCTTATCGTCAGTGGCATGATCAAGTGGGGTTTCAATGCTATCGTAAAGGTGGTCGTCCTGGTACCGGTGATCATGCTGCTCGGTGTACGTCCGAACGAGAGCATTCTGTTGCTGCCTTTCGCAATGGCCGCCATATTGGTGGTGGGGACCGCGATCGGCCTGTTGTTGGCTCCGGTAGGGCTTCTCTACACGGATATCGGGCGGAGCATTCCCATACTGGCACAGTTCGCGATGTTCATCACGCCCGTGGTGTTCGCCATGCCGCAAGGCGGCTTATGGGCCCGCTTGTTCCAGTGGAATTTCATGACCCCGTTGTTGTTGCAAGGTCGTGCTTGGTTAACGGGTTCATGGGGACCCATGGCGCTCGAATTCCTCGTCGTTCTCGCAGTGTTCTCGCTTCTGCTGTTCCTGGGCTGGGCCATCTATCGCTTGGCCATGCCTATCCTCATCGAACGTATGAGTTCCTGAAGCATGTCTCAAGAAGTACTCGTTTCAGCACAAGGACTTTCGAAGAAATTCTGCAAGGATCTACGCACCTCTTTGCGCTATGGGGTCATCGACGTTGCAGGTGAACTGTTCGGTCGAACTCCTGACGGAATGCTCAGGAACAAAGAGTTCTGGGCCATCGATGGAGTCGACTTTGAATTGCGTCGGGGTGAATGTCTAGGCCTTATCGGCCGGAACGGCGCAGGGAAGACCACCCTGTTGCGCATGTTGAACGGACTGATAAAGCCCGACCGTGGAAGCATCACCATGAAGGGTCGTGTCGGTGCGCTCATCGCTCTTGGCGCCGGTTTCAATCCGATACTCACCGGAAGGGAGAACATCTACGTGAACGGAGCGGTCCTGGGTTTGAGCAAGGCTGAGATCAACGCACGGTTCGAAGAGATCATTTCCTTCGCCGACCTATCTGACTTCATCGATGCTCCGGTGCAGAGCTACTCTTCAGGGATGCAGGTACGTCTGGGTTTCGCTGTGGCCTCCACGTTGGACCCCGATGTACTGCTCATCGATGAAGCCCTGGCCGTGGGTGATGTCCAGTTCAGGTCAAAGTGTTACGATCGTATCCGCGAACTTCAACAGCGTACGGCCATCATATTCGTGAGCCATCATCGGGGTGACCTGGCCCGCATCTGCGATCAAGGTCTCTTGTTGACCAAAGGCAGGGTCAGCTACAAAGGCTCCATCGAGGACGCCTTGAACGCTTACGATGAGGAAGCTGCGAGTGGAAGCGGACCGGTGCGTATGGCACATGAACCAGTACGAAGTGCGAGCGTAGAATTGGGCGCCGATGAGATCGCTTGGGGTAGTGATCTTGTGGCCCGTATCACCCTGGAGAGTGATGCGACCATCGAAGACGCGTATTTCCGATTCACGATCATGGACGAAGGTGACGAGTGCGTAGGCGAATGGCGCTCCCACCACCATGGGCCTTATGTCACAGTGCCTGCAGGTACCAGTACATGGGAGCATCGCATGAGTTCGATCAAGTTGGCGCGCGGTACCTACCGGCTCAATTTCGTGCTCGGCGCGAAGCGAGCCGCTGAATACCTGGTACTTCACTACAACTTTACACAGCTCACCGTGACCGGTGATGTCGTTGGTCTATCGCGTTACCAGATCTGAACCATCCGGCCCCTGAAGCCATGCGCCTCCTGTATATCAACGATCTACGTAGCCTGCCCAATTTCGGTTGCCGTACCACGGGTGCCGCCCTCGAAGCCATGTTGCGGAAGAAGCACCAGGTCGTAAGGCGCGATGGCATAGAGACCGTTCTGGGCTCGGGCTGGGACATGTATGCCCCTGGGCTCATCCGTATGGGCGGCGCGCTTCCAGGGCGGCTCTATCACAAGGCGTGGCGAGAGCGATACAAGGCACCGGAAAAGTTCGACCGTGTCAAGCGGCTCGATCTCGCAATGGGAGCGAAGCATGATTTCATCACGGATGATCCTGAACAAAGCGTTCAAGATTTCTTGTCGCTCGCACGCACCGATCGTTCAGCGGCGGAGATGCTGAGCCAACTTCGGGAGGCTGATGCCTTGGTAATAAACGGCGAAGGGACGCTGATCCTATCCGGGCCCATGAAGCGAGATGCTTCCTATGTGCTGTTCGCGATCGCGCTGGCCAGATCCCAGGGTAAGAAGGCGTACTTGCTGAACGCGATGGTCACGAAGGACCCTTTCAGTGAGCCGACCGCCCAGGTCATGAGCGCCGCGACGGTGATGTTGGGATATTGCACCCGCATAGCCTGTCGCGAGAGTGAGTCATTGGCCTTCGTCAGGTCGCTCATCGGGGCTGCGAACACCGTCCAGATACCGGATGCCTTGTTCACCTGGCGCGAACGGTTCAGCCGCGCTGCGGAGGCGATGCGATCGGAGCCTGGCCTGGCCGTCACTTTCCGTTCAGAGCTTGAGTACGACGCCCTTGATCTTCGGACACCCTACATCTGCATCTCTGGAACATCCAGTGGATGGCGGCATGGCGAACAGGCGGTGGAGCAATATGCGAAGCTGGCACGTGCTACAGCTGCCATCGGACTTCGCGTTTACATGGTTGAGACCTGCCATGGAGACGGATTCTTGCGGCACGCTGCGCGAAGGGCCGGTGTGACCTTGGTGCCGAAGGAGACGCCGGTCCTAGCTGCGGGTGGATTGTTGGCCGGGGCACAGTTGTATATCACCGGGCGATATCATCCGGCCATCATGGCATCGAGCACGGGAGTGCCCAGCATATTCATGGCCTCCAATTCGCACAAGACCCGAACCGTGCAAGCACTGCTCGGCTACGAAGATCCGATGGAGTTCTCGGCCTGCCCATCGGATACGGAGATCGCCGCGATCGTGGAACGCGCTCGCATTATCCTGCAGGACAGGGCCGTGCATGAAGAGCGGATCAGGCAGAGTTCGGCGCAGCAGGCAGCATTGGCTGCAGCTTACGTCGATCTGCTGGATCAGGAAAGCAACGCATAGACCATAGATGATCCATAACGAAGAACGCATATTGATCCTGGGTGCAGGCCCAACGGGTTTGGGGGCTGCTCGGCAGTTGGACCGCATCGGTCATAAGAATTGGCAGCTATTGGAAGCCAGCGATCGCGCAGGGGGGTTGGCCACCTCCTTCGTCGATGAGAAAGGCTTCACCTGGGATATCGGCGGTCATGTCCAATTCTCGCACTACGAGTATTTCGACCAGGCCATGCTGGAATTCCTAGGTGCTGAGGGTTGGCTGCACCATCAGCGGGAGTCCTGGGTATGGATCCGCGACCGGTTCATTTCCTATCCTTTCCAGAACAACATCCATCGGTTACCCGCCGAGGATCTGGACAAGTGCTTGCAGGGCCTGGTCGCGATCACCAAGACCCCGCACCCCAAACCACAGAACTTCCAGGAGTGGATCCATGCCAATTTCGGTGCAGGACTGGCCGAGGTTTTCATGGAACCGTACAACTTCAAGGTCTGGGCGTTCCCACCAGCATCCATGAACTCCAAGTGGGTGGGTGAACGTGTAGCACCTACCGATCTTGGTCGGGTATTGAAGAACCTGGTGTACAAGACCGATGATATTTCGTGGGGCCCGAACAATACGTTCCAATTCCCCAGACATGGTGGAACGGGTTCCATTTGGAAGGAATGTGCGGATCGCCTGCCCCAGGATCGTATCCACTTTGAGGCCACGGTGGTTCGGGTCGATCTGAAGGAACGCGTTGTGTTCCTCTCGGATGGACGGACGTTCGCCTATGACAAGTTGATCAGTACACTGCCCCTCACCGAACTGATCCGAATGGCCCAGGTCGAACATCTGGGACCGGCGGCTGAAAAGGGCTTGAAGTATTCTACATCCAACATCTTCGGCCTTGGCTTGAAAGGTGCTCCACGAGAAGAGCTCAAGACCAAGTGCTGGATGTATTTCCCGGAATCTGATTGTCCGTTCTACCGGGTCACCGTGTTCAGCAATTATTCGCCCAACAACGTACCGGACATCCAGCAACATTGGTCGCTCATGTGCGAGGTGTCCGAATCGGAAGTGAAGCCTGTTGATGGCCCCGGATTACTGGAGGAGGTCATCCAAGGTGCGTTGAACACCAAGTTGATCGCATCGCGCGATGAGATCATCTCCACCTGGAGTTATCGTGCAGGGTACGGATATCCCACTCCAGGGGTGGATCGTGATGAAGCCCTGCGCGAGATCATCCCTTACTTCGAGGAGCATGAAGTCTACTCTCGTGGCCGTTTCGGGCTCTGGAAATATGAGGTCAGCAACCAGGACCATTCGTTCATGCAGGGCGTGGAGATCGTGGAACGGCTGATCAACGGGAAGTCCGAGATAACGGCCTTTGATCCGGAGCACGCCAACGCGAAGAAGCATCCATGGCCCTTTGAACGTTGGACAACGATCGCTCGATGATGTCCACTGAACAGCGCGGTCCAAGGTCGTTCCAAGCACCGACCATCGCCCCATTGAACACGGCCGACGCACCCACGTGGTCCGTCATGATACCAACGTTCAACTGCGCATCATTGCTGCGTCGGACGCTTACCGGGTTGCTTGCTCAGGCCCCGTCGGCCGAGGTCATGCAGATCGAGGTGGTGGACGATCATTCAACCAAGGATGATCCCGAAGCGGTGGTCAGGGAGGTAGGTCAGGGTCGTGTTTCATTCTATCGCCATCCGGCTAACGTCGGCGCCATCGCCAACTTCAATAGTTGCATCCAACGCAGTCGTGGAGCTCTGGTACACATTCTGCATGGCGATGATCTGATCGGACCCGGTTTCTATGCCAAGATGGATGCCATGGTACATGCACATCCGGGCAGTGCCATGTATGCGACACGTTGCTTCTTCATCGACGAGGAGGATGTCATCACGTGGGTTTCGCCCAGATTGACGGTGGCAGAGGCAGGTACGCACGATGCCACACCGATGTATTACGCGAACCAGCTTCAGTTCGCCGGCGTGGTGATCAGGCGCTCGTTCTATGAGCAGCACGGAGGGTTCCTCCCTGAACTGGTGCACACGGCCGATTGGGAGATGTGGTGTCGGGCCATGAGCCAGGGAGGGTGTGTCACCACGTCCGATGTATTGGCGTCCTACCGCGTTTTCGCGGCGAACGACACAGGAAGATTGATGCGTACCGCGGAGAACCTTCGCGACCGCATCCGATTCGCCGGGGTCATGTCACTCAGACATGACGATTTCAGCTTGCAACGAGCAGCGCTGGACACGCGACACCTGGCCTGGAAGCAGTACCTTCAGTTCCAGCGCGCTGGTGATCATGAGGCTGCGCAGGCGAACCTCCGATATTGGCTCGAGCATGGAACACCGCAGGAGCGGTTCAAGTACCGATTGAAGAATGAACTGAGAGCCGTGTTCCGTCGATGAGGGCCATCGTTCGAAGGGATATCCGGTACAGCATTGTTTGAAGACCCGTCGCCATGCTCCTTTCCGCTGTCATATGCACGCACAACCCGCGCCGGGATCATCTAAGCCGGACACTGGACGGGTTGCGCGCTCAAACACTGGAAAGGACAGCGTGGGAATTGCTCTTAGTGGACAACCATTCGACCACCCCGTTGGCTGGAACGTGGGATCTGTCGTGGCACGCCAATGCCAGGCACGTGCGGGAAGATGAACTCGGACTTACGCCAGCCCGCCTTCGCGGCATCACGGAAGCAGCTTCTGATCTGGTCCTTTTCATCGATGACGACAACGTGCTCGCTCCCGATTATCTGGAGCGGGTCGTGGCCTATGCAGAGGGGCATCCGCTCGTCGGTTGCTTCGGCGCGGGAATAATCGATCCTGAATTCGAAGAGCAGCCGGCCAGCGAACTCGCGCCCTACCTTGACATGCTCGCATTGCGCAACGAGACCCGCGTCCAATGGTCGAATCTTCCTGGCGACGGGGTCGTTCCCTGGGGTGCAGGCATGGTGGTGCGCAGGAACGTTGCGGAGGAATATGCGCGCCGGATGAAGGCCTTCGCAGGCCGCGGGTCACTGGATAGGAAAGGCGATCAGCTCAATTCCGGTGGCGATGATGAATTCTCGCACGTAGCCTGCGACCTGGGGATGGGAAAGGCGCTGTTTCCCGATCTGCGGATCACACACTTGATCGGTAAAGGCCGAACCAGGAAGGAATATCTTTTGCGATTGCGCGAAGGCATCGCTTTCTCCAACGCTATGTTGCGCCATATGCACGGTGGTACGGTGAAGCGGCCAGACCGGCCTTACCGCCTTACACCGATGGATCTGATCGGGCAAGCGCTACGCGGAAGGTTCTATCTCTTTTTCAAGAACGGTTCGCGTTACTTGCAGCAGCGCTCAAAGGGACCTTTGCACCAGGAATTCGCCGAAGCCTGGTCCAAGGGGGTGGACCGGTTCCTCGATCAACACGATCGCCGCTGATCAGATGTACCGTCCGCCACCACCATCGTACAGGCCATGAAGGTGACGGTGCTGATGACCTTGTACAACAAGGGCGCCTTCGTGCGCGAAGGGATCGAGAGTGTCCTTTCGAGCACCTTCACCGACTTTGAACTGTTGATCATCGACGATGCCAGCACGGATGATGGACCTTCCATCGTGCGCTCCATTCCTGACCCTCGCATCCGTTTCGTGCCAGCCGAGAAGAACTCCGGTCGTGCTGCAAGTGCGGATCGCGGGTACGCGCTTGCACAAGGTGAATACCTGGCCGTACTTGATGCTGATGATGTCATGGCCCCGGAGCGCTTGGCGCGCCAGGTAGAATACTTGGATCAGCATCGCGAGGTGGCTGTCGTGGGTTCATGGCTGCAGTGTTTTGGATCTTCAACGGAGGTCATTCGCTTCACGGCTGAAGGCGCGCGCGCTAAGGCGGTCGGGCTCTTCACCGTACCGGTGAGCTATCCATCATGCATGTTCCGCACGCATATCGTGCAACATGGCGGGGTGCGCGCGGTGGCGGATTGGCTTCTGCCCGGCGAGGATCATCTGGTGATGCTTGCCATTGGTGAGCACGGCATTTACGCCAACCTCGCCGAAACCCTGACGCGGTATCGCGTAGGTGAACAGAACATGGCCTTTGGCCGCGACGCGAAGGCGGATCGAATGGCACTGGCCGATGCCATTCTACGATGGTACGGGCTCGTTGCGTCAGCAGCGGAGCTTGCCGCTCATGATCGTCTTCAACTGCAGGAACGAACACCGCTCACCACAGCGCAGGTCGGTGCTGTGCACGATTGGACCCAACGTTTGCAAAACGAATTGCCTGGCAGGCGGGGCATGCCTTCAGAGGAACTTCGCCTGGAACTTAAGCGGCGCACGGATCGCCTATTCTACCTGATAGCTGATGGCTCGCTTAAGGGAGGATGGACCTACATGTTACGCAGCGGTATCACGATACCTCGCTTGCGCTACTGGGCATCGCGCTGCTTCAAAGGAGTTTGACCCGCCCTTTCCCTAGCGGCTTAGACAGCAGCGGTACGGTGCCGTTGGTCCGGTCATCAGGCGCACACCGGCTCCTCCACAGTTGGACAAGCGCACGGTGCGCACGGAATTGACCTCGTTGCCCGACGTATTCACCCATTCCCAATCAGGATTCGGTGTTAATAGCCCAAGCGTGGCGTTCTGACCGCAGGCGGAAACGAATTCGCCCCACGTGCACAGGCGTTTGCTTACCGCAGAGCAGGCCAGGACCGCCACATCGAAATCAACGCTCGCGCCCTGTGCCACGTCCACACACACACCATCGTTCACCGCCACCATGCCGGAC
This sequence comes from Flavobacteriales bacterium, assembly GCA_016788205.1. Taxonomy (GTDB): domain Bacteria; phylum Bacteroidota; class Bacteroidia; order Flavobacteriales_F; family PHOS-HE28; genus PHOS-HE28. Next base: position 45,062 of record JAEUTA010000007.1, on the reverse strand, counting down.
GGGCACGGTCGCCGGTGGTGCTCCGGCTGGTTGAGCAACTGAAAGGCTGTTCCGTCGAATACCACCGAAAGCATCGCATTTGCGGGGAGCGAGCCAGCGTCCACCGGCTGTCCCGGAGACCAAAGCAGGTCGTAGGGTCCATGTTCGTTCACCCGCAGCACCACGGCACCACTGGAGCCGGCTGGCATGCGAAGCATCATATGGGTGCCAGCGAGCGGGGCACCTTGCAACGCCAGACCCGTTATCTCCCATACGGCGCCTGGCTCGGGGGCGCCATAGCGCGTGCTGCCATTCTGGATCACCCCTGCGGAGAGTGCGGCGTTCGCGTTCGTAGCCATGGGCAACCCGGTCAATTGGCGGTCGGCTTGCGAAGCGCCGGTCAACTCAATGGCCGCATCGATGGATACCTGTGCGGTGCACGGTACATGAACGATGGCCCAGGCGAACAAGTAACTGATGGGGAGGCGTACGTTCATCGGGGATGATAACAGCAGCGCACAGTGGCGGTGAAGGTCGGGATGGGGCTCACGTTGCGTTGGCTGATGCACGTGTAGCGTCCGGCGGCATCGGCGCCATGCTGGTGGTTGGAGGAGTCATCGATCCATTCCCAGTCCGCGAAAAGACCTGTCAACTGCCCCTGGAGGGCCGTGCACGCGGCGATATAGTCGTCCCATGAACACAGTTTACCGCCCAAGTCCCCACATCGGTTCACAGCTTGGTGGAAGGTCATACCGGTCGTTGGCTGCACCTGCATACAGAGGTGTTCGTGCGCAGGGAGGAATCCTGGAGCACACCCGCGTTCCATCCGGTTCATGAGGATGAAGCTCCCAGCAGCGTGGAGCACTTCAACGATCACACCTGTCGTCAGTTGTCCAGGAACGGCGTTCAGTCCATCGGCGCGTCGCAACGGAACGGGATCGAGACCTTCGCAGGCGATGAACAGATCCCCAGCGAGCTCCACAGGCATCTGAAAACGAAGCTTCAAGCCGGTCGAATAGGTCGTGATGCCCGGTTCAGCATGCAACGTGATGGTATCGGCCTGCGATGTCGCAGTGCACCAGCTATACCCTCCTGTGACCAGCGCTCCCGCGACCGTTATCGCAGAGGTCGGTTCGGCAGGGTATGCCAGTCCCTCCACCCGGCGCTGATCGATGGTGCCCGTCAAGTCCACGGGAACATCCAACGAGACCTGCGCATGTAGCGAACCGGAAAGGACCACGAGAGCGGCGGCGAGTGAAGTTCTCATCGGCTGCGGCAGCATCGGAATTTGTACACGTCCGTAAGGATCCGGCTGGCCCCGCGGCGACAGCCCAGCGCAAGGTCCGTAGCGGTGCCGTTGTAGCCGTAGCCCACCAGTTTTCCTTCCGAAGCACTGTTCGCAGCATCGTCCACCCATTCGAAGTCCGAAACGGTACCGAAGAATGCAGGCGATCTCTCGCAGGTGGCGACCCATTCTGCATAGCTGCATAGGCGCGCGTTGCGCGCACTACAGGCTTGTGCGGCCGAGACGAAATTCAGCGGGCCAGAGGTGGAGTCATCGATGCAGAACTGCCGACTTGCAGCGGTCGTCCCCGGTTCGCAGGGCAGGTAGCCGGTGGATATCAGCTGGAACGAGATGCCATCGAACACCAACTGGGCCGGGATATCGGCCTGGAGCGCACCCGGTTCAAGTGGGGTTCCTCCCAAACCATATACCGGCGCAGCTTCCACGCCGTTCAGGCTTAGTCTGGCCTCGATCCCGCTGGGAGCATCCGGAACCACCACCACGTACATACCTGCCGTGTAAGCGGTAACAGGAGGAATGACATCCGCCTCCAACACGCTGCCGTTCCAGGAACCGAAGGCGCGATTCGTGGCATCGGTCCGCGCTGCTTCAGCGCTTACAGCCGCATCACCGGCAAGGGGAGCGGCCAACCCGTTCACCTGCCGTTCAGCTGGTGTATCACCGGTGAGTTGGATCGCAACGGGAACCTCTAATTGGGCATGGGCGGCGAGGCACAGCAGCAACGTACCCAAGCCCCAGTGTCGTGAACGGCGCATCTTCCAGCGAAGATAGGTGGTCCATTGATGTGCGACCGACAGCGCGCACGTGCGAACTTAGCGGCCCAGTGGATCCATGTTCGAAATGAAGGTGTCCGTCGTAATTCCTGTCTACAATGCCGAAGCGTTCGTGGCCGAGGCCGTGCGGTCGGCTTTGGATCAGCCCCAAGTGGCGCAGGTGGTGCTTGTGAATGATGGTTCCAAGGACGGTAGTGCCGCCAGATGCAGGGAGTTGTGCGCGGCGGATGCACGAGTGATCCTGATCGAACATCCTGGCGGTGTCAACCGTGGAGCATCCACCTCGCGCAACTTGGGCGTCGCAAGCTCCACGGAGGAGATCGTGGCGTTCCTCGATGCCGATGATCGTTATTTACCCGGCAGGTTCAGTGAGGATGAGCGCATTTATCAGGAACATTCGGATGCGGAAGGGGTGTACAGCGCTATCGGGGCGTTCTATCATGATGAAGAAGGTCGTCGTTTGTTCGAACAGCGCTTCAGCGATGAACTGACCACCGTTCGTGTTCGTGTGGCTCCCGAGGAGTTGTTCCATGGATTGATCGGCGCATCGCGGATCCTGGATTTCGGCTATTTCTCGTTGGACGGTCTGTCGGTACGGCGATCCGCATTGGAGCGCATGCCTAGGCTGATGCGGGATGATCTGGTCATGGGGGAGGATGGTGAGTTCCTGATCCGACTGGCATTCCATGCCCGACTCTACCCTGGTAGTTTGAACAAGGCGGTATCCCTGCGTGGGGTGCATGCGGGCAATCGGGTCACACGCGATCCACGTTGGGATCTTTCGCGCTTGAGGATCTACGAGGCTCTTTGGGAATGGGCTGATCAAGTGCGGTTGGATCCTGTGGCGCGCACCCGACTTCGCAAGGATCTGCTCCACTACCGGCTGCGCTGTGCTTCGACCGGCGGTCAACGGCGCAAGACGATCGCAATGGTATTGCGAGAGCCTTCCGTACTGCGCCGGCAGGACACCGCGCTGGCTTTCGTCTCGGTGGTGTTCGGTAACAACGGAGCGGCTGGGCGCCTTGCCACTTCCACGGTGAAAGGCCTCTTCGCCATGCTCTGGCGGATACGCGGGCGCACGCCACCGAAGTCCGCGCGCGCTACTGCAACAAGATGATGGGACGGATACTGGAGGATACATTCGTCGGCCATGCATAATGAAGAGCCCTCGGCACCGAAAGTCTCGGTGTTGATGACGTTGTATGATAAAGGCCCATTCGTGGAGGCTGCCGTGCGGAGCGTACTGGAAGGCACGTACGCGGATATTGAAGTACTGGTAGTGGATGATGCGAGCACGGACGATGGGCCCGCGCGGGTGCAGGCCATCGGCGATCCGCGAGTGCGGTTGCTTCGCGCTGCGCGGAATGGCGGCAGGGCATCAGCGGCCAATCGGGGTTATGAGGCCGCGCGTGGAACGTACATCGCCGTGCTGGATGCCGACGACTTGGCAGCTCCGGAACGCATCGCAGAACAAGTGGCTTTCATGGATACCCACCCGGAAGTGGGCGTGTGCGGTTCAGCGGCCCGTTCTTTCGGGGTATACGACGCCGTATCGCATTGGCCGCTGACGGATGAGGAGTGTCGCGGTCGGATGTTCTTCTCCGATCCGGTGCTCTATGGTACGAGCATGTTGCGCTGCAGCGTTCTGCGCGAACATGGCCTTCGGAGTGATCCGTCTTGGTTGCTACCGGCAGAGGATTACTTGTTCCTGCTGAAATGGGCTCAGCATACCGGCTTCGCGAACCTTTCGTCCGTACTCACCCACTACCGCATCGGAGAGCAGAATCAGCGTCACGGTCGGGATCCGGTGAGCGATAGAGCTGCGGTGTGCCGTGCGGTATTCACCTGGTTCGGGATATCGGCTGGCGAGGAGCAGTTGCGTCTCCATTTGCTTCTGTACAAGCTGAGCAGGGTACCGATAACACGTGCGGATATCGTTGCGCTGGACCAGTGGCGCATCGGACTATTGCGGATGAACGCCCAGCGCGGTCTGTTCCCACCGGTCCACTTCGCGCGCGAACTCCAACGACTATGGAGCGGGGTGTTCCATCTGGCTGCAGATGCCGGTGTTGTCCCGGCATGGACGCACATGATGCGTTGCGAAGAGGAGCGCGGCACCCGTCTGCTATACCTCATCAAGGTCACCCTTCGCCGTTGGTTCGGACGTGCCCGATAATTTGGAGGGGTGGGTGCATCTTTTCATAGCCGTCCATTGCGTGTCATCCACATCACGCACTATGCTGATCTCTACGGTGCTAATCGCAGTTTGCTGGATCTGCTGGATGCGTTCCAGAGCAATGGTTCGGTGATCCCTACGGTGCTGTTGCCAGCAGAGGGGCCCATGTGCGAAGCGTTGCGTACGCGAGGGTTGCCATTCTCCATCATTCCGTTCAGGCCGTGGATGACGGCGCGGCATTTTGAAGGAGGTGCACACCATCGTTTGATGCAATACCTGCGTTACCGGGGCGATGCGAGGGAGAATGCTCGGTTGAACGAGGGCTTCGCAGGCACGGCATTGGCGCTGGCATCGAGCCTGCGAGCGGATCTCATTCACATCAATAGTCTGGCGGTAGGCATAGGCCGATACTTGACCGAGGTATCATCCTTACCTACGGTATGGCACGCACGCGAGATGCCGGAAAGGCAGTATGGTCTGCATCTTGATCAAGGGAGACGAACGTACGCGGCGGCTCTCGCCTCGGCCACACGCATCATCGCCAACAGCGAGGCCACCAAGATCGATGTACAACGCTACATCGGCAGCGACAAGCGGGTCGATGTGATACATAACGGTGTTTTCTCCTTGCCCCAATATGACCAGTGGCAGGTCGATCCGCAGGCCCGCTCCATGCACGCAGGACCATTCACGTTCCTCTTGGTCGGCGTGGTCCATCCGAGCAAAGGGCAGGAGGAAGCTGTTCGTGCGATGGCCCTGGTCAAGGACCGATATCCTGAAGCGCGTCTTGTGCTCGTAGGCAGCGGTAATGTGAAGCCTCTGCAGGAACTGATGAACAGCTTGGACTTGAACGGCAATGTGGATATCCTGGGCCACCGGCCGAATGTGGATGCGCTATACGCAAAGGCACAGGCCCTGCTCATGTGCAGCCGGAACGAAGCGTTCGGTCGAGTCACGGTAGAAGCGATGGCCCACGGTGTGCCGGTGATCGCTCGTGCAGAAGCCGGTACATTGGAAGTGCTGGATCATGGGCGACAGGGCTTGTTGTATCAGAACGGACACGAGCAGCTGGCCCAGCGGATGATGTCTCTGATAGCGGATCCAGAAGCGGCTCGGTCACTTGGACAGCGCGGTCGCGTTCACGTTAGGGGTCTGTTCAACTCGGAGCTTTGTTCGGAGCGTGTTACTGCGGTGTTCCAAGCTGTTGCGGCAGGTCGTGCTCAACGTGCAAGCGAGCACCGCGCTACCGATCATCCTTGATGATGTTTTGTTAACGGTGAACCTCGAACTTTACACGGCACGTCTCTCGGTCCTATGACCCTTCCGCTCATCTCCATCGTAACTCCCAGCTTTCAGCAGCGGCCGTATCTGGCTGAATGCTTGCAGAGCCTGCATGCCCAGCCTCGGACATTGCTGGAACATGTTGTCGTGGATGGCGGCAGCACGGACGGTTCGCGTGACCTCATTGAGCAGGCCTCCTCGCGCATTGCCTGGTGGTGTAGCGAGAAGGACGGAGGGCAGAGCGCGGCGTTGAACAAGGGATTGTCCCACTGCACGGGACAAGTTTTCGGTTGGATCAATAGCGACGACCTTCTCCTGCCGGGGGCATTGGAACGTGTAGCGAAGGCGTTCGCGGCGAATGCCGAACTCGTTGTCTATGGGGGCCGTCGTGTGATACTGGCGCCGGATGGCTCCAGCCGCACAGCTCCCTTGGATGACGCCCGCGCTGCGGATGCGCTTTTCCTCGCACCACAAGTGAACCAGCAATCCACGTTCTACCGGATGGAAGCGGTGCGTTCAGTAGGTGGCTTGGATGCCGGGCTCCATTATGTGATGGATCTCGAACTCTGGTGGCGGATCCTTTTCAAGTACGGTACGCGTCATCTCCTGTTCGAGCCTGTTGACCTCGCTGTTTTTCGCCTGCACGGTCAGAGCAAGACCATGTCCGCTTCCAATGCCTTCCGTGATGAGACGCATATGGTGCTGCGAGCCATGGCACTTATTTGCGGATGTAGGGATCTGGTGCAGGTGATGGATATGGGGGTGCGCAGTGCGGTCGTGCCGCGTGCCATGGAACTTCGTGAGGAGCACTCGGTCCTGGTGCGTCGAATGGTCTTATACTTCCTGCTCAAATGGCATCACACCGTACATGAGCGCTGGCAGTTCGAGATGATGCGGGCTCTCGTGCGTTCGGTGCCCGTGGAAGGGAATGATCTTGAACCAGCGCAGCGGATGCGCTGGTCGGCGTTGCACCAGCAATTGGATACGCCGAATTGGACCACGTTCCGTATACGACGGAAACTGAAGCACTGGGTCGGATGAAAGTCTCGGTTGTGATCCCCGTGCACAACAAAGGGCCGTATTTGCGCGCCTGTCTGGATAGTGTGTTCGCGCAGACCTTCACGGAGTTCGAAGTGATCGCTGTGGATGATGCCAGCACGGACGATAGCGCGCAGATCCTGGCGTCAATCACGGATCCTCGTTTCCGATGGCTGCGGACGGAAAGGAACGTGGGACCCGGCGGTGCGGCGCAGCGGGCCATGGATGCTGCGGTCGGCGAGTACATCATGCGGGTCGACGCGGATGATGTGATGTTCCCCGATCGCTTCGCCACGCAGGTCCGTATGTTGGATGAAGACCCTTCGCTGGGGGCATGTAGCGCGTATGTCCAATTGATGACCGATCCAACGATCATCTACCACGTGCCATTGGATGATGCTGCATGCAAGGCGCGTTTGCTGTTCGGTGTTGCCCTCAATCAACAGGTCACGGCCTACAGACGGGAGGTGCTCGTGCGTCATGATATCCGCTTCGGTGACGACTGGCCTCACTACGGCGAGGACTGGATGCAGCATCTGGCCCTGGCCCGTGTCACACGCTTCAAGAATCTGGACAGGCCGCTCGCCTGGTACCGCACGGGAAGCAACAACATCGCGCATGGCCGTGACCGGGCGAAGGATCTGCGCGGTTTGTATCGTCACGTCTTCGCCCATTATGACATACCGATCACGGAGGAACAACTGGACCTTCAGCTTTATACCGTGAAGTGCTTTCCCCGACCCATCACTGCGGATTCGGTGGGCGCCTATCGCAATTGGCTGGATGCGCTGGCCAGGATGGATCAGGAGCGCCGGATATTCGAACCGGTGGCTTTCCAGCGGCAATTAGACAAGGCCTGGTACGATCTGTTGTATCATCTGCCATCGAACGGGTGGGGTCCGGTGTTATCCTATCTGAAGCGCGGTCCGAGGCTGGATCGGCAGCGGTCATACTACCTCATCGCATCGTTGTTCGCCGGCCGTCGTACGAAAGCTCTTCGTTCATGAAAGAGCTGTGGTTGTTCACGACACGTTTCCCGTTCGGGCTGCGGGAAGCTTTCCTGGAGAACGAGCTACCGGTGCTCTGTGAGCATTTCGACAAGATCGTGGTCTTCCCTGAGCACCGCGACAAGGTGGTGCGCGACATGCCCGCGAATGCCGAGCTACGGGCACCGTCGGCGGATCCGTACGCCACCGTTCCTTTTCTGCGTGTCCTACGGCGAGCGGTATCGGTAGCGAAGTTGATGCGATCGCTTTACAGGGATGCTCCATCAATGGGCGTCCTTTGGCGCCACTGGCCGGTCCTTCGAAGTCGTATGGCCCAACTGCTGCATCGTGCGGATAGGATCGAGCAAGAGCTGGAACGGCATGCTGATCCAAGTCATGTAGTGCTCTATGCTTATTGGACCCACGATTGGGTGACCGTTCTCGGTCTGGTGCGAGAACGCCTGCCGTGGCTTCGCTTCTTCAGCCGGGCACACGGTTTCGATGTGTTCGAAGAGCAGAACAGGGATCATTGGATCCCCTTCCGCTCGTTCCAGCTGCAGCATGTTCCGCGTGTCTACTGTGCATCAAGAACAGGGATGGAACATTTGCAACGGGCACATCCGGATCACGCCGCAACGTTCTTCCTGTCCAGATTGGGTACGAAGGATCATGGGATGGGGCCCGTTCCGGTCGAGGGCCCTTTGCACGTGGTGAGCTGCTCCTTCCTGATACCGCGCAAACGGGTGCTGCTATTGGTGGAAGCACTTGCACTACTGAAGACCCCCGTGCGCTGGACGCATTTCGGTGGCGGTGAGCAGGAGGCTGAAGTGCGCGCTGCGGCGGCCACACGATTGGCTCATGTCCAGGTTGAACTCCGTGGTATGACGCCGAATTCGGAGATCATGGCCTGGTACGCTCGTGAACCGGTGGATGTCTTCGTGCATTTGAGCCGTTTGGAAGGTGGTGTAGCTGTAGCGGTTCAGGAAGCCATGAGCTTCGGTATCCCGGTGGTAGCGGCTGATTCCGGTGGCGTTCGGGAGATCATGCGAGAGGATACGGGCGTTCTATTGAGCAACGATCCAAGTCCGCGGGCAGTGGCCGATGAGCTCGAGGGCTGGAGGTTGAGCGCGAAGGGAACACGAGCCTTTCGCCTAGGTGTGCGTAGTGCGTGGCGGTCGGAATTCGAAGCACAAGATGTATACACGCGCTTTGTACGCATGATCGATGAACATCGTCGCGGTGATGCTTGACGCAGGTTGTGCGAGCGCCAAGGGCTGTCGATCTTTGGGAGAACCATCCAGGACAAAGACATGTTGGTCGCGGTCGTGATCCCCTGCTTCAACGTGGCCCCCTACGTGGAGCGAGCCATACGATCGGCATGTGAGCAAACACATCCCGAGGTCGAGGTCATTCTGGTGGATGACGGCAGTTCCGATGGAACGCGTGCCATCATCGAACGGGTGGCTGCGGAGTGCTCCTCGTCACGCCCGATGAGGATCATGTTGCGCGAACATGGTGGCGCTTGTGCGGCACGGAATGCAGGGCTTGGGGTAACGAGCGCTCCGTACATCCAATTCCTGGATGCCGACGATATGTTGCTACCGGGGAAGATCGCTGGACAGGTCCGGCTAGTGCAGGCCAATGGAGACGTCGGGGTTATCGCTGGTGGTTACCGCAACCGTTGGGATGATGACAGGACGCTCGATGTTCATCCTGTTGGCGATGCATGGACGGCGCTTGTGCGTGGATCGGCCGGGACCACCTCGGCCAATCTGTGGTCAAGGGAAGCTGTGCTCGCTGCAGGGGGGTGGGATGAGCGACTTGCCAGCAGCCAGGACCACGAGCTCATCTTCCGCATGTTGCGCAACGGTAGTGACTACGCCATTGACGAGCGCGTGGAGACCATCATCTTGAAACGTTCATCGCTCTCCATCAGTCGCACCGATCCTTTGGGAAATTGGGAACGCTACGTGCAGCTCCGGTCCGCTATCCGGAACCACGTCGTTGGTCGGCATCTACATCATCAGGAAGGCCTGGTCGCTGAGGTGGACCGGCTGATGTTCGGTGCCATACGCATCATTGCACGGAATGATCGAGCACGCGCGGAACGGTTGCTGCTTACACATCTTCCCACTTATGTGCCCACTCCGGGTGCGGGGATCTCCAAGGCTTATGCCATCGTTCACAGGCTGACCGGTTTCGTTGGAGCGGAGCGTGCTGCCGCCGCTTGGAATATCTTGCGGCCAACGCACCGATGAATCTCCACGGATGAAGCACTTGATGGTCGTGATGGGTGCACGACCCAACTTCGTCAAAGTGGCGCGACTTGGCCGTGTGGCTGATGCGAATGGGAGGCTCCGAGTGTCTTTCGTTCATACCGGTCAACAAACGGATCGGCGAATGACGGACGTGTTCATGGAGCAGTTCGGCATCCGTGTGGATCATCACTTGTCCATTCCTGCGGGAACGCAATTGGGACAACTTTCCAGCGTGCTGGCCGGGCTGGACAGGCTATTTGCGCAACAACGTCCGGACGGAGTGATGGTCGTGGGAGATGTGACGAGCACGTTGGGGGGCGCATTGGCGGCGAACAAAGCGTCACTTCCCCTTTTCCACTTGGAAGCGGGTCTGCGCAGCGGGGATCGTGCGATGCCGGAAGAGTTGAACCGCATCCTCACCGATCGGATCACCGACCATTTCTTCGTTACTGAAGCTGCCGGTAGGTCTAATCTGGAGCGGGAGGGGGTGGCTGCCGATCGTATCCATTTCGTCGGTAACACGATGATCGATACCCTTGTCGCATTCGACGAGCGTATTCGCAACGATGATGTTCTGGATCGAATGAACTGGGGCATTGGTGGGCATGTGTTGATCACCTTGCATCGTCCGGCGACCGTGGACGATCCGCTACGGGCCGACAAGGCGATCGACATGATCGAGGCGGTGGCAGCTCGAAGGCGCGCCATACTTCCTCTTCATCCGCGCACGGAACGGAACTTGGAGCGCAGCGGTCACATCGATCGGTTGCGCTCCATCAAGGGACTACATCTGGCACCCCCGTTGGATTACTTCGCGTTCCAGCGTGTGCTCATGACGGCTTCCGCAGTGCTTACGGATAGTGGTGGCGTGCAGGAGGAGACGACGTTCAGGGGTGTGCCGTGCCTCACGCTGCGTGATAATACGGAGCGTCCGGTGACCATCCGCATAGGAACGAATCAACTTGCCGCGCTTGACAAGGATGTGGTGAACGCCCATCTGGATGCGATCTTCGCCGGTGTTCGAAAGGAGGCTCGCATACCTGAGCTCTGGGAGGGCCATGCAACGGAGCGCGTTGTGGACATATTGGAACGCGTACTGTGATCTTCTTCGTCACATACAACGATCAGCCTTCGGGTGTTTACTGGAGCCAGGTCACCGATGTCGTTGGCCATTTGAACGAGTTGGGCAACGAGCGGGTGCGGCTGGTCGCCTTGATCTCCTTGCGCGGCTATTCCGCTTCCCGGAGAAGGATCCGCAGTCGGGATGCTTCTGCCATCGTACTTCCCATCATTCCACGCGCGCACAATTGGCGGATCAATTGGGTCTGGCTTTATGTGCTGTGTGTGTTGTACAAGCCCACTGGCATCATAGGCCGTGGCATTTTCGCCTCGGCGTTGGCATTGCGCATGCGCCGCCGACGATTGGTGGAGAAGGTGGTTTTTGACGCGCGCGCTGCATACGGTGCGGAGTGGCGCGAATTCAGGGTAGTGGACGACGATAGGCTGATCGCGGAGTGTGCGGAACTGGAACGTGAAGTGGTCGCTTCGGCCGACATGCGCATGTCGGTGAGCGCGGCTCTTGTCGATCACTGGAAGCAACAGCTCGGGTATCGTGGCCATCACCAGGTGGTGATTCCCTGCACGTTGGGCAACGATCTTCAGCGATCGCCCAGCGCTGATGAGCTAGCGTTGCGCTCCGAGTTGGGTTGGGCAGTAGATGCGCTGGTCCTCGTCTATTCCGGCAGCACAGTGGGTTGGCAGTCGTTGGACCTGCTCACACGGATGTTGTTGGATGCCATGCGTTCGGATGCACGCATCCACGTGCTTTTCCTCAGCGAGGCCGATCCCCACATCAATGCCCTCAAGGAAAAGTTCCCCGGCAGGGTGGCGCGCCGTTGGGTGCATCACGAGCATATACTGGACACATTGTCCGCGTGCGATATCGGGCTGCTGGTGCGCGAACGTACGGTCACGAACCAGGTCGCTTCCCCAACGAAGTTCGCGGAGTACCTGAGCGCCGGACTGAGCGTGTTGATCTCCGAGGATCTGGGTGACCTGGGGCCATTGGTCCGCTCCGAACAGGTGGGTTGGGTGCTGGCAGATCGGAGCTTTGCGGAGTTGCGGCGTCCCACCATGACAGAGCGAGAACGTTCAAAGCGCGTGGCTCAGACCTACTTCACCAAGCGGGCCTATGAGGTGGAATATGGCCGGGTGCTCCGTTGCTTGGGTACTTCACGCGTGGAAGGGGACCTGTTGCCTGATGGCGCGGAGCAGCGAACGTACGGCCTCGTTTCCGTGGTGGTCCCCAGCTACAACAAGGGCCGTTACCTGCGCGAGATGGTCGCTTCGGTGCAACGGCAATCGCATGCGGAATGGGAAATGTTGTTCGTGGACGATGCATCCAATGACGGTACACGTGAAGTGATCGCGGAGTTGGCTGCTGCTGATCCGCGTATCAAGTTGCACCTTCAAGAGCAGAATGCCGGGGCCAATCATTGTCGGAACCTCGGTGTCCAACTGGCGCGTGGCGAACATCTCGTTTTTCTGGATGCGGATGATGTGCTCGCACCACATTGTTTGCTCGAGCGGTTGAACGCAGCGTCCCTCGGCGGGCTGGATCTGGTGGTCTCCACCATGGAGGTGTTCCATCAGCATCCCGGTGACGGGGAGAACCGCTGGGTGCCCTCCGCGCGCGATCCGTTGGGTGAATTCCTGCGCCATCAATTACCGTGGTCCGTCATGCAGCCGTTATGGAGACGATCGTTCTTGTTGGAGTTGGGCGGTTTCGATACGGATTTCGCGCGCCACCAGGACGTGGAGTTCCACACACGTGCTTTGCTGCATCCGCTGGTACGCTATCGCACCCTGGTAGGCGAGCCGGATTGCTTCTACCGCATCGCTGAAGAGCGCAAGGTGCTGCGGCCGCTGGCCTTGTTGGAAGGGTACACGGCCTCTGCGCTCCGCTACTATTTCAAGTTCTATGACGAAGCGCGCCGGACCGGGCGCCATCGTCTACTCCTGGGGATCATTTATCAAACGCTCGTTCAATTACAGCACAACCGGAAGCTCGGGCTCATCACCGATGTTGAATTCCGTCGACTGCGTGCTGAGTTGCTCGATCCGCGAATAGAACGCCACATGGGGTGGTGGAAGCGACTGCTTTTCGAGGTGGCTCAGGTCTACAACGCGCTACCTGTGCGCGTTCCGGGTGTGAACATGCTGCTCTATCGGTCGGTCACGCTGTAGCCTATCGGAGCAGTTGCCTAAGGCGATTGGCAGCGGAGAATCCCAACAGCTTGTGCAGGAGCAGGTATCCCTTGCCCGTTGCAGGGGATGGGGTAGGCGAGAAGTTGCGCGGGATATGCCGCTCGTAAAGTTGCAGGGCGGCCTTCGGATCGAACGGATAGTAGGTCCGCAGGCTGTCGAACAACACTTGCAAGTGTTCCTGGAGGTCCATTCGAGGATGTACACTTCGGAGATGTTCGATGATGCGCACACGCAGTTCCACGAAACGGCGCCAGTTGCGGTCCATGTTGGTCTGCGATATGCTGCCGCCACCACGTTGATGGATCTCCGTTAACACCGCCTCGTCGCGCGTCAGGCGCGCGTCACATTGGAGCATGCGGAACATCAGGTCATACTCCTGGCTGCTGCCAAGTCCTTCACTCCATCCACCGGCGGCGAGCACGGCCGATCGCTTCCACAGGTTCTGGGGCGAACCTCCCAGTTCATGCCGCATGAGTGCCAGCCAGGCGTCGTATCCGTCTTCGCGCAGGATCTCCGTGCGTACGATGTCACCTTCTACGGAACGGATCACCGCACTGCCCACGATGAGGTCCGGCTGTTCGTGCTCATCTATGAGTCTCACCTGGTGCGATAGCTTTCCCGGCAACAGGTTGTCGTCTGCATCCAGGAACTCGATGTATTCGCCCGTGCTGTGGCCGATGCCGGTATTCCGCGCCGCGCAGGCACCTGCGTTCTCCTGGTCGATATGTACGAAGGGTATCCTGATGTCCTTCGCGATCCTTCGGAGCGCTTCACTTGTCCCATCCGTACTGCCGTCATTCACACAGATCAGTTCCAGGTCGGCATGGTCCTGCCGCACCACGCTATCGATGGCCCGTTGGAGATAGGCCTCGACATTGTAACAGGGGATGATGACTGATATGCGCATGCACGACCCGTATTCCAGAAGTGCCGCGAATCTAGAGGATAGGTCGTAGCCATCTCCCCGGCTTGAGCGCGGGGAGGCGGGTTCCACGGCACTGGCCTACTTTCGCGCCATGGCAGGAACGGTGCTTGTAACGGGAGGTGCGGGTTTCATCGGCTCCGCGCTATGCTCCCATTTGATCAGCGAAGGGTTCGAGGTCCATGTGTTGGATGATCTTTCTTTCGGCCGCCGACATCTTGCCCCGGTCCCGGAGGATCGTTTCCATCGTGTGGACATCCGGGATCGTGAAGCGGTGTTCGCAGCGTTCGAGAAGGTGAGTCCCACGCGCGTATTGCACCTGGCGGCCATCCACTTCATCCCCTACTGCAATGAGCATCCGGTGGAGGCTTCGGAGATCAACATCTGCGGAACCATCAACGTACTGGATGCCTGTGAACGCGTTCAATGCCAACAGGTGTTCGTTGCCAGCACGGCCGCAGTTTACCCTATTCTGGATCGTGCCGTGAGCGAGACCGATGCCACGGGCCCCATGGACATCTATGGCATCACGAAACTCGCCACGGAGAAGCTCGTGAGCGAGTTCCATTTGCGCACGGGGATCTGTAGCATCGTTGGTCGTTTCTTCAATGCTTTCGGGCCGAACGAGACCAATCCGCACCTTATCCCGGAGATCCAGCAGCAGATCCTGCGAGGTGCCCGTGTCTTGAAGCTCGGTAATCTCGAACCGAAACGCGACTTCATCCATACAGAGGACATGAGCCGCGCCATGGGTGCGTTGCTGCGCACATGCACGGAAGGGTACGATGTGTTCAACATCGGCAGGGGCATTGAATACAGCGTGCGCGAGGTGGTTCAGGCTTTCGAGCGTCAACTTGGTGAAGCCATCACCATCGAGGTGGACCCCGCCCGTGTGCGTAAGGTGGAGCGCATGCACCTACTGGCCGACGTGGAGAAGTTGAAACAACGAACAGGCTGGGAACCCCGCTGGGGCATCGACGAGGGAGTGGCCACCTTGCTGAAGGAGAATGTCGCGCTCTAGTCTCCCGTATCTCACGAGGTCAGAGTGTGTTCCCAAGCCAGGAAACAGCGTTCCATGATCAGGGTCGTTCTATGCACCGATGGTGTCTTTCCGCATGCGGTGGGTGGTATGCAGCGGCATTCACGCCTGTTGGCCGAGCACCTGGCTGCGACCGGTCGCGTTGAGTTAACGGTCATTCACCCGCACGCAGCGCCGTTGTTCGACCCGGCGCTCAAGATCCATGAGATAGTCGTTGCACCGATCGATACCACCAAGCTTTACCTCGCCGAATTGTGGAGGTACAGCGACCGGGTGGCCGAGGTGTTGAAAGGCCTGGACGCGGCGGTGATCATCTCTCAGGGTTTTTGCGTTTGGAAGGACATCGACCTTTTCCGCGAACGGCTGGTCGTCCATCCGCATGGGTTGGAGATGTTACAGGCCATGGGCGTGCGGGAGAAGTTGGTGAACGTCCCATTCAGGTACCTGCTTCGTTATGTCACCCGCCGAAGTCGCTACGTGGTCTCGCTCGGAGGCAGGCTGACCCGTATGCTGGAAGACGTGACACGCGGCAGTGGCAGCACCGTGGTAACGATCCCCAACGCCGTGGAAGTGCCGAACGCCATGGTGCCGTATGCGCCCAAGGACTCACCCATGCGCCTGCTCTTCGTGGGCCGCTTCGCATTCAATAAGGGACTGGATGTTCTGATGAGCGTCGCCCGCCGCTTGGAGAAGGAAGGCAACACGGATGTCGTGTTCGATCTGGCAGGCGGTGGACCACTGCTCGCCACCTACCAGAGCATGGGGCTTCCGGGCAACGTCAACCTCCTGGGCCGAGTGGATGACGAGCGCTTGTTCCGATCGTACGAGGAATGTGACGCTTTCTTGTTGCCTACGCGCTTTGAAGGCATGCCTACCGTAGTGCTGGAGGCGATGGCGCGCTCCAGGCCCATTTTCGTGAGTGATGTGGGCGCAACAGCCGAGTTGGTGGACAAGCACAATGGCTACTTATTGCCCAAAGGGGATGCCGATGCACTGTACAAGGCCGTAGTGGAGTTCTCGCGATCGCCGGTGGAGCGAAGGCGTTCCATGGCCAGGGCTTCCTGGGAACGTGCCGCCGATCGATTTCAATGGCGCAAGGTGACCACCGAATTCGTTCGCCTCGCTGAAAGGGTGAACGAAGGGCGCGCTCCTAGCGTGAATAGCAACACCTGAAATTCGCCGCTGGGCCGGTGCCAAGCCGCGTTGAGGCGGCCTCACAAGTGGAAGCGCCAACGACGCGTACGCTGTTGTCCTCGTTGCAGGCATTATTCGTCCACTCCCAATCGTTGAGCATGTTCTGCAACCCAAGCTCCGTTCGGCGAGTGCACGCCACATAGAACTCACTCCAGGAGCAGACACGTTTGTTCTCGATCGCACAGGTCACGAAGGCCGCGTACACATCGGCAGCAGGTCTTTCATTGGGTTCCACACAGTATTGCTCGCTGATCGCCACCATGCCAGCTGGGCATTCCCGATGTACATCCGCACGGCCGTTGAGTACGTGGAACACGGTGCCGTCAAAAACGACCGATAGCATCGAGCCCGGTTCCACATCGTCTCCGCGCAAGGTGTCCCCGTGGGCCATCACCCACGCCGGTCCGTAGCCGTTGAGGTTCAGCCTCACGAGCCCCGGGAAGGTCTCTGGTGCCGTTATCAGCACATGTGTACCGGGGATGGGAGCAGTGCTCAAGGCTGACGAGCTCCCCACCCAACCGTCGTTGTTGGATACCAGGACCACCCGGTAAGAGCCAGCTTGTTCCACACCCGATGTCATCACACGGTCGGGATCGGAGGAGAGTGCTAGCCCCGTCGCTTGCCGATCCGCCGGTGTTAGCCCGTTCAGGACAACGGGCTTGTTCACCACCACCTGTGCGTTAAGCGCCAAGGGTATGGCAGCGAACACGAGAAAGAGGGGGCGCAGTACTTTCATCGGGGATGGTAGCAGCACCGGGCGTCGCCCACGTCGAAGGTGTTCGCGCTGCGTTCGCTTTGGCAGGTAAGGCGACCGGCTTGTAGTGCGGTATGTGTATGGTTGGCCGTGTCGTCGAGCCATTCCCATGCATCGAAGAGACCGCTCAAACCACTGCCGGCAACAGAACAGGCGGCAACGTATTCCCCCCATGTACAGAGCTTGCCGCCCCGTTCTCCGCAATGCTGTATGGCGGCATAGTAACCCAGCGTCGGTGTCTGTCCGGTCTCGATGCAGAAACGGTCGTTGACCGCCACGGAGCCTGTTGGGCATTCCGTGTGCGATGTGTTGATGAACGTCCAATGGTCACCAACGTGGATCGCTTCAACGATATGGGCGGTCCGCAATTCTCCCGGCGCCACCGGCAGACCGTCTGGACGAAGCAGGGGCAGTGCGTTGGATCCATCCACCGAGATCCATGATGGACCGCTGTTGGCGGTGGAAGGGATGAACCGCAGCAATAGACCATCGTTCACCGTCGATATCGTCGGTGTCGTCGTCAGCAAGAACGTGTCCTGATAAGCTGTGGCCGAGGCCCAGTGCAATGCACCGGAAGCTGAGACGCCTACGGTCAGCGCGGCATCGTGCGTAGCTGGGTACGCGAGGCCATCCACCCGCCGTTGATCGTCCGCACCCACGAAACGCAGCGCTTTATCCAGTTCGACTTGAGCGAACAAGCCTGACCAGTTGCAAGACAACAGGATCAGATAGAGGGCTCTCATCGACTGGCGCAGCATCGGTAACGGAACAAGCCGGTGGGTACGCTCAACGTGCCATGGTCGCACGCTATCTCGGGGCTGGCCGCATCACCAACGCCGAGCAGTTTGGCGGTGTTCGCGTGGTTGGCCGCATGATCCACCCATTCGGCGGATAGAACGGTCGTGAGGAATCCGGAGGTGTTCTGGCAGGCGAAAACCCACTCGTTGAACGTACACAGACGTGCGCCCAGGCTAGCGCAGCGAAGCGTGGCCTGATAGAACGTTGTGGTATCGCGCGAAGAGTCCGCAACGCAATACTCCCTGTTCATGGCCGAGAAACCCGGTGGGCAGCGCAAGGGAATGGAACCTAAGGCATGGAATCGTACACCATCGAACAGAAGCCGCATGGGCATATCCGGAAGAAGGTCAGCACTATCCAGTGGTAGCCCCCCACGCTTCACGATGGTGCGGTCCCCTAAGCCGTTCAAGTTAAGGGTCGCTGCTCCTGAATTCGCCTGTTGCGGGATGATGGTGATCAGCATACCGGTGGTGTACACGGTGGGTGCCGGTACGAGCGCACCCTGCAATGCGAGCGTTCCTGATACGGTGACGAAACCGGTGGCGGTGGTGCGCAGCGCGGCGGTGCTCAAGGCCGCATCAGGAACGGTCGGGAGTTCCAATCCAACGATCTGCCTGTCCTGTGCTTCCGGTCCGTTCAACACCAACGGTACGGTAAGCTCAGCCTGGCTCATGGCACCGAACGGAAGAAAGAACGACGACAGGGTCGCGAACACCAACGACCAAAGCCAGGATAAGCGCGAAAAGGACATGTGCTCATGGAGGGGGTGTCCGCGCAACATGGTATGCATGGCTAATACGTTTCGCCGCGTGGCATCGGACGCCTCCGAAGAAGGAGTATGTCTATGCGAGATATCACCATCACGCGCGTGTGAAACGAATAACGAACGTACCGTTCAAGCGAAGCAGGTACTGTCCCGCTGCCAACGTGTGCACATCAACGAGTCCAAGGCCGTTAGCCCTTTCGGTATCCACCGCCATCCGTTGCCCTGCGAGGTCGAATACCTCGATGGAAACGACCTGCACACCGTTGACCGGTTCTATGGACAAGGTGTTCGATGTCAAGGTGGGCCATACGCGGAACTGATCCTCGTGCTTTTCACCCGAAAGTCCGGTGGGCGCGTCAGCATCGAACGCCGTAAGTATTCCCCAAGGGGCCGGGTAGGGCGCGGACAGCTCGAAGGAGCCAGCGTCCACCGTAGCGTTCAGGTCCGTCCAAGGTCCGTTCTGCGTGGCTGCGGATAGCAGTGCAAGTTCGGCTGCGTTCAACCCGTGGAGTTCGGAAGGATCATAGCCGAACTGTGCGTTGAAAGTGCCTGGTCCGGAGTTACCACCCACCGTGCGGTACCAACGGGCGATGCTCTCATCACCAGAAGGCAGACCGATCGGAGTGTGCCAGCGCTCCAGAAAATCCGGTGCTCCAGTGCTCGTGCTCGTCAAGGTGAGACCGAGCCCACCCGGTTCTACCGCATTGAACGGACCGTTGGACGCGAAAGTGGTGGTCTCATGACCGGTCCCGCGTACGGGTGAGTTCAGGGGTTCATTCATCGTAGCCTCGGTCCCAAGGTCGATGGTCCCGTTGTTCTCCACTTCCGAACCGGGCTGCAGGTTGAAGCTGATGGGCCCTTCCAAGAGCACGGTGGTGCCTTCGGCGATCGTCAACGTTCCATTTTGCAGCGTGATGGTCTGCGCACGGAGCACACCATGGGTGAACAGGACCAAAAGGATCAGGGACCGCGACTGTAGCATGATAGACAAAGATATCCGCAGAGGATGCACGGCGCTATGGGCGATCTCTAGCTTTGGCGCAAATAGCCGGTACGATGGATATCAAAGGGCTCGTCGCTGATCATATGGGGCACTTTTCGGTGTACGATATCCCCAATGTCCTGTTCGTGGTGGTGGTTTCCGCCTGTCTGGCCTTCGTACTTGCCCGTTGGGGCGCGCGGCAGGATGCTTCCACAGCACGCCGCACGGCGCTTTGGGGCGCCACCACGGCGTTGGCCGCTGCCTTGGTTAGGTCACAACTGCCTTTGGCGGTGCTCATGTTGGCCGTAGCGGTATTGGGCGGACGTGGCACTACCGCCGAACGGGATCCGGTACTTCTTGGCGCCATGGTCATCGGTGTGGGGTGCGGTAGTGGTGCTTCCGTCATCGTTCTGTTGGCCTTGATCCCCTACCTCTTGTTGACGCGCTGGGGGTTGGGCGAAAAGTCGGTTTGATGATCACACGGAGTCGAGGAGTTTCTTTCGGGATCGCTTTACCCTTGCTGCTTCTCGTTGCCGCGTTGGCGATCGAACTGTGCATGGAACGGCCATCATCACGAGCCTTCGCCAACCGTACAAGTGTCATCGCTGCGATCAACGGGCCGGACAACGCCTATGTGGACGAGGGGGACACGTTGCTCTTTATCGCTTCTATTGGCGTTGTTGCGGGTTCAGCCGGTCCCGGTGAAGAATTCGTTCCGGCCGACCGGAACTGCCGGGTGATCGCTCGCCCCGATCGCAGGTCGGCGGCTCGTATGATCACGACGCCGCTCTCGCTCAACTGGAAGCATCCGCTACAAGGCCAACCCGTTGCTCAGGTGGTGCGACTTGCACAGCAGGATGAGGGTGGTGCCTGGCACCATGAGCGAATGTTCACCGCGCTCTTCGCGCATCACGGCGAACTGCCCGTGCTTTCATTGCTGGCTTCGGAAGGCGCATTGTTCGATCCGGACACGGGATTGCTGGTGGTTGGGAACGCCATTTTCCATGCGCCGCGCAAGCTCCTGCTTACCGAGTACAAGGATCCTCGGTGGTGGAAGTACCCCGGGAATTTCCATCTGCGCGGGAAGCAATGGGAACGTCGCGGACGCTTGCAGATGATCGCTCCTGACGGCACGGAGATCTTCCAGCGACCGGTCTCTATTCGGGTGAACGGCCAGATGACGCGTGGTTTTCCCCAGCATGCCCTCCGTATCGGATTCGACGAACCGTTGCAGGAAGATGTGCTGGATGAGTCGCCGGGCCCTGGTTACGACGGATTGGTGATCCGCGCGGCGGGGAACGATCAGATCAAAGCCATGATGCGCGATGTGTTCCAACATACGCTATGCGAAGGGCTGCCTTTTGAAGTATCAGGTCACCGTACCTGCGTTCTGTACATCAATGGGGCGTATTGGGGCCTGCATCATCTCAGGCCGCGTATGGATGAAGAGGAACTGGCTCGCCGATACGATGTTCCCAAGAAGAAGATCACGATTCTGGAGGACGAAGCACGGTTCTATCGTGGCGATTCCTTGGAGGTCATACGCTTCAAGGAACTGGCGGATCGCACTGCGGATTGGGACGGTTCCGATGGCGCATGGGCGGATACCTTGAACACGGAGGTCGATGTGGATGGATTCCTTCACTACATGGCCAGCCAGATGATCTTGGCGAACATGGATTGGCCCGAACAGAACGTGAAGTTCTGGAAGTATACGGGCAAGCCTAAAGCGGAGCGTCCGCTGGATGGACGTTGGTATTTCATCATGGGCGATTCAGACCTTGGTTATGGTGCCCGTTCCGGTCCGGAGACTGATATTTTTCTGCGCGTGAACGCCTTGGATGTGCCGGTTACGCGATTGTTGAAGGGCATGCTCAGGAACGTGACGTTCAAAGCCCATTTCATCAGTATCGCAAGGGGGCTGGCACGGTCGCGGTTCTCGTCCAGCCGTTCGTTGGCGGAATTGGAGCGTACCGTTGCCCTGATGACTCCCGAGATGACCAGGCATACGGCCCGTTGGCGGAGGCCTGCCGATCTTGGCACCTGGCAGGAGCATGTCGCGGTGATGCGCACCTTCGCCGCCCGGCGCGAAGCCATCGTGTTGGAACAGTTGGACCGTTTCGAACGAACCGTGCAATGAACCCATGCTAAGCTATCTGGCCCGGAGCTGGCAGTTCATCCTGCTCATACTACTATACGTGGTGGTGGGCATCTATGCGCGTCCGCTCCTGTTCGTGGTCATGCCGCTTTCGGTGTTCCTCATGAAGTCCAGGGACCTCTGGCCGGACATGATCTTCGGCTTCATCATCGTCCTCGTTCTGTCGGATATGACACCTTGGTTCTTCAAGATGCAGGTGTTCAAGACGGCGAAGAACACGTACATCATTGCACTGGCGCTCATCTTTTTGCTGGAGCGTTATCGCTTTGTGCCCTTCTCCAAAGTGTTCAATGTCTTTCTCCCCTTCTTCGTATACAGCGTCTTCCCACTTGTCTTCTCGAATACGCTATTGGTAGGGTTGCAGAAGACCATCTCGTACATGCTGTTGTACTTGATAGTCCCCAATTACGTGCTCTACAACTTTCGAAGATGGGGTTGGGAATTCTTCCGGAACCTGGCCAGATTCATGTCGCTGGTACTGGTAGCAGGGTTGGTGATCCTGTACTTCGGGGATTTCTACGCCTATCTGCTGGGGCGCTTTCGTGGGTTGTTCGGCAACCCGAACGGCATCGCCAACTTCAGTTTCCTGCTCATCATGCTCACGACCGTGCTGATCACGGTCAAACGAGACCTTTTCTCGTGGTTCGATAAAGTGTTCATTTACGGGTCGGCGATCTATTTCTTGATCGCTTCCGGTTCGCGTACCTCATTGGTCGCGGTGCTCATTTTCCTGGTCTTCGGAAGGTTCTTCGCCACTTCCCCCCTGTTGGGTCTTCTTGCGTTGTTGGGTGTTTTCGGTATCGCGGAATTCGTGCTCAGCAACATCGAACCCATCGTGAACTACCTGGGATTAGCAAGCTATATCCGCTTGAATACCATCGAGTCCGGTAGCGGCCGATACTTCGCTTGGAGCTTCGCCTGGGGCCATATTCAAGAGTTCTTCGTGTTCGGCGGCGGCTTCGCGAACGATGAGCGCATCATGCGGAAACACAGGCTTTACCTGGAACGTATGGGACACCAGGGTGGCGTACACAACGCCTTCCTTTCGTTCTGGCTGGATGTGGGCATCGTGGGCCTGCTCCTGTTCCTGCGCAGCTTCGTGCTCATCTTCATCAAAGCGAGCAAATTGGTCCCGATGAGCATGGGTGTGATGTTCGCGGTACTCTTCTCGGTGACCTACGAATCCTGGCTCGTCAGCTCACTGAACCCGTACACGATCATCTTGCTCATCATAATCACCATCGTTACCGAGGAGGAGATCGTGTTCTGGGACCGAAAGGCCGTTGAGGACACCGCAGCGGTCGATGGAGAGCTGGCTCCTGTGCCGGTGGTCTGAATGGCTGGGTTTACTTTGTCGCCTTGCTGTTCATCATGAAGAAGAAAGCCGCGGTCATCATCGTCCTCATCACCCTCCTGGGTGCTGGTGCGTGGATGGCCGATCGTACACTGAAGGCTCGCTCGCATCCGGGGTTGCCGAAGTTCCTGCACCAGTGGTGGGTTAATTATCCGGCATCCTTTGCCGTGGAGCCCGCCCAACTGTCACTGCAAGTGGACCCGGCCGAACTGGAGCAGTTGGAGGAGGTGGTGGAGGCCGCGCGTGAACGTGGGGTGATCATGCCCGAGGGCAACGATTATGTTCCGGCCCAACTCACCTTCAATGGGGAAACCTTCAAAGCGAAGGTGCGCATCAAGGGCAAGATGTCGGATCACGTGAAGGATGACAAATGGTCCTTCCGCGTAGTGGCAAAGAAGGACAAAGGTTTTCTGGGTATGCAGCGTTTTTCGCTACAGCACCCCGGCACCCGCAATTACCTGTGCGACTGGTTCTATCATCGGTTGATGCAAGGCGAAGGCGTTATCGCGCTCCGCTACGGATTCATCAATCTTCGCTTCAACGATGAGGATCTTGGCGTGTATGCGTACGAAGAACATTTCGGCCCCGAACTGCTGGAGCACAATGCGCGGTTGAAGGGTCCGATATTCCGTTTCGATCCTGGGCTTTTCTGGATCCACCGGTTGAACATGATGCAGAAGGTGCGCTACGATGAGCCCTTCGGCGTTTTCGAGGCCGCAGCGGTGGACGGTTTCGGTGGTGGTGATCTTGAAAAGGACACCGTGCAACGGAGGTATTTTGAAGAGGCCGTCGCTCGCATGAACGCTTTTCGGAGAGGCACACTTGCGGCCTCGGAAGTGTTCGATGCGGATCGCATCGGTAAACGACACGCTATACTTGATCTTGTCGGAGGTCATCATAGCATGGATTGGAGTGATGTGAAATTCTACTTCGATCCGGTGCTCAAGCGTGTGGAACCGATCTCGTACGAGAGCTTCAGCGCATTCCCGATCCGCACCTTGGCCGGATCGAACAGGTACCTTGGAAAGACGAGGAAAGGCATGGATCTGCACGATGCCTATTTCAACGATCCGGTGATGTTCCGGGCTTACATCCGCAACTTGGAACGCGTTTCGGAAAAGTCCTATCTGGACAGTGTGTTCGCCGCTGTAGCACCGGCATTGGACAGTGCATCTGCCATTCTCTACCGCGAGTTCCCCTACAAGGAATTGGATCGTACCATCTACTACAAGAATCAGGGTATCATCCGGCGTCTGTTGGACGTGCCGAAGGGCTTTCATGCCTATTTCGACGGTGGAGCGGACACGCTTTCCTTCACCATCGTACCCATCGAGGGGCTACCCATGGAGTTGCATGGATTGGTGCGGAAGGACGGCGGTCTGTCGAAACCATCAACACCGCCGATCGTACCCTGCCGTATCCCCGGTGAGGTAGGAACGCCCTTGCAGGTCAAGATCCCCGTTTCCCGAGCGGGGGGGGCTGAAAAAGGGCAGCCGATGAAGTTGCGCTACAGCGTGCTGGGCGCGTCCGTTCAGAAGGAACTGGAAGTGTTCCCTTATGCCTACACGGAGGGCATCTCTATCGCGTCTATCTCTTCGGGATCACCGGTCACTGAAGGTTCCGAACCATTGTTGCGTTTCGACGAGGCGCAGAAGGCGATCATGTTCGTGAACGGTCAGCACGAATTGGATCATGATCTGGTGATCCCTTCGGGGTATACGCTGCAGGCTGTAGCTCCCCTCCGTATCCATCTGCGCAACGGGGCTCGCATCATATCCGGATCACCGGTTTCGTTCAAAGGATCACAGGATATGCCGATCGTGTTCACCGGAGGCGGTGCAAGAAGCGGCGTTTTCCTGGTGGAGACGGAAGGAATGAGCGAATTCAAGAATTTCCGGTATGAGACAGCAGGAGAAGGCACTTCCGATGGCGCAAGCATCGTTCTTCAAGAAGCGGATGCACGGTTCGTTCAATGCGACCTTGGTGGAACGTTGGGTATGGACCTGCTGCTCGCGGTTCGTAGCGATGTGGAGATCACATCCTGTACGTTCACAGGCGGAAGGGATCAGCTGATACTTGCCTATTGCCGCAGCTCCATATCGCGCACTGCATTCAATGGGGCGGGCGACGATGCGCTCACGCAGAAAGGGGGAGGTGTCAAGATCGACAATGCGACGATCGCTGGGGCACGCGGTCGTGGGATCAAGGTGGATGAGTTCGGAGAAATGAAGCTGGAACAGAGTTCGATTTCGAGCATTGCCGATGCGTTGGCTGTGTCGGAGGCTGGTACGGTGAAGTTCTCGTCCGGTAGTTTGTCTTCGTTGAAAGGCGCAGCGTTGGACGTCGATCCAGTTCATGCTCGACACGGCGCATCGGTCGTGGAGTTGACGGGTGTTCGGATGGAACATGCGGTGGTTCCGCTTAAGATCGGTGCGGGGAATAGAGTGGTCATTGACGGGACGGAACAATTGACGTCGACCGACGAAGCTGCGCGATGAGGAGGACCGCTTTTGGCATCCTGTCGGCTACGGCCATCTTCGCACAAGCGCAGATCTCGCCCTTCAACCAACGTACAGCGGTACCTCCCGATAGCTCGGGCAACTATCGGTTGTTGATCGGCGGGCATCTGCATGGGGCGAGTTCCAACGTCTCGGGGTATCCTGCGTCTACCGTGCTAGCCAGTATCGACGCCATCAATGGAACAGGGGCGAACGCTTTTCTGAGTACGGGTGATCTATTCCTGCATCCGGACCGGGACAGTGCGCAATATGTGAATGCGTTGTTCCGAGAATTGGCGCTGCCTCTCTTCAACGCCCCAGGTAATCATGATCTGCATGGTTCGGCTTTCGCCGGTTCTCGTCGCATGCCTGTGCTGCTTAAATTCGGTAAAGACAGGGTGCTGTTACTGGACACGGAGCGTGATGATGGACGTTTGAAAGGGGAGCAAGCCGCAGCGCTCAACGCGCTTGCGGAATATGCGGCGCAGGCAGCTGGTGCGAACATGTTCATCATCAGCCACCGACCTATTTGGTCCGAGGGCGATGATCGGTACAGTTCGCTTTTCTCGGGCAACACGCGCTCCTTGTTGAACCCGGATTTCCACGCGGATGTGTTGCCTGTGCTGCGACGTATCTCACGCCAGGGCCAGGTGTTCTGGATAAGCGGAAGTATGGCAGGACGAGCGCCTTCCAGCATTTTCTTTCAGCCCGAGGAGGAGGGTATCACCTACATTCAATGTGCCGTTCGGGATGAGCGTAGGGACGCCTTGCTCATCGCCGACGTGAAACAGGGAGTTGTCCAGTGGACGGCGATGTCACTGACGGGCCAGGAGCTTGCTGCGCCGGAGACCTATGATGCGGCTTGGTGGAGACTGCAACAAGGCACGCCGGAAACGTTCAATTGGCGGCTCATGCCATACTTGGTCAAGAAGAACCTGATCCATCCGGCTTTCAGCTACGGGGTCATCAGCACCGTGATCGTGATGTTGGTCATCTTCCTTTTGCGCAGGCGTCGCTAGATGCCGTTCCTCGTCCGGCAACCTTGTCGGATACGGACCGTCAGAACGCAGAGGGGTCACGGCGCTAAGTCGCTGCTGTCTTCTTAGCTAGTTTTACGCACAGAACAAGAACGAATGGCACGCATACTGGTTACTGGTGGAGCGGGTTTCGTGGCGAGCGATCTCGCCCTGAAGCTGGCCGATGATCCGAAGAATGAATTAGTGGTGGTGGACAACCTGCTGACCGGTGAAGTTGCCAAGGTGACCGTACCGGCCAAGAGCAACCTGCATTTCGTGAAATGCGATGTCAATCAGTACAACGACATCAGTGCCGTGTTCTACGCCAACCGGTTCGAGTATGTCTTCCACTATGCTGCTGTCGTGGGCGTGAAGCGAACGACGGATAATCCTGTCATGGTTCTGCGGGATATAGATGGCATCCGCAATATTCTGGACCTATCAAAGAACACCGGTGTCAAGCGGGTACTGTTCAGCAGCAGCAGCGAAGTGTACGGTGAGCCTGTGGAGATACCGCAGAACGAGCGTACCACTCCGTTGAACTCCAAACTTCCTTACGCCATCGTGAAGAACATCGGAGAGGCGTTCCTGCGTTCATACCAGCGTGAGTTCGGTCTGGATTATACGATCTTCCGCTTCTTCAATACTTATGGTCCCAAGCAGAGCCGTGATTTCGTAGTGGCCAAATTCATTCGATCCGCACTTGCTAATGATGACATCACCATCTACGGTGATGGTTCGCAAACACGAACGTTCTGTTATATCGATGATAATGTGGACGCTTGCCTAAACGCGTTCCACAAGGGAGAGGTCGTGAATGATGTGGTTAACATCGGCTCCGATCGGGAGATCACGATCAAGGCGCTCGCCGAGATGATCGTAGATATCGTCGGCAGTGCTTCACGGGTCGTTCATCTGCCGCCCCTGGAAGAAGGCGACATGACACGGCGCATGCCGGATGTAACGCGCATGCGCGCTTTGCTTGGGCGCGAGCCGATTCCTTTGCGCACCGGCTTGGAGCGTATCCTCGAACGGAGTGTGGTGACGAAATAGCACGATTCTCATCCAGACGAAGAAGGGGGCCCGGTCAGGCCCCCTTCTTCGTCTGGATCGTCAATGATCAGAACTTGGCTCGTGACTTGCGCCCTACCCGCTTATTACCACGCATCCAGTTGTACCGTTGGCGGTAGAAGTTGGACTGCCCCCGCAGTACATAACTATAAGTCAGCGTCAGCGTCAGGTAACTGTCGTTGTGAGTAGGGTCTCCGCGTACATTCTCCTTTTTTGGTGAAGGCCCGCCCGAATCGTAGTAGCCGTAGTTGTTCTCGTTGGGAACATCTACACCAGCGGGCACCAAAGGCCGCTGGTTATACAGGTCCGCAGCAAGTCCGTTGGCACCTTCAGGCAGGAGGTTAGGGTCTTTGTACACCGTGCTCACGTCATCCAAATAGTCCGTGAACGTGGTACGCCACCCCAGGTCCATGCCGAAGCGATGGCGCCGACGCTGGGTGAAGTGGAAGCCGAGACCCACTGGAACCGCCACTCCGATCTGCGAGTATTCGACCAGCTCGGTGGTCAAAGGACGCAAGGAATAGAACTCGCCCTCGCGATTCAATTGCCCTTTCGGATTGTGATAGTACGCGGAGATCCCGGCGTATCCGAACAGGCGGAAATCCAAGCGATAGCGTCCGCGCCCACCCAGGTCATTGTCTTGGAAAATGGTGAACTCCGGACGGAGGTAGAGTTCGAACATGTCGTTGCGGAAGTTCAAGTTCCGGCCGCGACGTGGGCGGTACGTTGAGAGTTCATCAGCACCTTGGATACGCAGATACATCAATCCCGCGTTCACCGAAAGCAGGCGGTTGATCTTACGGCGCGCAAAGCCACCAACGGCCCAGCGCGTCTGGCTCATCTTCATGTCCCATACGAAGTCGCGCCGTGGTTGGTTGGTACCGCCCATCTCGCCGAGATAGTTCGCACCGCCCAGGTGCATGCCGAAATCCCAAGCATATTGGGCCTTGGTCGACATCCCGCCAAGGACGCAAATGCTGAAGAGGATGGAATAGCGTAGTGTTCTCAGGCTCATGACGATAGAGGGCGCACTTGGCACCATCGGACAAACTTAGGAAAGTTCGCCGTCCGTGGACCGTATCGTTCGACGAGGATATCAACAAACGGTGTCGATTCGGCCGAGGGCTCACACCAACGCGGCTGCCGGGGTAGTTTTGCGCCCAACATGCAGGATCGAGAACGGATCACCCAACTCTTCGGGACTAAATTTCCGCTGGTACAGGCTGGCATGATCTGGTGCTCGGGCTGGGAATTGGCTTCTACGGTCAGTAACGCGGGCGGGTTGGGGGTGATCGGGTCAGGCTCCATGTACCCCGAGGTCCTACGAGAGCATATCCGTAAGTGCAAAAAGGCTACGAATGAACCGTTCGGAGTGAATATACCTATGCTCTATCCTGCTGTGGAAGAGCATATTAACACAGTCATAGAGGAGCGCGTTCCGGTGGTATTTACCTCGGCGGGCAACCCCTCCACATGGACAGCTAAACTGAAGGCGCATGGAACGGTCGTTGTCCACGTCGTAAGTAGTGTGAAATTCGCCTTGCGGGCGGAGGCGGCCGGCGTGGATGCCGTTGTGGCTGAAGGCTTTGAGGCCGGTGGTCATAATGGACGCGAAGAGACCACGACCCTCGTACTGGTGCCTATGGTAGCCAAGGCCTTACGGATCCCGGTCATCGCCGCTGGAGGGATCGCCGATGGTCGTGCCATGCTAGCAGCCATGTGCCTAGGGGCGGAAGGCGTTCAAATGGGAAGCCGTTTCGTTTGCTCCGCAGAATCCTCTGGCCATCAGGCGTTCAAACAACATGTTGTGGATGCTGGTGAAGGCGGGACTACACTCACCCTGAAGGAGTTGGCTCCAGTGAGACTGCTGCACAACAAGTTCTTCCTTGACCTGAAGGCCGCCTATGCTAGAGGAGCGACGGTGGAAGAGTTGAAAGCGCTACTGGGCCGTGCACGCGCCAAACGCGGCATGTTCGAGGGCGATCTGGAGGAAGGGGAGTTGGAGATCGGACAGGTAAGTGCCGCCATTGACCGCATCATGCCTGCCGCGGAGATCGTGAACGAGGTCATGTCCGAGTACAGGGCCGCTTTGCAGGGACTTACTTCCTTGCCGACTTACACATGATGCAGGTTCGACGGCAACAAAGGGCCGAGCCGATGCGTCTAGTATCCGTGCAGGAGTTCCTTGTTCAGGTGTTCAAGTTGTTCTGGAGGATACGGGTGCTGTGCATTCCAGTGTTGTTACAGGGAGGTTCGGCCGTTCTTGCAGCGCCCTTGGACCCTCTCTTGTTGCATTGCGCCGGAGTGGACGTGAACGGCACGGTCACCCTCACGTGGACCCCCCCGAGCGACCCATCCGGACAGTTCGGCAATTACCGGATCTACGTTGCCGACGCTGTAGCAGGTCCTTTCGTTCCGATCGGCACAGTGGGCGTTTTGGGTGTGAGCACATGGGCCGATCCGGTTTCGAACGGTGCCGTGGGCCCTCTCTTCTACTATGTTACCACGATCACCAACGCACCTGTTCCGGAAGAGTCATTGCCGAGCGACACCATCTCGACCATCCATTTGCAGCTTTATCAAAGTGTTCCCCCGGGAAGTGCCAACCTGATATGGGTCGCCCCACAGCCCGCGTCCTCCGCCAATGACACGTTCACGGTTTGGATGGAATACCCGGTCGGTTCGCTCCAGATCATAGCGGAGTTGCCGGCGACGACACTGAACTATCAGCACGTGGTCTCGGTGTGCGATGACTCGCTCACGTTCCACATCGAGCGTTCGGATGCCAACGGATGCACCAGCAGCAGCAATTGGGCCGGAGACCGCTTCCAGGACGTTACGCCACCCACGTCGCCATTGATCAATGCCGTTACGGTGGATACCATCACCGGTCTTGCTTCCATAGACTGGGAGCCGAGCCCTGAACTGGATACCGATGGTTACATCATCGTGTTCAACGCGCCGAACGGAGCGGTGATCATCGATACCGTTTTCGGTCGCACTAACACCGAATTCGAGTGGGCGGAAAGTCTGGCCGAATTGGGCTCGGAAGGTTATTCCGTCGCGGCGTTCGATACGTGCCGAACCGGCGTTCCTCCCAGTCCGAACACCAGCGTATCACGTCCGTTCCATAACACCATGCATTTGGAACATTTCTACGATGAGTGCGCTGGAACGGTGACCTTGCAGTGGTCGCCTTACGGCGGTTGGCCGGTGGAGGAGCATGCGATCTACGCGCAACGGAACGGGGGGGCTTGGATATTGGCGGGCAGTGTGGGTGGAGGTTCTACCACCTTCGTATTGGATGTGGTCCCGTTCACCAACTACTGTTTCGCGGTCTTAGCGTACCAAGGAGTCGGTCTGGCGTCCTCACTTTCGAACAGTTCCTGCGTGTCAACGGATTATCCGGGCCTTCCAGCGTTCAATTACCTGCGTACGGTCACTGTGGCTGATGAGTCGACGATCACCATAGCGGACAGCGTGGATGTGAACGCCATCGTCCAGGGCTATCGTTTGGAACGCTCTATGAACGGTGGTGCGTTTGAACCGATACAAGTGATCGGCCCCACGTTCTCCCCTGTCATCATCTTCACGGATACGGATGTGGACCCTGGCACCACCAGCTACCGCTACCGGGTGGTCGTCCTGGACGGTTGTGGTGCGGCGTCCGTGGTCAGCAACATCGGAGAGAACATCATTCTTCGGGCCGCTGCGGAACTATCGGGATTCGATCGCTTGGAATGGAACGGCTATGAGGACTGGGCCGGGACCGTGCAGGCGTATGCCTTGTATCGGCAGATCGCGGATGGAGCGTTCAGCCTGCGCACCATCGCCCCTGCGGACCCGTGGGTGTTCATGGACGATGTTTCCTCCCTTACCAGTACCACGGGTCGCTTTTGCTACTATGTCGTCGCCGTGGAAAGTGGAAATGCGTCGGGTATCAACATGACCTCCACGAGTAATGTTGCCTGCGCTGTGCAGGAAGAACTGGTCTACATCCCGAACGCCTTCATCGTAGGCGGTAACAACCCCGTGTTCCTGCCGCAGTTGGCCTATGCGGACGTTTCGGAGTACGAACTGTCCATCATCAATCGCTGGGGACAGATCATCTGGACCACCACGGACCATAACCAGCCTTGGGATGGCACAGTGGGTGGAAGGGCTGTGCCCATGGGTGTTTACGCCTATTACTGCAATTTCAAGAACGGTGCGGGCCGCGTCTTCGAAAAGAGAGGTACGGTGACCATGCTCACGGCCGTGGAGTGATCGGGATCGCTTCGTTCTGTACTTTTGTGCATGGAACGATCCACTACCGCCTCCACCCGAAAGACCGCTGTTGATAGCTCGCAGAACGGTCATCCCACCAAACTTATCGGGGAGGGTCTCACTTATGACGATGTTCTTTTGGTACCCGCTTACAGCGAGGTCCTTCCACGCGAGGTGGACATACGCTCGCAGTTCACGCGGAACATCCGATTGAACATTCCTGTGGTCTCCGCCGCCATGGACACGGTCACGGGCGCGGAATTGGCCATCGCCATCGCACAACAGGGGGGGATTGGTGTCATTCACAAGAACCAGAGCATCGCCGAACAAGCTGCGGAAGTTCGTCGGGTCAAACGCTCCGAAAGCGGGATGATCCTCGATCCCGTGAAGTTGCAGGAGAACGCCACCGTGGCCGATGCGCTACGCTTGATGGCCGAGCATCGCATCGGAGGCATCCCGGTCGTGGGTGCTGGTGACAAACTTGTCGGTATCGTGACCAACCGTGATCTGCGTTTCGAGAAGAAGATGGCCAGGCCCGTTACGGAAGTGATGACCAGTGAACGCATCATCACGGCAAAGCCGGACACGTCGATGGCCCAGGCGGAGGACATACTTCAAGAACACAAGATCGAGAAGCTACCCGTGGTGAATGGCACCGGCGAACTGGTCGGTCTTATCACGTATAAGGACATCATCAAGCTGAAACAACGCCCCAACGCCTGCAAGGATAAGCTGGGTCGGTTGCGGGTGGCTGCTGCCGTTGGTGTCACACGAGATACGCTTGAGCGGGCGCGCGCCTTGGTGGAGGCCGGTGTTGATGCACTGGTCATCGATACCGCCCACGGCCACAGTCGTGGTGTGCTCGATATGTTGCGGCTGGTGAAGCAGGAGCTGGGTGCGGTGGACGTGATCGTGGGCAATGTGGCCACTTCGCAGGCGGCTCGCGACCTAGTAGCTGCAGGTGCCGATGCGGTCAAGGTTGGCATTGGCCCAGGTAGCATTTGTACCACACGGGTGATCGCTGGTGTGGGTGTTCCGCAACTCACGGCAGTGATGGATTGCGTAGCTGCTATCGAAGGAAGTGGCGTTCCTGTTATCGCGGACGGTGGCATCCGGTACACGGGCGATATCGTTAAAGCAATGGCCGCTGGTGCCGGTACGGTCATGATCGGCAGCATGTTCGCCGGGGTCGAGGAAAGCCCTGGTGAGACCATTATCTATGAAGGTCGTCGCTTCAAGACCTATCGCGGTATGGGCTCCATCGAAGCCATGCAGCAAGGGAGCAAGGACCGATACTTCCAGGATGCCGAGGACGACATCAAGAAGCTTGTCCCCGAGGGCATCAGCGGCCGCGTTCCTTACAAAGGGAAGTTGTCCGAGGTGGTGCACCAACTGGTGGGCGGGCTCAGGTCGGGAATGGGGTACTGCGGGGCGTCGGATATGGAGGCCCTGCGTAGCGCTCGCTTCATACGCATTACCATGGCCGGAATGAGGGAAAGTCATCCGCACGACGTCCACATCACCCGCGAAGCCCCCAATTACAGCCACCTCTGACCCCTTCGAGGCTTCGATCATTTTAACGGCAGGCTCCAAGAAGGGCGCGAAGGCCGATCGGTTACATTTGCCACCCTTGTCCGCCTGCCTTACCACCGTGGGTGTGAACTCATTATAGAACAATGGAACGTGTTTCTAAGAAGTCCGGTCTGCTTGCGCTCACCCTCGCAACCTTGTTCATCAACGCCACCGTGGCACAGAACGGATCCACCGATCCGGTGATCATGACCGTGGATGGCAAGCCCGTTCCGCGCAGCGAGTTCGAGGCCATCTACAAGAAGAATAACAAGGATGCCGCTGTAACCAAGGAGGCCCTGGATGAGTACTTGGACCTCTTCATCAATTACAAGCTGAAGGTGCGCGAAGCCGAGGTGTTGGGTATGGACACCATCGGCAAGTTCAAGAACGAGTTGGACGGTTATCGCAAGCAACTGGCTCGCCCTTACCTCATCGATCGGGAACTGAACGATGCGTTGATGAAGGAGGCATACAGCCGCATGCAGGAAGAGGTGCGTGCGAGTCACATCCTGGTGCAACTCGCTCCGGACGCTACTCCGGAGGACACGCTCACCGCATGGAAGAAGATCAGTGCATTGCGCGAACGGGTCATGAAAGGGGAGGACTTCGCCGCAGTGGCGAAGGGCCCCGGTGGCTCTGATGATCCAAGTGCGGCGAAGAACGGTGGAGACCTCGGCTGGTTCAGTGCCCTGCAGATGGTATACCCCTTCGAAAGTGCCGCGTACAAGACACAGACCGGCTCTGTTAGCGTGCCGGTTCGCACGCGCTTTGGTTACCACATCATCAAAGCGGTGGACCGTCGTACTGCGCGGGGTCAGGTGAAGGTGGCTCACATCATGATGCGCAGCACCGATCAGGACGCGGCAGAGAAGAGGGCCGCCGTTGAGCAGCGGATCAAAGAGGTGTACGATCAGATCTCCAACGGAAAAATGTCGTTCGCTGATGCTGCGCTGAAATACAGCGAGGACGAAAGCTCGAATACCAAGGGTGGCGAGCTGGCCATGTTCGGCACGGGTAAGATGATCGAGGAGTTCGAGGATGCTGCGTTCGGCCTGCAAAAGGTGGACGACGTTAGCGCTCCCATCAAGTCCCGGTATGGCTGGCACATCATCAAGTTGTTGGAGAAGCAACCCTTGCCCAACTTCGATGCGGCCAAGGGCGAGCTGAAGAACAAGATCTCCCGGGATAGTCGGGCCGAGATCACACAGAAGGTCTTCATCGAGCGGCTCCGCAAAGAGTACGGCTACACGGCTTATCCTCAGAACATCAAGGCGATCACTGCGTTGATCGATACATCGGTATTCAAGAAGGGCACGTCCGTCAGCGACACACTTCTTCGAAAGAATATCGTCGAAGGACCCTTCGAAGTGAAGGGCAAGCGCTATCGCCGCGAGCTTTTGGGAGCCATCAGCAATGGCAAGCTCTTGAACACGAAGAGCAAACAGTACGACGAATTGACCCAGACCATGGACGATACCGTGGTAGTGCGCACCATTAGCGAAGGATGGGCCTATGATCGCAAGAAGGCTGCGAAACTCACGAAACCGGTCTTTACATTCAAAGGAGGTACGTATACGCAGAAAGACCTGCTGGATTACATCGAAGGCAAGCAACGCCGGGAGCGTACCATTCCCATCAAGGAACTGATCGATACACGGGCCGTTGAAATGGCGGATGAGAGGATAATGGCCTACGAGGATGCGCATCTCGAAGAGAAGTACCCGGACTTCCGGTTGTTGATGAAAGAGTATCGCGATGGGATCCTGCTCTTCGAACTCACCGACCAGAAGGTCTGGGGTAAGGCTGTTCGCGACACGGCCGGCCTGGACACGTTCTACGCTGGGCACAAGAGTGACTTCATGTGGGATACCAGGTACGACGCGGATCTCTACGTGTGTGCGGATGCTGCTGTGGCCAAACAGGTCCGCACGCTTCTGGGTAAGGGAAAGCGTGGCAACGAACTCACCACGGTGGTGAACAAGGACAACGCTCTGGCGCTCACCATCGAATCAGGTCTCTTCACAGCGGAGCAGAAACCCTTCTTGAAGGGCGTTACCAAGCCGGGGCTGGGTTCCAATATCCAGTTGGACGACCGGGTGGTTATCGCTGACGTGAAAGGCGTTAAGGTGCCCGAGCCGAAGACCTTGGAGGAAGCACGTGGACTGATCACCGCCGCCTATCAGGACAGTTTGGAAAAGGCTTGGATCGCGGAACTCCGGGCCAAGTATCCTGTTAGTGTAGCCCAGGACGTTCTCTATTCCATCAAGTGATCGGTCCGGGTCGTTCCAAGGACTTGTTGCGGCACATGCGCGTGACCGCAGCGGTGGCGACCTCGTTCTACGCGTGTGCGGCCCCGGACGACGGCTTGGACAGACCCATTGCGCGTGCCTTCGATCAGGTGCTGCATTGGAGCGATCTTAGGCAGGTGATACCGGTCGATGCAACACCGAAGGATAGTGCTGCGTTCGCCCAACAGTACATCGATTCCTGGATGCACCAGCAAGTGGTCCTTCACACCGCTGAACTGAATCAGCCTGACCAGGGCATGGACATGGAAGCGCAGATCGAGGATTACAGGCGGTCTTTGGTGATCTTCAACTACGAGCAGGCCTTGGTGGATCAGAAATTGGACACCGCTGTCACCGGTGCGGAGATCGAAGCGTATTACGAGGCGCACAGAACGGATTTCGAACTGAAGGATGATATGATCCGGGCACGGTGGTTCAAGGTGAATGAAGCGGATAGGCGCGTGATCAGGCGCATGGAACAGCGCTTCATCAGCGGTGGTGGGGAGGAACTTCGTGAAGTGGAGGTCTGGCTGGCGCAACGCGGTGTCGCCATCATTGATCGCAGCTCTTCCTGGATACCGGCATCGGAATTGAAGGCTGAAGTGCAACAGGATGCGGTCCAGGACGTGATCGTTTCGGACGGTAAAGTCGTGCTCGTGGATGGGACCTCGGCCTGGTTCGTGGAAGTCTTGGAACATCGCTCGCGGAACAGTGTATCACCGCTGGAGCTGGTAAGGCCCGATATTCGCGCCATCTTGTTGAACCAACGGAAATTGAAGCTCATCGCGGACATGCGTCGAAGCGTGTACGAACAAGCACAGAAGAATCAGGATGTGGAAACCTTCGCTCCATAGTCTCCTCCTCCTGTTGTTCCCGATCGCGGGAGCGGCCCAGCCTGCGGGCATCGTCATCGATCGGGTGATCGCTGTAGTGGGTCGCGAAGCCGTATTTCATTCGGAGCTATCAACGCGTTCCGAACAAGCCCGTCAGAATGGTGCGCCCATGGATCGTACTGGTCTGTGCGGTCAGTTGGAGGATATCCTGTATGAGAAACTCCTCATCGAACAGGGCCGTATAGATAGCGTTGTGGTGGACCAGGCCCAAGTAGACTCGGAACTGGATCGGCGTATACGATACTTCGCCGCCCAGTTGGGAGGGGAAAGCAAGTTGGAGGAGTTCTATGGCAAATCGGTCACGGAGATCAAGGCCGACTTCCGTGAACAGATCGAGGACCAGTTGATGGTTCAGAACATGCAGCAGAAAGTCACGGCCGATATCCGCATTACGCCGCGCGATGTGCAGCGGTTCTATAACAGCATACCGCAGGATAGTGTTCCCTTGATCAATGCTGAAGTGGAGTACGCCATCATCTTACGCATACCCAAAGCGAGTGAAGCGGAGGAACGACGCGTGCGGCGCAAGATGGAGGAGTTCAGGGAGAACGTGCTCAAGGGTGAGAAGGACATGTGCACGATAGCCATTCTGTATTCGGAGGATAAGGCATCTGCAGAGGAGTGCGGTGAACTCGGCATGGTACCACTGGGGACCATGGTGCCCGAGTTCGATGCCGTGGCGATGAGTTTGAAGGAGGGAGAGGTGAGCCAGGTCTTCAAGACCCAGTATGGTTATCATTTCATGCAAATGGTGCAGCGTCGCGGGGAACATTACAATGCCCGGCACGTGCTCATGCGTCCGCAGATCGGCTCCGCCGAACTGGCTTCTGAGCGGTTCTTGCTGGACAGTCTTTCCAAGGTCATCGCTGATGGGAAGACCACTTTTGGAGCAGCTGCCATGGAGTTTTCCAACGACGAAGAAAGCAAGGGAGCCAATGGCGTTGTCATCGAGCCATCGAGTAACTCAGCCCGTTGGGACATGAGCGCGCTGGACCAGCAGGCGTTCTTCGTATTGGACAAGTTGACGCCGGGAGCCATCAGCGAGCCGCAGCTCGTAGTCCTCCAGGACGGCTCCAAGGCTTATCGCATACTTCACCTTATCGCTCGTAGTGCACCACACCGGGCCAATATGAAAGACGATTACCGGATGATCCAACAAGCCGCAGAAGGCAAGATGCGCGCTGAAGCCGTCGATCAATGGGTGAAGGATCACGTTGAGGCTACGCACGTCCGATTGAACGAGGATTATGTCACTTGTCCGTTCCAACATGGTTGGAACCGACCGGAGTTGACACGCGATCGATAGAACCATGAGCGATACACAAGCAGTAGAACGTTTCGGCGAGCGTTACCAGCGATTGAAAGCCGAGATCAACAAAGTGATCATCGGCCAGGATCAGGTGGTGGATCTGGTGTTGCTGGGCATCTTCAGCAGGGGGCATTGCTTGCTCGTTGGCGTTCCTGGCCTTGCTAAAACACTATTGGTGAACTCCGTCGCCCAGGCATTGGGTCTCACGTTCAACCGCATCCAGTTCACACCGGACCTGATGCCCAGCGATATCATCGGATCGGAGATCCTGGACCAGGACCGCCGCTTCCGTTTCGTTCGGGGTCCCATCTTCGCCAATATCATCCTCGCGGATGAGATCAACCGGACGCCTCCGAAGACGCAGGCCGCGCTCCTGGAGGCCATGCAGGAAAAGGCGGTTACAGCTGCAGGCGCCACGCACGCATTGCAAGAGCCGTTCTTCGTGCTGGCCACGCAGAACCCTATTGAGCAAGAGGGTACATACCCACTTCCTGAGGCACAACTGGACCGTTTCATGTTCAATATATGGGTGGATTATCCCACGTATGCGGAAGAGTTGGCCGTGGTGAAAGCGACCACCGCGGATGCGCGACCGGTGATCTCGCCTGTGCTTACCGCCGAAGAGATCATCGCCTTCCAAGGCCTCGTGCGTCGCATCCCTGTGGCCGATAACGTTCTCGAATACGCGGTGAAGCTGGCGACGCGCACACGGCCAGGTATCAGTGGTGCTCCTGCCATGATCACCGATCACGTGAGTTGGGGTGCTGGTCCACGAGCTTCGCAATTCCTGGTCATCGGTGCGAAATGCCATGCACTGGCCCGTGGGCGATTCTCGCCGGATATCGCCGATGTTCAGGCTGTAGCCCTGCCCATCCTGCGGCACAGATTGGTACGCAACTACAAGGCGGAGGCCGAGGGCATGACGGTGGACCGCATCGTGACCTCCATACTCTGACCCACTTCCTGGAATAGTGCTGGGAGGTCGCTATGCAGCCGTGCATGGACGTACGTTCTTCCGTGGCGTATTTTAGCCGAATGCGTGCATTCTTGTTTCCGTTGCTCTCGCTGGCCGCGATCTCCCAACTAAAGGCTCAATTGCCTTTGGTGGACATTGGAATGGCCCAATTGGAAGATGGTCGTTTGGAGGTCCGTCTGCGGGCCGACGATGATTTCAGCGGAATATTCTCGGCGTTGGTGTTCACGGT
Organism: Flavobacteriales bacterium; assembly: GCA_016788205.1. GTDB lineage: Bacteria > Bacteroidota > Bacteroidia > Flavobacteriales_F > PHOS-HE28 > PHOS-HE28. Next base: position 5,913 of record JAEUTA010000007.1, on the reverse strand, counting down.
CCGGTATCCCGAGGCGAGTGCCGCTACACTGGTTGACTTCACGCCCATTGGTGGCAATCAGTTCAGCGGCATCTACCCGGATCTTTCCGGTAATGTCCAATATTCCGGCGGATACGCCTATGCGACGTATGCCGGTTTCGGATTCGCTACGACCAATCCTGCGTGGACGGCTGGTCAGGAGATGGTCTTGGGGCATTTTGCCGTGAATGGTGGTCCCGGTGCTTTCGTGTTGATCGAGGACACATGGACAGCGGCGCACAACGGCGATTACTATGTTTCGTTGAACGGGACGGAGAGCACAGGTATCATTTACGGGATCACCACCTCCATCCCAGTGCACGACGCAACAACTGAACTGTCATTCGTTCACGACCAAGTGGGCGGCATGGGGTTCTTGACCATTGAACATGAACATGGAGGCCGGATCTTCTGGGAATTGCTGGATGCGACAGGTAGGGTGGTGGGCACATGGTCCGGTGCAACGAGCGCTGGTCGGATGCAGTTGCCTGTTCGGGCGCCCCTAACAGCTTCGGGTATATATCGCTTGCGGGTTGGCTTGAACGATCACGTCAGAACGTTCAGTTGGTTCATTGCGGCACGTTTATGATGAGGCACCTCGTCTTCGTTCTTGCTGCGTTCCTTGTCCCGTATTGCGATGTACGGAGCCAGCAATGGGAGGTATGGGACATGGATAATAGTCCGCTCCCCAGCACGACGGTAAAGGCTTTGGTAGAAGATGGAGAAGGCGGGATATGGGTAGGGACAGATTGGGGCCTGTGCCATTTCGATGGCGAGACTTGGCAGGTGTACCAACAACAGAACAGCGGACTGCCTGGGAACGACGTGAACGCCATCGACATCGATGCACAAGGCAGGCTTTGGGTGGCCACCACCGAAGGCTTGGCGCAGAAGGATGGTGACACATGGAGCACGTACACCACCATCAACTCGTCCATCCCCGAGAATGAGGCGCGTGGGTTGTTCGTGGATCATTTGGATCGTGTTTGGCTGGCTACCTCAGGTGGCCTCGCTTGTTTCACGGGAAGCGAATGGAATGTCTATGACAACACACCGGAGAGCTATTCAGGACTATTGCTGAATACAAGTAATACCCGTTGTGTAGCTGTGCGTCCGGACGGATTGATCTGTTTGGGCACCTTCAATGGAGGCTTGCATTTCATCACCGAAGGGTCCGTTCATTTCCTCACCACGTTCGCGGATGGTTTCTACGATAACACGGCGAATGATGTGCTTTTCGATCCAGTTAGCGGTGACCGTTGGGTGGCTACACCCTCAGCTGGTCTGCTACGGCAGCAAGGACCTGCGCAAGGCGGTGTATGGTACCAATGGAACAGTAGCATCGCCTTCCCGTCCAATGGACTGATGTGTTTGGATATGGATCCACAACGCCGCGTTTGGTGTGGTACCCAAGTCTCCGGTTTGGTGCGGGTGGAGCAGGATGGGTCTTTTTCTCAGTTCAACCAATCCAATTCGGGTTTGCCCGATGATGAACTCCGTTCGGTCATGGCCGCGGCGGATGGTTCCGTTTGGGTAGGTACCACCTACGGCGGATTGGCGCGTCTCACGGAGGAGGTGAGCGTCGAAGAGCCGGAGCAGAGCCAAGGCGCCCAGCTTTTTCCGAATCCAGCGCGTGGCACTACCACGCTTGTACGTAACGGCGTGGCCGCGAATTTCAGTTGGGTGCTGCGCTCACTGGATGGCGCATTGGTACGAACGGGCAGCGGGAATGGCCTATCCGAACAACTGGTATTGAGCGGGTTAGCTCCAGGAGGCTACGTTCTTACCCTTGAGGGGCATGCGTTCGTCGAAGTATTGCGGCTGATCGTCGAGGAATAACTGGGCTTGACCTGCGCGGGCAGGGGCTCTAGTTTTACGCACCTTTTCCTTACAACCATTTGCTGAATGAGTAGGATACTTACGCTTCTGACAGTAGTCATCACGGTTCTGACAACGTCCCAAGTACAAGGGCAGTGCAGCATCACCAACGCGACGAGTTGCGTGTGTGCCACGGCTGGTCAAACCAATTGTGACCTCTTGCCTGATATGACGATCAGTTGGCGCGCCCTCTCAACTGTAGCAGGTTCCGCGCCCGATACACCTGGTCCATCGGAGTATGGCCAAACGGGAAGCAATGCGGCGCGCCTGCGCGTCTCCGGTTCAACCCCCAATATCGGCAAGGGGAACCTCGAAGTGCGAGGGGTGAATTCAGCTGGCGTTCGAGCGTTCATCTGTGGTACCGATACACAATACGTATCCGCCACACAGCAGAACTACACGTGCGCGAACGGCGCCGTGCCCAAGCAGATCCTCTATCAACGGGTATATCACAAGAACGGGGCGGCGATGTCGTTCAACGATGTTCGCACGGGAACGATGACCTATCACCCAAATCATGGACACTATCACGTGGATGATTGGACCACCATGACCCTTCGGCTCCAAGACCCGAATGAGCCCTTGCCTACGAAGTGGCCCATTGTTGCCACCGGTGCCAAGATCGGTTTTTGCCTGATGGATTATTACAACTGCTGGGAGAGTTCGGCGAACGGGCACTGCCGCACATCCCAGGAGTGGAACAGCGGGACGGCGTTGACCTCGACCTCTAACTTCCCCAATAACGGCATGTACAGGGGGTACACATGTGGTGCTGACTATCAAGGTATTTCAACCGGTCGAACGGATCTCTACGGCGAGTGGTTGGAAGGCATGTGGATCAACCTGATGCCCAACCTGTGCAACGGCAACTATTGGATCGTGGCAGAAGTGGACCCGACCAACGTGTTCCGAGAGGAGAATGAGACCAACAACTGGACAGCCATGCCCTTCAGTCTTGCGCTGCAGCGTGCAGCGAATAGCGGAGGTTCGGCGTTCATTCAAGCTGACAAGCGCCCTGTCGTCGCCCCTGGCCGAACGGTGACGCTGACAGCTACCCCGGGATTCTCCTACTTGTGGAATACGGGTGCTACTACACGAAGCATCACGGTGTCCACTGCCGGTTCTTACTCGTGCACGGTCTCCGCTCCTTGCGGCAGCTTGGTCACCGGCACGTTGGCGGTCACTTCTCTGGCGGAGCCAGCGCTACCTACGGTCACCGGCGCCACGGTCCTTGGTCCTTCTGCCGCTACGCTTGGAGCAACGGGAAGTGCACCGCAGTGGTATTCGGATCAGAATGGGGGCTCTCCACTTGGAACGGGCAATTCGTTCACCACGCCGGTCCTTTCCGCCAGCACCACCTATTGGGTCAGCGATCGCACTACCCTCGCCCAAGAAAGTGCCACCGTGGGCAAATCGTATGTGGCTTCCCATGGTAGCAACTTCAACGGAAAGCAATGGCTTCTTTTCGATGCCTACAAACCGTTCACACTGCGTTCCGTCAAGGTCTTCTCCAACGCCGTCGGTGTTAGACACTTCGTGGTGGTGGACAATGTGGGCAACTTGATCGCCGAGAAACTCGTGGAACTTGGTGCCGGTCTTCAAACCGTGGTACTCGATTTCCGGATCCCGGCGGGTACTCAGCATAAGATCTCCGCTTACGACAGCGGTGCTGTGAGCAGTGGTACACAACTCGTGTTCCAGGACATGCACCGCAGTACCTCGGGTGTCTCATACCCCTATGCCATCGGGACGTTGGGTTCCATAACAGGTTCCACCGAAGGCCCTACGGTGTATCATTTCCTTTATGAATGGGATGTTCTGAGCGAAGCAGTTCAAACTGAAAGTGCACGTGTCCCGGTCGTCGCCGAGGTGACCAATGGGGTGGTGGTCAATATGAAGGCGTTCTTGGATGGTCCTTTCGATGTGAACACGAACCTGATGCACGATTCACTGCGTGTGGCAGGCCTCATCCCGCTGAATGAACCTTACGCAGCGTTGGGGTTCCCACAACCAGGGTCCGGTGGGGAGACCTTGGGCGCGGGTCTGCTTGCTACGACTGGTACCAACGCGCCAGTGGATTGGGTGCGCGTAGAGCTTCGTTCTGCTTCAGCGCCCGCTACTGTGATCGCTGCACAGAGCGGTATCATCACGCGTTCTGGCCAAGTCTTGGGCGCCAACGGCTCTCCAATCCGATTCGGCGTTATGGGTGGGGACTACCACGTGGCCCTTCGGCACCGTAATCACTTGGGCGTCATGACGGCTGCTCCGGTAACACTCTCGGCATCGACCCCGCTCCTCGATCTGACGCTCGCATCCACGGCTGTCCATGGCACAGGTGCTCGCAAGGCCGCTGGCGCCGTCCAATTGTTGTGGGCTGGTGATGCGGTCCGTGATGGATTGGTGCTCTACACAGGCGGATCCAACGACCGCGACCGTGTACTTCAGGTGATCGGAGGTGTGGTCCCCACCAATGTGGTGAATGGCTACAACACGGCTGATATCAACTTGGACGGCCGGGTACTGTATACCGGTGCGAAGAATGACCGGGATATCATCTTGACCAACATTGGTGGCCTCGTACCAACGAACAGTCTTCCTCAGCAGTTGCCTTGACGCAGGATCCTCTTACATTCGATCTTACAGCCCCGAAACCACACCATGCGACAATCTCGATTCTGGCGTCTTGCGCCCAAATTCCATGCGACAGCGGCCTTGCTACTGGGGCTTAGCGGCACGGCCCAAACTGTGAACATCGGTCTTTATCCGACAGCGGTCGCCGACTCGTTCGAGGTGAGGTTGTCCGCTTCGGCTGATATTCCAGCACCGCAAGGCCTTATCAACGGCACGTTCACCGTCCGCTGGAACAACAGCGCTGGTGGCTCGGTGGTGGTCGAGACCATATCGAGTGATTGCAATCGCTACAGCTTGGTGGATAATGGGGAAGGGGTTATCGTCAGCCCGCCCAATGGGGTCGGCTTCCGATATTTCACGTTCAACATCAACAGTGGTTCGAACATCAGTCTTTCGTGTCCTATCACAACGACACCTCAACCCATCGGAGGGTTCAAGATGACCGGTTTCACGGGCTGTGCGTCGGTGAACATCGTGAATGATGCGTATACGACACCGGTTCCACCGAACAAGAACTACTACCTGTACGTTGCCTCGGCGGAACGTCAGGGTTCCATTGTGTCCTCCCCGGTACAGGCCGGGAACTGCACTACGGATTGTCTTGGTGTGGTCGGTGGACCTGCGCTCCCTGGAACGGCTTGCAACGATAACAATGCCTGTACGACAGGCGATACGTGGAATGCCTCTTGCCAGTGTGTCGGTACTGCGGTCGCAGGTCCGTCCATTACCTCGGCTACGAGCAATTCTCCCATTTGCGCAGGTTCTACCCTGAGCTTTAACGCTTCGGCCACTGGAGCCGGCACCATTACCTACGGTTGGACCGGCCCGAATTCGTTCTCCGTATCCGGCGCGACGCCAAGCATCACGAACGCGACAACGGCCGCCACAGGCACCTACACCGTAACCGCAAGCAATGGTTGCGGAACGAACGCTACGCAGAACGTGATAGTCACGGTCACAGCCGCTCCGAACGCCGGTACGCTCAGTGGCACCCAAGCGGTTTGCGACGGTAGCACCGCGCAGTTCAGCACCACGGGCAGCGGCGGAAGCTGGAGCTCTGACAACACGACCACCGCTACGGTGAACGCAAGCGGCCTGGTGACCGGCGAGAACGCTGGTACCACCACGATCCGCTACACGGTCACGGGCACGGGCGGTTGCAGCAACGCTGTCGCCACACGCACGGTCACGGTCACTACCGCTCCGAACGCCGGTACGCTCAGTGGCACCCAAGCGGTTTGCGACGGTAGCACCACGCAGTTCAGCACCACGGGCAGCGGCGGAAGCTGGAGCTCTGACAACACGACCACCGCTACGGTGAACGCAAGCGGCCTGGTGACCGGCGAGAATGCTGGTACCACCACGATCCGCTACACGGTCACGGGT
>JAEUTA010000002.1 GCA_016788205.1 Flavobacteriales bacterium | reverse complement strand
ACCGAGTGGATGTACGACTACAACCATCTTCGTGCTCACAAAGCACTCGGATACCGGCCGCCAGTGCTCATCCAACCCTGATCCCAAAATGCCCTTGGAGCCTCTAGTTATGATCGGCCCGAAATCAGGGGAAGCTTACAGTTCCTTCTCACAACCCCCGACTTCGAGGGCCTGCGCTTTAACTGTTGAGCGTCATCAGACCCCTTCAGCCACTGACCTCACCATCTGCACCGTATTCCTACTAAACACGCCAAGTGGTTTTCCCGTCAGCCTCTGCCCCAGGAACGGCGTGTTGTGGCTCTTGCTCACCAGATCATCCTCGGTGCAGGTCCAATCCACTTCGGGGTCGAAGAGGGTGATGTTGGCCGGGCTGCCTTCGGCGATGTGCACCTTGGGCAGGCCCAGCACGGCGCGTGGGCCGTGGGTGAAACGTTCGATGAGGCGGCGGAGGGGCATGCGGCCCTTCATGGCGGTGTTGGCCACGGCGAAGGCGGTCTCCAGGCCGATGATGCCGAACGCGGCGGGGCCGTACTCCAGCACCTTGTGCTCGCGGTCCTCGGGGCGGTGGTCGCTCACGATGGCGTCGATGGTGCCGTCCTTCACGCCTTCGCGCAGGGCTTCGATGTGCGTGATGTCGCGCAGGGGCGGCAGCACCTTGTAGCAGGTCTCGAAGCCGCGCAGGCAGCCATCGTCCAACAGCAGGTTGTGTGCGGCCACGCTGGCGGTGACGTGTTGCTTGCGGGCCTTCGCTTCGCGGATCAGCGCAACGCTTTCGGCGGTGCTGATGGTGGCCACGTGCAGGTGACCGCCGGCGTAGGCATGCAGGGCGAGGTCGCGTTGCAGTTGCAGCGTTTCGGCCACGGGCGGCAGGCCCTTCAGGCCGAGGCGCGTGCTCATGGGGCCTTCGTGCATCTGGCCGCCGCGGGCGAGGTCGGGGTCGTTCGGGAAGACCATCACCGGCGCATCGCCCATGCCGCCGCTGTATTGCAGAGCCAGCAGCATCAGGCGGCTGTTGCGCACACTGCGCTGATCATCACTGAAGGCCACGGCACCGGCCTGTTGCTGGTCGTAGAGCTCGGCGAGCTGTTCGCCCTTGAGGCCTTGCGTGAGCGCACCGATGGGCAGCAGCTGCACGGGATGGCCTTGTGCGCGGGAGAAGAGGTAGCCGATGCCCGCGCGGTCGTCGGTGACGGGTTTGGTGCTGGGCAGCACGGCCACAGCGGTGAAGCCACCGGCGGCGGCGGCATCCAGTCCGTTGGTGATGCCCGCTTTCCACTCTTCGCCGGGATCGCGGAAGTGCGCGCGAAGGTCCACCCATCCCGGACTGGCATGGATGGTCCGGTCACGGTCATCGCGAGCGGCGAGGGACGAGCCGCGAAGCGATCCCGTCACGTCATCGGCGCCTTTCGCGCCGATGCGCTCCCCGATCTTCACGATCACCCCATCGCGGATCAGGATGTCCACGGTGGCATCGTGGTGCGGACCGCCGGGGTCCACCACCTTCACATGGCGAAGGATGATCTCGTTCATCGGGTGTTGCGGATCAGGAACACTTCAGCGGCGAGGAAGAGCAGGGCGAAAAGGATGAACCATTTCCACAGTTTGCGGCCCTGGTCCAGTTCGTTCAAACGTAGCGAAAGGTCGTTGCCATCGCTCTCCACCACGCTGAAGCTGGTGAGGCCGCGATCGGTGAGCAGCGTCTTCAGTTCATCGGCCGTGTAGGCCTGCAGGTCGCTCTCGCGGCGCGCGAGGTTGAGGGCCACGGAGAGCACGGTGTCCGCGCCGGTGGTGACGAAGTAGGGGCCATCGGGCAGGTCCTGGTCGTGCAGCAGCAGATCGGTGCGGCCGGGTGTGCGGCGCACTTCGGGCACCAGGTCGATGCCGCTGGGGCCGCGCAGGTGCGGTGGTTCATCCGCAGGGATCTCCACGCCGTCCAGCGGTATGCGGGCCTCATCGCCGATGATGTGGTAGAGCGCACCCATCGGGCGGCTCAGCTCGGCCATGCGCAACAGCGACGTGGCGAAGAGCGAGTGGCGCGTGAGGTTGCCGGCGCTTTCCGCCAGGGGCGAAGCGATGAAGTAGGCACTGCCTTCGCCGCGCGCGCTGCGGGCCAGGTAGGGGCTGCCATCTTGCAGGCGCAGCAGCACATCGCTGCCCACGGCCGGACGGATGTTCCAGCGTTCGCGCACCACAGGCAGCTCCACGTTGCGCGGCATGGTCTGGAAGATGGCGCGGTAGAAGGGTTCCTGCAGGTCGATGCGGTCCACCTTCACGGTGGCGGTGTCCATGCGTGTGGGCGCTGCGGCACCGAGGCCTGCGAAGAGTTCCGTGTAACGGGAAGGATCACCATTGCTCGGCGGGAACACGGCGATGCTGCCACCGGCCGCCACGAAGTCCGTGAGCGCGCGGGTGAGGCCGCCGGGCACATCGGGCAGGGCGTTGAGTACCACGAGGTCCTGGTCTTTCACGGCACTGAGGTCCAGCGCGCGGTAGGGCTGTGTGGTGAAGGTGTGTGTGCTATCACCAGCGAAGACGGCCGTTACGGCACGGTCCCCGTCGGTATCGTTGCCGCTTACGAGCAGTACGCGCAGGCGGTCGCTCACCTGGTAGGCGATGTGGAACTTATCGTCGAACACGACAGGTTGGTCCTGCACGCTGACTACGCCCCAATGGTCGCCGGGGCCATCGCCGAGGAATTTCAAAGTGGTATCGATGGCGGCATTGCCGGGCACGCTGAAACTCGCCACCGCGCGTTGGCGACCGTCCACATCCAGGCGCAGCGGCACGTTCACCAGTTCCTGTTCGCCGTGGTTGTGGATGCGCACATGCAGCACTTCATCCTGACCGGCACGCCGCACGGGGCTGTTGAACCACACGCTGTCGATGCTGAGGTTGTCCGGCGCGCTGGCCGTGAGCGGCACGATCACCGTGGGCACCAGCGTGTCGTTGGTCCAATTCTCCACATCGGTGATGGAGCGTTGCAGGTCGGTGAAGAGGATGGCGCGTTTCGTCTTGGAATCACTTGTGGCCAAAGCCTCGCGCTGGCGCAACAACACCTTGCTCAACGCGCGGGAGTAGGGACCTACTTCGGCCACGGCGGCGGCGTCCAAGGCTTCATCACGACCGAGCAGTACTTGTTCCCTTCCGCCGAACTGGCCGGTGAGCACTTGGAAACGGTCCGTGGCGCTGTAGGCCATCACAGCATCCTGTGCGCCTTTGCGGGCCTGGTCCAGCAAGCGGCCCTGCGCATTGCGGCCGTCCATGCTGAAGCTGTCGTCGATGAAGAGCGAAACGGCGCGCTGTCCGGCCTTCACCGCGCCACCAGCACCGGCGATGTAGGGCTGCGCGAAGGCGAGCACCAGGCAGATGATGGCGAGGCAGCGGGCAAGGAGCACCAGCCAGTGCTGCACCTTCTTGCGGGCGCGCGTCTGCTGCGACACTTCCGCGAGGAAGCGCACGTTCGGGAAATCGATCTTCTTGAACCTCCGGAGCTGGAAGAGGTGGATGAGCACCGGGATCGCCAGGGCCGTGAGCGCCCAGAGGAATGCCGGGTGGAGGAAGGACATCGGGTGCGAAGATAACCGGGTGGGCGATGGAACGCAGATGACGCTGATGGGACTGGTCAGCGCAGATGAAAGCCACCGATCGCTTGGTATGCGGCAGGATCAGTGCTCATCCGCAAGATCCGCGTCAGCAGCGTTCCATTCCATCGCCTATCAACTCTTCAGATCCGCGTTCATCCGCTAGATCCGCGTCATCCGCGTTCCATTCCCCCAAGCCCATGGACCTTTCAGATCCGCGTTCATCCGCTGGATCCGTGTCATCAGCGTTCCATTCCATCGCCTATCAACTCTTCAGATCCGCGTTCATCCGCTAGATCCGCGTCATCTGCGTTCCATTCCCCCAAGCCCATGGACCTTTCAGATCCGCGTTCATCTGCCACATCCGCGTCATCTGCGTTCCCAATTCACCCCGATACCGAACAACGCGATATCATACTTCACCGGATCCAGCGGGTCGAACTGGCGCAGGGCGGTGGTGAGTTCTTCCACGGCTTTCCAGTCGTCCTGTGTGCGTTTGAGCAGGCCGAGCTCGCGGGCTACGCGGCCGGTGTGTACATCCAGCGGCACCATCAGGTCGGCAGGGGTGATGCGCTGCCACAGGCCGAGGTCCACGCCACGGTCGTTGGGGCGCACCATCCAGCGCAGGTACATGTTGATGCGTTTGGCGTTGCTGCCCTTGGCCGGGTCCGCCACATGCTTGCGCGTACGGGCCGGGTGGTCGATCTCGAAGAAGCGTTCTTTGAAGAGGGCGATGCCTTCGGCCGCCAGCCACGGACCCTTGGCCTCAAACGCCGTCGCGTTCGCCCGGCTCCGAGCCTGAGCCTTGACACGTGCCGCAGGCATGAAAGCCTCCTCCAGCCCGCCGTACGTGGTGTACAGGTGGCGCAAGGCCCGGATGAAGTACCCCAGGTCGGTGCCGTTGAAGGTGCGGTGGACGAACCGTTGCAGGCGTTCCAGTTCGGTGTCGCTGGCGTTGGTCACGAAGTCGTGGGGGGCTTCGTCCATCAGGCGTACCAGCGTGCGTGCGTTGGCGATGATGGTCTTGCGCTGGCCCCAGGCGATGGTGGCCACCAGGAAGCCGATGAGCTCCGCATCGCGCCGGTCCGCGAAGCCCTTGGGGATGTGGATGGGGTCCGCATGGATGAAGCCGGGGTGCGCGTGGCGTTCGTAGGCCTCGTCCAGCAACGGCTTCAGTGCGTGTATGGGCGTGCGGCGGGCCATGTGCGGGTGTGCAGCGGAGTACCGGGCGCGATGATACGCCGCTTCGTGGGGCGTTGTAGCGCGGTGGTGCCGCATTGGGGCCGAGCACCTATTTTGGTCCTTCGTCCCCATGGCATCGTCAGCCCTCTCACCACGCTCTCGTTCATCCGTCCGTTGCGCAGGCCTGTCGCTGTGGGCGCTGCTCCTAGCGGTGCACGTGCACGCGCAGCCGGTGGTGGAATGCTCGCCGCTGCTGGGCGGTGCGCCCGTGCCCAAGGAACTGGTGGCGGAGCTGCGCGCGCAGTACAAGGCCCACAACGAGGGTCTGGCCTTCCCCGATGCCCGGTTGCGCAAAGCCGTTGTAGCAGACTGGTCCGAGTTGCAGAACGACCTGGTGGAGAGCATCGAGGAGGAGCACTTCATCTTCGGCACCCCGCTCAATGCCCTGCTGGATAGCACCATGCGCTCCCTGGTGGCACAGCTGCCCGGCCTGCGCCAGCCGCCGCGCGTGCTGCTGAGCTGGTACCCCTGGCCCAATGCCACCTGCCGGGGCGAAGGCACCATCGTGGTGAACCTCGGTCTGCTGGAACGCCTCAACAGCCGCTCCGAGCTGGCCTTCATCCTGGGCCACGAACTGGCGCACCACCACTTGGATCATGTGCGGCGCACCATCGAGGAGGTGAACACCAAGCTGCTCTCGGACGAGTTCCGCTCGGACGTGCGCACGGTGTTGCGGCAGGAGTTCGACCGCGTGGCCCAGCTGGAATCGCTCTTCATCAGTTTCTCCGTTTCGGAACGCCGCCACGGGCGCAACCACGAGACCGTATCGGACTCCCTGGCGCTGCGCCTGGTGCAAGCCGCCGGGTACGACCCGCTCGCCGGACCAGCGGTGATGGATGTGCTGGAGGCCTGCGACAAGGAACCCTACGCCCACGAGGCCGACCTGCACGCCGCGCTGCTCGCCGGTGGCGCCGAAGAGAACGGCGACTGGAGGTTGCAGGAGGAGGTGAGCTCGCTGGGTGGGGTGGACCTGAAGGACCGCACCCTGGAAGAGGAACTGAAGACACACCCGGATTGCGACGTGCGCAAGGGTGCCTTGCTCACCCTGCTGGGGCTGCCCTCCAGCACGGCGGTGAAGCAACACGACAGCACCTTCGTGGACCTGCGCCGCGCGGCCGCGCTGGCCATGCTGGAGAGCGCCCTGGTGCAAGCGGACTACGGCCGGGCGGTGTTCGTGGGGCTGCACCTGGTGGATCGTGAAGACCATCCGGCCGATGTGCATGCCGGGCTGGCCCTGGCCTTCGATGGCCTGCTGAACTACCAGCGCCTGCACCGCCTGGGCCAGGTGCTGCAACAACCCACCAAGGAGGACAGCCCTGCCTACCAACGCACGCTGCAAGCGCTGAACCGCCTGCGCGGCCGCGACCTCGCCGCCCTGGCGGCCTACCACCTGGCACGGGCGCACGAACGCACCCCCACCTGCGAGCAGGTGCTGTACGCCACCGTGCGGCATGCCGCCAACGGCACCAGCATGGTGGACCTGGAGGCCGCCAAACAGACTTACCGCGTCTCGTACCCGCAGGGCCGTTACGTTGCCGGTCTGGAGAAGATAACACTGGCCGGTGCCAACGTGCGCTGAGCCATCCACCCACCAACCGAACTACCAACACCCACAACTCTCACTATGCGTACTACCCTGTTAACGGCCGGTCTGCTGGCCTCCCTTTCACTCTTCGCCCAGGAGCGAACGCTCCAGAACGTGCTACGCACCAAGGCGCGCGGCGGCGGCGTGATCATGAAGAGCGACGAGCTCGCCGGATACTACTCCTTCTACGAGGTGGACAAAGTGGACAGCAAGACGCGTGCGTTCCGCATGGCCCTGCTGGACAACAACCTCAACGAGATGGGCGAGATCAAGCTGAACCGGCCCAAGGGCAGCTACCTCATGGAGAACGTCTTCAACGGGCAGGCCTTCATGTTCTTCTTCCTCAACGAGAAGAACGTGGAACTGGAGACCTACGACCTCACCGGCAAGAAGTTGGGTGAGAAGGTGTACGAAGATGCCAGCAAGTGGGAACGCATGCGCGCCATGCAGGCCCAGGCCGGTGGCGACAACGGCGAGGTGAACCAGAGCATCTTCCCCATCGGCGATGGCGGCTTCCTGAAGCAGAGCATCGTGAAAGGGGAGAAGCGCGGCTACCAGCTCACGGCCTACAACAACGACATGAGCGTGCGTTGGGAGACCGAAGCACCCAACAGCGACCTGATCGAGACGCTCGATGTGGTGGCCGTGACCAAGGACCACATCGTGGCCTCCATGTGGAAGCAGAAGGGCGCCTTCGACATGCCCGATGTGGCGTATATGGCCCTCTTCGATGTGACCAATGGCAAGAAGCTGTGGGAGAAGGAAGTGAGCGTGGGCGGCAAGCGCATGACGGTGGTGAACGTGTTCCCCGTTGAAGGCACCGAGGAGATGTTCGTGATCGGCGAGCTCTTCGCTCCGGACGACAAGGTGTTCAAGGCCAAGAGCCAGGGCATGTACGCCATGCGCATGGGCCTGGACGGTGTGCCGTTGCAGACCGAAATGCTGAGCTGGGAGAAGGACATCCTGCCGCACGTGCCTGCCGATGAGAAGGGCGAGAAGGACATGGACCGCATCTTCTTCCACAAGGTGGTGCGCCTGAAGAACGGTACCATCCACTGCATCGGCGAAGAGTACAAGAAGGCGATGGGCGCCACGGGCGGCGTGCAGATCACCACGAAGGACATGTTCGTGATCGAACTGGGACCGGACCTGAAGATGAAACGCTGCACGGTGTACCCCAAGAGCAAGACGCGCACCGAGTTCGCCAAGGAGTACGCCATGTACTCGGCTTCCATCCTGGCCAAGGTGGTGAAGCAGCTGGGCCGGTTCGACTACGAATTCACCACGCAGGACAAGGTGGCCGACCGCTTCTTCTCCACCTTCGTGGACTACGACCGCTCCAAGAACGAGGACGGCAAGAAGGCGGGTACCTACATCGGCACCATCGTGGGCGATGGCAAGGCCGAGCCCACCCTGGACAAGTACGATGTGGACGTGGCCGGTGCCACCTACTTCCGCGCCATGCCCGCAAAGCCGGGCTTCGTGCTGGTGTACGAGTACAACCGCAAGGCGAAGTCCATCCGCTTCCGGTTGGAGAAGGTGAATTTCTAAGCTTGGGACCGCTACAGGGAAGGGCGCCGCATGGCGCCCTTCCTCGTTAGGGCCGGTGGGCCCGCTGGTTCTTCGCGGCCAGCGCCACCGTGCTGGCGATGCGCTTCGTGCGCGTCTCCACCGTTCGGGCGCTGCCGATGTGGTACAGGATGAATTTGCGCGCGCTCGGTGGGAAGGCTTCGAAGTGCTTCTTCGCGGTCTTGTTCTTCGCCAGCGCCTTGCCCAGGTCGGCAGGCACCACCAAGGCCTCCACGTCGTCCAGCGCGCTCCACGACCCGTTGGCCTTGGCCACTTCGATGACCTTGAGCCCGGCGGCGGTCATGCGCTTGGCCGCGATGAGCCGTTCCACGCGGGCCTTGTTCACCCTGCTCCATATGCTCTTGGGCTTGCGCGGGCACACGTACAGCATGCGCCGGTCAGCGTCCAGGGGGCGTGCGGTGCTGTCTATCCACCCGAAACAAAGCAGTTCTTCCACGGCATGCTCCACGGGCAGGTGCGTTTCCGCCAGGTGCTTCTTGTGCAGCACCAGCCAGATGCCCTCGGCCTGCTTGTGGTTCTTCTTCAGCCAGGCCCGCCACTGCGCGCGACCGGTCACCTCCACCTGTGGGAGGGTATCCAGTTTGTTGGGCATATCAGTTGGTGGGAGCCGTGACCGGACCCAAGGTGCAGCCCTCCACGGTCATCAAGGTACCATCCACGGTGCCCACCACCAGTTCGCTCACGGCGCCGTGTACGGCATCTCCGCCAGTGCCTTTCCAGTCGTATTCCATCACGAATCCGCTGAGTCCGGCGAGCTGCGCCGCGGCCAGGCCCTCCGGCGTGGTAAGGGTGCGCCCCATGTCCTTCATGGCGGGTGGAACGTCCTTTACCATCCAGCAGGTCCATGTGCCTTCCGGCGAAGTGGCCAGCACTTTGATGCACTCGTATTCGCCGATGGTGCGTGTTTCGTCGATGAGTTCCACCGTGAACGGCGCTGCTGCGGCAGCGGCCACTGCCAAGGTGCGTTTGGCGCTCGGCTCGGCGAAGCGTTCGCCTTTGGCATTGGAGCGCAGGATGTATTGCTGGCCAGCCTTGAGGTCCACGAGCACGCGTTCGTTCAACGCCTTGTTCGCCGGTGTGGCCGCTGCGAACGATGTGTGTTCGGGTGTGCTCCAGTAAAGCAGATCGGCTCCGCCGGGCACTTCCTTGCCGTTCAGGTAGCGATGGGTGACCAACCGGAAGCTGCCCGTGAAGGTGTTGGGTACGAACGGGCCCTTGTCCGGCACCGTGGCCAGGTCCTTTCCCGCGCCGCCAACGATCCCGGACTTCGATTTCAGGTCCTGGCCGCGCACCATGTCGGTCTGGGCTTGCAGCACCGTGGCCGTGGCGGTAAGGAACAACGCGGCGAGGAAGGGGCGGAAAGGCTGGGATGTCATGGGCGAGGGTCTATGGGATCGCTAACATACGAGGAAGTGAAGGACAGGAAAGGGCTGGATCATGCTTACGTGTGGACAGATACTGAGCTTCAGCGCGGAAGCGCCTGGGTACCGACCACCGTATAGCGCTCAAGGTCGGGCACGGGTGGTGGCGCCGGGCCCGGCCGGTACTCGAGCACCTCCAGTTCCAGCAAGGGCTCCAGCGCGAACCGGAAGGCGACCAGATCCCCGAATTTGAACAGGAGCCTGAAGGTCTTCAGCGGTCCATTGTTCATCGGCATCCAGGCAGGTCCGTCGGCGAACGGGGATGGGGCGATGTCCGCCGTCCAGATGTCCATGGTGTTTTGCGCTTCGATCAAGTTGTATTGCACACAAGGCACCCCGGCTATCTCCTCGCGCTTGCCGGTCGGTTCCAAATGCGGCGGCGCGAATTCGCGGATCTTGCCCGGTTCGCGCAAACGGTCCACCAGCAGGACATCCTTCAATTCGCTCACCACTGCTTTGCGACCGATGACGTTGGCCACCACGCCAACGTTGGCACCGATGTCCGCGAACCAGGTCGTGTGCGGCAGGCCGCGTACCATTTCAAGTTGCATCACGCCGCGTGTGCTGTCCTGCCAGGCGCTGAGGTAGAGCTGCTGACGAATGCCTTCGGGCGTGCGGATGGTGAGCTGCGCGGTGTAGGATCCGATGAAGGTGTTGTGCTTCACCGGGTGTTGGTCCGGCGGCGCTGATGTTGTTGTAGCGCCCTGCGCGAAGCACACCTGCATCCAAGCGGGCACGGCCGGTGCTTGGGCATGAGCGAGCTGTGCACCCATGGTGGCCAGTACAAGGAATGCGCGCATCATTTGAAGTTCCAACTGTCTTTGCTGATCGTGAACGCCTGTGGGTCGACGGCGTCGGGCTTGATGTCCAGGATGCGCAAGGTGTACTGGTCTTCGGTTCCGTAGGCGAATTCCACGAGCATAGGCATGGCATCGTCCGCGCTGATCAGGTGGTAGGCGATCACGATGTGGTCCATGGCATCCCATGATCCGCGTACGCTCAAGAGGTCCATGTACAAGGATGGTATCGCCGGATCCAGCCAGGCCGTGCGTTTGAACATGCTGCCTTCATGCACGCGCTTCACACACGATCTCCCGAGCACGTCCCGTGTACCGTGTTCGAGTGAATCCGGCAGGAACGATTCCCCATAGGGCCGGATCGGCAAGTTCCGAGTCCAGTGCTTCACCGTGGAGTCGGATAAGGAGATGCTGTGGTACACTTCGCTCTTCCGGGTACGGTCGATCACGAGGGCTGTTGTGCGCACCGTAGGAAGCGGTTCATCGCTATGGCTGATGAGGACCATGCTGTCCGCGGTGCTGACGTATCTCACCGTCCAGCTGGTGGTGTTGCCGTGATACACCCGCGTGTAGTGCATCGTTGCGGTGCCGATGAACCGGTTCGTGGTGCGCGCCAGGACCTCTGCCACGAACGGCGTTACCGGTGCTTCGGATGGGTATGCCACCAAGTCGCGTGAAAGGTCGGGATCCACCTGGATGATGACCGGTGCTATTTCCTCTTCCCCCTGCGCCATGGCGGGAATGGTGTTCAGCATGGATAGCATGAACAGCGGGGCAGTGCGCAGGATCTTCATCGTGTCCAACTGTCTTTCGTGATCTCGAACATCTTCGGATCCACCGGGCCGGGCTTCAGTTCCAGCACACGCATCACCAGGTGCGTACCGCCGGCGAGCGTGTGATCCACCTCCATGGGCATGCCGCCGTTCGCGATGGTGACCCAAGTGCCCCACAACAATGGCAGACTCTCATTCCAGTGCTTCATCGCGCTCAGGATGTCCAGAAAGAGCGAAGGGGTCTTCATGTCCAACCATGTGGTGCGCCGTTCACCATCCTTCTCGCGCATACCACGGATAGCCCATCGCCCATTGATCTTGCTGCGTTCGTTCGTGAGCGAATCGGGAAAGGCAGGGATGGGAAAGCTGGTACCAGGCTGGTCCAACTTGCGCTGCCGCTCGATCAACGAACTATCGCGTTTAATGTGGTAGGTGGTACGAATCTCAGCAGGACGATCGATCCTGATGGCCCACGTATGCTCCGACGACATTGGATACGTGTCCCTGCCGATGATCACCATGCGATCGGACGTGCTGGCATACCTGATGGTCCAAGTCTTTTTCGCGCCATCACTTGCCGTCAGCGTATATTCCAGTAGCGCCGAACCGATGAATTGGTTGGTGGTGCGGGCCATCACCGTTTCCAATTCGGGTGAAAGCTTGGTGGTACGAGATCCTCCTCCAGTACCATTCCCCGTGC
This sequence comes from Flavobacteriales bacterium, assembly GCA_016788205.1. Taxonomy (GTDB): domain Bacteria; phylum Bacteroidota; class Bacteroidia; order Flavobacteriales_F; family PHOS-HE28; genus PHOS-HE28. The sequence continues at coordinate 129,795 of JAEUTA010000002.1, read as the reverse complement.
CCATTCCTCCCGTACCGACCCCGTTACCCGGGCCGCCGCTACCACTACTTCCCCGCGCTCCGGAAGGTGGTTCGGGAATGGCCATGGGCGGTTCGTCCGGCGGAGCGTCACCTGGCTCATCGGAGACGGTCGTGCCAACCATCGGAAGCTCAACGTCAGGTATCTCGTTCGATATGCTCCGTTGGCGGCGTTGCTCCAAGCGCTCATCGCGCACACGACAGTAGGTGAGGTCTACCACCGGTGGTTTCGCTGCGCCAGGCTTGTAGCTGGTGAGGTAGGTACCCATCACCTGCATGGGCATCGGCTTGTCGGCCACACCGAAGAGCATCAGGTCCTTCATCCATTGACCCACGCGCTGCACCATCCAGTTCTTCACATCGAAGATCGGGTTCAGCGTTTCCTTCTTTGGGACCCAGAACTGGTTGATGAAGCGTTGGTCAGTGGTGAAGAGTTCGCATTCACGGCCCAACAGGGTCTGCTTCTTTCCGGTGGATGTGAAGGGTCCTTCCAACCCGCGCCCGAATTCTTGCAGCCCCACCGTTTCCAATGAGGCGATCTCCACTTTGGGCATGTAGCTGCTCCGGCCTTTGTTGCGCGCCACCATCACCACATCGGCATCCAGATCCACGGCGTAGAAGATGTAGCCTTCATCCAGGGGGTCGTCCATGATCAATACCGCTCGCCTGGCATCGGCCCAGTAGCTGTACTTCGCCTGCCATACCGAGGTATCGCTACCGGTTCGTTGGTCGCGCATGCCGATCATCATCGCTGACTTTTCCGCGGTGAACGTGCCGATGAATTGGTTGTCCGGGATGTTGCGCTTCACTGGCTGCGGCGTGTAGACCGCTGGCAAGCTATCCTGCTTCAATGGGCTCACATACGCGCGCATCCACGCCGGGAGAATGCCGATGCCGCTGTTGTTCATCCACAGGAACCGGCGCTCCGCCACCAGCTTGGCCTTCTCTTCCAGCGTGAGCATGGGCGTGGCGCCGGGCGTGATCGAGAGGAACGCGATGCTTCCTGCGGCCAAACTGTGCTTGCGTGCTGGCCATTGCGCGCGCAAGCTGCCACCAGCGGGTTCGCTGCAAAGGGCGGTGAGGAATTCCATGTCGTCCTCGCTACGGAGCCAGGGTGACCATACACGCATATCAGCGAACAGCGCAGAGTGCGTGTCCGTTGTCCAGTAGTAGGCGGTGTCGGAATTCCGGTTGGTGCCGCGCAGTTCCTTGCACGGTGCGTCGAGGATCGTTTCCGTGCGACCGGTCGCGGATACCGTGTCGCTCCAGATCTCTCGGTAGTAGTTGAACTGTGGTAGGTAGAGGTCTTCGACCAGCGCTGCCATTTCACCTTTGTCGGTGATGGCGGTGATGCGGATGTTCGCCGCTAGGTCGATGAAGTAAGAGCGTTTGCGTCCGCCATCCGGCTTGAATTCCTGGATCACGATCCGCTGCTTGTCGCTCCAGAAGTCGTAACGCTTTCCACCTTCTTTCTGGATGCTCCACCTCCCGATGAAGGCGTTGGTATGCACGGCTTCCTTTTTCGGGAGAACGTAGGGCAGGGGCTTGTCCGCAGAGACCACGCTCTGCATCCACATGGGCAGCGTGTTCAGTTCACACGGCAGCTCGGGTTGCGCGAGGACTGCGGAAGTGCTCCAAAGACCTAGTACGGCACTGAGAACACGCAGTGCTTTCATCGCTTGAAGGTCTCTTTGGTGATGTTGAAGATGCTGTTGTCGAAGAAGCCTTGAAAGATGCTGATCACGCGCATGTTGATCCTGCCCTCGGGTCCTCCCGCGGTATCCAGTTCCTCCAGCAACGGCATCGCGCGGTCGGGCACAGCCAGCAGGTTGCCGTGTATGGTCTCGTCGATCCCTTCCCAAGTCTTTCGAGCGGAGAATAGATCCAGGTAGATGGAAGGGAAGTCCTTCGCCATCCAGGCTTCGCGCCAATAGCGTTCGCTCTCGTGCTTGCGGCTCGTGCAGACCTGCTGGAGCAGGTCCATCCGTGTGTTCTCCGGCTTGTCCAGTAGGAACGACTGCGTGATCGCGGTGTACGTGCTGTTGAGCGGTCGTTCGGTCATGGTCACCGTTGAATCGGCGTTCAACGTGTAGGTCTTCTCCGTCCCGGCCTTGCGATCGATGACCCATGCGCTCGAGCGCGGGTTCGGCAACGGCTCGTAGCCTTGGCTGATGAGTATGCTCACGTCGGCCGTGGCGTGGTAGCGCACCTTCCAGGCCTTCGCCTTATCGCCCTGCTTCTGGCTGAACTGGAAGTAGGCCGAGCCCAGGAAACGGTTCGTAGGATGGTCCAGGTAGTTCAGCAGCTCAGCGGGAATAAGCAGCGAAGGGATCGGCGGAACATCGGGAAGCGGATAGTTGTTCTCCACTGCCTTCACCGGCGTTGGCGCGTGTACCGGCTTGGGTTCTGCAGCAGGCGGAGAGGAGATGCCCTCCCAGCGGCCTTCCATCACCGGTGGAGGAGGTAATGGATCTTCCGTGCCCTTGATGTCCATGGGCAGGTCTTCCACGACAACGGGCTCCGGTTCGGGAACGGCCTCATCCATCGAACCTTCGTTAATGATGTCGATCATCTGTACCCGTCGTTCGCTGATCTCGCTTTCCTCGCGGCGCCGGTCGCTCAAGCGCTCATCGCGAATTCCGTGGTTCGTGAGGTCCAGCACCGGTGGTTTCGCTTTGCCGGGTTTGTAGCTGGTGATGGTGGTGCCCATCACGTCCATCGGCATCGGCTTGTCCGCTACACCGAAGAACATAACGTCTTGGAAGACGTACGCCGCCCGCTTCTCGATCCAGTTCTTGATGTCGAAGATGGGGTTGACCACATGCTGTTCCGGGATCCAGTAGAACCGGAGCATGCGATCGGGGGCGATGTACAATTCGCACTTGCGACCATTGATGGTCTGGAAGCGACCTTGCGGTTGGAAGTCCAGTTCCAGTCCGTTCCCGAATTCATCCAGACCGCCCTCTTCCAACGTGGTGATGTACAAGCGCGGCAAGGCGCTGTTCATTTCATCCCGCGCATAAGCGATCACATCAGCATCCAGATCCACCATGTATACCATGTGGCCCTCATCATCCGGGTCATCCAAGCGCAACACCGCGCGGCGGGCATCGGCCCAATAGCTGTATTTGGTAATGCGTTCGGTGGTGTCCTTGTGCTCATCGATCACCATCGTCTTCGTCTCCGCCGTGAACGTGCCGATGAACTTGTTGTCCGGTATCCCGCGGTCGATAGCGGGTGCCGTGTATTGGACCGGCAAGGGATGCGGTGGCAGTGGGTTGATGCTGGCGCGCATCCAATCCGGCACACGACCGAGGCGTGTGTTGTTGGTCCACAACCTGCGCTGTTCCGCGATCTGGCTCGGGAAAAGGTCGATCGCCGGCATGGGCACTGCACCAGCCTTGATCGCCGTGAAGGTCATGCTGCCAGCGGAGTGCGAAGAATATTTCAGCCCGCGCCAGGTCACCTTCAACGAACTGCCCGCGTTCTTGTCGCTCAGCGCGCTCAGGTATTCCAGTTCGCCATCACGACAGAGCCAGGACGCCCAGACTTTCATATCGGCGAAGAGTGCCGGATGGATGTCCGTCTTCCAATACCAGGTGCTGTCCCGGTTGCTATTCGTACCGATGAACGACTTGCACGTTACGTCCATGATCTTGTCACTCTTGCCGGTGGGGATCACCGTGTCGTTGAAGAGCTCGTAGAAATAACTGCCGCCCGGAATGTGCAGGTCCTCGATCTCCACACGTGGTTCGCCCAAGTGCCAGGTCGCTTTCAGCTTCACGTTGGTCTGCAGGTCGATCAAGATGGCCCGCTCCGGGCTCCATGTCCCGGCCGGTTGCTGGATCACGATACGGTTCGGATCACTCCAGAACTTGAATGTCTCACCGCTGCCGGTCTTGATCTCCCATGTGCCGCTGAACTTGTTCGTGTGCAGCGGCTTGCCTTCCGGCTTGTAGGGTTTCTCCGGTTTCTTCTCGGTGAGCAAGGTCACCATCCAAGCGGGCATCTTGTCCAGATCGCTGGGCAGGTCCTGGGCGGTGCTGCGGAAAGAGAGAAGGAGTACGAGCGCGAGGAGCGAAAGACGCATGGGCAAAGGTGGCAACGAAGGGCGCTCCCTCACGCAACAACCGGACCAAGCGAACCAAGTATCTCTGCGTTCCTCTGCTACTCAGCGACTCTTGCGGTTAAGCCGTCAGATCACCTCATCCGCATCGTCACCCTTCGTACCACCGGGGAGCGCGGCTCAAGGCAGTGAAGCGCTCCTGGTATTCGTGGGCACGATCCCGCCAATGCTCTGCAGGATCAGGTCCCTGTCGTTGCCGCTGCCGGTGTACAGGACCACACCGTCCATATTCACGTCCTCCGGCCAATAGCCGCTCACGGAGTTTGTTGGAATGATGCCGCCGATGCGCGAGAGGATCGGATCACGATCGTTGCCCGATCCGCTGTATTGCACGGTGCCATTGAAGGTGACATCGCCTGCTGTAAGCACCATCACGCCGCTCACGTTCTTGCGTGCATCATCATCGTACACCGGCGTTGCGGGCAGTGTAAAGTTGATGGTGGCGATGGAGCCTCCATAGGCGATCGGGTTGGATGGAGCGGACATCACCGGGAGATGGTTCCGCGACCGAACGGCCACGCAATAGTTGCCCGCAGCCAGCCCGGCAAAGCCCACGTAGCCCATGCCATCGAGGTCGACCACCCAGCCATTCCGCAGCAACAGCGCGGCACGCGAGGCGGCCACCGTGCCGGGCGATGTCACTGGACGCATCTCCACGATCACCCAGTCCACGACGGTGAAGTTCCCTGTACCGGTGAGTATGCCGGTCGGGATCATAGCGCCGGATGTGTAGGTAGCATGCGCATAGCCCATGGCGGTGAAAGGCTCGGTAGGAGGGAAGGAGGGAAGGATGCGTAAGGCATCGTTCATGGTCGATCCGTTGTACGGCCCTTCCAGCATGATGCGGGCCGCCATGCGGGGCGTGTCCTTGATGCGTGCGATACGGTTGCGACCGATGCCATCGATCTGCCTGAAGCCGCCCACGATCACATGGTCCTCGGTGGCGCTGATGACCATGCCGTTCAGGGTGGACTGTGGTCCTGTTCCCAGATCGTAGGATGCATCCAGCGTTCCATTGGGAAGCAGGCGGGCCAACCGGGGCCGGGTGATGCCGTTCACGTTCTGGAACTCACCGCTCACGTAGATCTTTCCGCTCGGTGCCACCTTCACCAGTGCGGTGCTGCCATCGAAACCGGTACCGATGTTGAAGGAAAGGTCCACGGACCCGTCGGTGTTCAGGCGAACAAGACGACTGCGCGCTTGCCCATTGAAGGTGGTGAACGAGTTTCCCGCAGCAAGGATCTTCCCGTCCGGCTGCCGCTCGATGTCCTGGATACTGCTGTTGTTGTTGGGTCCGGCGCCGATGTTGAAGCCGGTATCCACGCTGCCATCGTTGTTTAGCCTGAAGATGGCCCCCACCGTTTGCCCATTGTACAAATTGGTGCCACCCGCAACAAGGATCTCGCCACTGGGCAGGGCCAGCACATCGTACAGGGCACCCGGAGAAAGACCGGGGGTGAACGATGGGTCAAGGTCCCCGTTGGGGAGCAGGCGGTTCAAGCCTCCGCCGGACATGGCGAGCACTTTCCCATCGGGTTGGAGGGCGAGCCGTCGGATCGTACTGATCTGGTTCCAGTCCGCCACGAAGGTGGGATCATAGCTGCCATCGCTGTTCAAACGCATGACGCGGCCGCTGTACGTGGCGTCGGCGACATCCACGAAGTGACCACCGATCAACAATTTCCCATCGGGTTGCAGCACCACGTCCCGCACCAATGAGTTGATGCCCCACCACGCATTGAAGCCGGTGTCCAGTTCGCCGTTCGGATGCAGGCGGGCCACGCGGTTGGCCGTGTGGTTGAAATACGAAAGGAAACCGCCGACCACCACATGCTTGCCGTCCGGTTGGGTAACGATATTGAGCGCCGTAAAGTCGAAGGCGTTGGCCTGCCCCCAGGTGGGATCCACGGTGCCGTCAGGCATCAGGCGTGTGAAGGTGCACTCACCGTGCTGACCATAGGAGAGGAAATTGCCGAACACCACGATCCGTTGGTCCGGCAGGAGCACCAAGTGGCTCACGTTGTCATTGAAGTCGGTACCGGCGAACACCGGATCGATCGAGCCATCGGCATTGAAGCGCGCGAGATGGTCACGTGCTGCGCCGGTCGAGTTGTTCAAGTACATACCGACGAGCAGTTTCCCATCGGCCTGTGCCGCCAGTGACGTCACCCTGACGTATGTCAATGCCGCGGGGACGAAACCGGGATCCGTGGCGCCGGATGCAGTGAGCAGCACGAACTTCTGGCGCGGCTGGCCGTTCACGGAGGTGAAGTTGCCGTTGAGCCACACCTTGCCATCGGCGCGCAGGGCGAGCGTTTGGCCCGAGTTCCCGCCCGCGAACGTTGGCGCGAAACTGCCGTCCAAAGCCCCTGTGGATTGTAGTCTGGCGATCGCAGGCCGCGAGGTGCCGTTGTAGGAGGTGAATGCTCCTACGACGAGGATCTTGCCATCCGGCTGGAGGGCGAGGCCATTGATCGTGTTCCCGAAACCCGCGCCGGTGTTCAACGTGGCGTCCACGGTCCCATCCGTGTTCAGTCGCACCGGCCTCGATACGCTAACGCCGTTGTACGTGGTGAAGCTTCCGGCAACGATCACTTTCCCATCCGGCTGCAGGACCATGTGCTCCACCGTGCCGTTGGCGGTGCCGTTCTGGAAGCCAATTCCTGGATCGAAGCTGGTGTCCAGCGAGCCGTTCGTGTTGAGGCGTGCGATACCGCGCCGTGAAACCCCGCCTACCGTGGAGAAATTCCCTCCGATGATCACTTTTCCATCGGCTTGCACCAGCACCCTTTCCACAACGCCGGTCGCTGCTGGAACGAATGTGGTGTCGATGGATCCGTCCTGAAGCGCACGCGTGATATTCCCCCTGAAGCGCCCGTCGTGTATGTCGAAGCCACCGACGATGACCATGCGCCCATCGGCCATCAATGCCGCATGGTTCACGAACTGGGGATTCACCGCGTTGGCGATGCGCATACCGTCGTTCCGGCCGAAACCAGCATCCGTAGGATTGAAGGTGGGGTCAAGCGTATTGCTTTGTGCGAACAGACCATCCGCAACGAGGACGAGGGTCAGGAATAGGGAGGTTCTTCGGCTGAGTTGCATCGCTCGCGCGGGTCAGTGGATCACTATCACCTAGACGAGGGATCGAAATAGAGATGCCTGAGAAAATGCCCGCCCCGCCCAACACTTGCGAGGTCGTTCGTCAGATCACCCCGTCCCGCATCACCAACCGCCGATCGGCCATCTCCGCCAGCTCCTCGTTGTGCGTCACGATCACGAAGGTCTGGCCCAGTTCCTTGCGCAGGTCGAAGAAGAGCTGGTGCAGTTCCTTGGCATGGGCGCTGTCCAGGTTGCCGCTCGGTTCATCGGCCAGCACCACGCTGGGTGCGTTGAAGAGCGCACGGGCCACGGCCACGCGCTGTTGCTCGCCACCGCTCAGTTGGCCGGGCTTGTGTTCGGCACGTGGCGCGATGTTCAGGCGTTCCAGTAGCTGCTTGGCGCGCGGTGTGCAGTCGTTCATGCTACGCCCCGCGATCAAGCCGGGCATCATCACGTTCTCCAGCGCCGTGAATTCCGGCAGCAGGTGGTGGAATTGGAACACGAAACCGATGTGCTTGTTGCGGAACGCGCTCAAGGCCCGGCTGCCCAGCTTCGTCACCTCTTCGCTGTTGATGGCCAATGTGCCGCTACCGGGCTTTTCCAAGGTGCCCAGGATCTGGAGCAGGGTGGTCTTACCCGCGCCACTGGCCCCCACGATGCTTACCACTTCGCCCGCGGCCACGTGCAGGTCCACGCCTTTCAGGACTTCCAGATCGCCGAAGCGTTTGCGGATGGAGGAGGCTCGGATCATCCCCAGCAAAGGAAGCATCCCGGACCATAACCCCATGGAGTTTACTTTCGCCCCAACTTTCCAAGACGATGAACCTTCACGAGTATCAAGGCAAGAGCATCCTCGCCCAATACGGCGTCCGCATCCAACGTGGTCTGGTGGCCTACAACGCCGATGAAGCGGTGGATCAGGCGAAACGACTGGCAGGGGAGACGGGAACCAAGTTCTTCGTGGTGAAGGCGCAGATCCACGCTGGTGGCCGCGGCAAGGGCGGTGGCGTGAAGGTGGCCAAGAACTATGATGAAGTGCGCGAGAAGGCCGGTGCCATCATCGGCATGATGCTGAAGAGCCCGCAGACGCCTCCGCAAGGGAAGAAGGTACACAAGGTGCTTATCGCCGAGGACGTGTACTATCCCGGGCCGAGCGAGCACAAGGAGTACTACATGAGCGTGCTGCTGGACCGCGCCACGGGCAAGAACGTGATCGTTTACAGCACCGAGGGCGGCATGGACATCGAAGAGGTCAGCGAACACCATCCGGAGAAGATCCTGAAGGAAGTGGTTGATCCCCGCGTGGGCCTGCGCCCTTTCCAGTGCAACAAGATCGCGACCAACCTTGGTGTTACAGGGAACGCGAAGAAGGAGATGGTGAAGTTCGTGGCCGCGCTCTACAAGGCTTACGAAGGCTGCGACGCCGCCATGTTCGAGATCAACCCCGTGTTCAAGACCAGCGACGACAAAGTGATCGCTGTGGACGCCAAGGTGCGTCTGGACGGCAACGCCCTCTACCGCCACCCGGACTACGCCGAGATGCGCGACAAGACCGAGGAGGACCCCACTGAAGTGGAAGCCGGCGAAGCAGGCCTCAATTACGTGAAGCTCGACGGCAACGTGGGCTGCATGGTGAACGGTGCCGGTCTGGCCATGGCCACCATGGACATCATCAAGCTTAGCGGCGGCGAGCCTGCCAACTTCCTCGACGTGGGTGGTACGGCAGACGCTGCTCGTGTGGAGAAAGCCTTCCGCATCATCCTGAAGGATCCCACGGTGAAAGCCATCCTGGTGAACATCTTCGGCGGCATCGTACGCTGCGACCGCGTGGCCCAAGGCATCGTGGACGCCTACAAGAACATCGGCGACATCCAGGTGCCGATCATCGTGCGCCTGCAAGGCACCAACGCGAAGGAAGCGAAGGAACTCATCGACAACAGCGGCCTGAAAGTGCTCGGCGCCGTGGCCCTGCAAGAGGCTGCCGATCGGGTGAAGGAGGTGCTGAAGTAAGCGACCGCATCCAGTATTGAACGCCTGAGGCCAACGCCTTGGGCGTTCTTCTTTAACGGATCAACTTCTCGTAAGCTCTACGCGCCTTTCCCCTGAAATACACCTCGCCGCAGTAGGTGTAGCCAAGCTTGTCCATGATCCGCAGCATCGGCGCATTGTCGAAGTTGGTGTCGACTTTGATGCTCGGTACGCCACGCTCGCGGCACAAGTCCTCCACCATGCGGAAGAATGTGCTGGCGATGCCTTTGCCCTTGGCCTTGGGTGACGCTGCAACCCGGTGAAGTACTACGTACGGACCGTTGGTGAGCCAGCGGCCTTCAATGGCTTCGTAAGCAGGTTCCGGCTCGAAGAGGACCGCCGCATAGAGGAGCAACTCGCCGTCCTCTTCAACGACGTAGGCCGCGCCGTGTTGCATATCATCGCGCACCGTGTCCGGGTTAGGATAACCGTCCTGCCACTGCGCGCTGCCATCCAGCCTGCGTTGCTCAATGGCGAACTGAAGAATGGCCCAGATCGCGGGCAATTCCTCTGTCCGGGCGGGGCGGAGTGTCATGCCGTTCCGTTCACCAGACGCCCGATGATCGCCTTCACCGGTTCGATCTTCTTCGTGTGTTCGATGCTGCCACCAGCTACCCAAACCGTCTTGTATGTGGCTTGCTGCGCTGCCACTTCCGTCGCTTTCATGCCGATGTAGAAGCGGAACATCTTCACCCACTTCTTCAGGCGACGGTTCTTGTTCAATACCCGTTCGATCCACGGTGAGCGTGTGCCGATCTTCTGTACGTATGGCGTATTGATCACCGAGCAGGGTGTACCGCTGATGCGTTCGGTGAGCACGATGTCGTTCGCACCGAAGTCCACACACGCTTGCTTGTACGCCTCGGTGATCGGTGCTTCCACCGACGCGATGAATGGACTTCCGACCGATACACCATCGGCGCCATACCCAAGCATCTCATCCAGTTCCGCCTTGTTGCCCACGCCGCCAGCAGAGATCACGGGCAGGGTGCAGTGTTGTTTCAACAGCTTGATCAAGGCCTCGGGTGAAAGGTCGCCACGGTGCCCACCGGCCGCGTTGTTCACCGCTATCAACGCATCACCACCGAGGGCTTCCACCTTTTGCGCGAACCGCAGGTCAGTGACATCGCAGAACACCTTGATGCCCACGCGATGCGCATGCTTGATGGTCATTTCCGGGCTGCCCAACGAGGTGATGATGAAGTCGCAGCCCTCTTCGCACAGCGCTTCCAACTGGCTTTGCGCCTTCGGGTTGCTCTTGTTCACGATCAGGTTGAAGCCGAAGGAACCTTTGCCGATCGTGGCTTTTGCGGCCTTCAGCTCACGCGCTGCGGCGCGCAATTCCTCGATGGTGCGGTAGTTCAATGCCGGGATGCAACCCGCGACACCGCACCGCATGCCTTCGGTGATCATGGCCGTGTTGCTCACCAGGAACATCGGGGCCATGATGAGCGGGTGCTCCAAACGGAGCATGGTGGTGAGCGGCGTGGACATGGATGTGAAGCGGAAGCTAGCACAAGATCACTCTCGCACCGCTTTCCAGCCGTCCATGAAGGTGTGGATGCGCTCCGTGTTGCCCACCAACCACACCACGTCGTTCTGCTCGAAGGCGGTGAAGCTCTCGGGGTTCATCAAGCGTTGATCGCCTCGCTCGATCCCGGCCACAAGGGCCATCGCCTCTTCACGCAGCCGGGATGCACGGATCGTCGTGCCGATCAGCGGCGAACGGGGCAGGACGCGGTACTTCTCCAATGCGATGTCGTCCTTGTCCAGGTCGTAGTCTCCGTTCTCAGGAATGGTCGCATCCAGCGTGCGGTTCAATTCCGCGAGTTGTTCATCGGTCCCGATCACCACCAGGTTGTCGCCCGGTAGCAGGCGTTCATCACGGCTGGGTGCGGGTATGTTGCGGTCGTTGCGTTCGATCAAGGCCACGTTCACACCATGTTTCTCCCGCAACTGCAATTCCTGAAGGCTTCGGCCCACCACGACGGAATCCGTTCTTACCTCCACTTCGGCAAGGTGCATGTCCCAAGGCGCCAGGTGCGGGCGTTTCTTCTGTTGCTCGCGCTGGTTCAGGTTGCTGATGAAGCGTTTCTCCACCCGGTGGTAGAAGAGGTGCAGGCGCCGACGGAAAATGAGGATGGCGATGGTCATGAACAGCAGCGTAGCCCCGAATGCCCAGCCCGCACTGAAGAATTGGTTCACCAGAAGACCCAGCACGAGAACCGCCACGATCACGCGAGCCACTTCGATCGCCACCAACGGCCCACGTAGTTGTTTCTTGTTGAGCCAGAGATGTCGGTATGCCGCACGTTTGATCCGTCGGATGGACATGGCCCAGATGAGCGGGAGGATGAGCACCAGCGTGATGAGGCCTGCGGTCAAGTGTCCTGTCTGCCAGCCGAGTGAAGCGTCCAGCATGGGCATCAGGTTGCGTGAGGCCAGCATGACCACCACCACGCACAGTACGAAGAACACGGCGACGTTCACCATGTATGCACGCAGCAGCACACGCCAGTCGCTGGTCACTTTCACCTGTGAGGTCTGCTGGCTGTACTGGTCGATGGAGGTGACCCAGCGCTGGGGTAAGGCGCGCGTAAGAAGCCCTGCGACCCCGTCCGATGCCTTGATCATATAGGGCGTGCTGAACGTGGTCATGGCGGATACCGCCACTGCGATGGGGTAGAGGAACGAACTGGTAACACCGAGCGTAACACCGAGCGTGGCGATGATGAACGAGAATTCGCCGATCTGAGACAGGCACATGCCCGCTTGCACGGCACGTTTAAGGGGTTGGCCGGAGACCAATGCCCCGGCGATGCTGCTCAACGGCTGACCGACAACTACGACCAGGGACAGTAGCAGTACGGGGAACCAGTGTTCAACAAGCACGCGCGGATCGATCATCATGCCGACGGACACGAAGAAGATCGCGCCGAACAGGTCCTTCACCGGTTTGATCAGGTGTTCTATGCGTTCGGCCATGATCGTTTCGGCCAGCAGCGAACCCATCAGGAAAGCGCCCAATGCCGCACTGAACCCCGCTTTCGCCGCGAGGAACACCATGGTGAGGCATAGGGCCACGGCCACCACGAGCAGCGTTTCTTCGTTCATCAACTTGCGCGTGCGATTCAGCACCGTGGGGATCAGGTATATGCCGATGATGAACGTGACCAGTAGGAAGGCAGCGAGCTTACCCATCTCGAACAACAACTCGCCCCCTGCGAATTGCCGGCTAACGGCCACGGTGCTCAACATCACCAACAGCAGGATGGCCACAAGGTCCTCGATCACCAATACACCGACCACCACGCTCGCGAAGCCGCGTGTCTTCATACCCAGTTCGTCCAAGGCGCGAATGATGATCGTGGTGGACGAAATGGACAGTATGCCGCCAAGGAATACGCTGTCCATGAAGGTCCAGCCCAAGACTTGTCCTGTCCCGAAGCCCGCGGCCAGCATGAAAACAACGGTGGTGACGGCCGTAACGCTCGCGGTGCCACCCACCTTGGCCACCTTCTTGAAACTGAACTCCAGACCGAGGCTGAACAGAAGGAAGATGACCCCGATCTCCGACCAGGTCTTGATGCTGTTCTCATCCAACACCGTTGGGATGAAGCCGACGTACGGCCCAACGAAAATGCCCGCCACGATATAGCCCAGCACCAACGGTTGCTTGATCCGCTTGAAAACCAAGGTGGTCACCGCTGCAACGGAAAGGATCAAGCCGAGGTCGGCGATCAAGTGGGGGAGATGGGTCATTCCGGCTACAGGTGCGGTATTGGTGACAGGATGTGTTCCGGAGCATCGGACTCCGCACGCTGCCACGGCTGGCAAGCGTTCTCTGCGAAGATAACCGTAGCCTTTTTGCCTTCCTGTTAAGTTTCCAGAACGCGACCTTCGTACCATGTCGAGTATCATTCTGCTGCATGGTGCATTGGCAACGGAGCAACAGATGCTTCCGCTGAAAGCGCTCTTGGACGATCATCATGCACGCGTCCTTACGTTCAGTGGTCATGGCTTGCGCGCCGAAGAGCCGCTCGACTTCATGCGTTTCGTAGATGATATCCATGCTGCGATCATGCACGGCGTATCCGAGCGGGTACATCTTTTCGGCTACAGCATGGGCGGATATGCGGCCCTGCTGTATGCAGCCAGGTATCCACAGCAGGTACTGTCGGTAACGACCCTCGGGACCATCTTCGTTTGGTCCGATGGGATACTAGCACAGGAGTTGCGCAAACTGGAACCCGCAGTGATCGAGAAGAAGGTGCCGGCCTTCGCGCGGACCTTGGCCGCGTGGCACGGTGAAACAGCATGGCGCGCGGTGGTGCTGGGCATCGCGGCGCGTATGAAGGACCTTTCAAGCGAGCCGATGCTCACCGTGGAAGTGCTGAGGTCCATCACGTGCCCCGTGCTCTGTTGTGTCGGTGATGGTGATACGGGCGCCGATCCGGAGCGTACCAGGCAGTTCGCTCAGGGGCTTCCCAATGCGCACGCGCTGGTGCTACCCGATACGAAGCATGCCTTTGAGACCGTTCGTCTCGACACGCTTTTACCCTTCGTGCGCGCGCATTGGGCGGCCAGTGAAGGCTGATCAGAAGCCGAAACCTACACGACCACCGGCTGGCATCACCTCATAGATCCATTGGTGGCGATGGTCATCGATACGGCGCTTCTCCATCATCAATACACCGATGGTCTTCGGTTTGCCGCGTCGGTCGGTCACCGTTCCGGTAACGGTCATCTTCTGTACAGGGCTCACGAAGTCCAGGGAGTCGGTGTAGCTCGCGATGGACATTTCCTTGCCCGCTTCCAGGATGAACTGGCTGCCTTCCAACGCCAGAGCTTTCCCTTTCGGTGCCACAGTGATCAGAACGGGCCAACTGGATCCGTTCACCACGTAGACCTCACTGTGGAACACACCCGTTGCCAAGGAAGTGGAGACCTGTGCTCTGCTGAACAAGGTCATCAAGATCGCGAAGGGGAAAAGAAGGCGCCGCATGGTCCCTAGGATCTCAAAGATCGCGCCGATACTTCGCATCTTCGTACTTTCCAGTAGATCGTGATGGTCAACAAGAAGATCCAGAAACTCCTCATCGCCAACCGCGGCGAGATCGCCCTCCGTGTCATGCGTTCAGCCCACGAAATGGGCATCAGTACGGTGGCCGTGTATTCGGACGCCGATCGCAACGCACCCTTCGTCCGCTTCGCGGATGAAGCGGTTCACATCGGCCCGGCGGCCAGCAAGGAGAGCTACCTCGTCTTCGAGAAGATCATCAAGGTATGCAAGGACCTCAAGGTGGATGCGGTACATCCGGGTTATGGCTTCCTCAGCGAGAATGGGGATTTCTGTCGTGCTCTGGAGAAAGCGGGTGTCATCTTCGTTGGCCCTTCGCCGCATGCCATGAAGGTGATGGGTGACAAGCTCGCCGCCAAGGAGGCCGTTAAAGGGCATGGTGTACCACTGGTACCCGGCACGGAAGGCGCCGTGAGCGGCTTGGAGGAAGCCATGAAGGTGGCCAAGATGATCACCTTCCCGATCCTGATCAAGGCTGCCGCTGGAGGGGGGGGCAAAGGCATGCGCATCGTGGAGAAGGATGCCGACCTGAAGGAAGGTCTGGAACGGGCCATCAGCGAAGCGCAGAACGCATTCGGCGATGGCAGTGTCTTCATCGAGAAATACGTCGCCGGTCCGCGCCACATCGAAGTGCAGATCATGGCCGATGCGCACGGCAACACCTGTTACCTTTTCGAGCGCGAGTGCAGTGTGCAACGTCGCCACCAGAAAGTGGTGGAGGAGGCCCCGAGCGCCGTGCTCACCCCCGAACTCCGCAAGCGCATGGGCGAAGCCGCTGTGGCGGTGGCCAGGAGCGTGGATTATACCGGGGCAGGCACCGTGGAGTTCCTGTTGGACGAGAAGAACGACTTCTACTTCATGGAGATGAACACGCGCCTCCAAGTTGAACACCCCGTCACCGAGATGATCACGGGCTTGGATCTGGTGAAGCTGCAGATCCGTGTGGCCGAAGGGGAGAAGCTGCCCTTCAAGCAGGAGGAACTGAAGATGAACGGGCACGCGATAGAGATACGTGTCTATGCCGAGGATCCAGCCAACAACTTCCTGCCGGACATCGGCACGCTCACGACTTACCGCCCGCCACAGGGACCGGGCGTTCGCGTGGACGATGGTTTCGAAGAGGGCATGACGATCCCGATCTTCTACGATCCCATGATCGCCAAACTGATCACGCATGGTGCCACGCGTGAAGAGGCCATCCAGCGCATGGAACGCGCAATCGATGATTACGCCATCTCGGGGGTCGAGACCACGCTCGGCTTCTGCCGTTTCACCATGGGGCACAAGGCCTTCCGCAGCGGGAAGTACGATACCCACTTCGTGCGCGACCATTTTACGCCAGCAGTGCTCGAGGGGAACGATGTGGAGGAAAGGCTTGTCGCGGCGCTAGTGGCGGCCGAGCTTAACAACGGGCGCGGTCAGCAGCCAAAGCTCCCCGCCTCGGCTGTTCAAGGCGTAAGTCCTTGGAAACTAAAGCGCCGCTGATCGGGTATAACGGAATAACAACGCGTACTTTGCGTTGTATCTCCACGTGCCGCAAGGCCTGAACGATGTTCAGCAAGGCTCTTCCGTTGGTGGTCGTTCTGGCCACGCTGGGTTCCTTCCACGCGAAGGGACAAGGACCTGCTTACGTGGTACACGCGGTGGTGGTCGATGGGGACACCATACCACTGCTCTATCTCGGGGAAGCGGAAGTTACCGGGCGATGGAGCCCCAAGGACCGACGTGAAGCGGAGCGTTACACCAAGCTGATGCGGCAGGTGGTCAAGGTCTATCCCTACGCGAAGATCACGGGCCAACTGCTTGCTGAGTATGAAGAGGAGTTGAAAGGCATCGAGGATAAAGGTGACCAGGATCTGTATGTGAAGATCGCGGAGGCTGAGCTACGGGCTGAGTTCGAGGCGGAGGTGAAGGACCTTACCGTTGGACAAGGCAAAGTGCTGGTGAAACTGATCGATCGACAGACCGGCCACACCTCGTACGAGCTGGTGAAACAGTTGCGGGGTTCGTTCGTCGCTTTCGTCTGGCAGGGCCTAGCGCGCCTGTTCGATCAAGACCTGCGTTCCGAGTATGATCCGGAAGGTGCGGATGCCACCATTGAGCTTATCGTGCAGCGCATAGAACGTGGAGAACTGGCAGTGGCTGAACGCGGTGCGCGCACCGCGAAGGCCCAAGCCAAGTTGGAACGGCGCAAGGCGCGTCTCTACAAAAAGCACGGTTTGGTGCTGGAACCTACCACGGCCAACTAGGTCACGAGCGTGCCCTCCGCGTTACTCGGCGCAATACGGCAACCAGCAAGATCAGCACGAGAACGAGCGCGAGCAGCGGGATGAACCAGGCCAGCAGGCTCAGCCCGATGGCACCGCCGGTCTCCGCCGTAGCGACCACCGGATTGCCAAGCCCAGCGGTCTTCAGCGAGCTGCCCAAGCGCGCGGCCGCGGTACCAGCGCTCACCAAGCCTGCCACACCTCCACCGGCCACTAGCGCCAGTCCCCAGGAAAGCGCAGGAGGCAGGTCCACGAACGTGCTCATGGCCACAAGTGTGCCTGCGACGGTGGAAAGGGGTACGGCGATAACGTCCAAAGCATGGTCCATTACCGGTATGTAGTAGGCTGCCGCTTCGGCTACCGTTGCAACACCCAGCGCCAGCAGTGCTGGCCATTCGGCGAGCCATCCGAACCCTTCGCGCAGCCCAACATCGCCCACGTTGAAATGCGCCAGCACGCTGGTGAAGAAAAGTGGCAGGAACACGCGCAATCCACAGGCCGCTGCCAGGCCCACGCCAAGCGCTATCGGCCATACCACGTCCAGCACTGTTCCCATCGTGCACCGAAGGTAACGTGCATCTCCCATGCCCTCTTCCACGGAATACTACCTTCACGCCTCGTATCGCCCAAGCCGGGAGCAGGCTCCGGAAATCATCGTACCTCAATGTCCGTTCTCAAGAAAGCCGTTCGTGGCTCGTTGCGCTGGTTCGCTCATCATGTCCCCATCCGTGGACGTCACCGATTGGCCGACTCGATCGGTCATTGGGCCGCTGATCCGCAGACCAAGCTGGAACTCAACGGAGTGGTGGTTGAACTCGACCGGGATATCCAGTTCCACCGGATGATGATGTACGGATTGTACGAAGAGAACATCCTCAACTACCTCCGTCGCCACTTGAAACCTGGTATGGTGGCGTTCGATCCCGGGTGCAACATCGGCTACCTCGCTGCTGAGTTGCTTGGCATGGTTGGGCCTACGGGACAGGTCTGGTCCTTCGAGCCTTCGCCAACGTGCCAGGCACGCATCTTCCGCCTGAACGACCCGGACAAGGTGCCCGGATGGCACTTCCAAGCCATGGCGCTCACGGATCGTACCGGTCGCATGACGTTCTACGATACGCCACGGGTAGTGACCCATGGTTATGCAGCGCTGGAGAACGCTCAGACCCCGAATGACCGTATCCCGGTGGAGGTGGAGGTGAGCACCATTGATGATTTCTGCTTGAGACATGGCATCGAGCGGATCGATTTCCTCAAGCTCGATATCGAAGAAAGTGAACTGCCCGCTTTGAAAGGAGCGACACGTATGCTCGCCAAAGGTGCCATCCGTTCCATCCTCGTCGAGACCTCCTTCGATCCCGGATCATCGCCGGTGAATGAGGAGCTCTTCCGACTGCTTCGTTCCGCAGGCTTCCGGCCCCATCACGTGCACCGCGACGGCACATTGGTGCTCATGGAACCTGAGCGCATGCCCGAAGGACACAAAGAGGACATCATCTGGGAACGCACCACGGGCTAGGCCAGGTGTTCCTCTGGTCCATGCGAAAGGTCCAGTTCCATGACATGGTCGTCCATGACGTAGCCTTTGCCGATGTCGATGACTTCGTCGCGCACCACCCGGAAACCGTGCTTCTCGTAGAACGGACGCGCGGTATTGAAGCGGTTCACGTTCAGCTCTACCCTGTGGTCACCGGCCCCACGTGCTTCATCCATCACGTGTAACAATAACGTACGGCCTACACCTGAGCCTTGGGCCTCGGGCAGCGCGTAGAGCTTATGCAAACGTGTATGTCCTGGCCGCCCGTAGTGATGCTCGTATCCCGCGAACCCGAGCAGCTCATCCCCCTCGGAACAGAGTGCGAAACGATGGTTCCTAACGCTCATCTGTGCGGCCAGCGCCCGCTCGCTGTACATGAGGTCCAGCATGTAGGTGAGCTGAGAAGGGGAGAGGATCCGTGCGTACGCGACCGGCCAGGTCCGTAGCGCTACGAGACGGATCCGACTCACGTCCGCCTGGGTCGCAAGACGGATGTTCACCTGCGGAACGACGGTGCCACGACCTGTTCCTTGCTACCTGCTGTGTACTGGTAGAACCCTTCTCCGCTCTTGACCCCCAGCTTGCCAGCCGTGACCATTTGTACCAGCAACGGGCATGGTGCGTATTTCGGGTTGCCGAAACCTTCGTGGAGCACCCGCAGAATGGCAAGGCAAGTGTCCAGCCCTATGAAGTCCGCCAGTTGCAAAGGCCCCATCGGATGCGCCATGCCGAGCTTCATGATCGCATCGATCTCCGCCACACCGCCCACTCCTTGGAACAAGGCCTCGATGGACTCGTTGATCATGGGCATCAGGATCCGGTTGGCGATGAAGCCGGCGTAGTCGTTCACCGTGACGGGCACCTTGCCGATCGCCGTGCTCAGGTCCACCACGGTCTTCGTTACCGCGTCCGTGGTATCGTACCCCCGTATCACCTCCACCAGTTTCATCACCGGTACCGGGTTCATGAAGTGCATGCCGATCACGTTCCCCGACCGCTTGGTGGCAGCAGCGATCCGCGTTATGCTGATGCTGCTGGTATTGGTGGCCAGGATGCAACCACTGGGTGCATTGGCATCGAGGTCGCGGAAGATCCTCAATTTCAGATCCACGTTCTCCGTGGCCGCTTCCACTACGAGTTCCGCCGCTTTCACACCGGCGGCCATATCGGTGATGGTGGTGATGTTCTTGAGCGTTGCCGCCTTTTGCTCTTCGTTCAGCGCACCCTTGGCCACTTGTCTGTCCAGGTTCTTGGCGATGGTTGCCATGCCTTTGTCAAGGCCCGCCTGTGCGATATCGATCAGTGTGACTTTGTGGCCGCTCTGGGCGAAGACGTGGGCGATGCCGTTGCCCATCTGGCCGGCACCGATAACGGAGATGTTCATGGGGGTGTGATAGAGCGGAAAGGTAGGGGGCGAAAATCTTCGGTCCCTACTTGCCGTCGCCTTTCAGGATGATGAGCACCGTGTACGCCATGATCTTCAAGTCCATGGCCAGGCTCATGTTCTCGATGTACAGGATGTCGTACTTCAGGCGGCGGATCATCTGGTGCACGTTCTCCGCGTAACCGAACTTCACCTGGCCCCAACTGGTTATGCCTGGGCGTACCTTATGAAGGTGTCGATAGTGTGGC
Organism: Flavobacteriales bacterium; assembly: GCA_016788205.1. GTDB lineage: Bacteria > Bacteroidota > Bacteroidia > Flavobacteriales_F > PHOS-HE28 > PHOS-HE28. The sequence continues at coordinate 110,006 of JAEUTA010000002.1, read as the reverse complement.
GCGAGTTCGGTTATGGCATCTATGAAATGCTGACGTTCCGGGCGAGGCCCCACAAGGCTCATATCCCCTTTGAGCACATTCCAGAATTGAGGCAGTTCGTCCATGCGGGTCTTGCGCATCCAACGGCCGAACGGCGTGATGCGGGTATCCGTTGAACTGCTCAATTGCGGACCGTTGCGCTCAGCATCAGCGTACATACTTCGGAATTTCACGATCTGGAACGGTCTGCCGTGCTTGCCGATGCGTTCCTGCCAGAAGAACACACGTCCCGGGGAGGAGAATTTCACGCAAATGGCCAGGATCGAATAGGCCGGGGCGAGGATCAATAGTGCCAAGGCGCTCGCTGTGATGTCCAGCGCGCGTTTCAACGAGAATTGCCACGCCGGCATGATCTGGGGGTTCACCTCGATCAACGGTGCACCGAAGATGCTGGTCATCTTCACGGAACCGGAGAGGATGTCGTACATGTCCGGAATGATCTTGATGCGCACCCCCGTGCCCTCCAGCTCGTTCATGATGCGGCTGATGTGTTCATGCTCGCCGGAATCCACCGCGATGATGGCTTCTTCGACCGCATGCTGGCCGATCACCCTTCGCAGTTCATTCCATTTGCCCAAGCGGGGAAGACCGATGGAAGTAAGCAGCTGGTCGCCACCGTTCACGTTCACGAACCCGACGAACCGGTTGCCGGGTGATTTGGGCATGGCTTCGATCTCGGCATGGATGGCCAGTGCACGTTCGTTACCGCCTACCAGGATGGTGTTGAAGCCGATCCTGCGGTCGTGGACCCTGCGCACCGTGCCGCTGGTAAGAACGAAACGCAGGATGAAGTTGATGCTGAAGTGCAGCCCGAAGAGCGTGAGGAACGAACGATAGTAGTACCGGTAGTTGGCCACCTCATCATCCAACAGCAGCACGAAGAAGATGACCGTGACACCGAGCAGGCTCACCAAGAGCACCTGTCCCAACTCCAGGATCCGGTAGCGACGATGGATCTCCCGGTAGCCCCCCATCACGGTGTATAACCCGAACCAGAAAAGCGGTATCAGGACAAGGCCTTTATAGAAGTTGGTATCCAGCACGACGTCCACATCATAGCCGAACTTGATGGGCTCCAATACCACCTTTCGGTAGAGGTAGAACAGTGTCCAAGCCAGAGCCCCGCTCGCCAGGTCGGCGAGCACGTACAGGGCCACTAGCTTTCTCCTGTCCATCATTCGGGCTGTACGAGCTTGATGTTGTCCAAGTACGCACGTGCGGACGAACGGTCATTCGGAAGTACGGCCTCCACGTAAAAGTCGCGGCTGGAGATGCCGGAGGTATTGAAGTAGGTGGAGACATCGATGTACACCTTGTTCCACCTCACGGAGCCTGCACCGGTGGTCGGGACAAGTGTTATCCAAGGCTGATAAATGGTGGAACCACTTTGAACGTAGGTGTATCCGATGCGCAGGTCCACTTCCGTGCTGTAATCCAGTTCCAAGTACACGGGACCAAAGGCCGCACCGAAGTTCTGGTCGGTGTATAGCTGAATGTAGTCGCGACCGGTCTCGAGCACGAATCCAGCGCAAGTCGTGCCGTCGCGCGGAAGGCCCGGATCATCCTCGGGTGTGTAAATGATCAAGGTCGTATCACTGCTCGGGGCGGTATAGAGCAGATTGCCGGCGTCATCGAACCGTTCCGCCCAGATGGCTGCGCCTTGGTAACGTACGATAGGGTCTATGGTAACGCTGCGCTCCGGGCGTAGGTCCACGGTATTTTGCCAAGCCGTGTAGTATGGATACTGGAGGCGATCGTCGAATGCACCGTTCCTCTTCACTCCGGCTGCCACTCGGATCACCTGTGGTCCGTCCGCCAGAATGGGAACGCGCGCTGGCAGCTCCCAGAGACCGAGTTCTTCGTCATTCACAGAGACCCAGACGTCAGTTACCTTGCTGGTGCTGCCGCCTTCTGCGATCGTAGCATCCAATGTCACGGCTGGAATATCCAGATAGGCAGGTACAGCATCACCCTTCCTGCAAGCAGCTAGCAGAAGGAGCGGGCATGCAACGACCGGCCAGATTCTTACCATATGTAAGGGCCAACGCAAGGTCACGCCAGATCAGTATGCCGCGTCATGCCTTCTGCACGTTCATGCCATCATATATGGCATGGGCCACCCGAAGTGCCTCGGCGCCATCCGCGATGGAGACCATCGGTACACTGTCGGACACTATGCTGGCCGCGAATGCGCGTAGTTCTTCGCGGATCGCGTTCACGGTGGGGATCTCGGGCTTCTCGAAACTTATCTCGCGCACTCCTTTGCCTTCACCCAAGTCGATGGTCACTGCGAACGGGTCCGCTTCTCCTTCTACGGTGCGCATGCGCACGATCTCCGTGCTCTTATCCAGCATGTCCACGGCGATATAGGCATCGCGCTGGAAGAAACGGCTCTTCCGCATGTTCTTCATGCTGATGCGGCTGGCCGTGAGGTTCGCCACACAGCCATTGTCGAAGGCGATACGTGCATTGGCGATGTCAGGGGTCTCGCTCACTACGCACACCCCGCTCGCATGGATCTCCTTCACGGGACTCTTAACGACGTGCAACACGATGTCGATGTCATGTATCATCAAGTCGAGCACCACGCTGACGTCCGTACCCCGTGGATTGAACTGGGCTAGCCGATGTGTTTCGATGAACATGGGGTCGGCGAAATAGGGTAGTGCCGCTCGGAATGCCGGGTTGAACCGCTCAACATGCCCGACCTGAACCTTCTTCCTGGTATCATCGGCCAGTGCAAGGAGTTCGTTGGCTTCACTCACGGTGCGCGTCAATGGCTTCTCCACGAACAGGTGTAACCCACGTTGCAAGGCTCGAACGGCCAGTTCATGGTGCGTGGTGGTCGGGGTCACGATATCCACCGCATCCACTTGCTCCATCAAAGCATCGGCCGAGGGGAAGGGGTTCAGCGCGAACTCCCGGTTTATGGCATCGCATTTCTCGGGATGCGGATCATGGAACCCTACGACCTCCCACTCGGGGATCTGCAAGAGTTGCTGCATGTGGATCCGGCCCAGATGACCGGCGCCCAGCACACCTATTCGAAGCGGTTTCGACATCTGTTGTTGCATGCGGTGCCACGATGGTCGCCGCTTGCGGGCTGCGAAAGTACACGCCCTTGGCGGCTGCGCGGGTAGCGCGACTAACTTCGCCGCGTGAGCCTACACTGGAAAGATGAACACCGCCACCAAGGGTTGCGCAAGCGGTTGGTGGATGTGCTGAGGAACAAGGGCATCAAAGACCAACGTGTGCTGGACGCCATCTCGAGGATCGCGCGGCACCAGTTCATCGATGATTCGGCTTTCATGGAACTGGCCTACCAGGATATCGCCTTTCCCATCGGTTGCGGGCAGACCATCAGTCAGCCCTATACCGTAGCGTTCCAGACCGAACTGTTGGAGCTTCGGCCGCGGATGAAGGTGTTGGAGATCGGTACGGGAAGCGGTTATCAGACCGCCGTACTGTGCTCGTTGGAATGCAAGGTGTTCAGCATTGAACGGCATAAACCGCTTTATCTGCGCACGAAGGAGCGCTTGTCGCAGATGGGGTATCGGCCCACCCTCTCGCATGGTGACGGCTTCAAGGGCTTGCCGAAGGAGGGACCTTTCGATCGCGTACTGGTCACCTGTGGTGCGCCTTGGGTGCCTGAAGACCTACTTGGACAATTGAAGGTGGGAGGGGTGTTGGTCATCCCGGTGGGTGAGGGGGATGAGCAGCGCATGTTGCGCATGGAGCGCACCGAGGCCGGAACCTTCCGTACCGATGATAGAGGAGCGTTCAGATTCGTGCCGATGCTCCAGGATAAAGTCGGATGATGTGTGAATAACGGAAAACACCGCATATTTGTGCCGTCGAAACCCCATTATGGCACGATGGTTGACCAACCCGGGCCGGTGAAATTTCGACGGGATCAACAAAGCTCTGTGTACAGAGTGTAGAAAAGTTCATAAACTTGCCCCGCTTTTCGCAGCGATCTTCGTCCTGCTTAGGGCAACCAACCTAGAACCAAACACGCACCTAATCAATAAACAATGAAGAAGCATGTACTGTTCTCGGCAGCCATGGTAGCTGCCATGACGGCCTCCGCCCAAACGGGGGAGATCACCAGCAACCGCGGTGAGAATTGGCTCAGCCAGAGCGGTGACTGGGGTTTGACTTTCGGAGCTAACTCTTTGCTCGGCTACGCTGGTAACCTCTTCAACGGAGGCACCAACACGGCCCCTTCCCTGCAATCGTTCTTCGGTAGCAACAGCAACAATGGTAGCGGTATCGTTATCGGCGGTAAGAAACTGATCGACGCGAACACGGCTTACCGTGGCAAGCTCCGCATCGGCTTCGGCTCCCAGAAGTCGACGGAATTGGTGGATGACGCAGCTTCTACGGCTACGCCTACCCCGACCGTTGAAGACGTGACCAAGACCGGCTTCATGGCCGTTGACCTCGGTGCAGGTATCGAGAAGCGTGTTGGTTCCACCCGCGTTGTGGGTATCTACGGTGCTGAGATCGGTGTCGGTTTCGGTAGCGGTAAGACCACCTATGAGTACGGTAACAACCTGAGCGCTACCAACCCTGGTAGCCGTACCACGGAAGAGAAGCAGAGCGGTACTTTCAACTTGGGCCTCAACGCCTTCGCCGGTGTTGAATGGTTCTGCGCTCCGAAGATCTCCCTCAGCGGTGAATACGCTTGGGGCCTGAACATGACCTCCAGCGGTCTGGGCGAGAGCACGGTAGAGACCTTCAACGGTGCTACCAACTCCATCGAGACCACTACCACCGAAGGTAACCCTAACGACGGTCAAGCTGACAAGAGCAGCAGCTTCACCATCGATACGGCCCTGCGCGGTACGCTGGGTATCAACTTCTACTTCCAGTAGTAGTCATCCCCTCGAATTCAAGGGGCGGCCCATCGGGCCGCCCCTTTTTCGTTGCCGGATATTCAGGGCTCGGCCAGATCCACGAGTTCAATACGCGGTTGATGCCGTGAGTGCCCGCCAGATCCATCTGATGGTGGTCGGGGATGCAAGGCTTCGAGGTTTGGCCTCTTGAGAACCCGTTGTTCGATGAGCGCTTTGGACCGAGCATTGCGCGATGCCTGTTGTTCATCGCCTTGATCAACGTCAGCATTGACCCTACTGCAAGGTTCAAGGGTGCCGCATGGCAGACGGGAAAACGGGCTAGGATGTACACCATGTTCGACTGTCTTTGGGGAGTCGTGCTCATCTTATCCAGCCCGAGCATCGAACCCGAGCTCTTAGCGACCACCTGATACCACAACACATGAAAGCGAAAGGCCGCTCCTGATCAGGAGCGGCCTTTCGCTTTGGGTACTCTCTAGTGGGATCGATTATTCCCAGAACATCACTTTGAACTCTACCCGGCGGTTCTGCGCACGGCCTTTGCTCGTAGTGTTGTCGGCGACGGGGATGGTCTCGCCATGTCCCTCAGAGCGCAGGCGGGCAGCTCCAACGCCTTTGTCCGTTAGGTACTTACGGACCGATGCGGCGCGGTCATCGCTCAGCTTCATGTTCTTGGCATCATCACCCTGGCTGTCCGTGTGGCCGTGGATCTCCAAGTTATAGGCCGTGTTCTCGTTCATTACTGCTACCACCTGATCAAGGATGCCATAGCTGGTCTTCTTGATCACCGCGCTACCGGTTTCGAACTGGATACCGGTGAGGGCCTTTTCGAACAACTTCTTGGTCTCTTCCTTGATCTCGGGGCAGCCCTTCATGGCCGCTACACCAGCCACTTTCGGGCATTTGTCAACGTTGTCGGCGATGCCGTCACCGTCACTATCCGGGCAGCCTTGTTGGTTAACAGGTCCGGCTTGATCAGGGCATGCGTCCATCTTATCGGCAACCCCATCATTGTCACGGTCCGGGCAACCACCCAGGGTTTTCAGACCAGGCTCGTCCGGACAGTTGTCTTCCTTGTCGATCACGCCATCCTTATCACGGTCATCTTCCGGATGCAAGCGCACGGAGATCCCGTCGATGTAGTAGTAGGCCCGTTGGCTGTCGCCGCCCTCTACCACACTTTTCTTTTCCATGTTGGGGCCGAACGCACCGATAACGATGAACTTCTCGTCGCCATCGGCCACGAACATGCCTTTCACCTCCACCCAGTCCTTCTTGTTCTCAAGGACCGTCTCGCTCTTCACATCAGCGAGTTCGGCCAGGTGGTGACGGTGTACATAGCTCAGTTGGGTGGGAGAGCAATAGGCTCCGATGCCGCCAACGGCGCGGTCGCTCTTATCCGCGAGTTTCACCATGAAGGTGATGTCGTACTTCTGACCTGCAGTGAGCGGGGTGCTCAAAGCGGTCTGCAGGTATTCACTGTATTGGTTCCAAGCGGGTTTGAAAGGCTTTTCCTCCCGCCCGTTCAACAGACGTTTGAAATTCGGGCGCATGTCATCCTTCCACGCTACGAAACCGCCATAATTCTCGCCTTCAAAGGCCGTGCTCGATCCCAGTTCGTTATCCGGGATACCGACCGTGCTCTTCTTTCCTAGCTTGCTGAATACATCCACAGAGCCGCCGTTGGCGTTGCTCCATCCCGAGGCACGAACCAGTTCATCCCAGGTCTTCACCTCGGGCGAGCGTGTTTCGAAACCTCCGTTACTCACCAAATTCGGTCCGGCCTCTTGGGCGAACGCCAGGCACGGCGCCATCACGCCAGCCAATGCCAATCGTAGGGCTGCTTTCATGTTCAATAGTGGTTTGGGTTCTTCGTCTGGATCGTCTAGCCGGGAGAGGCTGTGAAAATAGGCTTACATCCGCTTTCCTGAGCCGTTCGTCACAGAGGAAGGCCAAAAAGATCCTTCTCCATGGCGGTGATGCTAGGATGCGTTCGATCGACGTTCTTCACTCCCCTTCCAACTGCGGCGTAGTTTCGACTCGTCTCGGCTGATAGGTCACACATGTTGCCCATAATTTCCAACCGCTCCATGCGCGACGTCGAGTCGCGGACCATGGTCCAACAGGGTGTTTCAGCGTTGGATCTGATGGAGCGTGCGGGTAGGGCCTGTGCCGAACGCATCCTGCAGTTGGAACAGGGCGGAGCCCTGGGTACGGTCGAAGGCTATGCCGTGCTGATCGGGATGGGGAACAATGGCGGTGATGGGGCCGTGCTGGCCCGATACCTTCTCGAGGCAGGAAAGGCCGTAAGGATCACGATCGTTCAGCACCGGTCGCTCGCTACTGCCGAACAACGGTCGCTGCTCGAACGCCTCAAGGGGATGGGAGCGGTCATCAATGTTGCCAATGCTTCGATCGCACTAGGGGATCTTTCTGAACATGAAGTAGTTGTGGATTCCATGTTGGGTTGCGGGTTAGCCCGTCCCGTTACCGGATGGTTCGCAAATTTGATCGATCAGGTGAATGCCTCCGGGTGCCGGATCATTGCGATCGATGTGCCAACGGGTATGACCGAACCGGGTGAGCAGGCTAGGGGAAGCTGCATACAAGCCGACCATACCCTGACTTTCGAAGTACCCCGATCGGCGTTCTTCTTCCCTGATCCGGGTACTTGTGTCGGCTCGTGGCAGGCCTTATCCATCGGTCTTGACCCTGAAGCACTTCTCGCTCAGGAGCGCTTGGGTGAATGGGTGCAGCGGAGAGATGTGCGCAGGTTGCTGAAGGAACGTCCTCGCTTCGCGCACAAGGGCACCTTTGGTCATGCCTTATTGGTGGCTGGTTCCGAGGGGTTTAACGGTGCCGCAGTGCTTTGTTCTCGAGGCTGTGCGAAGAGCGGAGTGGGGTTACTGACCGTTCATGGTCCTGAGGATACCGTACGCGCGTTGAACGTGGTCCTGCCCGATGCGATGACCTCGGTATCTCCAGAAAGGACCGCGGTGTTGGACCTTTCCCGATTCTCAAGCGTGGCCATTGGCCCTGGGCTGGGTCTCGACCTGGAGAAGGAAGGCATATTGGAACGGATCGTGACCAGTTGGCAGGGCCCCTTGGTAGTTGACGCGGATGCCCTTACCATGTTGTCAAAGCACCCTCAACTGCACATCCCTCAGAACTCCATCCTCACACCACACCCGAAGGAGATGGACCGATTGCTGGGACATGCATGTTCGAACGCCCAAGAACGTACCATGCGCACCCAGGAATTCGCCGAGCGGAATGAATGCTACGTTGTGCTGAAAGGTGCGTACACGGCTATTTGCACACCAGAAGGTCGTCTCTTTTTCAACTCGACGGGCAATGTGGGAATGGCCAAGGGTGGGAGTGGTGATGTGCTGACCGGATCGCTCGCTGGTCTTCTGGCACAAGGCTACTCAGCGTTCGATGCTTGTCTGATCGGAGTACACCTGCATGGTCTGGCCGGAGACCTGGCTGCTGCCGACATGGGTGCTGATGCGATGCGCGCCAGCGATCTGGTTACGTATATGCCTGCCGCCTGGCAGTTGCTGCGTGGCGCTTAGAGCAGTCCTTCCAGTGTGCCCTTTCCTTCGCGCAGTACCGCAGGATCACCGTTCGAGAGGTCGATCACCGTGGAACCTTCCAGTCCGCCGATCCCTCCATCGATGACCAGATCCACCCGGTGGCCGAGGTATTCCTCGATGCGTTCTGGATCGGTGGTGTAATCCACCACCTTGTCCGGATCGTGAACGCTGGCCACGACCAATGCGTGCCCCAACTCCTTCACCAAGGCCTGTGGGATGGGATGATCGGGAACGCGGATCCCCACGGTTCGTTTGTTATTTTTGAACAGCTTGGGGATCTCGTTGCTGGCCGGTACAATGAAGGTGTACGCTCCGGGAAGTGCCTTTTTCATGATCCGGAACGCGGCCGTATCAATGGCTTTGGCATAGGTGCTTAACTGGCTCAGGTCCTGACAGATCAGGGAGAGGTCCGCTTTCTGTGGTTTGATCCCTTTCAGCCGCGCCACCTCCTCAATGGCCCTTGCACTATGGGCGCTGCAAACGAATGCGTAAACGGTGTCCGTGGGGCAAACGACCACGCCACCATCCATCAGCGTTTCCACCACGGTACGGATCTTCCGTGGTTCGGGGTCCTTCGGGTGAATGCTCAGCAGCATTCGTGCTTCAGGCCTTGGTGCTTTGGGCAGCGGCCTTTTTGTGGTCGGCGAGGAATTTCTCCAGACCGATGGTCGTCAACGGGTGGTCGAAGAGCGCCGTGATCGCGCTGAGCGGGCACGTGGCCACATCAGCCCCCACCTCGGCACATTGAATGATGTGCATCGGATGACGGATGCTCGCTGCCAGGATCTCCGTTCCATAACCGTAGTTGTCGTAGATGGTCCGGATCTGGTCGATGAGCTGCACACCGTCAGTGCTCACATCATCCAACCGACCCACGAACGGAGACACGTACGTGGCGCCCGCCTTGGCGGCCAGCAGGGCCTGTCCGGCACTGAAGACCAGCGTGCAGTTGGTCTTGATACCCTTGGAAGTGAAGTACTTGATCGCCTTCACCCCATCCCGGGTCATAGGGAGCTTCACCACGATACGTGGGTGAAGGGCCGCCAGGTCTTCCCCTTCGCGCACCATGCCCCCGAAGTCCGTAGCGATGACTTCGGCGCTTACATCACCCTCTACCAGGTTACAGATGGCCACGTAATGCTTCATCACGGCGTCCGTGCCACTGATACCCTCTTTGGCCATCAGGCTTGGGTTGGTGGTCACACCGTCGAGCACGCCCAGATCCTGGGCTTCTTTGATCTGCGACAAACTGGCGGTATCGATGAAGAATTTCATGGGGGCGGTTTCCGGGGCGCCAAAGGTAGACGCTAACAGGTCCTTCCGTTCCGTTAGGTTCCCACCCGTACTCTCGGCACGCGCCTTGTCCACCACAAGTACCTTTGCCTCCCTATGCGCCATCGCGTCCTACTCCTTATCGGCCTGTCGGGCCTTTTTGCCCCTTCATTCGCCCAACCAACGGGTACCCAGCTCAATTCCACCGATGCGAAGGGTAGGAAACAGGGCGATTGGAGCAAGACCTGGTCGAACGGCAAGACACGCTACGCGGGCCAGTTCAAGGATGATAGACCGGTAGGTACCTTCAAGCACTACGACGAAGAAGGCCGGTTGGTGACGCTACAGGAGCATGCCGGGGATGGTCGGACGAGCAGGGCACGGCATTTCCACGGCAACGGAACCCTGATGGCACAGGGTAAATACCTGGGCCAGGAAAAGGATAGCACATGGAATTACTACTGTGGCGACGGCAAGCTGCGTAAGGTGGAGCGCTACCTGAACGGCAAGTTGAACGGTGAGCAAATGGCGTACTATGCGGACGGTTCTTTGGCCGAGCAGGAAACATGGAAGAACGGCGTGTTGGAAGGTCCTGGGAAGAGTTGGTTCCCGAATGGCAAAGTGAAGTCTGAGGTGACTTACCTGGCCGGTGAACCAGAGGGCAGGATGACCTTTTACTTCTTGAGCGGGAAGAAGGAGATCGAGGGCAATATGGTCAATGGTGATCGTGATGGTACCTGGTACTACTTCAATGAGGACGGGAGCGTGCAGCTGCAGGTGCTCTATGGCAAGGGCCAATTGCTCAAGGAGCGCAAGGAGAACGGTTCGTTCAAGGAGTACTACGATGATGAGCAGTTGAAGTCCGAAGTGCTTTACAAGAAGGGCAAGCGAGAAGGACCATTTGCGGAGTACCATGACAATGGCCGCTGGGAGTTGAAGCAGGTGTCCTCCGATCCGGTGATGGGAACCCCGCCCGATGTGGAGCGGGTGCTCATCGGCCAGACGAAGAAAAAGGAAGGCGTGTACGTGAACGACCAGTTGGAAGGAGAGGTGAAGGAGTACGATGAGAAAGGCAAGCTGGTGAAGAGCATCAGGTACGTCGCTGGCGTGGAACAAGGGAAGTAGAACAAATAGGAAGCCTCCTGCCCTCAGAGCAAAGTCTCAAGATGGAAGGAGCACCTGGCAAGATGGCTGCGCGGATCACGGGCAGTTGAAGAAGATCATGAGCAAACACGGAAGGATATTGGTGGCCATGAGCGGCGGGGTGGATAGCTCCGTAACAGCGCTGATGTTGCACGAGGAGGGGTACGAAGTGATCGGCGTGACCATGAAGACATGGGACTATGCCGATGCGAGCGGAGGTAAGCGCATTACCGGCTGTTGTGATCTGGACAGCATCAACGATGCACGGACCATGGCCGTAAGCCGCGGTTTCCACCACATGATCATTGACATCCGCGAGGAGTTCGGCGATGCCATCATCGGCAACTTCACCAGCGAGTACATGGCCGGCCGCACACCCAACCCGTGCGTGCTGTGCAACACCTTCATCAAGTGGGAGGCTCTCTTGAAGCGTGCCGGCATGATGGACTGCGAACTGATCGCAACCGGCCACTATGCCCAGGTAAGGCACGTATCCGAGACGGACCGTTGGGTCGTAAGCCGGGGTCTCGATCCCGCCAAGGACCAGAGTTATGTACTGTGGGGGTTGGAGCAGAAGAACCTGGCGCGTACCCGTTTCCCCATCGGGAAATTCCATAAGAGCGAGATCCGGCAGATGGCCATGGACAGTGGGTTCCCCGAGCTGGCCAGCAAGAGTGAGAGCTACGAGATCTGCTTCATCCCGGACAACGACTACCGCGGCTTCCTGAAGCGCAAGGAACCCGAAGCCACGGCCAAGCTGGCCCATGGCAAGCTACTGAGCGTAGCTGGTGAGGTGCTTGGCGAACACGATGGTTATCCCTTCTTCACCATCGGGCAACGCAAAGGGCTGGGTATCGCCACGGGCGAACCGCTTTATGTAACGGATATCCGGCCGGATACCAATACCGTGGTGCTCGGACGTAAAGATGACCTGGACAAGACCTCCATGTGGGTGCGGCGGCCGAACTTCCAGCTCGTGGATGCGTTGAACGGCCAACTCGAAGCCGTGACCAAGATCCGATATAAGGACAAAGGGACTCCCAGTACGCTTTCCATGGATGGGGATCGTGTTAAAGTCGAGTTCCATGCGCCGGTCACAGGCATCGCACCCGGGCAGAGCGCCGTCTTCTATTCGGGCAATGATGTGATCGGTGGCGGTTTCATCGATCGAGAACGCCCCTAGAGCATGCAACCCTCAGCGATCCTCTGCGCCACGATCCTTGTCATCGCCTTCGCCGGATGTAAAAAGGAGGAGGTGGCAACACCGGACCTCGGGTATGGGTATTATCCCAAGTCGCTCGGCAGCTGGATTGAGTACCAGGTCGATTCCTCCTGGCGTGATGACCCCTCGGCCGTGAGCGGCAGCGTTTCATACCGGCTGCTGGAGAAGGTGGTACAGAATTACACCGATGATGAAGGACGGCTGTGCCAGATGATACATCGCTTCGTGAAGGATGAGGATGACAACTGGGTGGTGCGCGATGTATGGACCACCACGCGCAACGGTACCGCCGCCGAAATGACCGAGGAGAACCTTCGCTTGCTGAAGTTGACCTTCGCCGTTAACAATGGTGTTTCGTGGGATATCAACGTTTTTAATGCCGAGGATGAATTGGAAGTCGCCTACCGCGAGAAGGATACTCCTTGGTCCGCAGGCGACCTTTCCTTTGAGAGGACCGTGCTGGTGAAGAACACCGTACCACCGAACATCATCGATAGGCGCAACTTCGAAGAGCGCTATGCCGATGGGGTGGGCATGGTCTCGAAATACCGCGAAGAGACCAACACACAGTTCGACCAGCAGGGTCAACCAGAAGTAGTGGGCTGGCGCTTGGACATGGTGGCTGTGGCCTTCGGTGCTGAGTGAGCATGAGGAGCCAACTCGCATTTTGGCTCGTGTTGCTCTTCATGGCGGGTTGCTTCGCACCTGATCTTTCTGCCCGAACGGCGCCGGATACGTACTGGGTCCAATTCACGGACAAGGAGGGCACACCTTTTTCGCTCGCCGAGCCGGAGGCATTCCTATCGCCCCGCGCGATCGCCAGACGCGAGGCCCAGCACATCTCGTACGACGAGAAGGACCTCCCAGTGGATCCTGCATATGTGGCAGCGGTGCAGGCAACCGGCGCCCAGGTACTGAACACGAGCAAGTGGTTCAATGCAGTCACCATTCGCGTGGTGGACGAAAGCATGCTCACGGCGATCCAAGCTTTACCGTTCGTTGCCATCGTTCGGGCCACGCGGTCCGCCCTTGTCGCATCTCCTCGTGAGGATAAATTCAGGTCACTGCCTTCAATGGAGCTGCGGGGCGGTGGGCCAGCGGATCCTGGTCCTTCTTTCACGCAGACCGCCATGCTCAGTGGCCACGAGCTGCATGCCCTCGGAGCCCAAGGTCAGGGCATGCTCATCGGCCTGCTGGATTCGGGTTTCCAGGGTGTTGATTCTTCCGCCGCTTTCGCCGCCGTTCGTGCACGGAACGGATTCGTGCTGACCCGCGACCTGGTGACCCATGACGGTGATGTGTTCGACGACCATTGGCACGGACGCTCCGTCCTCTCGACGATGGCGGGTGTGTTGGATGGCCAGTTGCTGGGCACCGCGCCCGAAGCGGATTATGTGCTTCTGCGCACGGAAGATGCCGATACCGAGTACCTCGTGGAGGAAGACAATTGGATCAGTGGGGCGGAACTGGCCGATAGCCTGGGTTGTGATGTGCTGAACACTTCGCTGGGCTACACCACTTTCGACGATAGCACCATGGACCACACCATCGATCAATTGGATGGCCATACCGTGCGCATGAGCATCGCTGCCAGCATCGCATCGCAGAAGGGCATGGTGCCCGTCTTCAGCGCTGGCAACCGAGGAGACGATGAGTGGCACTACATCAGCGTGCCTGCCGATGCGGTCGACGTTCTCACGGTAGGTGCGGTTGGCGAAATGGAGGACCATGCATCCTTCAGTTCCTTCGGACCCAGCGCGGATGGCCGCGTGAAACCCGACGTATGCGCGATGGGCTGGGGAACCACCATCCTTCGCTCCGATGCCGATAGCATCACCTTCGCCAATGGCACTTCGTTCGCTTCGCCCATCGTCGCTGGCCTTGTCGCTTGTTTGTGGCAACTGCATCCCGAGCGCACGGCCCAGCAGATCATGGATGCGGTTCGTCGCAGTGCTTCTTTCTTCAGCGCCCCGAACGATTCGTTGGGTTATGGCGTTCCGGATCTCGCGGCCGCCCACGCGTGGCTGCAATTGACGGCCTCTGTTCCGGAGGAGCCGCGTTCCGCCACTACCGTATGGCCAGTTCCCTTCCAACAGCAACTCCATGTTCACGATGTTAGGCTTCGAGAGGGCGCGTCCTACTACGCCTTGTTCGACGCCAACGGCCGTGCGTCCGATCTCCGCCGCACGCAAGTCGATGGAAATGGGGGTATGATCGCGACCGTATCCGAGCTGCTTCCCCCGGGTCCGTACCTGTTGAAGGTCATGCAGGGTGAATTGGTGATGTACCTACGTGTGATGCGGGCACCGTGAGCAGAACGCAACGGCCACCCACCATTCCGGTGAACGCTCTGCTGAGCGCTTACAGCAAGGGCTTCTTTCCCATGTGTCACGATGACGGCGAACTCTACTGGCATGACCCCGATCCGCGTGCCGTGTTCCCCTTGAAAGGCCTTGCGCCGAACGTTCGACTACAACGCGCCTTGCGCAAAACCGACTTCAGGGTCACGAACGATGAAGCGTTCGAAGCCGTGATGCGGGCGTGCGCGGACCGAGAGGAGACATGGATAGATGAGCGGTTGATCTCGTCCTTCTTAGGCTTGCATCTTGCAGGATATGCACATTCCGTCGAGACCTGGTCCGGTGATGATCTTGTAGGCGGGATCTACGGGGTATCACTGCAGGGTGCATTCTTCGGCGAAAGCATGTTCAGCCGGCGGACCAACGCTGGTAAGGCAGCATTCTACGGCTTGGTCGCACATTTGCAGCACCGTGGGCATGTCCTCTTCGATACGCAATACATCAATGACTTCACTGCGCAACTGGGTGCCTTGGAGATATCGCGCGTGCTGTTCCGTGATCGGTTGGAAGCAGCCTTGCAAGCGGATGTTCAATTCTAGTGTGAGGCTGGTCGTAGCATTGACAGCGATCGCCTGGTACCACCCACAGGTCAAGTGCCAGGTGGAACTCAGTGTGGAACTGATCTTGAACAAGCCCGATGCTGGCGGGACCCTGCGTCTTGCTCTTTGCCCGAGCAAGGAAGCATACGATTCCGAACAAGGTTGTCGCACGTTGAGCGTTGCGGCTGTTGGAAGGACCGTTCGTTGTTCATTCACCGATGTACTTCCCGGCACTTATGCGGTGAAGGTCTTCCATGACATCAACAGTGATGATGAGCTGAACACATCGTGGATCGGATGGCCGCAGGAGCCCTACGGGTTCAGCAACGACGCGCCCGTGAATACCGGGCCACCTCCGTTCCGGTTGGCAGCGATCGTGATCGGCGAGAAGCCGATGACAACGCGCATACGCCTGCGCTGATCAGCGCGGGTTACGCACTACTTCGGGTATAACGGCTTGCCGCTCGCTCAAATAGCGTTGATACGTCTCGGAATACGCGGTGCGGTGCTCGATCACATCTGCACCATTGCCCAACAACGCAATCACAGCATCCGTGGCTTCGCGTAGGCCATTATCCCCACCGCTGTTCGCTGTTACCAGGTCCACTTCGCCGCGCGCGATGGCTTGTTCCACCAGCCATGCCGTGACGGGACTGCCGATCACGATGCGCAGGCCACACCGCTTCGCCACAGGCAGATCCAATACGTCGTCGAAGAAGAAGGCGACCTCATCCGCTTCCAGACCGTGCTGCTTCAGGAATGCATCGAAGGCTTCGGGCTTGTTGGTGAAGCCCATGTACACGCCGTGGAGCCGTTCGCGCTGGGCGAAACGTTCCGAATAGGGGTTGTGCTGCCCGGTGATCACCGCCGCTTTCGGCAACGAACCGTTGCGCAACCACAACGCGAACCGCAACAGGTTCACGCCCATGCTGCCCACCTCGCTGAAGGGGCTGCCGCCTTCGGCATCCTTGAAGCCGTCGTTGAAAACGCCGTCCCAATCGAAAAGCACGGCCTTGGTACGGGCCAGACGGCGTAAGAGGTCCTTCTCCGGTGCGGTGGTTCGGAGGCCGAGGTTGGTAAAGTGATCCAACATGGTTCGGAGTTGCCAGTTGTCGGTCCTTACTGGCTGCCGAACCACCGACGACTGATCACTGACGATCGGCTTACGCCGAGATCGCCTTCATCAGGTCCTGGATGTCCAGCATACCGAGCTGCTTGCCGTTCTCGCTCACGCTCAGCGTATCCACCTTATGCTCCTTAAAGGCCTTCTGCGCCTCATCGAGCAGCGCTTCCGGTGAAACGGTGAACGGTGCATTGAACTTCAGCGTGTTCAGCTTCTTGGCGAGGAACTTGTTGCCATCCTTCTCCAAGCCGCGACGCAGGCCACCATCGGTGAACACGCCCACGTTCTTGCCTTTGGCATCCACCACCATCACAGCACCGAAGCCGTGCTTGGTCATCTCCACCAACGCTTCGCTGATGGTCGCGCTGTCCTTCACCACGGGGTTGCTGCGGCCAAGTACATCCTTCACCTTCTTCGTGATCAGGTAGGTGTCCTTGTAGAACTGCTGCGTGCCGATCGCCGTGAAGTGGTTATCGGTGAGCTGTTTCATCAGCTTCCAAGGCACGGTGATGGTGTGTACACCGATGTCCACCGCGTTGCGCACGTGCTCCACGGTACGTACGCTGCTGAACATGATCTTGGTGTCGTAGCCGTAATAGTTCACGGCGCGTACGCACTGCTCCACCAAAGCGAGGGCATCATGACCTTGGTCCTGCAAGCGACCCACCAGCGGACACACGTAGCTGGCACCGGCCTGCATGGCCATGTACGCTTGTTGCAGCGTATACACCAGGTGCACGTTCACCATGATGCCTTCGTTGCGCAGCATGCGGCATGCGCGCAGACCTTCGAGGCTCACAGGGATCTTGAAGACGGTGGTCTCCTTCTTCAGGCCCATCTTCAATTGGCGCTTCGCCTCTTTCACCACTTCTTCAGCGGTCTCGCCGAGGGCTTCCACCTGCAGGATGGGCACCTTCTTGGCGAGGTCCAGGATCATCTTGTCGATGTTCGTGACACCTCCGCGGTGCATGAACGTTGGCGTGGTGGTGAGGCCGGTGAGGAAGCCGAGTTTGAAGGCTTCGTCGATCTCCTTGATGTCGGCGCTGTCGAGGTAAAGTTCCATGGTGTTTGATTGGCCGCAGAGGCGCGGAGGCGCAGAGAATGCGGTGGTTCTTGTATTTCCTCAGCGACTCAGCGTCTCTGCGGCGGGGATTTGTCGGTGCTTCACTTCCACGGCGTGGAGGTCGAGCAGGGGTTTCATGAATTCTTCGAGCTGCGTCATGTCCAGCTGGCTGGCGGCGTCGCAGCGTGCGTTGGGCGGGTCGGGGTGGATCTCGATGAACACACCATCCACTCCGGCGGCTACACCAGCACGGGCGATCGTGGGCATCACCTCGCGGTTGCCGCCGCGTGGGTCGGCGCTGGGGATGCCGTATTTGCGGATGCTGTGCGTGATGTCGAACACCACGGGATAGCCGGTCTTGCGCATGTGGTAGAAGGCGCGCGGATCCACCACCATGTCGTTGTAGCCGAAGGTGTAGCCGCGTTCGGTGAGGATGACGTTCGAGTTGCCGACGCTCTCACACTTTTGCGCCGGCTTGATCATGTTGTCCGGCGCGAGGAACTGGCCGTGCTTCAGGTTGATCACCGCACCGGTCTTCGCCGCTTCGGTCACCAACGTGGTCTGCATGCACAGGTAGGCCGGGATCTGGATCACATCGCACACTTCCGCTGTAGGTGCGGCCTGGCTGGGGTAGTGGATATCGGTGAGCACCGGGAAGCCGAAGTCCTTCTTGATGCGTTGCAGCACTTTCAAGCCTTCGTCCATGCCAGGACCCATGTAGAAGTCCACGCTGCTACGGTTGTCCTTGGTGAAGCTGCTCTTGTAGACCACCGGCAGTTTCAGGCGCTCGCTTACACCTTTCAGCGTTTCGGCGGTGCGCAGCATCACATCCTCCGTCTCGATCACGCACGGGCCGCTGATGAGGAAGAGCTGGTCGCTGCCACAAGCGATGTTGCCTACGTTGACGATCCGGGTCATGCGTTCTGGAAGAATGGCTGCAAAGGTATCCTAGCCAATGGATGGGCCGTCTTCCACGTTGAGATCGAACAGCAACTCGCCAAGCATGTAGCCTTCCAGGCGGTCTCCTGCTGCCAAAGGGCCTACTCCCGCCGGCGTTCCCGTGAAAAGCAGGTCGCCGGCTTCCAACGCCATGTAGCGCTGCACATGGGTGATCAACGCGTCCACGTCAAAGATCATCTGCCCGCTGTGTCCACTTTGCACCTCATGCCCGTTCTTCTTCAGCATGAAGTCGATGTGATGCCCGGCGGGGAAGGACTCCATGGCGCTGCGGGTCTCGGCCACATAGGCTGAACCATCGAACGCCTTCGCCTTTTCCCAGGGCAGGCCTTTCGCTTTCAGTTGTTGCTGGATATCCCGTGCGGTGAGGTCCAGGCCGATCGTCGCCTTGTCGGCGATCACTTTGCCATTCTTTCGCCCGATCACGAAGACCAGTTCGATCTCGTGGTGCACATCGGTGCTGAACGCGGGTAGTGTGATGGGGCCACGCAGCGGGATGAGCGCGCTTTCCGGTTTCAGGAACACCACCGGTTCATCGGGGATGGCGTTGCCTAGTTCTTTGGCGTGGTCGCCGTAGTTGCGGCCTATGCAAACGATCTTCATGGCTAATGGTGTAGATCAGCAAGTGCGTTGCGCATCACCGAGAGCGTGCTACCGGGAAGGTCGGCTTTGGTCATCAACCATTGCAGGTAGCCGGGGTCGCTGCGGCCGATGTTCTCCAAGGTCCATCCGGCATATTTCCCAAAGGAGAGACAGATCGCGCCACGTTCATCGAACTTCAACTTTCCCGCTGCATCGGGACTGCGCTGGCGGTCACCGCTGAGTTCGCCGAGGAAGCTGATGTCTCCTTGCAGTGTATCTGGATATCGTTCCAGTTGTGCCAGGAGCACATCGGCGGTAGCTACCACGTCAGCGAGCGCATCGTGTGCACCAGTGTGTTC
This sequence comes from Flavobacteriales bacterium, assembly GCA_016788205.1. Taxonomy (GTDB): domain Bacteria; phylum Bacteroidota; class Bacteroidia; order Flavobacteriales_F; family PHOS-HE28; genus PHOS-HE28. Next base: position 90,892 of record JAEUTA010000002.1, on the reverse strand, counting down.
GCGGCCGCAGTAGAACTTGAGCGCTGCACCGAGATCGCGAGGTTCCATCTTGTGGAAGATGCGCTGCACGTCCACTACACGCAAAGCACTGGTGTTCCACTCGAAACCTACGCGATGCAATTCTTCGGTGAGGAAAGGGATGTCGAACCGCAATACGTTGAAGCCGCTCAGGTCGCAACCGGCGAGTTCGTCCAGCACCTCCCGCGCCACGGCTTCCAGGGAAGGGGCAAGGGCCACGTCAATGTCACTGATGCCATGGACGGCGGTCGCTTCTGGCGGTATGGGCATGCCGGGGTTCACCAACGTCTGGTAGCTTTCTCGGGTACCGTCCTGTCGCAGGCGCACGATGCCGATCTGCACGATGCGATCGCGACCGATCTTCACTCCGGTGGTCTCCAGGTCGAAAAAGGCGAGCGGGCGTTGAAGGGATAGGGCCATCAGCCGAAATGTAGAAAAGAAGAACCCCAGCGCTGCGGCCGGGGTTCATGTAAGTTCTGAACGATCGTTCTACCGCACTTTCAACTTGGCATACTGGAACTTCCCGTACTTCTCGGTGTTCTTGAAGTCGCCCACGTACTTGGGACCTTGTACCAGGTTATTTACGGCCTCTAGATACAGTTTAGTCTCATCCTTGCCACGGGCCTTCACGGCTTCGAGCAGGCGGGCACGGGCATCTTCCATCCGCTGGCGGCTCAGGTTCTCGTTGGTGCCGAAGGTTTTGGTGGGCACTTTCGATGCACTCGCTTCGATCACGACGTTGGCCTTGCCGTTCTTCTCGATCAAGCCCACCACGATGTCCACGAATTCCTTCCAGCGCTGTTCGTTCTGGTCGATGTCCTTCGCGTTATACACGTAGAACTTCGTGTACTCGTCGGCGTACTTGGCATCGGGTGCAACGTGCTTGCTGCCCTTCTCCTTCATTTCGGCATCGGTAAGGGCTTTCTCCTTCTCCTTGCCCGCAGCGAGGGTACCTTCCGGGGTGACTTTCTCGCCCTTTTCCTTCTTGCCGGGAGGCGAACCTTTGGGCAGGTCCACGATGCTGGCCGGACCAGCGAGCGACACAGGGCTCAGGTAGATCTCCTTGTTGATCTCCTGGTAACTGCTCTCGCACTCCACGAAGATGTCCTCCGTGTGTACCGTTTTGTCGTTCACCCGGTAATCCAGATTGTACTCTTTACAGGGAGGCAGGATGGCTACGTACACGCCATCGCGCTGGCGGGGTTTGTAGGTCTTCACTTCACCGGTGGACTTGTCGGTGACATACAGGATGGTGGAGTTCGGAAGGTCTTCGCCCGGTGCGGGGATGATGTATCCCTTGAGAACGGTAAGGCCTTCAGCCTCCATTTCGCTCGGCAGATCGACGAAGTAGATGTCCTTTTCACCGTAGCCAGCGTTCTGGTCGCTGCTGAAATACCCCCGGCGTCCATCGGCTGTGGTCACGAAGAACACGTCATCATCCGTGGTGTTCAGGGGAGCGCCGAGGTTCTTCGGAGCCGTCCAGCTGCCGTCATCGTTCATCTCCGTGTAGAAGATGTCGAAGCCTCCCATGGAATTATGCCCTTTGGAACTGAAGTAGAGCGTACGTCCGTTCGGGTGGATGAAGGGGCCGTCCTCATCGTAGCGGGTATTCACCACCGGACTGAGGTTCTGTGCCTTGCTCCATTCGCCGTTCGGCAAACGCACCACGCGATAGATATCCCTACCACCTATGCTGGCATCCTTACGGTCGCTAACGAAATAGAAGGTGTTCCCGTCGGCGGTGAGCGCACCGTGCGTTTCCCACGCCTTGGTATTGATGTCGCTTCCCATCAGCACGGGATCGCTCCAGATCTCACCCACCAGCTTGCTTTCGTAGATGTTGCCGTCACCGCCATCATCGCGGTATACGAAGAGCGTCTGTCCGTCCGCTGCAACGTTGATCGTTGCCAAGTGGCCAACAGCCGGGTTGATGTTGAGCACCTCGGGCTTCTGCCAGGTGCCTTCACGATCCTTGTAGCTCACGTAAACGTTCTCGTAGGGCTGGCCCGCGATGGGGTCGATCACGGCGCTGTTGGAACTATCCGGACGCACGCGGCGGCTGGTATAGAACAGTGCGTTACCGTCCACGCTCAGCACCGGACTGAAGTCTGGCCCGGCCCAATTGATGACCTGACCTACGTTGGATATCTGGTAGTCCATGGGCGAAGCCTGCAGTACCCGGGCATTGGCCGTCTGCTCCTTGCCACGGCTGGCTTGGTCGCGCAGTTCGTGTTTGGGGTCGCTCTCGTCCAGGAATTTCTGATAAGCCATGTCTGCCTTGTCGAACTGACCGTTCAGGTGGTAGGCACGGCCCAGGTAGTAGTCCACTTCGGCCGGTGCGTTGCGCTCCCGGGGGTCGAACGGGTCGTAGCCGGCCGTATTGAAGGAGCCGAAATCACTCTTGCGCAGGGCGGCGGCTTTCTCTAGAAAGGGTAGTGCTTTCGCCTTCTGGTTGTAGGAGTTGAAGTAGGAAGCGCCAAGCTTGTAGTTCAGGTTGGCATTTTCGGCATCCGTTGCCAGGAGCCCGGACCAGATATCCGCGGCTTGGTTGTAGAACTTCTCCTCCATCAGCTTGTTGCCCTCCTCGAACTTCCACGTGAAGGACGTGTTGTCCCCTTGAGCGTGGGCATGGGTTTGGAGGAGGATCGAGCCTAAAAGGGCGATGGCAACGTAGCCGTACTTCATGACAGAACGCATTCGTTGAGAACGGGATAGAGCGGCTAAATGTAGAATTTTCCGCTTGCCGGGGTGGTCTTTGTTCAGAAGCTCTGGTCGATCGCCCAGCCTTCCAGGATATCGGCCACACGCCGTACGAAGCGGCCACCAAGGGCTCCGTCCACCACGCGGTGGTCGTAGCTATGGCTCAAGAACATCAGGTGTCGGATACCGATCATGTCACCTTGGGGGGTCTCGATCACGGCTGGCTTCTTCCGGATGGCGCCGGTGGCCATGATGGCGACCTGGGGCTGGTTGATGACCGGTGTACCCAGTACGTTGCCGAAGGTGCCCACGTTGGTCACCGTGTAGGTACCCCCGCTGATCTCGTCCGGGGTGAGTTTGCCCGCCCGGGCCCGGTTGGCCAGGTCGTTCACCTTCTTGGTGAGGCCCACCAGGTTGAGGCGGTCGGCGTTCTTGATCACCGGTACGATGAGATTGCCGCTGGGGAGCGCCGCCGCCATGCCCACGTTGATGTCCTTTTTCTTGATGATGTTGTACCCGTCGACCTGCACGTTGATCATCGGCATCTCCTTGATGGCCTGCACGATGGCCATGATGAAGATGGGGGTGAAGGTGATCTTCTCGCCTTCGCGCTGTTCGAAGGACTTCTTCACTTTCTCGCGCCACAGTACCAGGTTGGTCACATCGGCCTCTACGAAGCTGGTCACGTGCGGGCTGGTACGCTTGCTCATCACCATGTGGTCGGCGATCAGCTTGCGCATCCGGTCCATCTCAATGAGCTCGTCGCCTTCGCCCGGAAGCACTTTGGGCGCCTGTGGTTCGGCCTTCGGGCTGGAGGCAGGGGCAGAAGCAGGAGCGGCGACAGGAGCAGGAACAGGCGTGCTGGGTTCGCTGCTTACAGCGCTCGTCCCGGCTTCTTGTGTTCCCCTATTGGGCAGGTAGTCCAGGATGTCCTTCTTCGTTACACGGCCTCCTTGCCCGGATCCGGCTATGGCTTCCAATTCCTGAAGAGATACTCCTTCGTTCTGGGCGATGTTCCGCACCAAGGGCGAATAGAACTTGCCGCTCGGGCCAGTGCGTTCAACGGGACCGCTCTGGGCGGTAGGTGCCGGGGAAGGAACCGGAGCAGCAAGGGGGATCGCCTTCGGCGCACCGTTGGAGGCAGCCGCGGGTGCCGGAGCACTTACCCCTGTTCCCGCTCCATTCGCTGCACCTATCTGGGCGATGGGCTGACCCACTTTCACCACGTCACCATCCTTTACCAAGCGCTTCAGAAGCACACCGGCTTCGGGAGCTGGCACTTCACTATCCACCTTATCCGTGGCGATCTCCACGATGGGCTCGTCGGCCTCTACGCGATCACCTTCGTTCTTGAGCCATTTGATGATGGTGGCTTCCGCCACGCTTTCGCCCATCTTGGGCAATAGGATGTCGATCTGGGACATGGGCAACGCTTCCGACTAAGGGAGGCGGCCAAAGGTAGCGATGGGGGTGTCTTATGCGCGACCCAACAACGGCAAGCCACGGAGCACGGCGCGTAGGTCAGCCCAGGCCGTGTAATCCTTGGCATAGGTAACGTTGGCGCGATGCGATGTAAGCGGATCGCGAGGTCCGTTGCCACCGGTGGGGTCCACGATGCCGTCCCGGATCACGGGCAGTTTCAGCGGACCCTCTTGCATGGGGCCGTAGCCTACCCAGCTCTTCCTGCGCCGAACCACCGCCCACCAGTTGTGCAGCAGACCGCTGCGGTCGCGCACGATCAGGAGCACGAAGGGAAGCGCGACCACCATGGCTAGGGCGATGGCAAGGTCCATCAGGCGTTTGCTGCGGCGTGCGGCAGAACTGTGCACCGCATATCGTTCCATGACGTACAGGTCGTTGATGCTCTCGATGCTGTTGGGGCCGATGATGAATTCTCGTGCCGGCTGCGCGATCTTGAACATGACCCCGGTGGGGCGCAGCTGTTCCATGAGATCAATGATGCGGCCCCAACGAAGGTCTTTCGCACAGAAGACCACCTCATCGATGCCGTGTTTCTTGATCTTGCGCCGGATGTCCGCGGCGGCGTCCGGGGCTTCCCCTTCTTCCAAGCTCATCTGTTTCTGGCGACCCAGGCCGAAGTGCGTTTGCCAGAGCAGGGCCAGCGCATGTTTGTTCTCCTCTGCACTGCCTATGGAGAGCACCCGTTTAAGGTCTATGCTACGCAGGCTGTAGCCACGTACCCGGAGCAGGTGCATGACCAAGCGGGCCGCCAGGGGAGCAGCGGCCAGGAGCAGCACGGCGGGGAGGTCGACCCGCAACTCCATGGGCATTCCAGCCGCGAGCCTGCGCAGGGTGAAGAACACGAACCAAAGGACCATGCCCTTCGCCACGTTGAGCAAGCGTACTGGACGGTCGTAGGCGCCCGTGAGTCCCATAAGGCCCACCAATGTGGCTACCACCACCGCCATGCCGAACGGACTTCGCGCCGCCACGCCCGCGCCCACCCACGACGAGAACGACCAGGCGAGCAGGAACATGAGCACGAAATCGAGCATGGGGAGCAAGGCGCGCTTGAAGAAGCGTGACACGATGGCTCCAGCGGCGCTCAAGTAGATGCTGCCGTTGATCAACAGGCCCAGCAGGTCCATGCGCTTGCGCGTGAAGTGCTTCTGGGCGAAGATGGCCATGGCGTTGTAGAACACGAACACGTAGTTCACGCTGCTCTTCTTGGTGCTTTCCCCTTTGTAATGGATGATGCGCGCTTCCGGAAAATACCAGTTCTCGTATCCCCCAAGCGTGATCCGGTAGCTCAGATCGATGTCCTCGCCGTACATGAAGAAGCTCTCGTCCAGTAGGCCCACTTCGTTCAAGGTGCGCTTCCGCAGGAACATGCACGCACCGGAGAGGATCTCGATGCGGGCTTTCTCATTCTCGGGAAGGTGCCCCAGGTGGTAGCGCCCGAAGGTTTCGCTGTGCGGGAAAAGCCGCGTAAGTCCGATGATCTTGTAGAACGCCACCGCTGGTGTAGGTAGCCCGCGTTTGCTCTCCGGCAGAAAGGTGCCCGTGCCGTCCACCATCTTCACACCCAGGCCACCGGCTTTCGGATGTTCGTCCAGGAAAGCCACCACCTTGTGGAAAACATCTTCACCCACCACCGTGTCCGGGTTCAGCAGCACCACGTATTCGGCGTCGCTGGCCCGTATGGCCTGGTTGTTCGCCCGACTGAACCCCACGTTCTCGGTGTTGGCGATCAATTTCACTTCCGGGAACTTGTCGCGAACCATCTCCACGCTGCCATCGGTGCTCTGGTTGTCCACCACGAAAACGTCCCCGTCCAAGCCCTTTAGGGCTTCTTGCACGGTACGCAGGCACTGCTCCAGGTAGGCGCGTACGTTGTAGTTGACGATGATGACGGAGAGCTTCATGCGTTCCTGTGGGCATGCGACCGTGCGGTCATGGAATGCAAATCGCACTCGAGATCCGGAACGCCACGTTCATCTGCCCGGATGTCCACGCGCTCACCTGTTCCCTTCATCGCTTCAAGCTTTGCTCGTAGGGCTTCCGGTCCGCTATGCTTCGGCCAAGTGTCAGTTCGTCGGTGGTGCTCAGCTCCCCACCTACGCTGAGGCCCCGGGCCAGAACGGTCACGGCGACGCCTTGCTCGGCCAGCTTCCTGTTGAGGTAGAACCCCGTGGTATCCCCCTCCAGCGTGGTGCCCAGCGCCAGGATCACTTCGCGTGTACCGCCATGTGCCACCCGCTCCATCAGCTCCCGAGTGTTCAAGTCATCAGGTCCGATACCGTCCATGGGGCTGATCACACCTCCTAGAACGTGGTAGCGTCCTTTGAAATGTCGGGTGTTCTCGATGGCGATGACGTCGCGGATGTCCTCCACCACGCAGATGAGCTGCTCGTCTCGGTTCGGGTCGCGGCAGATGGAGCAGCGGGCTTCATCGCTGATGTTGCAGCAGACCTCGCAGAACCGTACCTCATCGCGCATCCGGCGGATGGCGTCGCTGAAACGGGCCACCTCGTGCTGTTCCCGGCGCAGCAGGTCCAAGGCCAGGCGCATGGCCGTACGCCGCCCGATGCCCGGTAGCGTGGCCAATTGGTCCACGGCTTGTTCCAGCAGGGTGGAGGAGAGCGACATGCGGCAAAGGAACGGCGTTGAACGGCTTCGGCCATACCCCTGCTCGTTGAACCGCCCCCGTTACTTTCGGCGCATGGCACCGGCGCGAAGACCCTGGATGGTGGTCATCCTCTTTCTGCCGGTGTTGCTGGCCTTGCTTTGGACCTGGACGAACGGTTATGAAGGTGTGAATGGCCAGGATGCGCATGATTACTGGCGCATCGCCAGAGAATGGACGGCGTATTGGGCAGGAGGGGGGCGGCCTGTGATAGCGGAACATCCGCACGGCTATCCGATGGCAGCGGCTGTTCTGGGTGCGGTGATGGGTGATGAACTCGTTGGGCTTCGGGTGGTCAGCGCGTTGTCCCTGCTCATACTGGTCTTCAGCTTGCGGTGGGTGTTGTCGCGGTTTTCCGAAGAACGAGGGCCGTTGCTCGCGTTCACCCTTCTCGCCGTGGCCGCATGTCCGTTCCTATTGCGCTACGGCATGATGAGCATGAGCGATGTGCCGGGCACCGCGCTGATATTCATGACGTACATCATGCTCGCACAGTGGCAGCAAGGGAAGGGACGTTGGTCCTTGTTCGGGGCGGTGGTCTTTGCAGGCCTGGCCATGACCGTTCGTATGGCTGTTGCTCCGCTGATCGGTGCGTTGGTGCTTGCCATCATCCACGGTGAACAGGAGGGAAGGTGCAGGCGGTGGACCTGGGTGATCGGTGCAACGGTGGCTGTTCTTGTGGTCGTGCTCACCGTGCTTTCGAGCTACGAACTGGAAGGCCTGATCCACGGGTCACCGCTGGCGGAGTGGTCGCCGCTCAATCTCTTCCGTCGCGTACTTCATTCCGATGACGGCGTACTGGTCTATCGTGTACCGAACATCGTGTACGTGCTCGGCATCTTCGTTCATCCTGGCTTCCTTCCCATGGGCATTCTGCTCTTGCCGTTCTTCCGCAAGGCGGACCTGTTCACGGTGCCAGTGCGCATGGCGACTTGGTGCGTGGGTTGTTACCTGCTTTTCATCGCCGGAATGCCGTTCCAGAACGACCGTGTATTGTTGATGGCGTTGCCTTTCGTTGCTGTTCTGCTCTATCCGGCATTCCAACGGGCGTGGGCTTGGTCGGCTGTCAGAGGGCTTCGACCGGCGTTGTGGGTATCAGCGATGGCCTTGGTGCAAGTTGGCCTGTTCGCACGAGCGATCCAGCCGTTCATGGATCAGGCGAGAACGGAACGTGAACTGGCCAACGAAGTGAACGACCTTCATCCTGAGTGGATCTACACGCATGGGATGGGAGCGGCATTCATCAACTACTGCGGACCTGTGCCCGTTACCGAGCTCTGGTATGGAGTGATCGATACGTTCGAACAAGGCGCTATTGTGGTGGTGAAGCCGCAGAACTTGATCGAACAATGGAACGGCCTGCCGCCCGGGATCAACTGGCAGCGCATACAGCAACAGGGCGCGGATAGCATCGGATGGCATGTCGATGGCTGGGTCATCAGCCGCATTCGATGATGTTCAACTACCTTGCTGTTCCATCTTTCACAGCGATGAAGGATCGTTCGCTCATCTTCTCTCTTGCTCTTTCGATCAACGGTGCGGTTCATGCGCAACCCACATTCGAGCCCACGGATCTGCGCTACGCCATTCACTTATGCTCGGATACGGTCTTCACCCCGGCCGTGGATCAATCGTTCACTGGAGACATAGCGGATCTTAACCCCGCGAACCACGGGTGTTTACTTACCGATGAGCACCAGAGCGTCTTCGTTCGGTTCTCCGTGGTAAGCAGTGGACGGATCGGGTTCACCGTGATGCCAGCACAGCCCATGGATTTCGATTTCGCCGTGTGGGGACCGTTCGCTGAGTCCGTTGATACGCTGACAGGGGCTCCGGTGCGCTGCTCGTATGCTGCACAAACTGGGAATACGGGGCTCAGCTTTCAAGCCTCTGATCTCACGGAAGGTTCATCTGGGGACTCGTGGGTGGCGCGCTTGAATGTTGTGGAAGGGCAGCACTACGTTCTGTGCGTAGACAACTTCGCCTTGACCGGCTTGGGATTTGCCCTTGAATGGCAGTTAGAGGACGGTGCGGCGCTGAGTTGCCCAGGTCTGCCGCAGGCGGCCTTTGAACCTTCAACCTTCACTGCCGGTGTCGGTGAGAGCATTGCTTTCGCTGATCTTTCGACCAACGATCCATATGCGTGGTACTGGGAGTTCCCTGGTGCTTCGGTAGCCGAGAGCACCGATCAATTTCCCGAAGGGATCTCCTACACCACACCCGGATGTTACGATGTACGGTTGACAGCTTACAATGCTGCGGGGTCGGGTCTTACGGTTCAGTCCTGTTCGATCACCGTGGATGGAAGCACATCGATGCATAGCAGCGATGAAACCGTGGTACTGATGTTTGATGGACGGACCTTGCGTTTCGTGCCCAAGAGCAACGAGGTGTTCCAGGTTACCCTGCTGGATGCGCTGGGAAGAATGCTGGAGCAACAACAGGAACAAGGCTCCTTCGAGCTTTCAATGGCCGCGCGAGCACCAGGTAGCTACACGGTGTTGATCCGAACCGGTTCCGGCTGGATGACCCGTCGTGTTGCACTGTCGTGGTAGGGCGATCCGGCCCCGTTGAACGGGGCTGCTTATCCTTGCAGCACTTTTCCGCCCAGCCCCGCATGGACATTTCCATCGTAATCCCCCTGGTGAACGAACGCGAGTCGCTCCCGCACCTCGTGGAGTGGTTGCACCGGGTGATCAGCGGAATGGGTAAGCGCTACGAGATCATCCTCGTGGACGATGGCAGCACCGATGGCTCGTGGAACGAGATCCAACGCTTGTCTGCTGCCAATGACCGTGTGAAGGGCATCCGTTTCGGGCGCAACTACGGGAAGAGCCCGGCGCTGAACGAAGGCTTCAAAGCCGCGCAAGGCAACGTGGTGATCACCATGGACGCCGACCTACAGGACGATCCCGACGAGGTGCCTGAGCTCTATCGCATGATCACCGAGGATGGCTTCGACCTGGTGAGCGGCTGGAAACAGAAGCGCTACGATCCGCTGACGAAGACCATTCCTACGAAGCTCTTCAACTGGACCACGCGCCGCGCCAGTGGTGTGCAACTGCACGATTTCAACTGCGGGCTGAAGGCCTACCGGAAGGATGTGGTGAAGAACATCGAAGTGTTCGGTGAGATGCACCGCTACATCCCGTTCATCGCGAAGAAGGAAGGCTTTGGGAAGATCGGTGAGAAAGTGGTGAAACACCATCCGCGCAAATTCGGACACACCAAGTTCGGGTTCAGCCGCTTCATCAATGGGTTCCTGGACCTGCTCACCATCACGTTCATTTTCCGGTTCGCCAAGAAACCGATGCACTTCTTCGGTGGCATGGGCACGCTGATGTTCATGGTGGGTTTCCTCAGCGCAGCCTGGGTGGTGGGAGAGAAGCTCTGGCATTCGTTCGTCTTGCATCATCCTGCTCCACGCGTGGCCGATCAAGGTCTCTTCTTCGTGGCCCTCACCGCCATGGTGATCGGCGTGCAACTCTTCACCGCCGGTTTCGTGGCCGATCTGGTGAGCCGCAACGGTACCGATCGCAACCGCTACCGCATCAGCGAACGCACCGGGTTCTGATCGCCTCGGTCCATCTTTGCCGGTGATGAAGGATCGCTTACCGATCAGGCTGGCCCAGTGCATTCTGGTGATCGTTTTGTTGCGCCACCTGGCTGTTGCATGCTTCGTACATCCGTTCGCTGACGACTTCAGCTATGCCGTTGCGGGCATGCGTACGGATCTGGGTGTACGCCTGGTGCAGGAGTACACCTCGTGGAACGGGCGTTACTTTTCCGACATCCTGCTGCTGCGCGGACCATTGACGTTGGGTATCGAGGAGGGTCTTGGGCTCTATCGAGCTGTTGCCGCCGCGCTGATCCTTTTCACCTGGCTGGCGGCCAACCGCTTCGTCCGCTCGCTGCTTCCCAGCGCGACGCGCGAGATCAGTGCAACGATAGCGCTGGTGTTCGTGCTGATCTTCCTGCATGTGATGCCGAACACCAGTGAAGGCTTTTACTGGTATACCGGCGCCATCACCTATCAACTACCGAACGCGCTCAGCCTTTTCCTGGTAGCGAATTGGATAGGTCATTTGCGTTCGCCGCATGGAACGCTCCCTTGGAGATGGTTCGTCGTGCAAGTACTTCTGGTGATCACGATCGCCGGCTGCAACGAAGTGCACATGGCTTTTCTGGTGATCGGGCATGCGTTGCTGTTCGTTTATCTACGGGTGAAGGAAGGCCACATCGCCCGCCCAGCGCTCATCCTGCTGGGAATCTCCATGCTCTGCGCGATCGTGGTCATTGCGGCGCCGGGTAACGAAACCCGCGGCTCTAACTTTCCGATGCGCCATGACGTGTTACGAACGCTGGCCTACAGCACCGCACAGACCGCGCGTTTCGGTGGCCTGGCTTTCTTGTCCTTGCCGGTCTTCATCCTCACCTTGAACTTTCCAAGCATCCGACGGGAGGCCATCGCACGCGGCATTCTGCGACCGTTCGCGAGGCCATTGAACAAGTGGCTCGCGCTAGCCTTTCCATTCGTCTGCCTTTTCACTGCGATGGTGGTCACCTATTGGCCCACGGGCTTGCTGGGTCAGCACCGCACGGTGAACATGGGGCTCTTCTACTTCATGGTCACGTGGTTCTTCGCGGCCCTTGTTTGGGATCAGACATTCTTCGAACCACGCAAAGCCTATGACGAAGGCGTGCTCAGATGGCCTTGGTCGTTGGTGATGATCGGTGCCTCTTTCCTCTTCCTGGGGCGAGGAATGGACCTGACCTGGGAGCTCTGCGATGGAACCCTTGCACGCTACGATCGCGCCATGAACGCGCGTTACGAGGCGATCAGAACAACCCCGGATGGCGAACTCGTTCTGCCGCCTGTGGAATGGCCTAAAAGCTTGACCGTGCTTCGGCTGGATACTTCATCGGTGCACTGGATGAACCTGAGCATGGCCGACTATTTCGGCCGACCCGGCCTGCGGCTCATTGAGCCAGCTCCGGCTCCGCAGGAATAGCCGCCACCGGAGCGGGTGGCACGGGTGTAGCGTCGAAGAAGAGCTCGCGCGCGAGCTTCTCGTCGTGGCCGTACACATCGTCGCAGAAGTTCAACCGGCCATCGGCGCCCACCCAGGCGGTGAAGTAGCCGATCGTGACGGGGCGTTTCTCTTTCAAGGTCACCCACGTCTCGGTGCGCTTGTTCATGGCCGCCTTGATCTTCTCGGTGGTCCACGTGGTGTCGTTACGCAGCAGGTATTCCGCCAGGCGCTGCGGTTCGCTCAGCCGGATGCAACCATGGCTGAAGGCACGGCTCTCGCGTGCGAACCCACCCTTGCTCGGCGTATCGTGGAAGTAGATGCTGTAGCTGTTGGGGAACAGGAACTTCACCTTGCCCAGCGCGTTGCCCGAGCCTGGTCTCTGGCGGATCACCGGATTCGAATCACTTCCACCGATACGTTCCATGCCTTTGTTCGCGAGGTAGTTCGGGTTCTTTTTGATCGCCGGCAGGATCTCGTTCTTCACGATGCTCTGCGGCACTCCCCAGTACGGGCTGAAAACGATGTTGCTCAACGTATCGCTGAAGATCACCGTGCGCGTGGCCTCGTTGCCCACCACAACCTTCATGTTCCACGCTTCCTGGCCGTTCTCGAAGATGTGCATGCGGAACTCCGGGATGTTCACCAGGATGAGGTCGGGAGCGTAGGCCTCGGGCACCCATCGCAGGCGTTCCATGTTGATGAGCATGGTGCGCACGCGCTGCGCCGGTGTCACGTTCAATTGGCGGATCACGCTGTTGCCGATCACCCCATCGGGAAGCAGCGAATGCCGTTCCTGAAAGCGTTGCACAGCCTGGAACAAGGTGCTATCGTAAGCGGTGGAGGAGAGCACGATGGTGTCCATCCCGCTCTTCAGATCGCCCAGCACCATCAATCGCTGACGGATGTCGGGTATCACACCGGCCGTATCACCGGGCTCCAGCTTCTTGCGTTCGCCGAGGGAAAGCACATCCCATTGCACCAACGTATCCAGGGCGGCATAGCGCTTCAGCTCATCCTTCAACTTGCCGTACTGTGGATGGATGGGCTCGATGGCGCGCAGGTCCATGCGCCCGGCGGTGAGCGAATCCAACAGGCGGTCGTAGTTCTTCTTCTTGCGCGGAATGAACCAGTCCAACTCGTGCAGGTCCTTGCCCACCATGCCGCCGTACTTCTTGTCCGCGAAGCGGAAGAACTGTGCGGTGAGGGCCAGTTCCAGCGCGGTGCGGCAACTGTCGCAGGCGGCGCTGTCCGCGCGGCTGCGGTGGCCGTTGCTCAGCAGTTCGTTCAACCGTTCGCGCAGCGCAGCACCTTCCTTGTAGGCAGATTCGGTGCTGTTCACCAGCGAAGCGAAACCCGCTGCGGCCTGCGAAAGGCTATCGTTCACGAACCAGGCGAACTGGTATTTGCGCCGTGCATAGAAGTCGCGGATACCGGCCGAGTCCGAGCGCAGTTCCGGGTGACTGGCAAGGTAGCCCAGGATGTCCGTACTGTCCAGCGTGCGCACCGTGTACTGCTCGCGGCTCTCGAATACTTCGTTGATGAGCTGGGCTTTCTCCTGCTCGGTGGGTGCCTTCGCTTGTTCGCGACAGCCGACAACAACGATGAGTGCCAGAAAGAGGAGAAGTGAACGCATGAGGGGAGAGGGCATACGTGCCCAGCGCCCGTAAAGTTCTACTTACCGCTGTGAACGTAGAGCAACCCGCCATCGGCGAGCAGTTCCAGCATGCGGGGCATGTCGGCCCGGCTCACGGCGGGGCAGCCCCAGCTGCGGCCCAGACGACCATGTTCAGCGATGAACGATTCGCTCACGTAATCCGCGCCATGCATGATCACTTCGCGCGCTTCGGCCTGGCAGTTCACGCCGCGCTCCAAGCCGTGGAGCAGAAGTGCGGCACCATGTTTCGGGCTTACTATCTCGGCGCCCACACGATACAAGCCCAAACTCGTGGCGTGCGAGCCTTCTTTGTTGCTGAAGCTGGTGGCCATGCGCTCGCCGCTGCCCTGACCGTGGGCCACATGGGTGCGCAGGACAAGTTCCTTCTTGTCCAGATCGATCACGTACAAGCGCTTCGCGTCACTGGGTTGGGTCATGTCCGCGATGGCGATCACCCGGCCGCTCACGCCTTTCCGCTGCATGCGGTTGTAGCAAGCCGTGAACACACTTTCCTTCAGCTCGCCATCCAGGCACAGCTCCGTATAGAGCCCGTTGGCCGAAGCCACGACGGACGTCGCAGGAGCCGCCTCGGCGGTGCGTACAGGAGCATCGTTCCCCTTACCCGGCAAAAGCCAGGAGAAGAGCAATGCCAGGAGCATTGGCATATGCGTCATTCCTTCCTACAGGTTCTTCCGTTGCCCTACCATCACGCGAGGTTCCAGTTCGCGGTAACGCCAACGGGGTGGTGAAACTAACGGCCTAGAAAACACGGTGGTCTTCTACGGTAGTTAAATGCTGCAAGTTTCTGGACGTAACGCGATCTGCACCCGACGAACGTCCTTGATCGGCCGCTGACTGAATGAATGCTAGTTTCGATGGACCAACCACCACCATGTCCCTTCGCGCACTCTCCCTTGGGCTCCTCCTTGCGGCCACATCACTCCACGCCCAGTTCTACGCTTGGGGTTGGGGCCCCGAGATCAGCGTTACGCAGAACGGAAGCACCATCACCTGCACCACCTGGGACCCCATCTTGAACCAGAGCCGAACCTACAACCAGACCAGTGTGGCCAGTTGGTCGCACGATGATGGTGTGGTGGCCACGGTGAGCGGAGGCGGTATCGTCACGGCCATTGTATACGACATCAATCTGGCGAGTTTCCGAACCGAACAGCTGACCTCCACCAGCGGCAGTTCGGTGATCAATATCGACGGTGTGATCGCGTGGAGAAGCGGCTCGGGCATCGTGGGCGCCGCCATCTACGACCCCGACCTGCAGATGTGGGTGGACGAGCAATTCAGTTCCAACAGTGGCAACCAGATCCAGAACCGCGATGGCGTGGTGACCTGGGTTTCCAGCAGCGGTATTGTGGGTGCCGCGGTCTATGATCCGAGTATTGGACAATGGCAGGATGAACAGTTCAGTTCCAACAGCGGCAACGTGGTGCAGAACCGCGATGGCATCGTGGCGTGGGTATCCACCTCGGGCATCCTTGGTGCTGCGGTCTATGATCCGTCCATCGGGCAATGGCAGGATGAGCAGTTCAGTTCGAGCAGTGGCAATGTGTTGGTGATCGCCCAGGGCGTGGTAGCGTGGAAGTCGAGTAGTGGCATACTTGGTGCGGCGGCCTACGACTGGAATACGAATAGTTGGGATGATGAGCAATTCAGCTCCAGTTCTTCCAACACGATGCCTACGATCGCAGACGGTACTGTGCTCTGGACCAATAGCAGCGGCCAACAACGTTATGGATACACGGCTGGAGGACAGTGGCAGAGCAACGTTAATACGGCGATCCGTTGCAAGTACTACGCTGAGCAGGTCGGCAACGGTGGTGCGCCACGCATCGCCTACCTGTGGTGCCTCACCATCGGAGCATCCAGCTACTCACACAACTGTGGCGATGGACATACCATCACACGGCGCTGGGCCTGGAAGCAGTACATGGATCCCGGGAGCTATTTGCCGCAACTCAGTGCGCTCAGTTACACGAATGGCACCCAATGCACCGACCAGCTGAATTTCGTCGGCACTGCAGTGGAGGGGCGCGCTACATCGGATGCTCCATCTATCATCGTGCACAATGGATCCATACGGGTCATAGGTGATGTTGTCCTCGGCATGATCACCATCGTGGATGCAAAAGGAAGCGTCGTCTACACAGGAAGTCATGCGGCGAACACAGCAACGATCACTCTTCCTGTCGCGGCCGGTGTTTACGCGTTGCGTTCAGGCGATGGCCAGGCACGGCGCTTCTGTGTCGTGCGCTAGGGATAGGTCTCCTGCCGGATAACGTTGCCGTTCGCATCCCACTCCTTCCATTCGCCGGTCTTCTTCAGCGTTCCATCCGCGTTGTAGCCATCCAGCGTGCCTTTGATGCGGATGTTGCCATTGGGGAAGAACTCGTGGTAGGCGCCGTTGGGGATGTCGATCCGTATGGCTTGAACAATGACCTCAAGTTCGCCAGTCTCGAGGTTCTCGGTCATCAACGTGTCGTAGCGTTCAGATGAAGCGCCCAAGTCCATTCTACGGAACAGTGCACCATCCAAATAGAACTCGTATCGCGCGTCTGGATAACGGTGCACCACCATGTCCAGTTCTCCCGTGTTGATGTTCTCGACATACACGGTGTCGGTCACAAGACTATCAACGCAATGGCCGATCGTGAGCGGCTGAAGGTCTGCGTAGTAGTTCATGGCCAACTCAACGTCACTACTGAAGTGGATGTCCTGTGTTGAACCGCTCGTTGCAATAGTGAAGAAGAACAGAATGATGAGGTGCTGTGCCATACCCTTCATGCCGAAAGCTACCAAAGGTGACCCGACACTGCCCTTTGACTTATGTTACGAACCCCTTTGCGCCCTCCGCGGCTTTGCGGTGAAAACTCTTCCTCACCCGTTCAACACCGCCTTCGCATAGTTCGCCCAGCTCATCGTCTTCGTAGCCTCAACAACGTTCTCGCGCGGGATCGGTTTTTCGATGCTGGCGTTCATCACGCGCACCATGTCGGCGATGTTCTTCGGTTCGGCCATGTAGCCGTTGAAGCCGTCGGTGATGGTCTCGGGGAAATGCCCCACACGTGTGGCCACCGCTGGTAGCTTGAAATTGTAGCTCAGACTCTCAACGCCGCTCGGTGTGGCCGTCTCGTAGAAGAGCACGATGGTATCCGCAGCTTGGAAGTAGGGCGGTACTTCTTCGTTCGGGATGAAGCGATCTACCACGAGCATGCGATCCTTCAACCCCAGCATTTCCACCAACGCCAGCGGATCATAGTTGCGCTCGTCGTCGGCTTTCTTCAGGAAGAGTTTCTTCACCGTACCGAAGACCGCGTTCTTCAACTTGGTGCTTAGCTTGCTCTGGTCCACCGTCTGCCAGAAGCGTTCACCCACGATCATCAAGCTCACATCATCGCGCTTTTTGGCGAGTTCCGCGAAGGCCTCGATGCAGTAATGCAGCCCCTTGTACTTGCGGATGAAACCGAAGAAGAGGAACACGTGCTGCTTCAGTCCGTGCCGCGTCTTCCAAGCTTCCTTGTTGAATGAAGGATCCGGCTTGAAGAGAGAGTAGATCGGATGGTAGAGCTTGAGGATCGTGCGAGGAGAGTCGGCAGTTCGCAGTTGCCAGTTGGCAGTGCTGGCGGGATCCACTGCCAATTGCCCACTCCCGACTGTGCGCTTGCCATCCAACGTCACCTCGAACTGCTTGTCCGGCATCAATGCCTTCAACTCCTCCGCTGTCTTGTACGCGTGTACGATGTAGCTGTGCCCATGCTGCAACGCCATGCGGGTGAGCCGTGCGTCCAGTGAGCTCTGTTCCTTGGCGGCCACGAAGTGCAGATCGAAGAGGATCTCCGCCTTCGTGTGTTTCCGCAAGTACTTCGCGATCGTGTTCAGCGGGATGCCCTGCGTGGGGTTGTACCACTGGATGATCACCTTGTCGGGCTTCAGCTCAGCGATGGCTTTCGCCGTCTTCCACCAGGTGCCAGGTGCGTTCCAGTTGGTGAGGTACTGCACCGGAATGTCGTAGCCCTCCAGAAAGCTACTGCGACTGGTCTTGTCCACGAACTCGCGGGGAATGATCGCCGGGTACTGCTGCGTCCAACTGACGATGGTGACCCGTGCGCCTGCGTCCTTCAATGCTCGCGCCAACGCCGTATTGTACTGCGCGATGCCGCCTTTGAACTTGGGGCCTGGGCCGAAGCAGACGATGTGAGGGGAGCTCATTTCACCGCAAAGACGCTAGGGACGCGAAGGAGAATGCGCCCGTGCAATGAAATTGATGCTCGAAATTCATGCTCTGCGACCTCTGCGTCTTTGCGGTGAATAGACTCAGATCTTCTTCAACGCCGCCTCATACACCCGCCGCATCCCTTCTTCAATGGAGATCTTTGCTTTCCAGCCGAGGTTGTCCTCCACCCAGCGCATGTCGCAGTAGCGGCTGTGTACGCCCACGGGCTTGTCCAACAGCGGCTTAATGGTCGGTTTGTAGCCAGCGAAGCCGGTGAAGACCTCGATCAGTTCAAGGAACGACGTGAGCTTGCCCATGCCGATGTTGATCGCGCGGCCATCGCTGATCTTGTCCATGGCAAGCAAGGTGAGATCAAGAACGTCATCGATGTGGACGAAGTCGCGGCCTTGTTTACCGGTGCCCCAGACCTCGAAGGGGTTCTCTTTCTTGGCTGCGCGAGCGGCGATCGCAGGAACTGGATAGGAGAGGTCCTGGTCCTCCCCGTAACCGCTGAAGGGACGGATACAGGTGACATGCACACCGTAGTGGCTCGCCGCGATCTTCGCTAAGAACTCGCCGGTGAGCTTGCTCCATCCGTAGGTCATGTCCGGCTCGCCCATCTTCTTGAAGTCGATGTCGCTCTCCTTCAACTTGAGGGTATTGCTCTCGGTCTGCAGGTCGATCGGATAGGCTGCGCTGCTGCTGGGGTAGAGGAAGCGGCGCGGTTTGTTGCGGCAGACGTAGAGGAACATCTCCGCATCGATGCTGAGGTCTTGCGCCACCAACATGGGATCACCATCGATCTTGCTACGACCGCCAACGATGGCTGCGAAGTGGAAGATGTCATCGAAGAGCGCGATGTTCAGTCCATAACGCTTCTGGAAGTACTGCGGATCTTTGTTCAGTTCGCGCAGCACGTCGCGCAGGTCGGCTTTCAGGAAGAGCAGCCGTTCGTCCTTGCCGTAGATCTGCAGCTCCTTGTGCTCGAAGTTGAGTTCATGCCCCAACCAGGTGTTCGGGTGTGTGCCAACGCTGAGGTCGTCGATGAAGAGGACGCGTGCGCCTTGGGCATAAAGCCGTTTGACCATGTTGCGGCCCACGAAGCCGCAGCCGCCGGTTACGAGGTGTGTTGCCATGCGGCGCAAAGATCGCAGTTGATCCCTTCGCCGATGATGTGCTGTTACCGTGATACCAACACTATCTTGACCGCATGCGCCGTGTGCCGGTCAGGGAAACGTTGAAAGCCATCGCTGCCTATCCCGGTGACGAGGTGGACCTGCTGGCGCAGCTGGTCGTGGCCATCAGACCGGGTAGGAAGGACCGGGAGGCGCGACGAACACCGGCATTGGATGCGTTGATCGAACTGCTCACCACGGACCCCGTGCTCTGTGCAGGACTTGCGCTGTACGTGGAACGTTTGGTGAAGGGCCGGCGCTTCAACCGGGTGATCATCGACCAAGGCATGCCCAGCGAAGCCTTCTGGTACGAACTGCGTCGGCGACTGACCTTCAAACTCCTGCCGAACCAGCCGGAGCGGGGCACCATAGACCACCTGCTCACCAACGTGTTCTTCCGCGAAGGTGATGCCGATTGGGTGCGCGATTTGGATACGACGAAGGGCATCCGTCTTCTGGGCATGCTCGGTGGTAAGGGCTCCGATAGCTGGCTACTTACCGATACTCCCGTGCAGGAACTGCTGTTCGCTGCCAAGGTGCTGGGCCTCCGCATCTCGGGGAAGGCCTTCGACAGCGGTGTGCTGCGCATGGTGCCCGAGTACGAGAACCTGCACAATCCGTTCGTGGCGCTGGGTGATGCCCTGGACGACCATATCGATGGCCTGCGGAACGCCACCATCACGCGCGCCATCACCGAGGAGAGCTATCGGCAATTGCATGTGCTCATCGGTCACTGCCGCGAGCTGATCGACAAGGCGTATAAGAACAGCGCGAAGGTGGGCATGGGCTTCCGCGTGAACCAGTACCTGATCACTATGCGCCGCATGCTGGAACGTCTGGAGACCACACTGGATGCGCTCGGTGTGGATCCTGCGGCGGACGGTCGTGAACGCACCGTGGGTCTGGTGAAGGACCTGGTCCGCTTCAACTCCGGCAGCACCCGCGTACTGGACTTCATCGATCACAGCACCTCGGTGATGGCGCGCCAGGTGACCCAGCATACCGGCCGGGCAGGGGAGCACTACATCACCACCGACCTGAAGGAGTTCCTGCGCATGTTCCGCACGGCATTGGGCGGTGGTTGCATCGTGGCGTTCGCCTGCCTTTTCAAGGCTTGGATGGGCACGGTGGATACCAGCTTGGTCGGTCATGCCGCGTTGTACAGCCTCAATTACGCTTGGGCCTTCATCACCATTTACCTCCTGCACTTCACGCTCGCCACCAAGCAGCCGGCCATGACAGCCGCCACCATCGCTGCTACACTGGATCGCGGACGCAACCTCCCCGACGAGGATCACTACGATGAACTGGCCTTGCTGCTGGCACGTGTGAGCCGTTCGCAACTGGTGGCCTTCCTTGGAAACGTGCTCATGGCTTTCCCGGTGTGCGTTGCGCTGGCCTACGGATGGAACTACGTCTTCGGTCCTGAGCTTTTCGCGCAGAAGTCGGCCAAGATGCTTCATGAACTGGATCCGTTCCGGTCGCTCGCCATTCCGCATGCGGCCATCGCAGGGGTCTTCCTGTTCCTCAGTGGACTCATCTCCGGTAGTGTGGTGAACCGCACCATCCACCTGCGCATCCCGGAGCGTATCGCGCAGCACCCGGTGCTCAAGCTGACCCTTTCGCAGAAGTGGCGCGAACGGCTGGCCGCAGGCTATTCGCGCCATGCCGGCGGTGTGCTCAGCAACTTCTGGTTCGGCGTGTTCATGGGTTCCATCGGCACCATCGGCATCATCTTCGGGCTGCCGCTGGACATCCGTCACATCACCTTCGCCGCAGGCAACATGGGCCTTGGTCTAGTGGGCGCGGATTGGCAGGTGGACAAGTGGACCATCATCACCTCCGTGCTTGGCATCGCGATCATCGGCTTCATCAACTTCATCGTCTCCTTCGGGCTTTCGCTCTCGCTCGCGTTGCGTTCGCGCAAGATCCCGTTCACCGATGTGTTCGCCATCCTGGGCTCGCTTTGGGAACGTTTACGCGCCGAGCCGATGAGCTTCTTCTTCCCCCCGCGACGCGAGCGCCACGCGCCGCTCCCGAACGCAACGACCGGTCAGCGTTGAAACTCCCGGAGGATGCGCGCTTCCAATGCGCTCGTGTCCTCGGCTTTCGCGGCCCGTTCGTGCAGCAGGCGGTCCAGCTGCTCGCGCTGTCTTTCGTAGGTGCGGCATGCACCGCAGATGTGCATGTGGAACCACAGGCCCACGCTTTCTCCAACGCCCAACGCACGGAATTCCTTCCGCTCCATCAGTTCGGTAGCCTTGCGGCAGGAGACCTTCAGGGTGCTGATCAGCGTCATGGATTCAGTTGCGGGTCAAGCGGCCTTGGATGCAGGAACGCAGTTTCAGTTTCGCCCGGTGCAGTTGCTGCCAGTAGTTGGTGGCCGAGATACCCAGCGCTTGCTGGATCGCCTCGCCATCTTTCTCCATCAGGTATTTCATCTCCACGGCCCCACGCAGGTTCTCCGGCAGCAGGTCCAGGCAATGCCGCAAGGCACGGTCCAGACGTTCTTTTTCCTCGTCGCTGGTCGCGTCGGGCAATTCGGCCGGTGTGTGATCGCGGTGCCAATGTCCGCTGGGTTGGAATTCGTTCGATGAGGGTTCGTCGGCCACCACGTCCAAACCTGACACCCGTTGTCCTTCGCGGTAGACTTTGCGGTAATGATCGGCCAGCTTGTGCTTCAGGATGGAGAAGAGCCACGTTCGCGGCGAGCTCTGCTCAGCGAACTTGTCCAGGGTCTGCCACGCGCTCACGAAGGTCAACTGCACCAGGTCATCCGCTACGGCCGGATCCTTCACCCGGCTGCGTGCAAACCGGGAAAGGTCACCGGTGAAGGACTTCACCCAGCCCGCCATCAGCTTTTGGCGACCTACTTCATCCATGGACTTCACCGTAAGCGACATCGGAGGAAAGGTAGGGTTGAAGGAACCGGAAATGAACAGGGCTGCGCGTCAATGAATAGCCAACGCTGCGCTATCCCCGTTCATACACGTGCATTTGCTTGGCATCAGATCCGTGCTCATCAGCCTTATCCGCGGCACCCGCGTTCCATTCCTCCTCAGAACTGGAAGTAGATGAACGGCACCGCCTCCGCCGTCACCGTCTGGTAGATCACGCCTACCACGACGATACACGCCAGTGCCATCGCCCACAACGGCAACGCGGCGAACTTTCTTCGGTACCAGTCCTTGGTGCTCGTTGGCAGCCAATGCACAACGAATCCGAGCAAAATCATCAGGAATACACTGCGGAATCCCCAGATCACATCCGGTGCCAGGTGCCAGCCGAAATCACCACCGATCTGGCCCAGCATCAGGTTCACATGTTCCAACGTGGGGCTGCGGAACCAGAAGCGGGTGAAGGTGATGAACGCGAACGTGATCGCGATGGCTTGGAACCGCGCGAACCAATGCTCGCTCTTGTTCCACGGACTGATGCGCGACCAGCCTTTGTAGATCAGCAGGCCGATGCCGTTGAGGCCGCCCCAGATCACGAACATCCAGCTGGCACCGTGCCACAGACCACCGATGAGCATGGTGAGCATGAGGTTGATGTTCGTGGTGATCATGTTCTTGAACGGCGGCCACAGGCGCGCGACCACCGCAAGTGCAGCACCGATGATCAGGAACACGAACGGCAGCATCAAGTTGCCCGTGAGTAGGACGAAAACGGCCAGTACGATGCTCGTCATGATCCACGAGAACAGCGACCCGCCACGGTTGCCACCCATGGGGATGTAGAGGTAATCGCGCAGCCAGGTGCTGAGGCTGATGTGCCAGCGCTTCCAGAACTCGGCGGTGCTGCGTGCCTTGTAGGGACTGTTGAAGTTGGCTGGAAGCGTGAAGCCGAGCAGCAACGAAAGACCGATGGCGATGTCCGTGTAGCCGCTGAAATCGGCATAGACCTGCAACGAGTAACCGAACGCGGCCATCAGGCTCTCGAAGCCAGTGAAGCGCATCGGGTCGGAGAACACGCGGTCGATGAAATTCACGGCGATGTAGTCGCCGATCAGCATCTTCTTCAGCAGACCGTTCAGGATCCAGAAGATGGCCAGACCGAATTGCGCACGCGTAAGGCTGTACTCCTTCGCCATCTGCGGCAGGAAGACCGATGCACGGATGATGGGACCAGCGACCAGCGCCGGAAAGAAGCTCACGTAGAACGCGAAGTCCGAGATGTTCCGCACCGGTTGCACATGGCCGCGATACACATCAACTTGATAACTGATGCAATGGAAGGTGTAAAAGCTGATCCCTACCGGCAGCAGCACCTTGTTCTCCATGAAGTGCGCATCCCACGCGGCGTTGGCCCAGCGCGCGAAGTAGTTCACCGCTTCGAACGTGGTGCCGAACGTGGCGTTGATGGTGTCCACCACGAAGTGCGCATATTTGAAGTAGCACAACAGCAGGAGGTTCACCGTGATGCTGAGCGCGAGCAGCAGTTTCTTCCTTCGCACATCGGGACTTGCGGCGCTGGCCTTGGCGATGAAGTGGTCCATCGCGATGGAGAAGGAGAGCAGGCCCACGAAGATGCCGCTGGTCTTCCAGTAGAAGAAGAGGCTGGCAAGCGTGAGCCAGCCGATGCGCAACGTGCTCTGCTTGTACACCACGCTGAGCACCGCTAACACCACGGCGAAGAAGCCCCAGAAGAAGAACCGCGTGAAGATGAGCGGCGAAGTGGGGTCGTAGTTGAGCAGACCGCCCCAGTCCACCGTGGCGAGCATGTTCAGCTGGGGGAGGGCGCTGCTCATCGGTTACGGTTCGGTAGCGCCGCGGAGGTGGTCGCCGTACGCTTCCATCAGTGCGCTGAACAAGAGGTCGCCCAGTGCAACGTAGCCTTGGCGGGTCAGGTGGATACGGTCTTTCTTCGCCAGGCCGGCCGCTTCCCACCGGGCGATGGAGGTTTGGCCGCCCATCACCCCGAACGTGTCCCACACGGCGCATCCGTGCTTCGCGGCAAGGCGCAGCATCACATCGCGCACGGCCGCACCGTTCTTGTTCGGGTACTTGCGTTTGATGTAGCTGTCCGTGTTGGTGGTGAGCAGGATGGCCGCGCCGGGTGAGGCTTTTAAGGCACGGGTGATGAGCTGGTCGTAGTTGCGCTCGTACCGTTCGGCGCTGAAGTCCGGGTCATGCGCGTCGTTGATGCCGATGGAGAAGACCACCAGGTCCGGCTTCAGTATGGCGAGCTCCTGTGCGAAGCGTTGGCAGCGCAGCCAGCTGGTGGTGCTGGCACCGTTAACGCCGTTGGCATGGTAGAAGAAGCCCGGGTCGTCGCTTTCCAGCGTGATGCCGTACAAGGTGAACCGTTGCTGACCGGGCGCGGTCTTCTGGAAACGCAGGTACAGCGTGTCGACGTAGCGGTCGTACTCGAACTCGGTGTAGCCCTTGGCGAAGTCAACGTTCCGCTCGATGTGCACGTTGATATCCTTGCTGTAGGCCGTCACCGTGTAGCTGCTGTCCATGCGGTGCATCACCTTGACGCGGTTGAACTGGTAGCCGCTGTACACCTCGCCCCGGAAGCTCACCTTCAAGGTGGTCAACGTGTCCCCGGTGGTCACCGAATAACCACTGATGCCGAGCGAGCTGGTGTCCGTTCGGGTGAGGTTCTTCACGCTGGTCCACTTGCCGGTATACTGCGGGTCGTACCAGTAAGGGTTGTTCGTCTTCGCCATGGTGTAGGGGAAGATGAAGCCGCGCCCCCCCTTCACGCCGGGCACCACGTTCTGCAGGCGGCTGCGCAGTTCCATGCTCCACATGTCCGCCTGGATGTGCGATCCCCCGAAGTGCGCGATGTGTACCTGCCCCGTGCCATCCAACAGCAGCTTGTCCAGTTTGCCGTGGTAGCGGTCCCACGCTTCGTGCCCACCGGGGAAAAGGAGCTTGCTGGCCTCGACATCGGCGAAGGGCAGGTCCGGGGTGCGCAGCGGGTTCTCCTGAGCGTGCAACGGCATGCCCCAGCACAGACCTAGCGCGAAGAGAACGCCGCGCTGGATGATGCGCATCTTATTGCTTGGAACCATAGTACCCGGCGAAATCGTTGATCAAGGCGGTGTAGAACAGCTCGCCCACTTTTTTCGCGCCTTGAGGACTGAAGTGGGTGTAGTCCGTAGCGGCCAGCGGTGGGTTCGCCGTCACCCAGCTCACCATGCTGTTGCGGCCGCCCATGGCTTCGTACATGTCCCAGAACACCGCGCCCTGGGCCAGTGAGCTGGTCTTCATCGCATCGCGCACCTCTTCCAGGAACGGTCGTGTCACGTAGGCCTCTCCTTCCTTGATGCTCATGTCGCTAGGGCCGATCACGATCACGGAGACGCCCGGTATCATCTTTTTGAACCGCGCGATCTGTGCGCCGAAGAAACGTCCGTACTGCGCCGCTTCCTCCGCGCTCTTCAGGTTGGGTATCACGTTCCCACCGTATTGCAGGATCAGCAGTTCCACGTCCAGGTCGTTGTACATGGCGACGAGCAACCCTTGATCGGCCTTGCGGAATTCGTACCCCGCCGCACCACGGGCGGCGATGTTGTCCACCGCAACTCCGGTCCTGCTTTCCAGCGATAGGCCGTAGACGTCCGGACTGTCCACGCCCTTGAAGGTGATGGTGAGCTCCGCGGGTGTTTCGGTCAGCTTCCACTCGCGTACGAGCAGGCGGTCCGCCGGTTCGATCACTTCGCTGCTGAGCTGCACACCATTGATGCTCACTTCCAGCGTGACGGGTGCACGGTGCCAGCCGTAGTACAGCTTCACCTCGTTGTACTGCTGGGCTTTGCCGTAAGCACGACGCAAGGGTTTCAAGGTCACCGCCGCTTCGTGAATGATGGTGTCGAGCGCGGCGGTGTCCGGGAGGATGGGCGTGAAACGCGAGAATGACGATAATGCCCCGTAGCGCGCGTGGTGTTGCGAACGGTCTTTGCGGCCCATGGCGCTGTAGCGTATCCAATTGGCGCTGATCACGCGATCGATGCTGAAGCTCGGCACGATGTCCGCCACGGCGATCAGGCCTGGACCGGTTCCCCCGAACTGCGCCTGTAGTTTGTTGCGCACATAGGCCGTGATGCGGTCGCCTTCCAACTGCGAATCGCCGTAGTGCATGATCCGCAGGGGGTGCTTGCCGCTGTTCGCAGCTTCCAACTTCGCGAAGAGCGGCCACAGCAACCGCTTGTCGTCGTTCGGGTAGTGCAGCGCGATGCGTTCTTCCAAGGGACGCAGTTTGGTGGTGTCGAATACGAAAGGCTGCACGGCTTCCACTACGGTGTCGGCGGTCAGGCTGTCGGCCAGCGCTTCCGTGTCGGTGGTGGCGGCCGAGTCGGTGGCTACGGCGAGGATGTCGCTGATGTCCACCTTCTCCTCTTCCATGGGGAACAGCACGTCGCGGGGCGATGGGAGACGCAGCGCGAACGCGTCGTTCACGCGCACACCTTCCGCCGGTAACAACGCCCCCAGGATGCCCAGCCCGGCCATCACCGCCAGCAGGAACAGGAGCACGTGCACCGGCCTCATGGACGCGGGATCTTGAGCTTTTGCCCGGGCCGGATGGCCGTGCTGATGCCGTTCGCCTCCATGATGGTCTGCGCCGTTAGACCCGGGAAGCGCTTCGCGATGCGGTAGAGCGTATCACCGCGCTGCACCGTGTACGAAGTGGCCGCCACGGGCTTCGGTGCTGCGGGCTTCACGGCACGTTCCTCCGTGGTGGTGGGCGTGGTGCTGTTCACCGGTCCTTCATCCTCCGGCAGCTGCGGCTCGGGCTCCGTGGGCTTCACCAGCTCGCGCTTCTTCACCTTGATGATCAGCGTGCGCCCCGCGTTGATCCTATCGCTGCGTAGGTTGTTCCACGAGCGGATCTGCCGCACGGTAACGTGGTGCTTCGCGGCGATGCTGCCCAGGTTGTCGCCGCTGCGCACCTTGTAGCGGATGCTCTTCTCCACTACCACGCTCACCAGTTGCTCCGTCCCTTCTTGCGATGCCGCAGCGGTGGCCTGCGCCAGCGCTTCTTCAACACGCTGGATGGAATCGGTGAGCGTGGCGTAGCGCGGTGCCATCAGGCGCGGCACGTGGAACGGGTGGCCCGTGGGCACTTCCCCGCTGCACAGCGTGGGGTTCAGGGCCTGTACGCGTGCGAGCGGCAGTTGCATCACCTGGGCCAGTGCCTTCAGTTGCATGGGCCGCGTGGCGGTTAGCGTGTCGGCCACTTCCCACGGCATCACTTCAATGGGCTCCAGCCCCAGTGCCCCGGCGTTCGCCGAAAGGTGGATGAAGGCCATCAGCAGCGGAAGTACCTCGGCCTCACCTTCGGTGAAATGGGGGTACAGCGAGCGGTAGTCCGTGGCGCCACCGGACCGTTGTTGTGCGCGCGTCACGTTCGCCGGGCCGCAGGCGAAGGCCATGATGGCGAGCCCCCAGTCGCGGTAGCGCGCGTGCAGCGCCTTCAGGTAGCGGCCCGCCGCCATGGTGCTCTTCACATCGTCGTGGCGCTCGTCCACGTGGCCGGTCATGGTCAATCCGTAGCGTAGGGCCACCGGATAGGTCAACATCCACAGCCCACCGCGACCGTTGGCCGCGGCCGCCTGCGTGTTCATCGCGGAAAGGGCCATGGGCAGGTACTTCAGCTCCGGTGGCAGGCCCTGCAAGGCGAGTTCCTTCTCGATCATGGGGAAATACACCTGGCTTACACCCAGCAGCACGCGGAACTGTTCGCGCAAGGGCTCTCCGTAGAGGTCCGCGTAAAGCACCACGTTGCTGTCCGCGAACACGGGTATGCCCGGGGCTTCGCGCTTCAGGTCGGTGTAGAGGTCGTCCGTGTCCACCGCGCGCACCACGCCGCGGCCCAGCGTACCGCCCACTTCGGCCAGGCGTTGCTGCACCGCCCAGGTGCTCATCAGGCTGTCCGTGCGCCACGTCACCTGCGCAACACCGGTGCATGCGGCGTAGAGGCCCAATGCCGTGGAGAGGGTATGGAGGACGCGCCGCATCGAACCGTAAAACAAGCCGGTGGCGCGCAGGCGAGCAGCTATACTCCGGGGTAGTTCTCCACGCGCGCGTGTTCAGCCGCACGATCTTTGTGCCATGCTGAGGTCGACTCGTCGCGCCGTGCTGTCCACCAGCCTCCTGCTCGTCCTGTCCGCTTCTGCCACGGCCCAATTCCTGCAACCCTTACCCGCTCCTGCCACCAGCACGGCGCCATCCACCAAGACCATGACCATCGAGATCTGGAGCGATGTCGTTTGTCCCTTCTGCTACATCGGCAAGCGCGAGTTCGAAACGGCGCTGGAACGGTTCGCCCACAAGGCCGATGTCACCGTAGTGTGGAAGAGCTTCGAGCTGGACCCCCACGCGCCCGAGCGCAGCGAGCACGACATGTACGGCATGCTCGTGAGCAAGTATGGCGGCACCCGCGATGATGCCAAGGCCCGTGTGCAGGGCGTGGTGGACCGCGCGAAGACGGTGGGGCTCGACTACCGGATGGAAAGGGCAGTCATCGGCAACTCGTTCCATGCGCACCGCCTTATCCAGTACGCGAAAACGAAAGGCAAGGGCGCCGAGGCCGAGGAGCGCTTGTTCCGCGCCTACTTCGTGGAGGGCGTGCACCTCGCGGACCATGCCAGCCTGGTGCGGCTGGCACAGGAGATCGGCCTCAACGGCGCCGAAGTGGCCGCCATGCTCGCCGGCAAGGGCTTCACCGAAGAGGTGCGCGCTGACGAAAGCGAGGCGCAACAGCTCGGCATCCGCGGTGTGCCCTTTTTCGTGATCGATCGCAAGTACGGCGTCAGTGGTGCACAGCAGAGCGCACATTTCCTGGGCGCCTTGGAGCAGGCGTGGAAGGAGCGGAGCGCGGTGAAGTAGCGGGCGGAGTTCACCGCAGCGTCGCGGAGACGCTGCGGGTGAGGGAGATCAGTGCAGCTCAGCGTCTCTGCGGTTCGCATTCAGCGCTTGCCGGCCGCGAGCACGCCGCACAGGTGGTAGAGCAGCCGCGCACCCACGTTGGCATCCCATTCGTCCTTTCCGGGCGATACTTCCACCAGGTCGAAACCGATGATGGTGCGGCCGCTTTGC
This sequence comes from Flavobacteriales bacterium, assembly GCA_016788205.1. GTDB lineage: Bacteria > Bacteroidota > Bacteroidia > Flavobacteriales_F > PHOS-HE28 > PHOS-HE28. The sequence goes on along the minus strand of JAEUTA010000002.1, from coordinate 61,888 downwards.
ACCAGGCGCGATAGGAGGTAGGTGGCCTCCTCGTACTGGAAGCCGCCGGGCACTGGTGTGCCGGTGTTGGGGCACAGCGTGGGGTCCAGCCCATCGATGTCGAAGCTGATGTGCACTTTGTCCGGTAGCCCCGCGATGATGGCGTCGCATTGTTCGCGCCACGTGATGCCCTCGTACTGCTGCCGGCGCACATCGGCACTGCGCACGATGCGCACGCGCCCGCGGTTCTTCAGGAACACATCGTTCTCCTGCGCACAGAAGTCGCGGATGCCCACGCTCACCAGCTTGGTAAGCTGTGCGATAGGCAGCGCGTTGTACATGATGCTCGCGTGGCTGTAGGTGAAGCCCTCATAGGCCACCCGCAGGTCCAGGTGCGCATCCATGTGCAGGATGCCGAACTGCTTGTGCCGCTTGGCCTGTGCGCGGAAGAAGCCCAGCGGCGTGCTGTGGTCACCACCCACCAGGCCCACCAGCTTGCCCTTGTCCAGCCAGTAGGCCGTGCGCTGCTCCACCCAGTCGTTCATCACCGCGCACTCCGCGTTGATGCGGTCCAACGCCTTCTTCGCCTTGGCCTTCTGTTTCGCATCGCCGCCTTCCACCAGCACCTTCATCACCTGTTGCGCCTCTTTCTTCAGCGCTTTGCTCTGCTCCAGCAACGCCTTGGGCAGCTCGTCCATGGCGATCCCGCGTTTCCACAGCTCGGGGAACTCGGGGTTGAAAAGGTCCACCTGGAAGCTGGCGTCGAAGATGGCCTTGGGCCCGTGCGACGTGCCGCCACCGTAGCTCGTGGTCACCTCCCAAGGCACGGGTACCAGCACGATGTCCGCCTCCTCCGTGGTGAACGGCAGGCCGTAGATATCGGCGTTGGGGCTGCCCGGGCTGTTGGGGTCGAAGGACTTGATCTTGCTGGCTTTGCTCATGGCGGCGAAGGTATCACCGGGGACGCGCTGCCGCTGCGGGACGAACACGGTTCGATGCCTCCGGATCAAGAGAGGTGCGCAGCTTTGATGGTGGATCGGCCTACAGGCTTTAGCGATGCACGCGTGTGCTCGCCGATGAACATGTATCGCGCTTCACCCGCGATCATGGTAACGTGCGGGTCGTGCAACAGGTGTTCCAAAAAAGGAAGCCGCCCCGTCCATCCGGGACACTCTTCCGCGTGCCCGCTTAGGCGGGCGGCGGCCTTCGTGCCAACGGCATGGACAGGGCGATCACGGAACCTTCGACCCCTCGTTGCTCCGTTACCCTTCGGGGCGGCTCGTCTCAGTAGAGTGTTTGCGCCAGCAGGGCCAGCACGTTGGGGACCAGGCTGGGATGCTGACCCACGGCGACGGCGGCGATGGGGGCAGGGGCGGGCCTCACCGCAGCGGGCCTTCGTGCCGGTCGGGTGCGGGCCTTGGGCGTACCGCGGTACACCACGGCGGCCACCGGTTGGGGCGCCTTAATTGTGTCGGCCGGTACCTCGCGCGGCTTGTCTTCGGTGGCGTTGTCGTTGCGCGATGCGTTCAGGTCCAGCAGGCCTTGCTCGGTCATGGTCCAAGTACGGCCGAGCATGTCGCCATCGTAGATATTGTGCACGTTCTTGATGTCGTAGATCACGTCTTCGCTGCCGGGGCGCAGGAACACGCTCTTGCCAAGGGGCACCTCCAGCGTGTAGCGCACGTCCTGTCCGCGCAGCTTGTCCGCAGCGTTATAACGGATCACCGGTGACACCAGCAGCACATCGCCCTCCTGGCGATAGTTGTAGCTGATGTTCTCCGCACGGCCACGGGCCACCTTGGGGGTTACGCCATGAGCCTCGCGCTCAACCTTCAGGTGGAAGAGGGTGTCCGCACTGCGTTCCACGCCCAATGATGCCCAGCCGCCATAGACCACACCATCTTCCCAGTGCAGACCTTCGAGGTCCACATCGAGTTCGCCATCGTCGAAGCGCACGCTCCAATCGCCGGTGCTATCCGCCGGTGCCAGCGCATCCACGTAGAGGGTGCCTTGCGCCGGTTGCAGCAGCTCGATCTCGGTGAGCACGCTGTTCTCCCGCTTGAACTCACTGGCCAGGCCCATGGCCCCCCAGATGGTCGGCACGAAGGCGGCGAACCAGATGGTGGTGAGGGCGATGCCCAGCCAGCGCGGGCTGCGGGTGTTGAGCAGCAGCCGGAAGCCGGCCAGGAAGAGGCCGATGACGGGTACCGACAACAAGGTGAACACGCCGATGCCGAACCACAGCGCTTGTGCGCGGCTGGCGAAGAGCAGCTCGCCGAGGTCCAGGATGCCGGTGTCCTGGTCGGTCCAGGTGCTGTGCCACAGGGATACGGTGCCGCCCACCATGCCGGTGACCAGTCCCATGAGCAGGCTGAAGGCCATGACCAGCAGCAGCACGCCCATGAGCTTGGCGATGATGTCAGCTGCGCGGTTGCGGCGCCGGTAGCTGTCATCGTTCCACTGGCGGCCCAGGTCGCGCGCCTCGCTGGCCACGCGCTCGCCGCTCTGTTTCATGCGCTCGGCGCCTTCTTCCACCACGCGCTTGATGTTGTCCACCGTAACGGCTTCGCCGCGCATCTGCAGCCGGTCCGCCGCGGTCTCGGCCTTGGGCACCAGGATCCAGAGCAGGACGTAGATGGGGATGAGGCTGCCCACACTGGCCATCACCAACACGATCATGGCCAGGCGGAACCACAGTGGGTCCACACCGATGTAGGCACCCAGACCACCCAGCACGCCGCCCACCCACTTGTCTTCCGTGTCCCGGAAGAAGCGGCGCTTGCCACCGCCAGCCGGTGGTGGCGGTTCCGCTGCTGCGGCGCCGGTCCCGCCAGTGGCTTCGCCCTCGGCGAAATCCTCCGGCTGCCCCATCACGCTCATCACATGGTCCACATCCGCGAGCGATACCACTTGGCGTTTGCCATCGAGGCGCTCGTTGAAGAGCTCGGCCACGCGGGCCTCGATATCGGCCATGATCTCGTCGCGGCCATCGCTGCCGGTGAAGCGGCTGCGGATGTTGGCCAGGTAGCGTTGCAGCTTCTCGTAGGCGTCCTCTTCAATGTGGAACACCGTGCCACTGATGTTGGCGGTGAGGGTCTTTTTCATGGGTGGGTGTCGTGTACCGTGCGGTGCACGCGGGGTTTGGGTCAACGGGTGGAACGACGAGTGGTTTTCTTCACGGCCTGCGACAGTTCATCCCAGGTCTGGTCCAGTTCGGTCAGGAACTTCTCGCCCACGGTGGTGAGGGTGTAGTATTTGCGGGGAGGCCCTGAGCGGGATTCCTCCCAGCGGTAGGTGAGCAGGCCGGAGTCCTTCAGGCGCGTGAGCAGGGGGTAGAGCGTGCCTTCCACCACGATCAGTTTGGCATCCTTCAGCTTGCTGATGATGTCCGACGGATAGAGCTCGCCCTGCGCCAAGGTGCTCAGGATGCAGTACTCCAGCACGCCTTTCCGCATCTGTGCTTTGGTGTTCTCAACGTTCATGCTTCGGTCGTCCCTGCGGTGCCGGACGAGTGGCGTTGGTCATGCATAAGGTTCTTGACGAAGCAAAGATATGTGCATGGTTTGGTACTATGCAACACAAAGTACTGTTCATTGACGAGCGGTGGTATGCCGGGGATGGATGGCGGCATCGTTGGGCGTATGCCCCGGCCAGTTACCTTTCACACATCAACCACCCCGCATGCGCACCCTTTGGAAGATCCTGATACCGCTCGTGCTCATCCTCAGCGTCGTTGGCTACTTCCGCTACTTCTGGGTATTCGGCACCGGAGTGAAGGCGGGCGAGCTGAACTACGTGGTGCACAAGGGTGTGCTCTTCAAGACCTACGAGGGTAAGATGATCCAGACGGGCATCCGTAGCCAGAACGGTTCGTTGCAGAGTTTCGAGTTCCTCTTCTCGGTGGAAGACCCGGCGGTGGCGCAACAGCTCATGGTGAACAGCGGCAACCAGTTCAACCTGCACTACACCGAGTACCTCGGTGCGCTGCCCTGGCGTGGCCACAGCTCGTTCGTGGTGGATAGTATCATCTCCATGGAAGAGGTTCACCGCTGAACGGAACCTGACGATCCAGTGGCCGCGAACCGATCCGTGGTGAACGGGGGGCTGCTGCTCCTGCTGGGGCTGGCCGCCATAGGTTGGTGGGGCAGTACCCTGGCCTACGCCGATGTGGTGCGGCACCTGAACGCCAATGCACCTGACGGCGAAGTGGAGACCTATACGCGCCTGTTCCACGGCAACGTGCAGGCCAACCTGCGCACCCTCGTTGGCGTGTGCGGCACACTGGCGGTGGCGCTGCTTTTCTACCGCCTGCGCATGAAGCGCATGGTGCCCGTGCCTAACCGTGTGCTGGGCAGCATGCGAGCGGATGTGGCCCGCGCCTGGTACGACCTGCTGAAGCACACATCACCCGCGCACGGGCGCATGGTGCTCTTCGTGGTGCTGGTGGGCGCCGTGCTGCGCGCCGTGCTCTTGTGGCAACCCATCACATACGACGAGGCCTTCACCTACACGTACTATGCCTCGCGGCCGGTGCACGTGATCGTGTCCGACTATTCCTACCCCAACAATCACATCCTGCACACGCTCCTAGTGAAGCTCTTCACCACCGTGTTCGGTGTGGGGTTGGTGAGCCTGCGGCTTACGGCCTACCTGGCCGGGGTGCTGGCCCTGCCGGTGTTCTACCTCCTGGTGCGCTCGCTCTTCAACCGCTACATCGCGCTACTGGCCCTGGCGCTGGCCAGCGCAAGTGGCCCGCTGCTGGACTACAGCGCCTGCGCACGCGGCTACAGCCTTACCTGGTTCTTCATGCTCCTCGCCTTGCTGCTGGGCCGCTACGGCACCAAACAGGTGCGCCCCTCCGTGGCGTTGCTGCTCGGCCTCTGTTGCGCCTTGGGCATGTGGACCATTCCGTCCTTCGCGTACATCGCGGGCATGGTGTACGTGTGGCTGCTCATCACCGCGCTGGGCAAGGGCGAGGAGCACATGCGTGCGCACGTGTGGAACTGGGTGCTCTCCGCCATGGCGTTCGTGGCCTGCACCGCGCTCTTCTACCTCCCGGTGATCCTGGTGCACGGCATGGATCAGGTGACCGCGCACGACACCTACGGCGTGCCGGACCGGGCTGTTTTCGCCCGTACTTACACGGACCGCGCCTTGGAGTTGTGGGCCGTGCTGGCGGATTCCTCGGCCTGGTGGGTGGCGGCCCTGGGCTTCATCGCGCTGGTCTATTCGGGCTACACCTCGTCCCGCTACCGCGCGCTGCTGGCCGCCTTGGTGCTGGGCGCCGTGCCGTTGGTGGTGCTACAGGCCTTGGTGGCGCCGCCGCGCGTGTGGCTGTACAGTGTGTTCATCTTCCACATGGGCTCGGCCATCGCGCTGTACTACCTGCTCAAGGCCGTGCAGGAGCGATTGCTTAAGAAGGCCGGTAAGCGGCAACGCACCGCCGTGGCCGCCCTGCTGCTGCTGGTCGCGTTCGGCTGGCCAGGCCTGCGCGTGGAACGTCTGGGGCAGGGCGGCATGCCCGAGGCGGAATGGTGCGCCCGCAAAGCGGTGAAACTGCTCCGGCCCGGGGACAAGCTCTACACCCAGTACCCGTGGGATTCGCCCATCGAATTCCACCTGCTGGCCATGGGCGGCGACCGCGACTTGATGTACGGGCCGTATACCCCAGGTAACACCCTGCTGGTGGCCGTGGGTCCCGACTATGACCAAACGTTGCAAGGCGTGCTGGCCCACCAGAACGTGCCTGCCGGAGCGCATCCACCGTTCCGGCTGATACAGGATAGCCCAAGATTGAAGATCTTTGCGGCCCCGTAACGATCCTACTGGTCGCTGCGGACACTCCCAACAACGTACGCATCATGGCCGAAGAAGGACGTCAGATCATATTCAACATGGTGAAGGTGGGGAAGACCCTATCTTCCGGAAAGAAGATCCTCAACGATATCTACCTGGGCTTTTACTACGGCGCCAAGATCGGGATCCTCGGTCTCAACGGTAGCGGTAAGTCCACGCTCATGCGCATCATCGCAGGCAAGGACAAGAACTTCGATGGCGATGTGCACCTCACCCCCGGTTACAGCATCGGCCACCTGGAGCAGGAGCCCGAGCTGGACGAGACCAAGACCGTGATCGACATCGTGCGCGAAGGCGTGCAGCCCATCATGGACCTGCTGAAGGAGTACGAGGACGTGAACAACAAGTTCGCCGACGAGGACGTGCTCAACGACCCGGACAAGATGGACAAGCTCATCGCGCGCCAGGGTGTGTTGCAGGACAAGATCGAAGCGGCCGATGCCTGGAACATCGACCAGAAGCTGAACATCGCGATGGATGCCTTGCGCTGCCCGGAGCCGGACCAGAAGATCAGCGTGCTCTCCGGTGGTGAGCGTCGCCGCGTGGCCCTGTGTCGCCTGCTGCTGCAAGCGCCGGACATTCTCCTCCTTGACGAACCGACCAACCACTTGGACGCCGAGAGCGTGGCGTGGTTGGAGCACCACCTCGCCGAGTACAAGGGCACGGTCATCGCCATCACCCACGACCGTTACTTCCTCGACAATGTGGCCGGCTGGATCCTCGAACTGGATCGCGGCGAAGGCATCCCCTACAAAGGCAACTACACCAACTGGCTGGAGCAGAAGACCGCTCGCTTGGCGCAGGAAGAGAAGCAGGAGAGCAAGCGCCAGCGTGTGTTGAAGCAGGAATTGGAATGGGTGCGGAGCAATGCGAAAGCGCGCCGCACCAAGAGCAAGGCTCGTCTCGAGAACTACGAGAAGATGCAGAGCGAAACGGTGAAGGAGAAGGAAGCGAAACTCGAGATCTTCATCCCCAACGGTCAGCGTCTCGGCGATAAGGTGATCGAGTTCACCGGTGTGACCAAGGCCTTTGGTGATCGTGTACTCTTCGAGGACATCAGCTTCACCTTGCCACCGGCCGGTATCGTGGGCATCATCGGCCCCAACGGTGCGGGTAAGACCACCATGTTCCGCATGATCATGGGCGAGGAGAAGGCCGATTCAGGCACCGTGAAGCTCGGCGAGACCGTGCAACTCGCCTATGTGGACCAGAGCCATAAGGACCTGCTGCCCGAGAAGACCGTGTACCAGGTGCTGAGCAACGACCAGGAGAACATGACCATTGGCGGTACGCTGGTGAACAGCCGCGCCTACCTCGCGCGCTTCAACTTCACCGGTCCGGACCAGAACAAGAAAGTGGGCGTGCTCTCCGGTGGTGAGCGCAACCGCCTGCACCTGGCCATGACGCTGAAGAACGGCAGCAACGTGCTCCTGCTTGACGAACCGACCAACGACCTGGACGTGAACACGCTCCGCGCGCTGGAAGAAGGCATCGAGAACTACAGCGGCTGCGCGGTCATCATCAGCCACGATCGCTGGTTCCTCGATCGCGTATGCACCCATATCCTCGCTTTCGAAGGCGATAGCAAGGTGTACTGGTTCGAAGGCGGCTTCAGCGACTACGAGGAGAACTACAAGAAGCGCGTGGGCGATATCGTTCCGCAGCGCTTGAAGTACAAGAAGCTGGTGCGAGGGTGATCCATTGCACTTCATCGATATGAAGAAGCCCGGCGATGAGCCGGGCTTCTTCATTCCCTAGCTCGGATAGAACCGGATCGTCGCCATCATCCGCAGCTTCTTCCGTGCATTGATCGCCGGGGTGTGCAACAAGCGCATGTCCATCAAGTATACATCTCCAGCTTTGCCTGACATCTCCACTACGGAAAGGCCGAAGTCGCGCAGCAACGCATTGAGATCGCCGTTCTCGCGCAGGATGTATCGTATCCGCTGACCGATTTCCTTCGATCCGGAGCGCTTGTGCGAACCGGCGAGTACCAACGTCCCGCCGCCTTGTGGTTCCACATCATCGAGCAAAATGAAAGCTTGAATACCGGCTGGCCGGGATGGATCCGGTGAGGAGATGTCGACGTGCCAGTTCAGTCCGCGGGTGGTCCAGGTCCCTTGTTCGGGAAGCGAGATCAGGAGTTGTCCGGGCCCAGTACTGAGCCTCGGTCCACCCAGTGTGTTGATCAGCATGCGCAGCTCGGCGTTGATCAACCGCTCGCCAAGGTCGTCGCGTTTTATCATCGTGGACAACTTCCCTATCTGCTGGAAGGGTGGGAGCTCCTTCAGTCCGGATGAACGGACCTGAAGTCGGTCGAGTTCATCAGCGATGTACTTGGCGATGGGCTTCACTTGGGCCTTACTGACCGAGCCATTCAGGAGGAGATAGCCGTGCTCTGCAAAGAAGGACTTCTGTTCGGGCGTCATGCGCGTGTTCCTGTACAGGCGGTGAAGATCGCCAACATGAACCCGGTGGTTCCCATCTTGGTGAAGCGAGGACCGTCGGATCGACCGTCATCTGCCCACCGCCCGACTAAGGACTTCCGTTTCGTCCCTAGTTTCGGATCCCCATGAACGCCCTTGCCCCATTCCCGTTCCACGTGAAGCTGCGCGACCATTTCAAGCAGCGCGAGCGCACGTGGAAATGGTTCAGCGAACAGAAGGTGAAGGACGAGCAGTCCCAGGCGCATCGCACGGCGCTTTTGAAGAACACGTATCGCCTGGATCCCGTCACGCACGCCAAGCCCTACGAACTCGCCGCCCGCGCGGTGAAAGCGCTGAACATCGATGCCGAAGTGACGCTCTACCAGGAGCAGAACACCTCGGAACTGAACGCGGGGATCTCCATCATCGGTCGGGAAGCGCACGTGGTGTTGAGCGGTCGCCTGCTGGAACTGCTCACCGAGAACGAACTGCTCGCATTGTTGGGGCATGAGCTGGCGCATTACCTCTTCTACACGGTCGATGGCGGCGACCACGAGATCACCACGCGCATCGCCTACGCCATCGCCAACGACGAGCGCACCGAGGATATGCACGTGGAAACACCGAGGCTCTACAGTTTGTACATGGAGCTCTTCTGCGATCGAGGCGCAATGCAGGTGTCGCAGGACAAAGAGTCCGTGCTCAGCTGCCTGATCAAGATGCACACCGGCCTGGCGCAAGTGAACACCGAGAGCTACCTGAAACAGGCGGAAGAAGTGGTGAGCACGGCCAACACGGGCAGCGAAGGCCCGACGCATCCGGAGAACTACGTGCGTTGTCTGGCGCTGCATCATTGGTCCAGCGGGGAGGCCGATGCGCAGGATCGCGTGGAGCGCCTGGTGCGCGGGCCGTTGGATGTGAATAACCTCGATCTGTTCCGGCAGAAGGAATTGCAACTGCTCACGAACGACCTGCTGCTGCTCGCCGTGAAGCCGCAATGGATCTGGAGCACGGCGGTCGCAGCCTTGTGCAAGAGCTACTTCCCGGATATCCAACGCACGACCAAGGTATTCGCGGACGAGAAGATGCGCGATACGATCAAGGAGACGAGCGAGGGCACGCGCAACTACCTGTGCTACGTGCTGCTGGATGTGGCGCGTTGCGACAGTGAACAGGAGGAAGTGCCGATGGGGCACGTGCTGGAGATCGTGGAGTTGCTGGGCCTCAACAGCGAGTTCGAAACGATCCTGCGCAAGGAGCTGAAACTCGGCGCGCGTGAACTGAAACAGTTGAAAGAACGCGCCATGGCCGGTCTGGCGAAGATGAAGGATGTGAGCACCGAAAGCCTGCAGGCGGAATGAGCACGGAAGGACAACAGAACATGCTCGCCTTCCTGGCGGAAAGCGAAGAGAAAGGCGGCCTACGCACCGGCGACGTGGTCGCCATCGCCATGCCCTTGTTGGAAGCGCTGAACGGCACGCATGCCGAGGGCCGCGTAGCGCGCCTGCGCAACAACGAAGCCGTGCAGGTGAACGAAGGGCGATTGTACCTCGACCTGTCGCGCACGAGCGCACCGGTGAACAATGCGCGGCACCTCTTCAAGAAGCCGACGAGCGAAGGGCCGGTCGTGGTTTCACGGGAAGTGATCGAACTCACGGACGATGGCGCGCACCGCGGCTACCGCAATGCGCTGATCCGCGAAGGCGACGCACCGCTCACCGCGCCGAAGTACCTGCTGGGCTACACCAGCTGGGAACATGAGGTCGGTCACCACGACCCGATCACGGACATCTACCACTGCGGCCTGCTGCTGGCGAGCCTCACCTTCGGCCTGGACCTCACCGATCCCGAGGACCTGTCCACCTTCGTTGATGCCCGCGAGAACCTCTTTGCCCTCGACAGCAGCGCGCATCCGGCGCTGGTGAGCGTGATCCACGAATGCACGGCGCTGTACCGCGAAGACCGGCCGCGCAGCTTGGACGAGGTCATCATCAAGCTGAAGAACTTCCGCGATTACGACCCGGACAACTACACCGATCTTACGCGCACCAAGGGCTTCAAGCAGCAGGACCTCAGCGCGCGCGACAACTGGATCCTGGCGAAGCTGAAGAGCCGCCTCTTCGACCTGAGCCGCCGCAACAAGCTGCTGCACTTCCGCGATACGGAGAGTTTCGTGAACCTCACCGTGGCCAGCGTGCCGCCGCTGCTCGACCACAAGAACATCGACCCTGACGCGCTGATCACCTGGAGCACGGTGCGCGACAAAGTGGTGGACAAGAAGAAACTCGCGCTCACCGGCTACCTCGACCTGAAGGAGCGGCTCTACCTCGCGCCGAAACTCGACAACGTCCGCAACGAGGCGCGCAAGAACCTGAACGAGTACGGCATGCACACGCTGCGGCTCGTGGTGGCCTTCCTGCGCTGGACGAATTTCAAGGACGACGGCAGCGAGAAACTGAGTTCGCCCTTGCTTTTGCTTCCGGTGGAACTGGTGCGTAAGAAGGGCGTGAAGGACCAGTACGTCTTGGAATGCGAGACCGACGAGGCTGAGGTGAACCCGGTGCTCGTGCATTACCTGCGCGAACTCTACGGCATCGAACTGCCGGACATGCTGGACTTGGGCGACAGCACCGTGGAAGCGCTCGTGGAGAGCATCCGTCAGCAGGCCAAGGCCGGTGGTTCGCAGATCGAATTGCAAGTGGTGGACAAGCCGCGCATCCAATTGATCCATGCGGCGGCACGGCAGGCCTACACGCGCACACTGCTGCGTTCCAGCCACCGCTCCAGCAAGCTCGATCCCAAGCGCTACAGCTACTCGTACGCGGATAAGGGCTTCACGCCGCTGGGTCTGCAGATCTATCAGCAGAAGGTCCGGCCCGCCGCGAGCACCTTCGAGTACATCATCAACGAGGACATCCGTCCGCGCGTGGACCACGCGAAAGCCAGCAACGGCCGCACGTTCTACAACACGGTAGAGGAAGGCGACCACAATCCCTACCACTGGGAGGTGGACCTGTGCAACGTCACGCTCGGCAACTTCAATGCGCGCAACATGTCGCTGGTGCGCGACTACGACCACATCATCGAAGCGAGCCCGGCGGACAAGGTCTTCAATCAGCTCTTCAGCGACCAGCCACGGCCAGAAGAGTTGGAGCCGTCACCTCGTGCGCCGCTGAAGGACCGTTTCCCGGTGATCCAGGCCGACCCCACGCAGATGCGCGCCATCGACCAGGCGGCGAGCGGGAAGAGCTGCATTATCCAAGGCCCGCCGGGCACGGGCAAGTCGCAGACCATCACCAACCTCATCGCGTACTATGTGGGCGCGGGCAAGAAGGTGCTCTTCGTCTGCGAGAAGCGCGCGGCGCTCGATGTCGTCTTCCACCGCCTGAAGCAACGCGGCCTCGACGAACTCTGCTGCCGCGTGCATGATTCGCAGGCGGACAAGAAGGCCTTCATCATGAACCTGAAGGACACCTACACGTCCTTCCTGAAGGAGCCGATGGATGCGCGGTCCATCGCCCATAAGCGCGAAGCGGTGATCGCGCGGATGGAGGAGGAGTTGGGCAAACTGGAACACTTCCACAACCGCATGCGCGAGGTGGACGCGCAGTGCGGCATCCCCGTGAACGAGTTGCTGGACCGACTGGTCAGCGCGCGCGACACCACCTTGCATGACATCGATGCGCTCACGCTGGAGCGCATCCCGGACCATGCTTCATGGCTCGCGAACGAAGGCCTGGTGCGTGAACTGGTCGCGGCGTTGAAAGACCAGCAGCGTTCCGGCATCATCCCCGACCATCCGCTGTCCGCCGCGAACAAAGAGTTGCTCAATGGCGAGCATCCGGTGAACCGCGTGAAGGAGTTGTTGGACCGAGCATCGTCGCAATGGGAAACGTTGAGCGAGCGCTTCGATGCGATCGACTTCCCCGAGGGACAAGGCCGCACGCTCGGCGATGTGATGGCGCTGGTGGCCGGTGCGCGCAGCATCGAACCCGTCGCGCGCCGGAACAAGCTGGGCATCTTCGACGCGAGCAAGGAGGAGGCGAAGCGCTACGACAGCGACAAGGACGCCATCGACAAGCAGGTGAAGAAGGCCGAGAAGGCCGTCGCCGCCAACAAGCATTGGAAGAACAAGCCTTCCGCGAACGATGCGTACACGGCACGCGAGCAATGGCAGCGGGTGAGCAAGGGTTTCTTCAAGTTCCTGAACGGCACGTACCGGCGGATCAACGCGCTGGTGAAGAACAGCTACGACTGGTCGGCCCACCAGGTGAAGCCGGAGGTGAGCAAATTGCTCGACACGCTCTGCACTGAATACGACGAGCAACGCAGCCTCACCGAACAACGCGATGCCGTGCTGGAACGCTACGGCGTGGAGGACAATGCGCTGGGCCGTGAGTTGGTGAGCGCCCTGCGCGACCGCCAACGCGATGCGAAGTGGAATGCGCTGCTTGCGATGGAAGCTTCCGATGTGGGCGAACTCGCCGCGCTCGGTACGGACCTCGATCGGTTCGCAGAAACCGCGAGATCACTGAATGAGCACATCGGTACGTTGGCCATCGCGGAAGTGGAACGCTGGCTGAACGATGCGCGCAGGTCCTTGGACAACTTCAGCGGACTGGTGCCTTACCTGCGCGAGATCGCCGCATTGCCCGCGAACCTCCGGACGTTCATCACGCAACAGCGCCACAGCCCGGATGCCATGGCCTACCTCACGGGTTACAAGAGCCTGCGTGAAGTGTGCCGGGTGGATCGCTTGTTCGATCGGTTGGACGGCCTTTCCATCCTGCACGCGGTGAAGCAGTTGAATGCCTTGCAGACACAGTACCTCGATGTGAACGTGGAGCATATCCGCGCCTCGGTGCGGGCGGCCTTCCGAGAGAACGTGCGCATCTCCGATACCAGCGTGCAGGGCATGAGCGCGGAGCACCGCGAACTGAAGAAGACCTGGACGGCCGGCCGTCGCGTGTTGGAGAACGAGTTCGGCAAGAGCATGCGCTACAAGAGCATCCGCGAGCTGAGCGGCAAGGAGAGCGGTGCGGTGCTGATGGGTTTGAAGCCGGTGTGGCTGATGAGCCCACAGAGTGTGAGCGACATCCTGCCCATCGATACGGCGCTCTTCGATGTAGTGGTCTATGACGAAGCGAGCCAGATCACCTTGGAGGAGGGTGTGCCGGCCTTGTTCCGCACGAGCCAGACCATCATCGTGGGCGATGAGATGCAGATGCCGCCGACGAACTTCTTCAACAGCAGCGGTGGCGAGAGCGACGAGGAAGAGGACGCCATTGAGCAACGGATCGGCATCAGTTTGGATGCGGACAGCTTGCTGAGCCAGGGTGTGCGCAAGCTTCCCGGCGTGATGCTCGGCTGGCACTACCGCAGCCGTCACGAGAGCCTGATCAGCTTCAGCAACGCCGCGTTCTACGGGCGCGGCCTGCTCACCATTCCCGATCAGCAACTGGCACACGACGACCGCAAAGCGCTCGCTATCACCGGCACGGAGGATGCGCATACGCACATCACCGCGCTCAACGACCGCCCCATCAGCTTCCATCACTTGAAGCACGGCGTGTACCATGATCGCCGGAACGATCACGAGGCCGACTACATCGCTCGACTGGTCCAGCAGTTGATCGGGCAGGGGAGGAGCATCGGCGTGGTGGCCTTCAGCATGGAGCAGCAGAGCGCGATCGAAGAAGCGCTGCAACGGATCGCTGCGGAAGACCGTGCTTTCGAGACGAAGCTGGAGGAAGAATACCAGCGCGTGGAGGACGACCAGTTCGTCGGGCTCTTCATCAAGAACCTGGAGAATGTGCAGGGCGATGAGCGCGACATCATCATCATGAGCGTGTGCTACGGCCCGAATCCGAATGGTCGCATGCTGATGAACTTCGGTCCCATCAACCGGCGCGGCGGGGAGAAGCGCTTGAACGTGATCTTCTCGCGGGCGAAGCGGCACATGGCCATCGTCAGTTCCATCGTGGCCACGGACATCAGCAACGAATACAATGAAGGCGCGAACTACCTGCGCAAGTTCCTGCACTACGCGGAACGCTTGTCGGGCGGCGAACAACAAGGAGCGGCCGCGATCCTGGACGGGCTTTCATTGCACCGCGAAGAGCACCGCAGCGAGCGCACGGCGGCGGTGAGCGCACAGTTGAGCGAGCGCCTGGTGAAAGCGGGCCATGCCGTGGACCAACAGATCGGCAGCAGCTACTTCCGCTGCGACCTGGCGGTGCGTTCGGTCGATGGCAAGGGCTATCGTCTGGGCATTCTCGTGGACGGCGATGTCCACTACCGCAACACCGATGTCCTGGAACAGTACTGTCAACGCCCGGAGTTGCTGCGCGCGTTCGGATGGAAGGTCGTCACCGTGCTCAGCAAGGATTGGTTCACTTCGCCTGAACTGGTGATGGAGCGTATTGAACGCGCATTGGCGGGTACGTTGGAAGAAGAGCCGGAGGAAGAACTACCGCCGACACCTGCACCCGTTCAAGCGGAAGTAGAACCAACGCCTGCACCTTCGCCATCACCCGCACCGCAGCAGCCCGCATCCCCGCCCGCCAGCTCCGAAGGCTTCGAGCGCTACGAGTGCGTGGAGGATGGCAGCAGCAAATTCTGGGAGGTGAAGGTGGAAGGCGCTTCATACACCGTGCGCTACGGTCGTATCGGTACGACCGGGCAGGTGTTGAAGAAGGACTTCGCGGACGAGGTCACCGCGCGACGGGAGATGGAGAAAGTGCGCGGGAAGAAGATCGAGAAGGGCTACGTGCGTACCGGGGTCTGAGGAGCACGATGGGAGCGGACGATGATGACGTACAGGAGCACCGAGCCCAGCGCGTTCATCCCGATGTCCTTCCAGGCGTCCCTGTCGAAGCCCTGAAGAACGTTGCCCCCCATGGCATCCTGGAAGAACTCGTTGCCGATGCCGAGCACATTGAAGGAGACAAGTCCAGCGACAAGGGCGTGGCGTGGCGGCCAGCGGAACAGGAGCAGGAACAGGAGGTAGGCCAGCAGCCCGATCACCAGCGCGAAACCGATGTGCTCCGACATGTTCAGCATCAGCTCTACGGGCGCTGACCAGCGGAACGGCCGACAGCGCACGGCGACGATGGCCCACAGGTAGGCGAGGAAGAGCAGGTCGTAGGTGCGGCGCGCGGGATGGTCGTGGTACCGGGGTACATGGCCGAGAGCGACCAGGATGACCCCGAGAAACAAGGCGTAGGGCAGAATGTAGAGATGCTGGGTGAGCACGATCACCACTACGGCAAGGGCCCAGGGGAGGACGAGTAGCATGCGGCTCATTTGTCGGTCGATCGGATATGGATGCGGTGGTTATTCAACGCGCTGGTCCGGTCTTATTACATTCGCGGCCATATTCAACGACCCATGCCCCAAGACGCGAACGCCCGCCTGAACGCCAAGCGCAAAGCCACGAAGAAGATCGCCAACCTGAAAGCCAAGGCTGCCGCGGCAGGCGAGAAGAGCGCTCCCAAGAAGGAGAAGAAGAGCGCGGAGTGATCCGAGCTTCCCAACAATGAAAAGCCCCGTCGTTGGACGGGGCTTTCTTTTTTCCATAAGGTCGGCCTATTTCTCCTTCGGTACCTGTTTCAGCGAGATGCCGTCGATGTAATAGTAGGCGTACCGGTTGTCCGCGCCCTCGATCATGTTCTTCGATTCCAGGCCCACATAGGGGAAAACGCCCAGAATGATGTACTGCTCCTTACCATCGGCCACGAAGGTGCCTTTCACCTCCACCCATTTGTTGCGCTCCTCGATGATCTTCGTGTAGTACACCTGCGGATCCTCTTCCATGAACTTGCGGTTGTTGTAGCTCAGATCCAGTTCACTGAAGAAGGCACCAACGCCCATGATGGAGCGATCGCTGTTCCCTGCCAGCGCTACGTGAAAGGTGATCTCGTACGTGGAATCCTCCAGCAACGGCTTGATCAGCTCGCCTTTGATGTACTCCGAATAGGCGCCCCAGGCGGGTTTGAACACATCGGTCTGGTCGTAAGCCTCATAGTTGCGTTGGACATCCGCTTTCCATCCGCAGAAACCGGCATAATACTCCCCTTCGAAGGGCTTGCAATCACCGTAATCGTTCAGCGGGATGCCCACCGTTTTGGGCGAGGCGCTCGGGGAGAAAAGGTCCGCTAGGCCCAACGTGGCATCGCGCCAACCCGTGGCGAATTTCAGCTGGTCGTACGTGTTCGCATCCTTGTCCACATTCTCGAAACCGCCGTTGCGGATCAGTTCGAGGTCGTAGTCCTGTGCAGCGGCACCGGTGGCAAGGGTGATGGAAAGAAGGGAGAGGGTTCGGATCATGTTCATCGGCTGAGACCGGCGCCAAGGTAGTGGCAAGGTCCGTGCCGAGGCATTCACCCGATCAGGCGCGTAGTTGGCGGCCGGTATGGTCTTCGTTCAAGCGGGATGTCAGAACGGTGTTCTCCCGTTTCAGGCGCTTGGTCTCCGCGCGCAGCTGCTTCAGTTCCGTACGCAGCTCCTGCGTGCTGGCTTCCACCAGCAGGTCCTGGCGTTCCGACCGGTCGGCTTTCGCCCATTTCTTGATCGCCGCCACCACTTCGTCGCGTTCGCTGGTAAGCAGAGCGATCTCGTCCTGGGCGGCCGCGAAGAGTCGTTCCATCTCTACCAAACGCTGGCGCATCGGCGTGTTGTCACTGTCCGGTGCTTGCAGGGAAGGCAGGAAGAGGCGGTCGTCTGTGGGATGGGCGTAGCGTGACATGTTCCGTTCAGTGTGAGCGGGTCGTTCTACGGGGAAGGGAGTCCGGTGGTTTCCCGGACGGATTCAGCCAAGCACTGCAGCACCGAGCAGCCGATCCGGTATGCCGAACGCATGCACGAGGGGTACCGCTTCCTGCCGTAGTTCCCAGCACCATTGATCCACCTGCCGCCGGATGGCCTTGGTCTTCACGGGTTCCATGTAGCCGTTCTCCAGGTACCAGCCCGCATGGCGTTCGAGGGTATGCAGTGCGTGCAGGCCGATGAGCTTGTCCAGCACGCGGCGCAGTTCGGGGTCGTTCACCGCAGCGAGCTTTGCATGACAGGCGTCCAGGATGATGCGGTCGATGTATGCTTCGGCCATCGCGATCAGGTGGCGCTGTGCCACATTGATGGCATGGAAACCGTCCATACCGTCCTTCACCAAGCGCTGCAAACGGCGCGCGGCGCTCTCCAGCAGTTGGTGTTCCCGATAACGCAGCGCGTTGCGATGGAACTCCGGGTCGGCGAGGTGGTCGGCGTCGATGTTGCGCACGGCCAGCGGGTTCTTTTCAGTGATGCCCGTCCCGGCTTTGTCCAATGCGAGGCGGAGCAGGGCCATGGGGCCTCCGATACCGAAGACCTGGCGGAAGCGTTGCAGGCGAGACTTGCCCACCAATTGCAACAATACCGTGTTGTCCCCTTCGAAGGTGGTGTGGATGTCCACATCGCGGCGCAGCCCTTCGATGCGATTCTCGCTCAGGTAGCCTTTGCCGCCACAGCATTCGCGGCAGGTCTGCAATGTCTGCGAGACATGCCAGGTGGCCACGGCCTTCAAGCCGGCTGCCTGGGCTTCGATGCGCCGGCCCTCGGTCTCATCGCTCCGGTCGTGCGCGAGGAACCGCGTGGTCATCGATCGCAGCGCGAAATGCAAGGCATAGGTGGTGGCGAGCGCCGGGATCAATCGGCGTTGATGGGCCCGGTAGTTCAGGATGGGGATCTCCGCCACACCGTTCGGGCCGAACTGGCGGCGTTGATCACCGTAGCGGATGGCGATGGCGAGCCCGCTCTTGGCCGCGCTGAGCGCACTACGCGGCACAGCGATGCGACCACCGACGAGGGTACCCAGCATGGTGAAGAACCGACGGTCCGGGTTCTCGATGGTGCTTTGGAAACGGCCCTGATCGTCCACTTGTGCGAACGCATCGAGCATCTCAGCCTTTGGAATGCGTACACGATCGAACCGGATGGTGCCATTGTCCACGCCGTTGAGCCCATGCTTCGGTCCGCAGTCCCCGATGGTGATGCCGGGCAGCACATCGCCCTTCGCATCGCGCAGCGGAACGATGAACGCATTGATCCCGTGATCAACGTCGTTCACGATCAACTTGGCGAATACCGTGGCGTAGCGACCGTGCATGGCGGCATTGCCGATGTATTCCTTCTGTGCGTCGGCATCCGGTGTGTGGATCTCGAATTCGCGCGTGTCGTGCAGGTACATGGCGGTGGTGCGCAGGCCTTGCACGTTGCTGCCATGGCCGGTCTCCGTCATGGCGAAACAACCGGGAGCTGCGAGGGTGCCGATATCGCGCAGGTAGCGTTGGTGGTGGTAGTTGCTCCCCAGTGCCTGCACGCTCATGCCCCAGAGCCCGAACTGCACGCCGAACTTGATGGCGAGCGAATGGTCGAACAGACTGATGGTCTCCATCACCGTGAAGTAACCGTCCATGTCCGCCACACCACCGAATTCGCGCGGATAGGCCATGGAACCGAGCCCTTCCGCAGCCAACTCGTGGCACCAGCGCAGCACCTGTTCGCGTTGCGCATGCAGGTCTACGGCAGGAGGGACCTGGAACGCTGGACGATCAAGTACGCGGAGAACGCGTTCGATCAAGTCCGCCTGATCTCCGTGCAGTTCGCGTGTCAGTGCAGCCACGGAGAACGAGGCATGGGTGTTCTGCGCAGCCGTTCGTGTGGCGTGTTCGTTCCGGAAGCGACGTACGGCTTCGGAGCTGAGGGTGCCAAGCAATTCATCCAGCGCATCGGCCAGGGGAAGCAGGGCAGCGAGGTCTTCGCCGGAAGCCCCGTTGGCAAGTGCGAGCGAACGCCCGAGATCACGGAAGTGCACGGCTTCCGATCGTTGCAACGCCGTACGCCAGCGCAGTACATCGGCCATCATAGGCGGACTTGCCGGATCAGCCAAGGCTTCCAGCGCACGTCGTTCCGCCGAAGTGAGCGGACCGTCCGCGCCGATGAGCTGTCCGAGCGCGTCGGATTCTTCGGAGGTCAATGCGGCATCATCCCAGGCCAGCAGCAGGCTTGGAACGAAGAGCAGGAGGCGGGGATGATCAGCGAGCGTGTTCCACGACATGGGCCAATGTTACGGCCCACAGCGCCGCCTGATCCCGCGCACGTCGGTCTCGCCTTGCCATGACCGTAAATTCGGCCCGCTCTCAACATGGCAACGAACACGATCGAACTCGGCCTCGACACCTTTGGCGATGTGACCACCTCGCCCGATGGCACACCCCTGCACCACGCCGAAGTGCTGCGCAACATCGTAGCGGAGGCGGAGCTTGCCGATCAGGTGGGTCTGGACTTCTTCGGTGTGGGCGAACACCACCGCGACGATTTCGCCGTGAGCGCTCCCGAAGTGGTGCTCGCCGCCATCGCCTCGCGCACAACCCGCATCCGGTTGGGCAGTGCGGTCACGGTGCTCAGTTCCGATGATCCCGTGCGTGTCTTCCAACGTTTCTCCACGCTGGATGCCCTTTCCAACGGACGTGCCGAGGTGATCATCGGGCGCGGCTCGTTCACCGAATCGTTCCCCTTGTTCGGGTTGGACCTCAGCCGATACGAGGAGTTGTTCAACGAACGGCTTGAACTCTTCGCGGAGATCTTGAAAGAAGGATCGATCACGTGGAGCGGTAAGACGCGCGGAGCCATGAAGGATCAGCGCGTCTATCCACCAACGGCGTCCGGCCATTTGCGCACGTGGATCGGTGTGGGTGGAACGCCGGCTTCCGTGGCCCGTGCCGCGCATTACGGTTTGCCCCTCATGCTTGCCATCATTGGCGGCGATCCGCAAGGTTTCATCCCGTATGCCGAATACTACCGTAATGCGCTGAAGGAGTCGGGCAAGGAACAATTGCCCATCGGTGCGCACTCTCCGGGCTACGTAGCGGCTACGGACCAGCTCGCCAAAGAGGAATTGTGGCCACACTATGCGGCCATGCACAGCCGCATCGGACGTGAGCGGGGCTGGCCCGCCCTCACTCCGCAAGCATTCGAGCAAATGGCCGGACCGAACGGTGCGTTGTGCGTAGGATCGCCGCAGACCGTGGCCAACAAGATCGTGCGCACGGCGAAAGCGCTGAAGCTCGCTCGCTTCGACATGAAGTACAGTGCTGGTACCTTATCGCACGAGAAGATGATGAGCAGCATCGAACTCTACGGAACCAAGGTGATGCCCCTCGTACGCGCCGCCTTGGCCGAGTGATCGTTCCTGGTGAGCCGCTCATCTTTGTCCTTGCTTTTCATCCCAGCTCCGATGCGCTTTCTTACACTGGCCGTTCTGCTTTCGCTCTACACCGCTTCATCTGCGCAGACCTACGATTGGGCGTTCACTCATACGGGCACGGCGTCGAGGGGCATGGCCATGGTGGCTGATGAACAGGGTAACGTCTACGTCTGCGGGAATATCAATGGCATAGCGGACTTCGACCCCGGACCCGACACCGTGCTCAACGTGAGCGCTGGCATCAACGGCGACCATTTCCTCGCGAAGTACGGCCCGAGCGGCAACTACATCTGGCACATCTGCATCGGTGGCTCGGGTACGGAGATCCCCAAGGGGCTCGCGTTGGACCACAGTGGCAACTTATTGATGGTGGGCCGTTTCGACAGTTACTTCGATTGGGACCCGAGAGAGGGGGAGGCGTTCTTCGGGAGTGCCGGTAGCACCGACGGCTTCCTGGCGAAGTACGATACGAGTGGCGCTTTCGTCTGGGCCAAGCGCATCGGCGGAGCGGGCCACGATGAAACGTATGGCGTGGCCGTGGACGAACTGGACAACATCCACGTAGCGGGCCAGATGAGCGGTCCCATCAATTTCGGGACGGTGGAAGAACCGGTAACGCTGGCGCACGAAGGAGGTACATGGGATGCGTTCTGCGTACGCTACCGGCCCGATGGCGCACTGGATTGGGTGCGCGGCATCCAAGGCACCGGCGGGCAACGCGCACAGAGCATCGCGTATGCGAATGGTCATGTCTATCCGTACGGTGTGTGCGACAACGCAACGCACGTGGGTGATGCAACACTGACCTCGGGCAACAACAACCAAGGGTTCCTGTGTAAGCTGGACACCACCGGCCAGGTGAAATGGCTGCTTGGTCACGGAGGAGCGGGTAGTGAGATCGGCGAGGCCATCCGGGCCGATGATCAGCACCTGTATATCACCGGCTCTTACAGCGATGTCACCGATGCCGACCCAGGACCCGGCGTGATCGAGCTGCAACCCTATGGCGTGGGCGGCAACCTCTACTTCGCCAAGCTGGACACGGCTGGCAATGCACTGTGGGCACATGGCCTACAGAACAACAACCACTTCGATGGCGTGTGCGATATCGCATGTGATGCGCAAGGCCGCGTATATGTGACCGGTGCGCATTCCGTGGAACAGGACTTCGATCCGGGACCCGATGAGACCATCCTGCCCATGACCATCGCCAACGACCTCTACCTCGCGATGTACGTTGCGGACGGCAGCTTCGGCTGGGCCCGCGGTGTGGCCACGCTGGGTGTGTTCGATACAGCGAACGGACTGGCCACCGATGTGCTTGGCAATGTCTTCGTGACGGGCAGCTTCGGCGATACGGCGGTGTTCGATAACCACGCGGCCACCGACACGCTCACCGGCCCCGGCATGGCGTTCTTCCTCGCTCGTTATGGAACGGACATCACCACACCCGTGGTTGAGCCGCTGGCCGCCGCCGCGATCAGCGTGTTCCCGAACCCCACGCGCGAACGCCTCTTCATCGTCTGGCCCACCGGTTGGAAGGCCGATCGGGTTCTGCTGACGGATGCCTCCGGCCGTATCCTGCAACGGTGGTCGCAGCAGTTACCGAGGGAACTCGATGCTCAACGCCTTGCTCCGGGTAACTATCACCTCCACGCCTGGAATGGTGTAGAACGCTTGTCCACCGCTTTCATCGTGGCGCCCTAGACGTCCGCGCCCCCGCCCGTACTTTCGCGCCGTTCTTCTCGTCCCGTGTCCGGTTCAAGCCCTTGCGGCTTGTCACTTGACCCTTGTCACTTGATACTTGACCCTCGTCCATGGCCACCAAGCCTTCCATCCCCAAAGGCACCCGCGACTTCTCCCCGGTGGAGATGCTGCGTCGCAAGTACATCTTCAGCACGATCGAAAAGGTGTTCCAGAAGTACGGTTTCCTGCCGTTGGAAACACCCGCCATGGAGAACCTGGAAACGCTCACCGGCAAGTACGGCGAAGAAGGCGATCGGTTGATCTTCAAGATCCTCAACAGTGGGGACTTC
This sequence comes from Flavobacteriales bacterium, assembly GCA_016788205.1. Classification (GTDB taxonomy): domain Bacteria; phylum Bacteroidota; class Bacteroidia; order Flavobacteriales_F; family PHOS-HE28; genus PHOS-HE28. The sequence continues at coordinate 39,350 of JAEUTA010000002.1, read as the reverse complement.
ATGCAGGAAGTAAAGGAGCGTTTCGATACGAAATACGGAACTGCACCGGTCGAGCTTACACAAGGGGTACTTGCTGATATGAAGTCTTGGATCTCTGAGATCCGGTCGTCCGAACTGACTGAGAAAGCACTTCGGTATGATCTCACCGTTCCCTTTGCGCGTTACGTGGTTCAACATCAGAACGACATTGCATTCCCATTCAAACGCTATCAGATCCAACCGGTGTGGCGTGGAGATCGTCCTGCAAAAGGCCGCTATCGCGAATTCTACCAATGTGATGCGGATGTGATCGGGACCAAGAGCCTGATCAGCGAGGTTGAACTGGTTCAACTCTTCGATGATGTCTTTACCGATCTCGGTCTGCAAGTGGTCGTCAAGATCAATGATCGCAAGGTGCTTGCGGGTATCGCTGAAGTGAGCGGTCAACCGGAGAAGGTGGTCGACATCGTCACCGCGATCGACAAGCTGGACAAGATCGGTCGCGAGAAAGTGGAAGAGGAGATGCGCGCGAAGGGTGTTTCCGATGAAGCCATCAAAGGCATCGTTCCGTTGTTCGAGCTGAAGGGTAGCTGGAATGAACAACGACCGCTTCTGGAGAAGTGGCTCGCATCGTCCGCCACCGCGCAACTAGGGTTGAAGGATCTTTCGTTCACCTTCAATGCGGTGGGTACGATGAAGTCGGCGAAACTCGAATTCGACCCAACGCTCGCCCGCGGCCTCGATTACTACACCGGCGCCATCTTCGAAGTGAAGGCGGCGGAAGGAAGCATGCCCGGCAGCATCTGCGGCGGCGGTCGTTACGACGATCTCACAGGCATCTTCGGCCTGAAGAACATGAGCGGGGTAGGCATCAGTTTCGGCGCAGACCGCATTTACGATGTGCTGCTGGAGACGAACAAATTCCCAGCGGAGCTCGGTGGCAGCACCAAACTGCTTTTCGCCAACTTCGGTGAAACTGAAGCCTTGCACTGCCTGAAACTCTTGCGCACGGTGCGTGAAGCGGGCATCGCTGCCGAGCTTTATCCCGATGCCGTGAAGATGGCCAAGCAGTTCAAGTACGCCGATGACAAGGGCATCGCCTACGTTGCCATCATCGGCGAGAACGAGTTGAAGCAAGGCATCGTTACGCTGAAGGACATGAAGACAGGCGAGCAGAAGGCGATCAAACAAGACGAACTCATCCATGGCATCCAGTAAGCCCAGCAGTCATCCCATCGGAACCGTCGGCCTCGAACTCGCCGAACTGGAGCACATCCTCAACTCACGCGCGCCGCTCAGCCTGAGCAAAGAGGCTGTTGCCGCTGTGGCCCGCAGCCACAAGTACCTGCAGGATCGCCTGAAGAAGAGCGATGCACCGATCTACGGCGTGAACACGGGCTTCGGTTCGTTGTACGATAAGTCCATAGCGAAGAAAGACTTGGCGCAGTTGCAGAAGAATCTGGTGATGAGCCACGCGTGCGGCAGCGGTGATCCCGTTCCGGCGGACGTCGTGCGCGCCATGCTGGTGCTGAAGGTGCAGAACATGGCCTTCGGTCACAGTGCTGTGGCACCGGCAACGGTTCAACGCCTCATCGATATGTACAATGCTGATGTGCTGCCGGTGGTCTACGAACGCGGCTCGCTCGGTGCTTCCGGTGATCTGGCTCCGCTCGCGCATCTCTCGCTGCCCTTGCTGGGCTTGGGCGAAGTGATGGTGGCTGGCAAACGTGTACCCAGTGCGCAAGCCTTGAAGAAGTTCGGGTGGAAGTCCTTGGAACTCGGCCCTAAAGAAGGCTTGGCGTTGCTCAACGGCACGCAGTTCATGAACGCGTACGCATCGCTGCTCACGCTGAAGGCCACGCGCCTCGCGCAACTCGCGGATGTGATCGGGGCGATCTCCTTGGATGCGTACGACGGCCGTCCTGAACCGTTCCATGCGTCCATCCATGCGGTGCGGCCGCATCCCGGGCAAGCCGTTGTAGCTGGCCGTTTCCGCGATCTGTTGAAGGGGAGTGAGCTGCTCAAACGCAAGAAGGCGCACGTGCAGGATCCCTACTCGTTCCGTTGCATCCCGCAGGTGCACGGTGCTTCGCGCGATGCCATCGCTTACGTGGAACGCGTTGTTGAACGCGAACTGGAATCGGTGACCGACAATCCGACGGTCTTCGATGACGAGGACCTGATCATCAGTGCGGGGAATTTCCACGGACAGCCTTTGGCTCTGGGATTGGACTTCCTGGCGATCGCCACCGCCGAGATCGGAAGCATCAGCGAACGGCGCATCTACAAGCTCATCGGCGGTCAGCGTGGCCTGCCTGCTTTCCTCGTCGCGGAACCGGGCCTCAACAGCGGCTTCATGATCCCGCAGTACACGGCGGCTTCGCTCGTAAGCGCGAACAAACAACGCTGCATGCCCAACAGCGTGGACACCATCGACAGCAGTAATGGCCAGGAGGACCATGTGAGCATGGGCGCCGCTGCCGCCATCAAGACCTGGCAGGTGGTGAACGACGTGGAGCGTGTGCTCGCCATCGAACTGTTCACGGCTGCGCAGGCGTTGGAGTTCCGTCGCCCGGCGCGTAGCTCAGCGCAACTGGAGTCGTTCGTGAGCGCCTTCCGTGAGCGCGTGCCTTACGTGAAGACCGATGTGGTGATGCATGACCACATGGAGGCCGCGCTGGCCTTTGTGCGTGAGGTGCCTGTGCATTAACCCCTAGAACGTAGCCGTAGTCACTACCATCACCCTCGCATCTTCGCACCATCATGCACGAACTATTCAGCCTCGGCGGCCTCATCAGTTTCATCACCCTGGCCATCCTCGAGATCGTTCTGGGGATCGATAATGTGATCTTCGTTTCCATCATCCTGGGCCGTATCCCTGAAAAGGAACGGTTGAAGGCACGCCGTCTATGGATGGTGCTGGGCATCCTCCTGCGCAGCGCGTTGCTCGTGGGCATCGGCTGGCTGGTGCACAATGGCGAGAATGAACTGTTCAGCATCGCGGGCTACGGCTTCAACCTGCGCAACTGCATCATGTTCTTCGGCGGACTTTTCCTGCTGTACAAGTCCGTGAAGGAGATCCACCACAAACTGGAAGGCCCCGATGCGACCGAGGAATTCAAGAAGAGCAAGCCACAGGGCTTCTGGGCCCTCATGTCGCAGATCATCATCATCGATGCGGTGTTCAGCTTCGATAGTATCGTTACCGCCATCGGCCTGGCCCAGCATGTGGAGATCATGATCGCGGCGGTGATCATCGCCATGGTCGTGATGTTCTTCTTCGCCAGCGGCATCAGTGGTTTCATCGAGAAGCATCCGGCCTTGAAGATGCTCGCGCTCTCCTTCCTCGTGATGGTCGGCTTCATGCTCTTCTTCGAGGGCCTCGAGCCTGTTCACCACAGCGAGATCCCCAAGGGCTATGCCTACGTAGCCATGGCCTTCGCCTTCGGTGTGGAACTGTTGAACATGCGTGTGGATCGCAAGAACGTGGTGAAGCTGAAGAAGTGATGGACCTGTACCTGATCCCCGGATTGGGCGCGGACAGACGGTTGTTCGCGAAACTGGAGCTGGGCGAACACGAGCTGCATTTCCTGGAGTGGCCTGCGATGCCTATGGGTAGCGGGTTGGCGGATTATGCGCGAACCCTTTCGACGCAGGTGGATGCCACGCGGCCGCACGTGCTGATCGGGGTGAGCATGGGGGGCATGGTGGCTCAGGAACTGGCAGCGATCACACATCCACGGAAAGTGATCATCGTAAGCAGTTGGAAAGGGCCGCAGGAGATGCCAAGACCATTGCGCATGCTTCGCGGCACGCACCCCGAACGGATCCTGACACCCACCGTGCTGAAGCAGACAATGCCGCTCGCACGCTGGCAGATGGGGGTGGAGCATCCTGAGGATATAGCCTTGTTCAACGAATTGATCAATGTGCATTCCGTGGAACAGCTGAAAGCGCAGATCAACGCGTGCATCACTTGGAACGGTCCGGCGGAAGCGGTGAAGGACCTGGTCCACATCCATGGCGACAACGACAAGTTGATGCCCATCGGCCATGTACACCATGCGCGCTGCATCCACGGTGGCTCGCACTTCATGGTCTTCAGCAAGGCGAAGGAGGTGGGCGAAGAAGTGAAGGCGGCCCTGCGGACCGCCTTCACCCCGAGTGCTACGACCGCCTGATCAGTTCTTCGCGAGCTTGAACACGATGGGCAAGGCATAGCGCACATCCACTTCGCGCTTATTGAATTTGCCCGGTTTCCATTTTCCCATGGCCTTCACTACGCGAACAGCCTCCGCGTCGATCGTTGGGCTCACGCCTTTCAGCACTTTAACGTCGCTGACACTACCATCAGCGCGCACGATGAACCCTACGGTGACACGCCCTTCGTTGCCAGCGGTTACATCGATCTCCGGATAGTGCACCGTTCTGCTGAGGTAGCGATGCATGGCGGGCTCACCCCCTGGGTATTCGGGTAGGGCTTCCAGCTCCCAGGTCTCCTTGGTGCTGGTGCCGGTCTCGGTGCCTTTGCCGCTTCCACCACTGACCACCGGGCCTGGCCCCGGCTTTCCGCCGCCTCCCGGGTCGGGGTCGGGTTTCGGTCCGGGGTCCGTGCTCGTGGTGTCCTTCGGTGTGGTGGCCACGGAGTCCTTCGCCACCAAGATGCCGGAGCCGAGCACGGGAGCACTGGGTTTGTTGTCGGGTCGTACCGGATCCGGGTCTTTCGGTTTTACGGGGTCGCTCTTGCCCAGTTCGAAGATCACGTCGTCAATATTCACTTCAGGGACTTTCGGCACCTCCACCACGGTGTTCTTGAACTGGGTGGGGAGGAAGGCCAGGGTGCCCACGAATGCAAGTCCCGCGAACAAGGCGATGACCATGGTCCGTGGCTGTTCCTGCCGCAGCTTGTAGGCGCCGTAATCTTGATTGCGCCCGGCGAAGACCAGTTCGTTACGGGCAGGGGAGAGCACATCGTTCCAGCCTGTTCTTGTGGCGAGCAGCGCCGTGATCAGCAGGAACACGAGGATCAACAAGGTGGTGAACATGGTGCGTGATTTGTTGGATGAACGACCTGATCTCCTGCTGTGGTACACGCGAAGCCCCCGGAACGTTCGATCAACGAGGAACGGCATCCTTTCGGGAAGCAACGCAAGGCAACGATCCACCCCGAGGCCTCGTCTTCTTCACAACGAACCCGTTGGTATCCGGGCGCTTGGAGCCGCTTTCCCCCCGCGCTGGCCCGGTACTTTCGTTCCCTTGAACCGATGATGAACGCGTATCGCTGGTGGGCAGGTATCGCTGTGGCCGCTCTTTCGAGCGTGCTCGGTGGCCGGGTCTGGGCGCAGTGTACGGCACAGGCGGGGCCGCCCACGGCCAACACGTGTGCTGGCGTTCCGTTCATCCTTAGCGGCTCTGGAACGGGTAATGCACCACTGTACTACAACTGGTCGGGTTCGCCTTACCTCAGCAGCACGAATACCGCCAATACGCTGCTGAACTACCCGGTGCCGTTGGGTGCCGCAACGGTGGTGAACCTTACGCTCACCGTAACGGACGACGACGGCTGTACGGCCACCGATGTGATCGCGGTGACGGTGAACCCAACACCACAAGCGAGCATCACCAGCCCGGACCCGAACCCGGACCTCTACGTGGCACCGGGCGGCACCAGCTTCGCGCTTTGCGGAACCGGCCTGGCCAACTACCTGTTCCAGTTCGCCGATGCGAGCACGGCAGCGGCCGGTGCTACGTTTTCCGTTGATTGGGGAACGCCTCCTTCGCCTTACGTCCCTCCTGCGAGCGGCTGGACGCAGGACCACAGCTACGGTATCGGCTTGCATACCATCACTTACACGGTCACGAACCCGGGCGGTGGTTGTGCACATACGGAGACCTTCGATGTGTTCCTGGGCAGCAATCCGTCCGTAGGTACAAGCAATCCCGGCAACACGCTCGTCTGTTCCGGCACGCCGCTCACGTTCCCGTTGAACAACACACCGGGTAACTCGCCGGGTACCCAGTACGTGATCGATTATGGAGATGGGAACGGTACCACCTTCACACACCCACCACCGGCCACGGTCACCTACAACTACCCGAATACCAATTGCCCGGGAGCCCCGTACACCTTCCGTGTGGATGCCATCACACCGTGTCCCATCACGTCGTTCGCTACGGCAGGCCCCATCTACATCACCGATTCGCCCCAGGCTTCGTTCACCATGTCGGCGGACACGGCCTGTGCGGGGAGTAGCGTTAGCTTCACCAACACCAGCCTCGGGGTCGGTGGTGCGGCTTGTTCACAACCCCTGCGCGTGTGGACCATCACGCCCGCCACAGGCTGGAGCGGTACGGGTCTGGGTGCATTGAACGGCAGCAACCTGCCCAATCAATGGACCAACGGTTCCAACAACCTGTCCGTCCAGTTCACGCAGCCGGGCACGTACTGCATCACGCTGAACGTGGGGAACAACCTGTGCGGTGTAGATGACGTGCAGCAGTGCATCTGCGTGGAGGGCCCACCGCAGCCGGCGTTCACGCTCTCTCCCGCGCAGGGCTGTGCGCCATTCACCAGCACGGTGGACAACACCAGCACCAGCCCGAACAGTTGCCGCACCACCTACGCATGGAACGTGGGCACTTCCGGTGGTGCCTGCGGAAGCGGTCCGGCATGGAACTACACCGGGGGGACGAACGCGAGCAGCGTGGAGCCACAGTTCCAATTCACCCAGGCCGGCACGTATTCCATCCAGTTGCAAGCCACCAATTCGTGCGGCACGTTCCAGCAGAATGCGGTGGTGGTGGCCAGCGCACCGCCGCAAGTGGATGTATTCGATCTGCCCGGCATCTGCGCCACGCAATGTGTGGACCCCGGGGCCATCGTGCAGGACTGCGGCGGTACCATCGGTACCTACGAGTGGACCTTCCCCGGTGGCACGCCCAATACGGCGGACGTCCTGGATCCCGCGGCCATCTGCTTCAACTCCGCTACCAGCGCGTCCATCTCGCTCACCGTTACCAATGCGTGCGGCTCGGCTACGGATGTCACCACGCTTTCCGTGGGTGCGCTGCCCGCCATGCCGGTCATCTCAACGAACAGTCCTGTTTGCGCCGGCCAGATCCTGTCGCTCTCGGCCAATAACGTTCCCGGTCTCACCTATCATTGGACAGGCCCGAACGGGTTCACGAGCAGCCTGCCATCGGTGACGATACCTTCCGTGACGGCGACGAATGCGGGCACGTACAGTGTCGTGGCCCTCAACAACGGGTGCGAAGGCCCTCCTGCCACGGTGACCGTCCAGGTGATCGCGGCACCCACGCTGACGGTGACACCGGCCAGTGATGCGATCTGCAACGGAGAGGCCGCATCGTTCACGGTGAGCGGAGCCGGTAACTACCAATGGTTCATCGGGTCCACGCTCGTTGGCACGGGCCCCTTGTTCAACACCAGCCCTGCGATCAGTACCACTTATACCGTTTCCGGCGATCTTGGAGGATGCCCCGGAAGTGCCACCGTCCCGATCACGGTGTTCCCGGTGACCAATGTGAACGCAGGAGCGAACCAGACGGTCTGTGACCAGGCCATCGGTGTGCAACTGACGGGTTTCCCAAGCCCCGGTACATGGAGCGGCCCCAACGTCACGGCGACCGGAGTGTTCACACCTGTGCCGGATCAACTGGGGCCGATCACCTTGACGTACACGCACACCGACGGCAATGGCTGCACGAACGATGATGAGATGACGGTGAACGTGCAGGACCTCACGCTTATCGCCAACGCCGGGAACGATACCGTCTTCTGCCAGAGCACCACGCCGGTAATGCTTCCTGCCACACCCGCAGGCGGCACGTGGGTAGGGGCGGGAGCTGGGGGGCAGTTCACCCCGAACACGGTGGGTACAGCGGTGGTCACCTACAACTACGGCACGGGCACCTGTGCCACGAGCGATCAGGTGAACGTAGAGGTGTTGGCCGCACCCACGTTGGGTCTTCCTGCCGACTTTGTGCGTTGCGCCGATGCCCCGGCTGTGACACTCGGAGGAACACCGGTCGGCGGTGTGTGGAGCGGGGCAGGTGTGAGCGGACCTCCTTACCTCTTCGATCCCGCTGTTGCTGGTAACGGGCCGCATACGCTGAACTACACGTACAGCGATGGCGCGGGCTGCACCTCCACCGGTTCCATCACCGCAACAGTGAACGCCTTGCCCGTGGTGAACGCCGGAAGCGATGTGCAGCTCTGTGACCAACCCATCCCATTCCAATTGACCGCTACGCCGGCAGGGGGCACTTGGAGCGCGACGACGATGAGCGTCACGCCCGCAGGCGTGATCACACCGGGCGGTGTGGGAAGCGATGTGCTCACCTACACCTACGCGGATGGCGCCGGTTGTTCCAGTTCGGACCAGATCACCGTGAACGTGGTGGCCATTACCGAACCGGCTTTCGCCGGCAACGATACCGCCGTATGCATCGGTAGCGGCGATCTTCAGTTGACAGGAACTCCGGTCGGAGGCACGTGGAGCGGAACGGGTGTGTCCACCTCCGGCTTGTTCACCCCCAACACGGCCGGTACGTTCACGTTGACCTATTCTTTCGGTTCGGCCACTTGCTTGTTGCAGGATCAGGTAACGGTCATAGTACACCCGTTGCCCGTGGTGGATGCCGGTGAAGAGATCGCCACTTGTCCGGATGGTGGGTTACAAGTCCTCTCCGCCACACCTGCTGGGGGCACATGGAGCGGGACCGGTGTTGATGCTGCGGGCAACTTCGACCCGCTGGCCGCGGTGCCCGGCGGTAATACCGTCACGTACACCTACACTGATGTTGTTACGGGTTGCACCAACAGCGCCACCACCCTGGTCACCGTGAACCCGCTTCCCGTGGCGGCCTTCGCGCACGATCCGGTGGCCTGCGCCGACGTAGCGTTCCCTTTCACCAATACAAGTACGGGAGGCAATAACTACGAGTGGAACTTCGGTGATGGCGGCAGTTCGTTCATCATCTCTCCCCAACACATCTTCACCGGCACCGGTACGTTCGATATCCGGTTGATCGTGGAGACCGGCGCCGGTTGCAGGGATACGGCCTACAGCGCAGTGGACGTCTGGGATGTGCCGGTAGCTTCCGTCGTGTTGAGCACCGATACGGGATGTGGTCCATTGGAGCTGAGCTTCACCAACAACTCCACCGGCTCGGGGCTTTCCTACGCTTGGGAATTCGGTGGGCTTGATGGATCGGCCGATGAGGATCCGGCGCCCTTCACCTTCCCACCCGACAACGAGGAGGCGGTGACTTACGATGTCGCACTGACCGTGACCAACGTTTGCGGTCAGGATGATGTAACGGTACCCGTGGTGGTGATACCGCCCCCTACGGCGGAGTTCGGCCCGAACCTGAACGAATACTGTTCGTACGCCGAGGTACCCTTCGGCAACGCGAGCTACGGTGTGCCCTCCTCCATAGAATGGCTTTTCGGCGATGGCGAGAGCAGCACCGATCCTGGGCCCGTGGTCACGCATAGCTACGTGGCTGGCGATGATCCTCTCCCGATCACCGTAGCCCTTATCGCAACCAACATCTGCGGCACGGATACGGCGTATCGCGACATCATCATCCTACCCAATCAGGTCAATGCCTTCTTCAATACGGACCCCGTGCAGGGGTGTTCGCCGCTTACGGTGGACCTTACGCAGTTCTCCTCGGGCGATACGACCTTCTATTGGGATCTGGGTGATGGTAACGTGAGCGAAGAGCATGACCTCAGCTGGACATATACGGAGCCGGGCACCTACACCATCGAACTGTTCGCTTACGGCTGTGGGTTCGATAGTTACACCACGGACATCACCGTGTACCCTGCACCGGACATGGCCTTCACGTTCACTCCCGCAACGGCTTGTGTGGGCGAGCCGTTCAGTTTCTACAATGGAACGGCGAACGTAGGTGGACTGAACTGGGATCTCGGCGACGGTACTACTTCGTCGCTGACCGACCCGGTACACAGCTTTGAAGAGAGCGGTACCTATGATGTGACGTTGACGGCGACCATGATCGGTACGGCTTGCACCTCCAGCATCACACATCAAGTGGTGGTGCAGCCCACACCGCAAGCGACTTTCACGCTCGACCCGTTGAGCGGTTGCATCGACTTGGACGTGGCGTTCGACAACACCTCCATCGGCGGGGATTTCAGCCAGTGGGATTTCGGTGACGACAATACCTCGTCGTTGACCGACCCCTTCCATACGTACAGCGTTGCGGGCACCTACACCGTCGAACTCGTCTCCTCCTCGCTGAACGGATGCACCGATACCGCCAGCGCGGTGGTGGTGGCGCATCCGATCCCCACGAGCGCGTTCTCGCTCTCCGTAAGCGGATCGTGCGGTCCGCAGACCACCGTGCAAGCCATCAACAGCTCGCAAGGTGCGGTCGGCTACACCTGGGATCTGGGCAATGGTGGTACCTCCGAATTGAATCAACCGGCCATCCTGTTCGATGGACCGGGCGTCTATACCGTTACGCTCACGGCCACCAACCAGTTCGGTTGTGATGATGTTTCCACGGCGACCTTCATCCAGTATCCCACGCCAACGGCGTCGTTCATCACGGAGCCTGACCCCGGATGCGAAGGCTATCCGATCGACTTCCTCAACACGTCGCAGAACGGTATCGGTTTCGAATGGCGATTCGGTGATGGCAATACCTCGAACACCACATTCCCGATGCACGCGTACGATGATCCCGGCGTGTATGATGTGGAACTGATCGTGCATGGAGAAGGCGGGTGTTCGGACACGCTGGTGGTGCCCGACGCCGTGCACGTGCTCACACGACCGTTAGCGGCCTTCGCGTACGATACGCTCGAGAGCATCACGCATGCGCTGCAGTTCCGCAACGAAAGTGAGGGCGCCGTTTCCTACACGTGGGATTTCGGTGATGGCGAGTTCGCGGACATCGTGCATCCCTTGCATGTGTTCCCGGCCGATGGTGGCGGGTTCGTGGTCTGCCTGGTGGCGGTGAACGAACTGGGTTGCCCCGATACCGTGTGCGTGGGATTGAACATCCCTGGCGATCCGAACGTGTTCGTGCCGAACGCCTTCACCCCCAACAGCGACACGCGCAACGATACCTTCCGTCCCATCCTGAACGGGTTCGTGGGATGGAACTACCGCTTCATGGTCTTCGATCGCTGGGGTATGCCGGTCTATGACACCCGGGACCGTTCTGAAGCCTGGGATGGTACGCGCAAGGGTGTTGAATCGCCCGTGGATGTCTACGTGTGGAAAGTGATCGTTGAGCGCGATGGCGATGCCAAGGACTTCGTGGGACACGTCTCGCTCGTTCGCTGATCCTTCCAGCTACTTTCGTCGCATGACGTTCGCTAAGGTGGATACGCAGGTGCTCGAAGCCCTTCGGTCAGCGCTGCAACAGGGTGAAGTGTTGATAGGGGAGGATGAGCGGCGGCGATACGGTCACGATGAAACGGAAGACCTCTCGTATCCCCCTGACGTGGTGGTACGACCACGCACAACGGATGAGGTGGCGCGCATCGTTAAGGTGTGCGCGCTTCATCACATCCCCATCACGCCCATCGGAGGGCGCACTGGATTGAGCGGCGGCGCATTGTGCGTTCACGGTGGCGTTGGCCTGGCGATGGACAGGATGGACAGCATCGAACACATCGATGAACGCAACCTGCAGGTGACCGTTCAGCCCGGGGTGATCACGCAAGTGCTGATGGATGCCGTAGCGGAGAAAGGCCTCTATTATGCACCGGACCCCAGCAGCAAGGGGAGTTGTACCATCGGAGGGAATCTTGCGGAGAACGCCGGTGGGCCGCGTGCAGTGAAATATGGCGTGACCAGGGATTTCGTGCTCAACCTGGAGGTGGTGCTCGCCGACGGATCCGTGATATGGACCGGTGCCAACACGCTGAAGAACGCCACGGGCTATGACCTCACCAGGCTGATGGTGGGCAGCGAAGGCACGATCGGCATCATCACGAAAGCAGTGCTTCGCCTGCTCCCGCTACCGAAGGCGTCGCGCCTGATGTTGGTGCCTTTCAACAGCGCTACACAAGCATGCGAAGCGGTAAGCGCCGTGTTCCGCGCGGGCATCACCCCCAGCGCCATGGAGTTCATGGAACGCGATGCCATCGACTTCACCCTGCAACACATCGAAGGTGTTGTGCTGCAGGTACCGCCGGACGTGCAGGCACACCTGCTCATCGAAGTGGACGGTCAGCATGAGGATGTGCTGATGCGCGAGTGCGAGACCATACTCGGCGTCATGGAAGCCCACGGCAGTGGCGAAGTGTTGTTCGCTGAGACGAGCGCTGAGAAGGACGCCTTGTGGAAGTTGCGGCGCAACGTGGCCGTGGCTGTGAAGGCCCACACCGTGTACAAGGAAGAGGATACCGTGGTACCGCGCTATGCACTGCCGCAATTGCTCGCGGGTGTCAAGGCCATCGGTAGTGAATATGGCTTCCGTAGCATCTGTTACGGCCATGCGGGCGATGGCAACCTGCACATCAACATCATCAAAGAAGGCCTGTCGGATGCCTCTTGGACCGATGACCTACCGAAGGCCATCCGTGAACTGTTCGAGCTCACGGTCTCCCTCGGCGGTACGCTCAGCGGTGAGCACGGTATCGGCTTGGTACAACGACCCTACATGGACATCGCGTTCAACGCGCGACAGTTGGAAGTGATGCGAGGCATCAAGACCTTGTTCGACCCGCACGGGATCCTCAATCCCAGCAAGGTGCTGCCCTAGCGCTAGTGCAGTTCGTGCAGCGCGCTCAACAAGGCGTTCAACGAGCCGTAGGTGCGCACTCCAGCCGGTGTGCTATCAGGTTCAAGGCGCGCCAGCTGTGCCCCGGCCACCAGCAGCGTTATGCGCCGGTCCGGCAGCAACGCACGAAGCCTCTCCAGGAAGGCCGGTACTTCCGAAACGACCGGGTGCGTGGTGAGCACACTGATGAAGTAGAGCTCCCCTGCGCGGTTGGAGGCCACCTGCCGAAGGTCATCTTCCGGTACGCTCTGTCCCAGATAGATGGTGCGGTCCCCGCGGGCGCGCATCAGGTAGTTCACATAGAGCAGTCCCAGTTCGTGTATCTCGTTCTCCGGCAGGTACAAGATGTACGTACGGTCGTCCGTAGCATCCGTTCTCGGCAAGGCACCGGTGGCGGCGATCAGCCGTTGACGGATGATATTGCTGACGAAGTGCTCATGAGCGGGGCATATAGCGTTGGTCTGCCACAGCACACCGATGCGCTCCAACAACGGCACGTACAGTTGCTCCACCATGGCTCGGAAACCATGTTCCTGCTCGAACAGGCTTGTCACCCGGTCGAAATCCGCCTCATCGAACGCCAGCATGGCGATCTTGAGCTTGTTCAACATATCCTGTACCGGGTCCTTCGCCGAAGCCGTGTCCCGCACGAGGCGCTCCCGTTCGGTGGGTGACATGGCCGCTATGCGCGAGATCTTGTGGCCGTGCTCGTTCAGGAACGCCACGTTCATGATCACCCGCAGTTCATCGATCCCGTAGTACCGAATGTTGGTGCCGGTGCGATCCGGTGCCAGCAGGCCGTAGCGCTTCTCCCAGATGCGGATGGTGTGCGCTTTCACGCCGGAGAATTCCTCCAGATCGCGAATGCCGAATTTGGTCGGATACAAGTTCATCGTGGTGGTAGACTTCTGTTCGATCGGTGGCCGCAAAGATCGAACGTTCGCTCAATCAACAGATGGTGACCGGAATGGTTCACTTGCCCCAAAGCAAGAAGCCCCGAACACGTCGGGGCTTCTTCTTCAAGCGAGGGATCGACCTCAGCGCACGATCTGTACCGGTATCGCTGTGCTGCCGTCGTTGTCCGTCAGGCGCAGGTTGTAGGCGCCTGCAGGCACGGTCTCAAGTCCGATACGGAGGCGGTTCTCTCCGCTCACCAGATCGGTGGTGGGAATCTCCAGCACGGTGCGTCCTGTCATGTCCACCAACGTCCCCGTGATGCTCCGGCCCTGTGCTGCGGTGAGGCTTACGTTCAGCTCTCCGGTCGCCGGATTCGGCCATGCGCTCAGCTCAACATCCGACAGCCCTTCTTCCATGCCCACATTGGTGATCAGCGGGAGGGGGATAAGTGCACCACCAGCGGGCAACGCAACATAAAGACCGAAGGCTGGACCATTGCTGTTGTTGGCCGGTGCAAGGAAGCCGGAGGCCAGTACGGTGAGGGCGGCATCATCCAGCCCCAGTGTCGCCAGCGGTGCGGAATAGGTCACCACCGGCGTACCATCGCTCGTGCGCACTTGCAGGGCATAGTCGTTGGTGGGTACCTCCAGGTAACCCTCGAATTCACCGTACGCCAGGTCGTCCACGATGGTGGCACCGCCCAGTGCGGCCAGTTCGGCCACATCCACGACAGGGGCGTCCGTGCTGCCGTGCATCACCAGCACATCCGTATTGCCGGTCGCATCGGCCGCTTCACGTGCGGTGGCGAACACATCCAGGTCGAAGGCCGGAGCCGGGCTGTAGCCGGTTGCACTGACGATGCCGTTGGCTACCAGGATGTAGCTGCCGCCATCGGCCAGGTTGAAGTCGAAGGAGGCGATCACATCTTCAACACCCGTGCTGTTACCCGGAGCGATACCCACGGCAAGGTCAGCCTCTGCCGGCAGGTCCAAGAAGGGTGTAGCCGTGCGGAAAGCGAAGTCGTCGATGGCCAGGTCGTCGTTGATGTACACGTCCACCGTGGACGCCGCCGCATCTGCACAGTTGTGGATGACCTGTACACGCGCCGTGGCGGGTGGTTCCACTACGGGAAGGGCGATGAGGTCACCGCCGCTGGGCAGTGCGACCCAAAGTCCGAAGGCCGGACCATTGCTATTGGCGCTCGGATCCAGGAAACCGGACGCCAATACCGTGAGCGCAGCGCCGTTCAGGGCCAAGGTGGCCAGTGGTGCTTCATAGGCCACCACCGGCGTGCCATCGGCGGTCTGCACTTCGATCACGTAATCGGCCGTGGCCAATGGAAGATAACCGGCGAATTCACCGTAAGCTAGGTCGTCGACGACGGTACCGGCGGGCACACTGGTCTCCGCCACATCCACTACCGGAGCGTCCGTGCTGCCGTGCATCACCAGCACATCGGTGTTGAAGGGGAGGTCCGCTTCTTCCTGTGCGGCTGCGAACACGTCCAGGTCGAACGCAGGGGCGGGGCTGTAGCCCGTGGCGCTCACGATACCGTTGGCCACTAGGATGTAGCTGCCGCCATCGGCCAGGTTGTAGTTGAAGGTGGCTATGGCGTCACCGGCGCCCGTGCTCGTGCCGGGGGCTATGCCTACTTCCAGGTCCACCCCGGCCGGCAGGTCAAGGAATTCCGTCGCCGTGCGGAAGGCGAAGTCATCGATCGCCAGGGAACCGTTCACATACACGTCCACAGTGGCCGCTGCGGCATCAGCACAGTTGTGGATCACTTGCACGCGGGCGGTCTGTGCCGCTGCCAGGGTGCCGAACAAACAGCTGGCGCTCAGTAAGAAAAGAGGGAGGGTCTTTTTTCGTAGCATGGGTAGCAGGTTGAAGAGTTTGGGAGCAGAACAGCCCTGTTCTCATTTTGTTCAACATTGTTTCCGAAATGTTGAACACTCCTGACACTACCATGACGCCATCGCTACTGGCGTCGGTCCACGCTACCGCACCAAGGTCACATGCCCACGCAGCTCGTAGATGTCCCCTTTGATCGCGTCCATCGCATAAACCTTGTACGCGTATACTCCCATGGGCGCGTTGGAACCGCCATAGGTGCCGTCCCAGCCCTTGGTGGGATCCTGACTGCTGTAGATGTTCTCGCCCCAGCGGTCGAAGATCTGCATGTCGTAGGTGTCCAGGTCCACCACGTTCTGGATGGGGATGAACGTGTCGTTGAGGCCATCCTGGTTCGGGCTGAAGGAGTTCGGTAGGTAGTAGGCATACTCCTGTGGCTTCAAGTGGGCCACGATCGTATCCGGCCCCAGGATGAGGGTGTTGAGGATGATGAGCGAACTGTCTCCCGGGGTGAACGCGTTGTTCTCGATGGTCCAGTACTTGAAGTCGTAATACGTGGGCAGGTTCACGTAGAAGAGCACCTCTGTTTCCATGGCCACGGAAGCCACTGCGGGGAAGGAGGTGTAGGTGGTGCCATCGAAGAAAATGGAGGTGCCTTCGATGCGCGGCTCCACGTCCAGCACCACATCGTAACGGGTGGGCGGTGCGAAGTGGGCAACGATGCTGTCCGCTTCCAGGATGTCCACCGTCACCAGCGAGTCCGTCAGTGTGGGTACGATCTGGTTGTTGCTGAATACCTCCCAGTGGCTGAAGGCGAAACCAGCGGCAGGGATGGGGGCCAGGTTGGTGTTGATGCCGCCGTAGTATTGGCCACTGAAGGGGTATTGCGCCGGCTGTAGCGAGTTGATCACCATCTGCCCGCTCAATGGTGGGTCCACGTTGAAGACCACATCGAACGGCCCGGTCACATCGTAGCAATCCTGCAGCCCGGTGGTGATCAGTACACAACGGTCGGTGATGAAGTCGCGGATGTTCTGCACGTTGCCCTGCCACTCGTCCATGCTACCGCCCCAGCGTGCGATGTGCCCGGGCATTTCCGGTTCGATCATCGCCACCAGGCTGTCGAGGAAGCCGATCATGTAGTCGCACGAGAAGGTGGTGTTGTTCAGGTCGATGTACCGGTTGATGTAGTAGTTGCTGAATGTCTCGTTCTCGGCGAGCAGCTTCTCCAGGATGGGGATGTGGCCCTGTCCACCCGGATCGGGCAGGAATTCCGGGTTGCACGGGTCGGCCGCTGCCGTCTGGTCCGGGATGTTGGTGAAGTTGGTGTAGTGCCCGAAGGTGGCGTCCATATCCCACAGCGCGTAGCGCCAGCGCCGCCCATCGCCCGCGGGGTTCAAACCGCGCCACCACGCCGTGTTCCAGTTCAACCAATCGGCACATACCACCTGGCTGTTCAGCACCACGTAATCCACCAGGCTTTTCCAGTTCAGCTCACCGTCCACATAGGCCCACGCCGTAGCGTCGCTCATGTCGTTGGTCAGGATGTAGTTCACCAGACCGTCCCAATCGGCCTGCGCTGGTGGGCCACCGTATTCCTCCCACGTGCCGCCCCAGGTCTTCAGGAAGTAAAGCTGGTCCTCCGGTTGGTCGTAGTACTCGTCGGTGAAGTCGGCATCGTCCACCTTCTCGCGGATCTCGTACACGCCCCAGTAATCACCGTTCAGGTACACCACGCAAGGCTCGTAGCTGCGTTCGTCCACGCGCAGGTCGTTCACCTGGGAGAGGGCCTGTACGAAAGCGTCGCGGATGTGCGCACCACCGGTCTCGAAGGGATAGTTGTCGCTGGCCGCGGCTTTGATGATCAACCGTTGGTATTCGTCGCGCTCCTTGGTGCGGAAGATGGGGTAGTGCAGCGCATCGTTGTCGCCGAACTGGTCGCGTGTCACGTAATCGAAGCCACGCTGGTCGTACGCCCAGGAGTCGTTGCCGTGTTCGTTGAAATCTCCGGTGGCCTCGTCGCGCAACTGCCCGTCAGGCCCGAAGTATTCCATGCTGCCCACGGGTTCTATCTGCGTGCCGTTCAACAGCGTGGGCAGCTCGTCGCCGGCGATGGAGAGGATGGCCACGCTGTGTGCGGTGCCGATGAAGTAGGTGTTGGTCTCCGTTGCGCTGGGTGGCACGTTGGGGTCCGCGCTGAAGGCCCGCGCGCGCACTACGGTGGTGTTGTTGATGGCGATGGGGCCTGCGTAGACCGTAGAGGCCGCCGTGGGCAGGCTACCGTCCACCGTGTAGCGCACGGTGAGCCCGGGCGAAGGAACGGTGATGGTGAGCGAGAAGGGCCCGCCCTGTACGCCAGACGGGGTGTTCAGCACAGGTTTCGCAGCGTATTCGGCCACAGCACCCGTGTTGCTGGCACCGGGGGTGGGGTTCAGGAACAAGGCCCATGAACCGCTCCCGTCCACGCTCAAGCCACGGCTGTGGTCCGCCTGGGTGCGGGTTATGAGCTCGTAGTCGCTCACGATGGCCGCGCTCGGGTCGCTCAGCACGGTCCACTCCTCCTGGGTCTGGTTCAGCTTGAAGTTGGTGTGGTGCTCGGCGCCAACGGTGGTGTTGCGTCCGTCGCAGTAGATCACCAGGAACCCGTTGGCGGCGATGGAAGCGCCAGCGGGGAAGGCCCACTTGGTGTTGTTGTTCTGGCTATCGCTCAGGTACCAACCGCTCAGGTCCACCGCCGCGCCGCTGGTGTTGTACAGCTCGATCCAGTCGTCGTAGTCACCGAAGCTGCTGGCCTGGTCGGCGTAATTGGAGGCGCTCACTTCGTTGATCACCACCTGGGCGTTCACGGTGCGCACGGCCAGGGCCAGAAGGGTGCTGAGGAGGACGGTCGAGCGTAGCATGCTGGTCAAGGGGATAGCACGGGAAAGTTATCGGAAGCTTCCGCGCGGGCGTTCACACCTGGCCGCCGTACTTGGAATGTCATCCGGTATCCGCTTGGGAATGACGCGGAAACCTCCGCTCGCGGTGCCTGCGTGGTGCCCGGGCTGCGGGATCGACCGGCAAGGCCGAAAAAGGAACGGCGGTCCCGGAGGACCGCCGTTCGCGAAGGGTCACCTTCACCAAGGCACCATCGCCTATTTCTTCGCTTCCGCAGGCTTGTACCCGCTGCCGATATGCTGGTCCAGGAATTTCTCCATGGCGCCGTAGAAATCGAAGCGGTTCTCCTCGTTGTGGAAGCCGTGGCCTTCGTTGTCCTTCACCATGTACTCCACTTCCACACCCTGCTTCTTCAGGGCCTCCACCATCTGGTCGCTCTCGGCTTTCACCACGCGCGGGTCGTTGGCACCCTGTGCGATGAAGAGCGGCGTCTTGATCTTGTCCGCATGGCGGGCAGGGCTGGCTTCATCCAGCAGCAGGCTGTCCTTCGCGGGGTCGCCCACCATCTCGAACATCATGGCTTTGAAGGGCGCCCAGTAGGGAGGAATGCTGCGCTGGAAGGTGAACAGGTCGCTCACGCCCACATAGTCCACCGCTGCCGCGTACAGGTCGGGGGTGTAGGTGATGCCCGCGAGGGTGGCATAACCACCGTAGCTGGCGCCGTAGATGGCCACGCGCTTGGGGTCCACCTTGCCGCTTTTCACCAGCCAATCCACACCGTCGGTGATGTCGTTCTGCATGGTCTTGCCCCACTGCTTGAAGCTGGCTTCCCAGAATTTGCGGCCGTAGCCGGTGCTTCCACGGAAGTTCATCTGCAACACGGCATATCCACGGTTGGCCAACAATTGCACTTCGGGGTTGAAGCCCCACTCGTCGCGCGCCCAGGGACCACCGTGCGGGTTCACCACCAGGGGCAGGTCTTTCGCTTCGCGGCCCACCGGGAGGGTTAGGTAGCCGTGGATGGTGAGGCCGTCGCGGCTGGTGTAGCTCACGGGTTCCATCGCGGCCATTTGCGTGGCGTCGATCCACGGACGGGGCTTGGCCAGTTCCTTCAGCTCGTCGGTGGTGGTGTCGTAGGTGTAGTAGGTGCCGGGGTCGCGGTCGTTACCGGCCCACACCAGGAATTTGGTCTCGGAGTCGTCCGCGCCGTAGAACCAGTATTCCAGGCCTTCGAACTTGGGTGCCAGCTTGGCGTAGCGGGCCTCGGTCTCCTTGTCCAGGAACAGGCGCTCGCTCTTGGCACCGGTCCAGGTGGCCATGGTCAGCACTTTGCGCTTGCGGCTGTAGCTGAGGCCACCCATGTCGTAGTCCGCGTTCTCAGCGATCACCTTGATCTCTTTCTTGCCTTCCAGGTCCCACTCCACGATGGCCGTCTTATCGCGGCCGTTCAGGTTGTGGTTCACGTACAGGTTCTTGTTGTCGAAGGTGAACATCTCGGGGCTCCAGCTATCCTTGAACCCGGTGGTCATGTAAGGCGTGAAGGGCGTCTTCTCGTCCGCGCGGTAGAAGATGGTGGTGTTCACTCCATCCGTCTTCGTGGCCATGCGGATGACACCGTTGTGGTCGGTGATCCAGCTTTCGTAGTTGTCCTTGCTGTTGTCGTACATCGCCTTGCGCTCGCCGGTTACGATGTTGATCAAGTACGGATCGAACACGCGTGCGTCTCGGTCGTTCATCTGCACCAGTACGCTCTGTTCCATGCCGGGCACCTGATCCAGGTCGTCCAGCACACCGGCTACCACGCCTTTCTCGGGCGTCAGGGCCTTCACGTCCTTGCCGTCCAGGCTGGCGCTGAAGACGATGAAGTTCTCGTCGCCGTTGATGTCGCGGCTGTAGAGGATGCGGTCCCCTTTCCAGAAGAAACCACCCACGTCGCGGATGGTGTCCATGGTCACCTGGGTCACTTCGGTGCTGCCCACCTTCTGCACGAAGATGTTCATGCGGTTCTTCCACGGCGCGCGGTAACCGATGTATTCACCGTTGCGGCTCATGCTGAAGCCCGACTTCTCGGGGTTCTTGAAGAACTCCTTCATGTCGATCACGGCCGGTGGTGTGGCGGCCTGGTCGTTCTTCGGCGTGTGCTCCCCGCCCCAAGAGGCGAGCAGGAAGGTACCGGCCACCATGGCGGCGAGTCCGGTCGTGCGTTTGGTCAAGTGGGTCATCAAGGTTTCGGTATCGGGTGGCAAAGGTCGGATCCCGTCCCGATCGGCACCGCCATGATCCACGAACGGTTGGAGGGCTGGATGAACAGGAGGGCCGCCTACTTACGGAAACGGTACACCCAAACCTTGTGGTCGGTCTCCACCGAATCCACGTTGGGGTAGGTGCGCCGCAGGAGGCCGTACCAAGACTGTTGCGCCGCCTTCCCGAAGCCGCTGCCATCCACCACGATGGTGGGCCGCAGGGTATCGTGCGTGAGCTTGGCCATCCTGTTCATGTCGTACGACAAGTAAGGGCTCTGGTCCTCCTTCAATTCATCCAGCCGCAGTGCGCTGCGATAGGTGAGTTGGTACCAGCTTGGCCAGACATGGTGTGTGCACCCGTTGGGACACCAAGTGTTCGCTTGCGCTACGACGCGTGATGGCTCGTAGCGCCCTTCTTTCCACGGAACGAAGGTGAGCAGCATGCCAAGGGCAGGGGTCAGCATCACTGCGGTAGTCGCTCTTCCCTTCGGCACCAACAGGCTCACCGCCGACGCCACGAGCACCGCGAAACCCGGTGCGGCGTAAACGAGGTACCGGTCCAGGAACATGGGCACGCTGTACGATACCAGGAACATGCCCAGCAGGGGGACGAAGGCCCAGAGCAAGCCGATCCGAAGGCCCACATGGCGCAGCCGGTCCTTGGCGCTCGCGGTGACGATGACCAGCAGGAAGACCACCGCGAGCACGGGCGCATTGCTCCAACGCCAGACCATGTTGTAGAGCTCCTCGGGCGTCGGTGCGCTCAGCCAGGTGCCCTGCGTTACGCTCTGCCCCAGCCGCCGGGCGAAGATGAACGCGTACGGTACGTAGGCCACCGCGGCCGCGCCCACGGCGGTGAAATAGCGGCGCCGGTGCGACCGGAATTCCGGCAGGTGGACCACCAACAGCTGCACGCCGAGAAGCAGCCAGCCGAAGAAGTGGGTGTACACCAACAGTACGTTGAGCAGCGCGAGCCAGGCCGTGTTCCGTTCGTCCGAAGCGCTTACCAGTACGGTCATGCACGCGGTGCTCAACAGCGCGAACAACGCATACGCACGTACCTCGTGCGCAAAGCCGAAGTGGTAGTTGGAGAAGGAGAAGAGGAGGCAAGCGACCACCGCAGCACGCGTATCCGCCAGCTTGCGCGTGAGCAGGAATAAGGGCCACACCGTGAGGGCACTGCAGAGCGCGGATGGCACCCGCAGCCAGGCCACCTCGAACGGCGTGAACGCGCTCCACGCTTTGATGACCAGGAAATACAACGGCGGGTTGTTCTCCGTGGCGAACAGGGACCACAATTCGGCCATGGGCCGTTGCGACCAGTACACCGTGAAGGGCTCGTCGTGCGCCAGCTCGTTCACGCCCAGCCAGGAGCACTTCAGCAGCACGTTCAGCGCGACCAGCGCGCAGAGCGTCCAACGTTCCTTGGTGGTGAGCGGCACGGCGCGAAGCTACCGGCCTGCACCGGACCGGCGGTACATCACGTAGTGCGTGCCGATGCCCGGTATCTCGAAGGCATCGCCGTGGATGCGCAGGCCTTCACGTTCGTAGAAGGGAACGGCCTTGATGCGTGCGTTGCACCAGAGCACATCGGCGTGTTGGGCCTTCAGATGCTCGAAAGCGAACCGCAGCAAACGGCCTCCGGAACCTTGTCCTTGGAAGTCGGGATGGGTGGCCATGCCACGCAGGCGGTATTGTTTCCAGCCGCTGATCTCCGGGTGCGGCTCGGGGTAGAAGGATCCTACAGCGATGCGATGCTCGCCGATGCTTACACCGAGGTGGAAGGCGCCTTCCAAGCGGTCGTTGGCGAAGTGCACATCATCCTCGATGCCACCGGGACGCAGCACCTTCAGCCGGAGCGGATAGGTGTCCGCCGCTTTGATGAACTGCACACGCATGGGAGCAAATTAGGGGAGAGCGAGGGTGGGCGCGGAGGAGTGCGGTATCTTGGTCTCGGATGGTTGAGTATACCACGGATTTCTGGAGCTTCTGGAGATCAGTATTGACCCAACACTGAGCAGATGAGGAGACTTGTCGAGAGTTGGTGCTGGTTCTATTTCTGGATGCGCGATTCTGGGTCAAGGAAGGCATCTTGTTCCGGCCCGATAGCAATCCCTTTGATGCTTCTCGGATTGTGCATGGTTTCACTCGCGTCAAAACTGGTCTTGGAGCGATTGTGGGGGTATGAGATCGACCTGAATAGCTGGCCATTTCAAACTGTGCTTTTCATAACACTCGGTGTCCCACTTCTTGTCTTATCGTTTTGGTTGGATAGACAATATGAACAGCCCGTTCGACAGGAGCAGTGGCGTGGACGCTTTCGAGAGACGGGAAAGTCACGGTTGAGGTTTGCATTGGTCACCTATGTCATTGCTTCAATGATCGGCTGTGTGCTGTGCGTCACGGCATATCTGCAGTGTTAGCTAAGGGGGCATGTTCAATTCCTTTGCTCCCGCGTATCTGCGATCCTTAGCCTCTGCTTCTGCGGATTGGTGATCCGCAGTCCTGTCGAGATCGAACGATCGTCGCAACAATCTGCTTTACCGAACCAGGTATCGCTCCCTGATCCCGCGCGCCAACCGCTCGGCATGGGCCTGCTCGCCCGTATACAGATT
This sequence comes from Flavobacteriales bacterium, assembly GCA_016788205.1. Taxonomy (GTDB): domain Bacteria; phylum Bacteroidota; class Bacteroidia; order Flavobacteriales_F; family PHOS-HE28; genus PHOS-HE28. The sequence continues at coordinate 16,096 of JAEUTA010000002.1, read as the reverse complement.
CACCGTTCCATCCTTGGTCGCGGCTTGCACGGTGTGGCCTTCTTCGGAAGAAGAGACTTCAATGGCTTCAACGGCCGACCATGGTGTGGTCACCGTTCGCGCGGTCCACGGCAAGCTTAGCACACCGAAGAGGGCCGGGCGTTGGGTGACGGTGAGGCCACGTTCATTCAGCGTAGCGGTACACGGCGGTAGCAACAAGGCCGCGAACAGGGACCATGCAAGTGTTGCGACCAGCGCGATGCGCAATACGGTCGACCACGGCCTGATGGTCTCTTTGCCCGCCAATAAGGCAAGTTGGTAGACCGCCCCCGCCAACAGCAAGGCCATGATGAGGCTGGATGAGACCGCCAGTGCCAAGCGCGTACCGATGCTGCTCGAAGTGCTCACCAACACATCCGTGTCGCTGATCCAATAGCCGCTGCGGAACTCCGCGATGGCCGCACCCAGCTCATCACCATCAGGCACGCCCATCAGCATGAGCACACCGGCGTAGAGCAGGCGCAACAGCAGCAGGCTACCGGTGCCCACCAACAAGAACTGGATCCCGTCGGACGTGGTGTCGTCCAGTTCCCACTTCATGTGCGGTACCTACTTGAAGTAGCGCATGTCGGCACCGGCCTTCAGGCCTTTCACCGAGGCGTAGATCAGGCGGATGACGTTCTCCACATCGGTGCGGTGAACGGTCTCCACCGTGGTGTGCATGTAGCGCAGGGGCAGGCTGATCAACGCGCTTGGAACACCGGCGGCGCCGTACGCAAAGGCATCGGTATCGGTACCCGTAGCGCGGCTGGCGGCGATACGCTGGAAGGGGAGCTTCTCGTCCTGCGCGGTCTTCACGATGTGCTTCAGCAGGTTGTTGTGCACCGCCGGGCCGTAGCACAACACGGGACCAGCACCGCAGGCGATGTCGCCGTTCTGGATCTTGTTCATCATCGGCGTCTGCGTGTCGTGCGTCACATCGGTGCAAATGGCGATGTCCGGCCGGATGCGCTCCACGATCATCTCCGCGCCGCGCAGCCCTACTTCTTCCTGCACGCTGTTCGTGACGTACAGGCCGAAAGGCAGTTTTACCTTGTTCTCTTTCAGCAGGCGCGCCACTTCGGCGATCATGAAGCCCCCCATGCGGTTGTCCAGCGCGCGGCCGCAGAAGTTGCGCTGGTTCAGGATCATGAACTCGTCCTCGAAGGTGATCACACAGCCCACATGTACCCCCAGCTTCTCCACCTGTTCCTTGCTGTTGCAGCCGCAATCCAGGAAAATGTTGTCCAACGAAGGGGTCACCTCCGTTTTGCCGTTGCGCACGTGGATGGCGGGCCAACCGAACACCGCTTTCACGATGCCGTTGTCCGTGTGGATGTTCACGCGTTTGCTGGGCGCGATGATGTGGTCGCTGCCGCCGTTGCGCCGCACGTAGATGAAGCCTTCCTTGGTGATGTAGTGGACGAACCAGCTGATCTCGTCGGCATGCGCTTCGATCACCACCTTGTATTTCGCCTCGGGGTTGATGATGCCTACCGCGGTGCCGTAGGGGTCCACCATATAGGTATCCACGTAGGGCTTCACATAGTCCAGCCACAGTTTCTGCCCCGCGCTCTCGAAGCCGGTGGGCGATGCGTTGTTGAGGTAACGCTCCATGAAGGTCATGGACGCATCGGTGAGGATGGACTTGTTCTCCTTCTTGCCTTTGCCGGGTGCTTTGCTCTTCTTGGCCATGCGTGGTGTCTGTGGTGCGCGGCAAAACTAACGGGGTGCGCAGGGGGCGTCCCGGTGTTCGGGCACGAGCTTTCAACAGGGGCGTGTGATCGCGGATGCGCACGACGAGCGTTCCTTAACCGTTCCTCGTTCGCGGGGCGGCACTTCCGTCCCTCGCGCACCCTTGCTCAAGCGGGTGCAGCGGTGTTGGACGGCGCCCCATCACTTTGCCCGCAACGATCCATCACATGTCCCTTCGCTCCATCACGTCCTGCTTCTTCGGTGTCTGCTCAGCTGCGGTCATGGCCCAGATCCCCAACAACGGCTTCGAAGCGTGGGAGCAGGATGGTGCTTTCCTGGCGCCATCCGGTTGGGCCACCTTGAACGCCATCGCCCAGCCGGGCGAACCCATGAACGAACGTGTGGAGGGATACTCCGGCGCCTATGCCATGCGCCTCACCACCCGCGCCATCTTCGGTTCGCCGGTGGCCGCCGCTGCCGTGTCGGGCACCTTCAACGGCGAAGGGTTCGCATGGACCACGCGCTCCGCGGCATTGACCGGCAAGCTTCGGTTCCATGCCGGGGAAGTGGGCGACGCGGGCATCATCACGGTGAACATGTCCCGCCGCGATCCGGACACTGGCATACGCCAATACCTGGGCGCGGGCTACCTGGCCTGGGACAGCGAGGCGGCCGCGTGGACCGACTTCTCCATCCCCATCCAGTACGAGAACGACTTCGAACCCGATTCGGCCATCATCATCATCAGTTCCAGTGATGCCGCCATCATGGGTGTGGGTACCCAACTGACCCTGGACGATCTCCAGTTCGCAGGGCTGGCGTTGAACGTGCCGGCATCGGTGGCTGCGCGGCCAGGCATTCGCGTATTCAAAACGGGAGAGGACATCCAGGTGTCCACGGCAAATGGAAACCTGGGCGTTCTGCACCTGCGCGATGCCCATGGGCGCACGGTGCTGGAGCAGGTGGCGAACGCCAGCAACACGGCAATACCCGTTGGGCACTTGGCACCGGGTGTGTATGTGCTGGTAGGCCGTGGTGCGGACGGCCGCCCTTGGGTGCGGCGCGTGGTGGTGCCGTAGCAGGTGCACCTGCTACGCCAGGTGGGAACGGGTCAGATCTTCACGAACCGTGAACGCCATCGGCCATCGAACTCCACGATGTGTACACCGGGGTGCAAGCCACTGACGACCGCGCTCCCGGCCACTAACGCGCCCTGCGCACAGAGCCTGCCTTGTACATCGAGGATGCGGTAGCTGCGTGCGTTGCCGTGGCACAGGGTGATGCGCTCTTCGGCAGGGTTGGGGAAGAGGCAAACGGTGGGCTGCTCCTGTTCCGGCACACCGACGGCGGAAGAGCAGGGGTGCACGTCCATCTTGTGGCCTGCGGGGAACGCGGCCGCGAAACTCTCTAACCCCACCACAGGCCAGATGCCGTTGTTGATCATGCGGTTGTCCGGACCGATGAGGTAGAACGTGGGTGCGGAGCCCACACCGTACGCGATGGAAAGGTCCCAGCCGCCCGCAGCTTCAACGATGGCGGGTGGTTCCGCCCAGCCGCCACCCTTGGCGGCGTGGTAGGCGTGCATGACCGCACCACCCTGTCCGGCAATGCCGTTCACCGCGACGCACACGAGCTCGTGCGCGTTGCAGCCGTATAGCTCGTACAGCTTGGCGAACGCCTCCGCGCTGGCCATGCAGGGTGGGCACGTGGCTTGTGTGAAGTCCAGCATCACGTACTTGTCCTGGGCCGTTATCGCGTACAGGTGGTACCACTGGCCATCGATCCCCGTGAAGTTGAAATCCGGCGCTATGCTACCGTTGGGCACATTGTAGGTCTGCGCGGTAACGGCCATGGAAGCGACCACGGCACAGGCGAGGGGGGAGTGAACGGAGCATGTCCCAAGCGATCTCCTGTAAAGCTACAGCGGCAGCAGTGACTTGGTACCCGGGCCAACGGGCGCTTTGAACAGCACCGTGTGGGCCGGTACCTTCGCCGCGATGGCGGATGGAAGCACTTCTGAGCTAAGCCCGCTGCGCACCGCGGACGGTTCGCTCACCCTGCGTAATACGGCACTGGACGAACCCTACCACAGCGTACACGGCGCTGTGCAGGAGAGCACGCACGTCTTCATCAAGAACGGGTTGGAGCACCTCGCCCGACCGCACGTGGATGTGCTGGAGGTGGGCCTGGGCACGGGGCTCAACCTGCTGCTCACGTGGATCCGTTGCCTCGAAGGGAAATGCACCGTGGGCTACACCGCGCTGGAACCTTTCCCGGTAAGCCCGCAGCACCTCAGCGCGTTGGACCACTGCGCGGACCTCGCCTGGCCCGGCCTGCATGCACCGTTCATGGAACGCATGACCGCATTCCGCCAAGGACCGTGGGAACCCTTCGGCGGCCTGCGTTTTCAACTCCTCCAACAACACGTGCAGGAATTCCAAGAGGAAGGCGTGGCCGATGTGATCTACTTCGATGCCTTCGGACCGCCCACCCAGCCCGACATGTGGACGTCGGACGTGTTCCGGCGCATGTACACGGCACTGCGGCCGGGTGGCGTGCTGGTCACGTACTGTGCAAAAGGCGAAGTGCGCCGCACCATGCAAGCTGCCGGGTTCACCGTTGAACGTCTGCCGGGGCCACCAGGGAAGCGGGAGATGTTGCGGGGGAAGAAGGAGGTTTAGACGCGGATGAATGCTCCGCGTCGGTCTGTGCGATCGGCGACGGATCCAGTTTCATCAGCGTTCCATGTTTCCCGCCACGTCCAAGTGCACCCTTTCCCCATGCTCTGTTCCAGCGGTGCTCCATTCCTTCAGTTCTACATTGCTCCACTCGTCCATTGCTCCATTTCCTCCTTCCTCCATTCCCATGGCCTTCACCCTCCGCGTCTACGGTCTGCTCATCCACAACGGTCAGATCCTCGTTTCCGATGAACTGATCAAGGGCCAGCGCATCACCAAGTTCCCGGGTGGCGGGCTGGAGTTCGGGGAGGGGCTGAAGGATTGTCTCGTCCGCGAGATCCGCGAAGAGATCGGTGTGGAGGCCATCGAGCCGGTGCATTTCTACACCACCGATTTCTTCCAGCAGAGCGCCTTCCACAGCACGCCCATGCAGGTGGTGAGCGTGTACTACACGTTCAAGGTGGCCGATGCTTCCGCCATCCCCGTGGTGCAGGTGCCCTTCGCAGGCATCACCGGCGCGGGTGATCAGGAGGTGTTCCGCTGGCTGCGGATCGATGAAGCGAACGACGGCGTGCTGAGCCTGCCGATCGATCGGGTGGTATGGGGGATGGTGCGCAGGGCGATGGTGTAGAGCGCGGCGTCCTGAGCGGAACAGAGCGCTCAACTCGATCCGCGTGATCATAGCATCACTCAGCAGAGTAGCGTTTCATGCCATGTCCATCGAAGGTCCCCTTCCGCATCACCTCCACCGCATATTCCTTCATCACGATCGGCCTTGTTGAAGTCGCTTCCCGGAAAACGAGCGGCCTGCATTCGGTGAAGCGGTGCGGCTTGCCGTCGCGGTACTCCACGTAGAGGCAGTCGTTCGGTGTGCTGTAGTCGCATTGGAAGGAGACCTCCACGTTCCCCAAGCTGTCGAACGCCTCATCGCGCAGGGTGCACGTCAACGCATCGCCCACGGCTAACCGGCGCACAGCGCCCTGCTCGTTCATCCACAGCTCCAGGGTGTAGCGCTGCGTACGGAAGATCGCGTACGCCTTGGTGATGGACACATCCACCCGACCGCTGGTATCGGAGAAGATGTCCAGCGGAAGGAAACGTTGGTAAGCGCTGTCCACATCCAACTGCACGTTCAGGTCCGTGTACTGGATGCGTTGCATGGGTTTCGCACCCACAGGGAGGCCTATGCGCACGGTGGGGACCGTACAGGTCGCCGTATCCACCGGCTGCTCCTGTGCGCGGACCAGCGTGAAGGAAGCGCAGTACAGCAGCAGCGTTAGCCAGAGAACGGTGCGCGCTGGAACGCAACGATGCGGTGCAGCGCAGCTGAACAGACCACCGCGCGCCGTTCGTTCGGTGCGCGGTGCATGATATCGTTCGAGAAGCGGTGGAGGCATCAGCGTTCGGCGGAAGACACGGGCGCCTGGGGCCGCGCACGCAACACCGTGCCAAGCAACAACAACAGCACGCCGGCCCCGCTCAGCAGCAGGCGCAGGAAGTCCATGTCACCGGAGCTGCCGGGCTGTATGCCGATGCATTGCCCCACCACCAACAGCGCCGCACCGAAGACCAGCACCACCGCACGTTGCCACCTGCGGCGTTTGAACACGTAAAGCACACTGATGACGAAACCCGCCACGACCGCAGCGCACACCAGCGCGCCGAAGACCACGGCCGCACCGATGGCGTTCTCTGAACCTTGGGCGAACACCGGCGCGGTGCTCAACAGCAGCGCAGCGGCCAGTGTCGTTCTCGGGAGGATGGTCCTGGCGGACAAGGCGGGCGAATTCGCTCGGGATGACGCGTCACGCGTCGGTGTCATCACGGTTCAATCCAACAGCAGCACCACCCCGGGCAGCTCTTTCTTCACGCGCTTCGTCAGTTCCTTCTTGTACGCCGCGGAGAATGCGTTGTCGTTCAAGATCAACTCCTTCAGTTGCTTCAGCTGGAAGATCCCCTCGGGCAGCACCTGCAGGCTGTTGCCCGCCAGGCTTAGGCTTTGCAACGCGGCAAGGCTGCCGATGGAGGCGGGCACTTCGGCCAGGCCATGGTCGGTGAGGTACAGCTCCTTCAGGTGCGTGTACTGCGCCAGGTCCGCGGGTATTTCCGTCAGGATCTCGCCCGTAACGTGCGGGTTGATCTGGATGGACACCACGCCCTCCGGCGCTTTCGCCGCCTCGGTGAAGGACTTGCACGTGGTGCATTGCGCCAGGGTGGCCAGCGGTGCCAGCAGGGCGAGGAGCAGGAGGGAGCGTAGGTGGGACATGGGGGAAAGGTAGCCGGTTATGGAAAGGGACCGCATCACCCGGTATCGTACGGCCAATGGTTGAAAGCACTACCTGACCGGACCGTCATTTCCAGATCAACACGATCAGTCCGGCAAGGACAAGAGCACAGCCTGTTGCGAGGCGCAGGGTCAGCGGTTCTTTCAGGACCAGCACGCACAGTACCAGCGTTACCACCACGCTCCCCTTGTCGATGATGGACACTACGGAGACATTCCCTTCCTGCATGGCGCGGTAGTAGAAGAGCCAGGAGAAGAACGTGGTGATGCCGGACAGCGCGAGGAAGAGCATATCGCTCCTGGTGAGCCGCCCCAACGCGCCCACATGGCGGAAGGCGATCGCATTCGCCCACACCAGCAGGAAGATGAGGCTGGTGCGCACGAGCAGGGCCGTGTCGCTGGGTACGTTGCGCATGCCCGCCTTGGCCAGCACAGCAGTGACACCCGCGAAAAGCATGGCGATGATGGCGAATACGATGGACCTTTCCATGGCCCCAAAAGTCCAGCGGTCGTAATTCCTGCGCCTTCCGATTTCCTTCCGGATCGCATCGGAACCTTGTTGGCGAAGCGCATGCCGCGCATCATACAGCATCCAAAACACGACCTGCCATGAACAACTCGAAGAACCTGATCGCCTGTTGTCTATTGCTCTCCAGCGCCTGTGGTTTCGCCGGTGCAAAGGAGACCACGCCACCGCCCGCTGTGCTTTCCGCTTTTGCTGAACGCTTCCCGCATGCACAAGGGGTGAAGTGGGAAGAAGAGGAGGGCGGTGTATTGGAAGCGGAATTCGTTTCGGATGGCCTGAAGCAAAGCGCCAACTTCATGCTGGACGGTACCTGGAAGGAGACCGAGCAGAGGATCACGGAGGCGGACCTGACCGACGCCATTCGCGCGACCTTGGAGACCCGGCATCCCGGTGCCACGGTGAAGCATGCCGAACGCGTGTCCACACCAACGGCGGACCTGTATGAAGTGGAACTGAAGACCGCCCAGGGTAAAGTGGAGGTGATGATCACGGCCGAAGGTGCAGTGGTGGAGGACGCCGCCAAGGATAAAGACTAGTGCGGACCTTTGCTGCATGAACCTGCTCATCGTCGAGGACGAGCGGTCCCTGGCCGACGACATCCGCGCGTATCTGGAAGGGCCCGATACGCGCTGCCACATCGCCGCCACGGTGCGGGACGCGTTGGACCTTGTGCTGGACAAGGAGTTCGATTGTGTGATCCTGGACCTGAACCTGCCCGATGGCAACGGCCTCAGCGTGCTGCGCGAGTTGAAGAAGCAGGGACGCAAGGACGGCGTGGTCATCGTGTCCGCCAAGGATGCGTTGGACGACCGGATCGAGGGCTTGCGCATCGGTGCGGACGACTACATCGTGAAACCCTTCCACCTGGCGGAACTGGCGGTGCGCGTGCAGGCCACGGTGCGGCGCGCGCTCTTCAACGGACAGGACCTGTTGTACTTCGATGAACTGGAGATGGACCTGCCGGCGCACACCGCGAAAGTGAACGGCATCCAACTCGCCCTCACGCCAACGGAATTCCAGTTGCTGCGGCTGTTGACCGCCAGCAAGGACCGCGTGCTTCCCCGTGCGGTGATCGCCGAACACCTCGCCGAGGATGCCGATCACGATCGCGCACAGGAGCTGGTGTACGCGCACGTGAACAACCTGAAACGCAAGCTGGCCGATGTCGGCTACGTGGACCGCATCCATACCGTTTATGGAGTAGGCTATCGGTTCTCCACCACATGAAACTGCTGCACCGCACGCGCCGTCCGTTCTGGATCTACGCCGCCGTGGTGATGGTGTTGAGCGTGCCCGCCTACTACCTGGTGCTGGAGCGCCAATGGCTGGCGGATATCGATGAGGACCTTACCGTGCAGAAGGAGAAGTTGGAGCACGGCTTGAACGCGCGTCGCTTGTCCGATGTGGAGTTGGACAGCGCGGTGGTACGCTTGAACGCCTTGGATATCGGCGTTCAGTTGGCGCAAGGTGAACGGTCCATGCCCGACCACTACGCGACAGTGACGCGGCCGGACGCGTTCCATGGCCATGACGAGCCTTTCCGCACCTACACCAGTACCATCCACGTGAACGGCAGGACCTATGCCATCACCGTTAGTCGCGTGATCGAAGAGACGGAGGAATTGATCACGGGCATCGCGCTCATCGCAACGATCACCTTACTGCTCCTCTTCGGCGGTGTGTTGCTGCTGGACCGCATGAGCGCCCAACGCATCTGGGCGCCGTTCCACAGCATGCTCGCGCGCTTGAAACGCTTCCAGGTGGATGATGCCGAACCTTTCCGCGCCGCAGCTACGGGCGTCAACGAGTTCGATGAATTGGAACGTGAGATGGAGCAGTTGACCGCGCGCAACATGGCCATGTACGTGGAACAACGCCGCTTCACGGAGAACGCTGCGCACGAACTGCGCACGCCCATCGCGCTGCTGCAAGGCAAGTTGGAACGCCTGTTCCAATCCAAGGACCTGACGCAGGAACAGGCCACCCTGTTGGAAGAAGCGAGCACCGTGCTCGGCCGCATGCACCGCTCGCATGAAGGGTTGTTGTTGCTCGCGCGGCTGGAGAACGGTACGGCACCGCGCAGCGGCACCAGCGATCCCTACGCGATCGTGCGCATTGCGCTGGAGCAGGCGGACGATCGCATCCGTGAGTTGGGCCTGTCGGTTTCCGTGGAACGTGTACCGGACATGACCTGGCGACTGGATCCCGCCATGGCGGAGATCCTGCTGGTGAACCTGGTAGGCAATGCCATTAGACACAACGTACCCGGTGGGCGTATCGATGTCCGCATCACCCCATCCTCCTTCGCCATCGCGAACACCGGCGCGGAAGCGGGTCTCGATCCTGCGCACCTCTTCAAGCGCTTCGCCGGTTCGGGCAAAGGTCTTGGGCTCGGGCTTGCCATCGCACAGCGCGTATGCGAACGCCAGGGATGCACCTTGAACTATGCGTTCGAGGCGCCACTGCATGTGTTCCGCGTAACGCTGCGCGGCTGACGTTCTTCGGATTCTCTTCCGGATCACGTGCCTGCTTCGCGGCATGTTGAAGTCCATCACCGCCATGCTCTTCGTCTGCTGCCTGGGCACTGTCCGGGCTCAGGAGACCACCGTCATGCTCTCCGGCTCATTGGTCGATGCCGTATCGCAGCAGCCCCTGCCGTTCATCAACCTGGTGCTGCGACCGGCCACGGACAGCACAGCGGGCGTGGGCACCTTCAGCGGCGATGATGGTCGCTGGTCCATCGCCCACATCAAGCCCGGGACGTACGTGCTCCACGCCAGCGGAGTGGGGTACAGCGCCTTGCGGCGTCCCGTCCATATCGGATCGCTTAGCGCCAACCTCGATCTCGGCAGCCTCCTCATGCAGCCCAGCGTACAAGAGCTCGGCACGTTCGAAGTGGTGTCGCGCACAGCGCAGGTCGGGGACCAGATGGACAAGAAGGTCTTCCGCATGGAGGACCAACTGAGCCAGAGCGGCGGCTCCGTATTGCAGGCATTGCGCAACCTGCCCGGAGTTACCGTTGACCAGCGCAGTGGGAAACTCCAGCTGCGCGGCAGCGACAAGGTGGCTGTCCTTGTGGATGGTCAACAGACCGCGCTCACCGGCTTCGGCGACCAAAGCGGATTGGACAACATACCGGCGTCGGCCATCGAACGTATCGAGGTCATCAACGACCCTTCGGCGAAGCAGGATGCGAATGGCATGGCGGGCATCATCAACATCATCTATAAGAAGGACAAGCGCGAAGGACTGCACGGTAAGGCCTCCATGCTCGTGGGTGCCGGGGCCTTGGGCATCAAGCAGGCGGACCTGCCCACGGTGCGCCCGCAGTACGGCAACACACCGAAGCTGGGCTCCTCGCTGGGCCTCAACTGGAACAAGGGCAAGACCGACCTCTACCTGCAGGCGGACCTGCTTTCCCAGCGCGTGCTCAACCGGGACGAACACTTCGCGCGCACCTACGACAACGGCGATGTCCTTCGCCAGCAGTACCTGGAGAACCGCGACCAGACCATGTACACGGTGAAGACCGGCCTGGACCTGCACCCCAACGAACGCAATGACCTGCGTTTCTCGCTCCTCTACAACCGCGAAGCGCACATCGACCATGGCGACGTGGTCTACTTCGATGGTACGCTCACCGAACGCCAACGCCTCTGGCAGTTCCATGAGGATGAGGTGAACACCTCCGGCCAGTTCGCCAGCAGTTGGACGCACCGCACCAAGCGTCCCGGTGAACGGGTGGAAGCCGGGCTCAACTACACCTTCCACCGGGAGGACGAGGTGTACGACATCAACGATGCCACGCCGGCAGGACCCGGCTACAACAACACCGCCTTGCTCGCGGATGAACACGTGGCCGACGCCAAACTCGACTACGTGCGCCCGCTCGCACACGGCCGCTTCGAGACGGGGGTGAAGTTCCGCTGGCGCCACATCCCCACGCGCATCACCTTCGCCGCATCGGCACAAAGTCCGCTGGACCTTGGCGCAGCAGGTGGTGCGACCTACGATGAGTTGATCCCCGCCGTGTACGGCAACTACGTGTACGAACGCGAGCGCTACGAACTGGAGGCCGGTCTTCGGGTGGAATACGTGGACCTGAAGTACAACGTGGCTCCGGGCCACAACACGTACAGCAGCGATGGGTACGACTACCTGCAACCCTTCCCCAATGCGCGCTTCGCCTATAAGCTGAACGAGACTTCTCGCATCTCCGTGAACCTCTCCCGCCGCGTGGACCGTCCCGATGAAGGTGATCTGCGGATCTTCCCGAAGTACGATGACCCTGGCCTGTTGCGCATCGGGAATCCGGGACTGCGTCCGCAGTTCACGTGGCGCGGCGAGTTGGGCTACAAACACGACATCACCAAAGGCTATGTCTATGTGGCGGCTTACCATCGCATCACATCGGACATCCTCACCCGCATCATAACGGCGGATACAGCGGGCACACAACTCTACTCCCTTGCACAGAACGCCGGACAGGGTACCAATAGCGGCGTGGAACTGGTGTTGGAACGCGAAGTGGTCAAGAACTTGAAGCTGGGGTTGAACGCGAACATTTACCACAACACGGTGGATGCCTTCAGCACCGTGAGCGCCTATCCGCGCCCTACACCCTACAGCGCGCAACGCCAACAGCTCACCAGCGGCAACGTGAAGGTGAATGCCCGCCTTCTGCTACCCAGGGACCTCTCCGTGCAACTCACCGGCATCTGGTTGGCGCGCGACATCGTGCCCCAGGGCAGCACCGCCGAGCGTTGGTCCGTGGATGCGGGTGTGAACTGGAAAGTTGCCAAGACCAGGAGCGAGCTCACCGTGAACGCGACCGACTTGCTGAACACCATGCGCATGGGCCGCACCGTTACCGGGGATGGTTTCCATAGCGTGAGCACGGACTACCTGGAGACCCGGGCCGTGCGCTTGACGTGGGCTTGGGCGTTCTAAGCCGCCGCTGCACCATCACCCGCCCTGCTGCGCGGCGAACACCACCAGGGCGGCGCGCCCCTTCAGGTCGTGTGCGGCGCAAATGGTCTTGCACAGTTTCTCCACCGCACTTTCGCTGATGTGCATGCGCTCGGCGATGTCCTTGTTGGTATAGCCCGCCCCATCGGCCTTCCAGCGCAGCAGCTCGCGCTGGCGCCCCGTTAGCGTGCTGGTGCTGTTGCCTGGCGGCGCGCTGCGGTGGCACAGCGCCGTGCGCAGTTGGTCCCAGGTGCGCGTGGGCCAGTGCTGCCCACCGTCCACCACGCAGTCCAGCACCCGGCCCAGCGTGGCCTCGCCATCGCGCGTGCACACGAAGGCGTTGGCCCCGGCGGGTATCGCTGCCAGCAGGTCCGCCGGTTCGGGGTGCTGGCCCAGCAGCACCAGGTAGGTATCGGGCAGGTGCAGCCTGCACCAGTACAGCAGCGCACGGTCGTCCGCCATGGCCGTGGCCAGGCCCAGCAGGTACACCCGGGGGTGCTGGCCCACGGCGGCGGCCCGTTTCAGCGCGCGCGTATCGCCAACGTGCTGCAGCAGCCGGTAGCCCGGCATGGCCCCCAGTATCCGCGCCAGCGCCGTGCACAGCAGCTCATCCTCGTAGAGCAGGGCAAGGGTTACGGGTTCCGCGGCCATGGTGCTTCGGCCCTGTGCATCCTCCGGGGTGCACCGGGCGTGTACTACCAAGTAACTCACCCACAGCGCCCAACGGTATGCGCACCGCACGCGGTTATCAACCGCTGGCGGTGCGCTTGGCCGTGCATCGGTGTTGGTGGTGCACCACCGGCGCGGGCGGGGTGCACATGCGAAAGGCCCCCTTGGGCAAGGGGGCCTCTCAGCGGTAGGCAGGGGTGCTCCTGCCGGTGTGTCGTGCTCCCCGCCAGGGCGGGGAGGGCTTAGGCCACGCGCGCCTTCACCACCTGGCTTATGGGGCTTTGCAGCCCTTTGCGCCCTTGGGCCTGGATGCGGAACCAGCAATTCTTGCCGCTCTCCAGCCCCGTGGCCGTGAACGCCGTCTTGCTCGTGTACGCCACCACCTGCCACGCGCTCTCCTTCTCGGGGTCCTCGGTGTTCTGCATCACCATGTACTGCACGGCGTAGGCCACCACGTTCCAGCGCAAGGGCACCTCACCGGCGAAGGCCGTGAGCAGCGGGCGCAGGTTATTCACCAGGCCCAGCTTCTCCACCGGCGTGCCGCGGCGGCGCACCTCGAAGCCCGCGCTGAGGATCTTCGCCTCATCGCCTTCGCTCTGCTGCTGCACCAACCCGCCCAGCTCGCGCAGCAGGTCGCGCACCACGCTCTCCGCGGCCCGCTTGGCCTGGTGGTTCACGATGCCGCCGAAGAAAAGCACCTCTTCGTTGGCTTGTTCCAGCGTATCACACGCTGTGGTGATGCGGGCCAGGAAGCCTGCCGGCATGGTGAACGCTGCATTGCCCGTGAGCATGTCCACATTGTTACGGCCTTTTTCCACCAAGGCCTTGGAGGTGAGGTCTGTGAGACCCAACTTGAGTACGTGGAAGATAGTCATCTTCTTCGTGTGTTATGTGCCGGGGAATTCCGGACACGACCTGTGTATCGCAGCGGGCCGCCGCTTGTTCCCCATACCTGCGGCCACCCACAGGGGTGCGGTGCTGTGGCAAACCACAGTACCCACGCGCAAAGCCTTGCCTGACAAGGGTTCCAGAGCAGCACTGACTTGGGGACCATCTGCGCCGGAATTCGTCGCCGTGCTGCCGCCTTGATACGGACCCCGGAATTCTTGATCGGGATCCGACGGATGTGGATCAAGGTTCAGCGCATCCGGATACGGACGCCGGTAAGCTGCATGGAGAGGCGCCTCATCTGGATCAAGGTTCAGCTCATCTGAATACAGATTCCGCGGATCCGTATCCGGACGCGCTCCATCCGCAACAGGGTCCTGCTCATTTGGATACGGATGCCGCGGATCCGGATCGGGACGCCGCTCGTCTGGATCAAGGTTCAACTGGTCCGGATACCGACGCGGGCGATGTGCATCCAGGTTCCGCTCACCGGCATCAAGGTTCTGCTCATCCGTATCAAGGTTCAGTTCAGCCCGATACGGACGCCGCGCATCCCCGCCTTCGCGGGGATGACGCTCGCCTTCGCGGGGATGACGCCCGCCTTCGCTTGGATCACGCCGGCCGAGCCCAAAATTGTCCCTAGCTTATGCCAACGGCCTTTGACGAATTGGCCGTCGATCCATGGACCTCGAACAACTCCGGAAGATGGCCCGCTTCGAGGTGGGCGATACCGTATGGGTGAACGGCTTGGTGAAAGCCGAAGTGCTGCGCCGGTTCTACCGCTGTTCCACGCGCAAGATCATGTACGAGGTCAAAGGCCGCTACGGGCCACACAGCGTGGAGGAAGCGCGCCTCCACAAGAACCAGGTGGGGCCTGACCACTGGGCCGATGCCCGCGTGCGCGGTAGAGGCAGCCGGTGAGCGGGTTTACATCGGATAGTAGCACTTGCGCAGCGTGTTCAAGTATAGGGAGCGGAGGACACATGATGCACCCGTGGTGCTGCGCCGGGCATGCTTCAGCGTCGTGCGGTTCCGATCGCTTCACGCGTGTAGAGGGACGAGGCGCAGATCCGAACGACTTCGGGTCGTGGTACGCCACACTAGACCTTGGAAAGAACGCACACGCTACTGCGGCGTGTGCACCTGTTCCAGTTGCTTCAGCACAGCGCGCAGGCGGTGTTCCAGGTCGGCGATGCGTCGTTCCTGCTCGCGCACCTTCAGCGTGCTGGCCACCAGTTTGCTGTGCTGGTCCGCTTTGGAAGGGGGTGCTTTCACCAGGCGCTGCGAACGCTCCACTTCCAGCTTCAACTTGTCCACCTGGGCGTCGAGTTGCTTTTCCACCTGCGCGGCCTTTTGCGCGGCCTTCGTCTTCGCTTTGTCTGCCGTGGCCAACTGACGTGTCAATTCCTGCACCTCCTTTTGCAGGGCCACCACCTTCGCGCGTTGGGCAGCCACCTGCGCATCCCGCTCATGCTCCAAAGCGCGCAGCTTTCCCGCCCATTGCTTCGCGCTGGGCCCTTGTCGCACATCCTCCAACGCAGCGCTCAGGTACTGTACCTCGCTTTTCAGCTCTTCCACATAGGCCAACAGCAAGCGCAGCCGCTCGGCTTCGCTCAAGGCATCGGGGGCGAACAAGCGGCTTTCCACCGGCAGCACGGCCACGGGCGGTAGTTCGCTCATCCGCTCCACGCTGCTGGTGATGTAGGCCCAACGCGAGACCCAGTACACCGGCTCCAGCGCCCGGCCATCCTGGTAATACCAGCCGTTGCCATGGCGCATGGCCGCATAGCTGTGGTGCCCGCCCATGCGGAAGAGCAGCACCAGGCACAGCTCTTCCGGATCATCCGGCAGTTGCGGTGGCGTATGCCACGGACCGGTCGCGAACGGCATGGGACGTTGAAGTTAGCGCAGCAGCGTGAACGATATACCTGCGCGGAGGTGCTCTTCGGTAAATGGAAGATCCGGCTGTTGTGGTTCATCCACCAAGGGCACCAACGCCCCAGCTAGCTGCAACGCGAGATCCCCGATGCGTCACGACGCGTGTTGAACGTTCAACTGAAAGAGCTGGAGGAACATGCGCTGGTCACCAAGGTGATCTACCCGGTCGTTCCACCGAAAGTGGAGTACAGCCTCACCGAGTTCGGAAAGACCTTGGTGCCCGTGATCGCGGACCTGGGTTCCTGGGGCGATCAGAACCAAGAGCGGTTGCGCGGGGTGATACTGGGGGTGTAGGCTGTCCCGAAGTTCGGCCGATCATTACTGGCGGTGAGAGTTGGGGTGGGCCCCCCGGGGCCACCCCACAGAAGGCCGGGCCAAGGCGAACCTACAAACCCAAGAGCCCTGTGGATTTGCCAATTCACCCCACACCCG